>NZ_JAKRNU010000009.1 GCF_022346545.1 Sporosarcina sp. ACRSM | reverse complement strand
CGCCAGCGCTCAAACTTTGTTTCGCGAGCTCAAAGCGTCGCCGCCAGCGCTCAAACTTTGTTTCGCGAGCTCAAAGCGTCGCCGCCAGCGCTCAAACTTTGTTTCGCGAGCTCAAAGCGTCGCCGCCAGCGCTCAAACTTTGTTTCGCGAGCTCAAAGCGTCACCGCCAGCGCTCAAACTTTGTTTCGCGAGCTCAAAGCGTCGCCGCCAGCGCTCATACTTTGTTCCGCGGGCTCAAAGCGTTGCCGCTTTCGCTCAAACCTTGTTCCACGCGCTCAAAGTCAGCAATCTCGGCATCCAAGGAATAAGCCAATCCCCATTAAAAATTTCCTTCAGGATAATAAAACCCCTCCACTGGTACGTCAAAGCACTTGAACATATCCGAGAAATACGTCTCTTCGACCAATTGATCCAATACGCCTTTGAAATACCCCGGTAAGTTGCGGATGGCTTTCTTTTTAGTAGCCATCACAGTGATCATGAGAGCACGATAGGCAAGGTCTTCAAAGACTTTCTTGTCATCTTGATAAATCTCAAACTTTAACATTTTTCCCGAGATAGCACGGTGAATGCCATAGAATTCGCGGGCCAATTTTGTGTCTCCGATTGTTCTAGTCAGCAGGTCTTTCATGCGACTGAATAGACTTGTGGATAAATTTGACGGTTCCTGTGGAGACGTCTTTACTAGATCTTTAGAATTTATAGATTTAGAAAGTAAGGCTTCGTTTTTGGAAACTGGCTCGTGTACCTTATTGTCATGCGGTTTGTCGGCATCATCCCGTCTGTTCATTTTCCCCTGGTCATCGAAGGGCAAAATGATGTAAATGTTGGCGCCGAGCCCGCTCATGACAGGACGGATGTAATGGACTTTTTCGATGATGCGAAGCTTGATGAGTTTCCGGATGGCACGTCGGACCGTCGCATTTGATTTTCCGATGGTTTCTTCAATTGTTTCATGTTTCAAATGGGCCGCCCCGTATTTCACCGAATAGCGGCGGATAACATCCAGCACCCGGCGATCCGTTTTCGTCATGGCATCCCAGTGGAAAGTGACATGCTGTTCAGCTGCCGCATCCATTTCCGCGATTGTGGCAAAGCGAGCATATTCCTGCAAATAATGTGTCATTTGAAATTCCCCCTTTACCCTCTATATAGAAGGGAGGGGTCGAAAAGTGGACAACTTTTGAAATTAATTTTCGCTCCTTTATAATGAAATAAAAGAAAGTCGATAAACCTTATCGTACAATAGAAATTGACTAAAGTATGGGAGTGTACACATATGAAAACACCTATTATTATCGATACAGATCCGGGAATTGATGACGTTATTGCTATCACCGCAGGATTATTTGCGGAAGAGCTGGATGTAAAGCTGATCACGACGGTTGGCGGGAATGTTGGAATTGAAAATACGACGAGAAATGCCGTCAACTTGGTGAACTTTTTAGGAAAGGATACGCCGGTTGCCAAAGGGGCCGATGAACCTTTATTGAATAAGTTAGTCACTGCATCTGCTGTTCACGGTGAAAGTGGAGTAGGTGGTTATCAATTTGAAGAAAAGGCAGGCATTGCAAATCTTTCCAATCGACATGCAGTTGAAGAAATGAGAGATGTGATACTCCATTCTAATGAGCCGGTAACGCTTGTACCAATCGGACCGCTTACCAATATTGCCCTGTTAATAAAAATGTACCCGGAAACAAAAAGCAATATTAAAGAGATCGTTTTAATGGGGGGCGCTGCCCAAGGAGGCAATCGAACGCCGGTAGCTGAGTTTAATATATTCGTGGATCCTCATGCGGCCAAGATTGTCTTTGATGAGCAAATAAAAATTACCATGTGTGGATTGGACATTACACGTTTAACAAGCATCACGACTGAAAATGTCCGGGAAATCGAGGGCTATGGAAAAGTGGGGGATATGGTGAGTCGATTGTTAAGTGATTACGATAGCACCACTTCCACCCAAAATCACTTTACCATACACGACTTATGCACGATCTTCTATTTGACCCGTCCCGAGATTTTTAAAGGGAAGAGAGCTACGGTGAATGTTGTGACAGAAGGGGAAGCCTCAGGTTGTACAGTGACTCACTATACCGAGAATGGACATGTATTTGTCTGTCTAGATGCCGATGTAGAAGAGTTTAGACGGGAGTTTGTTTCAACCTTTAAAAAGGTGTATGAGACAATGGAAGGATAATAAGTGTCATAATAAAATACAAGGTTCCCAAATCAATTATGGTATATTGGAGACCTTGTATTTTTATATTTTGTTATGAATAAAATGAATTTACGGTATATTATAAACCGAAATCCCTATTCAGTTTTGTTATACTAGAGAGGCAATCTCACAGTACATAATTGTTGGAGGTATATGGATGCAAAACTTAACAAGTGTTTTAGTGACCGCATATGCAAAAGCACCACAAGGTACGTCTATGTATGAAACATACAAACATGCTGGTATTGTCTTAGAAGTGGATATACAAACACATGAAGTGATTGATGCTGAATTCACTTTCATTACGAAGCTTGCGCAAGATTATTTCAAGCGGATGATTGTCGGTTTCGATTTCACATCTGATATTGAAATGTTGATCAAGCGTATTGAATCCCACTATTTTGCACCTTCTACCGGTTCCGTCATTGTTGCTTTAAAATCTGCTCAAAAAAGATATCTTGAAAAAATAAATAATGTGCAAGACACCAAATAAAACTGGTGTCTTGTTTTTAACTTGATTCAGCGGAAGTCACCCACTTCCAAAAGTAACGAGATGAATGTCAGAAAGCATTTCAATCAGAGGGAGTCCAAACTCCCCGCTGATTAGAGGAACTCAGGCTAAGGTCGCCGCGTCCTGCGGCAACGCCTGAGTGACCAACATCCTGTTGGCCCAAGCCTCCGGCGGATGTCACAGATTTTGAAAGGAGTTGATTGCGCAAGCGCAATTCAAAATCTGGACGCAATTACGCCGAGGCGTAATTGATTACTGTAAATTCTCAACAATGGTAGTAATTCCTAATCCGCCGGCAATGCACAGGGTCACTAAGCCGTATCGTTTGCCTGTTCGTTCCAGTTCATGGATCAGTTTGGTGAATAGGATCGCGCCTGTTGCGCCGATCGGGTGTCCCATTGCAATAGCACCGCCGTTTGGATTCACTTTTGCTTCATCTAAACCGAGCTCTTTTATCACCGCGATGGATTGTGCGGCGAAGGCTTCGTTTAACTCGATGATGTCGATATCATCAATGGATAAGTTCGCTTGCTTTAGTGCCTTGATCGTAGAAGGAACAGGCCCGATTCCCATAATGCGTGGATCTACCCCGGCAGCTGCCTGCGCAATGATTTTCACTTTCGGTTTCAAACCAAGCCGTTCTGCTGTTTCCTTCTCCATGACGAGTAAAGCTGCCGCGCCATCGTTTCGGCCGCTACTATTTCCGGCAGTCACTGTCCCGTCCTGTTTAAACACCGCTTTCAACGAACCGAGTCTGTCAACGTTTGATAGGCGAGGATGTTCATCGATTTTAAATTCGACTGTTTCTTTTCGCTGCTTGATGTCATAAGGGACGATCTGCCGTTCAAAATAGCCATTTTGAATTGCATGAGCCGTCTTTTCTTGACTGCGATGTGCGAACTCGTCTTGTTCTTGTCTCGAAATCTTATATTTTTCCGCTAGATTTTCCGCCGTCATGCCCATCGTTGTAATCCCATATTCCGCCGGCTGGGAACCGGGTTGACTTTCTGTATTCGGGTCTAGTAACAGTCCATTTCCTGACTGGTAGCCGAAACGGGCGTTTCGTAAATAGTAGGGGGCAGTACTCATCGATTCGGCTCCACCTGCAAGAATGATATCGCTTAAGCCGAGCTGGATTTGCTGCGCGGCCGAATTGATGGCTTGGACACCGGATCCGCATTGGCGGTGCACAGTATAGCCAGGTACTTCAATGGGAATGCCTGCTTGTAAAGAGGCTAAGCGGGCAAGATTTGATGTATCTGCACTTTGTTTAGCTTGCCCAATGATGACTTCATCCACGATTGCTGGATCGATGGCAGCACGTGCGATGACTTCTTGCATCACTTTTGCAGCCAATTTATCTACGGTTTCATTTCCAAGCGTGCCGCCTAATTTTCCGATCGCTGTTCGAACACTTTCGACGATCACCACTTCTCTCAACTTACAAAACTCCCTTCCAGATCGTTTACAAATGTTGCCTCTGTATGTTGGGTCACTTGTTCCAACGTGACGCCAGGCATTAATTCGACTAAATGTAAGGTTTTATTTTTAACGTGAAACACAGCAAGCTCCGTGATGATGATGTCTACACTTCTTGTTGAAGTGATCGGATAAGTGCATTCTTGCAACAATTTACTTTTGCCGTCTTTAGAAGTATGCGTCGTGGTGACAATGACTTTTTTGGCCCCGACTAATAAATCCATTGCCCCGCCAACACCGATAATATTTTTCCCCGGCACTGCCCAGTTTGCGATTCTACCTTGCGCATCGACTTGCAACACACCTAGAATGGCCACATCGACATGACCGCCGCGGATCATTCCGAATGAGTCAGCACTGTTAAAAAAGGACGCGCCCATCGCCTGGCCTACTGGTAACTTGCCTGCATTGACAAGGTTGGGATCAATGTGTTCCTCATCGATATCCGTTACCCCGAGAAGTCCATTTTCTGTATGGAATTGAACGAGATCACTGTCAATATATTTGGCGACAAGTGTCGGAATCCCGATGCCTAAATTGACGATGCTACGCTCTGTTAACTCCTTAGCTGCCCGTTCAGCGATTAACGTTTGTATATTCCCGTTGTTTGTCATGATTGACAATGCCTCCTTTCGTTAACACTTTTTTTGCAACCACAAGGCCGTCTACGAATAGGTGCGGTGTTACAATTTCTTCTGCTGACAGTTGTCCAACTTCGACAATTTCATCCACCTCAACAATGACATGGTCGGCAGCAGTTGCCATTAAGGGATTGAAGTTCCGCGCTGTTTTATAGTAAACGACATTTCCTAACGTATCGGCTTTATGTGCGCGAATTAAGGCAACATCTGCACGAAGCGCCTCTTCAAACACATATTCAATCCCGTTAATCATTTTCGTTTCTTTCCCTTTCGCCAAATCGGTTCCGACCGCGGTTTTCGTATAATAGCCGCCAATGCCGGCGCCACCCGCACGAATGGATTCTGCCAACGTTCCTTGTGGAAGAAGCTGGATTTCTAATTCACCCGCTTGATAAGCATCACCGACATCCCGATTACTCGTAAAATAGGAGCCAATCGCCTTACGCACCTTTTTTTGTTGCAACAGAAGACCAAGACCTTCCCCTTTTTCACCAAGATTATTGCTAATAATCGTCAATCCATTAGCATCTTGTTCAATCAGACCGTCAATCAGCGTTAAAGGTGCGCCAATCAGACCAAATCCACCAACCATAATTGTCTGATCACTTTGGACACAAGCAAGTGCATCTGCTACAGAATCATAGACTTTCATTGTTAGCCTCCTCTTTCTACCTACGCAAAAAGGCTACACCTATCCAGCAAAAATAAACTTCTGCTAGAAAGATGTAGCCAACAATTCAAATAGCTCTGTGTAAAAAAGGTTCGCTTTTTTATAGCTATTCGATAGGCGTTTTATTGAACTACTTGTTATAATAATTGCACAAATCAGAATGAATAGCAAGTTTTTTTACAATTAGTTTTGATAAGATTGAATATCCGGAGTGAACTTCTGTGTGAAGTATGTAACGTTTTCGTAGAAGAACACAACACACCTCACGAAGTAATAACGCCCTCGTTCAGGAAAAAACCACCGCAAAATCTATACAACACTTCTCGAAAGAGATTATTCTGAACTCGTGAAAGTCTATGCAACGGATTCAACTTAATTAACAATCGATAGCATTTGAATTCTACAATATCCCCTTAGGTTCTTTGAGACTTGAGGGGATTTCCTGTTTGTTCAGGCGAACAGGCGGAGATTCGAAAAGGTTAAATATATCGTGTTATAATACAATTACTAAAGCTGTGCTTGGAGGTGGCGTTTAATGAGTGAACGAGCGCTAAGGCGAATTCCATTAGAGAAGTTTGTGGATTTGAAAGTCGATTATGCTTTTAAACAATTGTTTGGTAACGAGAAAAACAAAAAGATTACAGTCGTCTTTTTAAATGCAATTCTGAAACGAACAGGTCGTCACGCCATTAAAGAAATTGCGTTTGCCAGCCAAGAGGTCGGTGGAGAATATGAGGACGATAAGCAATCACGATTGGATATTTTAGTTAAAACACAAGCGGATGAATGGATCAATGTAGAAATTCAATTAACCAATCAATATGATATGGTAAAGCGCACACTGTTTTATTGGTCACGAATGTATCATTCGCAGTTGCAAAAAGGTATGGGCTACAATAAGCTATTGCCAACAATCACCATTAATATTTGTAATTTTCAATTGTTCAATCAAACGGAGACTTTTCATAATACCTTTCATCTGTATGAAAAGGAAGATAAGTTCAGGATGGATGATGTGCTTGAGATTCATTTCATAGAGATGAATAAATTTATTAAACAATGGCATGAAAAGAAGTTGGATCCCTGGAATGATATCTTGGCAAGGTGGCTGTTATTGCTTGGCATGGTCGACGCAAGGAAAAAGAAGGTGTATGAAGAAATCTATCAGGAATTGGAGGAACTTGCGATGAGGGACGAACAACTACAGGATGCGTTCACAGTTTGGCAAGAAATCAGTCAATCCCCAGAAGAATTTTTAGCTTACCAATCACGATTGAAATATATCCTCGATGAAGAGGCGAAATTAGATGATGTGAAGCATATGGCTGAGAAAAAGGGACATGAAAGAGGTCTTGAACAAGGATTAGAGCAAGGATTAGAGCAAGGCAAACTGTTAGAAAAAGAAGAAACTGTCAAGCGACTGTTCAAGTTATCGTTAACAGTTGACCAAATTGCAGAGGCAACCTCATTAGAACCAATAGAAGTAGAACGGATTATCAGGGAGTTGAATAAGTCGGCCGATGAATAAAAGTTGCCAATCAGGAATTGGAGGAACTTGCGATGAGGGACGAACAACTACAGGATGCGTTCACAGTTTGGCAAGAAATCAGTCAATCTCCAGAAGAATTTTTAGCTTACCAATCACGATTGAAATATATCCTCGATGAAGAGGCGAAATTAGATGATGTGAAGCATATGGCTGAGAAAAAGGGGCATGAAAGAGGTCTTGAACAAGGATTAGAGCAAGGATTAGAACAAGGATTAGAGCAAGGCAAACTGTTAGAAAAAGAAGAAACTGTCAAGCGACTGTTCAAGTTATCGTTAACAGTTGACCAAATTGCAGAGGCTACTTCATTAGATCCGGTAGCGGTGGAACGGATTATCCGTACGTTATAAAAGTACCGTAATAGAACACATTGTTCGTTCATGAAAAGGTGGGTTAAACATGGAAGAAAAAATTAAAGAGCTCACATTGTTATTGCTCTATTTGACTTCGTGGAAAGAGCAAGAGTTACCGGAAGAAATGAGAAGAAGCTGGAAGGGCTATCCGTTTGATATTTTGAATCAGTTAACGGAGGAGGATTTGTTAAGAGGAAGTACACGATCCAAGTCAGTTTATCTAACAAAGCAAGGTGTGAAAGAGGCTGAGCTGCTGGTAGAAAAGTATTTACAAAATACCGAAGAGAGAAAATAGCGATTTTCAAGGAGCGACGGACCCAAAATGAACATCGAGAACTTCGAGGAGCATATCAGCGAAAAAATCTTGGAGAGAGGCTATGACTACTATGCAGATGGGCATGTAGGGGAAGCGGTCCTCCAAGGTGAGCATGAATATGTTTTCCAAGTGATAGGAAGCGATGACTATGTCGTTGTTGTAAAAATGGATACAAATGGTGAAATCATCTGGTCTGATTGTGACTGTCCTTATGACTATGGGCCAGTTTGTAAGCATGAGGCAGCGGTTTTCTACGAATTGTTCAAAATATTGCATGAAGAATCGGGCGAACGCATCTCCATGAATGGTCGAGAAAAGCAACCAGAACTGCGGGATGTGCTCGAAGGCTTATCGAAAGAAGAATTAGTCGAAATAATTATGGAGTTTGCAGGAAATGATGCGATCTTGAAAAGTCGTCTCCTATTGAAATATTCGAAGGGCGAGACAGGACAAGCATTAGCAAATTCCAAAAGGTGGATTCGATCTGTTGTCAATAAATATACGGCAGGTGAACGGTTTATTTCCTATCGGGAAACCGGACGTTTTACAAGGGAACTGGGAGAATGTTTAACACAAATCGAGAACTGTGCAAATGCAAGTGTGGCGCTTGATCTTGCTTTCTTATTGTTAGAGGAAACGATCAGTGCTTTTCAATATGCGGATGATTCTAATGGGGATATCGGCTTTTTAGTGGAAGAAACACTTGAAGCGATAGAAGAGACGGTTATAGAAGCTGTTACTTTGAAGCCTGAACAGAGCGGGAGCTTATTGGAAAAACTGCTCAAACAATGTGATCATCCAATTTTTGATGGGTGGGAAGACTATCGGATTGCGTTGTTCAGAATCTGTACTCAATTTGCGGATCAAAAAGAGTATCGAGAAATACTGAACCAAAAAATTGAATCGATGATTGATGAAAAAGATGCTGAACATCATCGTCGTTATGTCAATGAAGAATTGTTGCAAATTTTATTTGAAATGATCCAGCGATACGGTAATAAAGAGGAAGCCGAAAGATTTATTCATAAATATCTTCATTATACGTCTTTCCGAGAGTGGTTGATCCAACAAAACATGGCAGGGAAAAACTACGAGCAAGTCATCCAGTTGGCGTTAGCTGGAGAAAAACAGGATAAGGGATTTGCTGGGTTGGTTTCGAAATGGAAGCAATTTAGATACGCCGCATATAAAGAACTTACGCTGAAAGATGAGCAGCAAACCTTAGCGAAAGAATTGTTCCTGAATGGCGATTTCGAATATTACGCAGAACTCAAGGAGCTTGCCGAAAATCATGCGCAATTTTATGCACACTTAAAGCAAGAGCTACAAAAGGAAACGGGATGGAGAGCAAAAGATCTATTCAAAAGACTCATTGAGGAAGAGAATGACATCGCTGAGATGATGGAGCTTGTACGTGAAAATCCGAAACCTGTCGAACAGTATACGAGTGAATTAGTAGGGTCATTTAAAGATGAGATTCAGCAAATTTACGCGAAATATATCAAAATGGCAGCACATGCTGCATCGGATCGCCGAAGATATCAAGACGTATGCCGAATCATTCAGCGCTTTGAGAAAGTGGCCGGGAAAAACCTTCGTGAGGAGCTCGTGAAGGAGCTAAGAGATGTCTATAAACGAAAACCTGCTTTTTTAGATGAATTGAGTAAAATTTAATTGAGGTGCCCGGTACTCATGGGAATGGTAAGAGTACCGGGCACTTTTTGAAAAAGCTTAGCCTTTATTTCCCTTTTTTTGCAGCTTTATCTGCTTTTTTATATTCTTCCTGATAAAGTACTTCTTGAGTCGAAGACATTCCGTTGTTTTTATCCGTTAATTGCACGTGCGGAGGCTTCTTCTTCGTCATTATTCATCTCTCCTTTCGTTATGCCCAGCTTGATTTTTTAGTGTGTCCAAATGTGAATGGTTTACACTTGTTATTGAAAAGTGCTTGTTTGAAATTAAATTTAGAATAATTTGATAATTATAATGATTTATAGTACACTAGATTTGTTGTGTGAAGACTATCGATATTATTTTGGTGGTGATAGCTTTCTAGTCGATCATTTAGTTGTTCATTAGCAGGTATTTGTCCTAATTTTTGCGAACGATTTTGTACCGAATGTAAAAGTTGTAATAAAAAACTAATTGGGGTGGATTATTAATGACGGTGTCAATTCGGGAATTATTTGCTGCAAAAGATCTAAAAATACCGGAAGAGGACTTCAAAGTAGTGGAGTCTCGTTGGAATGCGATTGCAAAGCTGAAAGAACAAATAAAGGATCTACCATTAGAGAGCTATGACATCTCATTATGCAATACTGCAGGAGGTGATCATCTTGAGTAAAGAATTGATCTCTCTTGCAATTGAAGAATTGGCGCCGCTCATCGAGAAACAAGAAGTTTCTCCGGTCGAGTTGACAGATGCTGTTTTGGAACAGGTGGACACGCTCAATGAGCAAAACAACGCCTATATTGCCATTACGCATGAAAGTGCGAAAAAAGCTGCAAAGCAAGCGGAACGTGAAATTGCGGAGGGGAATTACCGCGGCAAGCTTCACGGCATTCCGATGGGCATAAAGGATAATATTTATTTCAAAGATGAAGTGACGACGATGGCATCGAAAATCCACGGTGACTTTGTGTCAGATCATGATGCAACGGTCATTGAGAAATTACGTGATTCGGGCGTTGTCTTTACTGGAAAGCTTAATATGCATGAGTATGCTTGGGGAATCACGAATAATAATCCGCACTTTGGTCCGGCGCGTAACCCGTGGGATTTGGAGAAGATTCCGGGCGGATCGAGCGGCGGTTCAGGCGTCGCCATTGCGGCCAATATGAGTATCGGGACGCTGGGAACGGATACGGCGGGTTCCATCCGGATTCCTTCTTCGGCTTGTGGAATTGTTGGGTTAAAACCGACACATGGTCTCGTCAGTAAATATGGTTGCTGGCCGCTTGCCTGGTCATTGGATCATATCGGTCCGATGACGAAGACGGTGACAGATGCGGCAGCAATGTTGGAAGCGCTTGCTGGATTTGATCGCAAAGATCCGACTTCCGCCAATGTTCCGAGTGTGAAGTATACGGAAAAATTGACGGGCAATGTCAAAGATCTTGTCATCGGTGTCAATGAGGATTACTTCTTCAAAAACGTCGATTCGGAAGTGGACAAACTGGTCCGCGCAGGTATTCAAGCATTGGTTGACCAAGGGGCCAAGGTGGAAGTCGTGTCGATTCCTTCATTGCAATATGCTGAATACGCGGAGTTGATCACTTCCTTATCGGAAGCCAGCACGATTCACCATAAAAATTTACAGGAACGTCCTCATGATTTCGGAGATGACATCCGCTATCTCTTTGAACTGGGGGAAATCCCATCAGCTGTCGATTATTTGCAGGCGCAGCAGATCAGAAGGAAAATCAAACTTGAATTCCAACAAGCGTTTGAGAAAGTGGACGTGCTCATTTCTCCGACATTGCCATTGATCGTCCCGAATATTGGGGAGGACTTGGTGAACATTAACGGAAAAGAAGTTGATTTGATTGAAAATATTATCCGATTCACAGGTCCTGGTAACTTGACCGGTTTACCAGCCTTATCGATTCCATGTGGATTGGTCAATGGCATGCCAGCCGGAATGCAAATTATGGGGTCGGCCTTCCGGGAAGATCTCGTTTTGAATGTTGCTTATGCATTCGAGAAGACGAATCCCTTAAAAGGTGCGCGCCCGCAATCTCTTGCCGCTACGTCTGTAAAGTGATAGCAGGGTAATCCTAAGGTGAAGAAGAAAACGACTGAACAGGAAAAAGTCCTGTCAGTCGTTTTTTGTTGGAGAAATAGACAATATTACGTACGAAAGTCAACAACGTCCAACTTCATCCGAACTGGTACTTTCCGAAAAAACGACTGAACGGATAAAATTCCTGCCAGTCGTTTTTTGTCGAGGAAAAGGGGGATACTACCGATGAAGAACGATAAATATTCAAGAAAATAAACGACATTTCGGATAAAGAATACAACGTTCCAAAGTAAGTTGCGAACTTGTCGTGCCGAAAAAAATGTATTGCGTTATGTTTAACAATTATTTATAGTATTCTACATAACGAAGGTTTCGTTAATTATGCGGTAAATGAGGTTGTGAGTATTACATAATAAAAAGGGGGGGCTTTTATGGTTTCTGCGAAACATAGAAATCTGATTTTGTTTTTACTTTTTCTCGGTTGGGCGATTGGGAACTTTGACCGGTATTTTATCAATTATGCCGTTTTGTCCATCACGGAAGATTTACAATTAAGTCCAACGAGTACGGGACTGATTTTGAGTAGTTTCTTTGCAGGGTATGCGCTGATGCAAATTCCTGGCGGTTGGTTGGCGGATAAATTCGGTTCCAGACGGGTGCTGATGGTTTCCGTTTTGATGTGGTCGATCTTTACTGCGATGACTGGGGCGGTTTGGTCATTGGCTTCGATGGTTGCTATCCGTTTTCTGTTTGGGATCGGGGAAGGTGGGTTCCAACCTTCGAGTTCAAAATTGATTTCGCAAACGTTTCCAATGGATAAACGGGCATGGGCGATGTCCATCATGCTGTCATCCGGAGGGATTGTGTCGCTGATCGTGCCGCTTCTTTCTGCTTATATGTTGACTACGATCGGCTGGCGTGTGTCTTTCCTCATACTGGGTGGTATCGGGATTGTGATTACGATTCTCTACTGGGCATTCATCAAGCTGCCTGCACATGTAAAAGAAGAGGAACTGAAACAGCAAGGCGAGAAACAACAAGGGGTTTTTGCGCAATTGTTAAAAACTCCGCTCATGTTGAATCTGTTTATCGCTTACTATAGTATTTATGCCATTAACTGGGGCTTGGCGACATGGTTGCCGACTTATCTTGTCAATGTAAGAGGACTCGATTTAATTTCACTCGGCTGGGCGCAAACGATACCGGGCTTAGCGATGATTGTTGGGATGTATTTAGCGGGGTATGTGATTGACAGACTTCCACTCGGTAAGGAAAAAATAGTAGGAGCAGTCGCTTGTGTGGTTGTCAGTATTTTGTTATATCTCATGTTCAACGCGCCGAATGTAACGGTTTTCGTTACGTATCAGACAATCGTCATTCTCTTTATTTCATTTGTCATGTTGCTGTTACCGGCAGTCATTTTGAAAAGGCTTCCATCCACGGTTACAGGGACAAGCATGGGGATTGCCAATACGGGCGGTCAATTAGCGGGCTTTATCACGCCACTGGCAATCGGTTATATTGTGCAGACGTTCAATGGATCGTATAATGCCGCGTTTTGGATGTTGATCGTTTTCGGTATCATCTGTACGGCATCCCTACTGACATTGAACTTTAAAAAAGGTGAGTTGCTACAAGCGAATGGGTGAACTGAAGGAGGAATGAATGATGGACATACAGCAAACGGTTTCGAAACTGATTGAACAGAAACGGGAAAAGTTCATCGCGTTAAGCGATCAAATTTGGAACGTTCCGGAGTTGTTTTTTGAAGAACATCAATCATCCGCCTATTTGAGCGGGGCTTTGGAAGAGGAAGGGTTCCAAGTTGAACGAGGTGTCGCAGGGCTGGAAACGGCTTTTGTCGGAAGTTATGGATTAGGAAAACCGGTCATTGCAATTCTTGGTGAGTTTGATGCATTGGCGGGTCTGAGTCAGAAACAAGGATTGACCCATTCCGAGCCAGTCGTCGAGGGCGGAAATGGACACGGTTGCGGTCATAATTTGTTGGGGACAGGTGCATTTGCAGCAGCTGTCGCCGTCAAAGAATATATGAAATCAAATCAATTGAAAGGGACGGTTCGTCTGTATGGTTGTCCGGCTGAAGAAGCTGGATCGGGAAAAGCCTTCATGACACGGGCAGGGCTGTTTGATGATGCGGATATCGCGCTGTCATGGCATCCATGGGATGTACCGGGGCTAATGAATGCGCGGATGCTGGCCAATTATTCCGCTCGTTTCAAGTTTAAAGGGAAGAGCGCCCATGCTGCGGCCGCACCTCATTTAGGAAGAAGTGCGCTAGATGCGGTGGAACTGATGAATGTCGGCGTCAACTATTTAAGGGAGCATATGGTGCCAGATGCACGGATCCATTATGCGGTGACGGATACAGGCGGCAGTTCGCCGAATGTCGTTCAAGCGAATGCGGAAGTCGTCTACTTGATTCGGGCATTAGAGAAAGAGGATGTGAAGTCGCTTTACGAGCGAGTTTATGACATTGCACGCGGAGCGGCGTTGATGACCGGGACGACGTTTGATGTTGAATTTGAAGGGACGGCTTCCGATTTGATTCCGAATTCTGTGCTGGCAGATGTGATGTATGACAATCTGGAGAAAGTCGAGCTTCCTACTTACGATGAAAAGGAATTGAAATTTGCCAGAGAAATCCGTGCTACGTTATCTGAGGCGGATGTGAACAATGCATATGCGGGTCGGGATCGGGAAACGGTGAAGCAATTGAAAGAACGAGTCATTGCAGACTTGATCCCGCCTCATTCCCGGGCAGAGGCTGTATTGTCCGGTTCTTCTGATGTCGGGGATGTCAGCTGGGTCGTTCCGACGATGCAATGCCTGACTGCTTGTTTCGCGATTGGCACTCCGCTTCATACATGGCAAGTCGTTTCACAAGGAGCCACCCCGATTGCGCATAAAGGGATGCTGCATGCCGGAAAAGTGATTGCTTCCACTGCCATTCAATTAATGGAAAATCCGACGCTGATTGAACAGGCGAAAGCCGAGTTGCAGGAGCGTTTGGATGGGAAAACCTATGAATCATTGATTCCAGAAACGGTGAAATAAGGTTACTTTAAAAGAGGCTGAAGCGATTCAGCCTCTTTTTTGATGGAAGCAGGACTAGATATCACGGAGGCTTATCGTTAAAATTAGTTAACAGATGTATGCAGAAAGTAGGGAGCCGTCATGTATAAAATTGCGGTTGTCGGTCCGCGTCAATCAGTGGATAGGATTTTGACATTGGCAAGGGAAATTGAGAAAGAGTTGGAATTCGTCCCTTATGTTTATAGCAAAACGGCCGAAGTGAAAGAGTTTGTAATAAACCCGGAGACACCGGTCGATTTTTGGCTTTTTTCAGGGTTTATTCCTTATAAAATTGCAGTGAATGCAGTAGGGACCAATGAAAACTTCGTTTATATTGATTCCAGTGAATTAAGCATTTATAAAGGGATTGTGGAACTTTCAGCAGCACATGGTCAACTGTTGGAACGGATTAGTGTGGATATGATCGATTCCTATTTCTGTGCGAAAGATTTAGCACAGTTGGAACAACCATTGCAGAAAATGTATTTGAAAACCTTCGATGTGGACATCCAAGCAGAGGAGTTATTTGATTTCCACTATGATTTGTGGAGACAGGGCAACATCGAGGCGGCCCTCACTTGTTATCCGACGGTCTATGTTGAATTGCAAAAGGCAGGGATTCCAGCATTCTGGCTATCACCGACCCGCCATGAAATTATACATACGATTCGGATGTTCTTTGAGAAAATAAAAACTTCCTATTATAAAGATGCACAGATTAGCGTGGTGATTATGGAGATTTTAGCGTACGACGCCATCAAAGAAAAAATGAAAGAATCGTATCGATTGGACTACTTGGAACTTGATTTGAAGAAGACGCTTATTCAACTTTGTGAACGTTTGGATGGCTCGCTCTTCGAACAAGGAAATGGTCGCTATGCCATCTTTAGCACAAGGGGAGCCGTCGAGCAGGAAATTGGTGCGTTGAAAGATAAGGTGAATTATCTTTCCTTGGAAGCGGGTTCGGCTGTTGCAGTCGGCATCGGATTCGGACAGACGGTCTTTACGGCCGAGACGAATGCTTACCGGGCCATTCGAGAATCGAAAGGGAAAGAGCAGCATGAAATTATCATCGTACAAGAGGATGGCACGATGATCGATGCCGTCGGAAAGGAAGAAGAACTCACCTACGCCTACCGGACAGACGACAAAGCATTTTTAGCAAAACTGGATGAAGGAAACATCAGCATCAAAACGTTCAAACGGCTTGAATCTTTAATCCGTAAAATGGATTGGACCACCTTCACAACGAAAGATTTAGCCATTCACTTGAAAATGAGCGATCGCAACGCCCAACGCATCGTCTCTGACTTATGTAAAGTAAGTATAGTGGAATGTGTCGGAGAAGAATTGCGTTATTCAAGGGGCAGGCCGGTGAAAGTGTATCGGTTGGTATGAGTGTGAATAATACCAGGTAATCAAACAGGATAGTATTGTTTGATTACCTGGTTGTTTTATATTTATTCAGAAAAATAGGTCCGTGAAACGGTTATGTGTGATAGCATAAAATAACAATTATAACTATTGATAACCGAAGGGAAGAAGGACCATGAAGCAGATTACTTTAACAAAAGCACCGTTTCGAGCGGATCATGTAGGTAGTTTTTTGCGTCCACAGCGACTAAAAGAGGCGCGGGCGCAATTTTTGGAAGGGCAGTTGACGAAAGAAGAGCTACGTGCAATTGAAGATGTGGAAATTGCGAAGCTGGTAGAAAAGCAGAAGGAAGTTGGACTGATAGCGGTGTCGGATGGGGAGTTCCGCCGTAAGTGGTGGCATTTGGATTTCATACAGGCATTAGAAGGAATTCGGGTTTACGATATTGACGCAACCGGGCTATTCAATGGCACGATGAAAAAAGCAACACTGTATACAGTGGATTCTAAATTAGGGTTCCCAGCGGATCATCCATTTTTGGAAGATTTCAAGTATCTGAAAAGCATAGCGGGGGAACATATCGCCAAGTTGACGATACCGGGGCCGAATATGATCTTTTACTCGGGAGTCGTTAACAGTCAGCCGTATTTGGATAAGCCCGCTTATTCGTCGCTGGACGAAGTGGCACAAGCTATTGTTCAAGTGTATCGAGATGCGATTCAAGCGTTTTATGAAGCGGGTTGTCGATATTTGCAACTGGATGACACGAGTTGGGGCGCACTATTCAGCGATGATTTCAGAGAAAAGATCATAGCAAAAGGGTTTGATCCCGATGAGTTGGTGAAAAAATTCGCAGATATTACGGTTGAAGCCGTAGCGAATAAGCCGGAAGATATGGCCATCACGATTCATATTTGCCGCGGGAATTTCAAATCATCTTGGCTTTATCAAGGAAACTACGAGCCAATTGCGGAAGAGTTATTTTCCCGTGTCAATGTGGACGGATTCTTTTTGGAGTTTGACGATGAACGTGCGGGCGACTTCTCACCATTGCGATTCATTCAAAAACAGCAAGTCATCTTAGGCTTGGTCACATCAAAGACAGCGGAGCTCGAAGATCCAGCCGAACTGAAAAGGCGGGTAAAAGAAGCGACGCAATATGTCCCGATCGATCAACTGTGCATCAGTCCACAATGTGGATTTGCCTCAACGGAGGAAGGAAATACAATTTCGGAACAAGACCAGTGGAATAAATTACGGCTTGTAGTTGAAACTGCAAAGGAAATCTGGGGATAAACATTTCTGAGAACCAAGTACCGAAACAATTGTGGATTGTTTTGGAGCTTGGTTCTTTTTTCTTTAAAAACATTTGCCTAATTTCAAATATAGAGGCATGCTCAATCCGGTGATTCATACTTACGTATTACCCATCATAAGGTTATGTGTGCAACTTCAGCTTGTGTTTAAGGGGACTGGATCTGTCTAGTCTTCTTTTATTAGTGTGAAAAAAGAGGAAATCCTTCCAATATTTATTTAAGCGTTTTGTAAGAGCAAAATTATATGATAAATCAGTAAGCTTATAGTAGAAAAGGAGAAATGGGATTGCGGAAAATCATGGGTCTGTTCTTTATCCTTATCGGAATCGCCATTATTTTGTATCCACTGTATGAAAACATGCAATATGATCGCGAACAGCAACAGTTATTGGATAGTTTTGCACAACTGGGCAATACGGAACAATTGGAGCAAGCATCCATGGAAGCTGAACAGGCTGAGGCAGATTTTGAACAGGCAAACGGGGACAAGTCTGACCAACTAAAAGGGGCACGTGGTTTAATCTCCATCGATAAGATTGACTTGGATATGCTGATCTTCGACGGCACATCTACCGAAACGCTGAGCAAGGGAATTGGGATGGTTGAACCGCAAAAAGAATTCGGTGTAAATAATATTGGACTAGCCGGACATCGTGCAATCACCCATGGCAAACAATTTAATCGTCTAGACGAATTAACTGTCAACGATGAAATCCAAGTGACAACATCAGATGGCACACTTAAATTTGCCGTAGTCGACACCTTTGTCGTCCACCAATCGGAAGTATCCGTCTTAAACGACCAAGACGAGCCACTACTCACACTCGTCACATGCACACCAATCGGCTCACGTAATCCGCCTCATCGACTCATTGTGCAAGCGGCACTTGTACCTTGATATTTATATAAATTTATATAAATAAATATGATGAATGAAAAGGAGAGTAGGTATGACAGTATGAAAAGCCTTTAACATGACATGCAGGAAAGATGATAAACGAGGGGGGAGAGCATGAAGAAATTAAGCATATTTGTCCTAATGTTGCTGATCATTGGTCAGACGATATTGGGGCCGATTGCGACGGTGAGTGCGAGTGAAATTCCACCACTAGGAGAAGGTGAAGTTTCACCGCCAGAAGAAGGTGAAGTTTCACCGCCAGGAGAAGGTGAAGTTCCACCGCCAGGAGAAGGTGAAGTTCCATCGCCAGGAGAAGGTGAAGTTCCACCGTCAGGAGAAGGTGAAGTTCCATCGCCAGGAGAAGGTGAAGTTCCACCGTCAGGAGAAGGTGAAGTTCCATCGCCAGGAGAAGGTGAAGTTTCACCGCCAGGGGAAGGTGAAGTTTCACCGCCAGGGGAAGGTGAAGTTTCATCGCCAGGGGAAGGTGCAAATGTAAAAAAGGATATATCCCCAGCCGCTTATGAGGTTGCTGTGTTAAATGCAACGTTCGATTTTGCTAACTTAATCGTTAATGGCGTTACAATAACAAATGCAGCAGATGCGGCAAATGTAACAACTATAATTGGTGACAAAGTGGACTTGAATTATACATTTTCAATCACTGCGGATAAAGATTATGAGGTCGGTTCGACATTCTCATTCGAACTGCCACAGGCATTGCTGAATTTTGATAGTGGGAAACTAAGTGGAACATTATCAGATCCAGAAACAGGTTTTTCAGCAGAATATACAACTGTTGGAAGCACCGTCACTATCACAACAACAGAACGATTAAATGAGGCTGAGGCATTTACCGGTACATTACACTTCGTTGCTCATTTTAGTGAGGATGGAACTAATGGTGGTTTGGAGCAAGAATTAAATATTCCAATTGTAGGTAAAGATTCTATTAAAATTCCATTCATATTTAAACCGACGAATACAGAACAATCGATGTCTAAATCAGGTGTAGCAAATATAAAAAACGGTGAGCGCTATATTAATTGGGAAGTGTGGACGAACCGTGAAGGGGCAAACCTACAAGATGCGGAGTTGGACGATACACTAAGCGACGGTCATGAGCTTGAAGGAAGCATTACAGTTGAGAAATTTATTGTAGGATTATTTGGTGTCGGAGCTTCTCAAGGTACATCGTCAGCGGATGGATTTCCAGTAAACTTAGACGATGGACGTTATGCGTACAAACTAACGTATGAAACAAAAGTGACGCGCGCCCCAATTAATGAAACAGAAACATTTACGAACCTTGCAACATTGACGAATGGTCCGAATGCAGATTCTGCTTCTGCTTCCGCTACTCACACATATGGAACAAAACTTGATAAAGTAGTTACCGATGATAATAAATACAATGCAAAATGGGAAATAAAGTACAACTATTTCGGTAGTATAATGGCTTCACAAATATTAACAGATACGGTAACAGGGCCACATAAGATCAAAGCGGGTACGATTAAAGTGTATAACGTATCTGTAAATGCAGCTGGTGAAGGGACAAAAGGGTCAGAAGTCTCAAACCCACAAATAACACCAGCAGCCGATAGTAAATCGTTTACGGTTAGCTTACCATCACCAAATGGCGAAGCATATTTGATTGAATATGAAACAGAATTAGATTCTGAATTTGTCACCGAAGACGCAACTATAAGTAACGAAGCCTCGTATGATGATAATACTGCTAGCGATGATTTTTGGGCTGAAGAAAACATTTTTAGTAAATCAATGCCTTCAGTCAACTATGATACAAAAGAAATTACGTGGACAATTAGTGTAAATGTTGAGAAGTCTATGGATGACTTTGTGATTGAAGATGATTTCACATCATATACTGAAGGTGGAACTCGCCAGAAATTAGTGAATCATGATAATAATCCATTTAATATCACAAGCGGAGTCACTCCTATTGAAACAACGCTTAAAGGTACGAATGGAGATGCAGGATTTACACTAAAATTTGGTAACTTAAGACAAGGTCAAAACTTCACTATCAGATATAAAACGACGTTCGATATTTTACCAAATGGTTCACCTTACGAAGAATATAAGAACACAGCAGTAGGGAGTTGGACGGGTGTTGATGATGGAAAATCTTACACTATAACAAAATCGGAAGATTATAAACCAGGAAACACTCCAACAGGTAAGAACGGATACAAAAATGGCAAATTTGATCACGAAAACCAAGTGTTCAACTGGAATTTAGCTGTTAACATTAACAAACAAGACATTAAAAATGCTCAACTCGTTGATGTAATTGAGGAAGGACATGAGCTCGTACCAGGATCAATTAAAATACAGCAATTGAATTTAGGTGTGGATGATCAACAAGGTACGCCAGGTGCTGAATTAACAACAGGACACACTGTAACAGAAAATGTTGATAACAAAGGATTTTCAATCAGCTTTGATGGCTTATCAGTGGAACAAAATCATCAAGCGTACATTATCACATACCAAACGAAAGATTCAGACGATATCATCGGATATGAAAATGGCAATAGTTATGAAAATACAGCCACATTTACTACACCTAATAGCGGAAGGTTCCCATTGAAAGCCTCTACAACTGTGAAGCATGCAAATGAGCTAATTGGTAAGCGTGCAGAAACTAATCCAGATGACGAGACGATTACGTGGACAGTAAATATCAATAAATCGCATTCGGCATTGGGCGAGATTACACTAACTGATAAAATGACAGAGAACCAGCTTATTTTACCAGACACGTTCCAAATGCGTGAAATTATAATGGACGAAGACGGTAATCTTAGCTATGGGGCTTGGATAACTGCTATACCAACGATAAATAGTGCAGATAACAGTTTTACATTAGATTTGGGTAACTTAAATCAAAAAGGGTATCAAATCGAATACAAAACGTTTTTCTTAGGTGGAGACGGGGACTTGTTCTCAAACGAAGCGTCGATTAACTATTCCGGAAATACGACAGGAGTAAAAGATGAGGCGGAAGTAAAAGACGAAGAATTTAATTTTAATGATTCAAGTGGTACGATTTCTTCTGTGAAAGGGAAAATCGAGCTTCACAAAGTTGGTTTGAATCCTTTAACAGGTGTATCAACGGACTTAGATGGTATCACGTTCGAACTATGGAATAAGACAGGTACTATAAAAGTAAATGAAGCTACAACAGCAAACGGTGGTAGACTTACGTTTGATGAAATTCGTTATGGGAAGTATCTGTTAAAAGAAAGTGGTACTCCTAATAATTATATCTCACTACCGACAAGTGGACTTGAAATCACAATGGGCAACTCAATAAACTTCAACGTAAATGGAAACAAATTTTTTGTTGTTGAGAATATTGAAGATATTGATATGGACGGTACATGTTCGGATTTTACAATAACTGTGAGAGACGTAGATGGTAACACGCGTGAAAATGTCCAAATTAAATTTGTAAAAAAAGGTACAGGTGAAGAAGTAACAGCTACAAGCAGGTCAGATTCAAGCGGTCAGATTTCAGTGCCACGCGTTAATTTACCAGCTGGAATATACGATGTGTTTGAAATTGATTCAAATAATGATGAAGTTAAATTAGATGAAGTCCTTGTTCAATATGAAGATTGTCAAGGTGAAGTACAACCAGCACCAAAATGCGATTTCTTTACAATCACTGTTTGGGACGGAAATGGTACTACACCTCGTCCAAATATTGAAGTGACAGTAAGAGATCAAACAACTGGTGAAATTATTACAACGGTGACAACAGATAGTAATGGTCAAATCAAGCTTGAACCAGACGATTTTCTACCAGCAGGCACATATGATGTTTACGATGGTAATTTCTTAATTGATGAGATCAAAATAAGTTACCTAAATGATAACTGTGGGGCCTCAGTACAAGGTGCACCATACTGCGAAGACTTCAAGTTAACTCTACTAGACAGAGGCGGCAATCCGCGTAATGGTGTAGATATTACTGTGAAGGATGCCAATGGTAATGATATAGAGGGTGAGAATGGTAATACTGTGCTAACGACAGATACGGATGGTGTAGTGAAAATTCCTAATAAAATTGAACGGGGTACTTACCGCGTCTATGAAGGGAATCATTACATCAATTCCTTCACTGTAAAAGACGACTGTGAAGCGGAAGTAAGACCGAGACCTATCATTCCACCTGCCCCAACCCCAACCTGTGATGCATTCACCGTAACGGTGAAACAAGAAGGTGTTGAAGCGGGGCCGGATGTTGAGCTTACGCTGAAGTCGGGTGCGACGGAAGTACCGGGCAAGACGAATGCAAATGGAAAAATTGTTTTCGCGAAAGACAACCTGCAGGAAGGCACATACACTGTGCTCGATAAAGACGGAAACGAAGTCGGTTCTGTGACAGTGTCGTACACAGAAGGCGAATGTCAAGCAGAAATTGATCTAGCGCCGAAAACATGTGATGCTTTCACAATCACAGTGAAACAATCGGGTGAAGTTGTGGGAGCAGGCACGGAAGTTACGCTGAAAGATCAAGGGGGCAATCCGATTGCAACAGGTACGACAGATGCGGACGGCAAGATTGTCTTCGATAAAGCCGATCTACCAGAAGGCACGTACACTGTGTATGACAAAGAAGATCAAGCAGTTGGCACGATCACCGTTTCTTACACAGAGGGCGAATGTCAAGCGCCTATTGATCTAGCAACGAAAACATGTGATGCTTTCACCCTCACGGTGAAACAATCGGGCGAACTTGTGGAAGAAAACACAGAAGTCACATTGAAAGATCAAGCTGGCAGCACAATCGCAACGGGTACAACTGATGCGAACGGCAAGATTATCTTTGATAAAGCTGATCTACCAGCAGGCACGTACATCGTGCATGACGAAGTGGATCAAGCGATAGGCACGATCACCGTTTCTTACACAGAAGGTGAGTGTCAAACGGAAATCGATCTTGCTCCGAAAATTTGTGATGCTTTCACAATCACGGTGAAACAATCGGGTGAACTTGTGGAAGAAAATACGGAAGTTACGTTGAAAGATCAAGCTGGTAACACGATCGCAACGGGTACGACAGATGTGGACGGCAAAATTATCTTTGAAAAAGCCGATCTTCCGGCAGGTACGTATACAGCGTTTGACAAAGATGGCAGTGTAGTTGGAACTGTGGCAGTGTCTTATGAAGAAGGCAAGTGCCAAGCGGAATTGGATTTGGCGCCAAGTCAACAGGTATGTACAGCGTTCACACTTACGATTCAAAACCGAAATAGTAGTCCGCAAGTAGGTGTTTCAGTCACTATCAAAGATTCGTCGGATCATATCATTTCCTATGAAGGCGAAGAGTCATTTGTGACGGATCAAAATGGTCAAATTACGATCGGTTTACTCACATCGGGTGCATACAAGGTGTATGTGGACGGTAGCTTGCTAGGTGAATTCACAGTGAGCGATACTTGCTCAGCCATCGTGAAGCCAAGGTCATCTGGTGGCGGCGGTGGCGGAGGAGGAGGCGGAACGCCTCCAACAAAGCCGGAAGAACCAAGTGAACCGGATAATCCAGGAGAAACAGAAGAATCAGAGGATCCTAAAACATCTGAGCCAGGCGAATCAGGATCGGAAACGCCGGGTCCAGGCACAATTGATCCGGACGAACCAGGAACAGAAACACCGGGAACGGGTACAACTGAGCCGGGCACACCGGGAGCGGAATCACCAGGAACGAGCATAACTGACCCAGGCACGCCAGGTGCAGAAACACCAAGCGTATCCGTACCAGGTTTGCCAGGTGCTGAAGCAACCGGAACCGGAGAAGGAAAGCCGGGAACACTAGGCTCTGGTGACAAAGCTGAAAACAAATTACCACAAACGGGTGAGGCATACCCGATTGGTTCCATGGCGGGCGGATTGGGAGCGATCGCTTTAGGTGCGTGGTTATTATTTAGAAGAAAAAGAGAAGTACAATCATAATAGGAAAAAACCAGTCGTGTTCACTTTAATGTGAAGCGGCTGGTTTTTCTTTTCATTTCTTTAAGAGTTTTTTAAGCGTTTTTTTGTATAGTAATAAGATAAAAGTACTATGAAGCCTACGGAGATAGGAGAATCGACATGGGATTTTATTTTTCAGACTGTGGAAAAGAGAAAATGGATGCTCCTGTGCAAGCTGATCCACTCGAAATACTTAAACATACGTTGACGCAAGCGTTTATCCTGACGGTTTTAGATGATAAAGGAAAAGTGATTGACCTGAATGGGAATTTTGTGAATACTTTTAACTATACGTTGCCTGAATTGTATTTGCAGGATTACTGGATGTTGCATTCTGGTTGCCATGCGGATCAGCTGTGGGAAGAGATATGGGCCGTTGTTCAAAAGGGAGGACAATGGACGGGGGAATTATGTCATCGTACGCGTAAAGGCGGGTTGATTTGGCTTTCCTCCACTATTATTTCGTTTTTGGGTAGCGGAAAAATTTCAAGTCGTATGCTTGTGATTTTCACCAATATTTCAAAGCAAAAAGAAACGGAGAAATGGCAGCAGCTTGCTTGTCATCATGAGATTACCAATTTACCGAACCGGAGGATGCTGGGGACGGTAATGGAATCGTCCATCGCAAGAGCGCAACGTAAGCGGTCTCAACTAGCTGTTCTTTATATGGATATCAATCGTTTTAAAACGATTAATGATACGTATGGGCATGCGGTAGGGGATCTTGTTTTGCAAGAGGTTGGCAATAGGCTCATCAGTGTCACTCCCTTGCATAACTTTGTCTTCCATGTGAGTGGTGATGAGTTCGTGATAATCATCGAGGAAATAGAAAATTTGAAAACAATGATCCAAGCAATTATGGAGCTGTTCAGCAAACTGTTCGTCATCAATCAATTTCAAATCAAAGTAAGTGCCAGTATTGGCATGAGCATATATCCAGACCATAGTACAGATCCGAAACGGCTCATCGAATTCGCAGATACGGCAATGTACGAGGTAAAAGGACGAACTGGAACGAATTTCCGAAAATATAGCCCATCCAACTATATACCAAAACCTACTTTGGAAAATGAATGAAAGTGAACGATCCAATATGAGATCCTAGAAATGGTTGCGTCACGGTATATAAAGAAGCGCCAATCCGATGTATTATCAATTGGCGCTTTTCTTATGACTCATGTGCATAGAGGATCGATTCGTACAGTTCGTTGGTCGCTCGGCTTGGTAAAATACCGAGATCTTCTAGCAATAGTTTTTTGAAATCATGATACAGCTTGACAGCATCCCCACGGTTTCCAGCAAGGATATGTTGTTGCATCAGTTGCTGTAGTACCTGTTCAGAGTAGGGGTTGTAATGGAGGAGTAGCTGTAAATAATGCTGTTTCTTAACGGAATCCTCATTTTCGTGATAAAAGTCGACCATATTTTGCAGCAGTTGCAATAGTTTCTGGCGAAGATTTTGTGCTTTGATCGTTGCCCATTCATAACCGTTTTTCTCCATATAGTCACCACTATATTGCTGCACAAGTTGCTCGAACTGTTGTATATTCATTCGGTTTACTACATCATACTCATCCAAAGCCCGTTCGAGTTCGATGGCATCGCATTGGAAGTTGTGTAATTTCAGTATGTAGCTTTGGTTGGAAAATGTTAAAGTACCTGGAGAACCATTTGCCTCCAATGTTTTCCGTAAATGCGAAATAGCCGTATGCAATTGGATTTTGGCTTTTGCGTAGTCGATTCCTGTCCAAAGCATATCAATAATCATGTCCCTGTTTAAATAGGTATTCAAATTGGAAATGAAAAAAGCGAACAGTTCCTTCACTTTTGCTGTTTTCCATTTGACAGGGGTTTCATGATAGTAGACTGCAAACTCATCAAAACAATTGATTTTCAATGCAGGGGAAGGGTATTGTGGTGCAGTGCCGGATAGGATGGCGTTCAGTTGCAGTTGTTCTTGGATGCGTGAAATGGTTTTTTCTAGGCGGGTTTTCATCACAGGTTTCATCAAGTAATCTATCGAATCGAGCTCAAAAGCTTCTATTGCATAATCCCGATAGGCGGTCACAAAAACAATATAGACGTCTTTGTTCCAGCTTTGAATGATTTCAGCCAAATCCAGTCCGTTGATCCCTGGCATATCAATATCTAAAAAAACGACATGAAAATCAAGATGGGGCATTTCATCTAATACCGCTTGTGTATTTGAAAAAGTTTTAATTACTTGGACTGAACCTAATGCGGTTACTATTTTTTCCATATGTTGTAAAGCAAGTGGTTCGTCATCCACTAAAATTGCGCGTATCATGAAAACACCTTCTTTCAACTTATACCTTAAATGAATAGTTGAACATGAATATAAAAATCCTGATTTTTTTCCGAAAATTCATTTATAATTACTATATCGTTGAACAAATATTTTGTCCAATTTTTAATTTCCACTTAATTGGATACAAATATTTTAAAAAAGTGATTGTATTAAAATGCATAATCATTTATAATTATAAACAAGTCATAGGAATTAGGAGAGAATGCTATGGAAAAGAAAAATATTATTATCATAGGCGCTGCAGGTAGAGACTTCCATAATTTTAATACAGTTTATCGTAATAATGAAGCATACAATGTCGTTGCGTTTACAGCAACTCAAATTCCTGATATAGATGGTCGTAAATATCCAAGTGAACTGGCGGGTGAATTATATCCGGAAGGGATTCCGATTTATTCACAAGATCAGTTACCTGAGTTAATAGAAGAATTAGATGTAGATGAATGTATATTCGCTTATAGTGATATCGGTTATGAGGATGTGATGGGAATAGGTGCGATCGTCAATGCGGCGGGTGCTAACTTCACATTACTTGGATCGAAAGGTACACAGTTAAAGAGTAATAAACCGGTCATTTCAGTTTGTGCTGTACGTACTGGAACTGGAAAGAGCCAAACGTCACGTAAAATTATCGAAACATTGCTTGAGCATGACTTAAAAGTCGTTGCAATCAGACATCCGATGCCTTATGGCGATCTGAATGCACAGCGCGTTCAGCGTTTTGCAACTGTAGAAGATTTGAAGAAGCATAATTGTACAATCGAAGAGATGGAAGAGTACGAGCCACATGTGGCACGAGGCAATATCATCTATGCGGGCGTGGATTATGCAGATATTTTAGCGGCAGCGGAGAATGATCCGGACGGTTGTGACGTCATTCTTTGGGACGGCGGAAACAATGATTTCTCCTTCATCAAGCCTGACTTAGCCGTTACCGTATTGGATCCACATCGTCCAGGCCATGAGTTGAAATACTATCCTGGCGAAGTGAGCCTACGAACTGCTGACGTATCCATTATCAATAAAATTGATAGTGCAACGAAGGAAGCGATTGAAATCGTTGAAAATAATATTAAGTTCGCGGCGCCTGCTAGCACGATCATTAAAGCCGAATCCAAGATTACCGTCGACAATCCAGAAATCGTTGCTGGAAAACGAGTGTTGGTCGTTGAAGATGGTCCGACATTGACACATGGCGAGATGAAAATCGGTGCAGGTTCGGTCGCAGCTGAACGTCTAGGCGCGAAAGAAATTGTTAACGCGAAGCCATTTGCAGTCGGTACAATCGTCGACACATACAATAAATACCCACATATCGGGAATATCCTTCCAGCAATGGGGTATGGCGAACAACAATTGAAAGACCTTGAAGAAACGATCAATAACGCAGATTGCGATGCAGTGATTATCGGTACACCGATGGACCTCACTCGTATCATTAACATCAACAAACCTAGCACACGTGTGCATTATGACCTTGACGAAGTAGGAAATCCAAACTTGGGCGAAATCTTAAAAGGCTTCATCCAAGAACATGAACTGACGAAAAGTAATAGTCTATAAAACGATGACCGCCCCCATTCGAAGCGATTTGAATGGGGGCGTTTTTTTGTGACAAGCCATTGATCACTTTGTGTTTTTCATGTCGTATTAGCAGAAACTTGCTTGCTTCAGAGCCACATGCTAAGATGAAAGGGCATATGAAAAGAGTGATAGCCATGAGTAGATTGCATCTCAATGACATATATTTTTTAAAATTTCCCAACCCTTGACTGAAATCAGTCAAGGGTTTTTGTTTCCTTCAAGCAACAATGGAAGGAAGGGGCACCAATTGTTGTCTAGCGTTGGTTACTCAAAGTGATGATGGGGGCGAACGAGTTGAATGAGCAAAAGTATATCGAGCTTAAATTAGGAGAACGAGGCGCCATACTAAGTATAGTCGCTTACATCTGTCTTTCGACCATGAAACTAATGGTAGGCACGATCAGCGGATCAGAAGCTTTAAAAGCGGATGGTTTAAATAATGCAACGGATATCATTGCATCAATCGCTGTGCTGATCGGGTTAAGGCTATCCCAGAAGCCACCAGATAAAAATCATAAATATGGGCACTGGAAAAGCGAAACCATTGCAGCTATGGTTGCTTCGATTATCATGATGGCTGTCGGTATCCAAGTATTCATCAGTGCAGGCCTCTCTTTTTTCAATGAAGAAAAAGAATCACCGGATATGCTTGCAGGATATGTCGGGCTAGCCTCATTTGCGGTGATGTATTTCGTGTATCGATATAATAAGAAATTAGCGCAAAAAATTAATAGTCAAGCTGTTATGGCAGCTGCCAAAGATAATATTTCAGACGCTTGGGTAAGTATCGGGGCAGCAGTGGGGATATTTGGCTCCCAGTTGGGCATGCCATGGCTCGATACATTAACGGCCTTGATCGTAGGGTATTTGATTTGCAAAACGGCATGGGACATTTTCATTCAAGCCTCTCATGACCTAAGTGATGGCTTTGATGAATCAGTGATGAAAGTCTATAAAAATACAATTAAAGCAGTTCCTGGCGTGCAAAAAGTAAAGGAAATCAAGGCTAGAATGTATGGCAATAATGCTGTAGTAGATGTCGTCATCCTTGTGAGGTCAACCTTAAGTCTCGAAGCTGCCCATGATATCTCAACCTTAGTTGAGAAAGCGTTGAAAGACGAAAAAGGTGTATATGACGTTCATGTTCATGTTGAACCCGATGCACCAATCGAATAGTCCTGACGGTTACAGGAACTGCTCCCATTCGAAGTGATTGAATGGGGGCAGTCTTTTTTGCTTTGTGTGTAGGAATGATTTAAGCGCTTACAATTTATTAGAAGGTGGCAATGAAGCCTGAGTTGCTCAGGTGGATGTTTTCATTTCATGATTAATAATGGAATAAATTATTTTTTTAATAGGGGACGCGATAATTGAATTCTTTCGATATTGTACATAGACTCTGTTTGGAATATTTCCGATCTCTTGAATATCTTTAATGACTAAATCACTTTCATTTGATTTATTGATGCCAAGAGAGGGGGTGATTCCAATGCCTAGGCCGCTTTCTGCTATGGTTTTCAACATCTCATTATTATCAACTTCAAGCCGCTTAATATTGGAAATCCCAATGAGTCGTTGGTCAATTTCTTTCCATAGGTTGGAATTTCGACGATAACTAATTAATGTCTCATTTTGCAGATCATGAGGGGTGAGGAATTTCTTTTTTGTAAGTGGATGTTTTTGCCCAAGGACTGCAACTAGTTTGTTATCAAAAAGATATTCTGCGGCGATTTCCGGGCGGTGGGACTGAATGTTTCGGGTGAATACAAGATCGAGGTCGCCCGCCATGATTTGTTCATTCAAATTGCAGGAATCCAATCCTTCCATGATGGTAATGTTTAAATTATCGATCGATATGACAGCGTCTAATAACTCTGTTATGAAAGAATACGAATACCCCGGTGAAAACCCTATTCGTATTTCAGGGTACTTTGTGTATTTAGCGACTTCTTTCGAATGGTTCATGTAGGTCAAGATATTTGTTGCATATTCAAAAAAAACAGTCCCTTCTTTCGATAAAACGGTGTCTCTTCCAACTTTGATAAACAATGGACAGGATAATTCATTCTCTAGATTTTTTATGCGTGCTGTGATTGTAGGTTGGGTGACATTTAGGAGAGTAGCAGCTTTTGAATAACTTTTGTGTTTGGCAATCGTTAAAAAGGTCTCTAATTGGGTTTTGTCCATTTACTCGACTCCTTACCTTATCAGTAATTGAAATTAACGATATATTCAATTTTTACCAATGCTTCATTCATTCTAAGTGTAAAGTTCGGAATTGTCAAAATGATTTTTGCGAGAATTGGAATTCTTCTAATCCAGTAGGTAACCGATTAAGTGGCTAGGTGATGTATAGAAAAAAGTTTAATAAAGTCAGATTATACAAAATATTTTCAATTGGAGTTATAATTTAGCGCCCTTTATACTGAGGTTAAGTCAAATGCATTGCATCTTCACCCTACTCCAACCTTCTGTTCAAAAAGTAATCTTCAATTTGAATGCGATTACATGAAGGTGAACGAAATGAATAAGCACAAACTGGATTATTACTATCAAAAGAAAAGAGATGATCGGGAACAATGACTAACCAACTGTTAGAAGGAAAAGTTGCGATCGTGACAGGTTCTTCTCGGGGAATTGGGAAAGCGATAGCGATCGGTCTAGCGCAACAAGGTGCAAGAGTATTAGTAACTGGAACGAACGCGGAACGTACGAAAGCCGTCGCAGAAGAGATTGTCCAACAAACGGGTCAAGAATCGGAATACTTTATCGGAGATCTATCACAGGAAGAAAATGTGATTGCGATGGTTGAAACAGTTATTCACAAATGGGATAAGGTCGATATTCTTGTGAACAATGCCGGTGGCGGCGTCATTCTCCCTTTCCTTGAGCAAACGTCTGAAACGCTTAAAGCGACAATCGATCGCAACTTATGGACGATGCTTTGGTCCTGTCATAAGGTGTTGCCTTATATGGTTCAGCAAAACTTTGGGAGAATCATTAATATCGGCGCAGATTCGGTTCGTAACGGATTATGGGATCATGCCGCTTATAATGCAGCAAAAGGCGGGGTTCATGCAATTGTTTCTGGATTAGGAAGGGAGTTTGCCAAAAATAATATTACGGCGAATGTGATTGCTCCACCCGCAGTAGAGGGAGAGTTGCTGGATGATATCCGGGATCGGGACACCCGATTGGTAGATCGCTATATTGATATTATTCCGATTGGAAGAGGGGCCTACCCGGAAGAAGTTGCAGATGCAGTTGTGTTCCTAGCTTCTGATAAAGCCACGTTTATTAACGGCCAAGTGATCAGTGTCAATGGCGGTAGTACGATGCAATAAGAAAAGGAAGTTGCTACTAATCGATCATTCATAGGAGGAGAGCGTTAATGAAAAGCTATATTCGTGAAGATCATCAAAAATCCGAGTTTTCAGTGCACCGAAGTGTGTTTACAAGTCATGAGATTTTAGAAAAGGAACGGCAAGAAATTTTCAGTAAATGTTGGATTTATATCGGTCATGAATCGGAATTGCCGAAAAACGGTGATTTCAAAAGGAAAAAAGTAGGCGGACGAAATTTGTTGTTCACACGTGGTAGTGATGGGGTCATCCGGACGTTATATAATTCATGCCCGCATCGTGGCGCTTTGGTTTGTCGAGAAAATGAAGGAAACACAAAAGTTTTTCGTTGCTTTTACCACGCTTGGACTTTTAAGAACGATGGTGAATTAGTAGGTATGCCTGGTAAAGATGGCTTTTCGGAAGAGTTCAATTGTGATGGTTCCAAAAACCTGACGGAAGTGTCACGCTTGGAAAGTTATCGCGGCTTTATGTTTGTGAATTTCGATACAAATGCGATTTCGCTCGATGAATACCTTGGAAATGCGAAGGAATATATCGATTTGGTCGCGGATCAGTCAGAAGTCGGATTAGAAGTCTTACATGACCCACAAGAATATAGTGTCCGTGCGAATTGGAAGCTTATTTCTGAAAACAGTGTCGATCTCTATCACGGCATGCCAACACATAAAACGTATTTTGATATTAAAGCGAGCCAGGATCCAGGGTTGAAAAAAGCAGTACTTGAAGGTAAAGGGATTGACCTAGGAAATGGTCATGCGGTCATTGAATATATTGCGCCTTGGGGAAGGCCCGTTGCCAAGTGGACTCCGGCATGGCCAGAAGAGGATCGAGCTGAAATTGAAGAGCTGAAAAATAAGTTAGTCAAACGATTCGGTGAGGAAAGAGCAGAACGAATTACAGGATACAACCGTAATATTTTGGTATTTCCGAACCTGGTCATCAATGATATTATGGCGATTACTGCAAGGACTTATTATCCGATAGAACCGGGCTATATGGAAGTGACGGGATATTCGCTCGCGCCGAAAGATGAGAGTGAAAAGTTCAGGCTCAGAAGAAATGATAACTTCCTTGAATTCCTTGGGCCGGGTGGCTTTGCGACGCCGGATGATAACGAAGCACTTGAGCTCTGTCAGGAAGGGTATTTAAATAATCTAGAAGTCGAATGGAATGACATTTCAAAAGGAATGATCCGAGATGAGGCGCAGGCAACGGACGAAGAACAAATGCGCAGTTTCTGGCGCAAATGGAATGAAGTCATGACGAAACAATCAGTAAAGGAGGAGGTCTTAACATGACTGGAATACTTCAAGAGATGAAGACGTCCATATCCCATCAAGAAATTGTCGATTTCTTACATGAGGAGTCAGAACTTCTCGATGAATGGAAATTAGTAGAATGGGCGGACTTGTTTTCGGAGGATGGCACGTATCTTGTGCCTCCATTAGGAAATCCTGATGCGGATCCAGCTACATCCATCTTTTATATCAACGATGACCGGACCCGACTTGAAGAGAGAGCCAAACGATTATTGAAAAAAGAAGCCCATGTGGAATATCCGCATTCCACAACCGTTCGGAACATCCACAATATCCGCATTAAACAGCAAGAGGGAAATGTGATCCATGTGCGATGCAATTTTTCAACGTATCGAACGAAACGTGAAGTGCTTGACTGTTTTGTAGGAGTCAATGATTATCGATTGGTTGTGAAAGACCAAAGAATCGTCATTCAAGAAAAGAAAGTGACGCTCAAACTCGATAGTTTACGACCGCACGGGAAAATAAGCCTTATTTTATAAAACGGAAATGGAGATGCCATTGAAACGAGTTTAGTACAATGACGCATAATTGTGACTGAATATTCAATGTATTCTATTTGTACAGGAGGTTTAGATATGGATGAACGGTCTAGGGTAGTGGATATGACGGTTATCGGTGGAGGACCGGTGGGTTTATTTACAGCTTTTTATGCGGGGATGCGGCAAATGTCCGTCAAAATCATCGAAAGTCTTCCACAGTTAGGCGGACAGTTAGCGGCATTGTATCCCGAAAAATATATTTATGATATTGCAGGCTTTCCTAAAGTGAAAGCGCAGGAACTTGTCAATCGATTGGAAGAACAAATGCAGCAATTTGAATCGACGATCTGTTTGAATGAAACAGTGGAAGAACTGGAAAAGCAAGATGACGGTGTTTTCAAACTCACGACTAATCAAGCTACGCATTATACAAAAACCATTGTCATTACCGCAGGGAACGGAGCCTTTCAACCCCGGAAAATGAATGTGGAAGGGGAAGGCGCGTTTGCGGATCATAACTTGCATTATTTCGTGACAAATGTCGATGCTTTTGCCGGGAAAAAGGTTGCGTTATTCGGCGGTGGAGATTCAGCCGTGGATTGGGCATTGATGCTGGAGCGCATTGCAGAAAAGGTCACATTGATTCATCGAAGAGATACATTCCGCGCCCATGAACATAGTGTGGAGCTGTTGAAGCAGTCAACAGTGGAAGTGTTGACCCCGTACATCCCGACAAAGCTCGTCGGGCATGAACGAATCGAAAAAGTCATTGTCAAAGAAGCAAAAGGGGATGCCGTAGTGGAACTGGATGTAGACGACGTGCTCGTGAATTTTGGCTTTGTTTCTTCCCTTGGTCCCATAAATTTTTGGGGATTGGACATTGAAAAGAATTCCATCGTTGTGAATTCAAAGATGGAAACGAATATCGAAGGAATCTATGCGACTGGGGACATTTGCACCTATGAAGGAAAAGTGAAGTTAATAGCAACGGGGTTTGGTGAAGCGCCTATCGCTGTTAGTAATGCAAAGGTGTATATTGATCCAACAGCGAAAGTGCAAGCCCCTCATAGTACAAGCATTATGGGGGAAGAAAAAAGAGTAAAAGAACCAGCCGGTGTCACTTAATGAGACGTATATTTCCGCATACGAAAAGAAAAGAGGAGGTAGCAGATGACCAAATACACAATCGTTGATCAGGACACATGTATTGCTTGTAGTGCTTGCGGGATAGCGGCCCCTGATTTATTTGATTACAACGATGAGGGAATATCTTTTGCTTGCCTGGATGATAACCAAGGAATGACGCCAGTGCCTGAGGAAATGGAAGATGATCTGGAAGATGCTTATGAAAGCTGTCCATCCAATTCGATCAAAATGGCGGATGAACCATTTACCTGTAAGAAGGATGAGGCGAGTTAAACAAGAGCCTATCGTTGCTCCAACTTGAACACTATGTCTATCAAAATAAAGAAAATGGAGATGAATGAATTTATGATTACAAAAACAAAAGTGCAAGCCATCGATTGTCGCCACTTTATAAATGGGAAGTTCGTTGAGTTGGAAAAGAGTAAAAGCTTCGAAAATATAAACCCTGCAACGGAAGAAGTGATTGGACTTGTTGCAGAAGGTGGGAAGGAAGAAGTTGACGTTGCGGTCGCGGCAGCCCGGAAAGCACTCAAGGGTCCATGGAAAAATTACACGTTAGAAGAACGTTCCAAAGTCCTTCGCAGAATCGGTGATTTGATACTGGAAAGACAAGAAGAGTTGGCACGTTTGGAGTCTTTGGATACCGGAAAACCATTCTCACTGGCAAATTCCGTCGATATTCCGCGTGCAGCATACAATTTCCACTTTTTCGCGGACTATATCATTTCTGTCGGAACGGATACCTTCCAGCAAAACGAAGAAGCATTGCACTACGCAATCCGTCGCCCTGTCGGTGTCGTCGGGATTATTAAGCCATGGAATTTACCGTTGTTGCTACTTACTTGGAAGCTGGCTCCATGTCTCGGAATGGGGAATACGGCAGTCATTAAGCCGGCAGAATGGACACCGATGACGGCGACCGTCCTGATGGAAATACTAAAAGAAGCGGGTGTGCCGGATGGCGTTGTGAACCTCGTTCATGGATTTGGTCCAGGCTCTGCGGGTGGAGCGATTTCAGAACACCCGGATGTCGATGCGATTTCATTTATCGGTGAACCAAGAACGGGTGCCGCCATTATGAAAGCGGGTGCGGATACGCTGAAAAAACTATCTTATGAGCTCGGCGGAAAAAATCCGAATATCATATTTGCCGATGCGGATATGGACGATGTCATTGAAACGACAATGAAGTCCAGTTTTATTAACCAAGGGCAAGTTTGTATGTGCGGTTCACGTATTTACGTGGAAAGACCGGCATATGAGGAGTTTCTAGAGAAATTTACAGCGAAAGTGAAAGCATTGAAAGTCGGTCAGCCATTTGAAGCGGATACAAATGTCGGTTCGTTGATCAGTAAAGAACATTATGACAAGGTAACGAGCTATCTGGATATTGCCCGTGAAGAAGGCGGAATATTTTTGACAGGCGGCAAGCGGCCGGAGGAATTGGACAAGGGTTATTTCTTGGAGCCGACGATTATTACCGGTTTGGATAAAAACTCCCGTTGTGTCCGGGAAGAAATCTTCGGTCCCGTTGTAACAGTCATTCCGTTTGATACGGAAGAGGAAGTCATCGAGCAGGCGAACGATACGCATTATGGACTAAGTGCCTCGGTTTGGACGACGAATTTGAAGCGTGGCCATCGCGTTGCCCATCAAATTGAAGCGGGAATGGTTTGGGTGAATACCTGGTTCCTGCGCGATTTGAGAACACCATTCGGCGGTATGAAACATAGTGGAGTCGGTAGGACGGGCGGCATGCACAGTATCGATTTCTATACCGAGTTATCAAATATTACGATCAAAATGTAAAAGTGAGGGAACAATGATGGCAACTGAAGTGACAACGAAACGAAAACAACTTGCAGAACAATTACTTCAGGCCGAAACGACGTTAGTGGGGACGCTGCCGTTAACAGCGGCGGACCCCGATCTGACGGTCGAAGAAGCTTACGCGATTCAACTTGACAATATCAACAGGAAAGTGGCGCAAGGCAAGACAATTGTTGGCAAGAAAATCGGGTTGACATCGAAAGCGATGCAGGACCTACTCGGGGTAAATGAACCGGATTATGGGCATTTGCTTGACGGTATGGTTGTCGAAAATGGCAATGTCGTCCCGAAACAAAAAGTCCTTCAACCGAAAGTGGAAGGTGAAATCGCCTTTGTTTTGAAAAAAGAGCTGAAAGGTCCGAACGTCACGACATTGGATGTATTGCAAGCAACGGATTATATTTTGCCCGCCATCGAAGTGGTCGATAGCAGAGTTCGAGATTGGAAAATTCAACTGCCGGACACGATTGCAGATAATGCTTCTTCCGCCTTCTATGTACTTGGTGGCAAGCCGACCCGAATCGAGGATGTGAACCTTGAATTGTTGGGCATGGTGTTGACAAAGAATGGTCAGCTTGTGAATACCGGGGTCGGTGCGGCTGCACTTGGCAATCCTGCCCAATGTGTAGCGTGGCTTGCGAATCGGTTGGCGGACTTTGACATTTCGCTTCAAGCGGGGGAAGTCATCTTATCAGGTGCCCTTTCAGCTGCTGTGGATGCAAATGAAGGAGATACATTCACAGTGAAATTTGCCCATCTAGGGGAAGTAAGCGTTCATTTTTAATCAGTAAATATTTTAGTAAGGCTTCAAAAGGAGAGGGTCATGGTGAATGCAACAGCTATCAAAGAAATTGCGAATTATTTAGTTGCGGGAGAAGTCGAGAAACGGGAAGTTAAAAAAGTGACGGCCCACTTGAAACCGGATTTGACGGTAGAGGAAGGATATCGCATCCAGGAAGAAATCGTCACGATGAAACTGGCGGAAGGCCGGAAGATTGTTGGCCCTAAAATGGGGTTGACGAGCCAAGCGAAAATGCAGCAAATGAATGTCGACGAACCGATTTACGGATACGTTTTTGATTATATGCTCATTGATAACGGAGGAAAAGTTTCTTTAAGCGATTTGATCCATCCGAAAGTGGAGGCGGAAATCGCTTTTATCATCGGAGAAGATATTGAGGGGCCTGGTGTGACAGGTGCTCAAGTCTTGGCCAAAACGGAATCGGTTCTACCAGCATTAGAGATCATTGATAGCCGTTATGAAAACTTCAATTTTACATTGCCCGATGTGGTTGCGGACAATGCGTCAACCTCGCGGGTTGTCTTTGGAACGACTGTGAAATCACCAGAGCAGTTCGAATTGGATGTCGTCGGTGCGACTCTATCGATTAACGGGGAAATCAAGGAGTTAGGGGCGGGTGCGGCCGTACTTGGACATCCGGCCAATGCGATTGCCATGCTTGCCAATATGCTTGCACGTAAAGGCGACAAAGTCCGAAAAGGGGATGTCATTTTATCGGGGGCATTGACGGGTGCCGTCTTACTTGAAAAAGATGATGTCGTGGTCGGGAAGTTTGACGGGCTTGGCGAAGTGTCGTTCACAGTGACCGATTAACTGGAAGAAAGAAAGAAAGGAAGTAAGGGAATGCCGATTATCCATGTCAATCTAATCGAAGGTAGACCGAAAGAAAAAGTATCTGAAGTGATTCGGAATATTACCGCAACGGTTTCTGAAACATTAGATGCACCCGCCGAAAATGTCCGGGTGCTTGTCACCGAGATTCCTAGCACGCACTGGGGAGCGGCTGGAATGCCCATGTCGGAAAAAAGAGTACTAAACAATTAAATGAATAAAAGATGTAAAAAAACTAATAGGATAGGGGAAATGGCAGATGAGTATTTCAAACGATAAAATGATCGGGGAACAAGCACTTTTGAAAGAGTTGGAAAAATATACAACGAGCATCGCCCATCTCGGTCACGTCGAAATTGGTGTGACAAATTTGGAAAAATCCACATGGTTTTTTACAGAAGTAATGGGCCTTTATGTTTCAGCTGAAGAAGGGGACCGCGTTTATTTAAGAGCGTGGCAAGATTTCGACCATCATACATTAGTACTTAAACAGTCAGATGTATCCGGCGTTAAACAAGTCGGTTGGCGTGTAAGTTCGGAAAAAGCCTTGAACGCTTTTGGAAAACAATTCAAAGATATGGGCATTGAACATACATTGCTAGGTGCAGGAAAGAAAAAAGCGCAAGGAGATTCCATACAATTCAGATCACCGGCAGGTTTGCCAGTTGAACTGTATTGGGAAAAGGAAAAGTATGTGAATAATGATCCTGCGATTGCTTCGAAATTACCGAGTCACCCAAGTAAATATACAGGTAAAGGGGTAGCGCCACGCCGCTTTGACCATGTGAACTTTATGGTAAACGATGTGGAGAAAGAGCAAAAATGGTGGTCTGATCTATTAGGTATTCACCATCGATATTATGTTCAAAATCAGGATGATGTCCGTATCGGTTCATGGTTGAGTCGAACGAATATTGCCCATGAAATTGCATTAATGCGTAATGCGAATCAGAACGGTGCACTTTTCCACCACTTGGCTTACTACTTGGATTCACCGGACGAGTTAATCAGAGCGGCGAACTTAATGGCTGAAAATGATATTAAAATCGAATGGGGACCAGGTAAGCATGGGACAAGTGGTGCGCAGTTCATCTATGTCATCGAACCTTCTGGCAACCGGGTTGAAATTTGGACAGGTGGATTCTTGATCTTTGCACCAGATTGGGAACCGATCGAATGGAGCCCAGAAGTTGGTCTATTAGGACTTGACCTATGGGGAAGTGTTGCTCCTGAGAGTTACTTCACTTACGGAACAAAATTACTGTAATTACGATTCTTAGATGACATTAGAAAGACTAGCAATCGCCATGAATAATGAGATGGATGGAAATTTCTGTCTATCTCATTATTTTTTTAAGACAGTCTTTATTGAAAAGGGGATGTTTTCATTGGCAAACAAAATACTACGTGTGGATTTTCATACACATATTATTCCGGAAGATTTTCCGGATTTGGCGAGTAAATATGGAGATGCGCGTTTTCCAACTTTAACAAAAACCTGCGATTGTGGGGCAGAGATTTTTGTTCAAGGGAAATCGTTTCGGAAAATTACGGATCAGTCATGGGATGTTGAACAAAGAATCGCGGATATGGATAAGGAAGGCATCGATATTCAAGTTTTATCGCCGATTCCTGTTACGTTAGCGTATTGGTCAAGCCCGGAAGCCGGGTTAGAACTAGCGCAAGTACAAAATGATTTTATCGCTTCCATTGCAAAGGAATATCCAGAGCGCTTTATCGGTTTGGGCACCGTTCCATTGCAGCACGTTACGATTGCCATTCAGGAAATGGAGCGGGCCGTGCATGAATTAGGGTTGAAAGGTCTTCAAATCGGTTCCAATGTCAATGGGGTGAATTTGGACGATCCGTACTTGGAGCCATTTTTTGAAGCGGCGGAGAAATGGAATGTTCCGCTTTTCGTTCATCCATGGGCGACATTGGGCGGGGAAAGGATGCCGAGACATAACTTTATGTATATGGTCGGGATGCCTTCGGAAACGGCCCTTGCAGCGGGCAGCATTATTATGAGCGGTCTTTTGGACAAGTATCCGAAATTGAAAATATGCTTTGCGCATGGGGGCGGTTCTTTACCTTATTTATTGCCTCGAATGGATAAAGGCTGGGAAGTTTGGCCCGAAATCCGAAAAACGGAAAAACCACCGAGTTATTATGCCAAGAAACTCTATTATGACTCGCTCGTGTATGACCCCGTGAATCTTCACTATATGATTGAGCGTTTTGGGGCTGAACAAATCATTGCTGGATCGGATTATCCGTTTTTATTGCGCGAAGTCCCTTCGGGGAAAGTAGTGGACGAATTACAAGGGATTTCCGAAGAAGATGCACAATTAATTCACGGTCAAAATGCGTTGAAGTTTTTAGGGGTGCATGAATTGGCGGTTTCGAAGTAAAGTCCGACGTTTTAGCCTATTGATAGATCTGTATTGATAAGGGAGGAAAAAGCTTGAACTCGATCAATATTGCCCGTACTGTTGATGAATCAAAATTTAACCGCTTTCACGGATTAGTTGTATTTTGGTGTGCTTTCATCATTGTATTTGACGGATATGATTTAGTTGTATATGGATCGGTTGTCTCTTTATTAATGGAAGAATGGTCCTTAACATCCGTACAGGCGGGCACTATAGGGAGCTATGCGCTGATTGGGATGATGTTTGGTGCCTTTCTATTTGCACCATTGGCCGATCGGATTGGCCGTAAAAATGTGATTCTTTTTTGCGTCATTCTCTTCAGCCTTTTTACAGGTTTTCCGAACGAGAAAGCCCACTTCTTTAGAGGTGGGATGAAAGTGAGGTCGAAACGGGTCTATCTTTAGATAGGTCAATGTTTCGACTTTTTCGTTCTTTGTACCACATAATAGTTGCTAACGAAACATACGTTCCTTATAATTGAACTATTCAAACAAATGGGAAGGAGGGAAATCCTTGTTTGTCACTCATTCTTTTAAAATTCCTTATGATGAACAACTATATGCAGAGCTAAGGGATATGCAGCAAGAAGCGGCTTCTGTTTGGAATGATATTGTGAGAGAAGCTACTTCCTATTATTTTTCATTTCGTAAATGGTTAAGTAAAACCGACATTCAGGCTGTTCGGAAACAAACGTATCACCTGCATTCCCAAACGGTTCAAGCAATTGCGGACAAATATGTCGCGAATCGGGAAACGATCCGTCAAATACGAAAGACAGACAAGAAAGCCAAATATCCATGGCGAAAAAAAAGGTATTATTGCATTCCATTGAAAAAAGCCTCCATGGATATTTCGACTGACACGATCGCCATTAAAAAAGTCACATATGAACTGTATCTTTCAGCTTTGCTAACGAAAAAGAAAAAGAAAGATTGGCATCAAAAATTTCCAAAGAAAAAACACTCCGTCAAGTTCCCGAATCTTTCCAAAGAAAACTTGGCAAACTGCAATTATGCTGAAGTTGTTTGGCGCAATGGGGCGTACTGGTTTTGTTATGCTATTGCGGTGCCTGAAAAGGACATTTCAACGTATCCTTTTAAAGCCGCCGGAGCAGATTTAGGTGAAATTCATGCGGTGACGGTCGCAACGGAAGAGAAAGCGTTATTAGTATCGGGACGAGCGATGCGCAGTATCTCGCAATTTCGTGCAAAAGCGTTGGCGGAATTGAGTAAATTGATGTCCCGCTGTAAAAAGGGATCCCGTCAATGGAAAAAATACCAGCGTGCCAGAGTGCGAATCCGGCAAAAAACCGCTAATCAATTGGCAGCATTAGAACATCAAACAACGAAAGAAATCGTTGCTTTTTTAGAAGAAGAACAAGTGACCCATCTAGTCATTGGCGACGTTTCGGGCATTGAAAAAAACACCAAGAAAAAAGGTCCTCGAAAAACCAGCCGAGAGCGGCGCCAACAACTTTCCTTGTGGAATCAAGGAAAAGTAAAACAAAAACTGACCTATAAAGCACAATTAAAAGGCATTCAAGTGAAAGAAACGGAAGAAAGCTATACATCGCAAGACTGCCCATTTTGTCACGGTCGCCATCAAGCAAACGGAAGAAACTTCAGCTGTTCTGTTCACAAAACAGAAATCCATCGCGATATCAACGGCGCGCAAAACATCGCACGCAAAAAATATCCGATGGCTGTAAAAACAATCCTCTCGGTTATCTATAAGCAACCGGTGTGGTTAAAAAGGCATCTATCGTTCGAAGACAGACAAAAAGTAAAGCATCCCAACGATCTGCCGAAACAAGTGAAACGTATCGCCGAGTGGACGGCGTAGTTGGCAAAGACCTTGCCCATTCGAGAGAGGAATTCTTTCGACTGTTGTTCGCCCAAGTTTCGCCTCTGCCTCCTCAAATGGGGAAGTGCAAGTGAAATGTTTGCGAAAAAGAATCCCATTGCTTTAGCTGTGGGAGTGGTCAATGGCGGTTCCTTTTCTATACAAATATCTCCCCGAATCACTAGGATTTCTCATGGCCCGAAATAACAAGAAGCGAATCGGTCAAGTAATCGCCCAAATCGACCCATCTTATACACCGCGCGATGAGGACGAGTATGAAATGACCGTTCCACCGAAAACGGGTATTCCTGTCAAAAAGTTATTTGAAAATGGTCGAACGATTAGTACTGTGTTGTTCTGGCTCAATTTTTTCTTATGCTTGCTAATCACGTACGGTTTGGGGACATGGTTACCTAAACTAATGACCGAAGCCGGATATGGGTTTGGTTCAAGTTTGACATTTCTCTTGGCGTTAAATATAGGCGGAATTTTTGGTTCATTGATTGGCGGATGGCTGGCAGATAGATGGAGTACGAAACGCGTGTTGACCATCTTTTTTTGTTTAAATGCCATTTCTTTAACCGTAATGGGCATGCAGCCCACTATCATCGTACTCTATCTATTTGTGGCAGTTGCCGGAGCCACATCCATCGGATCGCAAATTATTCTCTATTCCTTCGCCTCACAATTTTATCCGACCGAAGTGCGTTCAACAGGAGTCGGCTGGGCATCAGGTGTAGGAAGAATTGGAGGGATCATTGGTCCGATGTTGGGAGGAGCACTCCTTGCCTTGAGTTTACCGTTTCAACAAAACTTTATGGTATTGGCAGTGCCGGGATTACTGGCAGCAATTGCTGTTGCTTTTATTTATGAAAAGAGTCCTTCCAAGAACCTGGTAAGAGTTGTTAATAAGCGCTACAAGGCTACTGGTGATCTTGTTGAAAAATAATATGTCTAACTGCATTAAAAAAGCCGTGTAATGGTTTTATAGTATGTTGACAAAGGGGTTGGAATCAATTCGATTTTCAACCCTTTTTGCGCATTCATGAAATAGAGATGCTATACTGTGGTTGACAGAAAATAGAGACATTTAGATTGTTTTATACACGGAAATGTAGAAAGGCAATAGACTAGTCGTTTAATGAAAGACAGAGGTTGACTAGGTTGCTTAGATTTGCTAAGTTCAGATTATCATAAAATGGATTTGTTTTTTCGTATAATGATAAAATAGATTTAGTAATTTCCATGGTAAGTATTGATAAGGGTTAGGGAGTGTAAAAGTGAATCAGACACAGACAGTGGGAAGGGCATTAGATATATTGTTTGTTCTAGCGGAATCAGGCAAAACGTTAACGGTCGGAGAGATTGCGGAAAGGGTGCCTTTACCTGAGAGTACAGCTTATCGACTCGTTAAAACGCTTGAATTAAATGGAGTAATTGAAAGAAAGGAAAAGGGACAGATTAGTTTAGGGATGCGGATTATGGATTTAGCAAGAAGTTTACATCAGCAAATTGATCAGAACCTTTTGACGATTTCTCGCCCGATTATGGACAGTTTAACGGAAAGATTAAATGAAACCTCGCTATTGGTTGTCAGGAGAGGGGATGTAGGTGTTACAGTGCAGTTTGCGGAAGGGAACAGACTCATCGGCTATTTGACTAAAAACGGTAAAATCCATCAACTGGATCGTGGAGCCTCGGGTAAATCAATATTGGCATTTGAAAATACGAAGTTTATTAATGGAATTATCAAGGAAGCAGATGAGACGTTTCGTGAAGAGTTAGTTCAAGAATTGAAGAAAATCCGTCATCAAGGCTATGCACAAACAGTAGGAGAAGTGGATTCAGACACGTTGGCAGTAGCGGCTCCTATTTTTGATGAAAATGATTCTGTCATTGCAAGTCTTTCTATTCTTGGACCGAAAGAGCGATTTCCGGAGGAAATTCTAAGTAAAACTATAGAAGAAGTGGTAAAATCGGCAAATGAAATTACGAAAAAGGTAAAGAAAAATCAATTATCCTAACAAGATGCGGTTGGTTTGTAAAGTAGATAGAATGCTGCGTCACCTTGCTATTCGGGAAACGTGGAATGTACGAGTCATCGATTGTAGATGACTCGTACATTCCACGTTTTTTTTAGGGGAAATCCATTATCTTTAAAGAAAATACAGTTTAGTTGATGATTTTGAAATTAAATAAAATTAGGCTTGCTATTCTTAAATGATTCAATTATGATAATTATCACGTAGTGGATATTTATTATCACAAAATGATAAAAGGGGTGTTGGGATGAAGAAGTTATTGAAAAATACACTTGTTCTAGTCGTTGCATTGATTCTGTTAGTGGGCTGTTCGGGAAATGGAGAAAGTGGCGATGGTGTGCAAACGCTTACTCTTGCACATGGCGGGGCCTTAGACTCTCATTTACATGAAGGAGCTTTGAAATTCCAAGAGCTTGTTGAAGAAAAGTCGAATGGTCAAATTAAAGTGCAGGTGCACCCGAATTCTGAGCTGGGGGCTGAAAGAGAAGCAGCTGAATCCGTTCAATCTGGAAGCATTGATATTGCATTACTTTCGACCGGTCCAATGGGGAACTTCGCCGATAAAGTAAATGCGCTTGATTTTCCATTTTTGTTTACAGATCATAAGCATGCTGAAGAAGTACTAGATGGTGAAGTTGGGGAGGAAATATCAAAACAACTGGAAGAAGCAAACTTTAAAAATCTATATTGGATCGATAATGGCTCGTACCATATTGCAACGAACTCTAAACCTATTCGTAAATTCTCTGATCTAGCAGGTCTGAAGTTAAGAACGCAGGAGAATCAAATTCAGATTGACACTGTAAACGCTTTCGGAGCGTCTGCAACACCGATCCCTTTCAGTGAGTTGTTTCTTTCAGCCCAACAAGGAATTGTAGATGGACAAGGGAATTCACTCGCTGTCCTCATTCCTCAAAAATATTATGAGGTTCATGATTATTTGACAGTGACGAATCACATGTATTCGGCAGGGATGATTTTGATGAATAACGATAAATTCAATTCGTTCCCTGAGGACATGCAACAAGTCTTACTCGAAGCTGGAAAAGAAGCAGGAACCCATCAACGGGAGTTTGTACAAAAACTTGAACAAGAATATAAGGATACAGCGATTGAAAACGGCATGGAAATTATTGAAGGAATCGACCTAGAACCATTTAAAGAAGCTGTTCAGCCGATGTACAAAAAGTATGAAGATAAGTATGGTGAAATTCACAAAGCGATACAACAGTAAAATCGATAGCAAACAAGAGAAACCCACTGAAAGCGGCGGTTTTCAGTGGAGTCTTACTCTATTAATTGAGGTGACGAGATGAAGCTAACTGAAATAGAAATTCCAGGACCTCGCCAAGATTATATTGGCTATGGAAAAGAGGGATTTGCGGCTCGTTGGCCGAATGATGCGCGAGTAGTCGTCAATATTGCGGTCAATTATGAAGAAGGCTCGGAGCAAATGAAATCATTGGGCGACACGGAAAATGAGAGTTTTGTCGAGTTTACGCCGTTGATGCCGCATGATCGAAGAGATTTAGCGGTTGAATCGGTTTTTGAATATGGAAGTAGAGTGGGGATTTGGCGTTTACAAAGACTATTTGATGATTTGAAAGTTCCGTTCACGTTATTTGGTTGTGCAATCGCAATCGAGCGAAATCCAGAAGTGGGAGATTGGATAAAAGAATCTGGAAACGATGTTTGTGCACATGGTTGGAGATGGGAGAAAGTTTGGAGACTCTCGAGGGAAGAAGAGAAGCAACATATGGAATGGGCGGTAAGATCGATTGAACAGACTTGCGGATCTGCTCCACAAGGCTGGTATTGCAGATATGGTCCTTCAGAACATACAAGAGAATTGGTCGTTGAACACGGGGGATTTCTATATGATTCGGATGCCTATAATGATGAATTGCCTTATTACACAAACGTGAAAGGACGGAAGCATTTAGTCGTACCGTATTCCCAAACGTTGAATGATGGGAAATTCGTCCGCCCTCAAGGCTATGGCAGCGCAACAGACTTCTTGGATTCATTGAAAAGAAGTTTGGATTATTTATGGGAAGAGGGAGATACCCATCCGAAGATGATGTCGATCGGATTGCATCCACGGATCATTGGTCAACCTTATCGCATGTCAGCGCTCCGAGAATTTATTGAGTATGCAAAAGAAAAGGAAAAAGTTTGGTTTGCACGCCGCGTAGATATCGCCGAGCATTGGTTAAAAAACTATTGAATTAGAAGCCTATTTGTCTTCATCCCACCACTCATGGAAGGGGGGATGAGGACGAATAAAGTTAAAAGGAGCGTGCAATATGGAAAAAGTGATTAAACTGATTGACCAAATCAATAAAGGATTAAAAGTCCTTCTTGCTTTTAGTTTAGGGACCATGTCAGTTGTCATTATCGCTCAAGTCGTTTTACGTTATTTCTTTCACCATACCATTACATGGGCTGAGGAGCTTTCCCGCTATTTGATGGTGCTATCCATTTTCTTAGGAGCGAGTTTAGCATTGAGAACACAATCTCTCATCGCTGTGGAATTATTGGCAGAGAATATTACATATGCAAAGAAAAGAGTTTTGAAAATACTTGTCTATCTTTTATGTTTGATTTTCTTCTCAACTCTCCTTGTTGTGGGCATTCAAGTTGTCGGAAATGTAGGAGGACAACTCAGCCCGGCACTGCAGATTAAAATGTCTATTCCTTATATGGCGATTCCAATTGGAGCTACTGCATTAGTGATGAATGCAATTGCTGTCATCATGGAATTGATCATCCACAAAGAGCCGATTAATCAAGCTGAAGAAGAGGAGGTCATCTAATATGTTAATCACTCTCATGATATCCCTCTTCGTATTATTGGCATTATCTGTACCGATTGCTGTCTCTATTGGGTTGGCTTCAGTTATCGCTATTGTATTTGCAAGTGATCTTCCGATTAATGTATTGGCTCAAAAAGCCTTCACGTCAATCGATTCATTTTCATTGATGGCTATTCCTTTCTTCATTTTTGCAGGAACATTGATGGAAAAAGGCGGGATTGCTAGACGATTAGTGCGATTTGCAAGTTCATTAGTCGGCGGAATGACGGGAGGACTTGGAATGGTCGTTGTCGTCACTTCCATGTTTTTCGCTGCGATTTCGGGTTCCGGAATTGCTGCGACAGCTGCGTTAGGGTCCATTCTTATTCCGGCGATGATTAAAAAGGGATATGATCGCAGTTACGCAGGAGCGTTGCAGGCAATTTCAGGTGAACTAGGTGTTATTATTCCACCAAGTATTTCCATGATTTTATTCGGAGTGGCGGCGAGTGTATCAATAGGTGATCTATTTATAGCTGGTATTTTGCCTGGTCTTATGATTGGATTCTCGCTTATGTTAGGGGTTTTCATCATTTCGAAGATCAAGGGATACAAGGGAGATAAAGATTTGCCAAAAGGGGAAATATGGGTCTCTTTTAAAGACGCAATTCTCGCATTATTAATGCCGGTTATTATTTTAGGCGGAATTTATGGCGGGATTTTTACGCCGACGGAAGCGGCTGCGGTGGCAGTAGCTTATGCATTTATTATTGGCGTATTTGTTTATAAAGAAATTAAGTTCAAAGATTTAATTTCGATCTTTTCCAGATCCATGATTATGACATCCATCGTCATGTTCATCATTGCCAATGCGGGAATTTTCGCATGGGTACTCACTCGGGAAGGTGTACCTCAAAAGCTAGCGATGTTCTTTGGGAATGTCACGGATTCTCCAATTATGTTTTTATTGATTATTAATATTGTATTATTTGTGATTGGCATGTTCTTTGATGGAAGTGTTGCCATTATTATTTTGGCGCCATTACTTACACCAATTGCTGTCTCTTTAGGCATCGATCCAGTCCATTTTGGAATGATCATGATTACAAATCTAGCAATTGGGATGTGTACACCACCATTAGGTGTAAATCTATTCGTTTCTTGTCAAATTGCGAATATCCGATTGGAACAAATTACAAAAGCGATCTTACCGTTTATAGGAATTATGATTATCAATGTATTGTTAATCAGCTATATTCCTCAAATTAGTCTATTTTTAGTCGAATTGTTCAAGCGCTGAACGTCACCATAGAACCATTCAATTTAGGAGGAATTAGATGCTTACTTCAAAAACAATTAAAGGGAATATCGTCTTGTCAGAAAAAGTATTGTTCAACGCATATTTAACAATTCAAGATGAGAAAATCGTCTCGATTTCAGAAGAAGCGCCTGCAGAGGGTGAGGTAGTGGATGCAACGGGACATTATATTTTCCCGGGTGTGGTTGATGCGCATGTGCATTGTTTCAGCTCATTAGATGAAGGTTTTACAAATGCGACCCGTTCTGCTGCCGCTGGTGGTGTGACGACGATTGTTGAAATGCCTTATGACGCAGATAAGTTAATTTGTACACAGAATCTTTTTGAAGAGAAAAAGGAACGTTTGGTACAAGAGGCGGTTGTCGATATTGCTATGCTGGCAACGATCGCCCCTTATGATGGATTGGATCAAATTGCATTATTGGCAGATTCAGGGGCTTGCGGATTTAAGATCTCTTTGTTTAATACAGATTCGGTCCGGTTCCCGAAAGTCGATGAAGGGGAGCTTTACGAAGCATTTAAAGAGGTACGCAAAACAGGGAGACCTGTCACAGTCCATGCGGAGACGGATGCGATTGTCCGGAAGTTCATTCAAAAATATGAGAACGAAGGGCTAAATAATCCGATGGCTCATTGTCTCAGTCGGCCGAAAGTAGCGGAGTCGACAGCGGCATTGACGATTTTGGAGTTAGCGCATGCTACCGATACGAAAGTTCATTTACATCACAGTACATTTCCGCGTGTCTTCAATCTTGTGGAAGCTTATCAACAGGAGGGAACCGACGCAACGGCAGAGACATGTACCCATTACCTCATTTTCAATGAAAACGATATGGAACGCTTAAAGGCAAAAGGGAAAATCAACCCACCTTTAAGAAGTGAAGCGGATATGCATGCGCTATGGGACTTATTGGCAAGTGGGAAGATTGACATGGTGACGTCCGATCATGCCCCTTGGCCAATCCATTTAAAAAGCGATGCCAATATTTTTAAAAATTCTTCAGGAGCACCAGGTGTCGAAGTATTATTCCCGATTTTATTTAGCGAAGGTGTAGCAAAAGGAAGAATCTCCATTTTACAATTGGCAAAAGTGTTGGCTGAAAATCCTGCCAACCGGTTTGGCCTAGGACATAGAAAAGGAAAGTTAGCCGTAGGTTATGACGCCGATTTTATCATTGTTGATCCGACGGAAGTGTCGATTTTAGATGAAGAAAAAATGCATTCAAATGCAGGCTGGAGTCCGTATCATGGGATGGAAATGCACGGGAAAGTGAAGCGGACTTATGTCAGAGGGAAAGAAGTCTATGATGGTAGCGTGATTGGTGAACAAGGAGACGGTACTTTCATTCCCGCAATCTACGAAAAGAAGGTGTTTGCGGAATGACCAATTTTGAGGTGAATACAGATCGGATAAAAGATAATATCCTAGCTTTAGCGACGATCATTGATGAAGATAAACCAGGCTATACGAGAAGACCGTTCACGAAATGGCATACGCAAAGCCGCGAATGGTTAATGAAGGAAATGAAGAATAGTGGTTTGGATGTCTCGACTGACGTTGCATCGAACCTGATCGGCAAACGCGAAGGGAAAAATCCTGAACTCCCTCCGATTATGATTGGTTCTCATACGGATTCAGTTGTTGGCGGTGGCCGATTTGATGGCATTATCGGTGTGCTTGCCGGAATTGAAATCGCCAGACAGTTGAATGAAAAAGATATCCAGTTGGCGCATACGCTTTTAGTTGTTGATTTTACGGGTGAAGAGGCAAGTGAGTTCGGGATTTCGACGATTGGTAGCAGAGGTATGGTCGGAAATTTAACAGAAGAAGACCTAAACCGAACAAACGGAGACGGGCTTGTTCTTCGGGATGCTTTGGCAAGTGTAGGAGGTAGACCGGAAGACTTGGCGACCGAGTCATTACAGCCGGGCGATCTATCCTTGTACGCGGAGTTACATATTGAGCAAGGGCCTGTACTCGAACAAACGAATCACGAATTAGGTGTTGTAACGGGAATCGTAGGCATTCAACGCCATAAAGTCATCGTTGAAGGACAAGCGAATCATGCCGGAACAACACCAATGAATATGCGATTTGATGCGTTAACGACAGCTTCAGAAATTGTGTTGGCAATCGAAAAAGTTGCAAACGAGATGTACGCAGAACAAGTCGTTGGAACAGTAGGCCGCCTTTTTGTAGAGCCGAATGGTGCAAACGTCGTTCCAGGAAGTGTTATTTTCGAATTTGAAGTACGTTCATTAGATTTACAGGCACTTGATCAGATGATCGAAAAGATTCAAAGAGAAATTGCAGAAGTAGAAAAGAGAAGAGCTGTCTCCATCACGATGAATCAGTTATCCCATGCGAATTCGATTATTGTCGATGAAGAGATCGTACAATTAATAGAAGAAAGTTGTGAAGCTGTAGGAACAACGCATCGTCTCCCAAGCGGGGCCGGTCATGATGGCAACCAATTAGCCAAGATTGCACCGGTCGGTATGATTTTTGTTCCGAGTCAAGAAGGGAAAAGCCATTGCGCTGAAGAGTGGACCGACTTTGAACTCATCGCAAAAGGCGTCCAAGCTTTAGGAAACACAATCGTTCGTTTTGATGAGAGGGTCTGAATGTATATGGAGCATGCTCCGAATTAATTGCTAACGAACAGGGACGTTCCCAATTAATCCTCAACTAGCTCATTTCAAAAGATAATCATTAATAAAGAGACCTGAGGCACAGCCTCAGGTCTCTTTATTTCCCTTCCACTCTCACTAAAAAATAAGCAGTGATCCATGCAGTAATTGGAATGATCAAGGCGACCCCAATACCCGCGCAGAGAATGGTAATCATTTCAGCGCCAAATACTTTGGAATTGACGATTTCTCCAAATGAATAGGACAAATCCTTAAACCAGATGAGCAACCCAAGATAGCTGCCGAAGAAAGCGAAAAATAAGGTGTTTGTGTCCGTTCCTAACACATCCCTGCCAATTTCCAATCCGAATGTAAATAACTCTTTCCGGTCGATGGAGGGGTTATGTTGGAATAACTCGCGCATCGGAGAAGCGATGGAAATGGCGATGTCCGTAATCGAACCGATCGTACTCATGATGATCACCGCAGTTGCGACTTTCACAAAATCGACGCCGATGAAAAGGGAAAAAGCCCCGATTTCTTCAATTTCTTCTTCGCCAAACCCTTGGATCATCGCTTTTTCTGTGATGAACACAATGAACAGGAGAAGGATGACGATAGTGATCATGGAAGAAAAGAATGCCGTTTTAGTGATTCGATTGACGCCATTAATGTAAAACAGATTAATGCAACTGACGACGATACAGGCAATGATGGTTAAGAGGATTGGGTTAACATTAGGAATCGACATGAGAATGATCGTAAAGAAAAGCACACCGAAGTTCAGGAATAACGTGAAAAAAGAACGCACACCTTTTTTTCCGCCAACGAGCGCCATCAGGAGGAATAAAATGATCCCTAGTAATAGTTGTACACTCATGATTTCGCCTTCTTTCGAGTGACAAAGAAAATGGATGCATATAGACTGATCGGAATGGCTAAAACGATTCCGATACCGCCCGCTAAGGCTCGTGCCAGTTCCAATGATAAGTTCATGGGAAGCGTATAGGACAAGGGCACCCCATTATTTAAATATAAGATGATCATCGGAATCGAGCCACTAATATAGACAAAGAATAAAATATTGGTCATCGTCCCCATAATATCTTTTCCGATTTCCAAGCCTGATTGTTGAAGTGCTTTTAAAGAGATCTTGTGATTTTTTTCATAAAGCCCGAAAATCGAAGAGGACATCGTGATGGCTATATCCATGACGCCCCCTAAAGAACCGAGGAATAGACCGGCCATAAAGACTTCCTGATAGGGACGGGTCAAAAATTGCATTTCCTCATAACGAAGCCCGTTTTCGGAAGTGGCCCATAACGCGATATACGCGATGAAAAGCGATAAAAAAGTTCCCAACAGCGTCGCTACAATAGCCGCATATGTTTTTTCATTCAAACCGTTAATGAGCACTAAAGAAATAACGGTAAATAAAACAGCGCTTATACTGCAAATGACGAGCAAGCTCACGCCGAAATGATTTACATAGACATCCAAGGCATATGATAACAAAGCCGCATTCACCGCTAAACTGATGATGGAAAACAGGCCTTGTTTTTTGCCGACGATGAGCAAGGTGAAGATGAAAACCCATGCGACGATCAGCATGTATTTATCACGCTTGACGTCCAGGATCGTTCCGGATAGTTCTCCGTTTTCTTCCTTGCTCGGGTCAATGGAAACAAATAGTTCATTGCCGGGCTGGTAGGCTTGGTCATAGGCGCCTGATGTTGAATACTCATTCTTGATATGAATCAGCTGCCCTTTTTCGGGTCCGTTTTTAAGTTTGGCAATTAATTGTTGGGTGAAAAGAGAATCTATATCGTTGATCAGTGTCGTTTCTACCAAAGTCGCTTCCATCACTTCAGCAACCGGCTTTTGATAGAAGGAATGATTATGATTGACGAAAATGACCGAAGCAACGAAACAAAGGATAAGAATGGCATACGCCAAAATTTGTTTATAGGATCGTTCGTTCCGTTTCAAAATATTCACCTGAAAACCTCCGCGTAAGCAATGTGATGCGATGAATAGGGACTTAGAATAACAAGAATGAATTCACCGGTCAAGGAAACATCGGCTTCCTTATTAAATTCTTGTGCGAAGTAAGAGACGCTTTCGCGCAACAAGCCAACGCCCTCTCTTCATGAATAGACAGTAAACTCCTCCAAATATAAAAATTCGACAAAATCAAACGACATTTGGTGTTGTGTTTCTATAGAACTAGGACTATAATAAAACCAATCAGTATAATAGGTATTAAGAAAAGAGGGGATTAAATGGGAACCCTGAACAAGGAGCAGACGCTAGAGCAGATTTTTGCCGACTTGGAAGCACGTTTTGAAGAGATTGTTAGCTGGAGACGATATATGCATCAGCACCCGGAGCTTTCTTTTCAGGAGGAGAAGACGGCGAAGTTCATTGAAGAGAAGTTAGTGGGCTTTGGGTTGGATGTTCGGACGAATGTTGGCGGTTATGGAATTGTGGCGGTGTTGGAAGGGGAGCAACCGGGGAAGACGATTGCTTTACGGGCGGATTTTGATGCGCTTCCGATTCAGGATGAGAAGGAGGAAGCACCGTATAAGTCGTTGAACCCGGGAGTGATGCATGCTTGTGGCCATGACGGGCATACGGCTGCCTTACTTGGTACGGCCCAAACGCTTAGTCAATATCGGAAAGATCTGAAGGGGCAAGTGGTGTTCCTTTTTCAGCCGGCTGAAGAACTGCCTCCGGGCGGCGCAAAGTTCATGATTGAAGATAACGCGTTGGATGGCGTGGATTATGTGTTTGGTGCGCATCTAGCTTCCGGGATTCCGCTCGGAAAAATTGCGGTTGGGGAAGGGTATAAGCAGGCGGCTGTTGATAAATTCGACATTATTATAGAAGGAAAAGGCGGGCATGGCGCTAGGCCGCATAATACGGTGGATTCGATTGTCGTCGGTAGTGAAGTGGTCAACTCCTTGCAGAAAATTGTGAGCCGAAGAGTGAATCCGTTGCAATCCGCAGTTGTGACAATTGGTGTGTTCCAAGCGGGGAATGCCTTTAATGTCATTGCGGATACGGCCAGATTGGAAGGAACGGTTCGGACGTTTGACAAAGAAGTGCGCGAACAAGTGAAAGAAGAGATCTATACCATCGTCGAAGGCATTACCAAAGGGTCCCATGCCGGTTATAAAATCGATTATCTTCATGGGTATCCTGCTTTGTACAACCACCCGAAAGAGACGGCATTGGTACGTAATTTATTTTCGGAAGTATTTTCTGAAGATGCGGTCATTGATCTGGAGACATCGATGGGAGCGGAAGATTTCGCTTATTACTTACTGGAGCGACCAGGAACGTTTTTCTCTGTCGGTGCCCAAAATGATGATGAGAAGACACATTATCCCCATCATCACCCGAAGTTCGATTTTGATGAACGGGCTTTGTTAAATACGGAGAAAGCTTTTGTGAAAATCATCTCGCATTATTTATTTTAACTTGATTCAGCAGAAGTCCCCCACTTCCATAAGCGGCGGGATGAATGCCAGAATACATTTCAATGAGAGGGAGTCCAACCTCCCTGCTGATTCAAGTTAAGCCTCCGGCGGATGTCACAGATTTTGAAGGGAGTTAATTGCGCAAGCGCAATTCAAAATCTGGACGCAATTACGCCGAGGCGTAATTGATTAATAAACCGAGTTAATCAATCGGAATACATATGTTGGAGTGTAGACAAAAGGAGACGGGAAGTATGAAATTATCAAAAGTCACAAAATTCTTATCTATTGTTGGACTCAGTCTGATGGTGGCGGCTTGCAGTCCGGATACTGCTGAAGAGGATCAAAAAACAACGGATCAGGGGACGGAAGCAGGTGCAGGTGGAATCGTTGTGGAAGATACGCGGATCGAAGCGGAAAATCCGGCTGCATCTCCACAATTGGCGATCAATCGGGGAGACACGGTTGTCGTCGGCTTACAGGAACCGGGTGGCGTGTTTACCCCTTATTTCAATACAAGTGGTTATGATGGCAACGTGCAAGCGGTTATGTTCCCGCCATTGGTTGATATTAATGAGAAGGGCGAATCGATTGCAGGCTTAGCGGAATCATGGGACGTTTCCGAGGATGGGTTAGTGTATACATTTAAACTGCGTGACGGTTTACTGTTTGATGATGGGACACCTTTCACAGCAGAAGATGTGGAATTTACATTAACATTGCTCCACGATCCAAGCTATCCGGGTGATACAGATATTACCGAAGCGAAAGTCGTTGGTGGATCGGATTATAAAAATGGAGATGCTACTTCGATTTCAGGGATTAAAGTGATCGATGAGCAAACAATTGAAATCACGACGGAAGAAGTGAATGCACAATCGTTGCACTTGCTAGGCGGCCGGATTTTGCAAAAGGCTTATTATGGAAAAGATTATCAGAAAGGGAATCTTGACTATTTAAATGACTTGCATTTGAAGCCGGTCGGTGCGGGACCTTTCCGTTTTGTCGCTTATTTACCAGGGCAGGAAATCCGTTTTGAGGCCAATGAACATTTCTATGACGGAAAGCCTGAAGTGTCGCAGTTCATCTATAAAACGACTGAAGGGGACTCTCAGCAATTTTTCCAAACGGGTGAATTGGATTACAGTGCGTTAACGGCCAATCAGGATAATTTCGAGTTCTTGCAAATGTTAGGGTTTGCGGACGTCAATGTATACACGTCTTCAGCTTATGGCTATATCGCGTTTAACCATGAAAAAGAAATTTTTAAAGATCCAAAAGTGCGTCAAGCATTTACGTATGGACTAGACCGTCAAACGATCATTTCTACTTATTATCAAGGGTTTGCTGAAGTAGCGAATATTCCTGTATCGCCAACGTCATGGGCTTATTCAAGTGAAATCGGCAGTACGGCTTATGATCCTGAAAAAGCGAAACAATTGTTAGAAGAAGCTGGATGGACAGAAGGTTCGACTGGTATCCGTGAAAAAGACGGGCAAAAGCTGGTCGTCTATTACTTCACGACTGCCGGAGGGCTTGGAGATACGCTGATACCGATTGCCAAGGAAAATTACAAGGAAATCGGTATCGATCTGCAAGTGGAACAAATGGACTTCAATGCATTAATGTCACGTGTCGGCAATGGCGACCATGATTTGGCTTCCTTTTCAACGGTTATGTTGACGGATCCGTATAATGGCGTTAAAAACTTCCATTCGAAAATTCCATCCGCCACAATTAAAGGCTATGGCGATGATAAAATCGATGCGTTGATCGATGCGACGATTGCGTCCAATGATATCGAGGAACGTACAAAAGCATTCCATGAATTGTACAAAGGATTGGAAGAAAATCCACCGGTCATCTTGATGGAATACAAGAAAGTATTGAGCGGCACGAATGCTAGAGTAGAAGGATTTAATCCGAACGGCTACCGTGGCATTGCATCCAGCTTGAAAGATTTAAAAGTCATCGATGTCAATCAATAAGGATCGATCTTTTAGATAGTAACGCAGATTTGCGAGTATTGGTTGGGGCGTGTCCAGTATCTGATCTGGATACGCCTCTCTTAATGTTTTTAGAAATTTTACGTCTAGCGCAGGGCACGTTGCATTTTCGTTATAAGTCTAAAGTCATGACTTGCAATCAAACTTGAGCTGAGTGCAATCAAACTTGTGCTGAGTGCAATCAAATAGCACAGGGGTGCAAGCAAAACATGCATTTGTGCAATCAAACGCCTTGCGTTTTTGTATTCGACCTCTAAAGGAGATGAAATTTTTGAAAAGCTATGCGTTGAAACGATTACTCTATTTGATCCCGACGCTGTTTGGAGCGTCCGTGCTGATCTTTTTCCTCTATTCCTTAGTGCCGGGGAACTTTGTGGATGCGGACCCCAACTTAACGCTTGAACGCAAAGCTGAGCTTTACGCCTTATATGGTTTTGATCAGCCTGCTATTCAGCGGTATTTCATATGGATCGGGAATTTGTTGAAAGGGGATTTGGGTTATTCCTTGCAGTTTCAACGACCTGTAGGTGAAGTGCTTGGCAATTACATGTGGAGTTCGTTTTTTGTGGCGCTCGCTTCGCTGATCCTTACATGGATCATTGCGGTGTTCATCGGTGTCGTGTCCGCGATTCGCCAGTATTCTTTATTTGATTCATTGATAACGGTGTTGGTGTTTGCGGCGATGGCAACACCTTCGTTTTTCCTTGGTTTGCTCGCCATCAAATTTTTTGCGGTCGATTTAGGATGGTTTCCGGCAGGGGGCATGATTACGACAGGAAGCGACTTGACAGGCTGGGCGTATGTGAAAGATGTGGCGCAGCATATGGTGTTGCCTGTCCTCGTGTTGACAATGCTTGGCATTGGCGGCTTGGCACGCTACTTCCGTACGAATATGCTGGAAGTTATCAAGCAGGACTTTGTCCGAACGGCCAGGGCAAAAGGCTTGAAAGAAAAAGTGGTTGTCTACAAGCATGCGTTGCGCAATGCTTTGCTTCCTGCGATTACGCTCTTCGGATTTGAACTGCCTGCCTTGTTCAGTGGGGCGATCATTACGGAGCAAATTTTCAATTGGCCTGGAATCGGCGCCATTTATATGCAGGCGTTTACGGTCCGTGATTATCCACTGCTCATGGGCTTTACGATGTTCATCGCTTTGTTGACAGTGATTAGTAATTTAATAGCCGACTTATTATACGGTGTCGCAGATCCGAGAGTGCGGCTGAAGTAAAAGCAAGGAGTTGAATTGCGTGGAAAACCCAATCGATTTACCTGTTAGTAAAAAAAAGGTCAAACCAAATCGGAAATCTTCCTTATGGGGACAAGTATTGGGGCGACTATTGAAAAAGAAAATAGCGCTTGTCGGACTCGGATTTCTGATTTTCATATTTTTGTTTTCGTTCATCGGACCATTTTTCTCGCCGTATGTCCATTTAGGCGTCGACCCGACGAAAGTCAATCAGGCCCCGAGTGCGGCCCATTGGTTAGGGACGGATAAATTAGGGCGAGATGTGCTGACAAGACTGATGTTAGCAGGACGGATTTCCCTGACAGTTGGACTTGGCGCGATGGTGATGTCCGTGACAATTGGTGCGTTACTAGGCATTTTAGCGGGCTATTACCGAGGAATTGTCGATCAAATCGTCATGCGAATCGCTGATATCCTGATGACATTACCCGGCATTCCGCTCTTGTTCATTATGGCTGCGGTTATGTCGGAGTGGAAAGTGCCGACTGAGCATCGTCTATATATCGTCATGCTCATGCTCAGTTTAGTCGGTTGGCCCGGACTGGCCAGACTTGTGCGTAGCCAAGTGCTCAGTTTACGGGAAAGGCAATTCATCCAGGCGACGGATGCATTGGGACTGCGGGATCGCAGAAAGTTGCTGAATCATTTATTGCCCAATATTGTACCGTTATTGATCGTATCCGGGACATTGAGTATCGGCGGTGCGATCTTAAGTGAATCGACATTGAGCTATTTCGGATTAGGGGTTGTACCCCCTGAGGCTTCATGGGGCAATATGATTACGTCAGCCAATTCACTCATTGATTTTCAAAAACGTCCATGGCTCTGGATTCCACCAGGACTGGCGATTTTCATGACTGTTATTAGCATCAATTTACTCGGCGATGGCTTGCGTGATGCCATCGATCCGAATATGAAAAGGAGGTAACGAGGTTGAATGAGCCTATTCTTCAAGTGAATCATTTGCTGACGCAATTCCAGTCGGAAGAGGGATTTGTGAACGCCGTGAATGATGTCAGCTTTGAAATCCAAGAAGGGCAAACCGTCTGCCTTGTTGGCGAATCCGGATGCGGGAAAAGTGCGACGGCCATGTCCATCATGGGGCTGATTGATCCAACGTCCGGAAAAGTGAAAAGTGGGGAAGTGCTGTTTAAAGGTCGAGATTTATTGGGCATGAAAAAAGGGGATCTTCGCCGGGCGCGCGGCAATGAATTCGCAATGATCTTCCAAGAACCGATGTCCTCACTGAACCCTGTTTTAACAATCGGCGAACAACTAACGGAGCCGTTATTGGAACATCAAGTGTTGACGAAAAAAGAAGCGAAACAAAAGGCGTTGGAATTGATCGAGCTTGTGGGGATCGGACGAGGCGCTGAAATTTTCGCTTCGTATCCACATCAGTTAAGCGGCGGGATGTTGCAACGCATTATGATTGCGATTGCGCTTTCCTGTAATCCAAGTCTATTGATCGCGGACGAACCGACGACTGCGTTGGATGTGACGATTCAAGCCCAAATCCTTGATCTGCTCCGCGAATTAAAGAAAAAACGCAATATGTCAATGTTGCTCATTACGCATGATTTAGGTGTCGTTGCCGAAGTGGCGGACTATGTCATCGTCATGTATGCAGGGAAAATTATTGAACAAGCACCCGTGATCGAGTTGTTTACGAATCCGAAGCATCCATATACGAAAGGATTACTGAAAGCGAAGCCGGTCATTAATCAACGGCAAGAAGAGCTGTACACGATACCAGGGCAGGTGCCCAATTTAGTTGAGTTGCAGCCATCCTGTTATTTTAGTGATCGTTGTGAACATTGCATGCGCATCTGTACGGAAAAAACGCCACCTGTTAAGCAACTGGAAAACGGTCATCAAGTGGCGTGCTGGTTATATGAAGAAGAGGTGATGGTATGAGTGGGGCATTGCCTTTAATCGAGGTCAAAAATTTAAAGAAATACTACGGAGAGTCCGCAAATATTTTCAAGCGTAATCCATCGGTCGTCAAAGCAGTCGATGGCGTCAGCTTTACGATCCATCAAGGTGAAACATTTGGATTGGTAGGAGAATCCGGTAGCGGGAAAAGTACAATCGGAAAAAGTGTGTTGCGCCTTTCTTCTATCACATCAGGGGAAGTGCTATACAACGGGCAAAACCTACATGGTCTGTCAAAAGATGAAATGAGAACCTTGCGACCGAAAATCCAATTCATCTTCCAGGATCCTTATAGTTCGCTCAATCCCCGCATTCGAATCGGTGATGCAATCGGGGAGGCCCTTCTCGATCATGGCTTATGCAGTAAAAGCGAAGTACGGCAAAAAGTGCTTGAAGTATTGGAAATCTGTGGGCTTGCAACGCATCATATCGATCGCTTTCCACATGAGTTCAGCGGCGGGCAGCGGCAGCGGATCGGCATTGCGCGGGCCATCATTTTACAACCCGACTTCATCGTTGCCGATGAACCTGTTTCCGCATTGGACGTTTCCATCCAAGCACAGATCATTAACTTGTTCAGCAAACTGCAAAAAGAAAAACAGATTACATTTCTATTCATCTCGCATGACTTAAGCGTAGTGGAGCATCTCTGTTCCAGAATCGGTGTCCTCTACCTAGGGACTATGATGGAATTGGCAAGCCGCGACGATCTCTATAGCAATCCGCTCCATCCTTACACAAAAGCATTGCTCTCTGCGGTTCCCATCCCGGATCCGACATTGAAACGGGAGCGGATCATCTTGAAAGGGGACATCCCCAATCCGGCTGATCCGCCAAAAGGATGCAAATTCCACACCCGCTGTCCATTCGCAACGGACATCTGCCGCGCAGAAGTTCCGGAATTCCGGGAAATCGAACCAGAACATTTTGTTGCGTGTCATCTCGTTTAACTTGATTCAATGTGTTCCGTACGCAAAAAAGGTTCCTTTCGGCGATCAAGCCGCAGGAACCTTTTTTCACTTTTAGACAAGCTCGATGGAAATCCTTTTATTCACGGGAAGCGATTCTTGTGTTTTACAGTTTGGAGAGAGTAATTGTTTCAGTACCGTTAAGCAATATTGTGAACGAACAAAAGGCCGCACCCTACATTTAAAATGTGGGGTGCGGCCTTTATAAATCCATTTTTTACAAAGCAAAACAAAAGTGCCAAGTCCATATTGAATTTATTGAAGACGTGCTGCGGGGGAAAACAAACAAACCTCCCATAATACTGATTAAATTATTCACTTCACAGCAAATAACATGTTTTTCCACATAACCAGGGCTTGCCTGTTGTTGTATTTTGTCAGACTTGTCCTGCTGAATAGTGGGAATGGACACAGAACTTTGTCCATTGAATGTACAGATGACCTGCAATCCAAGGTTTTATAGAGGAGCATTAAAATTTGCTCGTAATTGTTGGCGGTTAGTGTGTGTTCATAACTTCCTCCTATTATGCATAATTATTAATGCGTTAACACGTTTATAATTTTAGGATATTCGTAATAGTATTATTTTTAATAACTGTGAAAGAGAGGACTTGCATATGTATAAATGTAATCGTAATCGATTGCAGAGTTTAATTGAACAATTTAGTCAATTTGGTGCAACTACCAATGGAGGCGTAACCCGTTTGTCCCTTTCGAAAGAGGATGTGTTAGCGAGAGATTATTTTTGCACAATTTGTAAAGAGTTGGGCATGGATATTCAAATAGATGATATGGCAAATATCTATGCGACTCTACCAGGAAAAAAAGATTGCCCACCAATCGTACTGGGATCCCATTTAGATTCGGTTGAAAAGGGTGGCAGGTTTGATGGTGTCTTAGGCATTTTAACAGCAATAGAGGCGATACAGACGTTAAAGGAAAATGACATTGAGCTCGAAATCCCATTAATGCTTGTGAATTTTACGAATGAAGAAGGTGCGCGTTTCGATCCGGCAATGATGAGTTCTGGTGTCATTGCTTCCAAATTCAGTAAAGAAAAAATGCTACAGTCTGTCGATAAAAATGGTACATCCTTTCAAGAAGCATTGCAGGCAAGTGGCTATGAGGGGAAGCAAGGAAATCGTTTAACGGAAGCTCTTGCTTATATTGAGTTGCATATTGAACAAGGACCGGTTTTAGAAGCAAAGCAACGTGAAATTGGTGTGGTAGAAGGTGTTTTAGGTATGGTGTGTTATGAAATTACCGTGACAGGCGAATCCAATCACGCTGGCACAACGCCGATGTCGATGCGCAAAGATCCTATGATTGAAGCGTCTCGTATCATTTCGTCTTTACATGAGGAGTTAGGCGAAATCGACGAAGAGCTTGTGTTCACATTTGGGCGTATGCACGTGACACCTAATATTCATACCGTCATCCCGCATGAAGTAGTATTTACTATCGATTCGCGTCATCAAAATCCAGCGGTGATGCGCAAAGTAGAGAAAGTATTGACAGGCTTAGCTTTAGAGAAAAACGGTTGCTACATTCGTCCGGTTAAGCTGTGGGGGAGGGATACGGTATTTTTTGATACAGCCATTTGCAATGAAGTGGAACAATCCTGTCATAAATTGGGTTATTCCTTCCATCGGATGTTCAGCGGAGCGGGGCACGATGCCCAGTATATCGCGAGCCTCATCCCCTCAGCAATGATTTTTGTACCAAGTATGAACGGGAAAAGTCATTGTGAGGAGGAAGAAACGACATTTGAGGACTGTGTAAAGGGAGCAGACGTGCTACTGGAAACCGTGTTGACACTGCAAACGAAATTCAGCGTGGGCAAAAAACAAACACTTAACTCATGATAAGTGCGGGCTAAAATACGATCATTCGCTAGCCTATTGGTTCATCACTAAAAGTAGTTGATACATTTAACTTGATTCAGCAGAAGTCCCTCACTTCTATAAGTGGCGGGATGAATGCCAGAAGGCATTTCAATCAGAGGAGTCCAAACTCCCTGCTGATTCAAGTTAAGCCTCCGGCGGATGTCACAGATTTTGAAGGGAGTTAATTGAGCTTTGCTCAATTCAAAATCTGGACGCAATTACGCCGAGGCGTAATTGATTATTCATTAATTGAAGGGTGAGGGTAGCATGAAAAAAGTGATTACAGGTGGACTCATTGCGACAGCTTCAGATATGTATGAGGCAGATATTTTAATAGAGAACGGTAAAATTGTACAAATTGGAGAAAATTTATCAGCTGACGGAGCGGAAATTGTAGATGCAAGGGGTAAATACGTAATGCCTGGGGGAATTGATCCGCATACGCATTTGGATATGCCGTTTAACAACACGGTGACAGATGATGATTGGAAGTCGGGTACAATTGCGGCTGCCTTCGGTGGGACGACGACCATTTTAGATTTTTGCTTATCTGCGGGTGAAGAAAAACTTGCGACGGCTGTGGAAAAGTGGCATGTAAAAGCAAAGGGTCAATCAGCCATTGACTACGGTTTCCATTTAATGATTAGTGATTTAACGCCTGAAACAGAAGCCGAGTTGCCGTTGTTACTAGAGCAGGAAGGGATTACATCTGTCAAGGTGTTCATGGCTTACGCAAAAGAATTTCAAGCGACAGACCGTACGCTGTTCAAAGCCTTTAAAATCGCAAAAGACATGGGCGCAGTTGTCATGGTCCACTGTGAAAATGGCTCAGTTATCGACGAATTAGTAGAGGAGGCGAAGCAAGCTGGTCAGACGGCGCCCATCTATCATGCACTGACGCGTCCCACCGAATTAGAAGGCGAGGCGACGAAACGGGCTATTGAACTAGCACATATCGCAGGTGCCAAGCTTTATGTTGTACATGTAACGTGTAAAGAGGCGTTAGATGAAATTATCGCAGCGCGAGAAAAGGGCTATGACGTGTATGGGGAAACATGTCCACCCTATCTAACGCTCGATCAGTCAGCGTTAGCACAGCCTGGCTTCGAGGGGGCGAAATATGTTTGGTCACCACCGCTTCGCCCGAAATATCATCAAGAGCATTTGTGGAATGCGCTAAAATCCAAGCAATTGCAAACGATTGGCTCGGACCAATGTTCATTTAGCTTTAATGGGAAAAAGCAATTAGGGTTACATGACTTTTCTAAAATTCCAAATGGTGGACCGTTTATCGAAGATCGTTTTAGCATTTTATTTTCTGAAGGTGTGGCGAAAGGGCGAATTTCCATCCATGACTTCGTCGATATGATTTCGACAAGTGCCGCAAAAATTTTCGGTTTATATCCACAGAAAGGAACGATTGCGATTGGTTCTGACGCGGATATCGTCATTTTTGATCCTACGGTAAAACGTGAAATTTCAGCGAACACCCATCATATGAATGTCGACTACAACCCGTATGAGGGCTGGGAAGTAACAGGCGAACCTATCAGTGTACTTGTGCGTGGTGAATACGTCATTAAAAACAAACAATTTGTAGGGGCACTAGGCAGTGGCCGATACATCAAGCGTGCACTACAGCCGACGACTGCGCAAACAATCAACGTCTAAACATCAATCCATGAGGGGGAATGTTTCAATGACTTCGCAACTCGAACGGAATTTTGTGGAAATGACGAGCAGGATGACAAAAAATGAAGCACTAGAAGAGGCGAATCGCTGTCTGTACTGCTATGACGCACCTTGCATTACAGCTTGTCCAACAAGTATTCCAATTCCGAATTTCATTAAAAAGATAGCTTCCAATAATATGAAAGGTTCGGCCATGACAATTATGGAGGCCAATCCGATTGGTGCAAGCTGTGCGCGAGTATGCCCGACCGAGGAATTATGTGAAGGGGCATGTGTGTTAAATTCCTCGACAAAGCCTATTAAAATCGGACACTTGCAACGTTATGCAACAGATTGGGCGATGGAATCAGATATCGAGCTATTTAAAAAAGGGCAAACAAATGGACAAAAGGTAGCGATTGTTGGCGCTGGTCCCGCTGGTTTATCGGCGGCGCGTGAGCTTAGTCGCTTCGGCTATCATGTCACAATTTTTGAAGCAGAAGCAAAGGCGGGGGGCTTGGGCAACTACGGTATCGTGTCATTCCGATTACCGAATGATGTAGTGGATTGGGAAGTGGCGCAAGTTGTAAAGCTTGGTGTGGACATTCAAACAAACACAACAGTAGGCGTGGATATTTCTGCCGAGGAAATTTTAGCGCAATATGACAGCGTTATTTTAGCGGTTGGTATGGGGTCCGTGCCTAATCTTGGCATTCAAGGTGAGGAACTAGCTGGCGTTCATGATGCCATTGAGTTTGTCAAGCACACAAAAGTGGGTGCACTGACGGAGGACTTAGTCGGTAAACGTGTTGCGGTTATTGGTGCTGGTAACACAGCCATCGATGGTGCAACATGTGCTGTGCGACTAGGCGCAGAGCAAGTGGACATTCTTTATCGAAGAACAGAAAAAGAGATGACTGCTTACCAATTTGAATATGAATTTGCCAAGCAGGATAGCGTTGGATTTAAGTGGCTGACAGCGCCGAAACAAATTATCGGGGATGAGGCAGGGAAAGTAGTGGGACTTGAGTGCGTCAAGATGAAGCTTGGAGAGGCGGGTGCAGACGGCAGGCAACGACCGGAAGTAATCGAGGGATCTGAGTTTGTACTAGAGGTGGACGCGGTCATTAAAGCAATTGGACAAACGCGTTTTGTCTCGCTCATTGAAGCGTTTGGATTACAGCATACGAACGGAGTAGTAGACATTGACGAAACGACTATGCAAACATCGAATGACAAAGTGTTTGCCTGTGGAGATGTCGTGTTCGGCAATGGCCAAGGGGAAGCAATGGTGGTAACAGCTGCACAACAAGGTAAAGATGTTGCTTACATCATTCATGAGCGTTTTAAAAAAACGAGCGAGATTGCATAGGGGGGATGTAGCATGGCGGACTTACGAATTGATTTAGCGGGGATTAAATCACCGAATCCATTTTGGTTAGCGTCGGCACCACCGACGAATTCGGGCTATCAAGTGCAACGTGCATTTGAAGCCGGCTGGGGTGGCGCGGTTTGGAAAACTTTGGGCGAGCCCATTTTAAATGTTACCTCACGCTTTGCAGCTGTCAGCTTTAATGGACAGAGAGTGGCGGGCTTTAATAATATTGAGCTCATTACGGATCGACCGTTAGAGGTTAATTTACAGGAAATTCTTGAAACGAAAAAAAAGTTTCCGAGCCATGCCATTATCGCTTCGTTAATGGTAGAGCCACAGCAGGAAAAGTGGCATGAGATTGTCAAAAAAGTAGAAGCTGTGGGGGTTGATGGTCTTGAGCTTAATTTTGGTTGTCCACATGGGATGGCAGAACGAGGAATGGGAGCTGCCTCTGGTCAAGTCCCTGAATTGGTTGAAAAGCAAACGTACTGGGTGAAGGAAGTTGCACGTACACCTGTTATCGTCAAGCTCACACCAAACATTACAGATATTACGATGACGGCAGAAGCGGCGGTGCGAGGCGGGGCAGATGCCGTTAGTATGATTAATACGATTAACAGCTTAGCGGGTGTCGATCTAGATACATGGAATACGGTGCCGCATGTTGGTGGGAAGGGGTCACATGGCGGATATTGTGGGCCTGCTGTCAAGCCGATTGCATTAAATATGGTCGCAGAATGTGCGCGAAATACTTTCGTCAATGTACCCATTTCGGGCATTGGTGGGATTTCAAATTGGCAGGATGCTGCGGAATTTATGCTGATGGGTGCAACGGGGGTACAGGTTTGTACAGCAGCGATGCACCACGGATTTAGTATTGTCGAAGACATGATTGATGGACTTACTAATTATCTGGATGACAAGGGCATTGCCTCGGTGATGGATCTAGTCGGCCAGTCGGTCCAACGTTATTCTGATTGGGGTGACTTAGATTTAAACTACAAAATTGTTGCTGAAATTAATAATGATGTTTGTATTAATTGTAATAAATGCCATATTGCATGTGAAGATACGTCGCATCAATGTATTGACCTGTACACAGAGAGTGGTCGTCCGATGCTAAAGGTGCGTGAACAAGATTGTGTAGGCTGTAATTTATGCTCGATTGTGTGCCCAGTAGACGGTGCGATTTCGATGGTCGAAAGAAAGTCTACGATTGCGCCAATGACCTGGAACGAACGTCAATCACTTATCAGTAATTTTGCCCGATAAAAAAAGTCAATTGTTTGTTGATCAACTGGAAATCTACTATAAGGGAGAGGCATGAATGGCGAATGGTGGGGATTATTTAAAATCACCAGATTTACTTCCAGTGACACACCAACAAAGAAATATCGGGACATTTGGTTTTGCTGTGATTTGGGTAGGAATGGCCATCGTTTTAGCCGCCTTTGCAATTGGCGGATCAGCTATTATGAGTTTGCCATTGCCGATGGTCATTTTAGCGACAATGATAGGTTCTGTGTTAATCGGCGTATTTATGACGTTAATCGGTGATATCGGTATTGAGCACGGCTTGTCCTTCCCTGTCTATATGCGTGCCCCATTTGGTACAATTGGCACGCATTTACCATCGCTCGTTCGTGGGGTGACAGCTGCTTGTTGGTTCGGGATTAATACCTATTTTGGCGCAATGGCCATCAATGGGATTTTGAATTTATTATTCGGCTTTAATAATTGGTTTTTATGTTTCCTTGTTTTTGCAGCATTACAGTTATTTAACACATCGCTTGGCATTAAATCCATTGAGCGCTTTGCGGATTTAGCGGCGCCGATTATTATTTTAATATCGTGCTGGATGTACGTTACGCTTGCCGATCATGCAACGGCTCAAGGGAAAGATGTGTGGACTTGGGTGGAATCACCGACGACAGGGGTGGCAGCTTTTACAGCATTTATGGTCGTGATTATGGCGAACATGGGATTCTGGGCAACGTTAGCAGCAGATATGCCATCACTATCACGTTTCTTTAAAGCGCCAAAAAATGAACGCAATTGGTTCAAGCGCAATAAAACACAGTTAGTTGGCTCTTTAATCGTGATGCCGATTACCAATACATTTATCGTAACCATTGGTGCAGTGTGTTATATGGCCGTGGCATCTGCTGATCCGATAAATGCTTTGCAGCAAAGTGCAAGTGGATTTGTGTTAGGGATTTTATTGCTGATGATTGTGCTAGCACAATGGTCGACCAATACGTCGGCAAACGTTATTCCTGCGGCAACGATTTTCTCAAACATTGGCGGACCAAAAGTGCCGTTCTGGGCTGGGGTTATCGTCGCGGGGGTTATTGGGGTTTTAGCACAGCCGTGGAGTTTATTTGGCGTCTTAGTCAATGCACTATTAATCATTGGCGGCATTTTAACAGCAATTGTGGGAATATTATTCGCCGATTATTATTTAATCCGTAAACGTCGTGTGAATGTAAAAGATCTGTATGAGTTAGACGGCCAATATAAGTATACGAATGGCTTTAACTTAGCGGGGTTAATCGCTTGGGTGATTGGCGGTGTCTTAGCAAATATGTTCTCAACGTATTCTTCATTGGTGGGCTTTTTCGTAGGGGCACTCGTGTACTATGTATTGGCGAAATATTGGTGGTTCAAAAAGTACCCGCAAGCCGAACTAGACGATCCTAGTGACGCCAAGTATTTAGGGATTACAGTTGGTCACGATTGGGACGATATCGTCGTGCAAGAAATCGAAGTAAAAGGTGCTGAATAAGAAAAGCGAGGTGTGTTTATGTCGGATCATTTACTTAGCATGGATGAAATGAAACAAGTAGATGACTATTTAGACAGGGGCTTTAAAATCCATAATGTGTATGAAAATTTAAGCGGGATGTTTGTCGAGTTTGAACGGCAGGAAGAAGAAGTTTGTTTGCAGATTCAGACCGCCGAAGCGCGTAAATATTTTGCGGCAAAGCTCCAAGAACAAACGCAGTTTTAAGAAAGTATGTCCATTTAACTTGCTTCGGCAGAAGTCCCCCACTTCCATAAGTGGCGGGATGAATGCTAGACATACATTCAATACAGCGGGGGTTCAAATCCCGGCTGATTAGAGGAACTCAGGCTAAGGTCGCCGCGTCCAAAAAGTGCCTTAATTTCTGCAAAAAAAACGCAGAAATACGGCAAATCAAACCCTTCGCTGTTTGATTGGCAACGCCTGAGTGACCAACATCCTGTTGGCCCAAGCCTCCGGCGGACGTCACGGATTTTGAAGGGAGTAAATTGCGCTTATCCAAGTGCCTTAATTTCTGCAAAAGACGCAGAAATTAAGGCAAATCGAACCCTTTGCTGTTCCATTCGCAACGCTTTACTCAAAGTAAACAACGTTGTTTCAGCACACAAAAAAAGGTTCCTCTTGGCAATCTAGCCGCGGGAACCTTTTTTCACTTTTAGACTAGCTCGATGGCAATCCCTTTATTCACGGGAAGCGTCTCCTGAATTTTACAGTTGCGAGAGAGTAATTGTTTCAGTACCGTGAAATCAGATTCTTCCAACTGCAGTCCTGAAATGCCTGTTTCGGTTACTTGGTAATCGCGGTCTACAATCTTATCAAATTTCAATTGCAACAATGTCTGCAATCCTCTTATCGTAATGAATTTCACGGTATAGCCGTCCTGGATGATCGATTCAAAACTAATTCCATCTTGGTCGGCAAGCTCGACAAGATTTGTAAAGTCGAAATTTGAATGCAAACGGTCCCAAGGCGTTACATCCCGTTCTTTGATTTGATGAAGGATTTGTTCATCAGATATGCCGTTACTGCGCAGCGTTTCGATCATATAAGCAGTCGGCAACGAAATACGATTAATCCCCACAATAAAACCTCCAATAAACTAACGAATGAACTTCTTCTATTATCCTGTAAATTGAAAATAAAATCTAGATGCCTGGGTGTGGGGAACTTATATTGCGCGATACATATAATAATTGAGAAACGAGGATCTTTATGAATGGAAAGATGGTGAATGAGATAGAAGGAAAAAAGAAAGTATTGATCGCAAGTCCGGTGCACCAAAAGCCGGAAGTATTAGGGGCATTTTTGTATTCCTTAGAACAACTTCAACAAGAAGATCTCACATTCGCTTTTCATTTTATAGATGATAATAAAAACCAAAAATCCAGTCGGCTTCTTGAAAAATTTCACGCACGCAATCCATCCGTACTCATTGAAAAGTCAACGTATCAAGATGAATATGTAACGGATGGGATTACCCATTATTGGAATGAGCATCTCGTTTGGAAAGTCGCAGATTTTAAAAACTCGATCATTCAATCGGCAAAAGAGCAACAGGTGGACTACCTATTTTTGGTTGACTCGGATCTATTATTATACCCGCAAACGATTACGCATCTCGTTCAGCAGAAAAAGGATATTATATCTGAAATCTTTTGGACCAGGTGGCAACCGAATGCCATCGAGCAACCACAAGTATGGCTCTATGACGAATATATCCAATATCGAAAGCAACGAGGAGAACAGTTATCCGATGAGCAAACTAGGATACGCTTCAACGAATTCTTGAATGAGCTAAGAGTGCCAGGCGTGTATGAAGTGGGAGGGCTTGGTGCATGTACGCTACTGTCACGGGAGGCGCTTCAGAAAGGGGTCAATTTTAACCAAATCCCTAATCTGATGTTTTGGGGAGAAGATCGGCATTTTTGTATCCGGGCAGCTGCTCTTGGATTGCCGTTACATGTCGATACGCATTATCCCGCTTACCATATTTATAGGGACGAGGATATTGTGGGGATTCCTGAGTTTTTTAATCAGGCCTATGACAACGAAAAGGAAGCTCTTGAAAATGTTTACATCGTTAAACCGAAGCTGACTTTATCGATGATTGTAAAAAATGAAGGAAACGGGTACTTACGAGAAGTGTTAAGTAAGCATCTGCCTGTCATTGACGAAGCTGTCATTATCGATGACGGCAGTACAGATCATACTGTAGAAATTTGCGAGGAACTATTAAAGGGCATCCCATTGACAATAATTAGAAATGAAGTTTCCAAGTTTTCCAATGAAATCGACTTGCGCAAGCAACAGTGGGAGGAAACGATCAAGACGGAACCGGATTGGATTTTAAATTTGGATGCCGATGAACTATTTGAGGACAGATTTATTCAAGAGATCAATGGGCTACTGTTGCAAGAGAAATACGACCTTTATTCATTTAGACTGTATGATTTTTGGAATGCGACGCATTATCGTGAGGACGACCATTGGCGCGCTCACTCGATGTACCGTCCTTTCCTATTAAGATACCGAAAAGATTTTACGTATACTTGGAAAGAATCGGCGCAACATTGCGGTCGATTTCCTGAAAATATATTTCAATTGTCCAATCATATTTCTCATTTGCGAGTTAAGCATTATGGATGGGCAACGCCCGAAATCCGTGCTGAAAAATATAAGAGATATATGACGCTTGATCCGCAAGGACAATATGGAGCGAAAGAGCAATATGAATCCATATTGGATGAACAGCCGAATCTTGTGAAATGGGAAGAATAGGGCGATTAAAACTACGACAAACCACTCAAAAAAGTACCAAATTCTAATGCAGTTCAGCGTTAGAATTTGGTACTTTTCAATTATGAATCCACTTTACAAAGCCGGTACTTTGTTAAAACGTTCAAAGCGTAATGGATCAACGGGAATGATCGTGTCCGATTCTTCGCGGATCAATTGTTCAATCAATTTGCCTGTTACGGTGGCAAGGCTGATGCCATCTCCTTCGTGTCCTGCAGCAATGAAGAATCCAGGGATTTCATCGACGGCTGAAACGATTGGCAAATGATCTGCTGTCCACGGTCTAAAACCGGTGTACGTACGAATCATTGTGAAATCATTCAATTTCGGATAGAAACGGATTGCCCTTCTCGCCATCGTTTCCACGACATTGATATCGATTCTTCCGTCATACCCGACAAATTGGCGGCTGCTTCCGAGCAAGAAATTCTGGCTTTCCGTCGGCTCCAGCACCAATGCGACACCGTGTTTTTCCGTTCTTTCATCAACAATGCGCTCCCGGCCAAATTTGTTCATCAAATAACCGAACTCCATGACGTTGCGCATCATGACCGGCTTTTGTCGGGCGCCCACCATGATATGCCCTTTTCTCGGGATGATCGGGATGTCGAGGTCGAGCATTTTGCCGATAAAAGGTGCCCAAACGCCTGCCGCATTGATGACTTTTTTCGCGGTAAATGTTCCATTCGACGTTTCAATCGTAAAATTTTCTTTTTTCGTAATGGCTGTCACTTCAGCATGAGTCTGTAATTTCAGACCATATTGCTTGGCCTTTTCAATCAAGGAATAACAAAACAGATAAGGATTGATGAGCGAATCGGTTTCACATTCTAGCCCGCCTGGAATATCATCTGCAAAATAAGGGGATTCTTGTCGAAGGTCTTCCCGGTCAAGCAAGTTGAATTTCAATCCTGCCGCTGTTTGAATGTCCACCCATTCTTTCGCTGCCTGCATTTCTGTATCATTCTCACAGACGAGCAAACTGCCGAGTGCCCGGTATTCGAATGGTAAATCCAGTTCGTTACTCAACTCTATCGTCAATTCTTGACTTTTCCAGGACATTAAACTATCAAATCCAGGGTCTTTATCCACAATCGTGACATTGCCATCACAGCGTGAAGAGGTGCCGCTTGCGATATCATTTTTCTCGATCAATACACAGTCAATTCCTGATTTGGCAACATAGTAAGCGATTGCACAACCGACAATACCGCCACCGATAATTGCTACTTCAGCATGTTTATTTTGCGACATCTTCCCGGCCTCCTTTGACATGTAAATGTCATGTAGTCTATTCTAGAAAGTAGAATGAATTATAACTTGATTCAGCATTCATCCCCCCACTTCCATAAGTGGTGGGATGAATGCCAGAAGGCATTTCAATCAGAGGGAGTCCAGACTACCTGCTGATTAGAGGAACTCAGGCTAAGGTCGCCGCGTCCAAAAAGTGCCTTAATTTCTGCAAAAAAACGCAGAAATACGGCCAATCAAACCCTTCGCTGTTTGATTGGCAACGCCTGAGTGACCAACATCCTGTTGGCCCAAGCCTCCGGCGGATGTCACAGATTTTGAAAGGAGTTAATCGAGCAAGCTCGATTCAAAATCTGGACACAATTACGCCGAGGCGTAATTGATTGGTTTTTACTAAAATTTGAATATACTTATCTTTTCTTAATGTTAGAATAGAAGAGGATATTGTGTCAACTTTTATCGTTACACTTATTGAAGGAGGAGTTGCCCCGTGGATCAAACGATTATTTGTAGATGTGAAGAAGTTTCGTTGGAAGATATCCAACAGACTGCCAGCCATTATAATTGTTCTGCCCGTGAAGTGAAATTGCGTACGAGAGCTGGAATGGGTTATTGCGGGGGGCGCACATGCAGACCTGCTGTAGACGCCGTTTTGGAAGCGGTAACAGGAGAAAGAGCGGGCCATGACATTCCGTTGAAAGTCCAACCTCCTATTCGGCCTGTATCATTATCCATTTTAGGAGGGGAATCAAGATGACGAACCGTATCATAGATCATCCGGTGTTAGGTAAATTAACCAACCAGACGCCCGTCACTTTTACCTTTGACGGCAAATTATATGAAGGATTTGAAGGCGATACGATCGCATCCGCACTCCTCGCGAATGGAATTAGACAATTACGCGTACATGAAGGGACAGGTGCACCACGCGCCATTTATTGTAATATCGGGCATTGTTTTGAATGTCGTGTAACGGTAAATGATGCCAAAATCGTACGCGCATGTATGACGCCTATTCAAAATGACATGGTCATTGAAAGTGGGAAGATGCAACCTGCTCCATTTAAAGCTTCACCAGAAGAATGGCCGCGTACGTATGCTGAATTCGAAAAAATGAATGACAATCATAAGGAGGGTGTTCCGCATGCGTGATGTCGTGATCATCGGTGCGGGCCCAGCCGGTTTATCCGCCGCAATTGCCTGCCGCGAATCCGATTTGGATGTACTTGTGATCGATGAATTTCCGAAGCCGGGTGGACGGCTTCTTGGACAACTTCATCAAGAACCAAGTGGGGAATGGTGGAATGGAATTGAAGAGACGAAGGCTTTATTGGCGAAAGCTGAGAAGCTGAATACGACAATCCAATGTGAAGTTTCCTGCCATCATCTTGAAAAAATAGAGGGTGGCTATATTGTGCATACCAATCAAGGCCTTTTTGAGACGAAAAATGTTCTGTTGGCAACGGGCGCCGCAGAAACGGCCGCGCCAATCCCAGGTTGGACGCTTCCTGGCGTCATGTCCATCGGGGCGGCACAAGTGATGACCAATGTTCATCGTGTTCGTGTGGGCAATAAAGGAATCATCGTGGGGGTCAACGTCTTATCCGCCGCAATCGCCCGTGAGCTGCAACTTGCAGGTGTGGGTTTGCATAGCATGGCGTTACCTGTTAACAACCCGGTCACGAAAAATCATGCACATCCGGGTAAGGTGATGGAAGGATTGGTACGCATCGCCCATTTAGCGCCATCCGCTTTCCTCCGTTTCGGCAGCAAATTCGCCAAAGCCGCTTGGGTACGTGATTTAGCTGTGAAATTCTATCCAAAGGGCGGCGTGAAAATGTGGGGCATGCCGATCCACATCCGAAAAGCGATTACGCAAATTAATGGGACTGAAAAAGTGGAATCCGTGACGATGTGTGATCTCACGCCTGAAGGAGAAGTGATTCCGGGAACTGAAAAGAAAATCGAGGTCGATTTTGTCTGCATCGCAGGCGGACTGTATCCGTTGACAGAACTTGCTGCGGTTATCGGCTGTCCATTCCAATACGTAGAAGAATTAGGCGGACATGTCCCGATTCATAATGAGCAAATGGAAACACCGCTCGAAGGACTGTACGTCGCCGGGAATATCACCGGCATCGAAAGCGCCAAAGTGGCACGCGCACAAGGAAAGCTCGCCGGATACTCCATCGCCAAACAGAACGAGAACATCCAGCAAGCGATGCAAGAAGTAAAAGCGATCCGCGAAGCGGCCACCATCCAATTCCATCCAGAAATCGAAGCCGGCCGCCACAAAGTGGAACGGGCATTTCATGAATATGTAGTTTCATAGGTTTTAACGTAGTGCAGAAAGTCCATTTACCACTGTTTTTTCAAAAGAAATCTAGTAGCAGGTCTATCAATCGGAATATCCTCTTGAGTCTTTCGGGACTTGAGAGGATATTTGTTTTCTATCGCTGGAGCATTATCCCAACAGAAGACTTAGTCTAGAATAAAAGATTAATAATTAATTGACAACATAGTCAATTGTGAATAGTATATAACTAAAAATGACTAGAGGAGAAACGGATGCTTTCATTAGAACGGAGTCACCTAATATTAGAAAGTATTATCAAATCTTCATTTGACGAAATCTTTGTCACCGATGCAGATGGTAAGATTTTATTTGCCAGTGAACGTTTTAAAGATTTGTTCGGAATCCATGCAGAGGAAGTCATTCATCAAAGTGTTTTTTTGTTGGAGAAACAAGGAATACTGTCACCTTCTGTGACCGGTAAAGTTTTGCAATCGAAAAAAAGCGAGACGATTATTCAAGAAACAAAAAAGGGAAGAAAGCTTGTAGTGTCTGGTCATCCTATTTTCGATGAAAATGAGCAACTTCAGGGAGCGCTTAGCTTTTCAAGAGATATTACAGAATTGGATTATCTGAAGAAGACGAATCAGCAAGTGGCTGAACTGATGGCCCTGTATGAAAAAGAGATTGAAAAGATCAAGAACAATCCGATGTATCTTTCAGCGGCGCATCATGGCAAAATGGGACAAGTGTATAGTATTGTTGAAAAAGTTTCCAGCTTAGACGTCACCGTATTATTAGAGGGCGAGACGGGTGTCGGAAAAAACTTCATTGCCCGCAAAATTCATAAAAAGTCCAATCGGAACAAGGAACCTTTCATTGAAGTGAATTGTGGAGCCATTCCCGAATCCTTGATCGAATCTGAGTTATTCGGATACGAAGAAGGGGCATTCACAGGGGCGAAAAAGGGTGGGAAGAAAGGGTATTTTGAAGCGGCAGGGAAAGGAACGATTTTTCTCGATGAAATTTCCGAGTTACCACTTAGCCTTCAAGTTAAACTATTGTCCGTACTTCAAAACTTAATGGTCCAACGTGTGGGCGGTAGTTCAACAATACCTTTAACATGTCGCATCATTTGTGCAACGAACCAAGATTTACAAAAACTCATTGCAGAAAAACGCTTTCGGGAAGACCTCTATTATCGAATTAATGTCATCAGGATTATGATACCCCCTTTGCGGGAAAGAAGGGAAGAGCTGGTTCGTTTAGTAGTTGAGCTATTGAAAGAGTTCAACGAGAAGCATCAGATGGATAAAGAATTCACTCCTGACATGCTGTCTTGGTTGAACAGACAGGAATGGCCCGGTAATATTAGAGAACTGAGAAATTTTATAGAACGCATTTTAATCACCTCAAATGAGGATTGCATTGATATCGATCAGGTTGGGGTGACGCCTATTCCTAACGATGATCTGACATTGGAGCAATATCTTCAAAGGATGGAAGGTGATTATATTGTGCGAATGTACGAAAAGTATCCAAGTAGTATTAAACTAGCGAAAAAATTGGGCATTAGCCAATCAACGGCCAATCGGAAAATCAATCAATATGTGCAACGGACCTAGTCAACAGCGACTAGGTTTTTTAAGCTTATTTTGGGATTTTACAACTAGGCCGCCCGTGTTTGTAAGCGCAAGAGTCAGTTTGAAATAAAGAATACCATTGAATCCAACCCTTATTATAAAGCACTTTCATAGTCGCAAATGTCTGATGGGTAATCGATGTATGAATTGTTGGCACGGTACTTGCATTTATCTCATTAACAAGAAAATCGGGCTGACTGGGCATTTTCTTGAAAATAAGCATATGAGGAGAATGTACAATGACCAATCCATCTGAAAAACAAATTCTGAATCTTCCGTTTACGGGAATTAGTTCGTTTGGAAAATATCCAATCTGCACAGATCTTAATGAGCTCGACGCAGATGTCGCGGTGATTGGAATTCCATATGACATGGGGACACAGTGGAAATCAGGAACACGAATGGGGCCCCGCGGTATGCGGGAAGGATCCACGCTATATAGTTTTGGTTTAGATGGGGCTTACGATATCGAAAAAGATATTATGTATTTAGGTCCTGATTGCAAAATCGTCGATTGTGGCGATGTAGATATGGTGCATGGTGACTTGGAACAAAGCTTTGAAAATGTGGAAGAATCTATTCGAAAAATTGTTTCCACTGGTGCGCTGCCTGTTGTGATGGGAGGAGACCATTCCGTTACCATTCCGGTCGGAAGAGCGTTGGACTCTGTTGGACCCTTCCATGTCATTCAAATCGATGCGCATTTGGATTGGGCGGATCACCGTTCTGGTCAAAGGTATGGGCACGGAAGTACGCTGCGTCGTTTAGCAGAAATGGATCATGTCGACAAGATGTTCCAGTTCGGAATTCGTGGAATCAGCAGTAGTAAAAAGGAAGATGTAGATGCGGCTAGGGCATACGGAAGCGAGATTTTATCCCCACGCCAAATGCGAAAACTGGGAATCGATGCACTATTGGATTTAATTCCGGAAGGGGAAAACTATTATGTGACAATCGATATCGATGGCCTGGATCCATCTTTGGCACCGGGTACGGGCACTCCATCTCCGGGCGGATTGTTTTATGATGAAGTAAATGAGTTACTGGAGGGAATCGCAAAACGAGGAAATGTTATCGGTTTCGATCTAGTTGAAGTATCCCCTCCATATGACTCGACTGGAATTACGAGTCAAGTAGGTGCGAGACTTATTCTCGACTTTATCAGTTTTATTTTGAAGGAAAAGGAAAATAAGCCGGCGTTAGAATTAACGGCACACACGAGCAATTAAAGAGGAAGAATGGAATGAGGCCGGGAAGGGAAATCACACCCTTCCCGAAAATTTTATCTCTATGACTTCATATAGGTCAAAAATCTATATAAAAAAACCGGCGATAAACAAAGTGAGGAGGTTTATAATGAAAACAAGCAACCAAGGGGCAACTAAAATGACGATTGGCATCGTTCTTGCCGTGCTCACATTTTGGCTTTTTGCGCAGTCGATGGTAAGCGTCGGACCTGCAATTCAAAAAGATTTAGGTATTTCTCTCGGTACGCTAAATATTGCAGTTAGTTTAACCGCTTTATTCTCAGGAATGTTTATTGTGGCAGCTGGTGGAATTTCGGACAAAGTCGGTCGTAAGAAGCTGACATATATAGGATTAGTGTTAAGTATTATTGGATCACTCTGTCTCGTTTTGGCGCAAGAGTCTATCCTTTTAATCTCGGGTCGTGTACTTCAAGGTTTTTCGGCAGCATGCATTATGCCATCGACCATTGCTTTAGTAAGAGCAACTTTTCAGGGAGCAGATCGGCAACGGGCACTTAGTTATTGGTCAATCGGTTCTTGGGGAGGCGGTGGTTCTACGTATTTGATCGGGGGAGCGATCGCTACTTATATGGGGTGGAGATGGATTTTTATTCTCGCCATTGTGATTTCACTCGTTTCAATGTACTTATTGAAAGACATCGCTGAAAGTAAAGCAAAGCAATCGAGCAATTCCAGATTTGATTTTACTGGATTTTTCATATTTGTCGGGATTATGCTCGCTTTGAATGTCGCCATTACTCGCGGAGAGGAGTTAGGCTGGACCAGTCCGCTGACGCTCACTTTGTTTGGCGTGGCTTTGGTGGGGGCTGCTTTGTTCTTTATCATTGAAATGAAAAAATCAAATCAGTTTATTGACTTTTCGTTATTTAAAATTAAACCATATATGGGTGCGACGACTTCCAATTTTTTGTTGAATGCTGTTGCGGGCACATTCATTGTTACGAATATGTATATACAACTATCAAGAGGTTTTTCCGCATTTCAGTCTGGTCTTTTAACGATCGGCAATTTGGTCGCTCTACTGGTGATGATTCGTATCGGCGAGCGATTGCTACAAAAAGTAGGGGCTAGAAAACCGATGATTGCGGCGGCCATCATGTCATCACTTGGCATATGTTTGACGGCTCTCACTTTTTTACCAGATGTAGCGTATGTCATTGTCGTCTTTTTCGGCTTTATGCTTTCTGGAGCTGGTTTGGGATTATATGCGACTCCATCGATCGATACGGCTGTCGCAACTGTGCCATTCGATAAAACCGGAGTAGCTTCAGGAATTTATAAAATGTCAAGTTCACTTGGTTTTTCATTTGGATTAGCGATTTCGGCAGCCGTTTACGGAGCGATACTTGCTACAGGAAACGAGGCAATTGCGGCACCGGCAGGAATCATGGTCAACATCGTCTTTGCCATTCCTGCACTTATCGCTATTATGTTGACTATTGGAAAAGCGGATAGTAAAAAGGTTCCGAAGATCTCTATTGAGAAAAGTATTGCGGAGCAATAGATTATCATCACGGGAGCCAGTGTTGATTGTGCTAGCCATAATTCATCTTCATTTTGTTGGAAGCGCTTTCAATTAATTGGATTCATTACTGAATTATTCACAAGATACCTAGATAGGAACGTGAAAAAGCAGAACCGGCATTGCTTTCAATATGCCGATTCTGCTTTTTTTCACGGGGAAGTAAGCAACGTTTCCTCTCATCATTTCTCCTTCAACGCAACAAGTGCATCATGGATGGCGACGAGTTTTGTTTCGAGCCGGTGCAATAGATAGAACGAAACGAAAATCGGGAAGCCGATTTCCTGTATGAGTTGTATCCATTGTTCCATCCCGTTTCCTCCTCTCTTGGATAAGATGAAAAACCGGTTCCCAGTCCGAAAACTGGTGAACCGGTTGTAGCAAGTTAGCTTCCTACAATTTCGGTGACATTACGCTCGACGATGCGGGCGTTCTTCGCTGTTTCCAATGGTGATCCATCCACTTCGAATACACCGGAAGTGATGATATCCTGCATGACTGCTTCGATTTCGGGAGCCGTCAGATCTTCACGTGGTTCATCCACGGTCAGCATCACATTTTTGCCGGTAGCTGTACTGAAGTTCAGTTGTAAGGTTTTAGCCATTTCCGAATCCTCCTTTAAAATGAGTGTTGCATGATAGCGTTAGCCAATTGGCAGGCTTAGCCCATCACACTTGAAGTTTCCACTTTTTCCGCCCCAATGAATGGAAGTTCCGATAATTGTCCAAGTGCTTGCAGTGCATTGTACAAAGCATCTGCCTCGACGTTTTCTACAATATTCCGATACGTTTTCGATTTGCGGATGAGTTTTCCATCTTCCGTTAACCCGCCATCGAAATAAACTCGACCGACCGCTTCTTTAAATTCGATTGTCGCCATCTCGATCACCTCCTTTCACCCTTTATATAGAACGAAAGGGGAAGAAAGTGGACAAAAATTTTCAAAAAGAAAAACGGCTGGCAATTAATGCGCAGCCGTTTCCAAATTAATCTTGCAACTTACTAAGCTCATTCATGACTGTTCCATTCTGCTCCGTCTTGATCAAACCGATATCAGGCGCATAAAAGAACGTCCATCCATGAGAGGCATCCACTTGGACGACATCATGGAACGTGCCTGCTTTCACCGTGACATCCAGATCCATCGCCGTGACGGTGTACGTATTGAAGTCGATTTCTTCATCAGAAGTATCCCAAGTTTTCCCTTCAAATAAAGGATACCTTAAATCAGAATAATATTCGGAATAAGGGTATCCCGTATACAAACCTTCTTCCGTTTCTTTCATAAGAAAGTAGCTCGTTTCACCGTCTATCGTTTCTTTCCATTGATCCCACTCCGGTTGTTCTTCGTAAATTTCATCGGAATAGGCGATAGTTGAAAGAGTCGTTTGGCCGTCAACATAGGAAGTCCATGTATATGTTTTGGATGTATCCAACAAATAACTGGTAGAGCTTGGTTCAGGCGATTCGTCGGTTTCCTTATCAATAGTGGGCTCAGCATTGGCGATTCCTTCTGTATAGTCGGTTGTCCAACTTAAGGCCATAAAGGAATAAAAATAATCCTGCAAGTTTTTGAAGGAGCCTATATCGAACAAAAGTAGCGAGGTGTTGATGGAATCATGGTTTGTCTGTGTTCCGTCAGGCATATGATAGGCTGTCGCTTGTGTCATGGGTGTCTGAGTCAAAAGCAAAACAAGTACGAGCAGAGAAAGACATAATCTTTTCATCTAACCATCCCCTAGTTTTGATATTCACTAAAACAAATTCCTACTTACTCTATTACATTCCCACTCAGCAGAGAAAATACCTTCAAATTATTAAATTTTTTCATTTTTATTAAAAAAAACAGCAGAAGGCCCACTTATCGAAATAAGAGGCCTCCTGCTGATTATTTATAGTTGTTCCTATTAACGGGCGATTGCTTCTTCCGCGCGGAAAGGATCGTCACTTAATCCGGCTTCCACAACCATCTTCGCATATTCTTGTGCGGCGAAGAGGGAGTGATCGCGGTAGTTTCCGCATTCGAGGGCGGAGACTGCAGGGATATGCTCGGTTGTGATCACTTTTTCCAACACTTTTGTCAGCGCAGCAGCGATTTCTTTTGGCTCATGCTCATCCCAGATGATCATGTAAAATCCAGTTCTGCACCCCATTGGTGAAATGTCGACAATCCCTTTGAGTTCATCGCGCATATACGTCGCGAGCAGATGCTCGAGTGTATGAACTGCGGAAGTCGGCATTGCGTCCTGGTTGGGTTGTAAAAATCGTAAGTCGTACTTTTGGAGGGAACTGCCTTTCTCATGCTGTTCGGTTCCCGCAAGACGCACGTATGGGGCTTTCACTTTTGTATGATCGAGTAAGAAACTTTCAACTTGTGCCATGTTCATCATCCTTTCACTGTATCCTTTTAAACTATCACATTTTCCAATGTAAAGGAAATATATTTCACTGAATAATGAGAGAAAAGAGTGTTGCTTCGATTATGAAAAGCGTTGAGAAGTTCGCCTAAGATGTTATGAACTTTCTACGATACATTGTTTAGTAAATGGTCGACTTTAAGATTCCTTACGTGTTGGTAAGTGCTGCTTGGTCGATTTTAAGAAACTCCTCTATGGCAAAAGCAGATACACCAAGTGCTGCCGAGTAGTCGGATAGCTTTGAAAAACGGATGTTCATATCGGCTTGGTGAAAGGGCATCAATTCTTGTTTAGCGGTTTTGATAATGGCGTTTTGTATCCAGCTCTCCGCTTTAGCTAACCGATTTCCTATGATGACAAGTTGAGGATTGAATGTCTTGATCAGGTTTGTAATTCCGGTGCTCATATTACAACCGATTTCTTCTAAGAGAGCGCGTGCATCTTTATCATTGTTTTCCGCAAAACCGATCAATTGTTCAAGACTGGCTTCTGCTAAATGTGAGAAGTCCTTTGCTTGTCGTAAAAGTGCATGCTCGGAAGCATAGGCCTCCCAGCAACCGTTACTGCCGCAATTGCATTTTCGGCCATTTTTGACAATGGTCATATGACCGCTTTCGCCCGAGTAACCATTCATGCCACGGTAGAGTTCTCCATTTAAGATGATGCCCACACCAATTCCTATTCCGGCACTTACATAGATTAGATTGCTGCATTCCAGTCCCGCTCCAAACCGCATTTCTCCGTAGGCCCCAGCATTTGCCTCATTTTCGACAAGGATAGGATAATCAAATTCTTCTTCAAGCATTTTTAATAAATCTACATCCTCCCACTTCAAGTTTGGTGCCAGCAATACTTTTCCATGGTTATCAACAATCCCAGGTACACCAATACCGATGCCGATCACACCATACCTGCTTTTAGGTGTGTGGCTGATAAGTGTTGTGATTGTATCAATAACAAGTTTCATTTGCTCTTGAAATGGAAGGTCAGTATCCATGGTTTGATTTACTTCATAGATGACATTCCCAACCAAATCTGTCACAATGCCTAGCATATAATTTACCCCTATATCGAGGCCAATTGAATAACCCGCTTGTTCATTAAATAAAAGGATGACAGGTCGTCTACCTCCGCTTGATTCACCGGTGCCTGACTCATAAATCAGTTCTTCCTCGATCAGTTCGTTTACCAAGGAGGAAACGGTAGCTTTGTTTAAGCCGGATCGTTGTGCAATTTCAGCGCGGGATAAAGGGGCGAGTCCGATAATGGATTGTAAGACGATCTCTTTATTCATTCTTTTGACGACATGTTGATTCCAAGTAATTTGTTTCATGACTTCACCATTTTCTATATTATTAACAATTCTGTCTGTTGAAAATATTGTACTATAAACTTAGTTTATTAGATAGACAAACTAAGTTTTTGGTGCTAAACTCAAAATAGATTGTTAGGTAGCACAATTTGGAAAAGGGGGATTTTTCAATTATGAAAAGATGTAAGGGGTTACAATCGATCGTTTTACTTTTAATCATGATGCTGATTCTTGCGGCTTGTGGACAAGATGCTGGCACACCAGCAGAAGAAACGGACAAAAGTGGAGGGGAAAAGCCCGATGGCAAACTAAAAATTGGACTTTCCGTATCTGACTTGACGTTGGAACGCTGGCAGCATGACCGTGATTTCTTTGTTGCGAAAGCAGAAGAACTTGGAGCAGAGGTCGTTGTACAATCTGCAAATGGGGACGAGGAAAAACAATTATCGCAAATTCAGAACATGTTATCACAGGATATCGATGCATTGGTCATCATCGCAATCAACTCGGATGCCTTATCACCGGTTGTCGATAAAGCAAAGAGCGAAGGGATCCCTGTATTAGCGTATGACCGTCTTGTGAACGGAGCGGATATTGACGCTTATGTCTCTTTTGACAATGTCCGTGTAGGTGAAATGCAAGCCGAATATTTGGTGGAGAAAGTACCGACTGGAAAGTATTTCTTGATGGGCGGATCACCAACAGACAACAATGCAAAAATGTTCAGAGAAGGCCAAATGAACATTATCCAGCCACTCGTTGACAAAGGGGACATCGAAATTATCGGTGATCAATGGGCAAAAGGTTGGGATGCGAACGAAGCGCTGAAAATCACTGAAAATGCATTAACAGCCAATAAAAATGACATTGATGCGATTGTTGCCTCAAATGACAATACGGCTGGCGGAGCTATTCAGGCGCTAGACGCTCAAGGATTGGCAGGTAAGGTTGTGATTTCGGGACAAGATGCAGACCTTGCGGGTGTTCAACGAATTGCTGAAGGAACGCAAACGATGACTGTCTATAAACCGATCAAAGCCATCGCGACCAAATGTGCTGAAGTGGCAGTGCAATTGGCGAAAGGTGAAACCATAACTTCGGATTCCACGGTTAACAATGGAAAAATTGATGTTCCTTTCATTAAATTAGATCCGATCAAGGTCGGTCAAGAAAATATCGTTGACACATTGATCAAAGACAAATTTCATGCTTATGACGATGTTTATAAAAATGTTCCAGAAGATGAGCGTCCATCACGCCCATAATTAGACCTTTTCAGGGGGGATTGTATTCCCCCTTTCAATTTATCTATTTTAGGAGTGGAAATCTGAAATGGAAAATTACGCACTTCAAATGAAAGCCATTACAAAAGAATTTCCGGGTGTACGTGCACTTGATCATGTCACATTTTCAGTGCGGAAAGGTGAAATTCATGCTTTATGTGGTGAGAATGGCGCGGGTAAATCCACTTTAATGAAAGTGTTAAGCGGCGTCTATCCACACGGGACGTATGACGGTGACATTTTGATAAACGGTCAAAAGGTAGAGCTTAAATCGATTAAAGAATCGCAAAATGCAGGTGTGTCCATTATCTATCAAGAGCTTGCCTTGGTGGAAGAAATGTCAGTAGCTGAGAATTTATTTTTAAGCCATGACCTAATGAGAGCGAAAATTATTGATTGGAATAAAATCTATGCGGAAGCCCAAAAGTGGTTGAATCATATTGGATTGGATATTGACCCACAAACAAAAGTGGGGCATTTGACAGTAGGGAAACAACAGCTGATTGAAATTGCGAAGGCGTTGACCCAAAAGACAGAGATTCTTATATTGGATGAACCTACAGCTGCCTTAACAGAAAGCGATGTCGATATTTTAATAAAATTGCTCAATGATTTGCGCGCAGAGGGTGTCACTTGCATCTATATTTCTCATAAATTGGGCGAAGTCATGACATTGGCGGATACTGTGACGATCATAAGAGACGGGCAAACCGTCAGTACGGACCGGATCGAAGACTTGTCGGAAGAAATGATTATCACGAAAATGGTAGGCCGTGAATTGACAGAGCTTTTCCCTTATGAAGCACGCCCGATCAGTTCTGAAAACATACTCGACGTCAAAAATTATACAGTAACGGATCATCACGGTAAAAAAATAATTAATGATGTTTCATTTACGCTGAAAAAAGGTGAAATACTTGGCTTTTCAGGTCTGATGGGTGCTGGACGGACGGAATTATTCATGAGCTTGTTTGGCGGCTTGAAGGGAAATCCGACCGGGACGGTTTTGATAGATGGAAAGGAAACTTCTATCAAAAATCCGGCAGATGCGATTAGAGAAGGATTGGCTTATGTTTCTGAAGACCGAAAGCGCTACGGCCTTGTTTTAGGGATGGATATTACTAAAAACACAACACTCGCCGCCTTGAACAAAATGATGAAATTAAAGGTGATCGATAATGCCTTGGAAGTGAAAACGGCTGGGGATATTACATATAAAATGAATTTGAAAGCGCCCAATCTGGAGGCGTTGGTTGGACAACTAAGCGGTGGAAACCAGCAAAAGGTTGTGCTGAGTAAATGGTTGTTAAATGACCCGAAAGTGTTGATTTTAGATGAGCCGACGAGGGGGATTGATGTCGGAGCGAAGTATGAGATTTATAAAATCATCAATGAATTGGCGAGTCAAGGTGTCGGGATCGTGATTGTTTCGTCTGAGTTACCTGAAGTACTCGGTATGTCAGATCGGATTCTTGTGATGGCAGAAGGGAAAATTACTGGGGAATTCAGTAGGGAAGAAGCAACACAAGAGAAAATAATGACATGTGCTACAGGAGGGGAAAAGTCGTGAAAACGCAACCCGCAGCGAATATAGAAGCGCACGAAAAAAGAGAGCTAAGTTTCAAACTGGATATGCAGGCATACACACTGATTATTGCTTTGGTGTTGATCGCCGTTATTTTCGGATTTTTTACAGGTGGAGAGTTTCTATCCTCTCGTAATATATCCAACTTGTTTTCTCAAATGTCCGTCATCGCTATTTTAGCCATCGGGATGACATTGATCATTGTAGCGGGGCATATCGACTTGTCTGTCGGTTCCTTGGTGGGATTAACAGGCGGAGTGGCGGCGATTTTACATGTTTGGTACGACTGGAGTACATTTGCTGTTGTCGTTGCGGCGATTGTTGTCGGAGCGCTCTTCGGTATTTGGCAAGGTTGGTGGGTTGCTTATCGAGCTGTCCCGGCCTTTATCGTCACGTTAGGCGGGATGCTGATATTCCGGGGGATTCTAATCGGTTTAAGCAAAGGGCAAACGGTTTCGCCGATGAATGACAGTTTTAAGGCAATTAGTAATAGTTACCTTCCATTCACCATCGGTTATATTTTGGCGGTCGTCAGTATCGGACTGTTGATTGTATGGACTATGTGGAACCGGGCCAAAAAAAAAAATTTGGACCTATTGCTTCCAGCGCCACTGATCGATTATGGAAAAATAAGTATCTATTCATTTTTCATTTTATTAGCAACCTATATGTTGAATCGTTATCAAGGAATTCCAACGCCTATATTGATCGTTGTCTTTTTCGCGGCTGTTTTTATTTTTGTTTCTTCAAAAACATCGTTTGGCAGATATGTGTATGCAATTGGTGGAAACCCGGAGGCCGCTGCCCTGTCAGGTATTAACATCAAGAGGAATACGTTATGGGTTTTCACTTCAATGGGTGCACTCGCAGGAATTGCTGGCGTGATCTTAACAAGCCGATTGAATGCGGCTACTGTAAATGCCGGAAATATGTACGAACTCGATGCGATTGCAGCTTGTGTAATCGGTGGAACCAGTCTAATGGGCGGGAAAGGGAAAGTCGTTGGCGCGCTGATTGGTGCGTTGATCATGGCAAGTATCGATAATGGGATGAGCATGATGAACATTGAAACGTTCTGGCAATATATCGTGAAAGGCCTCATCCTGATTGTCGCTGTCTGGATTGACATTGCTAGTAAGAAGTAATCGGATCTTGTAACTAAAAAGTATATGGGGGAATTGAACATGACTTATTTTGAAAACATCAATCGCATCAACTATGAGGGACATACATCGACCAATCCGCTTGCATTTAAATACTATAATCCAGAAGAAAAAGTGGCAGGCAAAACGATGGAAGAAATCTTACGTTTCGGTGTTGCGTATTGGCATACGTTCACAATGGATGGATCCGATCCATTTGGCAGCGGCAATATGATCCGTTCTTGGGATAAGTTTAAAGGTATGGATTTGGCGAAAGCTCGGGTAGAAGCAGGATTTGAGTTCTTTGAGAAATTAAATGTTCCCTTCTTTTGCTTTCATGATGTCGACATCGCCCCAGAAGGCGCAAATCTCCGGGAAACCTATCGGAATCTCGATGAAATTGTGGCGATGATCAAAGATTATATGCAAACAGGTAAGACAAAGCTTCTATGGAATACGGCAAATATGTTTTCACATCCACGTTTTGTTCATGGGGCTGCAACTGCCGTTAATGCCGATGTATTTGCCTATTCAGCTGCCAAGGTGAAAAAAGGGTTGGAAGTGGCTAAAGAGCTGGGGGCTGAAAACTACGTATTCTGGGGAGGACGCGAAGGCTATGAAACGTTATTGAATACGAATATGAAGCTGGAATTGGATAACTTAGGTCGCTTTTTCCATATGGCGGTCGATTATGCGCAGGAAATTGGTTATGATGGTCAATTTTTAATAGAGCCAAAGCCGAAAGAGCCGTCGAAGCATCAGTATGATTTCGATGTGGCGACAGGGTTAGCCTTTTTACAATCCTACGATTTACAAGATCATTTTAAATTTAATATTGAAGCGAACCATGCCACTCTAGCTGGGCATACCTTTGAGCATGAACTACATTATGCCCGTATCAATGGCATGCTAGGTTCAGTCGATGCTAACCAAGGAGATACATTGCTCGGTTGGGATACGGACGAATTCCCGACAGACTTATACGCCACAACGTTAGCGATGTATGAGATCTTGAAAAATGGCGGACTGGGACGAGGCGGATTGAACTTCGATGCAAAAGTGAGAAGAGGCTCGTTTGAACAGGAGGATTTATTCCATGCACATATCGCTGGGATGGACAGTTTTGCAGTCGGATTAAAAGTGGCGCAAAAGTTGATCGATGATAATGTACTTGATGGATTTATTGAAACGCGTTATGACAGCTACAATCATGGGATTGGGAAAGAAATTGTTGAAGGGAAAACGAACTTCCGGGATTTAGAAGAGTATGCCTTGCAGTTAGGGGAAATTCAAAACACTTCCGGGCGTGCCGAACGGCTAAGAGCGACCATCAACCAGTATTTATTATCAGTAACCTCTGCATAATGATTGGTTGAAACTAAGGATGTACTAGAATCAGATTATAGACTTCTAGTATGTCCTTTTTATCTAAAGTAGATGAGGGTGAAGTCATGAAATATGTCATTGGCATCGATTTGGGAACGAGTGCAGTAAAGGTTCTATTGGTCAATCAGTTGGGCGATGTATGTCAGGAAATCACGAAAGCCTATCCACTCATACAGGAGAAATCTGGCTATAGTGAACAAGATCCTGAGCGATGGGTCCAAAAAACAGCAGAAGCTCTTTCGGAACTGGTACAGCAATTGGAAGGAAATTCTCAAGATATTGAAGGAATCAGCTTTTCAGGTCAAATGCATGGTCTTGTTTTAATGGATCAAGAGCAAAAGCTACTGCGCAATTCCATTCTTTGGAATGACACGCGGACAACGGAACAATGCCAAAGAATCTATGAAGTTGTCGGCAAGGGGAAGTTGCTCGACATCACGAAAAATCCCGCTTTGGAAGGCTTCACGTTGCCCAAACTGCTATGGGTGCAAGAGTATGAACCGGAGGTTTTTGAACAAGTTGCCCACTTCATGCTTCCAAAAGATTATGTACGGTATCGGATGACTGAGAAGATACATAGCGAGTATTCAGATGCGGCAGGAACTCTATTGCTCGACGTCGGGGAAAAAATGTGGAGTCAGGAGATGTGTGAACAATTCGGTATCCATCCATCCATTTGTCCACCATTACTCGAATCGCATGACTATGTCGGGAACATCACATCCGAATATGCAAAGGAAACGGGACTTGACCCAGCGACAAAAGTATTTGCCGGCGGTGCGGATAATGCATGCGGTGCCATTGGTGCAGGGATTTTATCGAGTGGGAAAACGTTGTGCAGTATTGGAACTTCTGGGGTCATCCTTTCTTATGAGGAAAATAAGGGGCGCGATTTTGCAGGAAAAGTTCACTTTTTTAATCATGGAAAGGAACAAGCTTTTTACACGATGGGCGTGACGTTAGCTGCCGGACATAGCCTCGAATGGTTCCGGAATGTCTTTGCGAAGAACGAAAATTTCGATGAGTTGCTTGCGGATATAGATCAGGTACCGATCGGTGCAAACGGTTTACTTTTCACCCCATATTTAGTCGGGGAGAGGACACCTCATGCGGACGCCACAATTCGAGCCAGCTTTATCGGAATGGACACTTCCCATACGCAGAAAGATTTTGTCCGGGCAATCTTGGAAGGCATCACTTTTTCATTGAATGAATCCATTCATCTCTTTAGGGAAAGTGGCAAGACCATCGATACAATCATCTCCATTGGTGGTGGCGCGAAAAATGAAGCGTGGTTACAAATGCAGGCGGATATTTTTAATGCAAATATCATCAAGTTATCCAGTGAGCAAGGACCCGGTATGGGGGCAGCCATGTTGGCAGCATATGGCTGTGGCTGGTTTGATTCATTGGAACAATGCGCAGAGCTATTTCTTAAAACAGCGTCATCCTATACACCGATTAAAGAAAATGTGAAAAAGTATCACGCATTATTTACGATTTATAAACAAGTCTACGCACAAACGAAAGCGCTAAATGAGGAGCTAAAGCCATTTAGAAAATAGAGGGGGAAAGGGACAATGAAAAAAATCCGTTGGGGCGTTCTAAGTACGGCAAATATCGCTCAAACGCAAGTGATTCCAGCGATTGTTCGCGCCGAAAATGCAGAGCTGATTGCAATGGCAAGCCGGGGAAGTAAGGTTCATGCAGTGGCTTCGAAGCTAAAAGTCCCGAAAGCATATGAAAGCTACGAGGAATTATTGCATGATCCGACAATCGATGCGATCTATATTCCTCTTCCAAATCATCTGCATAAAGAATGGGTAGTCAAAGCGGCTGAACAAGGGAAACATATCCTTTGTGAGAAGCCGGCAGCACTGTCCGCTTCGGAAGCTGCTGAAATGGTAGAACTATGCCATGATCACAATGTGAAATTCATGGAAGGGTTCATGTACCAATTGCATCCGCAGCATGCACGGGTGAAAGAGGTTATTGCATCCGGAGAAATTGGTGAGGTGAAGCTTATTAAATCCAGTCATTCCTTTTATTTGGAGAATCGGGCTAAAGATATCCGAATGGACAAGGCGATGGGGGGAGGTAGCTTATATGACCTTGGCTGTTACACAATCCATGTGACCCGTTATTTAACAGATGCAGAACCTATAGAAGTGCAGGCCTTGGCATCGTTTGACGCTGAAGCCGGCGTGGACATTAGTACTTATGGCTATATGAAAATGGCTAATGGCGTGACGGCAATTTTCGACTGCAGCTTTGATATGGCTGCACGCAATGAATATGAAGTTGTTGGAACGAAGGGGACAATTAAGGTTTCTTTAGCATTCCGGCCGGACGTGAATGGTGGAAATGGTTCGCTTCTTATCCAAAGTGACGGCGTGACGCGAGAAGAAAATATCGAGGGCGATATTTATCGACTGGAAATTGAGCATTTTTCCGAGGCAATTCTTAATGATTCAAGCCCTGCGATTACAGGACAATCTACTATCCGTAACATGCAAGTAATCGAAGCTTGCTACCAATCCATTCAAACCGGCCAACCTGTTGAAATCAACCAATCATGACTTTTTTGTTTTATGTTGAAAGGATGGCGGCTGGCAGTGGAAGTGAAAAAGAAGTTGTTTGGCATGATAGACAAACAGCCAGTGTTTTTATATACCGTTAAGAACCAAAGAGGATTCGAGCTCTCTTGTCTGGATTATGGGGGCATCATTACGGAAATTAGGACTCCCGATCGTGAAGGGAAAATAGAAAATGTTGTATTGGGATTTGATACGTTGGGAGAATATCACAACAACCCTCATTATATTGGGGCAGTGGTCGGGCGATTTGCGGGGCGCATTAAGAATGGAGTTGTCTATTTAGACAGAAATGACTATCGGATCACTACAAATGAAAACAATCATCATCTACACGGTGGGTATAAGGGATTCAGTCAAGTGCTTTGGGATTCAACGGTAATTGAAAAAGAAAATGAAATCAGCATTATATTTTCTTATGTAAGCCCTGATGGGGAAGAAGGCTATCCCGGAAATCTTGAAATAAAAATGACGTACACCATTACAGTTGATAACGAGCTGATCATCTCTTACTGGGGGACTTCGGACAAAAAAACAATATTGAATCCGACCAACCATACCTATTTCAACTTAAGTGGCGACTTAAAAAGATCTATTTTAGATCATGAATTAAAGATCAGTAGCCGTCAATTTATCGAATTGAATGAAGAATTGCTTCCGACCGGGAAAGTACTGGCGGTGGAGCAAACGGTTTTTGATTTTCAAAAAGGAAGAGCGGTTCGCGATGGCGTTAAATCCACACATCCACAAACTGTATTGGCGACCAATGGTTATGACCATCCTTTTTTACTGAATGAAAATCAGCATCAAGAAATTGTCTTAAAAGATCATAAAAGTGGTAGAAAACTTGTGGTAGAGACAACCGAACCTGCTGTTATTGTATATACAGGAAACAAATTGGAAGGCGACTATACAATCAGAGGTAAAAAGGCGCAAAATCATTTAGGGTTATGTTTAGAAACGCAGGCACCGCCTGATTCCATCAAGCACCCTCAATTCCATTCATCCATCTTAGATGTGGGTGAAGTATACGAATCAATGACGAAGTATACTTTTCTTACAATATAGGTTAAACCAACAAACAACCTCCCGATCAGCCAGACGATCGGGAGGTTGTTATCGTTTTAGACAAACCAATACAGCAGCTCACTAACATACCTACCGATTGCTGAATCGGCAATCAGTATAAAGAACAGACTGAAGAGGATGGAATAAGCGAGCAAGTAGACGATGAAAATATAGAACGGATCAATTGTTGTTGGGTTTTTCAGGATTAAAGCGCTCAGTAGGTAAAGCGGCACTAACAAGATGGCAAAGAGAAAAACAAGACTGAGCAATAAATGTCCATAGGTGTAGGATTTGATGATCATTAATAGGAAGGAAGCTGTTGCACCGATAAGAAGAGGGGGTAAGTGGGCTCCATATAAGCTGAGTATGGTTTTAATGGATTGTTGTGGACCGAGCGATGAAGTGGTGACGTATAGGGCGATGAGTGCGATGGTGATGGCTAATAATGTAAAGATGAATGCACCGCCGAAAAACGAAAGGAATCCATTGGCGAGACTTTGGCGTAAAGCCGTAAAGAGGGACAGTGTCACTAAAATACCAAGTAACAGCATACTGATCAGGCCGTTTGCAATCCCGGCTTCGCCATGTTCATAGGCGAGTGCGGGCTTTTTTAATTGGCGGAGGAAATATGAACGGTACGCTTTCGCTTGGACAATCAACTGTTCGACATGGACGTTTGTTTTGGCTGGGACGGTTGTAGCCCGGCGGGGATTATGTAGAACATTCGACTCTTCGAATTTGCTTCCACAATCACCGCAAAATTTCCCTGTTGGCTGCTCATAGCCACAATCAATGCATTTTAACATAGATGTCCTCCTCGTTTGTTTGGGATCTGCCTAATTCACTGTATGCATGCTTTGTAGAAACAAGAAGAGCGTGGGCTTATTAATGATTGTATTCCCTTTAGAAAAGAAGGATTTGATTATAGTTACTAGAATTATTAAATAATATAGAAGAATAAGCTGAACTGGATGCACGGTTTGCAATCGATGAGGGGGAAGATTCTTGGGAAATCTAGTGGAAATGGAAGAGTTAGTGAAAATCGAAGTTCAAGGTCCAATCGGTTATATTATGATGAACCGGCCGCAATAGATTGGAAAGGGGAAATGACTGAATGTCAAACGTATACATTATAGATGGGGCAAGAACAGCTTTTACTGCATTTGGGGGATCATTCGCCAAGGTGGATGCGATGAAATTGGGTACGGTCACGGCGGTCGAAGCATTAAAGCGTTCGAATGTGCAACCGGAACAAGTGGATCATGTCATTTATGGCAATGTCATTCATACGGGGACGAATGCGGCTTATCTAGCACGACATATCGGATTGAAAGCAGGCATTCCGCAAGAAGTGCCTGCGTTGACATTGAACCGGCTTTGCGGATCCGGCATGCAATCCGTTGTAACAGCCGCACAACATATTGTCCTGGGCGAAGCGGATATCGTCTTAGCAGGTGGTGCGGAAAATATGTCGCAAGCGCCGTATGCCAATTTTGAACAGCGATTTGGCGGCTCGAAATTGGGTAATTTGCAGTTTGAAGATATGTTGTCTGCGACATTGACAGACGAGTATACCGGGAGCGGCATGGGGATGACAGCTGAAAAATTAGTGGACCAATATGCGATTTCACGTGAAGAACAAGATGCCTTTGCTATCGAATCCAATCAACGGGCGGCAGCCGCGGCGGAAAGTGGTGTATTCGCAGAAGAGATCGTCGCTGTGGAAGTGAAAACACGGAAAGGTTCCGTGCTTGTCGACAAAGATGAACATATTAAACCGGATGTCAATGCGGAAGTGATGGCTAAGCTTCGACCTGCCTTTAAAAAGGAAGGGAGCGTGACGGCGGGAAATGCATCGGGCATTAACGATGGAGCCGCGTCAGTTGTGGTCGCAGGTGAAAAAGCCGTTCATAAACATGGATTGAAACCGATAGCGCGCATCGTTTCGTGGGGCGTAGCGGGGGTGGATCCGACGATTATGGGGATTGGTCCGGTGCCTGCCATTAAACAAGCATTGGAAAAGGCGAAGCTCACGCTTGCGGATATTGACTTGATTGAGGTGAATGAAGCGTTTGCGGCCCAGTACTTAGCGGTCGAAAAAGAGCTGGAATTGGATCGCTCGAAAACAAATGTTAATGGCGGTGCGATTGCGCTTGGCCATCCGGTTGGTGCCAGTGGAGCACGGATTTTATTGTCGGCAGCTTATGAATTGAAGCGCCGCAATGGAAAATATGCGGTGGCGAGCCTCTGTATCGGCGGCGGGCAAGGAATTGCGGTGGTGATCGAAAAGGCTTAAGCTTCCCGCGCTTTAACTTGATTCAGTAGAAGTCCCCCACATCCATAAGTGGCGGGATGAATGCCAGAAAGCACTTCAATCAGAGGGAGTTCAAACTCCCTGTAGCTGACGCCTCGCTTTCAGTACAAAAAGATTTGCTGATTGGAAGAACTCAGGTTAAGGTCGCCGCGTCCAAAAGTGCCTTAATTTCTGCAAAAAAACGCAGAAATACGGCAAATCGAACCCTTCGCTGTTCGATTCGCAATTCAAAATTTGGACGTAATCATGCCGAGGCGCGATTGATTTATACGAGTAACGCGATCTCCCCATCTTGTATGCATAGGATGAGGGGATTTTTTGCTTTGTCATTATTTTCTATTAATCTAGTCAATCTCAGAACTATAACGCTATAATGAAAGAAGGTTGTAAAGAGAGGGGAATTGCCATTGTGAGGACAAATGTTAAAATCCTATTGGTCACATTATTATCTGTCTTATTTTTCCAAGTATCGTCCGCATCTGCTCAACCGATCGACGATATCCGGGAGCTGGTCCGTGATTATTATGTCGATGATATTCCCGAATCCGTGTTGTCTAAGGGATCCATCACAGATATTACGAATCATCTGGATCCCTATTCTGTCTATATGACTGCGAAGGAATATGAGCAATTCATCAACAGTATCGAACAGCGCATTGTCGGGATTGGCGTCGTGTTGGAGGAGGATGGAAAAGGGGTCAAAGTGACATCTGTCATTCCGAATGGCCCGGCAGATCAGGCTGGGATTCAAGCGGGAGACATTATTACGAAAGTCGATGGGAAAAGCGTTGTCGGCAAAGCGGTACAGACAGCCGTCACGCTCATTACCGGAGAGGAAAATACAACGGTCACGCTGACGATTGAACGTCCAGCAAGCAGAGAAGTGTTGACAAAACAGTTGAAGCGACAAGCGATTTCATTGCCGAATGTGGAATTTGCTATGCTTGGCGGCGATATTGGTTACATTCGTCTGAACAGTTTTTCAACGGAATCCGCAAAAGAAGTGAATGATGCCATGATTTCACTCGCTGGGGCGGATGGCTGGATACTGGATCTGCGAGATAATGGCGGCGGTTTTATCACAGCAGCTCAGGAGATTACGGGATTCTTTCCAAGGGCGAAAAATGCATTTCAACTGAGAGAAAAGAACGAAGCGCCTATCGTATATAAGTCAGAGTCGTATTTGAATCAATTCCAGAAGCCCGTCCATCTATTGGTGAATGCCTATAGTGCGAGCGCGTCGGAAATGGTTGCGGCGGCAGTTAAGGAACAAAAAGCGGCCACTTTATACGGACAGACAAGCTATGGAAAAGGAACAATGCAGTCGATGTTCAGCTTTACAGATGGCAGTGTATTGAAGTTGACGACTGCCCGTTTTTATTCACCTGGAGGTCAGTCGATTGATAAAACCGGTGTGAAACCGGATAACGTCACGAAAATAGGGGAAGAACTGGAGCAATCTCATCGTAGTCATTTGCTGGCAAAGCTGGAGGGTTACAAACAGCATCCAAGCCTTGTAAACGTTCCGACCACAAAAACATTCACGGTGGAAATGAATACGTCCATGGACTGGAAAAACATCGATGCATCCGCCGTTCAATTGATTGAGTTGGGTGGAGTTGAACAATCTGTAACCATTGATGTCAAAAATGATCAAACCATCACTGTCATCCCAAAACAGCCTTTACTGAAGGGGAAGAAGTATATGTTGATCGTCCATCCTTTATGGAAAGGGAAGAACCAGCATGCCATGAAGCAAGGGATTTATTTGGATGTCAGCGTGAAATAGTTTGGTACGATGATTAAAGAAGATGAAATGATACAATAATAGAAAAGAATGCAATGTGGAGGTGTAAAGCAGATGGCTGTAGACGTGTATCTGAATTTTAATGGCAATTGCCGCGAAGCAGTAGAGTTTTATGCAGAAGTTTTTGGGACGGAGAAACCGCAAATGATGACTTTCGGGGAGACGCCGCCTAGCCCGGAATTCGTGATGCCAGAGGAAGCGAAGAACTTGGTCATGCACACGCGACTCAATATTGAAGGAAGCAATGTCATGTTTTCTGATGTATTTCCGGGCATGCCTTTCATTGAAGGGAACAACATTAGCCTCGCTTTTGTCAGTCAGGATTTGGAGAAAGTAAAAACGGTATTCGCGAAATTGGCAGAAGGCGGTACTGTCAAAATGGAGTTACAAGAAACTTTCTGGACCAAATGCTACGGCAGCTTGAAGGATCGGTTTGGCATTGAATGGCAGTTCAACCATGACAATGGAGAAACATTCATGTAATGGATAAAAATGAAATCCCTGATGAGTTGAATCATCAGGGATTTTGCGTTGTACAAGCTTAGTCGAAATCCAATTTGTAATCTTCCGCTTTGATCATTTTCAGTTTTCTAGAAAAGATATAGATCAGACCAAGATTTAAAATGATTGGTAATATGAAGAAAGTACTTAGCATAATTGCAATGTTTTGCGGTGTCCAACCGCCTTCAGCTAGGTTGATGTAATTCAACGGTCCAACAAGACCAGACAAACCAAATCCTGCGCTATATGGCGTACCTTGGATATTTAAGACCCCAGCCAACGCACCAAGAATTGCTGCTGTAATAAGCATTGGAAAGGCGATTTTCGGTTTCATGAAGAAGTTTCTCATCTGGATCTTAGGCGAACCGATCACGTGAGCAAGGGCTGTTCCCAAGTTGTTTGCCTTGTAGCTGGCAATCGCAAATCCGACACCGGTAGCAACAAGGCCAAGGTTGGCAGCTCCTGATCCGATACCCGAAAGCATGATGACCGTAGCTACACCTACTGTCGAAATCGGAGATAGCATGATGAGGACGAAAATGACGGCAATGGCTGCGCCCATCACAACAGGTTGCAATGTGGTGATGTGCTCAATGGCAGTGCCGAGTAAGCCTGTTGACTCCCTGACAAATGGGAGGAGCAGATAGCCGACCATCCCAGGTAGTAAAATACTTAATGTGGGCATCAACAGAATGGAGTAAGTTTTGAAGCGATTGCCGATAAATTGAACGAATAAGACGGTCAATGCGGCTGTCAGTCCGGTGTTGATGACAATTCCAATCCCGCTCAGGGCAAATAATCCATCAGCCGTTTTTACAACAGCACCACTTCCGACTATCGACGCAATGCCGACACTTGCCGTTTGAATGGGTGATAATTTAAAGTTAACTCCCACCATGACTCCAATCATGACAGGTAATAAACTCATGACAAAAACAGTGATATCAAACACATGTTGTAAGGCGGGGAAGTGCGGAATTAGTAATTTTAAAATTTCCCCTAATAACGCATTTGGGATAAGTGCGACAACGATACCGATACTCATTCCCGTCAATAATTTACTGAAAAAATCCTTCATTCTACCAAACTCCATTCTACGATGTTCATTCGGATTATTATAAGGAAGATTCTGATATCCGTCAATGTTATGAATTGCTGGTATGTGTGCAATGATCGCTAGGAATGTGGAATGATCACTTGTCGTCGAGTAATGATCGCTAGAAATGTAGAATGATCACTTGCCATGAGGAATGATCGCAAGAAATAGTTTATGATCACTCTACTGCTGGTATTGATCACTGAAATAACAGAAGGTCCCACAAAAAAAGTCCTCTCCGCGCTAAGGAGAGGACTTGACCGAGTTATTTTCCTTCCAACCGATTTGCAAAATCTTTCAACGTCATATTGGAATGGACACGCTGCCTTTTCAATTCAAAGATAGAATCACCTTGGAAAACATTTCCTTCATCGATCGTATAGGCACTAGTGATACCTGCGGACAGCAGTGCCCGGATGGCTTGTGGGCTTCGCTTCCCATATGGATAGGCATGAGCGGTGACAGTATAGTCAGGACCTAGGATATCTTCAATGATTCCGTTTGCTTGTTGGAGGTCCTCCAAAATGGCGTATTCCGATTCGTATTGAAGAAGGCTTAAGTTTGTTAAGTTGTTAAACATATGGAATACATGTGTATGGTTTTGATAAGAATAGACATCCTGCGTTCGGGCGATGTCTTGATCAGAAACCATGCCGGGCCGGTTGATACGGCTTGTAATCAAAAAAGAAGTCGCTTGAAAACCATGTTGCTTCAGAATAGGATAAGCTAAATCGATGGTCGATGCATAGCCGTCATCGAATGTGATGAGAACGGACTTTTTCGGCAATGCGATCTGTTTAGTCACCCACGCCTCCAATTGATGCGGCGTAATGGTTGTCCAACCGTTTTTCTTCAAGTAATTCATCTGTTCCCTAAATTTCTGGATTTCTAGCGTGGAAGTGTTTTGATCGGATTTGCTTGTCACAATATCGTGATACATCAAAACAGGGATTCCTGATTCGATTTTCAATTGATCTTTATGGATATAGCCTGTTTGTCCGCCAACGAGGATTGGATAGTAGACACCTTTCAATCGTTGGACATAAATGGTCATCTTCGGTTGGATCGAACCGAGCACAGTGGCTTTTACGGAAGGTCGATCCATAATATTGACATGCGTTGAAGTGGTCGCGCGGACGGGATGTGCACCTTTCCAGTTGCCGGGATTGTTTTGGATCACTCTTGCCCGCTGTTTTGAAAACTTCACTTCATCATTTCCCATAATGGTATGGTAAAAGCGATCCGATTCTTTAATGACTGTATGAGAAGTCCCTTTCTGGAAGACTGCCACCTTTTGCGTATCGTCAAAGACGGGTGTTGTTTCTGTTATTTTAACTAATTTCACACTGGAAGCGTGAGTGGAAATTGGAAAAGCTAGTGTGAAAATAAGAAGAACTAAAATCATTTTTTTCAATTGTCAATGGACCCCTTTATTCTCGGTTGTCTCTCTATCATTAGACAAAGTTGGTAAAATAGCAAGATGTATTTAAAAAGGAAAACAGACTTTTAATAGATTGGTAGTTAAACAGGAAGTTTGATCTTGGTGAGTAAAGAGCGTGAACGGATTTCCAGTTCTAGAAGGTAGATGAAATAAGGATTCAGTTTTAAAGCCTTTGCTTTGAAATAGCACTCAATTAACAAATCATCCGGTAGTTTTCGCATGCCTCGGGTCACCTCCATAATTTATTTGCCAAAAGTGTGTTATTTGAACCCATGGATGAATAAACTAATTGGTTACAACTGGTGTACTTCTAATCTAACAAAAATCCTAAGTAAGAACAACCGTTCTCTTATCCACAACCATTGGTGGATATCCTGTGGTTAAGTTGTTTGCAAGGTGGACAAACTGTGGTATTTCTGCGGTATAATGTGAGTAAAGTTATCCACAGTTCCGAATAATGCGAATTTTGTCGAAATGTTTTATCAATTTTGTTGTTTGGAGGCATGTAGATGAAGGTGATTCAGGCAATCACAACTTTAATTTCGAAATACTTACCCGTTTGGATTGTCCTACTATCGTTTATCGCGTATTTTTTTCCTAATGTGTTTATTCCGATTCGCAGTTGGACCGGAGCGGGATTAGGGATGATTTTCTTATTGATGGGGATGTCGCTTTCGGCGGAAAAACTATTTGCAGTCATTCGAAATCCTAAGCATGCATTACTAGGCGTGTTCTTAAAATGGAGCATTATGGTGACTGTCACAATCGCGATTGCTTATTTGTTTTTTCAAGAGAATGCGGAAATCGCTACCGGCCTCATTTTAGCAGGGACGGTTCCGAGCGGGACATCCGCCAATATTTATACATTTATCGCGGGTGGTGAAGCGGCGTTGAGCATTACGATGGCAACGATGGATACGTTCATCTCGCCGGTGCTGACACCGACGCTTGTCCAAGTGTTTGCGGGGAAGCTGATCCCTATCGCTTTTTGGCCATTATTTATCAATATCATTTATATTGTTTTCATCCCACTTCTTACAGGGTTACTGTTGCAATGGAAATGGGCCAAGCGTATAGAAGTTGTGAAACCTTACACGGCTGTACTCTCCCAACTTGCATTATTTATCGTCGTCTTATCAGTCATTTCCAATGCGCAGCCATCCTTACAGGACAACTTATCGGTTCTGCCGAAGATTTTCTTGGCGGTCTTTTTCCAAGTGACCATTCCAATGGTTGCAGGCTATATCATAGCCAAATCAATGAAAGTGCCGGAAGAGAATGCACGGGCAATTTTGTTCCACACTGGAATTTGTAATACAGCGCTCGCGGCGACATTGGCGATGGAACACGTCAGTTCGCTTGCTGCCGTTCCGGCTGTTGCGAATATGGTCGTCAATTTAACGATAGGCGCAATCGTAGCAAATCTTTTTGCAAGAAGAAAATGGAAGCAACCAGATGCAAATCCCTTTAAGTCCACGGTGACTTGAGGGGATTTTGTCAATTTTCAGGAAACGACCTGCGCTTTCGTTCATGGGAGTGGAATTTGGAGGTTTGCGGCTGATTGGCTATGGGGTATTTATTTGACTGTTAGGACTATTTAAGTCGCCCTAAAGTAATCTTCTAGATCATAAAACATAAAGTGGTAGAGTAGACGAAAAGAGTCATTGGGGTATGGCATCATGCAACAATCTATACAAAGAAAAAGGGGGGCGTTGATTTGAAGAGGAAAGGGTTTTTTAGTGTCTGGCTCGTTTTCTTGCTTTTGCTTGCGGCAGCATGCAATACGGACAAAGGGGAAAGTGGAACGAAAACGGACGATAACACCAAGCCAGAGGAAAATACAACATCGGATGACAATGCAACGATTGAAAATGAAGCTTCCGGTAAGCTCGTTATTTATACAGGTCGCGATGAAAGCGTAGTTGAAAAGGTTGTCGGGATGTTCAATGAAAAATACCCGGATGTACAAGTCGAGCATTTGACAATGGGGGCCCAACAGATCCTTGAACGTGTCCGTGGTGAGAAAGCGAACCCGCAAGCGGATTTCTGGTGGGGAGGTACACAATCGGCGATGATGGTGGCGGCGGATGAAGACCTTCTGTTGCCGTTCAAACCATCGTTTGATAATGCGGTTGCTGACGCATATAAAGATCCTGAAGGCAGATGGTACGGGGAGATGTTGTTGCCAGAAGTCATTATGATCAACAGTGATGTATTGACCAAGGAAACAGGTCCGCAAGATTGGGATGATCTTTTGAAGCCGGAATGGGAGGACAAAATCGTCATCCGCGGAGTGCTAGCTTCCGGGACGATGCGCACCATTTACTCCTCGATGATTTATCGTCAAGGTGCGGATACGCCTGAAAAAGGATATGAATGGCTGAAAGGTTTGGATAAAAACACCAAAGACTATGCGCAAGACCCGACGAACCTTTATTTAAAATTAGTTCGTCAGGAAGGGACCGTTTCATTATGGAACTTGCAAGATATTTTGCTGCAAAGCAAGTTGAATAACCAACCATTTGACTATATTTATCCGAAGAGCGGTGCACCAATTCTGGTTGATGCGGTTGGTATTGTCAACAATGCTAAAAATGAAGAGAACGCAAAATTATTCTATGAGTTCCTTTTCGATCCGGAAGTACGTGCGGAGCTGGCGGAAGAGTTGTATCAGATTCCGACACGTTCGGATATTGCGAGAGAAGATATGCCGGATTGGTATCAGGAGCTCGATTTGAAGGCGCTCGATATCGATTGGGAAAAGATGGCGGACAAAGAAGCGGAATGGATGGAGCATTGGGATTCGAACATTAAGGGCAAAGGGAAGTGAAGATTCAACAAGTGTGACCTCGGGACATCGACCTCGGGGTTTTTCCTTTATATAGAGGCAGGAGGAGGAGCGGGATGAAAGGTGTTCGTTTGAAAGACATCACGAAAATGTTTGGAAATATGCATGGTGTGAAAGATTTGAATATTGATATTCAACCCGGTGAATTTTTTACATTTCTCGGACCGAGCGGTTGCGGCAAGACGACGACACTCCGGATGATTGCAGGGTTCTATTATCCGACGGAGGGGAAGATTTTTTTCGATGAACGGGATGTGACGACTTTGCAGCCTAATAAAAGGGACATCGGTATGGTGTTCCAAAACTACGCGCTGTTCCCGCATATGACGGTCAATGAAAACATCGCATTCGGCTTGGAAGTGCGGAAGTTTACCAAAGCAGAGATTAAGCAAAAAGTCGATAAAGTACGGGGACTTGTACGGCTTGGCCAGTATGGCGAACGGAAGATCAATGAACTTTCCGGCGGCCAGCAACAGCGTGTTGCCTTGGCTCGTGCGCTTGTCATCGAACCGGATATCTTGCTGTTGGATGAACCGTTGTCGAATCTAGATGCCAAGTTGCGTGAAGAAACGCGGATTGAAATCAAACGGTTGCAAGCGGAACTTGGAGTGACGACCGTTTATGTAACACATGATCAGACGGAAGCGATGGCGATGTCAGATCGCATTATGGTGATGGAAGACGGGTATATCCAACAGATCGGCACGCCGCAGCAAATTTACAACCGGCCGATGAACCGTTTTGTCTCAACGTTTATCGGGGAGTCGAATATGATAGAAATGAAGATCAAATCAGTGGATAGAGAACAGGTCATTGTAGAAAATGGGCATGGTATCTCACTGAAGGGACAACTGGCGAACAGTTCTCCACTTGCACCGATGCGGGTGGGAGAGACTGTTCACGTCTCGATCCGCCCTGAAGTGATCCATCAAGGAGAAGGGGAGAATGTGCTGACCGGGACCATTACATTTGTGGAATTCACCGGTCTGAGTGTCAATTATATCGTTGACATACCGGGAATCACATTGAAAGTGATGATCATCAATACAGGCGGGGAGCTGTTGGCAATCGGGGATTCCATTCAGCTGAATATCCCGTCGCCAAGCCTGTACTTTTTAGGGGAATAGGGGGCGATGTGATGAAAAAACGGACGATCCAACCGAGACAGGATAGCAGGTGGGCCCGGCTGACAAGATCCCCTTCCTTTATATATGTACTTATCTCACCTTTGTTCCTTATTCTGTTTGCGTATGTCATCTATCCGTTTTACCAGACGTTTCTTCAAAGTTTCGGCAGCGAGACAGGGCTCGCTAATTACAAACGTTTTTTCAGTTTGGAAAGTACTGCGAACTTAGAAGCGCTCTGGACGAGTGTCTATATATCAGTTATCAGTGTTATTACCTGTGCGATTGTCGGCGTGACGATGGCTTTTCTGTTAGAACGTTATGATTTTCCGGGACGCCGGATTTTATCTGTCCTCGTCCTTGTACCGATGGCGTTGCCGCCGCTAGTCGGTGTGCTGTCGTTCACTTTTCTATATGGAGAAAGCGGCATCATACCACGTGGACTCCAGCATTTATTCAATTTGCAACAGGCGCCATTTTCGTTGAAAGGGGTATGGGGCGTCATTGTTGTCCATACGTTCACGATGTATACGTACTTTTATTTGACCGCGTCGGCCGCGATCAAGGGGCTGGATCCGTCACTAGAAGAAGCGGCGACCAATCTTGGAGCAAGCCGGATCCGCATTTGGCGGAAAATCATCTTGCCGATGCTGACCCCTTCGATTGTAGCGGCGGCGCTCCTCGTCTTCATGATTTCCATGGCGTCGTATACAGCACCACTCATTTTTGGCGTGGAACGAACGATGACCATGCAAATCTATTTGTCACGAACCAATGGCAATCTGGATATGGCTGCGACACAATCGACGATTCTTTCGTTCGTTTCCATAACGTTTTTGATCACCATGCGTTGGTATCAGAATCGGCGGAACTACCAGAACTTAAGTAAAGGGATCGGTGTCCATCGCTCGGAAGTGAAGTCGAAAGTGATGAGAATGGTGTCCATCATTCTGTCGGTGATCGGTGTCATCATCTTATTGTTACCGATTTTGACGCTCATCCTCATTTCATTTTCGGTGGATGGTACTTGGACGATCCAAGTGCTGCCACCTCAATATACATTTGATCATTATATTGCCTTGTTTACGGACGAACGGACATGGCGACCGATTTGGAACTCGTTGCAAATGGGCTTTGTCGCGACTGTCGGGAATATCCTGTTCGGTGTCGCGGCAGCCTATGCGATGGTACGATTGAACTTTAAAGGGAAGACGTTGCTTGATATTTTGATCATGGTTCCTTGGGCGCTTCCTGGAACGGTCGTTGCGGTGAATTTGATTGCAGCATTTAGCGAAGAAAATATTTTCGCATTCAATCAAGTGCTCATCGGGACGTTCTGGATTTTACCGCTGGCATACTTCATCCGCCATTTGCCACTTGTCTTTCGGTCGACATCCGCGTCATTAATGCAGATGGATCAATCGATTGAAGAGGCTTCGCGCAGTTTGGGAGCAAGTTGGTGGATGACATTCCGCCGTATCGTCTTACCATTGACGATGACAGGTATATTAGCTGGGACATTGTTGGCATTTGTTCAAAGCATCGGTGAGTTTGTTGCATCTATTCTCATTTATAGTACATCGACGATGCCGTTATCCGTGGCGATCTTCCAGAAGATGTACGCATTCAAATTTGGTACGGCTTGTGCATATGGCGTCTTGCAAATTATTTTAATATTAATTGTATTGACGATTTCTGAGAAACTGTCCAAAGGCAGCGCAGGCTCGGCAATCTAAGAAAGGAAATTTGTTGGAAGGAAGGTTAACATCATGATTCGCAATTTCAAAGATCGGATCAATGAAGTCGAAGGGGAGGAGTTCCCCTCAAAAACGTATAGGCGAATGGTTTTACAGCCCGCTTACGACGAAGCGAAAAAGTATTTCTTGCATTCCATGATCCAAATCCATGCCGCTCATTTGAAGATGTTGGAAGAGCAAGGGATTGTCAGTCCAGAAGAAGCCGCGACAATCGGCAAAGCAGTTCATGCCCTCGATGTGGATTATTATAGTACGGATCATTATAATCCACTCTTCGAGGATCTGTTTTTCAGGATTGAACATGATTTGATTGAAGACGCGGGTGAAGTGGCAGGAAATTTGCATATCGCCCGGAGCCGGAATGATATGGGAATCGCCATTTACCGAATGACGCTGCGGAAGAAACTGCTTGAGCTGATGAGTGAAATGCTGGCGCTGAAAGATGCACTGCTCGTTTTTTGCGAAGCGCATCTCGATACGGTGATGATTGGCTATACGCATACGCAGCAAGCGCAACCGACGACGCTTGCTCATTATTTGAAGGCGGTCATCGATCAACTTGGCAGGGATTTTAAAAGAGCCCAATCGGCTTATGGTACGGTGAACCGCAGTAGTATGGGTGCCGCTGCGCTGACAACCACAGGCTTTGCGATCAATCGAGAGCGCATGCGGGATCTACTGGCGTTTGATGATATTATCGAAAATTCTTGGGATGCCGTTGCGTCGGCCGATTATATTACAGAGTCGGCAAGTGCTGTTCAATTGTCCGCTTTGAACTTGGGACGCACGGTACAAGACTTTCTGACATGGGCGACGCAGGAGTTCAATGTATTCACCTTGGCGAATCCCTATGTTCAAATCAGCTCCATCATGCCTCAAAAGCGCAACCCGGTGTCAATCGAGCATATGCGTTCTTTGCTTTCCTCGGTCGTCGGTGATACGAATACGGTATTGACAATGATCCATAATACACCGTTCGGCGATATTGTGGACACGGAAGATGATTTGCAGCCCTATTTATGGAAAGCGATCGATCGCCTCATCGGTATTTACCAATTGTTCGGAAGTGTCGTGTTGACGATGGATGTCAACAAGGATCAGTTGCTCAAACGGGCGGAAGGAAGCTTTGCTAATGTGACGGAATTGGCGGATACGCTCGTCCGTTCAGAAGGGATTTCATTCCGTCAATCGCATCAGATTGTCAGCAATTGTGTCAAAGCATTGGCTGCGGCGGGGGAGGACTCATTGTCTAGCCTGACGTGGCGTTTGGCAAACGACCAGGCGCGTCTTATTTTGAAAAGAGATCTTACGATTTCCGCCCTCGATTTTCAAACTGCATTGCGACCGCAACATTTCGTTTCGATCCGGACGATTTACGGCGGTCCCGCTGCTGAAACGATGAAAGCTTCTATTGAACGATCAAAAGAAGTCGCAAAAGAGGCGATGCAATGGTTGAATGAAAAGGAACGTGCGATTATCGATGCAGAAATCCAGTTGGAAACATTCAAAGCGAACTGGAGTGATGCATGATGGAAGAGATCATCCTTGCTGTTGATGGGGGAGCGACCAAAACAGCTTTGACGCTTCGAAAACGTGACGGAACGGTATTGTTGGATAAGCTAGGCGAAAGCTCCAATTACCAGACGTCGGGAGCGGATCAAGTGCTGGCTGTTCTGGTTCATTTATTGACAGAGGTGAAGTCGGCTTTGCCGACGGCGCAAGTGGACATCGCTGTTTTCGCACTCGCAGGAATTGATTCGGAACGAGACCGGACTGTCGTTCAAACGATCGTTGAAGAGGCTTGCTTGGTAGCCGGTTTACAGGTGGCGAAGCTGATCGTCGAAAATGATGCTCAAGCGGCCATGCTAGGTGCAACCGGCTGTCAACCGGGTGTCTCGCTTATTTCAGGAACGGGTTCCATCGCTTTTGCGCATGACGGCAAAGGCGATATCAACCGCTCGGGTGGCTGGGGGCATCGCGCGGGAGATGAAGGAAGCGGCTACTGGATAGGGCGTGAAGCGTTGCGTGCAATATTTCGGATGGAGGATGGTCGGGGAGCTGTTACTTCATTATATAGAAGCGTATTGGAAGAGCTATCAATTGAAACGATTGAGGAATTGGCGGATTGGTTATACGGATCGGCTTATTCCGTAGACCGGGTAGCACGATTATCTATTGTCGTGGATCGTTGTGCGCAACAGGGCGACCGGGTGGCCATTCGGATTTTAGAGCAAGCGGCAGAGGAATTGGCGCTATTAGTCGCTTCGGTAATACGAAAGAGCAATTTGGAGGAAACGGAATGCGTTGTCTACTTAAATGGAGGGGCGGTCATGCATTCTGGAAGAATCAGAGGCAAGCTCGAAGAAATCGGGGAAACAGAATTCCCACAATGCCGTTTCGTCATGGCATCCCGGTCGCCGCTTGAATACATCGTCGAGCGTGGTTGGCAATGGAGTAGAAATGAAGGTTGAACAAAGGCTATTCAATGATTCAGGCATGATGGATCATTGGATAGCCTTATTTTTTGTTCTATTATTCTAGTAAAAGGAAAAAGACCAGAAATTGGATGCTGATAGAGTAAATCTAATATGTTAGGATGAGTGAGCAACAACTAAAGGTACATATATAGTGCCAGCAATCACTTACCAGTTAGAAATGAAGGTTCTTAGATTAAGAAATTCATCTCTACCTACATATGAGGAGGAAATGTTTTAAATGGTTAATAAACAATCTGCAAGGTATAAAAAGTTTGTCTTGGGCGCTGCTTCAGCGGCTTTAGTAGCGGCTGCAGTAGCACCGGTCGTAAGTGCGAAAGAATTCAATGATGTGAAAGCAGATCACACGCACAAACCGGCAATCGATGCGTTATCTGATGCGGGTGTCATTTCCGGTTACCAAGACGGTACGTTCAAACCAGGCAAAACATTGACGCGTTCTGACGTCGTAAAATTAATGGGGAAATGGCTTGTATCTGAAGGCTATAAAATCCCGGCAGACTATAAAACAAAAATGCGTTTTACAGATTTGACAGCTACATCTAATGATGAGCTTTTACAATATGCTGCAGTTGTGAAAGACAACGGCGTATTCAATGGAAATAACGGTCGCCTAATGGCTGCTGACAACATTACACGTGAAAACATGGCGGTTGTCCTAGTTCGTGCATTTGATAAATTACATAACATGGACCTGGTCGCTTATGTTGAAGCACAAGACTTCGATAAAGACGTCATTGACCGAGCGAAAGCAAAAGAGGAAGCGCGCCCAGCAATCGATGTCCTTGATTTCTTTGACATCACGAACCCGGCTGCACCAGCGTTCAACCCGAAAAACACAACAACACGCGGCCAATTCGCAACATTCCTTCATAAAACAATCAACACAGACTTCTCTGCTGTAAAAGCACCTGAAGTGAGTGAAGACAAAGCGGCAGTGGAAGCTGCGGCTAAACAAGTGAAAGACGGCGAAGTAACTGTATCACGCGGCGAATATGCAACAGACGCAAACAAACTTGCAGCTGTCCAAACATACGTTAACGGCCTCATGAAAGAAGAAGGCGTAACAGTGAAAGCGGCAGCAGGCAAAACAGCTGGCGAATATGTTGTCACATTGACAAAAGGCGAAGAAAAAGTAGAAAAAACAATCGCTGTAACATTCAAATTCGCAGCGGATGATCGTTTTGTTACGGAAGTAAACGCTTTGAATGCAACGCAAGTTGAGGTTAAATTCAGCACAGCAGTAGATGCCAATTCCGTACTAGGTGCGAATGGTGCCATTAAAGCGAATACGATTTCTTTAACCTCATTGGATAAAGTAGATGCTGGAACACTTAAAGGTGAACTAAGCAAAGACGGAAAAACATTGACAATTACAGCTAAAAATATTCTTTCAAAACGCTATGATGTTGTAGTTGATGGACTGAAGTCCGTAAATGGTGCTGCTATTGATAAATACGAAGCAACAATTACGATTGCTGCCGACAAAACAGCTCCTGTCATTCTAGGAACTACGAATATTAGTGCGTCTAAAGTTAAAGTCAGTTTTTCTGAGCCGATGCAAGCAATCCCTGCATCTAGCGTGCAATTTACACTTGCTGATGGAACAAAAGTTACGGGGATCACAGGTGATCTTGCAACAGGCGACCAAGAAGTGACTTATGACCTTTCGGCTGCAGAAGTTGGACAAGCAATTACAGCAACGTTCATCGGAGCGAAAGATATAGCTGGAAACCTGATTACGCCAAACCCGGCAAAAGTGACATTCCAAAAAGGTGCAAAAGATGGAGTAGCACCATCTGTAAAAGAAATCACACAAATGGGTGCGAAAAAATTCGCTATCAAATTCTCTGAAGAAATTCAGACACCAGCAAAGAACGCCATTGAAGTATCTGTAGGATCAACATCGAATGCTGTTGCTTCAATTGAAAAGGATCAGTTAGATGCGACAACTTACATCGTAACAGTCGCAAATGACCTGGATGGCTTGACAACGATCAAAACAGCAGATAAAAAAGTTGTAACAGACCTTTCAGGTGAAACAGCAACGTTCAGCAAAGTTGTTTCATTTGTTAAAGATACAGTTGCACCAAAAGTTCTATCAACAAAAGTGATTGTCGATAAAGAAAAAGAATACCTAGAAATCACTTTCGATAAAAATGTTAAACTTACGGAAAAGGATTCCAAAGTTACCGCTAAAGGTTCATACGTAAAAGATTCCGTCACTCACGAGGTTACTGGTCTTTCAGCGACAGAACTTGAACACAAAGACGAAAATAGTAAAAAAGTTGTTCGTGTAGCACTTGCTACTCTTCTTGGTAATGCGGATGAAAAGGGTGCTGCATACCAACTTGACCTTGCATTCACAGACGTAGTAAGCGAAACAGGTGAAGCGGCGGCAGACGTTAAAGCAATTACGTTTACACGCGGTGAGGACGGAACACCAGCTACAGAAGAGAAAATCAAAGTTAATGGTGTGCAACAATCTACAAATGATAACAACGAGGTTGTTGTCACTTTCGATCAAGAAGTAGATGCTGATACGGCAACAGTTGCTGCCAACTATAAAATTTCTGGCGCTGAAGTAGAATCTGCGACTGTCAATGCAGGAGCGCTTAAAAAAGTGACACTTACCTTGAAAGCTGATTCAAATACATTTACTGGCGAACGTAATGTCGTTATTGAAAATGTAAAAGCAAAAGGTTCTTCCGTAGCAATGAACAAATACGAAGGAACAGTTGCACTCAATGAAAACGTTGCCCCAACTGTCACAAAAGCAGTATTGACAGCTGACAACGAAATCACATTAACATTCAGTGAAAATGTGACAGTACCTGAAAATGCATTTGAATTGTTTATTGGAGATTCAAATACGAAAGTGGCAGGTGCAACCGTGGCAGAAGTTACGGAAGGTAAAGAAGTCGTTATCACATTGGCTGGTAAAAAGACGACATTCACAGATGCAGATATGAATGCAGGAGTCGTCGTCAAGCTAGCGAACAATAAAAAGGTATTCGATACAGTGAATAATCCATTAAACTTTAAATCCATCAAAGTGACTCGATAAAATCTAATACCTGAAGCGGAACAAGCTCATTCCAGAGCGAGTTCCGCTTTTTTTATTTCAATAAACTCCTTCAAGGCGATTTTCTCAAATAGTTTAAATCAATCTACTAAGGGTAAAGATAGAAATAGTCGAATAGAGTTCATTTCTAACGATTGATTTAAGGGGAGGAAGTTATTCATGACTCAACGATCAGCATCGAAAAGTAAAAAATTCATAGTAGGCGCAGCGTCGGCTGCTCTTGTCGCATCTGCAGTAGCGCCGGTAGCAAGTGCAAAAGAATTCAAAGATACAAAAGGGAATACACATGAAAAAGCAGTTGATGCCTTATCCGATATGGGAATTATTTCGGGTTATCCCGATGGAACATTCCAGCCGAATAAAACCTTGACGCGTTCAGACGTTGTGAAATTGATGGGGAAATGGCTTGTAGCGGAAGGATACGATATACCGAAAGATTATAAGGCAAATCCACGTTTTACAGATCTCACCTCCAGCTCCAATGACGAGCTTCTGCAGTCTGCGGCCATCGTGAAAGATAATGGCTTATTCAATGGCAATAACGGCCGTCTACTTGCTTCAGACAACATCACCCGTGAAAACATGGCTGTTGTGCTTGTCCGGGCGTTCGATAAGAAAAATAGCACGGATCTTGTCTCTTATGTGGGAGAGCAAGATTTTAAAAGAGATGTCATTGATTTGACGAAAGCGAAAGCGGAAGCCCGTCCGGCGATCGATGTCCTCGATTATTTCGATATTACGAATCCGGCCGCACCGGCTTTTAATCCTAAAAACACAACAACCCGTGGCCAATTTGCAACATTCCTCTATAAAACCATGAACACGGACTTTTCACAAGTGAGTGATGATCAAGCGGCTGTCGATTCGGCAGCGGACTTGGTGAAGACCGGGAATGTTGTCGTTCCGAAGGGAGAACAGGCAACCGATAAGACCAAACTGGAGGCTGTACAAGCCTATGTCGATCGGGTTGTGACAGGTAAAGGGACGAAAGCTGAAGTCGTTGCGGGAGCGAATGCCGGCGAATATAAAGTGATATTGACAAAAGGGGAAGCAACAGCTGAACAGACGATGACGGTAACGTTTGAGTATGCCGGAGACGATCGTTTTGTGACAAGTGTGAAACCCATTAATGCGACACAGTTTGAAGTCCACTTCAGTACAGCTGTAGACGCCGATTCCGTGTTGACTTCAAGTGGGACGATCAAAGAAAATACGGTTGCCATTTCATCGCTGGACGGGGTGACTGCGAAAGTCGTATCAGGCAGCTTGAGTTCGAACGGAAAAGTATTGACGGTGACAGCCAATGCTCCGCTTTCAAAAAGGTATGATGTGAAAGTAAAAAACGTAAAAACGACTAACGGAAAAGCGATTGACGACTTTACGGACATGGTAACCATTGCAGCAGATACGACCGCGCCAACAATTAAAAGTGTCGAAAATCTTTCGGCTACACAAGTGCGGGTGAAATTTTCGGAACCGATGAAAGCGTTTAATGAAACGACATTCAAGTATGAAGATGGTTCAGCCGTTTCAGGAATTACAGGTGCGATGACAGAAGGGGCTGATGAGATCGTCTTCACAATGGATGCAAATGTTTCCGAATCAAAACGCATCGTGGCGACATTCATCGGAGCGCAAGATATGGCTAAGAATTTGCTCACGCCTAATCCGGCAACCGTCACTTTCCAAAAAGGGGCCGCTGACGGGATTGCGCCAGTAGTTGAAACAATCAAGCAAACAGGGGCATCCTCGTTGTCGATCAAGTTCTCCGAGCGGCTGAATGATAATCCGACTGTAGCGGTGTCAGGATATCCTAAAACTGCAGTTTCTAGGTCTACTGACGATCCGACAGTGTATGATGTGAATGTTGAAGGTCTTTTGGACGGGGCTAGGACTGTAACGGTTTCAGCTTTCTCCGACTTGAGTGGGGAAGTGGGAGCTACTACCAACAAAGTAATCACGTTCACTAAAGATACAACCGCTCCGAAAGTCGTCTCCAGGGCAGTTGTACAAGACAAAGCAAACGGGAAAGAATATTTGGAACTTACCTTTGATAAAAACATCAATCTAGGAAAAAATCCAACGGTCAGCGGTGTCGGAAGTTATGTGAGAAACTACGTGACGGTCGGCTCAAAGGACTTCGATGCAACACCGGTGACCTATAAAGAAACGGGCAATAAAAAAGTGGTGCGGGTCGAATTGGATGCCTTTTTAGGAGAAAATGACTTTAAAGCTGCTGACTATACACTCGATCTTACGTTCAACAATGTGACTAGTGAATCAGGCATCGTGACAGGCACGAATCCTGTGACCTTCACACGCGGTGAAGATGCCACGCCTGCAAATGAGGCAGTAGTCGGTGTAACCGAAGTGGTTCAAGATCCTGCGGATAATAATAAAGTGAACGTGACGTTTAATCGTGCAGTTGATGGGGCGACGGCTACGACTTTAGCAAACTATTCAATCGACGGAGCAGTGATTGAGTCAGTGACATTGAAGCCGCCAGTCACATCAGAATCGGGTACAACACAAGTAGCCGTGCTCAATCTTAAAAAAGGATCCAATACTTATACAGGGGTACGTAATATTGCAATTGAAAATATAAAAGCATTCGGCTCTACGAAAACAATGGATCGTTTCTTTACGAACACAGTTAGTCTAAAAGAGAACGTAGCGCCATTTGTGGAATCCGCTGTATTGGCGGGGATGGACAAAGTGAAACTCACTTTTTCTGAAGCCGTTACAACAATCGGAGGCGAGCAAGATTTCGAATTGCTGATTGATGGTGCAACCGTTGCAGGCAATAAGCAAGTGACGACACCTGCGGGAAGTTCTATTAAATCAGTCGAACTGACATTAGAGAATGAGGTAACAAAGGCAAACATCGCAAGCGGTCTCTCTCTCGAGGTGTTGGATAGTCGAAACATCAAGGACGCTGCAGGTAACAATCTATCGATCCCTGCAAATATACGGATTACCCAATAACGGACATTCCTATAAGAGAAAAGCGGAACGAGCCCATCCAAGGGCCGTTCCGCTTTTTTTAGCGATTATTCAGCTTCGTATTCAAACTCTGCTTCGAATTCGGCTTCAAGTTGTTCGAAGTATTCTTCCATAGTAATTGCGTTTTGGATGACTTCCTCAGGAACTTTAATTTCTTCAACGGCATTGAAGTTACTGAATGCCCCGGAGAGGATCATTTTCATAGAGAAAGAATCCTCGCCCATCGCCATTGTGATATGTGCATTCCCAGACAAATCAAGTGGGAATAATGTTTCTTTATCGTAATTGGAAACAAAGTAGAATTCCTCGAGTTGTAGACCAAGGCTATCGAAAATCGCGTCGAAGTCACCTTCTTCAAAAATGACTTCATCGATTACTGCCTCTTCTTCAGTCGCTTCATTTGTATTTTCCTCTGTAGTTGTCTCATCGTCAACCGCTTCTACAACAGTTTCTTCTTTTGCTTCTTCAGCAGTCACTTCTTCAGTCACTTCATTTTCAAGCGTTACTTCTTCAATCTCTTCTGCTTCAGTCGCTATCACTTCGATAGATACTTCTTCAGTTCCCATAACAGGCAGTAGCTCTGAAAATAATGAAGATGCCTCTTTTAGCATTTCTTTCAGCTCATCTGTCGTCAGTGATTGGGTCATGACGTAGACATCATCATATTCATAGATATTGATGCCTGTAGTGAATTTCTGTTGCAGTTCTTCCAATTGTGGCAGTAACATTTCTTGTGCAGAAGTGATTTGTTGCATGAATTCAGCCATTTCATCGTCATACTTGATCCAAGTATCGCCCATCTTTTGGAAGAATCCATCTTCGGTTATATACGTTTCGGATACTTCCTCAAAGGCAAATCCTTCTGAATCAGTCATTGACATTGTAGAAATGGAGTGTGAGGAAAATGGATCCAAAATGTCATCTGATTGAATAGCCATTAACATCTTCATCGTTTCTTCATCTAGTGAAGATGCCATCTCTAAGTCTATTGTCAGATTAGCAGACTGGCTGTTTAAATTGGCATCCATTGCTTTCTCTAAAAATGCAGGAACATCTAGCACACGGTTCGTCTGAATTGCAACGGATTGATGGTCTGCTGCAACTTTCGCCGAAAATCCTTCTAGTTGTGCCAAAAATTCAGTGGAAATATAGTTTCCGCCATTTCGATCAGTGAGAGGGAATTCGGCATTCGCCTTTTCACCATTCACTTTGATTTCTCCTGCTGCCGCATCAAAGTCAATCGTCAAGTGGTTGTTCGTTACATGCACTTTACCAGACTCGTCTTTTGAAACTTTGAAACCAACTTCCTCAAATAGTTTCTCTATGGGAATCAGAACCTTATCATTGAATAGAAAAGGTTGGTCGTTCCCTGTCACTTCAACATCGTCAATCGTCCAGTTGAGTGCATACGATTGAGCAGACGCCGTATCTTGTGGAAAAGCGAATGAGAGTAACAAGATGAATGCGAGTGCCCATGTTGCTAGTTTTTTCATAGCCTAAAACCTCCATTAAGATTATTGGTAAAAAATACATGCTTTCGAAAGCAAGTATACTACAGTTACGAGTCTATTGCAGGAAGGTTTCATAAATCATGAATTTTATAAATATCCCTTCCTGACGAATGAAAACCCTTTCTATGCTTGCTGTCATTTCGTAGAAAATTTTTTATTAAATATGAACAAATTGTGAGATATGCGATATATCGCATATGTAAGCGGATACATTTTTGCTTGCAATTCTCAATTGGCTAATAATTATAAAAAGACTGTTGACTACAGGCGATATCCAAGATATGATAGCTTCAATCCAAATCAGCACGTGATTCAGTTCAGAAGACAAGTGACTGATTGATAGGTAGTAACTTAGTTCAATTGAGATAAAAGTGTAAGTGATTTGAGTAGGAGAGAATGCAATGAGAAGTGATATGATCAAAAAAGGTGTGGACCGCGCACCTCATAGAAGTCTATTGTACGCAACTGGTGTTCGGATGAAAGATATGCACAAACCTTTCATAGGTGTCTGTAACTCATATATTGATATCATTCCTGGTCATATGCACTTGAATAAATTCGCAGAAGTCGTCAAAGAAGCAATCCGGGAAGCGGGTGGCATCCCGTTTGAATTTAATACCATCGGCGTAGATGATGGGATTGCAATGGGGCATATCGGAATGAGATATTCACTCCCAAGCCGAGAGCTCATTGCAGATGCAGCGGAAACTGTGATAAACGCTCACTGGTTTGACGGTGTGTTCTACATACCGAACTGTGACAAGATTACACCAGGTATGCTAATGGCAGCAGTTCGGACGAATGTCCCATCCGTATTCGTAACAGGTGGCCCGATGGAGGCTGGTACATCGGCAGATGGAAAACAGCTTTCCCTCACTTCTGTATTTGAAGGGGTCGGGGCTTACAAACAAGGCTCAATGACGGAAGCGGAACTGCTCGACATTGAACAAAATGCATGTCCGACATGCGGATCTTGTTCAGGAATGTTCACAGCGAACTCCATGAACTCTTTGATGGAAATGCTCGGCATGACACCTCCAGGGAATGCCACAATCGTAGCTACTTCGGACGAGCGTCACCGACTCATCAAAGAAGCGGCGCAACATCTTGTCCGCATGGTAAAAGAGGATATCAAACCGCGTGATCTTATTACGAAAGAAGCAATCGATGATGCATTTGCACTCGATATGGCAATGGGTGGTTCGACCAACACTGTTCTCCATACACTTGCTATCGCACATGAAGCGGAAATCGAGTACGATGTGAAAGACATCAACGAAGTCGCGAAGCGCATTCCTTATTTATCGAAAATTATGCCAGCTTCCGATTACTCGATGCATGATGTTCACCTTGCAGGTGGCCTCAATGCCATTATCAAGGAACTTTGCGAAATCGAAGGAGCCATCCATCCTGATCGTATGACGATCACAGGAAAAACGCTCTACGAAAACGTCAAAGAAGCTAAAATTACGAATGAAGCAGTCATTAGACCGAAAGAGAATCCATACAGTCCTGTAGGCGGATTATCCATACTCTTCGGAAATATCGCACCGGACGGCGGTGTCATTAAAGTCGGCGCTGTCGATCCGTCAATCAAGGAATTCACAGGCAAGGCGATTGTCTTTGATTCCCAAGAAGCGGCACAGGAAAACATCGATAATGGCACGGTTAAAGAAGGTCATGTCGTTGTCATCCGCTACGAAGGTCCAAAAGGCGGGCCAGGGATGCCTGAAATGCTCGCACCGACGTCTGCGATTATGGGACGCGGTTTAGGAACGAAAGTGGCACTCATTACAGACGGTCGTTTTTCAGGGGCATCCCGAGGCATCTCGATCGGCCATATTTCACCGGAAGCGGCAGAAGGCGGACCAATCGCATTAGTCGAAAACGATGATATCATTTCCATCGATTTGACGAACCGGACGATCCAACTCGAAGTTTCCGATGAAGAATTAGCAAAAAGACGGGCAGCATTAAAACCGTTTGAACCGAAAATCAAAAAAGGCTATCTTGCCAGATATTCAGCACTTGTTACATCAGCGAGTACTGGCGGCGTTATGAAAATTTAATAGATTGAAATCGATGATGGGGCAAAAGTAACTAGATCCACGTATTCACAGAGAGCCGGGGCAGCTGAAAGCCGGTATACACCTAGTTTACGACATCACCCCGGAGTGGGTTGCTGAAACCGTAGGGGATTAGGCAATCTCGGGCGTAGTTCGCTATGCTCGTTAGCAGCGAATAGACAATGTCTATTCATGAGGCAGCAAAATTGCTGTGAACAAGGGTGGTACCATGAAAAGCTTTTTCATCCCTAGGTAAAGAGAATACGTTTCTTTGCGTGGGAAGAAAAAGCTTTTCTTTATTTTGAAATGTCGAAAAATGTCGAAAAGAAAAGTAAGGAGGAGTTTATTGATGAATGCGGAAGTTCAAACGAAGCAAGCAGTAAAGGAAATGGTGACTGATACTGTGATTGAACAACAAAACATACAGCCGAGCGATGGATCAGCTGTTTTGATCCAAGCATTGAAAGATCAAGGTGTCGAAGTCATCTTCGGTTACCCTGGAGGGGCTGTATTACCGATTTACGATGCGCTATATAAAAATCCCATTTCCCATGTGCTTGCCCGTCACGAACAAGGCGCAATTCATGCGGCGGAAGGGTATGCCAGAGTATCCGGAAAAACAGGTGTCGTACTTGCCACATCCGGACCGGGCGCAACGAACTTAGTGACAGGGATTACGGATGCTATGATGGATTCTTTGCCACTCGTCGTATTTACTGGCCAGGTTGCCAATACAGTCATCGGAACCGATGCATTCCAAGAAGCGGATATCATCGGCATTACACAGCCAATCACCAAGCATAATTATCAGGTGAACGACGTGGCGGATTTACCACGGATTATCAAAGAAGCATTCCATATCGCTTCAACAGGACGTCCTGGACCGGTTGTTGTGGATATTCCTAAAAACATTGCGACGGGGTTGTTCGCTTCGACGGATGAAAAGTATGCAGACATCGAAGTCAACCTACCGGGCTATCAGCCGACAACGATTCCGAACTTTTTACAAATCCAAAAAGCGGCAAAAGCCATTTCAGAAGCGAAAAAGCCGATCATTCTAGCGGGAGCCGGCATACTTCATGCAAATGCGATGGACGAATTGAAAGAATTTGCAGAGAAACACCAATTACCGATTACCAATACGCTACTTGGTTTAGGAAGTATCCATGGCGAACACGAACTATTCCTCGGCATGGCAGGAATGCACGGAACGGTTACTGCCAATATGGCGCTTAGCGAATGTGATGTACTTGTCAATATCGGAGCACGCTTCGATGACCGTTTAACAGGTAATCTTGAGTTGTTCGCACCACATGCAAAAGTCATCCATATCGATATCGATCCGGCGGAAATTGGCAAAAATGTACCGACGGAAATCCCGATCGTTGCAGACGCCAAGGAAGCGTTGAAAGAACTTTTGAATCAGCAAAACGAATCGCCTGAAATAACTGAATGGTGGGCTTACTTGAAACAATCAGCCGAAAAGTTCCCATTATGGTACAACGAGGACGACAGCGTCATCCTTCCGCAACAAGCGGTTGAAATCATCCACCGTATCACGGAAGGGGAAGCGATTGTCACAACGGATGTAGGTCAGCATCAAATGTGGGCAGCGCAATATTACAGTTTAAATAATCCGAATCATTGGGTAACGTCAGGCGGTCTTGGAACGATGGGCTTCGGTTTCCCAGCAGCGATTGGTGCACAGATTGCCAAACCGGATAAACGTGTCATCTCGATCGTAGGAGATGCTGGATTCCAAATGACGGCACAAGAATTGTCCTTATTGCAGGAGTTGCGCCTACCTGTCAAGGTTGTTATCTTGAACAACGAAGCACTCGGAATGGTTCGCCAATGGCAAGAAACGTTCTACGAAAACCGTTATTCACAATCTTTGATCCCGGTGCAGCCGGACTTTGTGAAATTAGCGGAAGCGTATGACATCAAAGGCTATCGAATCGAGAAACTGGAAGAGGCAGAAGCGCAGTTCCGGGAAGCATTATTATCCGATGAGCCTGTCCTGATCGACTGTCGCGTGAAACAGGCGGAAAAGGTTACGCCGATGGTTGCACCAGGCAGAGGACTGAATGAAATGATTGGAGTGAGCAAACATTGAAACGAGTCATTACAGTAACAGTCATTAATCAAAGTGGTGTCTTGAACCGAGTGACGGGATTGCTCATGAAAAGACAATTTAACATCGAAAGCATTACAGTCGGGCATACTGAACAGGTTGGCATCTCGAAAATGACGTTCATCGTCAATGTAGAAGATGAACGGAAAATCGAGCAGCTTGTCAAACAGTTGTCCAAACAGATCGATGTCCTTAAAGTGAACGACATTACAGATCGAGCGATTGTCATGCGGGAACTCGCTTTAGTGAAAGTCATTTCACCGCCGCATGTCAGGAGTGAAATGAATAGTATCATCGAACCGTTTAGGGCAACCGTCATCGATTCCGGTAAAAATGTCGTCACCTACCAAGTGACAGGCAATCCGGATAAGATTGAAGCGTTTATCGATCTGCTCAGACCATATGGCATTAAAGAATTAACAAGAACAGGTGCTACGGCATTTGTACGGGACACGCAAAAGGTCCAATCACCACAATTATCCATTTTAAAATAATATAGAAAAGCGCAGGGCGCCTGCCTAGATGCGACAGGCATAAGACGGACCGGCGAAGAGGCGTACTTTGCCTCACAGCCGGGCTGGCTTATGACCCGAGCATCTGGCGCCCGGAGTCTAGACACAAATGGATAACAGTAACACCATTCAAATGTGTACCATTTAAATACCATATAGATAATAACAACTACAAACAATTTATTGGAGGAATTTAAAATGACAAAAATGTACTATAACCAAGATATCAATGAGGCAGTTCTACAAGATAAGAAAATCGCAATCATCGGATACGGATCACAAGGTCACGCACATGCACGTAACTTGAAAGATTCAGGTTTCGACGTTGTTGTTGGTGTACGTCCAGGTAAATCTTTCGATCAAGCGAAACAAGACGGTCTTGAAGTGAAAACAGTTAAAGAAGCAGCAGAAGCAGCAGACTTTATCATGATCCTACTTCCAGATGAAAGACAAAAACAAGTTTATGAGGAAGAAATCGCACCAGCTCTTACAGCAGGCAAATCCCTTGTATTCGCACATGGTTTCAACGTTCACTTCGGTCAAATCAAACCACCAGCGGATGTTGACGTATTCCTAGTTGCACCAAAAGGACCAGGACATCTCGTTCGCAGAACATTTGAAGCTGGCGCAGGTGTACCGGCATTGTTCGCAATCTACCAAGACGTATCCGGCAATGCAAAAGACGTTGCACTTGCATACGCAAAAGGAATCGGTTCTGCACGCGGTGGAGTTCTTGAAACAACGTTTGAAGAAGAAACAGTTACGGATCTATTCGGTGAGCAAGCAGTACTTTGCGGTGGTTTAACATCACTTGTTAAAGCTGGATTTGAAACACTTGTTGAAGCTGGCTACCAACCGGAACTTGCTTACTTTGAAACATTGCACGAAACAAAATTGATCGTTGACTTGATGTATGAAGGCGGAATGGCTGGCATGCGCTATTCAATCTCCGATACAGCTGAGTGGGGTGACTTCGTATCAGGTCCACGCGTTGTTGACGCAGATACAAAAGCACGCATGAAAGACATCTTGACTGACATCCAATCTGGGAAATTCGCTGAAGAGTGGATTGCAGAGAACGAAAACGGTCGTCCGAACTTCAACCGCATCGAACAAGAAGAAGCGAAACACCAAATCGAAGAAGTTGGTCAAAAACTACGCGCAATGATGCCATTTGTGAATGAAGGTGCAAAAACAAAAGAGGAAGAAGTGGTCGCTAGTGCGAAAAATTGACATCTTTGATACCACTTTGCGGGATGGCGAACAGTCCGCAGGTATCAATTTAAATACAGCGGAAAAATTAGAAATTGCACGTCAACTAGAAAAATTCGGGGCAACAATTATTGAAGCAGGGTTTCCTGCTTCATCCCCGGGTGATTTTGAAGCGGTTCAACGCATTGCGAATACAGTGAAAAACTCAACGGTTACAGGTCTTGCCCGGGCGATGAAGAGCGATATCGAAACGTCATGGGAAGCACTTCGTGGTGCGGAACAACCTCATTTACACGTATTCTTAGCAACTTCACCAATCCATATGGAATATAAACTTCAGAAAACCCCTGACCAAGTCGTTGACATTGCAGTGGAAGCTGTCAAATATGCACGCAAATATTTCCCGCTTGTCCAATGGTCCGCGGAAGATGCATTCCGTTCAGACCCGGAATTCCTTGTCCGTATTATTAATCAAGTGATTGCCGCAGGCGCAACGACCATCAATATCCCGGATACGGTCGGTTATGCGACGCCTCAAGAATACGGTGCACTCTTCAAATATTTGAAAGAAAATGTCACCGGAATTGATAAGGTTAAACTTTCCGCTCACTGTCATAACGACTTAGGGATGGCTGTCGTCAATTCGATTGCAGCGATCGAAAATGGAGCGGATCAAGTCGAAGGGACGATCAACGGCATCGGGGAACGCGCAGGAAATGCAGCGCTTGAAGAAATCGCAGTCGCTCTTCACATCCGAAAAGACTTCTACGGTTTCGAAACGGGCATCAATTTGAAGGAAATCAAACGCACGAGTCAGCTTGTAAGCCAGTTGACAGGTGTCGTCATACAACCAAACAAAGCAGTCGTCGGCAAAAATGCATTTGCGCACGAGTCAGGGATTCACCAAGACGGTTATCTGAAAAATCGTGAAACTTACGAGATTATTACGCCGGAACTGATCGGTGACAAAACAGAACCGCTTGCCCTTGGAAAACACTCGGGTCGTCATGCATTCAAAGATCGTGCCATTACGATGGGCTTCGATCTGGATGATGAAAAAATCAATAAAGCGTTTGTTGAATTTAAGAAGTTGGCAGACCGCAAAAAAGAGATCACGGAAGACGATTTATTCATCCTCTTTACGGATCAGCAAATTGAATATAAAGAAGTTCCAGTATACGAGCTGACGAATGTGCAAGTGCAGTATGGAACTGCCAATGTACCGACAGCGACAGTTACAGCTGTTGTACCAAATGGCGAAACCGTCACGGTGGCTGCTACTGGAGCAGGTTCAGTCGAAGCCATTTTCAATACACTTGAAAAATTGGTGGATGGCGAAACCCACATTTTGGATTACCGTGTGACATCGATCGGTAAAGGGCGCGATGCGCTTGGGGAAGCAGTCGTAAATCTCAGCATCGACGGTCAAGTTTCCATTGGCCGTGACGTCGCCCAAGACGTATTGGAAGCATCTGCTAAAGCGTACTTGAACGCCATTAACAGACAGCTGATCAAAGAAGGAAACAAAGTAAAGCAAACTGTCCAATAACGTTAGCGTAAAATAATTCTTCAACAAAAGTAAATTGAAGAAACGATATATAATGAAGGAATCTTTTGTGCCCCTCCTATAAGACTAGTGGTAAAGCCGCTTGTCTAAGGGAGGAAGGCATCCCGAAACGTGAAAACGTAAACTTAAACAAGGAGGAGAAGTACGGTGGAAAAGAAAATAGCAGTATTACCTGGTGACGGAATCGGCCCGGAAGTGACAGAAGCGGCAGTGAAGGTGCTTGAAGTCATTGCGAAACGCTTTAACCATACATTTCATTTTGAACATGCATCCATTGGAGGCGATGCAATCGATAAGCATCAAAATCCTCTGCCGGATGAAACAATCGCCATTTGCGAAGCGAGTGACGCAGTACTCCTTGGAGCAGTAGGCGGTCCAAAATGGGATCAGAATCCGCAAGCGCTCCGTCCGGAAAAAGGACTGTTGGCCATTCGGAAACGTTTCGATCTATTCGCCAATCTTCGTCCTGTGAAAGCTGTCCCTTCTTTGCTCCATACTTCTCCTTTGAAAGAAGATATTGCAAAAGAAGTCGATATGCTGATCGTACGGGAATTGACCGGTGGTTTGTATTTTGGAGAACCGAGTCATCATACAGAAGAAGGGGCTGTAGATACACTCCTTTATTCACGTGAAGAAATTGAACGCATCGTCGACAAATCATTTGAGTTTGCCCAACTGCGTAGAGGGAAAATCGCTTCTGTCGACAAGGCAAATGTCCTTGAGTCAAGTAAACTATGGCGCAAAATTGTGGATGAGAAAAAGGTGGCCTATCCCGATGTGGAAGTTGAGCACATGCTAGTTGACTCAACATCTATGAAGCTGATTACAAATCCCGCTGCATTCGATGTCATTTTGACGGAAAATATGTTTGGCGATATTTTAAGTGATGAGGCGTCCGTCATTACAGGTTCACTGGGCGTACTACCGTCAGCGAGTATGCGTGCAGACAGTTTCGGCCTCTATGAACCGGTGCACGGATCAGCTCCGGAAATTGCTGGGAAAGGCATTGCGAATCCAGCTGCAACCATTTTGTCAGCTGCGATGATGTTACGTTATTCATTCGGAATGGAAGCGGAAGCTGTGGCGATTGAGAAAGCCGTTGATACAGTATTCGAAGATGGCAGCTTCACAGCGGATTTGGCTGATTCTGCGCAACGAGCGCTAACAACGCAGGAGTGGACCGAAAAAGTAATCAACGAACTCGATACACAATCTGTTTCGAACAGCATTATGAATTCATACGTATGACTTAATTCAGTAAACTGAATTAAGTCATGCCTCCGGCGCATGTCACAGATTTTGAAAGGAGTTAATTGAGCAAGCTCAATTCAAAATCTGGACGCAATTACGCCGAGGCGTAATTGAGAAGGGAGAATGACTTATGGCAAAAAATATTATCGAGAAAATCTGGGAACAACATGTAGTTTATGAAGAACAGGGGAAACCGGATTTGCTCTACATCGATCTTCATTTATTGCATGAAGTGACCTCTCCGCAGGCATTTGAAGGTTTGAGACTTGCAAACCGGAAAGTTCGGAGACCGGATCTTTGCTATGCAACGATGGATCATAATGTACCGACGCGCAACCGGGAGACGATTAAAGACCCGATCGCACGGAAACAGATCAATACATTACAAGCGAACTGTGATGAATTCGGTATTGAGCTAGCTAATATGGATCACCCTGACCAAGGAATTGTCCATATTATCGGGCCGGAACTTGGATTGACGCAACCTGGAAAAACAATTGTTTGTGGGGATAGCCATACATCCACGCATGGAGCATTCGGTGCGATCGCATTCGGTATCGGAACAAGTGAAGTCGAGCACGTGCTATCGACACAAACGCTTTGGCAAAACAAACCGAAAACTATGCAAATCCGCATCAATGGCGAACTTGGTTTTGGTGTCACTGCTAAAGATATCATCTTAGCAATCATCGCTAAATTTGGCATTGATATGGGGACTGGACATATTGTGGAATATACAGGCGACGCTATTCGTAAGCTAACGATGGAAGAACGGATGACAGTCTGTAATATGTCCATTGAAGCCGGAGCGAAAGCTGGTTTAATCAGTCCAGACGAAACGACCATCGCCTACCTGAAAGGGCGTAAACATGTTCCACAAGGAGCCGCGTTTGATGAAGCAGCAGCAAAATGGCTTGCTTTGGCGTCCGACGAAGGAGCTACATATGACATAACAGTCGAACTGGATGCAAATGAAATCGAACCGTTTGTGACATGGGGGACGAATCCTTCCATGGGATCCGGTATTACCTCACATGTACCTTATGCATCTGAATTTGAGTCTGAGTCCGATAAAGAAGCGCTGAAAAAAGCACTTGCTTATATGGGACTTGAAGAAGGGGCTCCGCTGACATCCATTGACATCCAGCACGTTTTCATCGGCTCTTGCACGAATGCAAGATTAAGTGACCTACGCGCAGCTGCAAAAGTGATCGAAGGGAAAAAAGTTCATCCTTCCGTTACAGCGATTGTCGTACCAGGTTCATACTCCGTTAAAAAGCAGGCGGAAGAAGAAGGACTAGACTCCATTTTCGTAGAAGCTGGATTTGAATGGCGCGAGTCAGGCTGTAGTATGTGTCTCGCGATGAATGATGATGTTGTTCCTGCAGGAGAGCGATGCGCTTCGACATCCAATCGGAACTTCGAAGGCCGTCAAGGTGCGGGATCCCGAACACATCTGATGAGCCCGGCGATGGCGGCTGCATCTGCCATTGCAGGTCATTTCGTCGATGTACGTGAAATACAGAAAGCCCATGCGTAAGCGCTGAAAGGAGACGATTAGATGGAACCGATTAATGAAGTAGTGAGTGTCATCACTCCACTCGACCATAAAAACGTCGATACCGACCAAATTATTTCCAAGGAATTCCTAAAGCGGATTGAGCGTACAGGATTTGGAAAATACTTGTTTTACCACTGGCGGTATAATGCGGATGGGACTGAGATAAAAGATTTCGTATTAAATGATGAGCGATTCAAAGGATCCAAAGTTCTCGTGTCACATGAGAATTTCGGATGTGGATCTTCAAGGGAGCACGCCCCTTGGTCAATCGTGGATTATGGTTTCAACGTTGTCATTGCCCCTAGCTTTGCGGATATTTTCCATAATAACTGCATGAAGAACGGTTTACTTCCTATTAAATTGAAAGTGGAAGAAGTAGAAGAACTGTTGGAGAAAGGCGAGCAAGAGCCATACACGGTAGAAGTGAATTTGGAAAAGCAGACAGTGACCGGGCAAGACGGGAAGGTTTATTCATTTAATATCGACCCGTATTATAAACAAATGCTGTTAAACGGTTGGGATGAAATTGCATTGACATTCCAATACGAAGAGCATATTGCCAAGTATGAACAGCAACAAACAAACCAGCTGGTATAACCAGCTGCATTAAAGAGGAGATGGTGTAATTGGGAATTCGTACGACACAGCTCGTTTATTCGAAGCATTTGAGAGGTTAACAGAAATCGTTCATAGGACGCCTTGTAAACAGTCCGAAACATTGAATGAATGGACCAACAGTGAAGTGTATTTAAAGCTTGAAAATCTTCAGAAGACAGGTTCGTTCAAAGTACGAGGCGCTTTCAACAAAGTCGCGCAACTTTCCGAAGAGGAATGTGCCAAAGGATTATTGGCGGCCTCGGCGGGAAATCACGCACAAGGAGTTGCACTCGCAGGACGGAAAAAAGGCGTTCCCGTAACGATCTATATGCCACTCGCTACACCGGAAGCGAAGGTGCAAGCGACGCAGAAATACGGAGCAACCGTCAAATTGATCGGTCAAAGTTTTGACGAAGCTTATTTGGCTGCACGCTCCGCACAGCTTGCTACAGGAGCGACATTTGTCCACCCATTCGATGATCTAGCCATAATTGAAGGTCAGGCTACGGTTGCTATGGAAATGTTGCAACAGCAACCTGACTTAGATACGATTGTTGTACCGGCAGGCGGAGGCGGTTTGTTGGCAGGAACAGCACTCGCTGTCAAAGCAATCCGTCCCACTGTCAAAGTGATTGGGGTTCAAGCGGAAAACGCACCTGCAATCTTTTCGAAATTTCACGAACGAAAAGGCATGGTCCATTTTCTACCGACCTTGGCGGAAGGCATCCGTGTCAAAGACCCAGGGAAAGTGACAATGGACATTATCCAGAATTATGTTGACGGTCTGATTACAGTATCTGAACAGGAAATTTCATCAGCGATATTGTTCATGCTAGAACGTGAAAAAACATTGATCGAAGGTGCAGCAGCTGCCGCAGTCGCTGCAGTTCTGCATAAAAAACTACCCTTTACAGCAAATCGTATCGGCGTCATTGTCAGCGGTGGAAATTTCGATGTCGCAAAGCTCGGTGAATGTGTCACGACGAGTACTGATTACGTGAATAACTTCTAAACTAAATCACCTCTTTCATTCAAGGGAATGAAAGAGGTGATTTTTTGCTTTTCGCACTATGAACAACTGATAAACTGTATGACTAATTATACCAGTTCGTCAGTTGATGGATACGCCACCACTAGCTGCACCTGTGAAAGAGGCTGCAAGAGGTAGACCTGCGACAATTTGTGCGGAGAACACAAGCACCAGCCGTTGTCCTGCTGTTACAGGGATTGATAAGCCGCTTGTAATCCCACTGCTGTTAATCACTGCCCCAAGTGGTCCTGTTAAGGTTGGCGATAGAGTTACAGAAGCGCCCGGAATTGGACTAAATATGTTGCTATTTATATCGGCTACATATAATTGTGCTGTAACCGCTGCAGTTGCAAGAAGATTTAATCCAAGTGTTGTTGTATAGAATCCTGCTACTGACGTGATGATTCCGTCACGGGGAACCATAAACGCATAGTTCAGAAGTCCGGAAAGGTTAATCGTCCCGCCTGCAATACTAATTCCTGGAACGGCACTTCCAAACCCTACAAGGCTAGTAGTACCAACTAAGCCAGTCAAAAGAGTTGTTAATTCAACTGGTGTAACACCTGAAGCGAACGGAATGATTGCACTTGCTCCAGCCACACCCGTAGCTCCGGTAACACCGGCTACTCCGGTAGCGCCAGTCGCCCCAGTCGCCCCGGTAGCCCCAGTCGCCCCAGTCGCCCCGGTAGCGCCAGTCGCCCCGGTAGCCCCGGTAGCGCCAGTCGCCCCGGTAGCCCCGGTAACACCAGCCACACCCGTCGCCCCAGTAGCGCCGGTAACTCCGGCCACACCCGTAGCGCCAGTCGCCCCGGTAGCCCCGGTAACACCAGCCACACCCGTAGCCCCAGTCGCCCCGGTAGCCCCGGTAACACCAGCCACACCCGTCGCCCCAGTCGCGCCGGTAACGCCAGCCACACCCGTAGCGCCGGTCGCGCCGGTAACGCCAGGCACACCCGTAGCGCCAGTCGCGCCGGTAACTCCGGCCACACCCGTCGCCCCAGTCGCGCCGGTAATGCCAGGCACACCCGTCGCCCCAGTCGCGCCGGTAACTCCGGCCACGCCCGTAGCGCCGGTCGCGCCGGTAACGCCAGGCACACCCGTCGCGCCAGTCGCGCCGGTAACGCCAGCCACGCCGGTAACGCCAGCCACGCCGGTAGCGCCAGTCGCGCCAGTCGCGCCGGTAACACCGGCCACGCCAGTCGCGCCGGTAACGCCAGCCACGCCCGTGGCACCCGTAGCGCCAGTCGCGCCGGTCACGCCGGTAGCGCCGGTAACACCAGCCACACCCGTCGCCCCAGTCGCGCCGGTCACGCCGGTAGCGCCGGTAACTCCGGCCACACCCGTAGCGCCAGTAGCGCCGGTAACGCCAGGCACACCCGTAGCGCCAGTCGCGCCGGTAACTCCGGCCACACCCGTAGCGCCAGTAGCGCCGGTAACGCCAGGCACACCCGTAGCGCCAGTCGCGCCGGTAACTCCGGCCACGCCCGTAGCGCCAGTAGCGCCGGTAACACCGGCCACGCCCGTAGCGCCAGTCGCGCCGGTAATACCAGCCACACCCGTAGCACCTGTAGCGCCGGTAACGCCAGGCACACCCGTAGCGCCGGTAACGCCAGGCACACCCGTAGCGCCGGTAACACCAGGCACACCCGTAGCACCCGTAGCGCCCGTCGCGCCGGTAACTCCGGCCACGCCCGTCGCCCCGGTCGCTCCATCTGGCCCTCGAAAACCTCGTGGTCCTCGTGGTCCCGTAGCGCCGGTAGCCCCAGTAGGCCCTGTAACTCCAATCGGTTCTGGGCAGCAACATGCTCTATGACAACAACACGGTCTTGCGCAGTTACATGAACAATTACAATTTCTACGCATTCTATAATTCATATATTCATAAAAATCCATATTTCCACCTCCTCCCCTGTAACATACTATTCTAGAAAAGTGATGAAGGACGGGCATTCAACTACTTGTCTACGACATTCAATCAAAAGAGGAATAATTGTGATTGCTTCTTGTTCTATCTCTATATTTAAAAAGAAAAAAGTTGTATGAGCAAAATGGTTGAAAGTCAAAACAGGTCAGAGTATAATCAAATCATAGTCAAAGATAGTCAAAGTCAAATTGATCAAATAGATGAGAATTCTGTAAGGAGGAATTATGTATGAAATGCCAACAATGTGGTCAAAACCAAGCAACGATGAATCTATGGATCCAATTGAACAACCAAAGAATGCAAATGAATATGTGTCATCATTGTTTCAACGACATTCAAAACAAACTAAGTTCGGGCGATCTATCATCTTTTAACGGAAACACAAATGATGCATTTGCAAAACAATTTTTCCAAGCAAATGGCGGAAAACAGGCCAGAACTCAAACCATGCAAGAACAAGGAAATCGTGGTAACGGTTTGCTGGACCAACTTGGTAAAAATCTATCTAGCGAAGCAAGGGAAGGTTTGATTGACCCTGTCATCGGGCGTGATCAAGAAGTGAAGCGTGTTATTGAAACATTAAATAGAAGGAATAAAAATAATCCGGTCCTAATCGGTGAGCCAGGGGTAGGTAAAACAGCAATTGCCGAAGGGCTTGCGGTGAAAATCCTTGAAGGCGATGTACCAATGAAGCTGATGAATAAGGAAGTTTACTTACTGGATGTTGCTTCATTAGTGACGAATACAGGGATTCGTGGGCAATTTGAAGAGCGAATGAAACAATTGGTTGAAGAGTTGCAAACGCGTAAAGACGTGATTTTGTTTATTGACGAAATCCACTTATTAGTCGGTGCAGGATCAACGGAAGGGTCTCAAATGGATGCGGGCAATATTTTGAAACCGGCATTGGCGCGAGGCGGTTTACAATTGATCGGGGCAACGACTTTGAAAGAGTACCGACAGATTGAAAAAGACGCTGCGCTTGAACGGCGTTTCCAACCGATCATCGTGAAAGAACCATCTACTGAAGATACGGTTAAAATACTGAACGGCATCAAGGATCGTTATGAAAAATTCCATGAAGTGTACTATTCAGAAGAAGCAATCCAAGCCTTCGTCACATTGTCTCAACGGTATATCCAAGATCGCTTCTTGCCGGATAAAGCGATCGATTTAATGGACGAAGTCGGTGCGCGTCTCAACCTTGTCCATTCGGAAAAAAATGCAGCTTCCATTGAAATGCGCCTGAATGAAGTAAGTAAAGAAAAGGTTCAGGCTGCTGAAGCGGAAGACTATGAAAAAGCTGCGAACTTACGTTATGAAGAAATCCGTCTTCAGAAACAATTGGAAGAGATCAACAAAGATGAAGAAGTCGCCCGAGTAGAGGTATCTGTTGCAGATATTGAACAAATCGTGGAGGAAAAAACGGGGATACCTGTGACAAAATTGCAAGCGGCTGAACAAGCGAAAATGAAAGGAATGGCAGACAGTCTTCGGGCAAAAGTGATTGGTCAAGAGGATGCGGTCGATAAAATCGCCAAAGCGATCCGTCGCAGTCGTGCTGGTTTAAAATCCAAACAACGCCCGATCGGTTCATTCCTATTCGTCGGTCCGACCGGGGTCGGTAAAACGGAAATTACGAAAGTGCTTGCTGAAGAATTATTCGGCTCACGCGATGCATTGATCCGACTTGATATGAGTGAGTATATGGAGAAACACGCGGTGTCTAAAATCATCGGATCGCCTCCAGGCTATGTGGGCCATGAAGAGGCGGGTCAATTAACGGAGCAAGTTCGCCGTAATCCGTATTCCATCCTCTTACTCGATGAAATTGAAAAAGCACATCCCGATGTTCAAAATATCTTCTTGCAAATCATGGAAGACGGTCGACTTACGGATTCACATGGCCGGACAGTGAGCTTCAAAGATACAGTCATCATTATGACAAGTAATGCTGGAACGGGCGATAAGAAAGTGAATGTAGGCTTTAACAGGGTCGAACATGATTCCATTACAACATTGGAAAATCTAAGTGATTACTTCAAACCGGAGTTCTTAAACCGCTTCGATGCGATTGTTCAATTTAATTCGTTGACGGAAGAAAACCTACTCGAAATCGTTGACCTGATGCTTGCCGATCTACAAGCGAATATCGAGGAAAATGAAATTGAAATGACGATCACGTCCGAAGCTAAACAGGCGTTGGTCAAACTAGGCTATGACAAACGTTTTGGAGCAAGACCACTTCGCAGAGTGATCCAAGACAAAATCGAAGATCAATTGACAGATCTTATTTTGGAAGAGGATGTCATTGAAAAGGTTCGAGTCGAAGTGATTGATGAAGAGATTGTCGTGACAAAAGCATAATTGAAGATGAAACTCCCACTGGATTGCCAGTGGGAGTTTTCTTGTTAGTACTAAAGTCTTGAAATGTAAACAAGTAGAAGTTCATTCATCGTTTTACGGGTTTTCCTCATTGTCCTTTTGAAAGATACCTTCAAAGTACTTTTTATTATGGATCATTCTTTCATCATTCGGCCGATACTTTCTAGCAGATTCATTATGCTCGTAAGCGACGTCATACTGCTGTAACCGATCATACAGGACACATAATTGAAGATGGGGCAGCCATGTCGAGAAAGCGGGATTTTGTAAACTGATGGTCTCTTTGTTTTCGGTTGCCAATGCTTGTTTGTACCAATGGATAGCTTCCCAGTTCTTGGATTGTTCCATGAAATAATAGCCTAAGCGGCAACAAGCTTCAGGGCGGGGGACATCATAGATGAATGATCGTAAAGTGGCGTTCAGTTCCATTTCTTTGTTATTTAAGCTGTGGTAGCAATCCGCCAATTTAAAACAGGCGCGTATGTTATCTTCAATCCAACCTAGCTTTGATTCCAAGAATTTCTCGTAATAATGCGCAGCTTCTTCGAATTGATTGTGGTCCATCAATTCATTCGCGTAATAGAAAGTGTCGCGTGGGGAGAGGGGGTGGCCGGATTCTATCATTTTTCGATAAATCCTTAAGTTGCGGTCGCTATCATGGGAAAGCGGAGAATGGGTGATGGCGACCTCACTGTCCAATAAATTCCCAGAAACCGCAAGATACTCATGGACAGCACCTATCCATTGGAAATTATTTTCCTTTTTAACTAAACGATACCTCCGTAATTGGGAAGTGACGTTGCCATCATGATCGAAACCCAAATGATAATTCATCGATACAGCATCGATTGTTGAATCAAGAGATTGTTTTAACGCTTTGAATTTCTCGCGGTCTTCTGGTGTTAATATATCATCCGCATCTAGCCAAAAAATATATTCCTTTGTCGCTTGCTGAAAGGAGAAATTTCTTGCACGGGCGAAATCGTCTATCCATTCGAAATCCCAAATCCGGTCGGTATACGTTTTCACGATTTCCTTTGTTCGGTCTGTAGAACCTGTATCAATGATGTTAATTTCGTCTACTATATCACGAACCGATGCCAAACATCTTCCAATCACATCTTCTTCATTTTTGACGATCATACATAAGCTTATCGTAACCATTTCAATCCCTCCGAACTTTCCTTCTCTCATATATATGCATAGCATCCTATTTTGACGAAGTTCGATGATACTTAGGGAATTAGGGAAAGATTACGCAATATCTCCTAATAATTAGGAAGTCCTTTTGTGCGGAAATATGGTATTATAAAGGAATTACTGTACAAAATATAAAAGCGCTGCGCACCGCATAGACGCGACAAGCGCTGGAGGAATTGAAGATAAAGGCGTTCGTTGCCTTTATTGGCAAGTCTGAAGCGACTCGAGCGGCTGGTGCACGGAGTCTGGAAAATAAGTCAGTAAGGGGGATATCAATGGTACAAAAAAGAAAGATGAAAAGCCCAATCATGATTGGGTTTATTGTAGTTATCGTCTTTTCATTATTCGGATTCGGCATTTTAAATGTCAGTGCCAATCCAATCCAGCAAAGTTTCACGGATGTCCATAATGATTTTTGGGCGAAAGATGAAGTGACGCAATTGGTCGATTTGGGCATTATTAATGGCTATCCGGATAAGCAGTTCAGACCTGCATTGGAAGTGTCGCGAGGGCAGGCAGCCAATTTGCTGACCAATGCGCTACAGTTAACGTACTCATCCTATCAACCTATCTTTAAAGACGTCAGTGCAAAGTCTTCCCATTTGAAAGGGGCAATGGCCACTTATGAGGCGGGAATTTTCCTCGGGAAGGAAGACGGAACATTCGGCGTAGGGGATTCGTTGACACGTGAACAGATGGCGACTGTCATCGTGCGTGCGTTTGATCTACAGGACACAGGTGAAGAAATTCATTTCGCCGATGAAGCTCGCATCAGCGACTCTCACAAAGAAGGTGTCAAAGTACTGGCACAACACGGCATCACAACTGGAAAAGAAGATGGTACATTCGATCCGAAAACGCCTGTGAATCGTGCGACGTATGTCGTTTTCTTACACCGCGCGATGGCCCAAAATGGAATGATCGAGAAATTGCCGGCAACGGTATTTGTGGAACCAAATACATATGGCGACTATACGCCCATCCGCTTTGAACAGCAATTTGCAGAAGTTCCAGTAACAACAGCTGCCAAAACGTATTTGCGCTCGAATTATGCGATGCAGTTTGCCGGTGAGAAAACGATCAATCATCCACATGCAAAAGACATCGTTTATACATACCGAGTAAGCGGTTTGTCGCCAGCGACGGTCACGTTGACAAAAAGAGAACTGCCGAACGGGGATTATTTCTTATTCACCGAGTTGCGAAATCCGCAGCGCATGCCGATTACCGTTGATGTCATTCAGACTGAAACGGGATTGACGAAAGGTGTGTTGCATGAATATAGCAAATACCCGATTAAGAAAAGTATGGATGAAACATTCGGTTTTGACTTGACGACCTATCCGACAGGCATTTTCGAAAAGACGAATCAGGACGGTCACAAGTCGCAACGGATGATCGGGAAAGCTTATCAGTCCGTTGAGCTGTACCAAAAATATCCGACAGGTGCGGAAAGCCACACGAGAGAATTGCTGCAAGAAAGTGAAGCGTTCAGTGGAGCGAAGCTAGGCGATACGCAACTCTCGGTCTACCGACTGCAATCGAGAGGATTCGATGTTGTCGATCAATGGTTCCTTTCTTCCGAAGAACCGCTATTTTCGGATCGGAAACTGATGGATGCATGGATGCTGGAATCCGCAGTCAATTACAAGAAACGTAACAAATGGTATACAGCCCATGGACCGTACAATAAAATGGCGGTCACCATCGAACCGATGCCGAAGTCGGGAAGAGGATATGGCCGGAATCTTCTGCTTGTGAAAGAAGACCGGGTCATGGCATTGTATTCCGAAACAGGAGAACGGTATTATGAAAACCTCGTCTACAATGCGTTCGCCAATCTCGATATCTTCAGAGGAGATGCGACGTATTGGGAAACGGAAGTAACGAGTACGTATTTGAAGAGTTTGTACGGAATTACGGCTCCGTTTGTCGATACCCGCTTCAATGAGCAAATCGCTTTGTATTTATACAATGGCGGCAAAGCATTCGGGCATTCCGATTATAATGTCGGATTGAAAAACTATGCGGACTTGCTCGTAAGCCAGAAAGCGAAAGGAAATATATTGAAAGTGGATAATTCCTCTTACTACATTTCCGATTATTTCCCAGCCGCTCAAAAAGTGAAGACGCATACGTCCATGAACCATCTGCTTGGCGGGATGAATATCCTATTGCTCGCTTATGAGGAATTTAAGGATCCGGTTTATTTGAACACAGCCTATAGCATTCAGTCAGCGATCGAAAAAGATAAGAAAAAATGGATTCGCCCGGACGGCGATATTTGGTATAAAGTTTCGCCAGAATATGAATTCATCGGTCGCGATTACGTCCATTTAACATTGGAAGACTTGATTCACTCCTATGAAAACTGGTCCGCCATCGATCCGAAAGTGCTTCCAGTGTTTGAAGAGATGATTCGATCCAAAGCGGGTTATTTGAATAAAAATAAATTAGGGTACACGACGAAAATCAAACAAGGCCTGGAACGTATCGGGATGTCGGAATTATTACCGACAGGTGCGGAACATACAGACGCTTTGTAAACAGAAAACACTCCATGTACGGATTCTTCGATCCGTGGCATGGAGTGTTTTTTCTTTAATAGTTAATGCGTTCCACTAAATCGGAACGGATCCAACCGTAATCAGCAGGTGGATTCATATCCGAAAGCACTTTATACCATTTATAGCCATCCGCGCCGGTCGTTTCATCGACAATGACCACCGGGTAGCCGAACGCAGCATTAAGACCCGGATCTTTCTGTTGGTAACTGAAGAGTTTCGGGCTTGTCGCATCTGGGCTTGTCCGTACATTGACCCCAACTGGACCGTCATAGATGATCCGCCCTAAATCGGCTTGTTGATAATCTTTTTTGCCGAGGAATGTATCGATGCGCCACATATGGCCTGCAATTTTACTGCCCCAGTTCGGATCGGAAGCATATCGGACGTTGAAGCCGACTACTTTGTTGCCAGGAGCAGCTCCATTTGCATAGCCGCCTAGAGGATTCGCATAATTTTTGTTCATATATTCCCGGATGAAAGCATCGACGCTTTTTTCAGGACTGGCGTAGACTTCCCCTTTGTCGGGATCGGAGTCGAATACTTTAATGCCAAAAATATTATTCTTCGTTTGCGCATTTGTACTGATGCCGTAATCACTTTCGTGAATGGCCGTTGCCAAGATGAACAATGCATTAACGCGATGTGTTTCTTCAACTGCTTTCAAATATTCGCCAAGACCGATTAACTTCGATTGAGTTGGCGCGTTTTGATAACGAGCAATCCCCGTTTTTTGACGATCGACCAAAATTTTGTTGATATATTCATCTAGTTCCGCACCGGTATAAGTAGACGGATAGCGGATCGATTGGAATTGAAAGTAAGGATAATACGTCGCCGTCTTGCTTGAACCTACTTCTTTAAAATGGACGCCGTCAAGGCTTGTATATTTGGCGCCGATTCGCATGGATGATGCAGCAGAGGCAATCGAATAATTCGCATATGATTTACTAATATTATTATAAGTGTAATGGTACAAAACTCCGTCTCGGCCCACTTCATAATAGTCTGAGCCTGTCACCAGTTCTGTCGGGACGAGATCGACTTCATTCTGTTTTGCATAGAAAGTCAATCCACCTAATTCAACAATGACACGGTCTGCGCTACTACCAACATAGCTGATTTCTCGACCAGCTTGGATGGAGGTCGCTAAAGTTTTGAAGGAAGAGTCTTTATACAGCGAGGTCGTATTCGTAGCGTTATTTGAAGCGAACGCTTTCCCCGCTTTCATTTTAATGACTTTATCCCCTTTTTGGATGACTTTTATAGATGAAGATGCATTGTAGGCAGCCAATGCATCTTCATAAGTTTTGTATAGTGCGGTTGTCGACTTCAATTGTCCGCCAGAAATTGAGCTCACTTTGTATACTTCCGGGTCGACATCGGGAATACTAGGTGTACCTGGAGTCGTCGGTTCACTTGGCTTCAATTTGTCAGCTGCTGCAACCATTCTGAAAAGGAATGCCGAAGCGTGAGCGACAGTCGCATGATCTTGAGGTTTGAAATAGACACCATCTTTACGGTGATCCCCACGGATAATATTTAAACTGTGTGCGACAGCGACCGGATTTACGAAGTTCGCAGATATTTTATTGGTATCTTTGAACTTGAAATTTGAATGTTGTTCCGGTAGTTTCATATAGCGCATCGCTTTATACATCATCCCGGCCATATGTTGACGAGTAATTTTTTCATTAGGTCTAAATGTGCCGTCAGGATAGCCGGAAAGAATTCCTGCGCCAGCCGCATTCTGAATTTCGATGGTCAGCGTTGTGTTTGCCTTTAAATCTTTGAATTTGTGTTTTGTAGAAGTCGGTAACTCTAGTGCACGGGCAATATAGGATGCGAACTCGCCTCTTGTCACCGACTTATTCGGGTTGTAGTTACCTTTCGCATCGGCTCGAATTACGCCTTTGTCAATCCAGTAATTCAACTCCGTTTCCATCTGATGCCCCTTTACATCACTTGCCTCGGCGACGATCGGGGTCCATAATAACAGAGTGAGTAGCATCAACGTGAATAATTTTTTCAACCAATTAACCTCCTTTTTTACCTTCTATTAATAGTAGCAGAAAACTACAAGAATAATAAGGTATATTTAGCCCAAGATGACTTCCTCATAAAATTGCAACAAAAGGTTAAACCAAAACGTCCCATAAGATGCTATAATGACGGAGGACTTCTATCTCATTGGTCATTGTGCTTGTTAAGCGATTCTTCATAGAAAGGGTAATTGTGTGAATGTCAACTTTAAAAAAATATGTAAGCGATAAAGATACAGTTTCACTGTTAGTGGCGCTCGCGGTGGTCGTAGTCGCTTTATTCCTACCTTCATCCATAGCGCTAGTGGCAACGTCGTTGTTTTTTGTCCTGTTTGCCTTTTTTAGGCCGCAACAAAGTTTGCTGTTTCTCATTATTTATGTCAGTATCCGTCCGTTACTGGTGGAAGTGAATTCAGGTTTAAAATTAGTCGGTGACCTGATTACAGTCATCGCGTTTGCTAAACTGGTTCTTTCCAGTGGACGGAATTGGAAGTCGTTGTTTTCGTTTAAATGGTTTGAATGGGCATTCTTTGCATTCCTGTTGTTCGGCGCAGTAATCGGATTGATGCAAAACGTCTTACCCGCAGCTGTGATTTTCCAAATCCGGACATTCATCATCATGTATTTGCTTTACTATATCCTCTCCAGAATGCTGTTACCGGAAGGTTGGTACCGTCGATTTGCATGGGTGACGGTGTGGACAGGCTTTATTGTGTCCATCCACGGTTTGATTGAGAAATTGTCCTTGAGACAGTTGTTGTTGCCGGATATCTGGAAGTATAAGACATTGTCTGCTACGAATGCTGTCCGCATTTATGGGCTTCCTGGGAATCCCAATTCCTTGGCGCTCTTACTGTTTTTTGCAATCATCGCGCTCTTTTTCTTGAAATCGGTGTATGGCAAAGAGAAATACCGGTTGTTCTTGAATATCAATCTTGTGCTCTTCCTTGGGGTGTTCATCTTAACTTACTCAAGGGGAACATGGATTTCAGCGTTCATTTTCGGCTTGATTTTCATTTTGCTGACAAAAAATTGGCAAGTGCTCAAGCGTTTGGTGCTCGCTGGGATTACATCAATCATCATCATTTATTTCCCTGTGAATCTTGCTGTACAGTATTTTCAATCACTGGGTCTCAGTGCACCGGCACCAGGAGCGGGGAGTTTCGGTGGAAGGATTAGCGAGACGTTCGATGAAAATAACTTGGCGCTCATGTCCGAAAGCGGTCGATTCTTCTATATCAATAAAGGCTTTGAAGTCTTTAAGGATAACCCGATCACGGGGACAGGCTTCGGATCATTCGGAGGGTCTGCGACATTGTCTTACGGATCACCGATTTACAACCATTACGGCATCCGTTCGGATATTTACGGTGGCAAGTATTTCTACTCCGATAATCAGTACATCCAAGTGATTGCGGAAACAGGTGCAGTTGGCGTTGTATTGTTTGCAGCCTTTTTGTTAGGGATGCTTGCGATGTTCTGGAAAGAACGGAAAACCGTGTTTGGAAAATTCATGATCGCACTATGGTTCGCAACCGGCTTTTCCGGTTTTTACTATAATATTTGGGAATTGAAGATGTATACGATGTTCTACTTCCTGATCTTCGGAACATTTGCGTCGTATACCAATCAATACGTGAAAATGAATTTGAAAGAACGATAACTTTAATAACCGCGCAAAGTGTAAAATTAGACACTTTACGCGGTTTTTTTGGTGGTCGCTCGAGCAGCATCATTGAGCGCGGGGGTGGGGGCTATGATCATAGGAATGGATTTATGATTGCGTGCTTTGATCTATGATCGCTTGTTTGGATTAATGAGCGCATGTCACAATCTATGATCACTTGAGAGAATGAATGATCGCATGCTTTGATCTATGATCACTTGGGAGGATGAATGATCGCATGCCATGATCTATGATCACTTGAGAGAATGAATGATCGCGTGCCATGATCTATGATCACTTGTATGGATTAATGATCGCGTGCTTTGATCTAAGATCGCTTGTCTGAATTAATGATCGCGTGCCATGATCTATGATCACTTGAGAGAATTAATGATCGCGTGCCATGATCTATGATCGCTTGTATGGATTAATGATCGCGTGCCACGATCTATGATCACTTGAGAGAATGAATGAGCGCCCCCCTAACCTATGATCCCCCGTAAGAAATAATAATCACAAATTTACAACCTTTTCTATTTTACAACTTATGGATTATGGCAATCTGTCGAAACCTTTGGTAAGCTGTATATTCATAGGAAAGGAGAGTTCCGCTTAATGGTTAGTAAAGTAGCTTCAATGAAACGTGTCGGGAAACAGATTGCCATGACAGCAGCGGCGGCCGCATTGTTATGGACTGCCCCGATAAGTGCTTCTGCCAATCAAAATTCGGTGAAAAGTTATCCGGTGTCTTCGGGAGTAAAATATTCTCAATATACACATTCTGGAACAAATTACATAAATCATCTATCTGTCAATCTAGGAGATCCACATACGAAATTGGATATCGGTCTACCATCACCGATTAACAAAACGCAAACGACGACCTCTTTGGCCAATCGGGATTCCAAGGATGGAAACCGTGTCGTCGGGGCCATCAATGCCTCCTTCTTCGACATGAATAGCGGTTATCCGATGTATTTGATTTCACAAGGAAATAATATCGTCAACGGCGGTGTCATTTCCAGCTCATCCAGCTATTACGTGAGCCAGCCGATCGCTTTTGGTGTCACAAAAAATGGTCTTGCCGAAATTGATCATTTCAACTTGGGCATCCATTTGGGTTATAAAGGATTCAATTACCAAATCACAGGTCTGAACCGTGAACGTCAAAATGACGAAACGATCATTTTTACACCGCAATATAGTAGCCAATATACCAATTCTAATCAATATGGAATTGAAATTGTCGTTGACACAGGTCAGCCGATTACGCATACGCAATACGGGCAACAAGTGTCCGGAAAAGTGGTGAAGGTGCGTGGCTATGGTTCAAAAGAAAAAGTAGAAATACCGAAAACCGGTTTTGTCTTGTCCGTTCACGGTGCAAAAGGGCTTGAACGCTTTAAAAACATGCAAGTTGGGGAAGATGTCTCCCTTTCATTATCCATCGACGACAAATGGATGGATTCCCAGTTCATGCTGGCGAGCGGACCGATGCTATTGAAAGACGGCAAACCGCATATCACGATGGATACATCCAACTGGCGGGCGAGTTCACGTACTGCACGTACAGCTGTTGCCATCAGTAAGGACAAAAAACAAGTGCATCTTGTGACAGTGGACAACCGTTCCGGTTACAGTAACGGTATGACATTGACACAGTTTGCCAATTACTTGGCGGCACAAGGTTATGACAGGGCCATCAATTTTGACGGCGGCGGTTCCACTGCAATGGGTGTACGTAACCACGGCAGCAATACAGTCGTCTTGGCAAACCGGACGACTAACTCCGCTGAGCGTCGCGTATCAGCCATTATCGAGGCAATCAGTACCGGACCCGTGAGTGATCCGGCCCATATTAGCGTTTCACGCAATCAAATCGGTACGTTACTCGTTGGATCGAAAGTTTCGATGACGGTCAATCATGTGCTTGATGCTTATTATAATCCGTTGAAAGTGGACAATAACCAGATCCAAGTCGTATCGGAGAAAGGGACAGTCTCAGGATCGGGGCTATCCTATAGTGCAGTGAAGGCCGGGGAGGACCGGGTTACCGTACAATATGGCAATGCGAAACAATCATTCCCTGTCACAGTCGTCGATGCACCGACGAAATTGACGATTGCACCTTCGACGTCAAAAGTGACACCGGGCGCTTCGGTTTCATTCAAAGCGACAGCGACAGATGCACAAGGGAAGAACCTGATTTATGCACCTGAACAACTGGAGTGGAGCGTCTCAGGCGATATTGGAACGATCACCCAATCCGGAAGCTTCAAAGCAGCGAACAAAGCCGGCAAAGGGCAAGTGACGGTGAAACTCGGTACGAAAACAGCGAGTATCCCGATCAATGTAACGGACGGGGCGCCTGCCTTCAAAGACATCCCTGCCAATTACGCATACTTCACGGAAATCAATTTCCTGAAGCAGCGTGGATATATCAAAGGGGACTTGGATGGGAAATTTAATCCGGGCAATACACTCTCCCGTGAACATGCGGCTGTCATTTTAAGCCGAGTATTCGATTTGGATACGACAAAACCGGGCACACAAGTGTTTAAAGACGTTCCGGTTTCACACCGCTATTTCAATGAAATCAATGCCATCGCCAATGCCAATATCGTAGGTGGTACCGGAGACGGTAATTTCGACCCAACCGGACAGTTGACAAGAGCACAAATGGCGGCGATTCTCGTGAAAGCTTATAAGCTAGAAGGCGAATCAGCGAAGAAATTCAAAGATGTCCCAGCAAGCCACTGGGCGTACAAGCAAGTGCATATTTTAGCGAACAGCGGCATTACAACGGGCAATGAAAAAGGCAACTTCGAGCCGAATAAACCTGTGAACCGCGCACAATTCAGCGCATTTCTATACCGCAGCATCAATAAGTAAAAGACATTTGGTGCCAGTTACTGATTCAATATGTATCAGCAACTGGCACTTTTTTTGAGGTTGGGTAGTGGGTTCCATTTTCAAGAGCACGCGCGGCTATGCTATACTAAAACCATCACGAAATAAAGGAAGTATACACATGAAAATCGGTATTGTCGGCAATTATGGAAATGATAATAACGGAGACGAAGCGATTCTGCTAAGCATTATCAAGCAGGTGACGTCGACGTTCAATATAGGTAGTGAGCAACTGACCGTCTTCAGCAATAATCCTGAACAGACGGCGAAGCGCTACGGTGTCAGCAGTTTTCCGCTTTATTATAAAAATGGCAACGCAGTGAAAACATTCATCAAAACGTATCGTCTTAATAAGGAAATCGTCAAAACGTTCGATCTGCTCATCATCGGCGGGGGCGGTATCTTAATGGACCTTTATAAAAGAGAAGCGCCGCTATATGGTTCTTATGCGATGATGGCGAAAAATTCGAATACGCCATATGTCATTTATGGTTGCGGCGCGGGTCCGTTGCTATCGGGCTTGGGCAAATGGTTTATCCGCTATATGTGTAAACATGCGGAAAGCGTGTCGGTGCGTGACCCGGAATCTGCAGAACTGCTACGGGAAATCGGTGTGAAAGAAGACGTGCAGATCATCGGTGATCCGGCGTTTTCATTACGCCAGGAGGGCGCAAAGAAATCCGTTGCCCCAACGAAAATCGGCATTACAGCTGTCCCTTACTACAACGCTGGTTACTGGCCAGAAGGAAATCCCGCTATCTACAATGATTATGTAGAAGGCATGGCGAAAAACTTGGACAATCTGGCGGCACGACATGATGTCGAACTGACTTTTTTCGCGACGAAATTCCCGCAAGACGCGGACGTCACAAAAGATATTCAGCAAAAGATGACGCACAAGGAGAAGATCTCCATTATCGACGATAACTTGTTGCCTGACAGGATCTTAGAAGTAACGGCACAACAGGATATCATCATCGGTACAAGGCTCCATTCCTTAATCTTGGCGACATGCACAGAAACACCGATCATGGCCATCTCCTATCATCATAAAGTGAATGACTTCATGAAATTGGCCGAATTGGAGGCCTATGCATTCCCGATCGGGGATATCCACAAACAAGACACCCTGTTTTTGGATGCGTTCAATGATATGAAAGAAAATTGGCCGGAAACAATGGACAATACGAAAAAATTGTCGCAGCAATTATACGACGCCTCAATGGCAGGAACAAAGCAGTTTGTGGATGCGGTTAAGTAATCAGTAGTGCCTCCAACTGCCTAACATTTATATAAAAACAATTGCAGTAGTTACCAATAGCTGTAAAACATAGGGAAATCCGTAAAAGTAAAGTTACTTTTACGGATTTTTTATATTCTCGAAGTAGTCAAAAAGTATTATGATAATAAAGTTTTTAAAAAATAAATTGTTTTGATACCTAAAATAGATGCAAAATAAGTGCTTTTATCCTATGGAATCAGTTAAAATAGAATAACCAATAAGTTGAATATTCTAATTAGTCAAAATGTCGTATGAATGAGGTGAATTGTGAGAAGAAGCGTCGCTAGTATTCTATCTCTATTGATTATCGCAGTAACTTTATTGAGCATCTATTTTAACAATGAACTCCAGAATCTTAACGGATCGATAGTATTAGGTGAAAAAAATAATATATTGGATGCCATTCTTTTTGCTGGATATATCGTATTGGCTCTGTATTATTTGGGTTCTTTCTTGCAAATAAGAAATGAGTATTACCAACTCTACTTCAGTATTTATTTCTTCATCCAAGCCTTATATTTTGCCACATTAAATGAACAACTATTTTTACTAAGCTTCCAAAACTTCAATAGCTTATCGATCAAATCAATGCAGGTAGCACTCATTCATTTATCTGTCGTGTTCTTTTTATTGTATATCAATAGTTTTTTTCAAAAGTACGCCAATCGAAAAATAGTCATGCGTTTGGTCAGTTTGTTAGTATTGCACGTTTTGCTCTTCGGAATTCCAAAGGTGTTCGAATTTATGATGAATCATTTTCCAATGGAAAATTATCGAATCATCGTCATCCTCATGTTGGGGATGTGTAATGTTTATATTGTTCACGTTTTACTAAAAGCATTTTGGGATAAAACCGCTTGGTCTGAGTATTTGCTTGTTATTGTGACGACCTTTATTTGCCACAGAGTACTCATAGGATTGCATTTCTTAGTCGCCCTGGAAATTGGCTATGTGCATGTTTTGCTATTTATCATTATGACCATGGGCTTGTCCTTGCTGATGGGCCGACGTTTTCAGTCGAATCACTTGCAAGTTGAACAATTATCCAATGATTTGCTTCTGTATCATCATTTAAGGGATGAATTCTTAAAGCGAACATCCCAGAGACTGCAAGCGCCATTACAAACGGTGTTGAATCTATCTCAATCATTAATGGAAGGAACGGAAGGCCCCTTACGATTAAAACAACAGGAAACTGTGACGCGCATTCAACAGGCTGGCAAGCGCTTATCCGTCATTGCGAAAGATTTATTGAGCGTCTCAACGATGCAACAAGAGGATACATCTAGCCAACCGACTTCTGTTCAGCTGACGGTTGTGGACGAAATGCTAGAGGAAATGAGTTTTCTACTGCCCCCATTCTATCCTGTTACAATTCAAAACGAGATTGCTCGCGATTTACCACCAGTGTATGTAGATCCACAAAGCTTGAAACAAATCGTCTTCAATTTGATGGATAACGCCATTAAATATACAAAGCAAGGGACTATCCTTGTGACTGCGAGGGTGAGAGAGGATCAGATGCAGATTTCCATCGAAGACACGGGAATCGGTATTGAAAAAAAGTATAAGGAGTTGATATTTACATCTTTTTTTCAAATAAACGATGAGCAGAATACCGAGGGACTGGGTATTGGACTGACGATTGCCAAGCAGTTAATTGAATTATTCGGAGGTTCGATTTGGGTGCAGTCGGAATTGGGAAAAGGAACTTGTTTCACTTTCACGCTACCACTCGCGGGACCGCACGAATATGAAAGAAACGATGAGATGGAACCCGAAATAAGGAACAAGCCTAGTAAGAACGTCGCCAAGTTGAAGCTTCCGCAGCGAGTTGTAGGTCAGCGCAATAATACGATTGGCATCGTAGACGATGACCATGCAACGATTCAACTGCTTGTAGACTTGTTAGGCGACCTACAATATACAGTCATCGCGGTAGATAATGGGCAACAAGCACTCGACATGATAAAGAAGAATCATATTGATTTACTGATCATAGATTTAGTGATGCCTAAGATGTCGGGTTATGAAGTCTGCGAACTCATTCGGCAGGAATATAGTTTAGTTGAACTACCTATTTTACTTTTGACTGCGGGTGCCCCATCAGTAGATGCCGTTACGACAATGACAGTGGGAGCGAATGACTTTTTGCGAAAGCCTGTTCAACCCGAAGAACTCAAGGCTAAAGTTGAATCGTTATGCGCGATGAAGCAAGCAGCGCAAATAGCTGTCCACAATGAACTAAGCTATTTTTATGCACAAATTGCTCCGCATTTTTTATATAACACGCTGAATACAATTATTGGTATGACCTACAAAGATGCAGAGAAAACACGGGAAGCATTGCAATATTTAGCAACTTATTTCAGAGGAAAACTGGATTTTTATAAACAAAATTCAATGATTTCATTAAAACAAGAAATGGAACTGGTGACAGCCTATGTAGCCATCGAGCAAATGAGATATGGCGATAGACTAACGGTCCACTACGATATTGATGAATGTATTCAAACTACACTTCCAGCCATGACCATACAGCCACTTGTTGAAAACGCGATTCAACATGGCATTTCGAAAAAAAGGGAAGGTGGCACATTATCGATTTCCATTCATAAAGGTGCTGAAGGGATTATCCTTGTTATCCAAGATGATGGGATTGGGATAAAAGAAGAACAAAAAGAGGCGTTACTTAGTGGAGATGGAATCGGTTTTGTGAATGCTTTCAATAAATTGAAGTTGTTGAAAAATGCGCAATTCAAGCTGGAAAGTCATGAAGGGCAAGGCACAAAAATAACCATTATCTTGCCGGAGGTTATGGACAATGAAAGCGATACTAGTCGATGATGAACCGCTTGCCATAAATGTTCTTGAAAATGTGCTAAGAGGAATTGAGCACATCGAAATTGTCGGCACCTTTACGAGTGCAAAAGTTGCATTTAGAGAAATGGAAAATGTGAGAGTGGATGTCGTGTTTCTGGATATGGAGATGGGAGATATCCATGGTCTCCAATTTGCGGAAGAAATCGTCATGCGATTTCCACATGTAGAGGTTGTTTTTGTAACAGCTTACTCCGAATATGCGTTGAAAGCATTTGAAGTGAGTGCTGTTGATTATTTATTGAAACCTGTGAAAAGGGAACGTTTACAGAAAACGATCGATAAAATGCAAAAAAGGTTTGACACATACAAACAAAACAGCCAATCCCTCAAGGCTGAAGAAATCCAATTAGTAGCTCGTGTGATGGGAAGTTTTCAACTTGTTTGGAGCGGGAAAAACGTTGTAAAATGGCGAACGAAAAAAGTGAAAGAGTTATTTGTTTACTTATGGCATCATCGGGAAGCTGCCATTCACCGCACACGTATTATAGAGGAATTATGGGCAGATTTACCGATTGAGAAGGCGACTACATTATTGCATACAACCGTGTATCAGTTACGTAAAGGGCTTAAAGCACTCGGAGTCGAAAATCCGATATCGATGATCAATGAAAAATATGCGTTGAACTTCTCTGTCCAGAGCGACTCTTCCGAACTTGAACAGATACTACATAAAAGGGAGATGACACGTGCAGCGATTGAAAAAGCCATTGGATTGTATCAAGGCGATTACTTGGAAGAAGAAAGCTACCCTTGGGCACTGCATGCACAACAAAGGATAAAACAGGCCTACTTGCAATATTTGGAGGCCTATATCCACAAGGTGAAAAATAACAGGGAGCAATCGTCCTCAATTGAAATTTGTTTGGATCAAATGATACAAATGGACCCTTATAATGAGGATTATATTTGTTTATTCATTGAGCATTATGGTGAAGTAAGAAAAATAGAAAAAATGATTATCCGTTATCATGAATTTAAAAAGAGGTGGATCGAAGAGTTAGGAATCGATATTCCGAAAGCGATTATTGACATTTATACAAAGCATATTAGTAAGTAATGAGCTGAACAAGCACTTGCGAATCCTTTTGTTATAGGAGGATTCGCAAGTGTTTTTTTATTTTAGACGGAATGTTCAGAAAATGTTCAGTGTGAAGTTGCTATCATTTATTGAATAATTGTATTCTTCAGAAATCCGTTTCGGAAGAAGGTGATAACCAGTTGCGTAGAATCGTTGGTTCAATCGTCTTGCTAATGGGAGTAGCTCTTGTTTCTTATCCTCAAATCGAAAAGAAATGGGTCTATGATCGCGAACAGCAACAGCTCATCGATAGCTTTGAAGCGTTAGGAAAAACAGAGTACTTGCAACAATTATCCACAGATGCAGAAAGTAGGATCGATGCAAATGACGTAGATCAATTGAAAAAGTCGATGGTCGCCAACAGTACGCAAGGTGAAAAACAGGAAGCACTTGAAGGAGCAAGAGCGATTCTGCGGATTGACAGGATTGAACTTGAAATGATCGTGTTTGACGGTGCAGGTGCAGTGAATCTTAGTAAAGGAGCTGGAGTCATTGAACCAAAAAAACAATTCGGTATTGATAACGTCGGGATAGCGGGACATCGGGCACTTGTCAAAGGCAAGCAATTCAACCGACTGGATGAATTGGCACCCGATGACGTAATCGAAGTGACCACACGGGACGGCGTGTTTCAATATGAAATCACCCGGAAGTTCGTTGTCCCCAAAACAGACGTTTCAGTCCTAAATGACACCGATACTCCACTCCTCACACTCGTCACTTGCACGCCGATTGGAAAATCCAATCCGCCAGATCGATTAATCGTGCAAGCCGAACTGAAAAAGTGACAACAACTGTACTTCAAGTGAGGAGGAAGAACATGTCGAAAAAGCTAAATCTGATCGCCTTGATGATTTTGCTAATCGGTCAAATTATTTTGGGGCCGATGGGATCGGGGAATTTTGCCTATGCGGATGATGGAGGGCTAAGTGCAGGAGAATCCACAGGCTCAAGTGAAGCAACGGGCGGAAGCGGAGGAAGTCCGGATGGTAGTGAAGCAACTGGTGGAAGTGGAGGAAGTCCGGATGGTAGTGAAGCAACTGGTGGAAGTGGAGGAAGTCCGGATGGAAGCGATGCAACCGGTGGAAGCGGAGGAAGTCCGGATGATAGCGAAGCAACCGGTGGAAGCGGAGGAAGTCCGGATGATAGCGAAGCAACCGGTGGAAGTGGAGGAAGTCCGGATGGTAGTGAAGCAACCGGTGGAAGTGGAGGAAGTCCGGATGGTAGTGAAGCAACTGGTGGAAGTGGAGGAAGTCCGGATGGTAGTGAAGCAACCGGTGGAAGCGGAGGAAGTCCGGATGATAGCGAAGCAACCGGTGGAAGCGGAGGAAGTCCGGATGGAAGCGGAGGAAGTCCGGATGATGAGACGAATCCAGATGACGTAACGAATTCGGACAACAAAAATCAAGAGGGAGTTCAAGAAGGCGAACAATGCTTTGATGAAAATGATGTGGAAATTGAATGTAAAGAAAGTTTGATGGATGACATAATGCCATTTAGTAAGGGAAATCCATGGAATGGTACTGTGAAAGTCATAAAAAAAGATCCCAAAGGTAATCCAGTTGAGGGTGTAGAATTCCATTTGACTGGACCAGGAAATTCAAATCAGTATGATGAAAAAATACGAACAAATAAATTCGGAGTAGCATTCTTTGAGAACGTACGCCATGGTAAAATGACGCTAACAGAGAACCTACCATCGGGACAGAAGCTTTGTTATACGGATTATGAATCATTTGTAGTTGCCGATGACAATTCGGGAAAAAAACATCATGAGTTTATCTTTATAAATGCTCCTATAGGCATGAATTGTGATGGTACTCCTGACAATGCACCAAAAGCAGAACTAGAAGTCACAAAGAAATTTAGAGATTCAAATAATAAATCGTTAAAAGGTACATTCACCCTAATCGGTCCTAACAATTATTCTAAAACAGAAACGATTGAAAATGGTGATGATGAGAAATTTAAAAATCTAGTGCCGGGAGAATACACACTTACCGAGATAAGCTCCACGGATGAAGAAACCTATAGTCTTATGAGTCCGTGGACTTTTACAGTCACCGCGGATGGCAAGATAAACGGTAAGAAGGAATATGAGAAAACGGTATGGAATGAGAAAACGCCAAAAGCAGAACTAGAAGTAGAAAAGAAATTTAGAGGTTCAGATAGTAAATCACTAAAAGGAACCTTCACTCTAACTGGTCCTAACGATTATTCAAAAACAGAGACGATTGACAACGGAAAAACCAAGACATTTAAAGATATGGCACCGGGAGTATATATACTTACAGAGACGGGTGTCAGTGGTAATGGTAGCGGAGATTATGATCTTATGAGCCCGAATCCATTGGAATTTACAGTCACTGCGGAAGGTAAGATTAATGGTGAGTCGAAATATGAGATTACAGTATGGAATGAGAAAACGCCGCCAAAAGCAGACCTAGAAGTAGAAAAGAAATTTAGAGGTTCAGATAGTAAATCACTAAAAGGAACCTTCACTCTAACCGGTCCTGACGATTATTCAAAAACAGAGACGATTGACAACGGAAAAACCAAGACATTTAAAGAGATGGCACCGGGAGTATACACACTTACAGAGACGGGCGCCAGTGGTAATGGTAGCGGAGACTATGATCTTATGAGCCCGAATCCATTGGAATTTATAGTCACCGCGGAAGGTAAGATTAATGGTAAGTCGAAACATAAGATTACAGTATGGAATGAGAAAAAACCGCCAAAAGCGGAACTAACCGTTACAAAAACCTACCAAGGCTTGACTGATACCAATCTAGAAGCGACCTTCATTTTAACAGGTCCTAATGGTTACACAAATGAAGGTGAAGTGGAAATTGGTAAAAATGGTCATACATTTACGGGTATGATAGCAGGGGAATATACACTAACAGAAGTAAGTTCGGGTAGTGACGATCATGAGAAAGTAGGACCACGAACATTTGTAGTTGATGTTAATGGTCTTATAACAGAAAAAGGGGCGTTGACACTGCTTCATGGTGGGAAAAAACCACCTGCGGGTTCATCAACACTTTTGATAAATATCGAAAACCCGAAAATCCCGACAGCCTCATTGACAGTAAACAAAACGTTTGAGGATGAAAATGATGATAGTCAATATCAAGCCGAGTTTAAGTTAGTTAGTCCCAATGGTTATGATGAAGAAAAAACCATAACTCATGGAACGAGTGAGACCTTCGATAACTTAAAACCAGGTACGTACACGCTAACTGAAACGGATACGACCAGTACTGATCATAAGACTGTAGACTCACAAACTTTCATTGTAGATGATGATGGCAAGATCGAGGGAGAATCTACGCATTCGTTAGAAATTGAAAACCCGAAAATCCCAACAGCCTCATTGACAGTAAACAAAACGTTTGAGGATGAAAATGATGATAGTCAATATCAAGCCAAATTTAAGTTAGTCAGTCCTAATGGTTATGATGAAGAAAAAACCATAACTCATGGAGCGAGTGAGACCTTCAATAACTTAAAACCAGGCACGTATACACTAAGCGAAACGAATACAACCAGCCCTGATCATGGGACAGTAGGTCAGCAAACATTTGAAGTCGACGATACGGGCAATATTACTAAAGTAGGTGAGACGAACCCGCCTCAAGGTTCATCGTCGCTTACGATAGACATTGAAAATCCTAAAATCCCAACAGCGGAACTAACCGTTCATAAAACATTCGAATATCCGTATTACGCGGATCCAGGGAATCCGGATTTACTAGAAGCTTCATTCACATTAACAGGTCCTGATGATTATGTCGAAACGCTAACGGTAAAAGATGGCGAACAGATTAAATTCCAGAACTTGAAGCCGGGTGACTATACGTTAACTGAAGCAGCTGTTGATGACTATTTGCCGATGCAGGAAAAAACTTTTACTGTTAAAGATGACGGAACGTTCGAATTCAACGGTTTGAAAACGCGTACAGTGGAGATTTTAAACGAGAAAAAGACTAATTCATTTAAGATTGTGAAAATCGACCCGGATGTACCATTGGATAATCCGACAGAACACTTTTTACCAGGAGCGAAATTTATCCTTTTGGATAGTACAGGGGCGATATGGGGCGAAAAAACATCCGGAATTGCTGGAGTAGCCGAATTTGAAGCTGTCCCGTACGGTGACTATAGACTTATTGAGATAGAAGCACCAAATGGCTATGACATCAATCCGGAATATGCAGCTGTAGATAACGAAAATCTTCAAGTGACTGACGGTAAAGCGATCACGATTACTGATAGTAATGAGGATTTAGTTGTTTACGTCAATAATAACAAAATACTAGAACCAACCGGCTCCATCAATCTTTACAAACATAGAACGGGCTCTATAGGAACACCATTAAATGGTGTAACTTTCTCACTCTATAAGGTAGAGGGGGATGAGTTAGTTGAAGCGGGTCTGATCACTTCAGGCACAGATTCGGAGGCTGGTCATCTAGTTGTAGAAAATCTCCCTTATGGCGACTATTACTTCGTAGAGACAGCAACAATAGATGGCTATCAGTTAGATAATAGTACCCAGCATAAATTTACGATTCCATATATGGTGGGTCCGGAAGTAATGGGTGACCCTGAGGTTATCAATGTAGCAAACACCCCTATTTCTACACCACCAGGGCCGGGGCCAGGACCGGATCCAGAACCGGGAACAGGTTCGGTGACGTTGGCTAAAGTGGATGTGGCAACGGATGAAGGATTGGGCGAGGCGGTGTTCTCGCTGTATCGCGTAGGCGAAACGGATCCGATTCAAACGGGGTTAACGACGGATACAGCTGGTAATTTGACAGTGAATAATTTGGAACCTGGTGATTATTACTTCATAGAAACGACTGCACCGACTGGTTATGTGTTAGATGCGACGACGCAGCATAGCTTTACGATTACGGCGTCTCAATTGGCAGTGGTGGAAGTGACGAATACGAAGTTTACAGGTTCGGTGACATTGTTTAAGAAAGATAGTGAGACAGATGAAGGATTGAGTGGCGCTGTGTTCTCACTTTATCAAGACGGAGAAGATGAGGCCATTCAAACAGGATTGACGACGAACGCGGATGGTAACTTGACAGTGAGTGGCTTAGCGGCAGGTGGCTATTACTTTGTCGAAACCGCTGCGCCTGAAGGCTATGTGCTTGATGGCACACTACGTCCATTTACCATTAGTTCAACGCAAATTGCTAATGTGCAGGTCGAAGTAGCAAATACTGCTATTTCTGACACAACTGGCTCTGTCACGTTGTATAAAGTGAACAGTGACACAGGGGAAGCGTTGAACGGAGCAACCTTTGCAATCTATCGTGTGGTAGATGGCGAGGAGGATACGCTCGTTCTGGGTGGGCTCATAACAGGTGGAGTAGGTCAACCGGATGGCTACATTTCCGCAAGTGACTTGCCAATGGGTAGCTACTACATCATTGAAACAGCCGCATCGGAAGGCTATGAACTTGGAGATACACCGCCACGAATCGACTTTAACATTACCGCAGGAATGACTGCAGTCCTCGATCTAGGAACAGTTGCTAACACACCAGAAACTACTGGTGGCGGGGGCGGAGGAGGTAGCGGTGGCGGTCCGACACCAACGCCGGTAACACCGACACCTTCACCGGAAACGCCAAACGAAGAAGTTGAAGAAACGCCGCAACCAGAATCACCGAATGAAGAAGTCGAAGAAACACCGCTACCGGAATCACCAAACGTACCGGTTGAAGAAACGCCACAGCCGGAGGCACCAATTATTGTTGAAGAACAACCACAACCAGAGGCACCAAGTGTAACGGTTGAAAAGCCATCCAAACCGGAATCACCAAGTGTCACGGTGAAAGAACAGCCAAGACCGCAAGCTTCTAAAGGGAGCCCGACATTACCGAGAACAGGTGAAGAAATGCCGATCGCTACACTGATTGGCGGACTCGTACTCATCATGCTTGGTGGATGGCTGCTACTTGGCAGAAGAAAAAGAAATAAAACCCAGATGTAAAGTGAAATGCTAAAACTAAAAAACGTGTACACGATGCCGTCTAGGTTTGTGTACACGTTTTTTGTGCTTATTTAGCTGCTGCTTTATTGTTGAGTGCTAACGACATAGGTTTCTTTGAAGTGCTATCTGTAAAGCGAAGTATGTTTCCATCGACCGCAATATCGACAGAGTGCACGGAGTTCAATTTTTCTAACTTCGTACCATCTGTTTTCATTTTATATAAATAGCCTCCATTTGAATAGTTGCTAAAATAAATATCGTTTCCGACAATTGCAAAATACGGCGCTCTAACATCATTTACTTTTTTCTTATTTTTTCCGTTGCTCGCCATTTTGTATAGTTTTTGATTATCTGATTTACTGCTGTAGAAGTAGTCATTTCCAACTTGAACCATATTCTTGAAGTCATGGAAGTAACTATATTGCTTGTCCGTTGCGACAGCCCAGTTTTTTTCTTCCCAAGTATGATCTTTGCGTAATTGATCAGAAGTGACGAGGAAATAGTCATAGCTGACAACGCCCGGTTTGTTCGGAACGGGATCATCCCATGTAATGTCCATGAAATAATACTTGCCATTCAATTTCACTTGGTTCCAAGAGTGCAAGCCGTCTTTAATATGGCCTACTACATAATGATTTTCGATACCAAGCCGATTGAGAAGAAGTTGTGCGGCTTTTGTATAGCCGTCACACACTGCAAGTTCGCCTAGCAAGGCACCGTGTGCAGTGTAAGAATCTGCAGGAATGGTTTTCTTTTGTTGATTTGCGTAATCATAGGCAGTGTTCAATACGAGGTAATCATGGACTGCTTTTACTTTATCGAAATCAGAAAGGCTTGGTTTATTGATGCTCGCGACGACTTTATCAACCTCTGCATTAAGAGCTGCACGATTTTTTTTCATCGTTTCAGTCGGGAGATAATAAGCATATTCGATTTTTCCGTCGGACCAAACGTTAGCAGACTTATAATAGAGGATTTCAGGATTTTCTTGCACAACTTGCTGAATAAGTGCACCCACTTCTTTCGGAGACATTTCGGATGGATCGAATCGACCAACCGCACCATTTTCAAGAAGGGTAGAACGAATCATCTGATAGGAATTTTCGTATTGACTTGTTTTCGCAGGGATTGCTGCTACAGCTGGTTGAGCTGAGAAACTTGCTGCATTCGCATAGTTGGGGCTACCGACAAAGATTGACGAGGCAAGGGCGAAGGAGAGGGACAATGAAATGATTTTTTTCATATTGGATTTCCTCCTTAATAATTTTCGGAATTCTATGTGACTTTAGTCTAAATATTTTAATGGAGTGGCGTGAGTAATTAGTCTATCAATCTACTTTTATTATACAAGGTTTTTGGACAATGAAATGGCTCAAATATGGCCAAAATGGTAACGAGATTTTTGGAAATCAATATAGTTCTAAAGACCTTTTATGCTATATTGATAAGGAGTATAAGATAAAGTGAGATAAAAAACGTGTCAGTACAGGTTTTAACTAGGATTTAGAAGATAAGTGGAGAAGAGGAATGGAGTCTCTTTATATAGAGTTGAAGTGGTTGGATTATTCAGTTTTATTAATAAATTAAAATTTGAATAGAAAGTGCTAGGGAGGTAAATGGGGAGCTTTGGCTGAAATTAGTCAAAACAAAAACAAGCCACACGGATAACCTATCCGGTGGCTTGCTTTCTTGCAAATAAATAAGGACTTACATGAACGATCAAATGCATCCTATAAGTGATCAAACTCCAAATGAATCCGCTCATACTTTTTCAAAAGTGATCAAACCTTTATCGTCATCGCTCATAGATTCCTACAAGCGATCAATCCACTACAGAAGGCGCTCATAGATCCTCACAAGTGATCAAACCTCCACACCAACGCTCATAGATCCCTAAGAGTGATCAATCCCCCGTCAAAGCCGCTCCTAATCCCCCAAAAACGCTCAACCACAACTTCCTAAAACCCAAGCACCGCCCTAAGTTCTGTTGCATAGGTTTGGCTGACGGGTAGTTCTGTTTCATCTTTCAATGTAAGGATAAGATTCGAAGATAGGTCCCTGGAAATGCGTTGAATGTAAGCGATGTTGACGATATAAGAGCGATGGATTCGCAAGAATGATTGTGGTAGTCGTAGGTGTAAATCCTTCAATGTGAAATTGGTACAGTAGCCTTCGTCGTTGGCGTAAAACCAAGTTTTCTTATGCAGGCTTTCAATATGGGAAATCTGTTCGATTGGGATCGGACTCCAATCTTCGTCTTGTTTGCCTGTTAAATAACGGAAGGGTTCGGGGCGCTGTTCGTAGTTGGGGGGCAGGATGACAATGAGTGCGCCGGGTTTGTCGTGTATTTGGATTGGATAGCCGATGCCATAGTAGGGGATACCGGATGGTGACTGATCGACAAGGGCTTTTATTTTGCGCCTGCTGCGAATGACTTTTTCCGCAATGCTTCCAGGTTCGATGGGCTGGCCTTCTTTAATTTGGATGTTAGGAGAGCCTGCAAGATAACAAATGTAGTGATTGCCAACGCCAACGGCAATGGAAGCATCGTCAGGAATCCAATCTTCCAATAATGTTGTATATTGCTGTAATTCTTCATTTGACATCCTCAACTTCTCTTTTGTCATTGTCATTTCCCCTTTGTTTTTGATTTCCAAAATCCAATTCATCCGTCCTATTTTTCGTTCATCTTAAAAAAATGCCTTTTTGTCGGAATGTCCAGACATTTTTGAAATTCTGTTATATATTACTGTATAACAACTTCATCTGTTATGAAACAGTAGAAAAGTAGTGTTTTAGATTAGCAGTTGAAAGTTTATTAAATGGGAAGGTGTGACTAGATGATGACGAGACAAGAACAGATTGCACAATTGGAGAAAAGCTGGGCGGAGGATAGCCGTTGGAAAGGGATTGAACGCCCTTATTCCGCAGAAGATGTTGTGAAGCTACGCGGCTCCATCCTGATTGAACAGACATTGGCCACCAAAGGGGCGACACGGCTGTGGAAATCCCTTCAGGAAGAAGGTTTCATCAATGCACTTGGTGCTTTGACAGGAAATCAGGCAGTCCAGCAAGTGAAAGCGGGCCTTCAAGCCATCTACTTGAGCGGTTGGCAAGTGGCGGCGGACGCGAATCTTTCGGGGCAAATGTATCCGGACCAAAGCCTATATCCAGCAAACAGTGTTCCGTCAGTTGTCAAGCGCATTAACCAAGCTTTGCAACGTGCGGATCAGATCGACCATGCGGAAGGACGCGATGACGGTTTTGATTGGTTCGCTCCGATTGTCGCAGATGCGGAGGCGGGTTTCGGTGGACCGCTCAATGTTTTTGAATTAATGAAAGGCATGATCGAGGCAGGGGCTGCGGGCGTTCACTTGGAAGATCAGCTGGCATCTGAAAAGAAATGTGGCCATCTGGGTGGTAAAGTGTTGTTGCCGACGCAAAATGCGATCCGCAACTTGGTGGCTGCACGACTTGCGGCGGATGTACTTGGCGTACCAACTGTCCTCATTGCTCGCACAGATGCAGATGCGGCAGATATGGTCACAAGCGATATCGATCCGGCTGATAAAGAATTCCTGACAGGGGAGCGCACGCCAGAAGGATTTTTCCGTACGAAAGCGGGAATCGACCAAGCGATTGCACGCGGATTGGCGTATGCACCGTATGCGGACCTTGTGTGGTGCGAAACATCCCATCCGTCACTTGAAGAAGCTAAACAATTCGCTGATGCTATCCATGCGAAGTTCCCAGGAAAGAAGCTTGCCTACAACTGTTCACCTTCCTTTAACTGGGAAGCGAATCTCGATCAGGAAACAATCGCGAAATACCAAGTGGAACTCGGTAAAATGGGCTATAAATTCCAGTTCGTCACATTGGCAGGCTTCCATTCTTTGAACCACAGCATGTTCAATCTTGCGCATGATTACAAAGATAACGGCATGGCGGCATATTCGAAATTGCAGCAAGCTGAATTTGCCTCTGAAGAGAAAGGTTATACAGCAACGCGCCATCAACGTGAAGTCGGTACAGGTTACTTTGATGAAGTATCACAAGTCATTTCAGGTGGTCAGTCTTCCACGACGGCGATGCAAGGTTCAACGGAAACCGCACAATTTGTTTAACTTGATTTAGCAGAAGTCCTTCACTTCCATAAGTGGCGGTGTGAATGCAAGAATGTATTTCAATTAGAGGAAGTCCAAACTCTCTGCTGATTAGAGGAACTCAGGCTAAGTTCGCCGCGTCAAAAAAGTGCCTTAATTTCTGCAAAAAAACGCAGAAATACGGCAAATCAAACCCTTCGCTGTTTGATTGGCAACGCCTGAGTGACCAACATCCTGTTGGCCCAAGCCTCCGGCGGATGTCACGGATTATGAAAGGAGTCCATTGCGCTTATCTAAGTGCCTTAATTTCTGCAAAAAACGCAGAAATACGGCAAATCGCACCCTTCGCTGTTCGATTCGCAATTCAAAATCCGGACGCAATTACGCCTAGGCGTAATTGATTTCCTGAATAACTAGAAAGGGTGAAACCTCTGACGATGCAACCATCGACCTCTCAAAAGATAGAAGTTCGTGGGGAAAAAACGATTGAAAGTGCAGAAATACTGACGCCTGAAGCACTTGAATTTCTCCACGCCCTTCATGCCAAATTCGATGAACGACGAAAAGAATTGCTAATCAAGCGCCAACAACGGCAGCGTGACCTTGACAATGGAAAGAAACTTGATTTTTTACCTGAAACGAAACACATCCGGGAAGGGGATTGGACGATTGCGCCACTCCCCCGGGATTTGCAAGATCGACGGGTTGAGATTACAGGACCTGTCAATCGGAAAATGGTCATCAATGCACTGAACTCCGGTGCGAAAACATTTATGGCCTGTTTTGAAGATGCGACTTCTCCTACATGGGACAATATGATGGAGGGGCAGTTGAATATGAAGGATGCTGTTCGGGAAACGATTTCGTTCACACAGCCATTAAACGGCAAAACGTATACGTTGAATGAAGAAATAGCTGTCTTAATGGTGCGCCCACGCGGTTTGCATTTGCCGGAAAAGCATGTCGTCATTGACGGCGAACCTATTTCTGGGGGCCTATTTGATTTCGGCTTATATTTTTTCCATAATGCGAAGGAGTTATTGGCAAGAGGAACAGGCCCTTACTTCTATTTGCCGAAACTGGAAAGCCATTTGGAAGCGCGTCTGTGGAATGATGTCTTCGTCTTTGCACAGCAACAGCTCGGCATTCCAAACGGGACAATTCGCGCAACTGTACTCATCGAAACGATTGTGGCGGCATTCGAGATGGACGAAATTTTATATGAGCTTCGCGATCATTCAGCGGGATTGAATTGTGGTCGTTGGGATTATATGTTCAGTTATTTGAAGCGGTTGCGCAATCAGTCTGATGTCATATTCCCGGATCGAAGCCAAGTGACGATGACATCGCCGTTCATGCGCGCGTACACATTGCTTTGTGTGCAAACATGCCATAAGCGGAATGCCCCGGCAATCGGGGGAATGGCCGCACAAATCCCGATTAAGGATGACCCGGAAGCAAACGAAGAGGCTTTTGGAAAAGTGCGTGAAGATAAGCGGCGTGAAGCGACAGACGGGCATGACGGCACATGGGTTGCACATCCAGGACTTGTTACTGTGGCGATGGAACAGTTTGACAAAGTGATGCCGACGCCCAATCAGATCGACCGCAAACGGCAAGACATTCACGTCACCGCGGAAAACTTGCTCGAAGTGCCGATGGGGACCATTACAGAAGCCGGCTTGCGCATGAATTGCAGTGTCGGTGTTCAATATATCGCTTCCTGGCTGCGAGGGAATGGCGCAGCCCCGATCAATCATCTGATGGAAGACGCCGCAACGGCGGAAATCTCAAGGACCCAAGTATGGCAATGGATTCGCCATCCGCAAGGGATTTTGGAAGATGGACGCAAGATTACGGAAGGTTTGTTTTTGGAGGTGATGCAAGAAGAGTTGGATACGATTCGACAATCGATCGGTGAAACCACTTATCGTCAAGGAAGATTTGAAGAGGCGGTAGAACTGTTTTCTTCATTGACATTGCAAGATGATTTTGTGGAATTCCTTACGTTACCTGGCTATGAAAAATTAAATTAAAAATGGAGGAGATCCCTATGAAAATGAACAACCAAAAAGAAATGCCGAAAAAGATCTGTCGTGAGTGCGGTTGTGAAATCATTGAAAAAGTGGACTCACCGCTTTATGAATGCGAGCGCTGCATCGGCTCCAATGAAGAATGACATGAGAACGGCTCTATTCCGATGAGGAGTATAGCCGTTTTCATTTTTTGTATGTTATTTTGAAATAACAGGGTTTTCTCCAATTATAGAGAAGTAGTAAGAGTGGAATAGAAATATGTTGAGAAATGTTAGGGGGAAAACAAATGCGTAATGAAGAAATGCTACTCGTACCTGGTCCAACACCCGTCATCGATGCCATTTATGATGCGATGGCGAGCGAAACGAGAGGACATACTGATCCGAGATTTGTCTCGATTTTTAAACATGCGATCGAGCAAACACGTCAATTGTTTCAGACGGATGGCGAAGTATTTGTTGTGGCAGGTTCCGGAACGACGGCAATGGAGATGGCGCTCGTCAATACGGTTGCTGCAGGAGAGAAAGTTTTAGTTGTCAGCCAAGGGTATTTTGGGGATCGATTCATTCAATTAGGGGAAGCGTTCGGCATTGAAGTGGACGTGCTTCAATCGGAATGGGGGAAACAAGTTGCGCCTACAGAAGTGGAGAAGAAATTGACTTCTGGGCAATACAAAGCCGTAACGATTACACATGCGGATACATCGACAGGCGTTGCAGCCGATCTCGATGCACTCGTGCCAGTTGTGAAGAAACATGGCGCTCTTGTCATTTTGGATGGCGTCTGTGCAACGGCTGCGATGGAAGAAAATATGAGCAAAACGTATGGGCATCCTGCTTACAAAATCGATGTTGTGTTGACAGGATCACAAAAAGCAATCGGAGTACCGCCGGGCTTAGCCATCGTCGCATTCAACCAAACAGCACTCGCTGCGAGGAAACAACTCGGGCGTATTCCTGCTTACTATTGCGATATCAACAATTGGCAGCCCATCATGCAAGATCCGGGAAAATATTTTGCGACACCGCCCGTTAACTTGATTTACGCCTATGAAGAAGGCATGAAACTTGTTTTAGCGGAAGGATTATCAAATCGCTATGTCCGCCATACCGCCTTCGGAAAAGCGGTACGTGCCGCGCTAACCGAATACGGCATGAAAGCGTTGGCGGAAGAGGAAGCCGCCGCTTCCACACTAAGCTGCATCCTCTATCCGGACGGAGTAGATGACAGCGCATTCCGTGCCGCCCTCGCAAAAAAAGGCATCATCGTCGCAGGCGCTCTCGCCCATTTAGCAGGCAAAGCGTTCCGCATCGGCCATATGGGCAATACGACAGAAGAGATGCTGAAAAAAGCGGTTGAATTGATCGGGGACACATTGAATGATCTTGGCCATCCAGTAGATCCTGCCAAAGCGGTTGAGCGGTTTAATAAAGAAGTACTAACGAGTGTATAAGAAAACTGATGCCGGCTACTCTCATAGATTGTGAGAGTAGCCGGCTTTGTAATGAAGTGAAAAATAGTCATCTATCTCAAGCCGCCGCTCAAAATCAATTTTCAAGCGATCAAAGATTTCACCCTTCGCTCATAGAATTTCCTAAACGATCATATCTTCCTTCAGGCGCTCATAAACCCTTCCAAGTGATCATATCTCCCACCCCACGCTCAAAAACGCTTCCCAAACGCCCATACTCTCTCTAAGCTCATCCAACAACCCTAAAAAGTCTTCATTTCCAATTAACTTGCAATAACTGGTTAGACTATTTATAATTATCTAACAATATAAAGGATGATAGAAACGAAAATGGGGGGAGTTTGACGGTGTTTATTGCGGAGAAATTGAAATGGTTTGCTGACAGGGAGCCGGACAAGGTCGTTACATCGTTCAAGGGAAAAGAGATTTCCTATGGGGATTTTTATCGGAAAGCGGAAAACTTGGCGGGCTATCTGCAGGAATTAGGTTATCTGAAAGAGGACCGCTTGGCGCTTTTATTGACGAACTCCGATTCGTTTCTCATTTGTTATTACGCCTGCCAGATCGGCGGGATCACCGTATTGCCGATTAATACAAAGCTGGCGCCACCGGAAGTGGAATATATTTTGACGCATTCGGAAGCAAAAGGAGTCATTTACGATGATCAGTTTGCGGGGGTAGTCCATTCCATTGCGGAGAAGTTGCCGGCATTGCAAGATACAATTTGTGTGAAAGGGAAGTTTGAAGAAATCATTGAAGGGGAGCGACAGGTCAAAAAACTGGAGCTGCTTGATGAGGATACGGCTGTCATTTTTTACACGTCAGGTACGACGGGGCGACCGAAAGGCGTTATGCTGACCCATAAGAATATTGCGGCCATCGCTGCGATATGGAGTGAATCGATGGAAATGGATGCGCATGATCGGATGCATATCGTCGCTCCGTTGTTTCATTGTGCAGCCAGTCATGTCTTCAGTATTCCGGTCATTTACAAAGGAGGAATGGTCATTATTGAGGAAGCCTTTTCGCCGGAAACGACCATTCGTACGATGGAGCAAGAACGGGCGACCATCTTTTTTGGCGTACCTGCCATGTATAGCATTCTACTGAATACGCCATCCCTTGTGCAGGCGGATCTCTCCCATTTACGCTTGTTCTGCTATGGGGCTGCCCCGATGCCTTATGAGCTTATCCGCAAAGTGAAGACGCTGTTCCCGGATGTGAAAGTGCAAAACTTGTACGGGCAGACGGAAAATTCCCCGGGTGCAACGACATTGAAAGATGTCTATGCTTTGGAAAAGGTCGGATCGGTCGGGGAGCCGTTGCCACAAACGGAAGTGCAGGTGGTCGATGTATTCGGTCAGTCAGTGCCGCCAGGGCAAGTGGGGGAAATTATCGTGAAAGGTCCTCAAGTGATGAAGGGCTATTTGAAAAATGAAGAAGAGACTGCCCGGACCATAAAAGATGGCTGGATGTATAGTGGGGATCTTGGTCGCTTCGATGAGGACGGTTTGCTTTATATTGTCGATCGTAAAAAAGATATGCTCATCCGAGGTGGGGAAAATGTCTATCCTGTAGAAATTGAAGAAGCGCTCTATGCCATTCCTGAAGTGTTGGAGGCAGCTGTCGTAGGCATTCCGCATGAAGTGTATGGGGAGGTGCCGAAAGCCTATATTGTTTTGAAAGAAGGAGAAACGCTTTCGGAAGAAGCTGTCCTAGCGTTTTGCAAGACACAGCTTGCCTCCTTCAAAGTACCTGCAGAGCTTGAATTTCTTGATACGCTTCCGCGTAATGCAAGCGGTAAAGTGTTGAAAAACGTGCTTAGAGCCCAGGTTAAGGTCTAACTTGATTCAGCAGGAAGAGCAGACTTCCTGCTGAATCAAAGCTATTTATTTGCCAATCAGTCAAAGTCCAGCCGATAGGCTTCATCCCGCAACAGAACGGCGAGATCCGGCTTATCGGTAAAAATGCCATCGACACCAAGTGTCAGTAGCAAACGGATCGTATCCTCATCATTGACAGTAAAAGCATGGACGTCCATTCCTTCTTTGTGCATCGTTTCAACGAATGATGGTGTGATCGCATCCCAATTCACACCGACGCCAGATGCATAACTTTTTAACCTCTTTAGCTCCTTTTTTGTGAAAGATGCTTCCTTCTCAAATCGAACTAGCTGGATAAGCGGTATTGTCGGTTCCAGCTGGAATACTTTTTGCAGACTATCCGTGTCGAACGATTGGATAATGACTTTGGGAGGCTGGTCATTGGTATCCAATAAATGATGCGCTTGAAGTTGTCTGATCAATTCCTCTTCAATACCCGGATAATGGTCGGGTGATTTTATTTCTATATAATAATTGGTGCTCATACTGAAATGTTGAAAGATATCTTTTAATTCAACAATCCGCTCGACTTCATATTTATCGGAAGCGTACTGTGGATTTTCTTTGTTGAACACTTCTCCTGGCGAATATAATAGCAATTCATCCAATGTAATATCCGCAATGGCTCGTGTTGCCGATTGAAATGACACGACAGGATCATGTATGGCTACGAGTTTACCGTCATTTGTCATATGTAAATCGAGTTCGATGTAGTCAGCTCCCATTTCAACAGCCATCTCATAGGCGGCAATTGTATGGGCCGGTGCATAGGCAGAAGCACCTCGGTGAGCAATGACTAGAACGTCTTCCGGCGGCAGCTCGACTGGCCGGACAGTCGGTTGTGTACAGCCGTAGAGGATGAATATCAATAAAGAAATCATGACTTTTTTCATCAGTACAGCACCTTCTCTCATAAAGTAAACGTAAAAAATTGTAAAGAATGCTAAATGAAACAGGAGTGATGGACCTCCCCGGTGAAAGAGTATAGTAGCCATGAAAAAAAAGCTTATTCTTGGAAAGGGGCTGAATAGGTGAAAAAAGTTGAACTGATCGATCTATCAAAATCTTATGATAAACAAGTGGATGTCATCTCCAATATAAACGTTACCATCGAACCTGGCGAATTTTTCGTTTTGGTCGGACCTTCCGGATGCGGCAAAAGTACGATGCTGCGGATGATTGCCGGCTTGGAACAGATTACAAGTGGGACATTGAAAATCGGCGAGGCAGTGGCCAATGATCTACCGCCAGATAAACGTGATCTGTCCATGGTATTCCAAAACTATGCTCTCTACCCGCATTTGACGGTCCAGCAAAATATTTCGTTCGGTCTTGACGTGAAAAAAGTGAAGAAAGACGAGCAGCGAAAAAGGACAGAAGAAGTGGCTGAGATGCTAGGCTTGACGGAATTTCTTAAGCGTAAACCCCGCGAATTGTCAGGAGGACAGCGACAGCGGGTTGCACTTGCCCGTGCCATTGTGAGCGAAGCACCGATCTGTCTGATGGATGAACCGTTATCTAATCTCGATGCCAAGCTCCGTGCGCATATGCGTTCAGAAATCCGGCGAATCCAACGTACACTCGGCATTACAATGATCTATGTGACCCATGACCAAGTGGAAGCGATGACGATGGGTGATCGGATCATGATTCTCCATGAAGGAAAGATCCAGCAAGTCGGAAAACCGATCGACATCTACAACAACCCGGCGAATCCTTTCGTTGCGACGTTCATCGGTTCGCCGCCGATGAATTTGGCGCAGGCTATGGTGGACAAAAAGGCCTCCGAACTTATCGTCGGAGATGTCTGGCGGTTACCGATTCCAGCGGATGAAATAGACGCCCTTCCGGAAGCTCCGTTGATCGCAGGAATCCGCCCGGAGCATTTGCGTCCTGCCACGAAAGAGACGAGGGAAGGAGATAAACTCATCGTTGAAGTGACAAATGTTGAAGTGTTGGGGAATGAAACCGTCTTTTCTTTCCAACTGGGTGCCGACGAATGGCAGGCGAAGTGGAGTGGCCAATGGCAGATCGATCTCGGAGATTCCATTCCCTTACTTGCCGATTATGGCGCACTTTGTCTGTTTGAATCCAAAAGCGGAAAACGGATCAAACAACCGACGGATCTCGGAAACTTTGTGTTCGGTAAAGAGGTGCTTGTATGAACAGGCAAACGAAACACGGATTTTGGAAGAAGTCGGTGAATGGTAGAACGGCCCTACTCTATTTATTCCCTTCAATCCTTCTTTTTTCAGTATTCGTATTCTATCCGATGTTCCGCACAATTTATTTGAGTTTTTTCTTGACCGATCAGGCGGGGAATGCGGCTCTGCATGTTGGATTGGAAAACTACGGCTATTTACTTGAGTCGTCCGCGTTTCGTAACAGTATGAAAGCGACAGGCTTATTCGTTTTGTATACGGTGCCGATCGGAATCATCCTTTCCCTCTTTTTCGCTTTATTGGCCAATGAAAAGCTGAAAGGAATCGGTTTTTTTCGGACATTGTATTCATCGACGATGGGGATTTCAGTTGCGGCATCTTCCGTCATTTGGCTGTTCATGTTCCATCCGAGTATCGGCATGTTCAATCGGGTGTTAAGCGTGTTGAATTTGCCGCAGATCCAATGGTTACTTGATCCGGAATGGGCACTTCTCTCCGTCTCCATTTCAACGATTTGGATGAATACGGGTTTTTCATTTCTCATATTGCTGGGCGGCTTGCAAAATATTGATGAGCATCTATACGAAAGTTCGCGAATTGATGGGGCGGGTTATTTTTATCGTCTGCGGCGAATCACATTGCCGATGCTGTCACCGACTTTGTTTTTCATTATCACGATATCGCTAATCAATGCGTTCCAGTCGTTCGGACAAATCGATATTTTGACGAAAGGCGGTCCCTCCCAATCGACGAATTTGATCGTCTATTCGATTTACCGGGAAGCTTTTATCAATTATCAGTTCGGGACAGCGAGTGCCCAGGCAGTCATTCTATTTATCATCATCCTGATTGTGACCATCCTCCAATTTAAATTGGGTGAAAGGAAGGTGCATTACCAATGATGATAAGCCTTCCGAAAAAAATAGGGATGTATTTCCTACTGATCATCACGTCTTTGCTTGTGTTTTTCCCAGTTTTATATGCGTTTATGATTTCGTTTATGACGGGTCCTGAAATATTGCAAGGAAGATTTCTACCGCATTCTTTTAGTCTTGAAAACTATGTCAAAGTATTCGAGCGGCTTCCTTTGCTCAATTATTTGTTAAACAGTTTCATCGTATCCGCAGGTGTCATGCTCGGGCAACTGGCGGTTTGCAGTCTGGCTGCTTATGCTTTTGTGTTCATCCAGTTCAAGGGACGGGATTTCATTTTTTTCTTGTTCATTTCGACGATGATGATTCCATGGGAAGCGACGATGATTCCGAACTTCTTTATCATCCAAAAACTCGATTGGCTGAATACGTACCAAGGGCTGACGTTGCCATTTTTTGCGCTCGCATTCGGCACATTTCTACTGCGCCAGCATTTCAAGACAATTCCGAAAGAACTCCAAGAAGCTGCGCAAATTGCGGGGCTTGGTCGCTTCGCTTTTTTCTGGCGGGTCGTCTTGCCTGTGTCGAAAACAAGCCTGGTCACATTGGGGGCCTATGGATTCCTGACGACTTGGAATATGTACTTATGGCCGTTACTTATTACGACGAACAGTTCAGTCCGGACTGTACAAATCGGGTTGAAACAATTGCAGTCCCAAGAGATTGCAACAGATTGGGGGGTGGTCATGGCTGGTGTCATTGTCGTCATTGTCCCGACGCTCTTGCTGCTGTTCATCGGACAGAAGCAATTGCAGAAAGGGCTATCACAAGGCGCATTAAAGTGAAAGACGGTTCGGTTCGATAACAAATAAAAGGGGTGTTTGGAAAGATGAAAAACTTGTTAAAGCCTTCTCTATTTTGGTTGCTTCTTCTCACGGTGGCAATTCTCACGGCGTGTACGAACAGCGACAGCAATACAAATAACGACGCGGACAATCCGGCCCCGAGCGATAGTGAAGACACCGGAACAGAGGAAGGCAAAGTGACCATCGATTTCTGGCATGCGATGTCAGGAACTGGACAGGAGTCGCTCGACGCGATTGTTGCCGGCTTTAACGAATCTCAAGATAAATATGAAGTAAAAGCGGAATTCCAAGGAAGTTATGAGGAGTCGCTGACGAAGCTGCGTAGTGTCGGAGGGACAAAAGATGCGCCGGCCATCACCCAAGTGTTCGAAGTCGGTACGAAATATATGATTGATAGCGGTTATATCGAGCCGATGCAGTCCTTTATCGACAAAGATAGTTATGACCTTTCCCAGCTCGAGGAAAACATTTTGAACTACTATAAAGTGGATGGAGATCTGTATTCCATGCCGTTCAATTCCTCGACGCCGGTCATGATCTATAACAAAGACGCTTTCGAAGAAGCGGGGCTTGATCCCGAGAAAGCGCCCGAAACGTTTTCCGAAGTGATTGATGCGGCTGCGAAGCTGAAAACGGATGAAATGTACGGCTTTTCCATGCTGACATACGGTTGGTTCTTTGAACAACTTGTCGCTACGCAAGGTGGTCTGTATGTCAATGAAGACAACGGTCGTTCTGGTGATGCGACGGAAGCACTGTTCAACGGTCCGGAGGGGCTGAACGTCTTCAATTTCCTCGATACGATGAACAAAGCCGGCACATTCGGCAACTTTGGTACGAATTGGGATGATATCCGTGCGGCCTTCTCAACTGGGAAAGTGGCGATGTATATGGATTCTTCCGCAGGTGTAGCCGGAGCCATCCAGAATGCACCATTTGAGGTAGGTGTCGCTTATATTCCGCATGCGGATGAAGTGCAGCGGAACGGGGTCGTCATTGGCGGAGCCTCGCTTTGGATGTCCAAAGGGATTGCGGAAAATGAACAAGAAGCCGCATGGGAATTCATGAAATATTTGACGACGCCTGAAGTGCAAGCGAAATGGCATCTCGACACAGGCTACTTTGCGATCAATCCGAAAGCCTATGATGAAGAAAACGTAAAAGAGAAATGGAGTGAATTCCCTCAATACAAAGTAACTGTCGATCAGTTGCAAGATACAGTTCCAGGGCTGGCTACTCAAGGGGCACTCATTTCCGTCTTCCCGGAATCGCGCCAGCAAATCGTCACGGCATTGGAAGACCTCTACCAAGGGAAAGACCCGCAAGAAGCGCTTGATCAGGCGGCTGAAGGCACGAACCGTGCAATGGAAATCGCCAATAAAACAAAATAAGCATGTACCCCCGTCCGCTTATCAGGATCGGGGGTTTTCAACTGTCAGTAATTTAAGTAGACATATAGATAATTAAGTAGACATATATAGATGATTAGGTGGATTTAATGTAAAATATGAATATGGATAAATTATTAACGATGAAGGAAGCATGTGGAATATTAGGCGTAACGACAAAAACAATTCAGCGTTGGGATGCGAGTGGGAAAATAGCGATTATCCGTACACCTGGAGGGCGTAGAAGAATACCACTAAGTGAAGTTGAAAGACTCCTCGGGAAAAAATCTATAAAACAAAGGAAAATCGCGATATATGCACGCGTATCATCAAATGAGCAAAAACAAAAAGGAGATTTAGATCGTCAAACCGAATTTTTAAAGGAGAAAATTGATACGCAATATTTATTAGTTGAAACCATCACGGATGTTGGTTCTGGTCTAAACGACAGGCGAAAGGGTTTGCTAAAGCTCATGAATTTGGCGAGTGAAGGGCGAATCACGGATATAGCCATTCGCTATAAAGATCGTTTAACTCGTTTTGGTTACGGGTATTTGGAAAAGTACTTTGAAAGTTTTCATGTCATGATTCACGTATTAGACGATGATGAAAAAACGAGGACTGTTCAGGAAGAACTAGCCGATGATTTGATTAGTATTATTACGAATTTCTCTGGAAAATTGTACGGGCTTCGAAATGAAAAACATAAAGAATTGCAAAAAACAGTCAAGGAGGTCATCATCGATGTTCCGAACTTATCAAACAAAATTGAAGAACGAGATGATTGTTCTTCTGGATCAGAGTGAAATGCCTGTCTATGACTATTTTCAACAGTATGCCCAAGAATTTGGCCGTATCGAACGAAAGTTGTTTGTGGATTTATACGTTCGAAAAAGACCGGCAAATCAATTGAAAATAGAATACTGTGCAAACTATCAACTCACAGCGAGGCAATACAACAGTACCAAAAACCAATTGGATGGACGGGTTTCGTCGAAAAGGAAACTCACAAAGCTTTATATCGAGGAAGCCAGAGAAAAGTTTGATCAAACTAAAAAGTTCCTAACAAAAAAGATTGTCCAAAAAGAAAAGGCTCACCTCTCTTTACTAACAATGAAGGGTAATGAGCCTCTCTTTTTGAAAAAAGTGAAGAACTATCGAAAGTTAAAAGAATTGATTCATCAAAAAAAGAGAAGGCTACATCGGTTGCAACTAAAGCTAGAACGCTTGGAAAGTGACGAGAAACGTGGCATTGTTCGCCTGTGTTTCGGCTCAAAAGCATTCTTTCATAAACAATTTCATCTAATAGATAACAATTTGTCATTTGAGCAATGGAAAAACAACTGGCAAACAGCGCGTGCCTCACAGTTTACGTTTATCGGATCGAAAGACGAAACCTATGGCAATCAAAGTTGTACGTACGATGTGGACAATCAGTTGCGTATCCGTGTCAACCGAAAAGATGAAGGGAAATTTGGAAAACATATCGTGCTTCCAAACATAAACTTCACATATGGACAAGAAAATATTGATCAAGCAAAAATTCCAACTATCGGTTATACAAAGGGAAAAAGAAACAAAGTTCGGTATTATCGGGCCCTGACCTGTAAATTTATCTTCAAAAACAAACACTGGTATCTCAATATATCGGTCGATGTAGACACGCCTGAAATAAAAACATTGCAAAACCATGGTCAAATCGGCGTCGATTTTAACGCCAACTTTTTAGCTGTCACAGAAGTTGACCGTTTCGGGAATTATGTGCATTCGTTTCAGGTTCCTTTTAAGGCGTATCATGTGTCGAGCGAACAGGCGAAACAAAGTCTAAGCGATGCATTAAAAATCGTTGTGGACTATGCGGTGGCGAAACAAAAGCCGATTGCCTACGAGAAATTGGATTTTAAAAAGAAAAAACAACAACTAAAGCAACGGTCGAAGAAGCAAGCGAAAATGTTAAGCGGCTTTGCGTATTCTTCGTATCAATCCATGTTAACGAGTAAATGTCAAAAAGACGGCGTAGCACTCGTAGCTGTCAATCCGGCTTATACGAGTCAAATAGGACAACATAAATTCATGAAAAGATACGGACTCAGTTCGCATGAAGGCGCGGCGATGGTGATTGCAAGAAGAGGTCTAGGTTTGAAAAAAATCGAAAGAGTTCCCATACATCAGTTCATTCAAGGAAATCAAGATTCACTTCTTCGGAAAAAAAGGGTTGAACAATGGAAAGAACTCAGCAAACAATGGAAAACCTATACTTTTGGTCAGAAAATCGACCTTTTATATCATATGTTCTAAGTTTCAATGAAAAGATTCGTTGCCTTGCGGTGGCAATGCCACACTGAACCTGTAAGGAAGAAAGTGTGCCCATGAAATCGCAGCTTTCGGCAATAAATCGGTTAACGAGCTGGTGTTGGATCACCCATCAGGGCAGAAATTCTGATCCTCAGAAGTCACTAGATTCATCGTAGTGATGACTGTGTGATGTGGCGATATACCTCTGATGTGAAAGTGAAAATCTCTCAAAGCGAATCGTAAGGGGGATTCCGTTCTTGCCCTAGCGTGATGTCTACTTATGTATACATCTTTTCGAACGGTATTGCAATCCCTGTATAACAAATGGAGGAGTCCACTAGTTCTATTCTCATAATTTCAATAATTCAGAGCGTTGTTCGTTCAGATCAAGGACGTTTCCATGATAAGCTACTAGAAAGGAAAATGATAAAGGAGATGAAAGAATGTCAATAGTGAAAAAGATCGGAATCTGGATGGTCTTTGTGACGCTCACTTTCAGTGGCTTTTCATTTGCAACGCAGGCAAATGCTGCCCGGGCGGCAGGCGAAGTGACCCGGGGCGAATACATTCAAGCCGTGGTACAAGCGCTTGATTGGGAACTGGGGGATGGCACGTCGATCCCATTTTCGGATGTCGATGCACAATTGGCGCCTTATGTGGAAATCGCGGTGGAAAAAGGGATTGTCAAAGGAATCACACCTACAACATTCGAACCGGATCAGAAGTTGAAGCGTGAACATGCATTTCTGATCGCTTCAAGGGCTATTCCGTCGAATGAAACATTCTCACCAGAACTGCTCGATAAATTCAAAGATAAAGCTGCGTTTAAAACAGCCGAAACAGCAGAGTTAGCTAAAAGTGTCGGACTCGGCTTATTACAAGGATTTGAAGATGGAACTGCAAAGCCACAGAAAGTTGTGACCAACGTACAAATGACAAAAATCATCGATCGGATGCTTGCCGCTTACCAAATTGAACCGCCGACAAATTCGGTTACCCTTCGAATACTAGGGACATCCGATTTACACACCAATCTTGTCAACTACGATTATTACCAGGACAAAGTATCCAATGAAATCGGACTGGCGAAAACAGCGGTCCTCATTGAGCAGGCACGCGCTGAGCAACCGAATCATCTGCTATTTGATAATGGAGACTTGATCCAAGGGACGCCGCTTGGCGGTTATAAAGTGACTGTGGATCCGTTGGAGGAAGGGGAACTTCATCCCGCGCTTGCGGCTCTTCAATCACTCGATTTTGATGCGAGTACATTAGGGAATCACGAGTTCAACTATGGGTTGGATTATTTGGATCTCGTCTTGAAAGAAGCGCCATTCCCGGTGTTGAACGCGAATGTATATGATGCGGAAACAAAGCAAAATCGCTATACGCCTTACGTTATTTTTGATAAAGAAGTGACCGATCGCAAAGGGGAGGCCCATAATTTGAAAGTCGGTGTCATCGGTGTGGTCGCACCCGGTATATTGCGCTGGGATCGCGCACATTTGGAAGGGAAAGTGACGGTGGAGGATGCGGCGGATACGGTTGAGCAATTCATCCCAGAGATGAAAGGCCAAGGGGCAGACATCATCGTTGTCCTTTCCCATTCAGGGATCGGTGATGAAACCCATGACAAAGGAGAGGACGACGTCGCGTATCAAATCACCGTACTAGAAGGTGTGGATGCGGTGTTAACAGGCCACAACCATGCCGTTTTCCCAGGCGATTTCAGCGACCTGCAACATGTCGATCAAAAACAAGGGACGATCAATGGGACACCGATTGTCATGCCTGGTAAATTCGGTAGCCATCTAGGCGTCATCGATCTCGAGCTGGAAAAGTCAGGTGATCAATGGACTGTTGTCAAAGGACAAGGTGCCGTCCGCGAAATCGATAAAACGTCTGACAAAGTCGACCAGAAAGTGATCGACGCCGTAAAAGAAGCACATGAAGGGACAATCGACTATGTGCGCAGTCCAGTCGGACAGACAACAGCAACGATCAACAGCTATTTTGCACTTGTACAAGACGACCCTTCCATCCAAATTGTGACAAACGCCCAAAAATGGCTTGTCGAACAGCGGATCCAAGGAACGGAATACGCGGACTTACCTGTCCTCTCGGCAGGTGCACCATTTAAAGCGGGAGGCCGTAACGGAGCAAACTACTATACCGAAATTCCGGTCGGTGAAATGGCCATTAAAAATGTAGCGGACTTGTATGTCTATGACAATACGGTTTTTTCGCTCATCATGACAGGAGCAGATGTGAAGGAATGGTTGGAAATGTCGGCAGGCCAGTTCAACCAGATCGATCCTACCTCCACGGCGGAACAACAATTGATCAATGAAGAATTCCGCACGTATAACTTTGATGTCATCGATGGGGTTACGTATGAATTTGATGTGACACAACCTGCGAAATACGATTATGCGGGCGGTACGATCAATGAAAAGGCCAGTCGGGTTGTCAATTTACAATACGACGGTAAACCGATCGATCCGAAACAGCGATTTATCGTTGTGACGAACAATTATCGGGCAAGCGGTAATTTCCCGGGTGTCCGCAATGCGACGGACGCCATTGACTATGCGTATGAAAACCGGGCAGCAATCATCGATTATATGATTGACGTCGGTACCATCGATCCATCCGCAGATGCTAACTGGACATTCGCACCATTCGGCGAAAATACCAATATCATCTTTGAAACGGCAGCTAAAGCAAAAGACTTCATTCCAACAGAGACCGGTATCGACTATCTATCTCCTACGAAAGAAGGCTTTGCGAATTATACGTTAAAGCAGAAATAATCCATCTAAAAAACACAGCGAGGAATAGTTCGATGTTCCCTGCGCTGTGTTTTTTATTTATTTAGCATTCAAACAGCTTGATTTCAAGTTGTTTTGAACGAGTCTTCTTATTAGAAAATTATAGAAAAAAGGTTGAAAGTCCTTCGTGCATAATGCGAGTTATCATCGCTAGTGCGGATAGACCTATTTTTTGTTGACCGTCTATTAAGTTTACGTAACAGAGGGAAGAACCAAATTTATAAATGACAATGGACATAGAGTCAATATGACTAAATAGATTATTACGAATGTGACAGGATTTTGACATACTGGAAATGGAATGATATTCATTATTTATGTGAAGATTATCATACGTCAATAGAGTGCTAGATTTACTTGAGACGTTTACGTTGGAGGTTTTCAGTTCGTGAAGAAACTGTTAATAACTACGATTGGTTGTATGGCGCTTCTTCTTGCAGGGTGCAATGACAAAGAGGAAACGCAAGGGGCTCATCAGGATAAACAAGAACAAGAGACAGGGGAGACGGATCTAAACAAGTCTCAAGAAGAAAAAGAGCTGGTTGAATTTAGCGAAGCACCATCCGATGCGTTAGCCATCATCGAAGCAGGTGTAGGTGTAGAGATGGAAGAAATTGGGTTTTTAAGCGAAAAATTAAAGCCTGAAGATCTCGTATTCATGGAAGAGTTCCCAGTGGAAGATCTGACGATGGATGAGATGTATAACGGGATCGTTGAATGGTTTGCGATGGACTATTCTGCTGTGCACAATCCGCTTGTAAACTTTGAGCCGAACTATGGCGAATACGGAATTGACAAGCGTGAGAAAAAGCAGCTGAACATCGCGGTACTCATTGATGCGAGTGGCAGTATGAAAGCAACGATCGGTGGAGAACAAATGATGGCACTTGCAAAAGATGCGGTGAAGCGCTTCGGAGCAGGACTTCCAGAGGAAACGATCATTTCGCTGCGCGTCTATGGTCATGAAGGTACCGGTTCGAGTGCGGATAAGGCCATGTCATGTGCGAGCAACGAGCTGATCTATCAGCCTAATTTTTATAACGAAGCTGAATTTACGAACGCCTTAACAAAATTCGAAGCTGCAGGTTGGACCCCTCTTGCCGCTGCGATCAAAGCGGGTGGAGAAGATTTACGTGTGAAAGCGTCCGAAAAAACGCAAAATATGATTTTCGTTGTCAGTGATGGCGTAGAGACTTGCGGTGGAGATCCGGTTGCAGAAGCCAAAACGCTTGCGGAATCAGATCTCGGAGTCGAAGTGAACGTCATCGGATTCAATGTAGACAGTGAAGGGCAAACGAAATTGAAAAAAGTGGCGGATGAAGGAAACGGCAAATACGCAAACGTCAAATCGACAATCGATTTCCAAAATACATTCCAATCGATGTTGGAAGAAGCGAATGCTGTTGTGAAGGAAATGAGTCAAAAAGTGAATCATGGCATGCAAATTGATAACCGCACCATTCAATTGAACGATGAGGTGTTGAAACTGGCATCGTCATTTTATGACTTCGCTTCTGTAGAAAACAGCAATATGCGAGCGGCCGTCAGCGTATTGCGTAAGGCCGACAGAATCGATAACGAGACACAATTTGAACTCGTCGACAAATTGGATGAGCGACGTGAAACGATGAATGAATACGGAGAATCATTAAAAAAGGAAAAGCTTGAATTGATCAAGCAAACGCGACAGCAGTTATATGATTCGATGGATTGAGAGGTGACTGACAGTGCGTATAGTAATCGATCAAACATTAGGGATACCGGTTCCGAAAGACATGAAAGTAATCATTCGAGAACCCTCTTTGAAGAAAAAGCAGAAACTCGAGGAAATTATTGGGAAAAAAGAGAATCGTCTGTTGAAAACACGATTACCTGTCGTAAAGAGAACGATGGAAGAGGAGCTTGCAGAAATCGGGATGCATTTAAACAAGCATCGTCGCATCTTGTACATTTACGATAGCAAGATGACGGATGAAGGTGCATTACAGCGGGTCCGCAATTGGTACTTACCTGAATATACACTCCAGATCGTAGATGGATCGAAGCATCGGGCCTACGCGCTTTACTTAGTGAAAATGATGGGGGAAGGTTATTCCCTCTCGAGAGCTGTGCCACCTGCGAACGGCCATTTGATCAGTAATGTAAAAAGAATCACGGTATCCAATTATCAAAAAATCGGACGAAAGCCGAAAAAGAAGTGTTATCTATTATCAGGCGAACGGCTTGAAAATAAAAAAAGTGAAACGAATACAGCTTTATTAGATCAATTATTGAAGAGTCATCCGGAAACAAAATTTATTGCGGTCGGAAACACGGAAGTCCCCGAAAGGGAAAATTTGGAGTATTATCCACTGGAAAAATGGGCCTTCCCAAATTCAATAAACTATCTTTCTATCTTTCCACTACCGGAAAGATCTGATCGAAATTAACGTTAACTTGATTCAGCAGTAGTCCCTCATTTCCATAAGTGGCGGGATGAATGCCAGAATATTTTTCAATCAGAGAGGGGCCAAACTACCTGCTGATTAGAAGAACTCAGGCTAAGTTCGCCGCGTCCTGCGGCAACGCCTGAGTGACCAACATCCTGTTGGCCCAAGCCTCCGGCGGATGTCACAGATTTTGAAAGGAGTTAATTGCGTTTATCTAAGTGCCTTAATTTCTGCAAAATATGCAGAAATACGGCAAATCGAACCCTTCGCTGTTCGATTCGCAATTCAAAATCTGGACGCAATTACGCCGAGACGTAATTGATTTGGAGTGGAATTCTGTTGATAGATTCAAAAAGGAAAGCGATTATATTTCTAACAATTTCGTTCATATTGGCGGTTGTGACTGCGGGCGTTGTGCTTGTCCAAATCAGTCAAGCGCAGGAAAGACTTGGTGAAACGGTGGAAGTCGCTTCTGTGACCAAGGATGTCCAGTCCTATCGCGAACTTGATATGAATGATATTGAATGGGTGAAATTACCGAAAAACAGTGCGTATTCTTCTTTCATAACAGATAAAAGTGATCTGGAAGAAGTCATTACGATCGTTAATTTGAAATCAGGCGATTTGCTGACAAAAAATCTAGTGCGGAAAAAGTTGGATATCCCTGCGAATGAGCGTGTCGTTTGGCTGAATGCAACCGATCTGGTCTTGATCGACCAACAAGTGACGGAAGGCGATCTTGTAGATGTCATTGTCTCAAGGGAAGTCGAAAAAAAAGTGGAAACGAAGAGATTGCTCTCCAATATCAAAGTCGTTCAAATTGAAAAAGACGATGTAGTAGGGAGCAAAAATATTAAAATTTCTTTACCGCTGGAACAAGCTGAAAAACTGATCCACTATCAAAATTTTGCCAAGCAGATCCGTGTCCTCCGTGTGAATCAAGTGAATGATAACAAGGAGGAAGTTGAGGACAAACCGTCCAAACCAATTGTTGAAACAAAGCCTGAAGTGAAGGAAGAGAAAAAGAAAGAAGAACCTGTAACGGAAGTTAAAGTGGAAGAAGGCACAAAGAAAGAGAAATGATCATCGGTTTAGAAAGAGAGTTGTGAACGTATGTTCCAAGTGAATGCACTTTTACTGACAGAAGATGAAGAATGGCAAGAACGCATTTCGGAATATGCGGAAAAAAACGGCCTTCATCTGACTGTTGCCAAAGAAATGCGAAAGATGTTAGGGCAGCAACAGGTCCATATTTACTTTTTCGATTTAGATACCGTCCCGCTTCAACAAATCATTCCTCAAATGACTGCGATGAGTGCGGTCATTGGATTGACGAGAAAAGAGAACTTCGAAGTTTCGAGGGAATGGCTGATCCGAGGAGCGAAGGATATCATCGTTTTCCCGGAAGAAGAGCTTCGACTTGAAGCGCTCGTACAGGAGATTGTCAACCAGTATACGATTCAAAGGGAAGCGGATATGGGATTTGGCACGGGAGAAGTCCATGCTTTCTATAGCGCAAAAGGGGGCAGTGGCTGTACGATTTTGGCGGCCATGATGAGTCAATCCTTCAGCGTGCACTACGGAAAAAAAGTGCTGCTCGTAGATTTGAACGCCCAGTACGGCGTGACAGACGCACTATTTTCCATGCAGCCCCAAAGATCTTATTATGATCTGCTACCAGTCGTGAATGAAATCGAAATGAGGCATTTACAAAATATCGCGAACGAACATGTCGATACAGGGGTGTTCGTCATTTCGAGCCCATCCGACCCCGAAAAGACAGAAGAGATCACAGATGAACTGATCGCCAAACTGATACGTGTGGCGCGCGTTCATTTCGATCATGTCATATTGGATCTCCCTTCTGCCATGAATTCTATTACATTTACTGCGCTCAATGCAGCGACAAAAATACATTACGTCATGACACCGGATAGTTTAGGTCTCCGGTCTTATAAATATGCAAAGGAATTATTCGAGAAGTTTTCCATCGGTGCGGGTATGTCGAAAACGTTATTGTTGAATAAAGTCCATGCTAAAAGTGAAATGACCGCATCGGATATTAAAAAAATAATCGGAACGGAAATCGAAGCGCAATTTGCGGATGATTTTTATGGGATTCAGCCCAATATCAATATGGGAACCGGATTTTATAGGAACAAAAAGCATAAAGGTGATTCGAAAATCGCAAAAGATATGAAGAAATACATAGATTCCTTTGTATTGAAAGCGAAGGAGTGATGGTATGTCCTGGATAGAAAAAACGTCTAATCGAAAACAGGTAGATGCCAAATGGGCAGTTACACAATCGCAAGTCGACATCTGGGTAAAGCATTACAAAAGTAGACTGATTAAAGAAGCGAACTTGGAAAGTATCATCGTCCTGAATCCGATGGAGCGAAAACAGACGATTGAAAGACTTGTTTTGCAAATGATCAACGAAGAAAGAGTCATTATTCCGAACGATCAGATCGAAGAAATCATTCAGCAACTTATCAATGAATCTGTCGGGTACGGCCCGCTTGAAGCGTTGCTGAGAGATGACTCGATCACAGAAATTATGGTGAACGGGCCGAATGATGTGTTTATTGAAAGAAATGGGAAGCTGGAACAATCCGGCGTGCGTTTTAACAATGATGAGCATGTCCGGCATATTATCGACCGAATTATCGCGCCTTTGGGCCGAAGAATCGATGAAAGCTCGCCGATGGTGGATGCCCGTCTATTGGATGGGAGCCGTGTAAATGCAGTAATTCCGCCAATCAGCTTGGATGGACCTTCCATTTCTATACGGAAATTCAAAAAAGACCCTTTCTCACTCGAGGATTTGATGGCTTTCGGCAGTTTCTCGATGGAAATGGGAGAATTTCTGAAAGCGGCTGTTCAAGCGAAGACCAATATTCTGGTTTCCGGCGGGACCGGGAGCGGGAAGACAACGCTGTTGAATGTATTATCGGCATCGATTCCCAAAGGGGAAAGAATTGTGACGATAGAGGATATGGCAGAGCTCCGTTTTACCTATGACAACCTTGTCCGTTTAGAGGCGCGGCCACCGAATATGGAAGGGACCGGAGAAGTGATGATTCGCCATTTAGTGAAGAACGCGCTCAGAATGCGGCCAGACAGAATTATCGTCGGGGAAGTCAGGGGTTCTGAAGCGATCGACATGCTTCAGGCGATGAACACAGGTCACGAAGGGTCGCTTACAACGGTTCACGCAAACAGCCCGAAAGATGCGCTCGGCCGATTGGAAGCAATGGTCATCATGGCCGGATTGCCGCTGACAGTCGACGTCATCCGCGGTTATTTTGTCGGGGCATTGGATTTGATTGTTCAAACGTCTCGTTTCTCAGATGGGAAAAGAAGAATTGTCAATATCGCGGAACTGATCGAGGAAGACGGTGAAATCTTCGCGAAAGATATTTTCGCGTTCCGTCGTCAAGCGACATTAGCCGATGGACGTATCGAAGGAGAATTCCGAGCGACAGGTTATCGACCTAAATTGATGGACCGTTTCAACAGTTACGGAATTGCGTTCGATGAAACGATTTTCAAAGAAGGTATGTACGTATGAGTTGGACATACCCTTTACTTACTTCCGCCATCTTCACATTCTGTCTATCAATCTATTATTTGCTCCGGGCAAAGCAACAAAAAGAGACAAGTAAACGTGTTGAAGACTGGTTCGAAACGGAGCTACAACAGGAACGGAACAGTGTCGTGTTGTTTTTAGGCAACTTGTTCGACCGATCCGAACTTTCACAGGAATTGGAAAACAAGCTGAAACAGGCGAATCTCACTTTAAAACCTTCCGAATATATGGGGATTTATATTCTTTTATTATGCCTCTTCACGTTTATTAATCACTTTTTGCTAGGTTTGTACTTCCTGATGTCTTTATTAATTGCCTATTTGATTGTCATGGGGAGTTCGAAAGCATTTTTGAGTTCGAGGAAAAATAAACGGACCGAATCTTTCAATCGCCAATTGCCTGAAATCTGCCGGTCCATGTCAAATGGTATTAAAGCGGGACAAACGATTCCGCAAGCGATTGAGATGGTCGCACACAATACGAAAGCGCCGAATGGGCCAGAGTTTCAAAGGTTTGATCAGCAATTGAAATTAGGGGACAGCTTGGAAACGGTTATGAATGGATTCCGTCAACGTGTACCCAGTAAGGACGTCGCCATATTTGTCAGCACCATTTTGATTCAACAGCGGGTTGGGGGAAACTTATCAGCCGTTTTGTCGAATATGGCTGAAACACTTGAGGAACGGAACCGAATTCATAAAGAGATTTCCACAGTTACTGCGGAAAGCCGTTCCATTGCGTATATCCTCGTTGTGATGCCATTTTTAATGGCATTGATGATGAACTTGTTCATCAAAGGATTTTTGAATGTCCTCTTTACGCCGTTCGGGCTCATTTTGTTCGTCGTCTTTGTTGCAATTGTATTGTGTGGATTCCTGCTCATTAAACGGATTACGGATATAAGGGTGTAGTGTATGGAGATTATTGGTTTTTTCTCGATTGTCATGTTCTGCTTGATTTTAATATTCCTCTTCATCGGTTTTCTGTATTGCTATTTATATATTGCAAAAAAAGAAAACCTGATGCGTTCACAAGGCTATGCGAAAGAGCGGAAAAAGAAAGTTTCACTGCGTGAGCGGATTATGGAGCCGTTAGTGAAATGGGGGATTAAAGCCGGTCCTGTTGGAATGAAATATCCTCTCTTTCTGAATGTCGACAAACATGAGAAATGGTTGAAGGAAGCAGGTAGACCGCTCGGATTGACATTGGAATCGTTTTTCGGTTTCCGGTTCGTCACGGGCCTGATTGGTTTGCTTTTCGGTAGTTTTTATACATTTTTAGGGTTGCCATTCGCTCTTATCATTTTAATGGTGACCATTATGGGGGGCTTCTTCGGACCTTCCGCTTGGCTGTACTTTTCAGCGGTGCGACGTCAAGAGGAAATCAGCATGATGATGCCAGATTTCTTGGACACAGTCAGTGTATCCTTGCAAGCCGGAGTCAGTTTAGATGGCGCATTGAAGCATGTGACCAGTCAGTTGGAAGGACCGCTTAGTGAAGAAATCGATCGTTTTAATAAGGAGGTGGAACTGGGCGTACAAAGAAATACCGCGTACCACAATTTAATGGATCGCAATTCATCGAAAGAATTACAGACACTCGTCAATGCACTGATTCAAGGTTCTACATTAGGGGTAGCGGTGGCTAGGACCTTTAAACTGCAAGCGGAAGACTTGCGGATTACAAGGGGATTTACTGCGAAGGAAAAAGCGGCGAAAGCGAACCCGCAAGTGACACTAGTAACGACGTTTTTTATTGCGCCAGCTGTATTTGGATTTATTATGGGTTTGATTGTACTGAATATCATCTATAATCCAGCGGCATTTGGATTGGATGCTTTCATGCGCTAAATGACAACAATAACGGAGGTACTGACAATGATGAAAAAACTAATGACAAAGATGAACGAGAAGTATTTTGGATATGTTCGAAATGAAAGAGGAGCACAGGCGCTTGAATGGGTTGCCCTAGGACTCGTCGTCATCGCGATCATGTCCGTCATTGCAATGGGAATCCAAGGATCCAGTATCGGTGAGACAATCATTTCGAAATTGGAAGAAATGATTCAAGGTATCGGTTCTTAATCGAGTTCGGAGTGATAGATGATGTTAAAAGAATGGAGTTCCTACGTAAAGAATGAAAGAGGATCGCAGGCGCTTCAGTTTGTCGGTATGTTTCCCCTCATCCTTCTATCCATGCTGATCATTTGGCAAGTCGGACTCATTTCCTATTCTGTCGTCGTTGCAGAAGCGGCTGCCCGAGATGGGGCAAGGGCAGCTTCTGCACATGATGATAATTGGGAAGAGATTGCACGAAATTCAGCGTACGGTTTAGAAGTGGAAGTGTCCGGGGGACCCGGAACCGATGTCGCAACGGTCAAAGTGAAAGCGAAAGCGCCGATTATCAGTTTGCCCTTAATCGACAGCATGAAATTTGAATTTACAGCGGATGCAGTGATGCCGATGGAGAAAAAGAAGGATGAGCCGGATGAGTAAGAGGAACGCTTTCCGCAAGATTATCCAGAATGAGCGGGGCGATGGCTTGATGCTTGTCATCGTCGGCATCTTGCTGACATCGGTTTTCATCTGCTTTGTGTTCTTCGATTTTTCAAATGTCTTCATTAATAAGCGCGTGACACAAACGGGTGCGGATGCAGCAGCACTGGCAGGGGCTAAAAGCTCTTCGGATTATATGAGCGAAGTCTTGCAAGAAAAAGTCGAAGAGGAGCTCGAAGATGTGACACGTTCATGGGAAGCGTATTTGGCCGCGGCATCGGATGAAGAAATAAGTGTTACGGAACTTTTCGATGACTTTATTGAAGGCGTAGAAAGTAGCCGGGGGAAATCGATGCCAGGCGACGTAAGAGACTACATATGGAATGGTAGCGGTCAGGTCGAAGGAAATCCTGCGCTGCGCTTCTTTTTCAAAGATAACGAGATCAGTGTTATGGCTTGTAAGGCGGTAAGGGACAACCTTTCATCATCGTATAGGGAAGCGACCGCTTTTGCAGAAGAAAATCAAAATGATCGACTTGTCGACTATCAGTTTTTGGAAGACGAGTTTAAAATCTATGCGAAAACGGAACGGAACGGGCAATACATCACCGTACCCGATTCATCCGTCAAGGCGATTTCAGCTCAAGCTTCCATTCAAATCGGCTCGCCGAAAGATGTGAAAATCATCTGTCCTTGATCCATCCCCATGCCTTCATTCGTATTGAAAATGAAATGAACGTTCACTTTCTACACGAATGAAGGCATTATTTTATCTTCATTTATAAAAACGAAGGAGAATTCAACTATGAAATTTTCAACTGCAAAAAAGATTGCGATTCTGTTAGGAAGTGCGGCCATTTTGGCTATATCCACTTATTTCTTTCTAGATGCAAAAGATATGATGATTCCCGCCTTAGCGATAGTCATCAAACCGTTTATGATGGTGACATTGATCCCACTCGTCCTGCTACTTGCCGCTATGCTCATGGCAGATAACAAAGAAGATAAAGAAGAAAAGAGAATTACGGGAAATGTTCTCAAACGAGCGGCTGTTCTTCTCGCTGCAGTCCTTTGTTATAAGTTGATTACAAGTTACTTTTCGAAATGACAAGACGATTTTTAAATAGATGAAAATGTTTGCTGGAAGTGGTCCGGAAAGGGTGGGGCAAGTGAAAAAGCAGTTGCATATCCCAACTATCGTACTCATTTTTATAACCATATTGTTTTTCGGTTATTCCAAGTTTGCTTTTGCCGATGTCACAGAAATTGAATACGAGTCACCTTCATTCGTTGAAACGGACTCGACGGAATCGGATCAGAATCAGTCGGAAGATACAGGCGATTCCCGGAATTGGTTTGAGAAATTACTTGATTTAGCGAAGAAAAAATGGGATGACACCAAGGAATACATACAAGATGAATGGGAAAAGTTTAAAGATTGGTCCTATGAAAAATGGGAGGACTTTAAAGAATGGGCACCGGAAGCATGGGACAAAGTGACGGATTGGTTCTGGGATGGACTCAATGCCATCGGTGATTTCTTTGTGATGGTTTGGGAAAACGAATGGGTACAAGTCGTTGTAGGCGCAGTCGTTGCAACGGGTGTCATTATTGGAGGACTGTTGTTAGTTGGAACGCCGATCGGCTGGGGGATTCTTGCAGTGGTCGGCGGTGGCGCGTTACTCGGCGGTGGAATTTATAAGCTTCTTGCGGGGGACAATTTCAGCTTTTTAGGCTCGCTACTGTCTTCCTTTGGAGGAGGGCTCGCGGGTCTAGGTATTTTTGCTGGGGTCACTTCAGGATTTTTTGCAGTGGCAGGCAACGCTACCAGAATATTTCTAGTGAATAACTTTGTGAAAGCACGCTTATGGGGCTCGTTGGCTATTGCCGTTATGCGACAAAACCTTGTTAATAGTTGGACAACACTTATGTTGCATACAAGAGTGGGACTCAGTATGTGGGGGGCAAAAATAGCGAGTGGTGCGGCTACTCTTGGTTCCCAAGCCGCACGATTGGCTGCTTTTATAACTTCCAAGGTCGCACCGCACGGATGGAAGGCATTAGGTTTGAAAGCGGCAATGTCAAGTTCTTTGGGGGCTGCTTTTAATGGTTTAATTTATTTATTTGGTACATCGTTCAATGATTGGGCCTTGAATGAATTTGTATTCGAAGTTCTATTCGGTGGCGTTTCCGGTGCATTATTAAGCCCTTTTTTCTTTTTAGAAAAAATGACGTGGGGAGCAGCCACTTTCCTCTCGCTATATGGGGGAGTGGAAAATTATATTTACGAAGGTTTGAAAAATGGGGAGTGGACTTGGCAGAATGCTGCAATTGGAGCAATTGCCGGTGCGATTGTGGTTAATGTCGTTTCGCCAATGTTAAATAACGGGACAAAGTTATTTAAAGGTCTACTTAATGGCGGAAAGACAGATTTAAACCCAGTAGACGATATCATCGTGGATAATATGACAAAACCATTTGGAGCAGATTTGCGTTCAGATCTAAATGACATCTTCGACAATTACGATATTAATGGCCAGAATGAAGTTAAAGACGTCTCGGATCATAAACTAAGACCGGATCCGCAAATAGAGCCGAAACAAACTCCGGACATGGATCCGCAACTAGATCGGCAACCGGAACCACAACCGGAACCGAGCCCGGACCAGCAACCAGATCCGAAACCGGAGCCACAACCGGAACCGAAACCGGAGCCACAACCGGAACCGAAACCGGAGCCACAACCGGAACCGAAACCGGAGCCACAATCGGAACCGAAACCGGAGCTACAGCCGGATCCGAAACCGGAGCCACAACCGGAACCGAAACCGGAACCACAACCGGATTCGAGCCCGGACCAGCAACCAGAACCGAAACCGGAACCACAACCGGATTCGAGCCCGGACCAGCAACCGGAACCGAAACCGGAGCCACAACCGGATTCGAGCCCGGACCAGCAACCAGATCCGAAACCGGAACCACAACCGGATCCGAAACCGGAACCACAATCAGATCAAGCTTCGGACAAGCCTGAAGAGGTTCCAAACGACGGACAGAAGCCGGATGGCGGAGAAGATAAAGAAAATCATCTGGATGAAGATGAAAATGACGATCGTTCAACTGAAAATGTCAATGATCATGAGAAGGAGTCAGGTGGAGCTACTTCAGAAAACCAATCGAGCACGACAAGTAATCGATTTGATAGACCACAACCTGCTTTTGCTGAATAGTCCAGTTGATCCTTATGCTAGTCATAAGGATCAACGATGGACATATGAATCAAAGGAGTACATCGCTAGCGTAAAATAGTAATGACAAGGGAGCTACGGCCCTCCGATGAGTGGGAAGCGCTAAAGAGAAAGAGAGGGGATATCCATGAGTTCGATGATACCTGCAAAGGAAGAAATTGCAGAAAAAAGAATCGGCATGACGTTGTTTATCCACGGTATCCTCCTAGTAGGTTCCAGTGCGATTCCCGAAGAGGACTTTCTCCTATGGTTTCCGATCAACTTGGCCATCGAAGCGTTGATTATTATTCAGTTACTTAGAATGTGGAAAAAGTATAAATATAACACGAAACAATATTATACGATTCAAGTCTATTGGATGCTGATCGGTTTGTCGTACTTCGCAATGGCACCGATTGTGAAAGTGATGTACTATACAACTTCCTTTTGGCCCGTATTCATCGTCACGGTTCTAATGTTTATTTATGCGCATGTAATAAGGGAAAAAATAGCGGAAGTATTCGTCAATCCAAAGAAAGAGAGACAGCTCCAACTTTGGCCGGTATCCCTTAGCATTCTTATCCTTGTCGGAATACTGATCATGGCCATTTTGCGGGCTAACTCGTACCATCCTAATCTAGGAATTGCTATTTTTTTATATTTGATTGGGGGAATGACGGCATTTCTCGCTACGCCTTTTTCACTTTCGGGTGAGCGTCTTGAGGAACTGAAAGGGGAGGACGCCGATTGAAACAATTGACTAAACAAACGTTAATTGCCTATCTTCTCCCAGTTATATCCGGTTTGATTGTTCTTTTCATCCCGGATTATGATGCATTTTTCACGTGGTTGACGATTGGCATATACCTTCTGTTGATCATGCTCCCGGGGTTTCTTTATTTGAAGTATAAAAGTAGAAAAAATAAAGAAATTGTCTATCGTTTGACTGCCAAATACATGATGTATGCTTTTCTGCTGTTTTGGACATTCCCGATTCTTAAACTATTCTCCAATAACTTGGGAATCCAGTTGTTGCTGCTTGCTATTTTCATCAGCATGCTTTACTTGGCCAAATATGACCAGAACACGGAAGTGCCGATCATTTATCCTGGGGACGGTAAAGAACATAAGAAGATTGCCTATGTCTATTATGCGTTGCCAGTGCTGTTTGTTATAGCGGGAGGCGGTGGAAATGTTGTTGCGGCCCGCCATATCGCAGAACGATTAGGGCATAGTAAGACGATGCTGTTATTTTCAATTGTGATTTACCTCTTTTCCTGTTGGATCCTATTTTTCTTTAGTTCAATCATCTATAAATCCCATGTGAAAGAGGGATTTTTGGATAAATGAATGATCCTTCCCATTTTGATGTATAAAAAAGCGTTTCCTATCTCCAAGAAGGGAGTGGGAAACGCTTTTTGTCTACGTCCGGGTTTCGGGCGCGCTGCGCTTTTGAATAGTTATTCCGCTTTTTTTACTTGTTTCGTATTATAGATGAAATTGGAGACGATTTTAGCTGCTTGTTCACGGGTCGTGGACTTGCCAGGCATAAATTTGCCGTCAGAGCCATTTACAATGCCTAGTTCATGTAACATGGAGATTGCGTTGACCGCTTCAGCCCCATAGTTTCCGAAATCGTTATAAGGGGCTTTGGTAGATGCTTTGTACGTTTCGCCCGTGTAGTTTTCGAAAGCACGTTCAAGCATCAATGCGAATTGTGCCCGTGTCACTTTTTCGCTCGGCATGAACTTGCCGTCGATACCTTTGATCAGACCGTTTTCATAAGCTGCTGCAATTTCAGCTTTTGTGTCATCCGCATAACTGCTAATGTCACTGAATGGGGCAGTGCCTTCCGCTTTCAAATCGAGTGCCCGGACAATCCAAGAGGCCGCTTGCGCCCGTGTCATTTCTTTCTGTGCGCCAAACTCTGTGTCGGACCCTTTCAGAACCCCGCGGTAATAAAGATCGGACACATATGGATAGGCCCAATTGTCGTACGCTAGGTCACTATAAGGGACTTTCGCAAGGATACGTCCTTCGATTCCCGTTTTGATTGACCCGATGGATTTCATATGATCCGCAAACGATTCCCAATCTACAAAGCCCGGCTCACTTACACGTCCATCTTCATAAGCTTTTTTCAGCATGTCATAGCCATCTCCGCCTTGTGCGGTGAAAACATTTGTAGCCACTTTGTAGGTTTTATCCGCTTCGATTTCCGTTCCGTCGATGGTCATGGAAACGACGCGGTTACCAGCCTCAGCTGTACCGTCAAAGACCAGTTGCATGCCGGCGATGTGAAGGAATCCACCAGATTCTGCCGGATAGTCCTTTACGGAATGTTCAAAGACCGATTTCAATTCTGCACCGCTCAATTCAACAAGGGCAAGAGAGTTACCGAATGGTAGAACGCTGATGGCTTGGCCGTATGTAATCGGTCCTTGCGGGATGGAAGTCCGGATACCGCCGCCGTTTTGGAATGCGATCACAGTCGCTGGATCAATTTCTTTCGCTTTGGCAAGCATGCCGTCTGTAATGATGTTTCCTAGATTTGTTTCACCTGCACGTACCCCGCCCAAATCGCGCAGGCCGCTTAAGAACACGTGAGCTGTCGCACCGGTCGGTTTTTCCATCGTTTCTTTCACTTTAGTTGCGTACGGTTCGAGGAGCTCGGCAGCTTGCTCATCCTTGTTCGCATCTTCACCGCCGACAGCGTGCAGGACTCCACTGTAATCCTTGATGACCCCTTTTTCATCGAATGTCACATCCAGTTGCCCAAGGAATTTATTGTATTCATTTGCTTGGACGATGACAACGGGCTCCGTGTCTTTGTTGATGACATGCGGTTCTTCCAGTTTTACATGTGTATGGCCTCCGACGATGATATCGATACCCGGTACATTTTGCGCCAGAAGAATGTCATTATCGACTTTATCGGAATCGTTGAAACCGATGTGAGTAAGCGCAATGATTTTGTTGACACCCGCTTTTTCAAAAGCATCGACTGCTGATTTCGCTTCTGTAATGTAATTTGTAAATGTCACTTTCTCAGGGCTCGAAATATCTTTTGTCTCTTCCGTTGTCAGACCGAAAATCCCGATTTTTTCACCGTTCACTTCTTTAATAATGCCGTCATAGATCTTGCCCTCTTCCGCTTCGGAAGAAATGTCTTTTGTTTGCAGTCCATCAAATTGCGTGTCCGCAGAGAAATCGACGTTTGCGGCAACGAATGGGAATTTCGCTCCTTTTACGAAGTCAGCAAGCGCTTTGTGGCCTTCCGATGATCCACCGAGGTCGAATTCATGGTTGCCAAAAGTCATCGCATCATAGCCGAGATAGTTCATGATGGCGAGATCGGCTTGCCCTTGAAATTCATTGAAGTAAAGTGTGCCGGAGAAAACATCACCCGCGTCGAGCAGCACGTTATACGGCTTTTCCTCGCGCAACTTTTTGACAAGTGCTGCACGTTCAGCCGTTGTCGTAAGATTTGCGTGTGTGTCATTCGTATGGAACACGGTTAGTGAAAAATCCCCTGTTGCCGCAACCGGTGTTTCGGCAGCTAGAACAGGAGTCGTTGCAGCTATACTCATCAATAGCATGGCAGCTGCAGTCCCTTTGAAATATTTCGTCGTCATCTTGCACCATCCTTTGCATTTTTTGACTATTCTCATGCTGTCAAAGTCTATGAGTAAATAACTAAATAGTCTGTCCTTTCAGTGTATCATAAAGCTGAAGTTGGACAAATGAATATTTAGTAAATATTACTAGCCAATCAAAAAAAGAGTGTAGATAGATCTACACTCTTTGAATAGCTTATGGAGCTGAATAGTACTGTACGAGCCCTTGATAGATCGACTCTGCATAGATTTCCAAGTAAGCGTCGCTTGTCAGTTTCTTGAAATCATCTGCATTTGAAATGAAGGCAAGTTCGACAAGAACAGCGGCGATGTTGTTATTCCGGATGACATAGAAGCGATTGTCTTTCACGCCACGGTTCACCATATCCGCTCTTTTGACCAGATTGTTCTGGATGTAAGTTGCCAACGATTTACTTTCTGCAGAGTTGGCATTCGTTGAGGAGTCGAAGTACGTTTCCGAACCTTTTGCAGATGAAGCTGCCGCGGAATTGACATGAATGGAAACAAAAGCTTCCGCATAATGTTTTTTCGCGAATTCAGTCCGCTCTTCCAAGGAAAGGAATGTATCATTGGAACGAGTCATCAGAACTTTGGCCCCCGCTTTTTGCAGTTTTCCTTCTACAAGTTTGGCTACTTTCAATGTAATGCTTTTTTCTGTCACTTTATTTTTCGTAGCGCCCGGATCATGTGCACCGTGACCAGCATCAATGATGATGATTCGGTCTTTGAGCGCTCCACCTTTTTGGTTAAGCAATTTCAAATAGGATTTATGAACATAACCTGTTTGTGAATTGACATTAATTTTCGCCCAATTGCCATCTAGCGAAAGGACAGAAACCGTTTCTCCCTTTTTCAACGTGCTGATAACCACTGAATTGGTGCCAGGGCCTTCCCGCATGTTCAAGCTACTGACAGTCACTTTCCCTAATAGATCACTAGCGACGGAGGGTTGTTCCGGCTGAACTGGTGGTTTAGGCTTAGTCGGAGGTGGTTCAGGAAGTTCCGTTCCGACTTCAACTGTATAACGCCCGTTAATATAACCTTCTTCGTCATCAAGTAGAATGAGCAACCAATCGCCGGATTGTGCAATCACTTCGACGATATCACCGTGTTTCAATCGAGTGAGGATGGAGCCCTCGACTGACGGTAAGGAACGTACATTTAGCGTGTCACCGCCCGTGTTCACTTTGACAAAATACGTACTCGATGTTTGGTCAGGTGATTTGACGGGTAACTTATATTTATCATTTAATGCACGTGCAACGAACAGTGCGAAATGTTTCCGAGTCAAATGATTATTCGGAAGAAATTTACCGCCGTCGCCTTGTGTAATGCCTGCATAATAGAGACCATTCACACGTTCGGCATAGGCATGTCCTTTCATATCGCTTAACATAAGCGGATGATCGGCAGTGATTTTTTCGGATAGGTTGAACGCGATCGCTAATGCGTTCCCCATTTCGTCACGTTTCAATTTTTCATTCGGTTTGAAGCTGCCGTCCGCGGCTGTTTTAAAATAGCCGAGTGAAACGGCACGACTCGCGAATTCATACTGTTCCGTACCCGCTTTCAAATCTTTGAATTTGATGGAAGGGGTCGGGATGTTCTGTTTCTTTGTTGCAATGACGAGCATTTTAGCAGCCTGTGCCCGCGTCAGATTGTCGTTTGGGTTGAACTTGGCAACTTTGTTGATAATACCGAGTTCAGCTATGTAATGGACTTGCTCATAATGCTCATCGTTTTTTGATACATCCGTGAACTGGAACTGGGCAGAAGAATGTGTAGGAACTACGGAAACAAGCGCGAAAAAGATCGCAATTGTTACAGCCCACTTAATTGTTTTCATTGTGTCCTCCCTTAGTATACTAGAATCATAGTTTTATTCTAACAGTGAATCCTGTATAAAGCTATAATGATAATTAACTATATTCGACTTTTTTTTACAAAAAAGACTGGATGTTCCAATTGGGGAGCATCCAGTCTTTTATCATTCATTATTTTTTCAGGCGATCGATGAATGTCTGAAATTGTTTAGCAGTGACATTATCATTCAGTCCGAAATTGCCGTCTCCGTATCCTGTCGTGATGTTATGGAGATAAAGCGTATTAATATAGTCATGTGCCCAATGATCAGCAGGTACATCTTTGAAGGATGCTGTTGTGGAACCTTCAAGATGGAATGCTTCCACTAGAACTTTCGCAAGTTGTGCTCGTGTCAACAGACCATCCGGGTTGAATTCTCCATTGTTACCTGAGAAGATCCCGGCTTCAGCGACCGCCGCAATTGCATCGGCGTTCCGATGGTCGGCAGATACGTCAGAAAAGACGGATTGCGTGCTTGTACTTGTCAAATCGAGTTCTTTGGATAGCGTTTCGGCAATTTCAGCGCGTGTTGCATAGTCGATTTTTAGAGCTTTCGGTGAATCGTCGGCAGCTACCATTTTTTCAGAAGAGAAATCTTTCACCCGCTTAGCTCCGATATAGCGGCTACCCCAGTAGGCAGGATCATTAATAGAAGAAATCATGACGCCTTTACTAGTAGAAGAGTGAATGAATTTCCCGGCTCCGATGTAGATACCGTTGTGTGAAACACCTTTACCGGTTGTATTGAAGAAGACAATGTCTCCAGTTTGAAGATTACTTTTAGCGACGGATGTTCCTGTTTTATACATTTGTCCAGTCGTTCTTGGTAAGGAAATCCCTTCCTTTTCAAATACATACTGCACGAAACCAGAACAGTCGAAACCGGAAGTGGTTGTCCCACCATATACGTATGGTGTACCTATATAAGCTCGTGCCGTATTAACGAGCGAATTTGCTGAACTTGCAGAAGCCATTGACGGAATAGACGTTGAAATAAGTAGACTTGCTAAAACATAAAAAAACAAACGTTTCATTTTGTTACTCAAATTCCCCTTTCGCACGTCTATAGCCCGCGTGCTTTTATCTGTGAACAATCTTAGCATAGGTAAACCTAATATTTGATTACAGTTATATTACAAGTGGGTTACAAAAGGGAGAATCATAGAGAACAAAGCTGAATACCGCCAAATGACAAGATTTAACCTTCTATCAGTTGGCGTTTTTTGTATTTTTATAAGATAGATGGGGAAGGAAACGGTCGGATTCAACTCGATGTGTTATAATCGTTAGATGCGAAACATTCTAAAAGTGCACTGGACGCCAGGCACGTTTCTACTTAGATAGATGGGATTGAAAATGGAAATGAGAAAAATAATGATATTTAGTAATATGTATCCATCTACGGAGCATCCGACGTATGGAATTTTTGTGAAAAACCAAGTGTGTTTACTTGAATCAGCGGGTGTGGAGGTAGACGTCGTTGCCGTCCAAGATCCGGGGAAAGGGAGAAAGGCTGCACTGAAAAAGTATATGACGTGGTGCGGCCGTGCGGTTTGGCAGATGATCAAAAATCGGAAAGCGATTGCGCTCACGCATGCACATTATGCGTTTCCAACAGGCGTACTTTCCTTGATCGGCAAGAAAATATTCGGCATTCCTTATGTCGTAACAGTCCATGGCGGGGATATTGACCAAATGGCTGCGAAAAGTAAGCGTATCGCCGACATGACAAAGCGGATTTTGCAACAAGCTGAAGCGGTGATTGTTGTCGGGGACAAACTACAGGAAGATGTGACAAGCCGTTTTGGGGTCCCCGATGCCAAGGTCCATGTCATGAGTATGGGGGTCGATACGTCCGTATTCAAAGAAGTGCCGAAAGCGGAAGCGCGTCAACAACTAGGACTTCCAATCGAAGAAAAAATCATGCTATATGTAGGCAATGTCATTCGTGCCAAGGGATTGCTTGAGCTTGTCGAAGCATTCGATTCTTTGAAAATGTCGCTGCCGGATAGTCGATTGTATATTGTCGGTTCCCAAAAGGACGATGCTTTTGTCGGGGAGTTACGAACGTTCATCAAAGAAAATGATGTGGAAGATATCTTTTTCAAAGAGCCGCTTGGCCAAGCGGACTTAGCGCTATGGATGGCAGCGTCAGACACACTCGTCTTGCCTTCGCACCACGAAGGATTCGGATTGGTTGCACTGGAGGCGATGGCTGCGGGGACGACGGTGGTCGGCACCGATGTCGGGGGCTTGTCTTATTTATTGAAAGATAGGGCGGGTTTCCTAGTCGAACCGGAAAATCCGGCATCCCTTGCGACCGGATTATGGAATGCGATTGGAGAGAATGCTGAAGGGATCGATGACACGGTTGTCCGTGAAAGAGTTACAGCGAACTCCTTCGAGACGATCTTGGCTAATTTGTTGTCGATTTATCGTTCAGCGGGGAAAGGTCGGGTTGCTCGCGATGAGTAAAATGCTGAAAATTATCGGGGCTGTCGCAGTCATCAATATTGTGGCACGGTTGTTTGGATTTTTGCGGGAAGTTGTTATCGGGAATCAGTACGGAACGACTAATTACGCTGATGCCATCGCGATGGCATATACAATTCCGAACTTCATTTATCTTGTCGTTGGCGGGGGATTGACGACGGCATTCATCTCCGTCTATCATTCGACGCAATCGGACAAGGCTTTGTATGTCCGCAAGTCGTTTGCTACTGTACTTGTCGCAGCAGTTGCGATAACGGCTGTACTCATGGTTTTTACGAATCCGTTACTCAATCTAATTTTCACGGACTTGACTGATAAGGAATTTGCACTAACACGAAATTTATTCCTTTGGATGATGCCATCTTCCATCATCCTAGTGCTGTCCACATGGATGAGTGGGCTGCTCAATATAAATGGCAAATTCAATCTTTCAAGTCTATCAGTATTACTCTATAATGCTTCCTTCCTTGGTATCGCCGTCCTATTGACCGGCTATTTCGGACCGGAATCATATGGGATCGGTGCACTATTCGGTGCGCTGTTAATGGGCGTTTTCCTGTATGGGGGGCTTCGGAAATCAAGGCTTTATTCATTGAAACCATCTTTTACGATGTCCGATGACGTGAAGCGGTTATGGGTTATCGCTTTGCCGATTTTATTCGGTGGTGCTTCTTTGCAGTTTTATTTTATCATCCATCGAATTGTAGCAGCCGGGCTTGAAGAAGGGACAATTGCCGCGGTGAACTATGCTTCCAAATTAACCAGTTTCCCACAAGCGATCATGATGACTGCCGTGACGACGGTCATCTATCCTCTATTAAGTAAAAAAGAGGGCGAAGGCGATAGCGAAACCGTTCGTGCACTTTACAAAAAAGGGATGCTCTATCTAGGTGCATTACTCGTTCCGGCAACGGCGATTGCCTATTTTTTCGCAGAACCGATTGTACGTCTTGTGTTTGAACGAGGTGAATTTGGAGAAGCTTCTGTTCTACTTACAGTTCCGATTTTCAGGGTCTTTACATTATCGATGTTTTTCCTAGCTGCCAATACGTATATTACACGTTTCTATTATGCAAAAGGAAATTCAATGGCGCCTGTCATCTTCAGCTTGATCAGCGTCTTCGGCATTAATATCGCAGTCATCTACGCGATGATGGAAGAATTCGGTGCTTCCGCAATCGCCTATGGTACTGTGATCAGTGCTGCTTTGAACTTTGTAATGCTTGCTGTCTACGCAAGAGTAAAGTGGAAACTATGAATGATATTATAGAAGGGCTATCCCATAACGACTACGGGATAGTCCTTTTATTGTGAATGAATAGCGAGTCCCCACGCGCTCAAAGATAGCCCTCGCGCGCTCAAAGTGAACCTCACTAGCTCAAAGAATGTCCCTGCGCGCTCAAAGTGAACCTCACGAGCTCAAAGAATGTCCCTGCGCGCTCAAAGTGAACCTCGCGAGCCCAAAGAATGTCCCTGCGCGCTCAAAGTGAACCTCACGAGCCCAAAGAATGTCCCTGCGCGCTCAAAGTGAACCTCACGAGCCCAAAGAATGTCCCTGCGCGCTCAAAGTGAACCTCACGAACTCAAAGAATGTCCCTGCGCGCTCAAAGTGAACCTCACGAGCTCAAAGAATGTCCCTGCGCGCTCAAAGTGAACCTCACGAGCTCAAAGAATGCCCCCGCGCGCTCAAATTGAACCTCACGAACTCAAAAGAATTCCCCCCTGCGCTCAAACTAATCTCACATACTTCCAAGCGGCCTCTATTTATTTTCCGAAAGATAGGCTATTCTAAAAAGAAACGAATGATTTAGTGAAGTAGGATTGGAGTGTTTTCAGATGGACATCAAAGAAAAAATTGCAGAATGGTTTGCTCATTTCCATGCTCATCCTGAAGTAAGTTGGAAAGAAGTGAAGACGACAGCAAAACTGGCGGAAATACTAACGGAGATGGGAGTCGGACATCATACGTTTGATGATGTGACAGGTGTTGTTGCAGAAATCGGGGAAGGGGATCGCATCATTGCGGTGCGGGCCGATATCGACGCATTGTGGCAGGAAGTCGGAGGCATCTACCAAGCGAATCATTCTTGTGGGCATGATGCAAATATGGCGATGGTGCTAGGGGCCCTTGCTTACTTAAAACAGGAAGAGCTAAACAGTAAAATCCGTTTTATTTTCCAGCCGGCCGAAGAAAAAGGCAATGGGGCCAATTCGATGATTGAGCGAGGGGCGATTGACGGGGTGTCTCATCTATTTGGCGTCCATCTGCGTCCCCAGGAAGAAATACCATTTGGAAAAGTGGCTCCGGCCATCCATCACGGGGCGGCTTTATTCCTCGAAGGGAAAATTATGGGGGAAGATGCACACGGGGCACGTCCCCAGCAAGGGAATAATGCACTCGATCCATTGTTTGCGATTGCGCAATTCATTAAAACGATTCATTTTTCTCCCTATGAAGCATACTCTGCAAAGTTGACCAAGGTGCAAGCAGGCGGTGATAGTCTCAATATTATCCCGGGAACGGCATCGTTTGCCATCGACACACGTGCCCAATCGAACACGGTATTGAATGAATTGAAAGAAAGAATTTCCGAAGGCATTGAAGCAATCGGCAAACTGCATCATGTAGAAATTGAAATGGTTTGGAGCGATTATACGCCAGCCGCTGAGGTTTCTGAAGGGGCGGCATCCTTGGCGGCGGAAGCAATTGTGGAAACACTCGGCGAAGAAGCATTTGCGCCTGCCATCATCACATCTGGCAGTGATGATTTCCATTTTTACACGATTCATAATCCGGAGTTGAAAGCGGCCATGATTGGCATCGGAGCGGATTTGGGACCGGGGCTTCATCATCCCGATATGACCTTCAACCGGGAAGCGCTCGATATGGGGGCGAGGGTACTTGCGTCCGCGTTGCGGAAAGCATCGTTCTTGAATGAATAAATCAAAAAATCTTCTTGTATTGTAGATACAATACAAGAAGATTTTTTAATTTCAAAATAACATTGACTAATAGAATTCATTACTCTATTCTGACTCATAGGAGAATTGTATACATTCCTCAAAAAATAGGGACTTATGACAAAACATATCATCGGAAAAGTAGCATTGACCAAAATAATAAGGATGGAAATTTGACGAAAAAGCATTCTATTGAAGTCGGTTGCGTAAAAGAGGGAGGCAAAAAATAGATGGCTAGAAAACCATTGGAAGGGATTCGGGTTCTAGAATTAGGAAATATCGTTGCTGCACCATTTGCGGGGAAAATACTTTCGGAATTCGGGGCGGAAGTGATCAAAGTGGAAGAGCCGAAAAACGGTGATCCGCTTCGGAATTGGCGAATCATGCATAAGGATACGTCTGTCTGGTGGTACGTACAGGCAAGGAACAAAAAATCAATTACGCTCAATTTACGTGATCCAGAAGGACAGGAAATTGTGAAAACACTCATTGAAAAAGTGGATGTCGTGCTTGAAAACTTCAAACCGGGAACTTTGGAGAAATGGGGACTTGGATTCGAAGAGATGCAGAAAATCAATCCTTCCATCATTTTGACACGGATTTCGGGCTATGGACAAACAGGCCCGTATAAAGAAAAGCCGGGCTTCGGTAGTGTGGCGGAAGCAATTGGTGGATTGCGGTATCTGACTGGCTATCCTGATTTGCCTCCTGTGAGAGTCGGAATTTCACTCGGTGATATGGTCGCAGGTTTGTATGCAGTCATTGGTACATTGATGTCCCTGCGGGCGAGAGATGTAGATCCGGAAAAGAAAGGTCAAGTTGTAGACGTTGCATTATATGAATCTGTATTCAGCTTGCTTGAGGGAATTTTACCGGAATACGGTTTAGCAGGACATGTGAGAGAGCGGACAGGAAGTACATTGCCAGGAATTGCACCTTCCAATACATATGAATGTGCGGACGGCAAGCATGTAGTCATCGGCGGAAATGGAGATAAGATTTTCCAACGACTTATGACGGCCATTGGAAGGGAAGATATCGCCCTTAATCCGAAATACGGATCTAACCAAGGGCGTGCGGACGATGTTTCATTCATCGATGCGACAATCGAGGAATGGACAAAACAGCACCCGTTAAAAGAAGTACAACGAATGCTGGATGAAGTGTCCGTACCAGTCGGACCCATCTATAGCATCCGGGAAATTGCGGAAGACGAACATTACAAAGCACGTGAGATGTTGCGTGAGGTCGATTTACCCGATGGAAGTAAGGTGTTAGTACCGGGTATTGTACCGAAACTGTCAGGTACACCGGGCGACATTGATTGGAACGGCCCTTCTCATGGAGAACACAATGAAGAAATCTACACGGAATTCATGAATTTCTCCTTCGAGGATTTTAAAAGATTGAAAGAGCAAGGGATAGTCTAAATGTTTTTAAATGAATTGAACACTTTTTCATTCAGTGAACTGGATGAAAAAGTGTCTTTTAAGGAATGTTTCAAAAAGCATTGACTAATCTTACTTAATAAATTACTCTATTTGATATGTATTTAATATATTACATATTACAAAGAAAGGTAATTAATTATTTAATAATTAGGAGGAGTATAGAAGTTATTTTTTGAATAATTCGGCATTAGGAACTTACATATGAGTTTTGTTTTGCATAAAAAGGGAGAGTTTTAAATTGTTATCGATTTTAGGATTTGCCATGATTGCCACTTTTCTTCTGTTAGTCTTGACGAAGCGGCTTTCGGTCGTTGTTGCATTTGTCTTCGTAGCTGTCGCATTCGCTTTGATTGGCGGGTTTAGCGCGGAAATGGGACAGATGATGATGGATGGGATTATAAAAGTTACACCGACGGCAGTCATGATTGTTTTTGCCATATTATATTTTGGATTAATGATTGACGTGGGGTTATTCGATCCTTTGATTTCGAAAATTCTGGGTTTTGTGAAAGGTGACCCGTTAAAACTTGTGTTAGCAACTGCCATTATTACCATGCTAGTCGGTTTGGATGGGGATGGCTCCTCAACGTTTATGATTACCATTTCAGCATTGCTTCCGCTTTACAAAAGATTGGGCATGAACCGTCTTATATTGGCCTGCGTTGTTTCGTTGGCGGCTGGTGTGATGAATATCATTCCGTGGGGAGGCCCTTTAGTAAGAGCTGCGGCTAGTTTACATGTTGAGGTATATGATTTATTCATTCCGCTGATTCCTGTAATGATTGTAGGTCTTTTGTGGACACTTCTTGTTGCCTATATACTCGGTAAGAAGGAGAGAGCGAGACTAGGAGTCATTCAGCCGGAAGCTTTTATGGCTTTAACCGAACAAGCTGCTACCGCTGAGGTTCAGAAAGGGACTTCTAAATTATTCTGGTTTAACTTGATATTGACACTTGTGCTGATGACTATGTTGGTGATGGAAGTGTTGCCGATTCAAATTTTGTTTGCAGTAGCTTTTGCGATTGCATTGTTTGTCAATTTCCCGAATCCGCAAAAACAACAGGATATGATTTTGAGTCATGCTAATAACTTTGTCATGATTTGTACGTTAGTTTTCGCGGCAGGAATCTTTACAGGGATATTTAGTGGAACAGGTATGATGGATGCAATGGCTGGAACACTTGTTTCGATTATTCCGGATTGGCTTGGCTCACATATGGCTGTCATTGTGGCGCTGACAAGCCTTCCGCTCGGTTTTGTGTTCTCACCAGATGCTTATTATTTCGGGATTCTTCCGATTCTTGCTGAAACAGCGGCTAATTTTGGGATTGACCCTGTCGAAATAGGAAGAGCTGCTCTGTTGGGGCATTCGACAGCCGGCTATCCGTTATCTCCACTAGTGCCTGCTACATTTATACTTATTGGATTAGTAGGAGTCGATTTTGGGGACCATCAGAAATTCCTCTTTAAGTGGGCGTATGGAACGACAATCTGCATGACCATTGCGGCGGTCTTATTTGGAGTCATTACTTTATAATAAAAAGAAGGCAACCTATTCGACTAGGTGCCTTCTTTTTATGTTACATAAAGAAGTTATCTTCCCCGATTTTGTCATATAATCCGCTCTTTTTAAATAGAAGCAATTTCTCTTTCGGTAGACGTTTTACAATGATCCGTTTACCTGCTTTTTCTGCATCGTCAAGCAGGGCAAAGAAACCGGCTTCGCCTGTTGCGTCAACGACCGATAAATGCTCCAAGTCTAGGATGATCTTTTTCGCTTTCGTAGAGAGGAGCTTCGGATATTGATCTTCGAATACTTTGGCCGTACCGAAGAAAAGTGGTCCTTCGACGATATATTTGATAAGTGAAGAACGATCGTTATCTCCAAATTTGACGACTTCAACTTCGGAAAGTTTCCCTTCTTTCATGCTGAGTTTCCCGCTCATTTTTCGTAGGAAAGAGAGCGCTGCAAGTAAAATTCCGACTTGTACAGCAACTGTTAAATTGATAAAAATCGTTAGAAGAAACGTTGTCAATAACACAATAGAATCACTAGATCGCACAGAAAGTATGTGGACAAATGCATGTCTTGCACTCATATTCCAAGCGACGAACATCAGGATCGGAGCCATCGCCGCGAGCGGGATATGGGATGCATAAGGGGCAAATAGAAGTAGGAAAGCCAAAACGAACAGGCTTTGCACTACGCCGGAAATGGGACTGACAGCTCCGGACCGGATATTTGTCGCAGTTCGCGCGATTGCACCTGTAGCGGGTATTCCACCAAATAATGGAGAGACAATGTTCGCAATTCCTTGGCCGAAAAGTTCCCGCTTTGAATGATGTTTTTGGCCTCCTGACATCCCGTCCGCAACGACTGCAGACAATAGTGATTCGATTGCACCTAATGCGGCAATGATTAGCGCAGGTTGCCAAAGAGAAACAATTTTTGATAGCGTAATTTGTGGAAAATGAAAGGTCGGTATGGAATTGGGTATCCCGCCAAATGCAGTGCCAATCGTTTCGACTTTACCTGGAAATAGAAAGAACGAAACAAGTGTTGGAATGAGTAAGGCAACGAGTAGCAACGGAACCCGCGGTGCAATTTTCGGTAAAAAGAAAATGACGGCAAGACCGATGACGGCAATCGCTACACTATAGAAGTTAACCGTATGCAACTGTCTGACGAGATCAATCATATTTTCGTGGAAAAATTCTTTCTTCTCCAACCCTGTCAAACCAAAGAAATTACCGAGCTGACCGGTAAAAATAATGACGGCGATTCCAGATGTAAAACCAATTGTAACGGATCGCGGCACAAAATGGATGAGATTGCTAACCCCGAGAAAACCCATAATGAGAAGAAAGATACCCGCCAGGAACCCGGCAATTAACAAATCCTCATAACCATATTGCAAGACGATGGCGAGTAATATAGGGATGAAAGCCCCTGTCGGCCCGGCGATTTGGAAACGGGAACCTCCAAATAAAGCAACGAGAAGACCGGCAATGATAGTGGTATACAAGCCATATTCAGGTTTGACGCCGGAAGCAATGGCAAAAGCCATCCCCAGCGGAATGGCAACAATCCCAACCGTGATACCGGCAATCAGGTCTTTGCGGAATCCAGCCGCATTGTAATCAATATAGCGATTATCCTTGAACAAATCATATCACTCCGTCCAAGATAGTAAGAATTAGTGAAAACTTCCTCTATCTAGTATATCCAACTATTATTGGAGTGACAAGGTTGCAAGAGATGATTAGGAGAAGGGAAGAAGGACGATATCTACGCGCTCAAAGTAGGGCTCCCGCGCTCAAAGGAGCTCACTAAGTGATCAAAGTCTTGCCCCCGCGCTCAAAGAATCTTGCCAAGTGATCAAAGTGTTGCCCCCGCGCTCAAAGAAAGTCGCCAAGTGATCAAAGTGCTGTCCCCGCGCTCAAAGAATCTTGCCAAGTGATCAAAGCGCAGCCCTTGCGCTCAAAGAATC
>NZ_JAKRNU010000008.1 GCF_022346545.1 Sporosarcina sp. ACRSM | reverse complement strand
CCATTATTACAATCACAAACGCATCAAACAGAAATTGGCTGGCATGAGCCCGGTTCAATACCGTCTTCACACCAGCCAATTAGCTGCCTAATATAAACTCTAACTTTTAGGGGTCACATCATTTTCTCTAGATGAAAGGGAGGTTTTTCGTTTATTTCTTTTTAAATTCTTTCAATCGCTCATAGATAGCTGCCATTTTCTTTTCTTCGCCTGCAAGAACTGGTTTATAAAATTCGACCCCGCTTATTTTATCGGGTAAATATTGTTGATTGACCCAGCCGCCGAATGAGCCGATCGGGGTGTCATGCGGATATTGGTAACCGACATGGCCAAGATTGGTAGCACCGGCATAATGGGCATCCCGAAGATGAAGCGGAATATCTCCCGTTTTCCCTTCATGGATCGCTTTTGCGGCCGCATCGAAAGCTTGATAAGCCGAATTCGATTTGGACGCCAGACACATTTCGATGACCGCATTGGCGAGCGGAATGCGCGCTTCCGGCATCCCTAAACGAACAGCAGACTCGGTCGCGGCCAAGACATGCGGTCCGACTTCCGGGGAAGCGAGCCCGACATCTTCATAGGCCATGACGAGAAGCCGTCTTGAAACGGCCACCAGATCCCCGATTTCCAATAGGTGCGCCAGGTAATAAATACCGGCATTGACATCACTACCGCGGATCGATTTTTGCAATGCGGATAATAGATTATAGAAATGCGATCCTTTTTTATCCCCGAAAAGCCCGATCCGTCCTAATAAGTTATCAATCAGCCAATCTTCGACAATCGTCGTCCCATCCGTCTCATCGCTGGCGGATATGACCGATTCCAACACGGTCAACGCCTTACGGGCGTCTCCATTGACGCCTTCTGCAATGCGCATCAGCTGTTCATCCGTAATGTCAATCGCCAATTTTCCAAGACCGCGCTCTTCATCCGTCAACGCTCTTTGCAGTACACCGAGCAAGTCAACTGGCTCCAACCGGGTCAATTGCCGGATTTCTCCGCATCTTGAACGGATAGCGGGATTCACATCGTGGTAAGGGTTTTCGGTCGTTGCCCCGATCAGGACAATAGCGCCGCTTTCGACATGTGGCAACAGCGTATCTTGCTGCAGCTTATTGAAACGATGGATTTCATCGAGGAAAAGCAGCACTTTTCCTGTAATCCGTGATTCGGCGACGACTTGCTCCACGTCTTTCTTTCCTGAAACAGTCGCATTCAAGGCGATGAAAGGCAGATTGCTCGTCCCGGCAATGGCATAAGCAAGGGAAGTCTTGCCGATGCCCGGTTCGCCGTATAACAGCATCGAGGGCACATGTCCATTTTTGATCATCCGATAGAGTGCGGTCTTCTCGCCGATAATGTCTTGCTGGCCGGCTACTTCATCTATATTTCTGGGGCGCATGCGATACGCCAAAGGTTCATTATGCAATCAAAATCACTCCCCAATAACGACTAGGCTTTAGCGCTCCTGACCAAGACGCTTTCGCTTTTGTACGCACGTTCGTTCCTCTATTATACACATTGCGAGCTTAAAAATCATTTTCTATAAGAGGATGGGGGAGTTATGCTATACTATTTTGAAGTAATCGTATAAAAAAGGACGGGATATGCCATGAAAATTTCGACAAAAGGGCGCTATGGACTGACCATTGTAGTGGAACTTGGCGCCAAATATGGAAAAGGACCTGTACCGCTTCGGAAAATAGCGGAAGAACAGGATTTATCGGAGGCTTATTTGGAACAGCTCATCCCGCCGCTCCGTAATAGCGGCATCGTCAAAAGTGTCCGCGGTGCGTATGGCGGCTATATGCTGGCCAAGGAACCGACCAATATTACGGCCGGGGATGTCATCCGTGTATTGGAAGGACCGATTCAGCTTGTAGAAGGATTGGAAAACTCCGATATCCCTCAACAGGAGTTGTGGAAAAGGATCGGGGATGCGGTCCGCGGAGTACTCGATACGACAACGATCGAAGATCTTGTGAAATCCAATGAATCGGATCCGTTAGATAGCTATATGTTTTACATTTGAAGGGGCTTACTATTATGACAACTATTTATCTTGATCATGCAGCGACGACTCCGGTACATCCGGCAGTGACTGCTTCATATAAAAAACAATTAGAGAAGACATTTGGAAATCCTTCCAGCATCCATAGTTTTGGACGGGAAGCCCGGAAAGAATTGGATTTTGCACGCAAAATGCTCGCGCAATCCATTCAGGCAGAACCGACGGAAATCATTTTTACATCGGGCGGAACAGAAGCGGATAATACCGCCATTTTCGGTACGGCTACAGCGATGAGAGATAAAGGAAATCATATCATCACGACAAACATCGAACACCATGCCGTTTTAAACCCATGTAAACAACTGGAGTTGCTCGGATACGAAGTGACATATTTGGAAGTGAATGAGGCTGGACAAATTACGCCAGAGCAAGTGAAGGCGGCGTTGAAGGACAGTACGATCCTCGTGTCCATCATGTATGGCAACAATGAAGTGGGCACCATCCAGCCAATTCGTGAAATCGGTGAATTGCTAGCCGGGCATCAGGCGAAATTCCATACCGATGCTGTACAGGCATATGGACTTGTTCCGCTTGATGTCGATACACTCGGCGTGGATTTGCTGTCTGTGTCCGCCCACAAATTGAATGGGCCGAAAGGGGTCGGGTTCCTTTATCAGCGAAAAGGGAACGAGACATCACCTCTTTTCTTCGGTGGGGAACAGGAACGGAAACGCCGGGCGGGAACCGAGAATTTGCCGGCTATCGTTGCATTTGCGGAAGCTGTGACCATCGCACAGGAGGCAATGGCGCGAAACAAAGAGACGTATGAGCGGTATGCCGCGATTCTTACCGAAGAGCTGGAGGCGCAAGGTGTCAAGTACGAAGTGAACGCAAAACAAGCCCAGAAACTCCCCCATGTCCTGAATATCAGTTTTCCGGGGACTGACATCGAATCATTGCTTGTCAATCTCGACATGGCAGGCGTGGCGGTGTCAAGCGGATCGGCATGTACGGCGGGCTCATTGGACCCTTCACATGTCTTGACGGCAATGTTCGGGGAAGGATCGTCGAAACTGCGAAACTCTGTTCGTTTCAGTTTCGGCTTAGGGCTTGACGAAGAGAAGGTAAAAGAGGCGGCTGAAAGAACTGCTAACATTGTAAAACGACTTGTGAAATGAAAAGATAAGGAATGAAAAATAATGAGAACAACAAAAGCACCAGCAGATACACGTGTCGTCATCGGCATGTCAGGTGGGGTCGATTCGTCTGTAGCGGCTTTGTTATTGAAAGAACAAGGCTATGATGTCATCGGCATCTTTATGAAAAACTGGGATGACACAGACGAATTCGGTGTCTGCACCGCGACAGAAGACTATGAAGATGTCATCCAAGTATGTAACGAGATTGGAATTCCCTACTATGCGGTCAATTTTGAAAAGCAATATTGGGATAAGGTGTTCACTTATTTCCTCGAAGAATACAAAGCCGGACGTACGCCGAACCCGGATGTCATGTGCAACAAGGAAATCAAATTCAAAGCGTTCCTTGACCATGCGATGAGCCTTGGCGCAGATTATTTGGCAACGGGCCACTATGCACAGGTCGTCGAAGTGGAAGGCGGCGTCTCGATGTTGCGTGGGAAAGACGAAAACAAGGATCAGACGTATTTCTTGAATCAATTGTCCCAAGAGCAATTGCAAAAAGTGATGTTCCCGATCGGACATATGGAAAAAAGTGACGTCCGTAAAAAAGCGGTAGAAGCGGGATTGACAACAGCGGCGAAGAAAGATTCCACAGGGATCTGTTTCATCGGCGAACGGAATTTCAAAGAGTTTCTCGGACAATATTTACCGGCGCAACCCGGCGACATGAAAACGATGGAAGGCAAAACCGTCGGCCGCCATGATGGACTGATGTATTACACGATCGGTCAACGTCATGGCCTTGGGATCGGCGGTGCCGGAGATCCGTGGTTCGTCCTAGGGAAAGATTTGGAGTCGAACGTTCTATGGGTCGGTCAAAACTTCCACAATGACGCCCTTTATTCCGATAGCCTGATCGCAACGGACGTTTCGTTTTCGACGGTTCGTGAATTGCCAGCAACATTTGAGTGCACAGCGAAATTCCGCTACCGCCAACCCGATACGAAAGTGACGGTTGAACTGGTCGGAGACGGAACGGCAATCGTCCGCTTTGCAGAACCGGTCCGTGCCATCACCCCCGGTCAAGCGGTCGTCTTTTATGACGGCGCGGAATGCCTTGGTGGCGGTCTAATCGATAAAGTCATTAAAAACGGACAACAACTCGAGTATGTCGGATAAGGGGAATTAGATAGATGGAATACAATGAAATCGGAATTGCAGCACTGCAAGACGGTCAATATGAAAAAGCGGTAGAATCATTCGTCAAGGCGGTCGAACAGGACCCGGACAATGCAGTCGGCTACATCAATCTTGGCAATGTGTTCGCTTCCCTTGGCGATGCTGAAAAAGCGGAACCGTTTTTCCAAAAGGCGATTACACTTGATGCAGAGGCTGGGACAGCTTATTACGGCCTTGCCAATCTTTATTACAATAAAGAGCGTTATGAAGAAGCGTCCAAACTATATGAAACGGCCATCCGTCAAGGTGTGGACGAAGCAGATGCTTATTTCATGCTTGGGAAAAGCTTGGAACGTTCGGATAACGGGAAATTGGCGTTACCTTATTTACAGCGGGCGGCAGAATTGGCACCGGATGACTTGGAAGTCCGTTTGTCCTATGGGATTCTCCTTGCCAATTTAGAACTGTTCAAAGAAGCGGGGGACGAATTCCGTTATATTATCGAACAGGATCCCGACAATGCTGATGCCCATTATAACCTCGGCTTTCTTTATGCAGTTTCGACTGACCGGAAAGACGATGCATTGCAACATTTGGAACGAGCTTTCACGATCGATCCAGAACATGTCCAAGCACGGTATATCTTCGACATGATCCAAATGGGTGAAAACGGACAATAAGGAGGTTGCGGTGATGGATGGGATGCATGAAGCGGGCAAGGTGGACGAGATTTTCTTGATCGGACGACCGGTCGTGACCATCTTCCATAACCCCGACAGCCTTTTTACAATCGTAAAATTGAAAGTCCGCGAAACGAATTGCGGATATGAAGACAAAGAAATTATCGTCAAAGGAAATCTTCCCCAGTTAAATACGGATGAAGATTATAAATTCACGGGAAGACTCGTCAATCATCCGACGTATGGTGCTCAATTCGATGCACAGACATTTGCCAAAGAAATGCCCGCGACCGAAACGGGACTAATCCATTATTTATCGGGGGATCTGTTTCCAGGCATCGGCATGAAAACCGCCCAGACGATTGTCAAACAACTTGGGCAAGATGCCATCAAAAAAATTCTGGATGATGCATCCGTCTTAGACACGATTCCTCGTCTGACGGATGATAAAAAAGAGACCATCGTTTCGGTACTCCAACAAAACATGGGGCTTGAGCGGACGATCATCCAGTTGAATGAATGGGGATTCGGCCCCCAAATTGCGATGCGCATTTACCAAACGTATCGAGAAGAAGCGATCACCATTCTTACGGAAAATCCGTATCGAATGATTGAAGAAATCGAGGGTGTCGGTTTCCAACGTGCGGATGAACTCGGGAAAAACTTAGGGATTACCGGCAATCATCCGGACCGGATTAAAGCGGCTATCCTCCATTCGATCAACCAAGCGATCCAGTCCGCGGGACATGTGTATTTGGAAGCGGAAGCCATCCTACCGGAAGTGAAGCGCCTGTTGGAAACGAGCCAATCGATCGAGATACCGTTCGATGCTATTTCACAAGCGATCATCCAGCTTGTCGAAGAGGGGAAACTGGCGGCGGAAGAGCGGCGGCTCTACATACCTTCCCTTTATTTTTCCGAAATCGGGATTGCTTCGAAAATAGAAAAGCTATTGCAAAACGATACAGCCGATCAGTTTCCGGTATCCGAAATCAGGAAAGCGGTCGGTGAAGTCGAAGAACGGCTCGGTGTTAACTATGCGGAGACGCAAGTGTCGGCGATTGAAACAGCCCTGCATTCCTCAGTGATGATTTTGACAGGGGGGCCGGGCACCGGGAAAACAACGGTCATCCGGGGGCTTGTCGAAGTGTATGCCGAATTGCACGGCTTATCGCTTGATCCGCAAGAGTATGCTAAAAAGAAAGAGACGTTTCCAATTGTTTTGGCAGCGCCGACGGGACGGGCAGCGAAAAGAATGTCCGAGTCGACAGGATTGCCAGCGATGACCATTCACCGTCTGCTCGGTTTCAACGGACTGGAAAAAGAAGAAGAGACGGAGCGGGAAGTCGAAGGCAAATTGATCATTATCGATGAAATGTCTATGGTGGATACTTGGCTGGCCCATCAATTACTCAAAGCGCTTGCGGATGACGCCCAATTGTTATTCGTCGGTGACCAAGACCAATTGCCACCCGTCGGACCAGGACAAGTGCTGCGAGATATGTTGGATTCCGGAAAAGTGCCCGTCGTCGAATTGACTGAGATTTACCGTCAAAGTGCCGGTTCGACGATCATTGAAATGGCCCATATGATTAAACGATCTGAATGGACAACTGATATGACCCAAAAGACATCCGATCGCTCATTCATCAAAGCGAGTGGTGAACGGATTCTCGAAGTGGTCGAACAAGTGGTGAAAAACGCCATCACGAAAGGGCATCATATCAAGGATATCCAAGTGCTTGCACCGATGTACCGTGGTCCGGCAGGAATCGACGGATTGAACAAGATGATTCAAGAAATGGTCAATCCACCTGACCCTCAAAGGAAAGAAGTCGTGTTCGGCGAAGCGATTTACCGGATTGGCGATAAAGTACTCCAACTGGTCAACCAACCTGAGAGTAATGTGTTCAATGGGGATATGGGGGAAGTCATCGCCATCATCAAAGCGAAAGAGACGATCGATAAAAAAGAGTTGCTCGTCGTTTCGTATGATGGCATTGAAGTGACGTATGAACGTAGTGACTTGAACCAAATCACGCTTGCTTATTGCTGTTCCATCCATAAGTCGCAAGGGAGTGAATTCCCGATCGTTATTATGCCTGTTGTACGCAGCCATCGGAAAATGTTGCGCCGTAATCTTCTGTATACGGGTATCACCCGGGCGAAAAATTTTCTCATTCTATGTGGAGAACCCGATGAATTCAAGGCGGGTATCGAGCGGACGGATGAAATGGCCCGGCAGACAACGTTGAAAGAACGTCTGAATAGTGATATCGATGTACCGGAACTGGTTGAATCCGTTGAGCCTACAAAAGTTGTTTCAGCGGAGGAGCCGATCGAGGATTCGAAGGCCTCGGAACCGGCAATATTCGAACTGACAACGGAAACATTCATCTCGATTGATCCGATGATCGGGATGAAAGGCATCACACCTTATCATTTTCTTGAGGCTACCGATTGACAGCAAGTCGGATTTTTTCTATAATCAAATCCAGCTATGCATAAAGAATACGTTGACGGAGAAAGTACGCATCGCCACTCGTACAGAAAGAGACCCCTTGGCTGTAAGGGTCTTCGAGAGGGCATGTCGGAAAAGCTACTCCCGAGTGCAGCTCATCCCTGCCGTTTGCCGCGTTAAGGCAGCCAGAGATGCCGGATTGTTTTGTTCCGGTAATTAGGGTGGTACCGCGAGTTAAATCTTCGCCCCTTGTTTTAGGGGCGGAGATTTTTTATTTTGTACGATGTATTCGCTGGATCCTGAACCACCACAAAGAAATGTAGGAGGAATTATTCATGAAACAACTTTCATCATCCCAAATCCGTAAACTATTTTTACAATACTTCAAGGAGCACGGTCATAGCATTGAACCATCCGCTCCGCTCGTACCGATTGATGATGCATCCCTTTTGTGGATCAACAGCGGTGTCGCGACGTTAAAAAAATATTTTGATGGACGTGTCGTTCCAGATAATCCGCGCATTACCAATGCACAAAAATCAATCCGGACGAATGATATTGAAAACGTCGGAAAAACAGCACGCCACCATACATTTTTTGAAATGCTCGGAAATTTTTCCATCGGTGATTATTTCAAAGAGGAAGCAATTATCCGCGCTTGGGAATTTCTGACGGACGACAAGTGGATCGGCTTCAATCCTGAACTGCTTTCAGTCACTGTCCATCCGGAAGACGAAGAGGCATATGCCATCTGGCGTGATAAAATCGGTATTCCGGAAGACCGGATCATCCGTCTGGAAGGAAACTTCTGGGATATCGGTGAAGGACCAAGTGGACCAAACTCAGAAATCTTCTACGATCGCGGACCTGCTTACGGAGACGATTTCTCCGATCCTGAATTGTATCCGGGCGGGGAGAATGAACGTTATCTTGAAATTTGGAATTTGGTGTTCTCCGAATTCAACCATAATCCCGACCATACTTACACGCCACTACCGAAAAAGAACATCGATACAGGGATGGGCTTGGAGCGTATCGTTTCCGTTATCCAAGACGTACCGACAAACTTCGACACGGATCTTTTCATGCCGATCATGCATGCGATTGAAGAAGTATCCGGTGAGAAATATGGCGAAGATGAGGAAAAAGACACAGCATTCAAAGTGATCGCGGACCATATCCGTACCGTCGCATTCGCCATCGGTGACGGAGCATTGCCGTCCAATGAAGGACGCGGGTATGTACTCAGAAGACTATTGCGCAGAGCGGTCCGTTTTGCTAAACAATTAGGTATTCATAAGCCGTTCATGTACAATCTTGTACCCGTCGTCGGGGAAATCATGGAGGACTTCTATCCGGAAGTGACAGAAAAACAAGCATTCATTATGAAAGTGATCAAAAACGAAGAAGAGCGTTTCCACGAAACATTGACAGAAGGGCTTGCGATTCTTTCTGGTGTCATCGAACAAGCAAAATTGACAGGTACGGCTGTTGTACCAGGTGCGGATGCATTCCGTCTGTATGACACATACGGCTTCCCATTCGAATTGACGGAAGAATACGCGGAAGAGGCTGGGATTTCCGTTGACCGCGCCGGCTTTGAAGTGGAAATGGAGAACCAGCGTCAACGTGCACGTGCGGCACGCCAAGATGTCGACTCAATGCATGTTCAATCAGGTGTGCTTGGAGACATCCATGAAGCAAGCGAATTTATCGGGTACAATCAATTAGCAGTCGAATCGACAGTCGTCACACTTTTGAAAGATGGCGTATTGGCAGAACAAGCTTCCGAAGGAGAAGAGATCCAGTTCATCCTTGACCGTACACCGTTTTATGCGGAAAGCGGCGGACAAGTGGCGGATAAAGGAACAATCAGCGGTGAGACATTCGTCGCAGATGTACAAGATGTACAAAAAGCACCGAACGGCCAAAACTTGCATACGGCCATCATCCGTTCCGGGGAAATGACCAAAGGTGCGAAAGTTCACGCAGAAGTGGATCAAGCTGCAAGAAAATTGACAATCCGAAATCATACGGCAACCCACCTTCTCCATAGAGCATTGAAAGACGTACTAGGTGAACATGTCAATCAGGCAGGTTCCTATGTCGGACCAGATCGTCTGCGTTTCGACTTCTCCCATTTTGGACAAGTGACGAAAGAAGAGCTTGAAAAAATCGAACAGATTGTCAATGAAAAGATTTGGGCGGATATCGCTGTGGACATCGCTCAAAAACCGATCGAGGAAGCGAAACAAATGGGCGCCATGGCATTGTTCGGTGAAAAATATGGAGATGTCGTCCGCGTAGTTTCAGTAGGCGATTATTCACTGGAATTATGTGGGGGATGCCATGTGCCTACGACATCCGTCATCGGTTTGTTCAAGCTGGTTTCCGAAAGTGGAATCGGTGCAGGGACACGAAGAATCGAAGCGTTGACAGGACAACAGGCATACCGTTCGTTCAAGGCAGAGGAAGCGACGCTCGTCCATGCTGCGGGACTTTTGAAATCCAATCCAAAAGACATCGTGACGAAAGTTGGTTCACTCCTTGGGGATATGAAAGAATTGCAACGTGAAAACGAATCGCTGTCCGCGAAACTCGGAAACAGCCAATTATCGGACATTTTAGCGAATGCCGAACAGATCGGGGACGTCTCGGTCATTGCTGCACGGGTTGATGTTAAAGACAATAATGGACTCCGTCAAATGATGGATGAGATGAAACAGAAATTGACGAAAGCGATCGTTGTACTTGGCGCCTCAACCGACGGGAAAGTGATGCTTGTTTCAGGAATTACAGAAGACTTGAAAGCAAGCGACTATCACGCAGGTAAAATCGTCAATCATGTCGCTTCACAATGCGGCGGAAAAGGCGGAGGCAGACAAGATATGGCAATGGCAGGTGCGAAAGATGCTTCCAAACTTGATGATGCGCTTCAATCCGTGTATGATTATGTCAAATCTGTTTAATCAGCTACACAAATCGGGTATACTAAAAGACGGAATGTAAACCGATTCGTAAAACGGATGATCTGAAAGCGGGGTGTCGATCATGGATTCTTACGATAAGACGATGAAATTCAATTTTCCTGAAGAATCGATGGAGCAGGAAGTGAAGCAAGTTATGCTCCATGTGCATAAGGCATTGGATGACAAGGGATACAATCCGATCAATCAGATTGTCGGTTATCTTCTTTCGGGAGATCCGGCCTATATACCTCGTCATGAGGATGCTCGTAATCTGATTCGAAAACTGGAGCGGGATGAGATTCTGGAAGAATTGGTCAAGTTTTATATCCGTGAAAACGGAGGGAAATCGGATTGAGGATCATGGGATTGGATGTAGGGACCAAAACGGTCGGCGTTGCGATCAGTGATGCCCTTGGGTGGACAGCCCAGGGCATCGAAACCGTTAAGATCGATGAAAGTGCCGGCCAGTTTGGCATGGAAAGAATCCGCCAACTTGTTCAAGAATACGAAGTGAACGAGTTTATCGTCGGCTATCCGAAGAATATGAACAACACAATCGGCCCAAGAGGGGAAGCTTCCGAAAACTATGCGCGTTTATTAACGGAGACATTCGGCTTCCCTGTCAAATTATGGGATGAACGATTGACGACGATGGCAGCTGAACGGATGCTGATCGACGCGGATGTCAGCCGAAAAAAAAGGAAGACCGTCATCGATAAGATGGCTGCAGTCATGATACTCCAAGGGTATCTTGATTCAAAAAACTAATGAGGTGATCAGTTTGGAACACGGACAAGAAACAATGACAATCGTTGATGAAAACGGTAATGAGCATGTATGTGAAGTCATTTTCACTTTTGACTCAGAAGAATTCGGAAAATCCTATGTCCTTTATCATGTATTAGATGGTGAAGAAAAAGATGACGACGAAGAAGTCGAAATCCATGCATCCGCATTTATTCCTTCCGAGGACAATGAGGATGGCGAGCTATTCCCGATTGAAGATGACGCAGAGTGGGAAATGATCGAGGAAATGTTGAATACTTTCCTAGCGGAAGAAGAGGACGAAGACTAATTTATATGTGCACGGACGGGACGGTGCAGACCGTTCCGTTTTTCTTCGTTGCTTTAAATGCATACATAGTAATTTTATGGTTGTGTGAGTTTGCTAAACGGTAGCCATCCGGGACTTATGAAGGTTGAATGGAAAGTTCGCAGTTTCAAGCAGAAGAGGTGAAATTCATTTGGGAAAAGAATCAAAAAAAGAGATGATGATCGAGCGGATGATTGAAAAGAAGAAGGAAGTAAAGGTTGTCAGACGGATTGTATTAGGCATTACGCTTGTCCTTCTTCTAATTGGTTTGATCGGTGGCCGAAGCGCCTATAAGTATGTAACGGGGGCGTTGCAGCCTGTCGATCCGGATGCCGAGGAAGTCATTGAAGTAGAAATTCCGATCGGCTCAGGTCTTGATACGATATCTGCTAAACTTGCAGAAAAAGGGATTATTAAAGACGCACGTATTTTTAAATACTATGCAAAATTTAATAACGAGTCCCAATTTCAAGCGGGAACATACGGATTGACAAAAGCGATGACGCCCGATGAGTTGATCGAAAGTTTGAAAACAGGTAAAGTGTATCGGGAACCGGTCTTCACAATAACAGTTCCTGAAGGATTGACATTAAAACAAATTGCGAAAATTGTTGAAAAAGACACAAATATTACAGAAGAAGAGTTTCTGGATTATGTTGGAGATGAAGCGACAATTGACCGGCTCATCGGAAAATATTCCCGAATTTTGACCGAGGATATTAAAGGGGACCAGATCAAATATCCGTTGGAAGGTTATTTATTCCCCGCGACCTATCCTTTCTATGAGGAAAATCCTTCTATCGAAACGATTGTCGATGCTATGGTTCAAGCGACGGTAACCAATGTTACCCCGTATTTGGACTATCTTGAAAGTGAAGAGAAAACAGTGCATTGGCTGTTAACCTTTGCTTCTTTACTTGAAGAAGAGGCGACAGCACAATCCGATCGTGAGACGATTGCGAGCGTCTTCTACAATCGATTGGACATCGATATGCCGCTGCAAACCGATCCGACTGTCCTCTATGCGTTAGGGGCCCATAAAGACCGTGTCCTCTATGCTGATTTGGAAGTGGCGGATCCGTATAATACGTATAAAAATAAAGGCTTGCCACCTGGCCCGATTGCCGGAGCAGGAAAGTCTTCCATTGAAGCGGTCATCGCACCTGCGGAAACGAATTATCTCTACTTTTTGGCTGATAAGGAAGGCGTCAATCATTTCACGGATTCGTATGATCAGCATTTGAAAAACCGTGACCGCTATTTATCAGGCGACTGATCGCGCTACTTGAACGTCATTTCACCGTGATGTATTTGAAGAGGAAGGTGAACGGAATGGGCAATTACGAGGCTTATTTAGCCGGTTTTAGGCAAGAGCAGAATGCCTTGATTATTGAAATGGAACAATATGCTGCGGAACATCATGTTCCGATCATGGATCGTGCAGGCATCGATCTATTGATCAGTCTTTTGCGGATCCATAAGCCGGCGCGAATTCTTGAAATTGGCAGTGCCATCGGGTATTCCGCCATTCGGATCGCCGAAGCATTGCCCGATTCGTCCATTGTGACAATCGAAAGGGATCGTGATCGCTATTTGAAGGCGGTCGACTATATCCAACGCAGCGGACGAAAAGAACAAATTACGATTATCGAAACGGATGCTTTACAAACTGAAGAGCCTGATATTTTCACTAGGTCTTATGATGCGCTTTTTATTGATGCGGCAAAAGGTCAATATCAAGCTTTTTTTCAAAAATATGCGCCTACAGTCACATCTTCAGGTGTCATCTATTGCGATAATATGTTCATGCATGGTATGGTACTGCTCGAAGATGAAGAAGTGCCGCGACGCAAGCGCACGATGATCCGGAACTTGAAAGAATTCACGCGGTGGATCATGGCACATCCCGATTATGAAGCCTCTTTGCTTCCGGTAGGGGATGGGTTGTTAATTGCGGTGAAAAAATAAGGGGCAGTCGCTTGAGTAAGGAGAATCTGAAGAGAAGATGAAAGATAGAAAACCCCTCGTAATCGGAATCGCAGGCGGTTCGGGTTCCGGGAAAACGAGTGTCACACATTCGATCTATGAGGTGTTCAAAGAACATTCCGTAGTCGTCATCGAACAGGATTATTATTATAAAGACCAATCGCATTTAGCGTTCGAGGAACGACTGGAGACGAATTACGATCATCCATTGGCATTCGACACAGATTTATTGATCGAACATATTGCCTGTTTGCTGAATCGGCAACCGGTGGAAAAGCCGGTCTATGATTATTCGCTTCATACACGTTCAGCTGAAACGGTTTACATTGAACCGAAAGATGTTATCATCTTAGAGGGGATTTTAGTACTCGAAGATCCTCGGCTACGCGAATTGATGGATATCAAGCTATTCGTTGATACGGATGCGGATTTGCGCATAATTCGCCGGATTATGCGGGATATTAACGAACGCGGCAGAACGATCAATTCCGTGATCGAGCAGTATTTGTCGGTCGTCCGCCCGATGCATAACCAATTTATCGAACCGACGAAAAGGTATGCAGACATCATCATTCCAGAAGGGGGTCACAATGAAGTGGCAATTGACCTGATGGTTACAAAAATAAAAACAATTCTTGAATATGGAACGGAATTGTAATATGATGATGACAGAATTCTATACAGATGAACACTATGTCGCATACCTCTTGTAGGAGCGGCATAGTATTTTTATGAACAGGAATATGAGGAGTGGTGTGTAATGATTACCGAAAAGAAATATCCAATGACAGTATCTGGAAAAGAAAAGCTACAAGAAGAGTTGGAATTCCTGAAAACTGTAAAACGAAAAGAAGTGGTCGAGCGCATTAAAATTGCACGTAGTTACGGCGACCTTTCTGAAAACTCGGAGTACGATTCTGCAAAAGAAGATCAGGCCTTTGTAGAAGGCAGAATTTCAACGCTTGAGTCAATGATTCGCAATGCAGTCATTATCACAGAAGACGAGTTGAATACGGATGAGGTACAACTCGGGAAAACGGTTACATTCAAAGAATTGCCGGACGGGGATGAAGAGACATACACGATTGTCGGTTCTGCAGAAGCAAACCCGATGGAAGGTCTCATTTCAAATGATTCACCGATTGCGAAAGCACTCATCGGTCGTTCAAAGGATGAGGAAGTGGAAATCGTCACACCTGGTGGGAAGATGTCGGTTGTCATCCTTGAAATAAAATGACCTACGGATAGCCGCCTGTCACGACGAGGGCGGTTTTTTCATCGTCTAGGCTCCGGTCGCCAGACGCTCGGAGGCTCACAGGAAGTGAGTCAGGCAGTCGTTGCGACAGGACGTCGCACGCTTAGACTGCGTTCCTTTAAAGCAGGCGCCCTGCGCTTTTGTTCTCTTCATCGATGTTGACAAGCATTTGTTATTCGTCAAATGGGGAAACTTGTCGTCGTTTCATTCGTCTAAAGCATGGAGAAATTCGGAGATCAATGAAATGGAGATGATTGCGTATGGCACAAGAAGAACCGAATTTTTCGAGGACTCGAAGAAAAAAAAGGCGTAATCGTTCGAATCGAATATTGAATCTGTTGATTGGGATAGTGGTATTGCTCATCATTGTCGTTGCGACATCCATCATCCTTCAAGGGGGAGAGGATCAGGCTGACGAAGGCGCTGTTGCCGATCGGACGGAAACCGAGGAGAACTTGAATACGGAAAAACAGGCACCAGCTGGCAATACGGCTGATGAACATGACGAAGAGGGAAATGACCTGCAGCTTGAGAATGATCCGGAAATCGGAAATGAAGAAAACCGACAGTCGGAGGAAGACGATACCCATAGTCCAGGAACAGTAACAATCGTTCCGTCGGAGGATGCGGTCATCGCTGAAACAGTCATTGATACATCATGGCAGCCGATCGGGACAACCCAAACGGGGGAACATGTCTCTTTATACGACGGCAAATCGGTTGATTGGAAAGAAAAGGAAAAAGCCCTTGCCTATGCGACGGGCTTGCCATATGATTCCATGATTTTCTGGAAAATCAAAAATGGCGGTGGACCGCAACAGTCGGTTGGGATCGTATCCTCTCGGGATAAAGAAGAAAAATACCGGGTTTACCTTGAATGGGTGGACGGAAAAGGTTGGAAACCGGTGAAAATGGATGTCTTGACGACATTGGATTTTGACTATTGAACTTGATTCATTGGAGGGAAACAAAATGAAAATTGCCGTAATCGGAGCAATGGAAGAAGAAGTGGAATATTTACGAGAAGAAGTGGCTTCGGCACAAACGACGAGCATTGCAGGATGTGAATTCATCGAAGGGGAAATAGCAGGCCGGCAAATCGTCCTCGTTAAAAGTGGCATCGGTAAAGTGAATGCAGCGGTTGCGACGGCGCTTCTACTGACGCATTTCAAACCGGATGTCGTCCTCAATACGGGATCGGCAGGCGGTTTCCGGGAAGACTTGGAAGTCGGTACAGTCGTCATTTCAGATGAGGTACGGCATCACGACGTCAATGTCACGGCATTTGGCTATGAGCACGGACAAGTGCCAGGGCAGCCGGCCGCGTATGAAGCGGATGCACGACTTGTGGAAGTGGCCCGTGAAGCGGTGGAGGAAGTCGGACAGCACACCCATGCAACTGGCTTGATTGCTTCCGGCGATACATTTATGAGCGATGCTGCACATGTGGAAGAAGTGAAGCGGCTATTTCCGACGATGATTGCGGCTGAAATGGAAGCGGCAGCCGTTGCACAAGTTTGCCACCAATTCGAAACGCCATTTGTCGTCATCCGTGCATTATCCGATATTGCAGGCAAAGAATCGTCCATCAGTTTTGATGAATTTTTGCCGGTTGCTGCTAGACATTCCACGGATATTGTTTTAAAAGCCATCTCGAAACTTTAATGGTTTCATGGTAAGATAACGATAGAATACATCTTAATAGATAGGTTTCGAGGAGGGGTTGTACATGTTTATTCTAATGGCAGGCGTATTTATCGCTTCAACCATCATCGCAGTCGTTATTGCCAGAGAGGTTCGTGCGGACTGAGGTAAAAAAGAAGAGGCGTTTCCTATGTTGGGATCACTCCCGCATGGAAACGCCTTTTTGTTGTGCGGCATCCAAGACTGGAACCGAGCGGTCACTCATTATATTCATGCTTGAATAGCTGATATAATTTGACAATCGCACGCTTTTCAATACGGGAAACATAGCTTCGGGAAATATCGAGTTGCTCTGCAATTTCCTTCTGCGTCATCGGCTGATCATCCAACAGGCCGTATCTACGCTGGATAATTTCCAATTCCCGTCCATCCAGTTTCCCAAGATGCCGATACAGTCTTTCTTTGCGCTCTTTTTGCTCGACCGCATCGACTGGTGTTTCATCATCGGTTTGAAGTAAATCTGCAATTTGCAATGATTGCCCATCTTTATCCGTGCCGATCGGATCGAAGAGAGAGACGTCTTTTTGTACTTTTTTCTGCGTGCGCAAGTACATTAGTATTTCGTTTTCAATGCAGCGGGCGGCGTATGTGGCCAGCTTGGTTTTCCGGTCTGGCGTGAAGCTGTTCACCGCTTTCATCAGTCCGATTGTGCCGATTGAAATATAATCATCAAGTAATTCGTGTTTTGGATGGAATTTTTTTACGATGTGAGCGACGAGACGCATATTGCGTTCAATAAGTTCATCCCTTGCATCCTCATCGCCCTCTGCCAGTCGTTTTAGACATGCTGCTTCTTCTTCTTTCGAGAGGGGCCGTTGGAATGCCTGCCCCCGGATGTAGCCAATCATCGCAGGAACTTCTAGCCATAGCTGGACAATTGCCATGACCAACCCACTCATCGGGTCACCTCCTGTGTCGTTGTATGACAGCATATGCGGTCATGTCTTGCCATATCACCGTTTTTTCGGTCGGACAGGCGCTAAAGGATGTCCTATTTTGCTTAGCTACAGAACAAAGCGATTGACCAAGGAAGCGGATGGGAGGCAGTGCAACCTGCTCTTTTCTTTTGTCTAGGCTCCGGGCGCCAGATGCTCGGGTCATAAGTCGTTTCGGCTGCGAGGCAAAGAACGCCTCATCGCCGACTCGCCTTATGCCTGTCGCGGGCCTACAGGAAGTAGGTCACGCTGTCGTTGCCACAGGACGTGGCGACCTTAGACTGCGATTCTCATTTCAGGCGCCCTGCTCTTTTCTTTTCGGTGCGTGAAAGGCGGAGTGTTATGTTATAATCGTTTCAGAATTAGAACTTAATCGGAGTGGATTTCGTGTATAACTATTTTTTACCGGATGAATATGTGAAAGACATCTTTCAAATCAAACCGGAAGTGCTGAAAGAAAAGGGGATTAAAGGCATTATTACAGATTTGGACAACACCCTTGTCGAATGGGATCGTCCGGAAGCGACTCCAGCCATCATCGACTGGATGAAATCCATGAAAGAAGCGGGCATACAAGTGACGGTCGTCTCCAATAATAATGAGATGCGGGTGAAAACGTTCTGTGATCCCATTGGAACGCCATTCATTTGCGAAGCGCGGAAACCGTTGCGTAAATCCTTTAAAAAAGCATTGACGACCATGGGAATTCGAAAAGAGGAAGCTGTGGTCATCGGTGACCAGCTGATGACCGATATCCTTGGCGGCAATCGAAAAGGTTTACATACGATCCTTGTCGTGCCTGTCGCGAACTCAGATGGATTTTTTACAAAGTTTAACAGAATGATGGAAAGAAGAATCATGGCCGGACTGAAACGGAAAGGCCTGATCAAGTGGGAGGAATAAGTTTGGAACAATTGAAATGTATCGGATGCGGCATTACGATCCAAGTGGAAGATCCAAAAGTGGAAGGCTATGCACCGCCTGCCTCCTTGGAAAAAGAGGAAGTCATTTGCCAACGCTGTTTCAGGTTGCGGAACTACAATGAGTTGCAGCCTGTTTCCTTATCGGGCGATGATTTCCTGAATATCTTGAACGGGATCGGGGAAAGGGACGGTATGATTGTCAAGATCGTTGATATCTTTGATTTCAACGGCAGTTGGATCAATGGCTTACACCGTTTTGTCGGTCATAAAGATATTTTGCTGATCGGCAATAAATCGGACGTGTTGCCGAAGTCCGTCAACCGCAATCGACTCATCAATTGGATGCGGGCCGAAGCGGTGAAACTCGGTTTGAAACCGGTTGATGTCCTTCTTGTCTCCGCTCATAAAGGGCATGGGATGGAAGAGGCGCTGGCAGCGATCGATACGATACGGAAAGGCAAAGATGTCTACGTCGTCGGCTGTACAAATGTCGGAAAGTCGACCTTCATTAATCGTATCATTAAAGGAGCGACAGGGGTGGGGGAAGTCATAACGACATCCCATTTCCCGGGAACGACTTTGGATCTTGTCGAGATTCCGCTCGATGATGGAAAAGCGATTTACGATACACCGGGGATTATCAACGATCACCAAATTGCACACCATCTGGATGCGATAGATTTGAAAGCCATCACACCGAAGAAAGAGTTGAAGCCGAAAGTGTTCCAGTTGAATCCGGAACAGACGCTTTTCATCGGTGGACTTGCACGTTTCGATTTTATCAAAGGGGATCGCTCATCCTTTACGATCCATGTGTCCAATGAGTTGCCGATTCATCGGACAAAATTGGACAATGCGGATGCGCTTTATGAAAAACATCTCGGCGACATGCTGTCACCGCCATCGGGTGAGTCGCTGGAACAATTGCCGCCTTTTGTACGGCATGAATATTCGATAAAAAAAGCGAAAACGGATCTCGTCATTTCAGGTCTGGGCTGGATCACTGTCCAGCATCCCGACGTTGTCGTTGCCGTTCATGCGCCTCGTGGGGTAGATGTTGTACTGAGGCCTTCGCTCATTTAAGGGGGAGTGTTCGATGAAAAAATGGTATGCGGTCATCGGTGACCCGATTGCACAATCCATGTCGCCTGGTTTGCATGGCGCATGGTTCGAAGAAAATGCAATCGATGCCACGTATATTCCGCTTCATATACAGGCGGAAAAACTTGAACAAGCTGTAGAAAGTTTAAAAACCTTAGGATGCAGCGGTTGGAATGTGACGGTTCCACATAAAAATGCTATCATTCCATTTCTGGATCGATTGGATTCATCTGCAGAGCAGATGGGAGCTGTCAATACGGTGCATGTTTCGCCGGATGGCACGCTAGTTGGCTCCAATACGGATGGGCTTGGTTTTGTCCAATCATTGGAAGAGGCATATGGAGAACAGTGTAAAGGACGAAAAGTTCTTTTAATCGGTGCCGGTGGAGCCGCGCGGGGGATTGCTTTTGCGCTGGAGCACATGGGTTATGGTCCGATTGTCATTACAAACCGCACAGTGGAAAAAGCGCAACAATTGGCAACGAATCTCAAGGATGCCACTGCACAAACACTGGCAGAAGCGGAAGAGACACTAGCTGATTATGGTTTGATTGTCCAAACCACTTCAGTCGGTATGAATTTCGCGCAGGAAGGCATGCCGCTGAATCCAGAAAACATCGCTGCCGATGCAGTCGTCGCAGATATCATTTATAACCCGCTCGAAACGGAATTTTTGGCACAAGCTCGCAAAAATGGGGCGAAAACGTTGAATGGGGTCGGCATGTTCGTCCATCAGGGCGCCCTTGCATTCCAGACATGGACAGACATTCGTCCCGATACGGAAAAAACCATTGAAAAAATAACAGCAATAGTTGGAGGCAAATAATGTTAACAGGTAAGCAAAAAAGATTTCTACGCAGCGAAGCGCATCATTTACAACCCATTTTCCAAATCGGAAAAAGTGGTTTGACGGAGTCGGTCATCCATCAAATCGAAGAGGCGCTTGAAGCGAAAGAATTGATCAAAGTGAATATTTTACAAAACTGCGAAGAAGATAAAAACGACATTGCGGCTGAACTGTCGGAGCGAGAAGGACTAGAAGTCGTTCAGGTAATCGGCAATATCCTCATTCTGTATAAAGAGTCCAGAGAGAAAAAACGCATCGTCTTGCCATAAGGAGGGATTTGCTTCCATGAAAAAGGTAGGCATACTTGGCGGTACGTTCAATCCTCCTCATATCGGGCATCTCATCGTCGCAAACGAAGTGAAAAATGCCTTGGGACTGGACGAAGTTCGGCTTATGCCGACCGCCGTTCCACCCCATAAAGTGGCACAAGGCGATGCAACAGCAGAAGAGCGCCTGCAAATGGTCGAACTTGCCGTGTCAGGGATAGAAGGCTTGACGGCCTGCCCGTTTGAAGTGGAACAAGGCGGCGTATCCTATACGTATGAGACGATGAAAAGGCTGACGGTCATAGAGCCGGAGACGTCCTTCCATTTCATCATTGGCGGGGATATGATCGATCAGTTACCGACATGGTATCGGATTGATGAGTTGGTCCGTCTTGTCCAATTCATCGGAGTCAATCGACCAGGAAACAGCGGGGAAACGGAGTATCCAGTCCAATTGGTGGACATTCCGCAGATCGACTTGTCGTCCTCATTGATCCGGGAACGTTTTTTGGAAAAGCGGACAGTCCGTTTTTTGATTCCCCACGAAGTGGAGTCGTTTATCCGGGAGGTGGGCCTATATGGATGTTGAACAGTTGAAAAAAGTCTTGCAACAACGATTGACACAATCGCGCTATGAACATGTGCTCCGTGTTGCAGAAACAGCTAAAGCGATGGCGGTGCGTTACGACATTTCGGTGTTGAAAGCGGGACAGGCGGCATTGTTCCATGATATTGCAAAATGTATGTCCAAAACGGACTTACGTGACATATTGGAACGAGAACAAGAAGATCCGCGACTGCTCGACTTCCATCACGAACTATGGCATGGTCCTGTCGGTGCGGTAATTGCGCAGCAAGAATTCAACGTTGCAGATCCGGATGTTGTGCATGCGATTCGTTATCATACAACTGGACGAGCAGGAATGTCCGATCTTGAAAAACTGATTTATGTTGCTGATATGATCGAGCCCGGACGTGATTTTCCAGGCGTGGAAACATTGAGGGAGCTTGCAAATGAAAATCTCCATGCAGCGATGGGCGCTTGCATCTATCAGTCGGTGAAGTATTTGGTGAATAAAAAAGTCTCGGTTTATCCAGATTCGATCGATTGTTATAATATATACATCGATTGAGTCAAGGATATTCGGAAAGGAAAAGTGAAACAATGACAACTACATTACTAACAACAGCTTATCAAGCGGTGGATGATAAAAAAGGGGAAGACATTGTCGTCTTGAATATGGAAGGGGTATCGCTTATTGCCGATCAATTTATCATCTGTCATGCCAATTCGGAGCGGCAAGTACAAGCCATCGCAAAAGAAGTGGCAGATAAAGCGGCAGAAATCGGTCATCCTGTGAAACGGATGGAAGGCCTCGACTTGGCGAGATGGGTGCTGGTCGATCTTGGCGATGTCGTCGTACATGTTTTCCATCGTGACGAGCGCGGATACTATAATTTGGAAAAACTTTGGGGAGATGCCCCGTTGTTGAATATGACAGATGGAAACTAAGCAGTCTTATGGAGAATTCGCTGCCGTCTATGATGAACTGATGACGGATATCCCGTATGAGACATATGTGGAACTCGTCATGACGGCAACGGCAGGACTTCGCGGCAAACGTATTTTGGACATTGGTTGTGGAACCGGTCTATTATCTGTCCAGTTGGCAAAGCAAGGGGCTGACGTGACAGGGATCGATCTGTCCGCAGACATGTTGGCCGTTGCGGAAAAGCGGGCGCAGGCACTTTCCTTGCCTGTAAAGTTCGTGCAGCAACCGATGCAGCAATTAGCCGGCGTTACCGGCTATGATGCGGCAGTTATTGCGATTGACTCGCTGAATTATTTACAAGAACGTGAAGAGGTCCTTTCAACTTTCCGCAATATTCATGCGGCACTGGTAGTGGGAGGGACGCTCCTCTTTGACGTCCATTCCACATTTAAGACGGATGTCATTTTCATGGAGGGACCTTTTACGTTCGATAACGGTCGAATCGCTTACATATGGGAAACGGAGGAGGGGGAGCATCCCCATTCCGTTTATTCGGAACTTGCTTTTTTCATTCAAGAACAAAATGACGCCTATCGACGGTTCGATGAAGTGCATACACAGCGGACATTTCCGGTACATGACTATGTCAACATGCTGGAGGAAGCTGGTTTTTCAATTGAACGGGTTTTTGCGGATTGGGAAGATTTAGCGCCTGACGAAGAAAGTGAAAGAATCTTTTTTCAAGTAAGAAAATAACCCTTTTTGACTTCATCCAGTTGAGGTTAAAACCTCAACTGGATGAAGTCATGCCTCCGGCGGATGCCACAGATTTTTCAGATGAATTTATCGAGCAAGCTCGATAAAATCTGGGCGCAATAACGCCTCGGCGTTATTGATTTTGGACGGTCATTCATTTATATTGAAAGAGACTCCATATGGATGCCGCCAAAGAAAGGGTGAATACGACTGTTTCTTTCGCTTGTATCCGGCAAGTGGCGTAAGATGATCACCCCCATTGCTGTAGTCGCTATCGTCAGCGCTTTTCTGTTCTTCCCCAAAGGACAGGACGACGATCAAACATATGTTATGAGCGACTCCAACCCATTCCCTGAACTGATTGAAGAAGAAATTGAAGAAAATGAAACGGTCCTTCCACCTGTCCCCGAACCCATCGTTGTCGATGTGAAAGGGGCTGTTCAACATCCTGGCGTCTATTCGTTATCGGAAGGCGAACGGCTGATCGATGCCATCCATGCGGCAGGCGGATATTTACCCGATGCGGATTCCCGCATGCTGAACCACGCCTTAAAACTGACGGATGAATTTGTCGTCTACGTCCCGAGCGTTGGGGAAGAGCCGATCGACATTATCCAAACGACGACAGCCGGGAAAAGTGCGGGACAAAATGATGGAAAAGTCAATATCAATACAGCGGATGAACAAGAACTGATGACCATTCCGGGTGTCGGTCCTGCGAAAGCCGCCGCCATTATCCAATACCGGACGGATCATGGACTGTTCAAAACGCCTGAATCATTGATGGAAGTGTCCGGGATCGGACAAAAAACATTTGAGAAGCTGGAATCACAAATTACAGTGAAATGAGTGCTTAAATTTTATCTATACGAGGAGGGTCCATATGGAGCGCATTACATGGGACCAGTTTTTCATGGCGCAATGCCATCTATTAGCAGTGAGAAGCACATGTACAAGACTTGCAGTCGGTGCGACAATCGTCCGAGAGAATCGGATTATCGCTGGAGGTTATAATGGATCAATTTCAGGAGGCGACCATTGCATCGATCATGGCTGTTATGTCGTGGACAATCATTGCATCCGTACGATCCACGCGGAGATGAACGCTTTGCTGCAATGTTCGAAATACGGCATTCCGGTTGCAGGTTCGACGTTGTATGTCACCCATTTCCCGTGTCTCCAATGCTCGAAGGCGATCATTCAATCGGGTATCCGCCATGTGATCTATGCCACAGATTACAAAAATAGCGAATATGCCATCGAGTTATTTAAACAATCCGGTGTCACTGTACAGCATATTCCATTCGACGAAAAGAAAGTGGATTTTTCCAGTGAACAGAAACTGGAATTATTTAATGAATTGCTTCAAAAAATGCAGACACTTGGTCTAAGAGATGAAGAACTGGCTCCCTATACACAAAGGGTGAATGACTTATTCGGGAAATAATCTCGCGTGTCCGTGTCATCTATATCGCATTTCCGGTAGCCGTATCGGCATTCGCCGCATACGGACCGGTCCATTTACTATCTCTTAATCTGTTGTTACTCCCCATTTTCCTACGTAGAAAAGAAGAATTCCTCACACCTATCCTCGCAGTTTTGGCTGCTTGTCTCTCTTTTTTTGTCATCTCAGCAAACTTACCGGAAACGATCGAATCCGGACCGGCTACCTTGACGTTGACTTGGTCGGACAATGTGAAAATTGACGGCGGCAAGATAAAGGGCTTCGCGACAACATCGACAGGGTTAACTGTCTATGCCATCTATTCCTTTAAAAATGAACGGGAGAAAAACCTGTTTCAGGATGCCCCGTTCCCTTCCATGCAATGGACGGTCACCGGTTCTTTCCGGGAACCGGAGCTCCCTTCACATGCGTTTTCTTTCGATATGCAAAAATATATGCGGATGTACGGCGCGTCGGGAATTTTCGAGGCGGAGACTTTGTTGAAAGTCGATCAGCGATCCGGAATCGGCGTCAAGTTGCGTGAACAGCGCCGTCAAGTGAAAAAACATATCGAGAATACCTTCCCTGAATCGTTGGTCGTGGAGGCGGAAGCATTATTGATCGGGGACCGTAGCGGGATGGATGAAGATTTGGCTGCGGATTATCAGACACTGGGCATTACCCATCTGTTTGCCATTTCCGGGTTGCACGTCGGGTTGCTGACGTTTCTTTTCCGCAGTACATTGCTCCGATTAAGCATGAGGCGGGAAACGGTCGACCTTTTGCTGATCATCCTATTGCCGTGCTATGCGGTATTGGCAGGTGGGGCCCCGTCGGTCTGGCGGGCGGTGTCTGCAACGGTCCTCGTACTGCTGGCCGCTTCAGGACGCATGAAGATCAGGTTGGAAGACGCGCTGGCCATCAGTGCGATCATTTTCATATGGATGCAGCCTTATGTATTGTTTCAACCGGGATTCCAGTTATCTTATTTGGCTGCATTCGCACTCGTCTATTCATCGGCCATTTTGGCGACTTCCCGTTCCGCACTGAAGACGTCGTTTTTTGTGACATCCATTAGTCAGCTGGCGTTATTTCCCGTCTTGCTGTTTCATTTTCACGGGTTATCCATTTCATCATTTATTGTGAATCTAGTCTATGTCCCGCTTTATTCCATCATCATTTTACCAGCAAATATCATCCTGTTGGTGACATCCTACTTGTCACCAGTTATCGTTAACAGCATGTTCTATGTCTATGAGCCGTTCAGGGATGTGGTCGGCGACGTGACAAGTTCGATCGCCTCTTTGCCTTATCAATTATGGACACCGGGAAAACCCGGTGCCTGGTTGACCTCGATCGCGGTTGGAGGTGTTATGCTTTTTCTCATCCGTTGGGAAAGCGGAGCCCGATTTGGGCGGAGCGTCCTTTTTCTTCTCGTCCCAGCATTGCTCATCCATTTTACACCGTACACGGACAGTTCCTTGCACGTGACCTATCTGGATGTGGGGCAGGGGGATAGCATTGTCATTGAACTGCCTTATCGGAAAGCGGTCTATGTCATCGACACGGGTGGAACGATCACATTTGGGGAACCCGATTGGCGCACGCCATCCAAACCGTTTGAAGTCGGAAGGAAAATCGTCGTCCCTTATTTGAAAGGTCGAGGCATTACGACTATTGATAAGTTGATTTTGACGCATGCTGATGCGGATCATGTGGAAGGGGCAGATGAAGTATTGGAAGAGGTGACCGTAAGAGAAATTCATATTTCACCTGGGAGTGAGGAAGAGCGAAGCATGCAGGATATTTTGCGGTTGGCGGATCAACAGAACATCCCGATTGTTCCGATACAAGAAGGGATTTCATGGAGGATGGGCGATGCGGCCTTCTATTACGTCGGACCGACAACGGAGAAATATGTTGGAAACGATAGCTCGCTCGTTTTGTATATGACGACAACGGGACCTTCATTTTTATTTACTGGAGATATGGAGGAAGAAGGGGAAAGACGCTTTCTTCAGAAATATGGGCAAGCAACATTCAGCTCCCTCATTTTAAAGGCAGGCCATCATGGTAGTAAGACGTCCAGTAGTGAGCCATTTATTGCGGCGCTGCAACCGGAATGGACGATTTTTTCAGCGGGAAGGAATAACCGCTACGGCCATCCGCACCCGGAAGTCGTAGATCGATTTCGCGATTACGGACTGAAAACGATGGCCACCGCAGAATCAGGTTCGATCACTGTTACGATAAAAGGGGATCGTTACCAAATCACTTCGATGGAAAAATGAAAAAACGGTTTCGCGATTTCCGTAATGGAAATGCAAAACCGTTTTCTTCACGTTTGTTTAGCCAGCGACTACGTCGATAATTGTAGCAATAACAAATATTGCTGAGAAAGCTACGAAAGCGACAACAAAGCCAACTCCCGAATCGATCGCATCATTACGTTTTGACTGGACGTCATGTTCAAACTCATTCATTGCTACCCCTCCTAATTCCACTTTAGTATAGATGATTGCCCACTAAAAATCCATAGCTTTCGCCTTTTTCTAGATTTGTGAAAGAAAAAGACACAAATTGTTCATATGAACGGTTGTTCTTGTTGTATAATTGAGGTCGAGGATTGCTGAAGAGGTGATACAAATGGCGAATGCCATATGGAAGAAAATAGCTGCGGGACAAATTGATCCAGTCTACTTGTTGACCGGACTTGAACAACATATATTTGATACGACAGTGAATCGACTCAAAAAAGCAATGCCGGATCTGGATGAAGCATCACTCATCCGATTTGACTTGGAAGAGACGCCTGTCGAAGCCGTCATTGAGGAAGCCGATACGTTGCCGTTCCTGCAAGAACGAAAATTGATCATCGCAGGAAATGCCAACTTTTTGAAAGCGCAAGATAAAAGTAGGGAAAAAGTGACGCATAATCTGGCTATGCTGGAAACATGGCTCGCCAATCCATCGCCGACTGCTGTGGTGGTTTTCATGGCACCTTACGAAAAGTTGGACGCGAGAAAACGGATTACAAAAATCATGAAAGAACAGGCGACCGTTATTGAAGCGGAACGTCTCCAAGGGAAGGACCTAATAGCTTGGATCCAACAGGAGGCGAGCTCGATCGGAACGTATATTTCAGCGGATGATGCCCAGTTGCTCGTCGACATGGCAGGAGATCAACTGCTGACACTAGCTACAGAGATAAATAAAATGGGTACGTATTTGAATGGAGAAGGTGAGATTACCGCATCGGTCATTGAATTGCTCGTCCCGCGCACACCCGAAATGGATGTTTTCCGGCTGACGGATGCTTATGTGGCGGGGAGGGTGCCGGATACAATTTCAATCTATCACGACTTGTTGCGGAACGGGGAAGAACCGATCATGCTCACTTCGCTCATCGCCAGTCAAATCAGGTTGATGATTCATGTAGGGACATTGCGGAAAAAAGGATACCACCAACAACAAATTGCCAAAACATTAGGTGTCCATCCATACCGGGTGAAATTGATGATGGAAAACCGGCAAATCCCTCAGGCGGAGCGGCTGCTTGTTATTTTGGACAAACTTGCGGAAATCGATTATAAATTAAAATCGACGGGTGGAAAAAGAGAACGCGTCCTGGAATTGTTTTTCATGGAACCGCTCAGAAAATGAAAAAAGGTCGTCCATTACAGGACGACCTTTTTTACATTTGGATTATAAAGCTTTTTTAGTAAGACGTGCTTTTTGACGAGCAGCAGTGTTTTTGTGGATAAGACCTTTACGTGCAGCTGTATCCATTTTTTTGATTGCGTCTTTTAGAAGGATAGTAGCATCCTCAGCTTTAGCGTCAAGAGCAACTTCAGCTTTACGTACAGCTGTACGCATAGCATGCTTCGTAGTTGAGTTTTGTTCGTTAGCAGCAGCGCTTTGTTTAACGCGTTTGATAGCTCCTTTGATGTTTGGCAATTCATTCACCTCCAATTTCAGGTAAGGCAAGAGTGTTTCCACGAATTTACGGATATCTCTTTACAACAAGCATTATTTTAACAAATTGAGAACTAGATTGCAACAAGAAAAGCTGTAGGGAACGCAACCAAAGTTCGCCGCGTCCTGCAACGATGGTTACAAGACCAACATCCTGTTGACCTAAGAATATTTCCTTGACACAACGGACAAACTTGTTGTTGAGGTGATTGGATGGAGAAGTTGGATTTTTTTAGAACGGATCTTCTCGATGAAAGCGAGGAAATGGTCCGGCATCGGACGGCATCGGAAAAAAATCGATTAAAAGAAGAGGAAGGCATTTCGTTTGGCGAATCCAGATTAGGTCGTGTTGTCGTCACGTCCGTCGTGGTCGATGCTGAAGGGGAAAAAAGGATTGGCAAGAAAAAAGGAACATATATTACGTTAACCGTACCAGCGTTGACTCCAGGTGATACGGAAGGGATAGACGACCTAGCGCGTGTGCTAATCGACAAACTGGAAGAAATGATCGCAGCGATCCCATCTGTGAAAGATGGGAAAATCCTCTTTATAGGATTGGGGAATCGCGATGTGACCCCGGATGCGGTCGGTCCATTGACGATGGATCGTTTGCAATCCATTGTGCCGGAATATTATGCAGAGGATGGCAGTGAAGTGTTTGTCTATGCGCCGGGCGTTACGATTCAAACCGGCTTGGAAACGGCTGATTTTGTCCAAGCGCTTACCGATAAGATAAAGCCCGATTTACTTATCGTCATCGACGCGCTTGCCGCAAGGAGCAGTGCAAGGCTTTGCCGCACGATCCAATTGACGGATACGGGCATCCACCCGGGATCCGGTGTCGGAAATAATCGGAAAGAAGTGTCAGAAGAAGTTTTAGGGGTTCCGGTCATCGCAATCGGCATTCCGACCGTTGTGGACGGCCCTGTCCTAATTGCGGATGCAATCGATTCGATGTTTGGCTATATCGCTTCTAAGATCAGTGAAAAGGATAGCCCATCTTCTCGGCTTTCGGTTACGCCTTGGCTGCACAGTGAAAACAAAGATGCAGATCGTTCTACATTGCTGCCGATTTTTGGAGATTGGGCATCTTGGCCGCATGAAGACCGTATTCAATTGTTTGAAGAAGTATTAGCGAATCATGAACTACGGACGTTCATTTCGCCGAAAGAGATTGATTCTTGGGTTTCGATCTATGCGGACACGTTGTCGGATTCATTGTCATCCTGGGTAGCTAATTTAAAAAAATAGTCATTGCTCCGTTTTCTGACGCATATAGTTGGAAAACGGAGGGATGCCATTTGAAAAAAACATCGCTAATCTGGGGCTCACTCATTCTGTTTCTCTTCCTGTTTCCTGTCTTCGTCAGTATGACGGCAGAAGGACAAACGGCGAAATCTCCTAAACTTGTCAAGGAATCTTCCTACATGGTCTACGCCGCTAATGTGTTGGAGGAAGAGTCAAAAGCACAAACGACTGGGAAAGCACTTCTTTATTTTACGCATTCGCATGAAGCATATGAACCAATGACGAAAGCTTATGACGGAAAAGTCGCTGTCTCTCATCATTCCGAAAACATCATGAAAATTGGGGAAAAGCTAAAATCACAGTTGGATGTCAATGGGGTTGAAACGACAATTTTACCGATTGATATCCAAGCGCAAATGGAGAAGAAAGGAATTGCTTATGCACGTTCCTATAAAGAAATCCGTCCTTATGTGCAGAAGCAAGCTCAAGCCGACAAATATGACTTCATCATTGATCTCCATCGCGATCATCTGCGGGCAGATAGAACGACGATTGTCCATAACGGAGAAAAGTATGCGAAAGTTGCATTTGTCATCGGAAAGAATAATCCGAATTATAAACAGAACCAAGCGAAGGCGAAGCTGCTGAAGGATGAAATGGAAAAATTGGTACCTGGGATTACCCGGGATTTTATTGTGAAAAGTGGACCGGGCGTTGATGGCAAGTATAACCAGGATTTGCATCCGTCCCTTTTGCTGATCGAGCTCGGTGGGATCGGCAATGCGGAAGATGAGCTGAATCGGACCGTTTCTGTCATCGGAAGTGCAGCTGCAGCGGTACTTCAAAACTCCTGACGTGTCGAATATTGAAGTCTAGGCGGTTCACTGCTATAATTCATACTAGCTAAACTAGGAGTGAACTGAGATGAATTTAGAACAGAGATTGGCACGTCAGAAAAACATACGGAATTTTTCCATCATTGCCCATATCGATCACGGTAAATCTACGCTTGCCGATCGCATATTGGAACAAACCCAGACACTAACTTCCAGGGAAATGAAGTCCCAGACGCTCGATTCAATGGATCTGGAACGTGAACGTGGAATTACAATCAAATTGAACGCTGTGCAGTTGACGTATACGGCGAAAGACGGGCAGGAATATACATTCCACCTGATCGACACGCCGGGACACGTCGACTTTACATATGAAGTGTCACGAAGCCTCGCTGCATGTGAAGGGGCTATTCTCGTCGTCGATGCAGCGCAAGGTATTGAAGCGCAAACGCTAGCGAACGTCTACTTGGCACTTGATAATGATCTGGAAATTTTACCGGTCATCAATAAAATCGACCTGCCTGCCGCCGATCCGGATCGTGTCAAACAGGAAATTGAAGACGTCATCGGATTGGACGCTTCGGAAGCGGTCCTTGCATCGGCAAAAGCGGGCATCGGCATTGAAGACATCTTAGAACAAATCGTCGAAAAAGTGCCGGCTCCTCAAGGGGACCCGGAAGCACCGTTAAAAGCGCTCATCTTCGACTCCCATTACGATGCGTATAGAGGCGTTATCGTCAATATCCGAATTGTAGAAGGGACGGTCCGACCTGGCGATAAGATCCGCATGATGGCGACGGGCAAGGAATTCGAAGTCATCGAGACGGGCGTCTTCACACCGTCAGCGAAACATCGCGATGAATTGACAGTAGGGGACGTTGGTTACTTATCGGCTTCCATAAAAAATGTTGGGGACACACGAGTCGGGGATACGATTACAGGCGTGAAAAACCCTGCGAGTGAACCGCTACCAGGCTATCGTCGCTTAAATCCGATGGTATTCTGTGGATTGTATCCGATCGATACATCCAAATACAACGACTTGCGTGAAGCACTTGAAAAGTTGGAGTTGAACGACTCTGCGCTTGAATACGAAGCAGAGACATCCCAAGCACTCGGCTTCGGATACCGTTGTGGCTTCCTCGGTCTGTTGCATATGGAAATCATCCAAGAGCGGATTGAACGCGAATTCAATATTGACTTGATCACAACAGCACCAAGTGTTATTTACAATGTCATCATGACGGATGGTACTGAACTGAAAGTGGACAACCCTGCCATGATGCCAGACGCACAGAAAATCGACCACGTCGAAGAACCATATGTCAAAGCATCCATCATGGTCCCGAATGATTATGTCGGTTCTGTCATGGAACTGTGCCAACATAAACGCGGAAACTTCATCACGATGGATTATATCGATGCGTCACGTGTCAACATCATCTACGAATTGCCGTTGGCGGAAATTGTCTATGACTTCTTCGACCAATTGAAATCAGGTACAAAAGGATACGCTTCATTTGACTACGAACTCATTGGCTACAAAGAATCGAAACTCGTTAAGATGGACATTTTGTTGAACGGTGAACAAGTGGATGCACTCAGCTTCATCGTCCACCGCGATTTCTCCTACGAACGCGGAAAAGCGATCGTTGAGAAACTGAAAAAATTGATCCCAAGACAACAGTTCGAAGTACCAGTCCAAGCCGCAATCGGCCAAAAAATCGTTGCCCGATCCAACATCAAATCGATCGGGAAAAACGTTCTCGCGAAATGTTACGGTGGAGACATCTCCCGTAAACGTAAATTGCTTGAGAAACAAAAAGAAGGTAAGAAACGGATGAAACAAGTCGGTTCCGTTGAAGTGCCACAAGAAGCCTTTATGGCTGTATTGAAGATGGACGAGGAATAAAAATTATAGGTATGCACTTCGTGTTTTGAATGAACCGTGTGAAATAGTGATATGCCACCCTGTTGCCACCGAGCGAAATTTTCTTGGCGACAGCAGGTCATTTCAAATCACGCATACATGATCAGAATCAGTGTAATGGGCACCGTATTTGGGTTTGTTTTTTGCAACCCAAATACGGTGCTTTTATATATATTAATAAATGAAGCCCCATGAATGCACGGCCTGTGATTCTTGGAAAGACGGATTGGGCTGATAGTACCTTATACTTTGCAACTGGGAGTTAAGAAGGTTTTGGAAGGTAGTGGGCTTGGTGGATGTTAGGTAACAAAAAAGTTTCTTTTTCATTTGTCGGAAAGAGGATTATGAAAATAAATGAAAAATAACGAATTTGGGTTTAGTTTTTAGATTAATTGTCCATAATGGTCTGAGATAACAATTCGAAGGATGATATCATGATTTATATTTATAATGACTATGGCGGAACTCATACTACATCACTGGCAGCTGCATATCATTTAAAAGAATTAGACCAATCGGAACGTAAACTTACTAAAGAAGAAATATTAAGTGTAAACTATTTCAATAAATTAACTAAAAAGGATTCCGGGAAAATCATTTTCCATGGGATAGATGAAAATGGAGACTCCGTGTATACAATAGGTCGGAAATCCTCAAAATTGGTTGTTCCAGCAATGAAAAATTTGATTTTATTGATTCAAAGTAAACATCAATTTCAAGAACAAATAATATTCTCCAATACATCACCCACTGTACCGATCGCGATGTCGATTGGTGGTTTTTTGTCTAGAGGCTTAAAAATTGATATTCTTGGTGTGCCATTACTGGTTATAGGTGCCAAACAATGTTGCGATAATATTTTTCGGTTGGTAGAAAACACAAAACGTATAGCCCAATCCAGTAAGGAACAAGTGACTATTTTAGACAATCAAGAATTTAAGTAATACTTCTTAACAAGGAGCCGATCCAGAAAATCATTTTTTACTGATTTTCTGGATCGGCTCCTTTCGATTAAAAATCATTAATCGCGCGTCAAAGAAACGTATTCAATTGAATCGGAAATGAGTGTTACTACATGGTTTACTCCGATGAAAGAAATCCTTTGGGAAGGCAGTAAATGATAAGACTCAAAATCTGTCGTAGACGTGATGGAAGAGTCGCTACTACTTTGTACGTTTATTGACTTTAATGATTCAACGAGAATACTAGATTCTGATTTCAGCTGTATAAATGCGTTCCAGCTCAAGCGGTTCACCTCCTTAATTGACACTGCTTGCCATTGTTGTGCTCGTCCCATTTTTAGTAACTCTTTATACATTACAATAGACGTTATTTAATTATTTACGTTAAAAGAGTTCTAAAAGATTCATTTTAATAGATGCGCACGATATTATTGATTATGAAGAACACGATGTTCAATTTTCAACATAAGCAGAGCTTTTATACTAAAATTTAATGGTATTAAGAGAGGTAAAGGTGAATACGGATGAGTAGAAATCTATGGTCACTTATTTTAAATTCATTAAGAATTGTAACAGGTTGGTATATATTCTTTTCTTACATTCTCATACCTTTCAATGGAGTGTTAAGAGCCGATCAACATGCATTAGCATGGGATTATTATGACACCCGAATTATAGTAGGCTTACTTCTATTTGTTCTTTTATTCGGATCAAGAGATCAGCTAATTGGCGGACTAAAAATATATAGTCATATCTTGAATACTAAGTTAACGACAAATGTATACGTTGGAAGGGCCTATTACTCTATACTTGTTGCACGTATTTTGGTAATATATTTTTTCATCATGATTTATACACTATTTTTTCTTCCCTTTACATTAATTAATACATTGTGGCTATCTGTTAAAAAAACGACCACTTTTGTCATCTCAGTTGTAAATTATTCACGTTAAAGGCGCATCGTAAAAAGTGTCAAAGATGCCTTTATACTTCGTTTTTAAGCTTTTAATATTCTTGGGATCTGTAGAGAGTATATTGATGACGTCTCCACTCGCTCCGAAGTGAATCAGATACTTACTCGTGTCAATCATCAATAAAGCTTTGGAGGCACGCTCATTTTTATAGAGAAGTACATCTATTGTATATAATATCGCATCATTCACGGCTACGTTTTTTATTGATGCAATCTTACCGAACCCTTCGTCAAGATCAAATTCTTCACTTGTGAGTTTATGTTCCTTCCAATTAACCAAGCGTATCCGCTTTGACAAGTTATTAGTGAGATATTTATTTTTTCTATTATATTCTAGCGAAAGGAATAGATCGACAGTTGGCTCATCCATCGTAAGATGATTCATAAATTTTCGAATCCCATTCACTCGAACTTCTCTGAAATAATCTGTTGAGAATCTAACGCGGTTTTCCATCGGTGCATTAAAATACATAGAAGAACTTCACGGCTCAGTTAGTAGAACCCCAGATTTGGTATGAATGGATTTTGTCGCTGAGAGTCTTGTCATAGGTACCCCTCCTAGTTTATTTTGAACAGCCATTTTATTCCGATTCTATCGAATTGCGGGGGGATGGCTATTATTATGATACACTTTTACCGAAAAAAGGATGATTTATTCTGTACCTATTCTTTAGTTTATCGACTCAGCAATTTTCATCGATGTGTCCCTAATGACTTGTTCAGATGGATTTTATTCATTGAATAGTATGTGAAAAAATGAACTTCAAACATACAGTAGCCCGACGTTTGTACGCCAAGTCAAAATGCTGTATGATACAATTTAGTACATTCAATAACGAATAGCGTCCATAGCTGTTTTGAAGATGGACGAGGAATGAATAGAGAAGTGAAAAGGGAGGCATCATAGCCTCCTTTTTGCTGTGAAGGAAGGAAGTGGCGGTAATGAGAGGAATGTATATCCACATCCCGTTTTGCCATCAGATTTGTCACTATTGTGATTTCAATAAAGTGTTTTTCAAAAATCAGCCTGTTGATGCGTATATCGAATCGATTGGGCAGGAACTTGCTGTTATGCGTCAGGAAGGGATTTCCTTCAAAGGGCTTGAAACGGTATTCCTAGGCGGTGGAACGCCGACGTCTTTATCCGAACAGCAATTGGATCGTCTGCTTGCCATCGTCAATGAGTATGTCGATGTGCCGTCGTTAACGGAGTTTTCGACGGAAGCGAATCCTGATGAGTTGACCTATGGCAAGTTGAAAGTGTTAAAAAACGGGGGTGTCGATCGGCTGAGTATCGGTGTTCAATCATTTGATACAGAGTTGCTCAAAAAGATCGGTCGAACGCATAATGCCGATGATCCGGTTCGTGTTATCGCGGATGCACGGAAAGCCGGTTTTGAAAATATGAGCATCGACCTCATTTACGGATTGCCGGGACAAACCATCGCTCAATGGCAAGATACGCTGAACAAAGCATTAGCGCTTGATTTGCCTCATTACTCAGGGTACTCACTCATTGTAGAGCCGAAAACCGTTTTTTATAACTTAATGAACAAAGGTCGTTTACCACTTCCTGGAGAAGATATCGAAGCAGAAATGTTCGCCATGCTCATGGATCATATGGATCAACACGGCCGTAAACGGTATGAGATCAGCAATTTTGCTGATCCGGGTTATGAATCTATCCATAACCTCATCTATTGGGAGAATGCCACGTATGCGGGTGTTGGTGCAGGTGCGCATGGTTATGTGAATGGCGAGCGTTATTCAAATATCGGTCCTATTGTGAAATATATGGAAAAAACGGCGGCAGGAGAACGTCCGATTCAACAGAGGCATCTCGTTACGGAAACGGAAGCGATGGAAGAAGAGATGTTTTTGGGGCTTCGAACTGCAAAAGGGGTCTCCTTTTCTTTATTTGAAAAGAAATTCGGGCAATCGCTGGAGACAGTTTACGGCGATGCGATCGAGCAGCTCGTCCAGGATGGCTTGGTGGAACGGTCGGATGATAGGGTTAAACTGACACGAATTGGGGTATTCAGAGGGAATGAAGTGTTTCAACAATTTCTTGCGTAAAACGAAGTCAATTCGTTGACACGCTCATTTGAATTTGATAAATTATCAATAGCATTAGCACTCGATGTTATAGAGTGCTAACAAGGCGACTGGCAAAATCTGTTGCCCAACAAGCACCCCGTTCAAAAGGTGCTGATAGGAGTGATGATTATGTTGACGAACAGACAATTGCTTCTTTTGCAACTGACAGTTAACGATTTCATCGAATCCGCACAACCCGTCGGCTCCAAACAGCTTTCACAAAAGAAGGAGGCGCCATTTAGTTCGGCGACCATCCGGAATGAGCTGGCGGAGCTTGAGGAAATGGGCTACTTGGAAAAGACCCATACATCTTCCGGAAGGGTACCATCCGAAAAAGGATACCGGTTTTACGTCGATCACTTATTAAAACCGGAAAAGTTGAAAACGGAAGATAGTTTCCAGTTGCGTTCGATTTTTCAAGAAAAGATTGTTGAAATGGAGGAATTGATTCGGAAATCAGCGACAATCCTTTCCGATTTGACGAACTATACATCCATTCTACTCGGTCCGGATACGACACTGCATGCCGTAAAGCGTTTTTCAATCGTACCATTAGATGAAGAAACAGCAGTGGCCATCATTGTGACGGATAATGGAAAAGTTGAAAATCGACTATTCAACGTGCCGGAAGGATTTACGGCGTCAGATATTGAAAAAATGGTGAACATACTGAATGAACGACTTGTAGGAACTCCGCTTGTCCAACTTCAGCAATCACTTCTGAAGGAAACGAATATGATTTTGGAACGTCATATTCACCATGCATCGGAGCTTTACACCGCTTTCCAACGAGCCGTTTCCATTGAACCGGAGGAGCGTTTGTTCTTCGGTGGGAAAATGAATATGATGAAACAGCCTGAATTCAATGATGTTCAAAAGATGAAAACATTTTTTGAGCTGATGGAAAAAGGCGTTCCGGCAAAAACGTTTTTTCAGGACGATTTGGCAGGAATCCATGTCCGTATCGGTTCCGAAAACAACAACAATGCGATGGAGGATTATAGCGTCATCACGGCAACTTATTCAGCCGGAGAGCAGATGGCCGGTTCCATCGCGATTATCGGTCCTAAACGGATGGACTATGCAAGGGTCATTACGTTGCTTGATTTGATGAGCAGTGATTTGTCCAGCGAGCTGGCAAGGCTGACAATCGGTGGCGGATCAGCAGGGAGGAAAGAACATTGACAGAAACGAAAGCCGACTTAAATGACGAAGAAGTAGTAAAAAACGATTCAACAGCGGAAGAAACAGCTGTTGAAAATGAAAACGAAACAATGGTAGAACAACAAGCTGCAGAGGCGGATGAAAACTCGACTGCAGCCGAACCTGAAACTGAGATCGAAGAATTGAAGGCGAAGCTTCAGGATGAGGAAAACAAATACTTCAGATTGCTTGCAGATTATGAAAACTTCAAACGAAGAGCGACGCTTGATCAGGAAGCATTGCAGAAATATCGGGCGCAGAGTGTCGTTAACAATCTGATTCCTGTGCTTGATAATTTTGAACGTGCCTTGACCGTTGAAGCGAAGACTGAAGAAGTGAAGTCGATGATGACGGGGATGGACATGATCTATCGCACGCTTGTCGATGCATTGAAAGCGGAAGGGCTCGTTGAAATTGAAGCACTTGACAAGGAATTCGATCCGAATTTCCATCAAGCGATCATGACGGGTACCGATGAGGAAAAGCCATCAGGCGTTGTGCTTGAAGAATTGCAAAAAGGGTATTTGTTAAAAGATCGTGTACTGCGACCTTCGATGGTTAAAGTTAACGAGTAATGATTGAGCATTTTATCTAGGAGGAATTTGATTATGAGTAAAATTATCGGTATTGACTTAGGGACAACTAACTCTGTAGTGGCGGTATACGAAGGCGGGGAGCCGAAAGTAATTCCAAACCCGGAAGGTAACCGTACGACACCATCCGTTGTTGCATTCAAAAACGGTGAGAGACAAGTCGGTGAAGTAGCGAAACGTCAATCAATTACGAATCCGAACACAATCATGTCAGTTAAGCGTCATATGGGTTCTGACTATAAAGTGAAAGCGGAAGACAAAGAATATACGCCGCAAGAAGTTTCTGCAATGATCCTTCAGTATATGAAAGGCTATGCGGAAGAGTATCTTGGCGAAAAAGTGACAAAAGCGGTTATCACCGTTCCTGCATACTTCAGCGATGCACAACGTCAAGCGACACAAGATGCAGGTAAAATCGCAGGTCTTGAAGTGGAGCGTATTATTAACGAGCCGACAGCAGCAGCACTTGCATACGGTTTAGATAAGACAGAAGAAGATCAAATCATTCTCGTCTATGACCTTGGTGGTGGTACGTTCGACGTATCGATTCTAGAACTTGGCGACGGCGTTTTCCAAGTGCTTTCCACTGCGGGGGACAACCAACTAGGTGGGGACGATTTTGACGATGTCATCATAAACTATCTTGTGGACGAATTCCGTAAAGAAAACGGCATCGACCTTTCCAAAGATAAAATGGCGATGCAACGTTTGAAAGACGGCGCTGAAAAAGCGAAAAAAGACCTTTCTGGCGTAACATCTGCACAAATTTCCCTACCGTTCATCACAGCAGGAGAAGCTGGTCCACTTCACCTTGAAGTGACCCTATCCCGCGCGAAATTTGACGAATTGACTGCGCATCTTGTCGAGCGTTCAATGGTACCGACTCGTCAGGCGATGAAAGATGCGAACCTTTCACCATCTGAAATTGACCGTGTCATTCTTGTAGGTGGTTCGACACGTATCCCAGCAGTTCAGGAAGCGATTCAAAAAGAAACTGGAAAAGAGCCATACAAAGGCGTTAACCCTGATGAAGTCGTTGCAATGGGTGCAGCTGTCCAAGGTTCAATCTTGAGCGGAGACGTAAAAGACGTTGTACTTCTAGACGTTACACCACTTTCACTCGGTATCGAAACGATGGGGAATGTCTTCACGAAATTGATCGAACGTAACACGACGATCCCGACAAGTAAGTCCCAAGTGTTCTCAACAGCGGCAGATAACCAGCCTGCGGTTGACATCCATGTATTGCAAGGGGAGCGCCCGATGTCTTCGGACAACAAAACGCTTGGCCGTTTCCAATTGACGGATATTCCACCAGCACCACGTGGCGTTCCACAAATCGAAGTAACATTTGATATCGATAAAAACGGTATTGTTACAGTTAAAGCGAAAGACTTGGGTACGCAAAAAGAACAAAACATTACGATCCAATCCAGCTCTGGCCTATCTGACGATGAAATCGAACGCATGGTAAAAGATGCTGAAGCGAATGCGGAAGCAGACAAAAAGCGTAAAGAAGAAGCGGACTTGAAAAACGAAGCGGATCAGCTTGTCTTCATGGCTGAAAAGACATTGAAAGATCTTGAAGGAAAAGTTTCCGAAGAAGAAGTGAAAAATGTCGAGGAAGCGAAAGAAGAATTGAAAGCTGCAATCGAAGCGGCAAACTTCGACGATATCCGTACGAAGAAAGAGAAATTAGAAGAAATCGTTCAACAGCTATCTATGAAACTGTATGAACAAGCGGCTGCTGAATCAGCGCAAGGTGCTGACAATGCAGGGGATTCCAAAGATGACGGTGTTGTCGACGCTGAGTTTGAAGAAGTAGACGACAAAAAATAATAGAGTACTTGAATTCAAGTTCAGCCTTTGGCGGACGTTCCAAACTGTGAATTACGCCGGGCAGCATGAAAAAATTCTTGACGGAAAAGTCAAAGTCCGATATTCCGGCTTTGGCTTTTTCGATTTTTATCGGGCGTGCATAATGATACAATAGGCATAGGCCAAAGTATTTCGGGAGAGTGTAAAAATGAGCAAACGAGATTATTATGATGTGCTTGGATTATCAAAAGGCGCATCCAAAGACGAAATCAGGAAAGCGTATCGGAAGCTATCCAAAAAGTATCATCCGGACTTGAACAAAGAACCGGGCGCAGAAGAGAAATTCAAAGAAGTGACAGAAGCTTTTGAGGTGTTGAGCGACGACACGAAAAAAGCGAATTATGACCAGTTTGGCCATGCAGATCCGAACCAAGGCTTTGGTGGTTTTGGTGGTGGCGGAGATGGTTTCGGATTCGAAGATATCTTCAGCACGTTTTTCGGTGGGGGTGGATCAAGGCGCCGTGATCCGAATGCGCCTCGCAAAGGGGATGACCTCCAATATTCTATGACGATTGACTTCATGGAAGCTGTTTTCGGAAAAGAGATGGAAATTGAAATTCCGAAAGAAGAAACATGTGAAACATGTGACGGCTCAGGTGCAAAAAAAGGGACTTCCCCAACAACTTGTACACATTGTGGCGGTTCCGGTCAAATCAGCATTACACAAAACACGCCGCTTGGTCAAATGGTGAATCGCAGAACATGTCCACATTGTCAAGGGACAGGGAAAATCATCCCTGAAAAATGTACGACATGTCACGGTAAAGGCAGAGTAACCAAAAACAAAAAAATCAAAGTGACAATTCCTGAGGGTGTTGACGATGGTCAGCAACTGCGCATCTCAGGACAAGGTGAAGCAGGACATAATGGCGGTCCGGCAGGGGACTTGTATATCGTATTCCGTGTTCGCCCACATGAAAAATTCATACGGGAAGAAGACGATATTTATTTGGAATTGGGTCTGACGTTCCCGCAAGCTGCACTCGGTGATGAGATTGAAGTGCCGACTGTGCATGGCAATGTGAATTTGAAAATTCCAGCGGGCACACAAACAGGCACCCGTTTCCGCCTAAGAGGCAAAGGGGTTAAAAACGTCCATGGCCGCGGCATAGGCGATCAACATGTGGTCGTAAAAGTAATGACACCGAAGAAAATGACGGAAAAACAGAAAGAATTGATGCGTGAATTTGCAGCCATTGGTGGAGATTCGCCAGATGAGTATTCAAGCTCATTATTTGATAAAATCAAACGAACAATCAAAGGCGACTGAAAGGGATGAAGTGATTTGAAGTGGTCGGAAATTTCCATTCATACAACGCATGAAGCAACAGAAGCGGTAGCGAATATTTTGCACGAAGCGGGTGCCAGTGGGGTAGTGATTGAAGATTCGTCCGAACCGGACCGGATTCATGAAGACCGTTTTGGTGAAATCTATGCACTCGATAAAAAGGATTTTCCGACTGATGGCGTCATCGTCAAAGCATATTTACCTGTCAATAGTTTTCTTATCGAAACGATGAAAGACATTGAACAGGCGATTGAAGGCTTAACGGAATTCGGCTTGGATGTCGGACAGAACAGCATTCACACGCATGAGATCGACGAAGAGGATTGGGCGACTGCGTGGAAGAAATACTATCATCCTGTCAAAATATCCGGGCGATTCACAATCGTCCCGACCTGGGAACAATATGATCCTGTCGATTCGGATGAATTGATCATCGAGTTGGACCCAGGAATGGCTTTCGGAACCGGCACGCACCCGACAACGGTCATGTGTCTCCAAGCACTTGAAAAGTATGTGCGCGAAGGGGATACGGTCGTCGATGTCGGAACCGGGTCTGGTGTCCTTTCCATCGGTGCGGCCCTGTTAGGCGCGTCTCAAGTCCATGCGCTTGATTTGGATGATGTCGCGGTTGTAGCAGCGAAAGAAAATATTAAATTGAATCATGTTGAAGAGAAAATTCTTGTAACACACGGCAATCTATTAGATTCCGTCAAAGAACCTGCTAATATTATCGTTGCGAATATATTGGCAGAAGTGATCATGACCTTTTCCGAAGATGCTTACGCCATCTTACCGGAGGATGGATTATTCATCGTTTCGGGCATCATCGGTCAAAAACGCGATATGGTAAAAGACGATTTGATTTCCAAAGGCTTTGAAATTATCGAGTCGGTCTTGATGGAAGACTGGGTTGCCATTGTTGCCCAAAAAAGGGGCGTGTAACGGTTTGCAGCGCTATTTTCTTTCTGCCCCGTTCGATGACGAAGGGAAAGCCGAAATCTCCGGCGACGATGGAAAACATATCGTCCGTGTCATGCGAATGGTGTCCGGTGATCAAGTCATCGCGGTTTCAGGCGGTCACGCATATGTTTCAACCATTTCCGAGCTGGCTACAGATGGGGTGATCATCCAACGCGAAGGAGACGCACTGCCATCCAGTGAAATGCCCGTTTCTGTGACGATTGCATGCGGTCTGCCGAAAGGCGATAAGCTCGATTGGATTACACAAAAAGGCACGGAACTCGGCATGGTAGGCCTCATTCCCTTTGAAGCGGAGCGCTCCATCGTCAAATGGGATGACAAAAAAGGCGGCAAAAAGGTAGAGAGACTTCGCAAAATCGCGAAAGAAGCGGCGGAGCAATGCCATCGTACCCTTATTCCCGAAGTCGCAACAACTTATACGTTCAAGCAATTGATTAATGCAGCGAAAGCGTATGATGTCTTGTTCTTTGCGGATGAGGAAGATGCAAAAAACGGAAAACCGCATAAGATCGCGGAGCGGCTCCAAAACGTGTCTCCTAAACAAACGGTACTGGTTGTGTTCGGTCCTGAAGGCGGCCTATCCCGGAGCGAAGCGGAAGCACTGCACTCCGCTGGTTTTTTACCGATGGCATTAGGTCCGCGCATCTTAAGGACTGAAACGGCCCCCTTATATCTACTGTCAGCCATGTCGTATGAATTTGAATGAAACTGCGTGAAGTAGTCTAACCTGTACGACAAGCGAACATAAAAAAGCGATCCGTCCAGTGTTGGATAGGTCGCTTTTTGTCTATCTACGAGACAACCATTAAAGTTCTTCAACTTCGACTTGCCCGTTTTTAACAATTACAATTTGTCCTCTATTTAATTTTTCCTGAAGTTCATTTGTTTTTGCAGTTTTGTTAATCGTACCTCGTGGAAATGAATAAGAAGAATTACAAAAACTGATCATCCGATTTTCATCGGGCACGTTTTGGGAAATGCTAACAGAATAAGTAACCCCATTTTGGCCGATGCCAGTCACTTCAAAGTAGAATGAATTGTCACCGACTAAGTTTTCCAGTAGTCGTAGCGTAAAAATACCTTGAATGATGGAAGCACCAAATATCAATGTGCCAAACCCCGAAACTTGTAAAACAGTACCGGTATCAATAGAAAAACACTGAGGGGGATAAACAACTGTAGAGTCAAATGATATGCCAGGACTAAAGAAGGTGGTTGAAACGGAACCACCTTGAAGTTTGCATTGCGGACAAATATTTGCGGAAAACTTGAAAGATGCACCCGAAAAATTCACTATACCTGAACAATCACATACCTTTTTAGGTACGTCGGCAATATCCATTCCTTTTAATACTTTTGATACCGGCGCGACATCACACGGTTTAAACCGACTTTTACAACGGCGGCAAGAACAGTCCTTTTTACACGAACCCAAAGAATGCACCTTCTTATTTACGCATTTACTTGTAACTTACTCAAATTATTATTTTTTGCTTGTGCACACTAAACAAAAAAATTAGGCTCAACATGTTTATTTATGCTATCATAAAACTCGTTGACATTTTATTTAATCTAATGTAATTGCGATAATGCTTATAATGAAAGGATGAAATATATATGAGTAACGAGCTACCGAAAAACGTAAGCTTTCACACCCTCGGTTGCAAAGTAAACCATTACGAAACTGAGGCGATCTGGCAATTATTTAAAGAAGCCGGCTATGATCGTAAGGATTTCGAACAAAACGCCGATGTTTACGTCATCAACACATGTACAGTGACGAATACGGGAGATAAGAAAAGCCGTCAGGTTATTCGCCGCGCTATCCGGAATAATCCGGATGCGGTCATTTGTGTAACGGGTTGTTATGCGCAAACATCACCTGCTGAAATTATGGCGATTCCGGGAGTGGATATCGTCGTTGGAACGCAAGATCGGACAAAATTACTTGGTTTGATCGACGAATATCGGGCGGAGCGTCAACCGATCAATGCCGTTCGCAATATTATGAAGAACAGAGTGTACGAAGAGCTTGACGTTCCTGCTTTTACAGACCGCACACGGGCATCTTTGAAAATACAGGAAGGGTGCAATAATTTCTGCACGTTCTGTATTATTCCATGGGCGCGTGGCCTCATGCGCTCTCGTGATCCGCAAGAAGTCATCCGCCAAGCACAACAGCTTGTCGATGCAGGATATCTTGAAATTGTCCTGACTGGTATCCATACGGGAGGCTATGGGGAAGACTTGAAAGATTATAATCTTGCCCGTCTTCTTCGCGATTTGGAAACGCAAGTGAAAGGATTGAAACGCCTTCGTATCAGTTCTATCGAAGCGAGTCAATTGACTGATGAAGTCATTGAAGTGCTCCGTGATTCGAAGATCATCGTCCGCCATCTGCATATTCCGATCCAATCCGGTTCCAATACTGTATTGAAACGGATGCGTCGTAAATATACGATGGAATTTTTCGCGGAGCGTTTGGATCGCCTTCGTGAAGCGTTGCCACATTTGGCAATCACTTCGGATGTTATCGTCGGTTTCCCAGGCGAGACGGAAGAAGAATTCATGGAAACTTATCGTTTCATTTGCGATCAGCGCTTCTCTGAACTGCATGTGTTTCCATATTCCAAACGGACAGGGACGCCTGCTGCACGTATGGAAGACCAAATCGATGAAGAAGTGAAAAATGAGCGCGTTCATCGACTGCTTGAGTTGAATGACCAACTTGCGAAGCAGTATGCATCCTCTTTCGAAAATGAAGTACTCGAAGTTATTCCGGAAGAGAAGTATAAACTCGATCCAGATAGCAGGCTTTATGAAGGCTATACAGATAATTACTTGAAAGTTGTCCTGCCTGCCGATGAATCGATGGTCGGTAAAATTGTCCGTGTGAAGTTGACGAAAGCGGGCTATCCTTATAATGAAGGACAATTTGTCCGCGTCATGGATGACCAAGAAATCCACGTCTAATAAGAAAAGCCATTCCAGCCAAACGGGTTGGAATGGTTTTTTCGTGCACAATTGGACTGTTCTTGCTATGATTGGAGAAGTACGGACAACTACGGGGAGGTATTCAGTTGAATACGGATTTTGCGACTTATATTGATCATACATTGCTAAAAGCGGAAACGAAAAAAGAGGAGATTCTGAAGCTTTGCGAAGAAGCGCGTACATACTCCTTCGCTTCAGTCTGTGTCAATCCGACTTGGGTGAAAACGGCAGCGGAAGCGTTGGCAGGTTCGCCGGTTAAAGTATGTACGGTCATCGGTTTTCCGCTAGGGGCATCGACGTCCGAAGTAAAGGCGTTTGAAACTGCGGATGCGATACAAAACGGTGCCGGAGAAATCGATATGGTGATCAATATCGGTGCACTTCGAGGCGGGGATGACGCAACCGTGAAAAAGGATATAGAGGCAGTTGTTCAGGCTGCAAAAGATCGAGCGATTGTCAAAGTGATCATTGAAACAGCCTTATTGACAGAACAGGAAAAAAGAAAAGCATGCGAATTATCCGTTTTGGCAGGTGCTGATTTTGTCAAAACCTCTACTGGTTTTTCAAATGGAGGGGCGACGGAGGATGATGTCAAATTGATGCGGGCAGTCGTCGGACCACAAATGGGTGTGAAGGCATCCGGTGGTGTCCGGAGCTTTGAAGAAATGAAGAAAATGATCGATGCAGGCGCTACGAGAATCGGAGCTAGTTCCGGTGTTCAGATTATGCAAGGACTTGCATCCACATCTGATTATTAATCGGCGAAGTGCAAAGATCAGGATGGCATATCTAGCGAATCAACCTCACTTAGAGGGATATGGGATTTTTTCTAAATAAAGTTGAAAGTTTTATATTGACCTATTTTTATTTCTGCGGTATAATTCTTGAGTACATGGCACTTGGTCATGTTCCGAAGTGTGTTTGGAGGGAGGGACAAGAGATATGTCGAAAACTGTTGTTCGTAAAAACGAATCGCTTGAAGATGCTCTTCGCCGCTTCAAACGTACTGTATCCAAAAGTGGAACAATACAAGAGGTAAGAAAGCGTGAGTTTTATGAGAAACCGAGCGTAAAGCGTAAAAAGAAATCTGAAGCTGCAAGAAAACGTAAATTCTAATTTTCTGTAGCCATGAATTCGATCTTGTAATGAATCTAAAAATTCGTAAACCGGAAAATCCGATAAGGGTTTTCCGGTTTATTGTTGTGTAGAAAAAGATTTTTCTGAGCAAAATGAAACTTACGAGATTTTCAACCGTATATAGAGTTATAATGGATAGTAAAGAGAGGTGAAAAACAGCATGCATAAAATGATCGGAAAACTTCTCCTGTTCATTTTATTTTTATCAGCGATATTCATTCCTTTCGTGCAAACTGAAGCCAGTCAGAAAACAGTGTATAGAGTCCCTGTTGAAGCCGAAGTTGAAAAAGGTTTATACGCTTTTTTACAGCGTTCGTTTTCGGAAGCGGAACAAGCGGGCGCAGATGCGATCATCCTCGAAATCGATACGCTTGGAGGCTTTACGGATGCAGCGGATAAAATCGGTAAATTAATGGATGAGACCTCTGTCCCGATCATCGCTTACATTAACAATCGAGCCATTTCAGCTGGTGCATTTATCGCGCTTCATGCACAAGACATCTATATGACCCCCAATGCAACGATCGGGGCTGCCCAGGCGATTGTAGCAGATGGCAATGCAGCGGATGTCAAAGCGCAAAGTAAATGGGTTGCAGATATGATCAATGCGGCAAATTCTTCAGATCATGATCGTGATACGATGTATGCACAAGCGATGGCGGATCCTGATGTCGATCTTCCTAAGTACCGAGCGGAAATGGGCAAATTGCTGACATTGACAGCTTCGGAAGCATTGGAAGTCAATTATAGTGAAGGGACCGTTTCGTCTTTTGAGGATGTGCTTGCAAAGGCGGGCTATGAAAATGCGGAAGTTATTTCAACGGAAGTCACTATTTTTGAAAAGATCGCCCGATTCATTACGCATCCGATTGTTGTTCCGATTCTTTTATCCATTGCAGGTCTTGGCCTAGTCGTAGAATTATATTCTCCTGGATTCGGTGTACCGGGTACGATGGCGATTTCATCATTGTTGTTATTTTTCTATGGACACCTTGTTGCAGGACTGGCAGGTTATGAATCCATCGTCCTCTTTGTGATTGGGGTAGGACTTGTCATAGCGGAGTTTTTCTTGCCAGGTGGCATTGCAGGGATCATAGGGTCGCTCGCGATTATTGGAGGTATCATTTTGGCAGGCGGCAATCCGATGTATATGGCGATTTCGGTCCTTATCGCGGTTGCCATCGCTAGTATAGGGATGGTGATTCTTATGAAATTTTTCGGTAAAAAATTGCATCTGCTCAATAAAGTCGTACTGATGGATGCGACGGATACGGAAAGCGGTTACGTTTCAAATGTGAACAGGGTGGAATTATTAGGGCGTATTGCGAAGACGTCTACACCGCTTCGCCCGGCCGGTGCCATCGAACTGGATGGTGAACGAATTGATGTTGTTTCGGAAGGAAGTTACATCGACAAAGGAAAGAATGTTACAATTGTGAAAGTGGAAGGTTCCCGTATTGTTGTGCGGGAATCAGAAGAGGAAGGGGAGACTGAATAATGCCAGGTATTTTGGAAGCAGGAGGTTTAATTACGGCAGTGGCTATCATTTTTGTCGTCATTATCCTATTGGCTGTATTTTTCACACTTGTCCCTGTCGCGCTATGGATTTCTGCCATGGCAGCAGGCGTGCGGGTCAGCATCTTTACACTTATCGGAATGCGTCTTCGCCGGGTTATCCCGAGCCGAGTCGTCAATCCTTTGATCAAGGCTCACAAAGCGGGCTTGAATGTCGGGATCAACCAATTGGAAAGCCATTACTTAGCAGGGGGGAACGTCGACCGTGTCGTCAATGCCCTGATTGCAGCGCATCGTGCGAATATCGAGTTGACGTTTGAGCGTGCAGCGGCGATCGATCTTGCGGGCCGTGATGTGTTGGAAGCGGTCCAAATGTCCGTTAACCCGAAAGTGATCGAAACACCATTTATCGCCGGTGTCGCCTTGAACGGGATTGAAGTAAAAGCGAAAGCGCGTATTACCGTACGTGCCAATATTGATCGTCTCGTCGGTGGTGCGGGTGAAGAAACGGTTATTGCCCGTGTTGGTGAGGGGATCATTTCTACGATCGGTGCGTCTGTCGACCATGCGAAAGTATTGGAAAATCCGGATATGATTTCACAAACAGTGCTCTCCAAAGGACTTGATTCGGGAACAGCCTTTGAAATTTTATCCATTGATATCGCCGACGTGGATATCGGCAAAAACATCGGTGCGGAATTACAGACAGAGCAGGCGCAGGCGGATAAAAACATCGCCCAAGCGAAAGCGGAAGAACGTCGTGCGATGGCTGTTGCGAGCGAGCAGGAAATGAAGGCGAAAGTTGAAGAGATGCGCGCGAAAGTGGTAGCCTCCGAAGCGGAAGTTCCACTTGCGATGGCGGAAGCGCTCCGCACAGGCAATATCGGCATTATGGATTATATGAACTATAAAAATATCCAGGCTGATACAGGCATGCGAAACTCCATCAGTAAAGTCGGCGATGATAAGCAGAAGCCTGACGGTAAAAAAGAGTAACGGATGATCATCCGATTCCCGGAAAGGGGATGTATCGATGGAACAACTGATCATTTTTGCCATCTTGGCGATTCTTGGCTCGTTATTCAGCGGTAAGGACAAGAAAAAAGCACCCCGGCAAGGGGAACCGAAACCTTTTACAGCTGGACAGGATAACCCGGTCAAGAAGCTGAAAGAAATGTCGAAAGAAATGGTTCAGGAAATGCAAAAAGAGCTACAGAAAGGGACGGGCGAACCGCCTAGTAGGCAAACGCCGCCTATAGCAGCTCCGCGCAAACCAGTGACGGCTGGACGGATTACGGTAAATGAGGAACCGGTTGAAGTGCAGAAGAAACAGGAGCGCCCTACGACTGACCGGCATCGCGGACGGCTTTCAGCGCATGGCGGGACACGTAAATTGTCAGCCGAAGTCGACAAGAATGATCTTGTCCCGAAAACGAACGAGGATTTCTTGAAAGGCATCATCTTTTCTGAAATTTTAGCTCCACCAAAATCAAAACGGTAAGCATTGACCCCCTGCCTATTTCATATGTTATGGCAGGGGGTTTTATCTTTTGAGAAAATTATTTGATACGGGTTCATCAGTGACGATTGAAGAGTTCCGTTTAGTACGGATCAATGGGCCTTATGCACTTTTGAAGCTCGGCCCCGATTTTGCAATGATCAAATGTGGGCATTTCCGGATTGAGGCGAAGGGCGAAGAATTGACCGTGGAGACACTTTCGGAAGAAGTAGCGGTATTTACGTTTGCGTCCATCACAGCACTGGAAATCAAAGAAGACGGAGCGTTGCCTTATGCATAAACGGTATGCGATTAAAATCACGGGTGCCCATGATGTCTCCAGCTTTATTTCCAAACTCGTCTCGAACGGTACGAAAATTTCTTCATTGTCTATTCAAAATGGGGCAGCACACTTTCAGACCGATCGCAAAGGCTTGCAATCCATCCGTCAATTGCGCCGTAGTTATCGTGTGAAAGTGTCGGTTAGACAGGTTGGACTGGAGAAGGGGTTTAAAGGTATCTTCTCGTCCTATCGTTTTTTGATAGCTTGTCTTATTCCATTTCTTGCTTCCTTTTTTCTTTGGACAGTCAATGTGGAATCGGATATGCCTGAGGTTGCGGAAAGAATTGAGAAGAAACTTGAAAAAAGCTCGATTGTTCCACTAAAACCCCTCGCTTTAATCCCGGACGAAGGTGAAATTCGCCGGGAGCTCATGCTGGATGACCCTGCTTTGTCATGGGTCCGTTTTAGACGGGTTGGAACAACACTTACCGTCATTCCGATGCTCTCACCCCAATCGGATGAGAACGTGGAGGAAGATGGCCCTCCTGCGGACCTTGTTGCACGCACAGGAGGCGTAATTACGCGTTTTGAACTGAAGAAAGGGGAAAGGGTAGGACATGTCCATCAGACGGTTAAGAAAGGGGATGTGCTCGCTACAGGCGTTCTGGAGCAAGGAGGAAAAACAGCTGTCGTCGGTGCAGATGGTGCCGTTTTTGCGGACTATTGGATCGAGTATTCCTTCAGTCTACCCAAAACGATCGATTTTCACATGCAAGGTGAGGAAGTCATGCAGTTTTCATTTCACTGGCCTTGGCAAAAGAACAAAGCGGATGAACAGGATGCATCGCCTTGGTCGTTCATCCGATCTGAACGTCATGTGGAAGAAAAATCAGGACAATTTGAATTGGTCGAAGGCATGGAAGAGACAGTATTAATTCCAATGTTGAAAAACAAGTTATTGTCCGAATCATTTTCAAAAGCGATCGTGCGGGATGAGAAAATTTTGCACGTGTCATTCGATAATGATAAAGTTAATGGGACTATATTGTTTCTGATCAATGATAACATTGCAGTCAAAAGACCGATATCCCAAGGAGACTGAAACTATTGAATGAACATTTGATTCAACTGCATATTGAGGACCCGAACGAAGCGGTCATGCTACTTGGCATTTCAGACCAAAATATGAAATTGATTGAAGAGGAATTAAAGATTACAATCTTAATGAGGGGCGATACAATATCGCTCAGTGGAGAACAGAGCAATTCGGCGAAAGTATTATTCGAGCAGTTGCTAAAAGTCATCCGTAAAGGCATCAATATCAATCAACGGGATGTTTCGACCGCACTCGAAATGGTGAAGGCCGGAACGATTGAATATTTCGCTGAATTGTATGATGAGGAGATCGCGCGAAATACGAAAGGGAAAGCAATCCGGGCGAAAACGATTGGACAACGGGAATATGTCCATGCAATTCGTACACGTGATCTTGTTTTCGGAATTGGGCCGGCTGGTACAGGGAAAACGTATTTGGCTGTCGTCCTTGCCGTTCAAGCGATGAAAACCGGTTCCGTGAAACGCATTATATTGACACGTCCCGCTGTGGAAGCAGGAGAGAATTTAGGATTTCTGCCAGGTGACTTGAAAGAGAAGGTTGATCCCTATTTACGTCCACTTTATGATGCACTCCATGATGTCCTTGGGGCGGAGCATACAGAGCGCCTCATTGAGCGTGGCGTGATCGAAATCGCCCCACTTGCCTATATGAGAGGGCGCACGTTGGACGATGCGTTCGTCATTTTGGATGAAGCGCAGAATACGACCAAAGCCCAGATGAAAATGTTCTTGACGCGTCTTGGCTTCGGTTCGAAAATGGTGATCACCGGAGACAAATCACAAATCGACTTACCGAAAGGCGTTGATTCCGGACTCATCGCAACAGAAACGATTCTTAAAAATGTGAAGGATATCCACTTTCAATATTTGGAGCAAGGCGATGTAGTCCGTCACCCGCTCGTTGCGAAAATAATCGAAGCTTATGAAGAGGAGCAGTCATCCTAACTTGACTGCTTTTTCTTTAGAAATAAGAAGCAAGTGTACGCAATCCACGATATACTAATACTGATGTCAAAGCGCCCGTGCTTGTCGCATCTACGCGGGCGTTTACATTTTTCGATAGAAGAGAAATGGGGGAATTCCAATGCTGCAGCCAATTCGTAGGTTTTTGTTCTCACTTAAATTCAATTTCCTATCTTTATTTCTTATTGGATTATCCGCGATCCTTCTCTTTTCGCTCATGTACGGGAGTGTCAAGAAAGAAACATATGAACTGGAATCATTACAAATTTCACCGGATACGATCCGTTCGATCAAAACCGTTGAAGATACGGTGAAGACCGAGCAGGATCGGGAGCGGGCGGCTCTTGAAGTTCCTCCTGTCTACCAGTTTTCCGATGACGTTGGACCGAATCGGCAAGCGATTGCCACGTCGATATTCGACTTTCTAATCGATGTAAAAGAGATGGGGCAAGCAACAGACGGTACTAACGAAACAAAAGCTTTGGACAGGAAAGAGCAGATTAACGAAATGCGCGAGAGGCTTAAGAATCTTGAAAAGGAAGAACCGGGCCTCCGGTTGAGTGACGAAGCCATCTCAAATCTTTTAGAACAGAAAACAGATGTTTTGAAAGACGTGCAGCAGATTATGTCAACGATTATCGGGGAAGAATTATCGAAACCGGTACGGGCGAGTGATCTTTCCGCAGTCCGTTATGAAGTGGAACGGAAAATTCGACTTTCGGATAAGATACCGCCAGCCATTTTGCAATCGGTGTTAACAATTGGCCGTCTACTTGTCGTAGAAACGGAAACGATTAACGAAGAAGCGACACAGGCAGGGATTGAACAAGCGAAAGCCGCTGTTGAACCGACAAGGATTTTACAAGGACAAGTCATCGTGCGGGAAGGCCAAATGATAGACCGAGAAATTTATAGACAGCTTGAATTGACAGGATTATTGACCAATCAATCCACAGTCAAACCATTTGCAGGCTTGAGCTTATTTGTGCTCTTCATTTCGGCGATCATCTTCATGCATTTCAATACTTGGCGGAAGGAGAGTTCCGTAAAGAAAAAAGCATTGCTCATCGTGCTTTCCGTTTTCCTCCTCCTTGTTGTATTGATGAAATTGATTGCGCTGATTGAAAAAGATTTTGACGTATTATTAGCGTTCATGTTCCCGACTGCGTTAGCACCGATGCTCGTTAAGTTGTTGACGAACGAACGGCTTGCGATCATGATGACGATTATCACCGCTGCCACGGCAGGTGTGATGTTACAGGAAGGATACGCCGCCATTATTCAAATGGAAGTGGCATTGTACATATTGTTCGGAGGGATTGTCAGTCTTTATTTACTTGGAAATGGGGGAAGGCGTTCGAATATTTTGCGGACGAGTGCAGGAGTCGCGGCTTCCAATATGCTGTTTATCGCCTTTTATTTACTGATGACACAGTCTTCTTATGAAATGTCAGAGCTCGCTTTTTATGTCATCGCGGCAACAGCGTCCGGCATATTATCGGGGGCATTGACTATTGGGCTCATGCCATTCTTTGAGTCTGCATTTGGCTTGTTATCGGATATGAGATTGATAGAACTATCGAATCCGAACCATCCATTATTAAAGAAAGTGCTGACTGAAACGCCTGGCACGTATCATCATAGTGTCATGGTTGCAAACCTTTCGGATGCAGCATGCGAAGCGATTGGAGCGAATGGATTGCTTGCACGAGTTGGCAGTTATTATCATGATATCGGCAAATCAGTCCGGCCTGGATTTTTTATTGAAAACCAGCATGGCGGAAAAAATCCGCATGATGCGTTGCCACCTGAAAAAAGCCGTGATATCATTATTGCCCATGCAGAAGATGGTGCAAAGATTCTTGAAAAGCATAAAATGCCAACTGAAATCATCGATATCGCCCGGCAACACCATGGAACGAGTACGTTGAAATATTTTTACGTAAAAGCGAAGGAATCCGGGAAAGATGTGAAAGAGGAAGACTTCCGCTATGCAGGTCCGAAGCCACAAACGAAAGAAGTTGCCATCATATCCATTGCGGATAGTGTAGAAGCGGCAGTCCGGTCGATGAAAGAGCCGACCCCGCAAAAGATTGCGGGATTGGTCCGGGCAATTGTCAATGATAAATTGAAAGATGGCCAATTCGATGAATGTGATATTTCCATGAAAGAATTGAAGCTGGTCGAGAAAGTGATTTGTGAAACATTAAACGGAACTTTCCACAATCGGATTGAATATCCGGAGTAAAATTGAAAGGAGTGTTACCTAGATGCTTGAACTGTATTTTGAAGATGAAACAGGGGCGGTTGATGAGACGGTTATCGAACTGATTCGAAAATTATTAGCGCATGCCGCTACCGAAGAGCAAGTGGCAAGTGGAGCGGAAGTTTCTCTTACATTTATGACCGATGAAGCCATTCAAGCAGTGAATGCTGAATACCGGGGGAAGGATGTTCCGACAGATGTCATTTCATTTGCGCTTGAAGAGATGACGGAAGGCGAATTGGCTATTGTTGCGGAGGAAGGAATGCCCGTTGTTTTGGGAGATATCATCATTTCCGTTGAAACTGCACAAAGGCAAGCGGAAGAGTACGGCCATGATTTTAATCGTGAAATCGGTTTTCTTGCGCTACATGGTTTTTTACATCTACTCGGCTATGATCATATGACCGACGAAGATGAAGCCGTCATGTTTGGACGACAAAGGGAGATTCTGACTTCGTTCGGACTTGAGAGGTGAGGCGGATGCGGCGTTTTTTCAAAGCGTTCGTCTATGCGTGGAACGGTATCCTTCATGGCATCAAAGCAGAGCGCAACATGAAAATGCATGTTTTAGCCGCCATCGTCGTGGTTGTGGCAGGTGTTCTAACAAAGCTTTCACATGTTGAGTGGTTTATCGTCATGATCCTGATTGGCGGCATGTTCGCATTGGAGTTGATGAATGCCGCAATTGAACGCGTCGTTGATTTGGTGACGTCGGAAAGGCATCCATTAGCCCAGCAGGCGAAAGACTTGGCGGCAGGTGCTGTCCTTGTCTTCGCAATCATTAGCGCGATTATCGGACTATTACTTTTTGTTCCGAAATGGTTGTATTTCATGTAGAGAGGTGTTTAGATGGAAAAAAATAAATTGATGGAAGAGTCGAAAAAAGCACGGGAGAAGGCCTACGTCCCTTACTCGAAATTTCCGGTAGGTGCTGCTTTGTTGGCGGAAGATGGAACTGTTTACCGTGGTTGTAATATTGAAAATTCAGCTTATAGCATGACCAATTGTGCGGAGCGGACGGCCTTTTTTAAAGCGGTTTCGGAAGGCGTTCATACATTCAAGGCGCTCGCTGTCGTTGCCGATACGGAGGGACCGGTTTCGCCTTGTGGTGCTTGCCGGCAAGTAATCGCCGAATTTTGTGATAGGCAAATGCCCGTTTACTTGACGAATTTGAAAGGCGATGTGTTGGAGACAACGGTCGCAGAATTGCTTCCGGGCGCTTTTTCCAAGGAGGATTTAGATTATGCAGCAGAATAACCAATCATTCAAATCGGGGTTCATTTCCATTATTGGACGTCCGAATGTCGGGAAATCGACTTTCCTGAATCGTGTAGTCGGTCAAAAAATTGCCATCATGAGCGATAAACCGCAAACGACGCGCAATAAGGTGCAAGGTGTTGTCACGTCAGATGAATCACAGTTAATCTTCATTGATACACCAGGAATCCATAAGCCAAAGCATAAGCTTGGTGATTTCATGGTGAAGACAGCGCGTAATACATTGAAAGAAGTAGACGTCGTCATGTTTATGGTCAACGCCGATGAGCCGATCGGGCGTGGCGATCGCTTCATCATCGAGTTGCTTGAAAATACACAGACGCCGGTCTTTTTGATAATCAATAAAATTGATTTGGTCCACCCGGATGAACTGTTGAAAGTGATTACAACTTATACGTCCGAATATGATTTTGCGGAAATTGTTCCAATTTCAGCGATCAATGGCAATAATGTGGAACGGCTCATGGACACGTTAACAACATACATGCCGGAAGGTCCGAAATATTATCCGGATGATCAAGTAACAGATCACCCGGAACGCTTCATCATCTCCGAATTGATCCGCGAGAAGGTATTGCATTTGACGCGGGAAGAAATTCCGCATTCCGTCGCTGTCGTTATCGAGAAAATCGAGCGGGAAGAGAAACGGGAAATGGTCAATATCATGGCTACAATTGTCGTTGATCGAGATTCTCAAAAAGGTATCGTTATCGGGAAAAGAGGCGCGTTGCTAAAAGAAATAGGAACGAAGGCGAGACATGATATCGAGATGCTTCTCGGTTCGAAAGTATTCTTGGAGCTTTGGGTCAAAGTACAAAAAGATTGGCGCAACAAACCGGGCCAATTGAAGGAATTTGGCTTCAGGGAAGACGAGTACTGATCCAAGCGTCTGGCGCCCGAAGCCTAGACAATAAAAATTGGAGTGATTGCCTTGCTGAATAAATGGGAAGGGATCATTCTAAAAAGTATCCCTTACGGCGAATCGAATAAAATTGTGACGATTTTCACCAAAGAAGCCGGTAAGTTGACGGCGATGGCAAGGGGTGCGAAGAAACCGGCAAGCCGATTGGCCGCCATCACACAACCGTTTACGCATGGCACTTTTCTGATTCGTACAGGAAGAGGGATGGGAACGCTTGAACAGGGAGAGCGGGGCGAATCGATGCGCTTCATCCGTGAGGATCTTGAAGCCACCGCTTATGCCAGTTATATCATCGAGCTCATTGATCGGCTAACGGAGAATAATGAGCGCATCCAAGGCATTTATGAGTTGCTATATGATGCTTTACATGCGATTGACGAACAATATGATCCGGAAGCGATCGCATTGTTTGTCGAGTGGAAGATGCTGCCGGTGGCCGGGATCCATCCCGTCCTCCATCAATGTGCCAATTGCGGGGCGACGGAAGGGGAGTTTGCGTTTTCCTTTCAGGAAATCGGTTTCCTTTGTCATCGTTGCTTCCATGTCGATAAGTATTTGATCCGAATTTCTCCGACGCAACTGAAGCTTATCCGGACCTTTTACACAGTTCCGATCCATCGTGTCGGCAACTTGACATTGAAAAAGACGACGAAACAATTCATGAAAAAATTGGTGCGCACTGTTTATGATGAACAGGTGGGAATCCGATTGAAGTCCAGGTCTTTTTTGGACCAGCTCGAATCGACCCCCGAATTATTGCCACTTAAAGAAAAACCGGAGGAAGAAGGCGAATAAGCCAACTTTCTCCGGTTTTTCTTTGCTATTATTTTAACTTGATTCAGCAGAAGTCCCCCACTTCCATAAGTGGTGGGATGAATGCCAGAATGCATTTCAATCAGAGGGAGTTCAAACTCCCTGCTGATTCAAGTTAGGCCTCCGACGGATTACTTAAAATGCAAGATGTTTAGCGATATAGTCTTTCACTTCTGCGATCGGCATACGGACTTGTTCCATGGAATCTCGATGACGTACAGTTACTTGGCGATCTTCTTCGGAATCGAAGTCGTACGTAATACAGAACGGTGTACCGATTTCGTCTTGACGGCGATAACGTCTTCCGATCGATTGTGCATCATCGTATTGGACAACGAAATGTTTACGGAGTTCCGCGTACACCTCATCCGCTCCTTCAGCCAATTTCTTTGAAAGTGGCAGGACAGCTGCCTTTACAGGAGCCAGGGCAGGGTGGAAGCGTAAGACGGTACGTTTGTCATCGCCTTCCAAAACTTCTTCATCGATAGCATCGCAAAGGAATGCGAGTGTTACACGATCGGCACCTAGTGAAGGTTCGATACAGTACGGGATGAACTTTTCATTCGTGACTGGATCCTGATAATGGAAGTCCTCACCTGAGTGCTCCATATGACGGCTCAAGTCGAAGTCCGTACGGTTCGCAATGCCCCATAGTTCGCCCCAACCAAATGGGAATTTGTACTCGATATCGACAGTACCTTTTGAGTAATGGGACAGCTCATCCTCATTATGTTCACGTAAACGCATATTTTCTTCTGTCATGCCTAGGTTCAGCAAAAATTGTTTTGAAAAGTCGCGCCAGTATTCATACCATTCCATATCTTCGCCAGGCTTGCAGAAGAACTCAAGCTCCATTTGTTCGAATTCACGCGTACGGAAAGTGAAGTTTCCTGGCGTGATTTCATTACGGAAACTTTTACCGATTTGTGCAATACCGAAAGGCATTTTCTTCCGCATTGAACGTTGGACGTTTTTAAAGTTGACGAAAATCCCTTGTGCGGTTTCAGGACGGAGGTAAATTTCGTTTGCGGATGAATCCGTCACGCCCTGTTGTGTTTTGAACATCAAGTTGAATTGACGGATTTCCGTGTAATCCATCGCACCACAATCCGGACAGTTGATGTTATGCTCGTGGATGAGTTCCTCCATCTTTTCGAATGGAAGGCCATCAACGACCATTTCAATCCCTTTTGCATCCAGTGCATCTTCGATCAATTTATCTGCTCGATGACGGGTTTTACACTTTTTACAATCGATCATCGGGTCATTGAAGTTTCCGATATGCCCAGATGCAGCCCATACTTTCGGGTTCATTAAGATCGCTGCGTCAAGGCCGACGTTATAAGGGGATTCCTGAACGAATTTTTGCCACCAAGCTTTTTTGATGTTGTTTTTCAGTTCAATCCCGAGCGGACCGTAATCCCATGTATTAGCGAGGCCTCCGTAAATTTCAGATCCCGGAAAGACGAAACCTCTCTGTTTTGCCAAATTCACTACTTTTTCCATCGATAAATCCCTCCATTTTCAAATGAAAAAGCACCCATCCCTGGACGTCATGTCCAGGGACGAGTGCTCGATTACCCGCGGTTCCACCCTGTTTGGCTATTGGATCTAGCCCACTTTATCTTGCTATGGCTCAAGGCTGCCGTTTCATGTCAGTACGGGCTTTCACTATCCCCGTTCGCTTCTGATTGACACTACTTATCTTCCTGTCTCCGCCTATTCAATTCAAAAACAGTGTAGCACGGTTCCGCTTTCTTAGCAATAGTTGACGTCTTCGTATATAATAATCAGGGAGAAAGAATTGAACGATTAGGGCGGTGAAACATATGGAACTGAATAAGCGCCAGACCGAGATTCTAGAAATCGTCAAATCGGATGGGCCCATCACTGGCGAGCAGATTGCGGAACGTCTTAAACTGGCGAGGGCTACGATCCGTCCGGATTTGGCCATATTGACAATGGCGGGCTTTCTAGATGCAAGGCCCCGTGTCGGCTATTTCTATTCAGGAAAAAAACCAGTCCAATCGGTTGCAGATAGTATGACCGGCATGAAAGTCCGTGATTTCCAGTCGATACCGGTCGTAGTAGCGGAAAACATTTCAGTATATGACGCCATTTGTCATATGTTTTTAGAAGATGTCGGAACACTTTTTGTTGTCGACAGTTCGTCGCTGCTCACTGGTGTTCTATCAAGGAAGGATCTATTGCGGACGAGCCTTGGCAACAATGAGTTGGATAAAATACCGGTACATGTCATCATGACGCGGATGCCAAATATTACTTATTGTGATAAGCAGGACACCTTACTGCATGTTGCGAAGCAAATGATAGACAAACAGATTGACTCCCTTCCGGTTGTCGCCGACAATGGGATGGGTCTTGAAGTTGTCGGAAGGATTACTAAAACGAATATTACCGCAGCTTTCCTTTCACTTGCGGATGACCATGAACTTTGAGGGGGATACAATGAGAAGGTTAACATTATTCATCGTTTCCGACTCTATCGGTGAAACGGCCGATTTAGTTGCAAAAGCGGCCGCAAGTCAATTCAGGCAAGGACTTGAGACGGTTTCCATGAAACGATTTTCACATGTCGAAGATGAATCGCAACTGAATGAAATTGTCTATTTAGCAAAAAAGCAAGAGGCAATCATCGTCTATACGCTAGTAAAGAGCGGCATGCGTTTCCGTTTAAAAGAAGAATGTAAAAACAAGGGGATCAAATGTATTGATCTAATGGGACCTATCGTCGATCTGATCAGTGCGGAACTTGATGAACATCCCATTGAAGAACCGGGGCTTGTCCGGAAATTGGACGAAGATTATTATAAGAAAATCGAAGCGATTGAATTTGCGGTTAAATACGATGATGGCAGGGATCCAAGAGGGATTTTAAAAGCGGATATCGTGCTCGTCGGTGTCTCTAGGACATCCAAGACACCGTTGTCGCAGTATTTGGCTCATAAGCGTTACAAAGTGGCAAATGTGCCGCTTGTGCCGGAAGTGGACCCGCCGGAAGAGCTTTATATGATCGATCCGGAAAAGTGTTTCGGCTTGATCATATCACCGGAAAAACTGAATTTCATCCGGAAAGAAAGATTGATCGCACTCGGTTTAAAGGATGATGCGAACTATGCGCAGCTTGATCGGATAAAAACCGAGATCGAACATTTTAAAAAAGTCGTTGAGAAGATCGGTTGCAATATTGTTGATGTAACCAATCGTGCAGTTGAAGAAACCGCTAATGTTATCCTAAGTGAAATATCTTCTCGAAACGGATAAAAGACTAAAAGTGATCATATCTTAAAATGTAAAGGAGGAGGACCACCCCGTTGAAATGGGATGGTTCTTCTTTTGCGGGTGCTACGAATCTTTTATCTTCAATCAGCAGAAGCTCCCACCTCAGGCGGGATGAATGCCAGTTTTGTTTTCCTGCTCAGCGAGTGTTCAAACGCCCGCTGAACGAAGAATGGAAGGCAGTCTAAGTAGCGCGACGTCCTGATAAAGTGCCTTAATTTCTGCAAAAAAACGCAGAAATACGGCAAATCGAACCCTTCGCTGTTCGATTCGCAACGACTGCATGACCAACATCCTGTAGGACCGCGGATGTCATAGATTTTGAAAGGAGTTAATTGAGCCATGCTCAATTCAAAATCTGGACGCAATTACGCCGAGGCGTAATTGATTCATAAATAAATGGTATTAAATTCGAGAAAAAAATGTCGGATTAGTGTAGTATAAAAGTTTCGGAGTATAATCGAAAAAATTTTGTCGAATAGGAAGGGTTTTTGAAAAATATATCGAAATCAAGTAGTTAAGAGTGGAGAATGGTAATAGATGACGAGAATTTCAGAAGAAACGATTGAAGCCGTCCGGACGAAGACTGATATTATCGATTTGATCGGGGAATACGTGCAATTGACAAAGAGGGGGAAAAACTGGTTTGGCCTTTGTCCATTTCATGGCGAGAGCACACCTTCCTTCTCTGTTTCGGAAGAGAAGCAACTTTTCCATTGTTTTGGTTGTGGTGCGAGCGGCAATGCGATCACCTTCATCATGGATATCGAAAATCGTCCATTCACCGACGCGGTGGTGCAGCTTGCCGAACGTACCGGAATCGAGATCGATGTGCCTATCGGCGCGGTTGCTGGGGCAAAATCGCAAAATGAGTTCAAGTCGATGCTGGAAGCGCATGCGCTTGCAGCGAATTTTTACAGTCATTTACTCCTAAACACTGTGGAGGGTGAGGAAGCACTACAATATCTTGAAAAAAGAGGATTTACGAGAGAGCGTATCGAAAACTATGGGATTGGGTGGTCTCTGCATGATCGGGAAGCACTATCCGGATTGTTGAAACGGAAAAACTTCGATATGAAGGAGATGGAGCGTGCCGGTCTGTGCATCATGAAGGATGATGGGACAGGTTATTTTGACCGGTTCCGGGGACGTATTATGTTTCCACTTCGTGACGATAATGGGAATATCGTTGCTTTCTCGGGACGGATCTTACATGGATCGAAACAGGAAGCTAAATACTTGAATAGTCCTGAGACGCCGATATTCGAAAAAAGTAAAATTTTATACAATTTCCATAATGCACGTCTTAACGTTCGGAAAACGGGTAAAGTAATACTGTTTGAAGGATTTATGGATACAATTTCAGCGGATCGGGCAGAAGTGACGAATAGTGTCGCCGTTATGGGTACATCCTTGTCCGACACGCATCTTTTGAAATTGAAAAGGATCGCAAAGGAGTTAATCATCTGTTGCGATGGAGATGATGCCGGGTGGGAAGCGGCTAAACGATTTGCAGAAATGGCCATGAAGAAAGGGATAGAGGTTCAAATTGCCCTGTTGCCGGGCAATATGGATCCCGATGATTATATTACACAATACGGTAGCGAAGCTTTCCGTGAAAAAGTGATCGGCAATCCGCATTCCTTCTTGTCGTTTATAATGGCTTATGCAAAACGTTCGAAGAATTTATCGTATGAAAATGATGTGTTGCAATATATTCATGAAGTACTGGAAGAATTATCTCTCCGATCATCTCCTGTCGAAAGGGATTTGTATATCCGCCAATTATCTTCAGAAACCGGGATATCTGCAGAGGCGCTCCAACAGCAATTTATCAAAATGGCTGGCCAGCAATCCCAAAAGACAAAAGCGGATCTAGTCGACACGGAGGAACAAGTACGCCCCTATCCTATTCAGGCAGCTCCCTCCCGTAAAATAACGGGGACTGAGCGTGCTGAACGGTTATTGCTATATCATCTATTAAACGACGGGGCTTTGTTTGATCGATTGAGGGAAGACAAACCGGATTTGTTTGTACGAGACGATTATGTAGCCATCTTTGTCCGGTTAGCCGGATTTTACGAGGAACATGGAACTCCCGATTTCCATCGGTTTGCCGAGACGTTGGAAGATCGTGAACTTAGAAAGATCGTACTCGAGGCGGCGATGATTGAAAGGGATTCCGAACATACTGAGGAAGAAATAGATGATTGTATTAGTCATCTTGAAAAATATCGGATCCATTTGATGATCCAAGCAAAAATGCACGAATCAAAAGAAGCTGAAAAGATGAATGATCATACCCGGGCACTGGAGCTGGCCAGGGAAATCATACAGCTCCGGAAATCATGGGCGGCATTATAGCCGCATTCCGGTGTACGAAGGAGGAACGGGTAAGATGACTAATAAAGAACAATCCGGCGAAATGGAAATGGAAATGACAATTGAAGAAGTGAAGGCCAACCTGTTGGAGGCTGGAAAAAAATCAGGTGAACTGACACTTGATGAAATTACTGAAAAATTAGCTGCATATGAAATGGAGCCCGAGCAATTCGAGGAGTTTTTAGATCAGATTGAAGCGCAAGGGATCGAAATGGACCGCAAAGAGGACGACGAACCTGGTGAAGAGATTAAAGCGGAGGCAGAGGAACAATTCGATCTGAATGATTTAAGCGTTCCCCCAGGCGTAAAGATCAACGACCCGGTTCGGATGTATTTGAAAGAGATCGGGCGAGTCGACCTCTTGACAGGGAAAGAAGAAGTCGAACTGGCTATCCGGATACTGGACGGTGACGAAGAAGCGAAGAAGCGGCTTGCAGAAGCGAACTTAAGGCTCGTCGTCAGTATTGCGAAAAGGTACGTAGGCCGTGGCATGCTGTTCCTGGATCTGATCCAGGAAGGGAATATGGGACTTATTAAAGCGGTCGAGAAATTTGACCATACCAAAGGATTCAAATTCAGTACGTACGCCACATGGTGGATCCGTCAGGCCATTACGCGCGCTATCGCGGACCAAGCGCGGACCATCCGGATTCCGGTCCATATGGTCGAGACGATCAATAAATTGATCCGCGTGCAGCGTCAATTACTGCAAGATCTCGGACGGGAACCTTCGCCGGAGGAAATTGGTGAAGAGATGGATCTGACGGCGGAAAAAGTGCGGGAGATTTTGAAGATTGCACAGGAACCGGTGTCACTCGAAACGCCGATTGGTGAAGAAGATGACTCCCATCTAGGGGATTTCATCGAAGATTCGGAAGCTCAATCACCTTCTGATCACGCAGCTTATGAGCTGTTGAAAGAGCAACTGGAAGATGTTCTGGATACATTGACGGATCGCGAAGAAAATGTCCTGCGCCTTCGCTTTGGCCTGGATGATGGACGTACACGTACACTTGAAGAGGTAGGGAAAGTATTCGGTGTTACACGTGAGCGTATTCGTCAGATCGAGGCAAAAGCATTACGCAAACTCCGCCATCCATCCAGAAGCAAACGTCTGAAAGATTTTCTCGAATGATGAGACATGCATCGGCATATTTATGTGCCGGTGCATTTTTAAAGAGAAAAAGGTGAATTGATTGTGGAACGATGTCAAATCCCGTTCTCTTACAAAATGGAATGGACGTTTCTGCAAAGATCAAGGAGAGAAAGTCATTATGAATCCACAGCGAAAACGCATTATCATTTCGGAAATCAAATATTGGAAACAAAGTAAGCTGTTGCCTGAACATTACTGTGATTTTCTCATTGCACTCTATGGACAAGGGGATGGAGAGAACGTTTCCGCTGCAAAAGCGGATGATGCGATACTTGTGAAAGAGAAAAAGAGGATGAACTGGACCATTCTTCTGCTTTCATGTCTGGCGCTCATCGTATGCAGCATGATGTTTGTACTTGTTCAATATCCGGGTGTAACAATGACGTTAACGGTGCTTTTCACATTTATGTTGTTACAATTGACTTTTCGTAAAAAGCAAAATCGCTCATTGACTTCATTTTTATACATCCTAGCCGCTTTCCTATTGCTGGTCACGTCGTTCAAACTGTGGTTTTTATTTTTTGAAGGTCAATTCAATCTATTAATCGCTTTATTGATCTTGAACTGTGCACTATGGTTGATGGCTGGCCGTCTACTAAAATTGCTCTATTTTACAATATCCGGTGCAGCCGGCCTTTTATTAATTACCGCCTTTCTCATCATCTCTTACTAGTCTTTAATTGAGGAAAGTAACAGCCGGAGTGTAGCATATGATTATCACTAGATTGATAGGATGTTTACAAGGAAAAGTGTAAGTGAAGCTGAATCAGGAAACAAAGGAGTTTGTAACGACAAAATATATGTCGAAATTGTCACAAACGACAAAAGATTACCGATAACTCTTTCAGTTTCCTAGCGAATACAGTACAATGATAGTTGTGCACTGTATCTATTACAGAATAGATCCTGATGAAGGAGGGTAATTCAATGAGTAAAAATCCTGTAATTCCTTATATCCTGATTTTTGCGCTTGGACTAGGTCTTATTTTCTTCATGTCCCTCTATGGACTTGAACAAAAAGAGGAAATCGCTGGTCAGGGTGAAGAAGGTAACACTGAAGAAGTAGCAAGCTCAGCGGATTTCGATGCTGAAGCAGTGGCTCAAGGGAAATGTGTCGGCTGTCATGGTGGTGACTTGACAGGCGGAATGGGACCTGGATTGGTTGGAACAAGCCTTTCCGCAGACGAGATTAAAGACATCATCCAAAACGGTAAAGGAATGATGGGTCCACAAGGTATCACAGATGAAGCTGAACTTGATGCCATGGCGGAATACATCTTATCACTTAAATAATCCGTAACATGTAAAGGGCTGTCAGTCAGCAGAATGATTCTGTCGACTGATGGCTCTTTCTATTTGTGTCGGAAGTTGTGGTTATTGTGTGTGCAAAATGCGTGCACTTCTTATACAATAAGTAAAGTATTGGAGAGAACGAAAGGAGGGAATCTGGTGAATACGGAGAAATTATCAAACAGACTTGCGGCAGTCGCTTCCTTTGTAGAGAAAGGAGCAGTCGTTGCGGATATCGGCAGTGATCATGCTTATTTGCCATGCTTTCTTATCCGTTCGGGTAAAATCGCTCAAGCGGTGGCAGGGGAAGTGGCGAAGGGGCCTTTTGACTCGGCTGTCAGAAATGTACGGCGGGAAGGGCTTTCCGACGCTGTTACCGTTCGATTGGCGGACGGCCTGTTCGCCATTGAAGCGCAGGATACCGTGGATACTGTAACGATTGCTGGAATGGGAGGACCGCTGATCGCCACTATTTTGGAAAATGGCAAAGACCGTCTCCAAAAAGTGAAACGAATTATCGCACAGCCTAATATATATGCAAAGGCAGTCCGTGAATGGGCAGTGGCAAATGAGTGGAAAATCATTGATGAGCATATTTTGAAGGAAGACGGTAAAATATACGAGATCATTGTATTGGAGAAAGGTACGGCACAATATGATGAGTTGGAAATGACTGTAGGTCCTTACTTGCACGCTTCGAAGACGGATGTATTTCTGGAGAAATGGAAGCGGGAATCGTCGGAATGGAAGCGTGTCCTTGATTCGTTAGAAAAAGCGGAAGCAACAGATGCCATTCTACAGAAAAAAGAACAATTGAAAATGCAGATCGAGCTTGTAGGAAAGGTGTTGGGAACATGAAGAAAGTGAACGGACATGAAATCATCGCCCTTTTTGAGCAATGGTCTCCAAAACGATTTGCGATGGATGGAGATCCCGTGGGGCTTCATATCGGTCAATTGAACCGGCAAGTTGAAAAAGTGCTTGTGACATTGGATGTCAATGAAGAGGTCATCGACGAAGCCATTCACCATGGAGCGAACTTGGTCATCGCACATCATCCGCCCATTTTTAGACCGCTTAAAAACATCATGACAGACACTCCGCAAGGCAGGATGATCGAAAAGTGCATTAAACATGATATTACCGTCTATGCAGCACATACGAATTTGGATGTTGCACCAGGCGGGGTGAATGATCTGTTAGCATCGAAATTAGGTCTGATCGACACGGATATTATTGAACCGACCTATGTCGAACACATGTATAAGCTAATCGTCTTCGCGCCACAGTCCCATGTAGCGGAAATCAGACAGGCGCTCGGAAAAGCAGGGGCAGGTGCAATCGGTGATTATACCTCTTGCAGTTTCAGCTCCGTTGGAACAGGGCGATTTACACCGAATGATGCAGCTCAGCCATATATAGGCGCGGCCGGGAAGGAAGAAGCGGTAGCAGAAGAGAAAATTGAAGTGATACTCCCGTCCATTCTGCGGGAAAAAGTACTTAAAGCGATGCTTGCAGCCCATCCATATGAGGAGCCTGCATATGACTTATTCCAGCTGGATCAACCGAACGTCCGCTATGGACTTGGACGTATCGGGAAGCTGAAAGAGAAAACGACACTTGCACAGTTTGCCGCCCATGTGAAACATGTATTTGGTGTTCCGGCACTTCGGTTTGTCGGTGAAGAGACGAAAGAAATCCGCAAAGTAGCAGTTCTTGGTGGAGACGGCAACAAATACATAGGTGCAGCGAGAAGAGCTGGTGCAGACGTCCTTGTCACAGGGGATTTATACTACCATGTAGCGCATGATGCACAAGCAATGGGACTTGCCGTTATCGATCCCGGGCATAACATCGAAAAAGTGATGATTGATGGGGTCGCCAACTATATGCAAAACGCTTGCGCAGAAGCGGGATATGAAGTGCAGTTCATTGAATCCAAAATTATTACAGAACCATTTAACTTTATATAAACACAAAAAACCGGTCCCTAGTGAAGGAGACCGGTTTTAAGTTATGTTGTTGCATATGGTTCGATGCGTTGAACCGGTGATGGATTTTTGATCTTCGGTAAGATTTTTTCCAACTTGAATTTTTTTTCAGGCTGATGGGTAGATGGATCCTCAGGATCGAATTGTTCAAGGAAGGCTATAACTTCCCGGACAATGATTGTTGGCGTGGAAGCCCCTGCCGTAACAGAAACTGTTTCAACACCTTCGAGCCATTTTACATCCAGTTCCGAGACGTCCGAAATCCGGTAGGACGGCGTATTGGCAATCTCGACTGAAACTTGTGTAAGACGGTTCGAGTTATTGCTTTTCGGGTCCCCGACGACGATGAGTAGGTCGGACTCCCCGGCCTGCTCAGCAACCGCTTCCTGACGCACTTGTGTTGCCAGACAAATTTCTTTATGGACATCAATATGAGGATACTTCTCTTTCAAAGCGTCCATGATATGAGCAACATCCCATTGACTCATCGTCGTTTGGTTTGTCACTAATAGCTTCTCATTTTGAATGTCCAGTTTTTCGACATCGGCAATTGTTTCGATCAAATGTACAGCATGCGGAGCAACCCCGATTGCCCCTTCCGGCTCGGGATGATGCTTTTTACCAATGTAAATGATATCATAGCCTTCGGATGTTTTTTCTTCGATCAAATCATGCGTGACCGATACGTCTGGACAGGTTGCATCAATCGATACAAGGCCTTTCCTTTTAGCCAATTCCCGGACTTCGGGAGAAACGCCATGTGCGGTAAAAATAACCGTGCCCGTCTCGACTTTTTCCAGGATGTCCAGCCGGTTTTCCCCATCCAGTGTGATGATGCCATCTTCTTCGAAAGCATCTGTCACATGTTTGTTATGGACAATCATACCCAATATATAAATGGGTCTCGGCAATGTTTTGTCGAGCGCCGCATTTCTTGCAATGACCATTGCATCGACAACCCCATAGCAATATCCCCTTGGGGAAATCTTCAACACTTTCATGCCAACTCACTCCTCTAATAGGATCTACAACCCATTATAGCGGAGTCTGGCATAGGTTTCAAAATTAATCGATTACACCTCAGCGTCTAAGCATCAAGTTTAGCTAGGAGGCTGGAAGATTCGCGGAATCGATGTGCCGGATGTCGCAGCCGCACCACTTGCGGCTGTGGCGGCGGTAGAAGCAGCTGCATCAGCGGCTGGAAGTGATTGGAACCCTTTATACAAGCGCCACATGGCTGGTAGATTCTGTACCATTGGCGCAAATTGTTGGACGACAGGTGCAAATTGCTGTGCTGTGTTCAAGAAACGGTTGGCCGTTTGCATATAGGTATCCATTTTGGAAGGGGTTTCCTGCATACCTTGAGCCATACCTTGAGCGGGCATCGAACCGCCGAATGCATGCTGCATCTGTCCGTCAGAAAAAGCTTGATTGCCGGGACCGTTCGGGATGTTTTGGTTCATCGGTCCGTTCGGAAATGGCTGGCTTGGTCCAAAACCTGGACCCATTTCTTGACCCATTTGAGGAGGCGGTCCGAAACCGAATTGTCCCATATAAGGCGGAGCCGGCTGTTGACGTGCGAACGGATAAAAGGATTCGTACCTCATGATGATCTCCTTTCAAAATATCAGAATGTACTTTCACATTGTATACTATGCGTAAATCGCATACGGCGGAACGGAATCGTGATATAATAGCTATATGATTAGGAGGAGCACGTATGTCAAAATATACAGATTATCAATTTAAACCGTTTCTACGGGAAGCGATCGGGAGGCTCGGCTTTGAAAATCCGACACCGATCCAAAAAGAAATGATTCCGCTTATTCTGAAAGGGACGAGCGCAATTGGACAAGCCCATACTGGTACAGGAAAGTCGCACAGTTTTATCATTCCGGTGTTGGAGCGCATAAATACCGAAGTCGACGAATTACAAGCGGTCATTACAGCTCCGACGAGGGAACTGGCTACGCAATTGTCTAATGAATTGGACAAGATGACGGAAGAAACTGCTATCCGCAGCTCATTACTCATCGGAGGGACCGATAAGCAACGCTCGATCGGCAAATTGAAATCGAATCCGCATATTGTGATTGGTACACCGGGACGCATTCGTGACATGACCGAGAATGGAGCGCTTGCGATTCATACGGCGAACATTTTGATCATTGACGAAGCAGATCTAGCCTTCGACATGGGTTTCATCGAGGATATCGATCAATTTGCTTCGAAAATGCCAGCCGATTTGGAGATGTATGTATTTTCGGCAACTATTCCTGAAAAATTGAAGCCATTTTTGACTAAATACATGGAATCACCTGTGCATGTCAAGATTGGTGAACGCCAATCTTTGACCGAAGGGATGCATTACGCGCTCGTTCCTGTACGAAGTATGAGTCGTAAGAAAAAACTATTGCATGTCATGGAAGCGATCAATCCTTATCTCGCCATCATTTTCACAAACACACGGCAGCATGCAGATGAAATCGCCGATTATCTTGCCGAAAATGGCATCAAGGCGGGCCGGATTCATGGGGATTTGACGCCGCGTGAACGGACTCGTATGATGAAACAGATTCGGGATCTCGAATTCCAATATATTGTCGCAACTGATCTTGCGGCGCGCGGAATCGACATTCCGGGCGTCAGCCATGTGATCAACTACGAATTGCCGGATGATCTGGAGTTTTTCATCCATCGTGTCGGACGTACCGCACGTGCCGGTCTTGAAGGAACAGCCATCACTTTATATGAGCCTTCAGAAGATGATAAAGTGGTCAGAATTGAAAAGATGGGGATTCCATTCGTCCATGAAGATGTGAAGAAAGGCGAATGGATTGAAATAAAAGAACGTCATGCAAGAAAAAATCGCCTGAAACAAGACGACGAAATCGAACGTAAGGCTGTGTCAATCGTCAAAAAACCAGCGAAAGTGAAGCCTGGCTATAAAAAGAAAATGGCACAGGAAATTGAAAGAGTCAAGAAACGCGAAAGGAGATTGAAACGAAAAAAATGACAATAAAACAACCATTATTACTCGGCTCCCATGTGTCGATGAGCGGAAAAAAAATGTTGCTCGCTTCAAGTGAAGAAGCGGCAGCGTATGGGGCGACGACGTTTATGATCTATACGGGAGCACCTCAAAACACACGGAGAAAGCCGATCGAGGAATTGAATATTGCGGCAGGCCAATTGCATATGGAGGAACATGGATTGTCGAATGTCGTCGTCCATGCGCCCTATATTATCAACATCGCCAATACGACGAAGCCAGAGACATTCGAGTTAGGCGTCAATTTTCTTCAACAGGAAATTGAGCGGACCGCGGCACTTGGAGTGGATCAAATTGTCCTGCATCCGGGCGCGCATGTCGGGGCAGGTGCCGACAAAGGGATCGCCAAAATTATCGAGGGGCTTAACGAAGTGCTTTCCCAAGATTATCCCGTGCGTATTGCACTTGAAACAATGGCGGGAAAAGGAACTGAATGCGGTCGCAGTTTTGACGAGATTGCTGCCATCATTGATGGCGTCACGCATAACGAACGGTTATCGGTTTGTTTTGATACTTGCCACGTCCATGATGCCGGCTACGATATTGTAGGCGATTTCGAAGGGGTTCTGAATGAATTCGATCAAATTATTGGAAACGAACGAATTTCTGTCATACATGTGAATGATAGCAAAAATGAACGGGGTGCAAAGAAAGACCGCCATGAAAATATCGGTTTTGGTCATATCGGTTTTGAACCGCTTTCCTATATTGTTCATCATCCTGGCTTCCAAGCAATCCCGAAAATTTTAGAAACGCCATTTGTCGGAGCTGATCCGAAAAATAAATTGGCACCCTATAAGGTTGAAATCGACATGTTCAAATCTAACACGTTTGAACCGGAGAAAATCGAAGCGCTCCGAGTGTAAACTCTTTCTCAGTTATACAAAAAAAGGAAGTGCGGTCTGCTGCAAATCATTTTGCAGACCGTACTACTTATTTTCTAGTGTCTAAATATTTCTTGAAGAGAATTTCTGTTTTTTGATTTCCAATCGCTTTCCGGACTTTTTGGATAAAGGGCTCAGGAATGCCTGTAAAAATCCAATGAAATGAAACTTCGTCTACCAATGGGCGAAGTGCGCGGATCTCGCTTATAGACAGATCAATTCCATAATGCCTAGCTAACACTTTCACTTCGTCATCACTACTCGTTTTAATTTCACTCAATAATTGAGCATAGTCCACGCTTTCATCCTTTCTTTCCTTTTCATGGATTCCTTTCCCGTTGCAGATCAATAAGTTGTAACCTTACATATAATCGTTTATAATCTTACAAGTGAATCGGAATGATTCCTATTATAACTAGATTTGGCGGATCATATCATGCCAAAAGAGATTGATCTTGCTTCAATGGATCAAGGAAGGAAAATACTATGACAAACAACATTATACAATTGGACGACGTCAGTTTTAGTTATGAACAGTCGCTCGCACTCGATCATATTTCCCTCCAAATAGGAGAAGGGGAATTTTGGGCGCTCATTGGGCCGAACGGTTCTGGCAAATCGACATTGCTCAATATCATTTTAGGAATTTTAAAACCGTCTAGTGGCACAGTCAAGCTTTTTGGAGATGATATGCGGTCATTTAAGCAACGTGAACGGATCGGCTATGTGTCCCAGAAATCCAATTCTTTCAACTCAGGATTTCCTGCAACTGTGCTCGAAGTGGTACGGAGCGGATTGACAAGGAAAGTTGGGCTGTTTAGAAGTTTTACGAAAAAGGATGAGCAACGAGCAATGGAAGTGCTACGGATTGTCGGGATGGAGCGTTTTGCAAAACAGAATATCGGCGAATTATCAGGAGGCCAACAGCAGCGTGTTTTTATTGCCAGAGCACTTGCAGGGAAACCGGATCTTCTGATTATGGACGAACCGACTGTCGGGATTGACCAGCAAAACGTCGCATCGTTTTATACTATGCTGAACCGCTTGAATCGTGAGCATGGCATTGCCATTGTTCTCGTCACACATGAAATCGATCTTGTCACGGAGCTGGCAACTCATGTCGCTTGTCTAAATCGAACGATCCATTTCCATGGAGTTCAGTCCGACTACAAAAAAATGGATGATGACGATATTTCCAGATGGTACGGTCATCCGGTACGCCGTGTGCATCATCAAATGCCGGAGGTGCAACAATGATCAGCGCCATCCTATCTTATGAGTTTTTGCAAAATGCATTTCTGTCGGGTTTGATCATTGGAATCATTGCACCGTTACTCGGTTTGTTTATCGTTGTCAGACGTCTTGCGCTGATTGCGGATGCACTTAGTCATGTGGCGCTCGCGGGAATCGCTGGGAGCCTTTATTTAAGTCAGCAAGTGTTGTTTTTCTCGGCTTTGAATCCCGTCTATCTTGGCATTGCTTCGGCTGTTGGCGGATCATTGCTGATCGAGAAGTTGAGAGGCGCTTATCGGCATTACGAAGAGCTTGCGATACCGGTCATATTATCGGCCGGAATTGGGCTAGGTGCTATTTTCATTTCGTTGTCAAAAGGGTTTGGCTCGGACTTGGTTGGTTATTTGTTCGGATCTGTATCCGCGGTGAGCAGGCAGGATTTGTGGGTGGTCATCGTGATTGCCATCGTTGTCATTGCTTATATCCGATTTTTTTACAAGGAATTATTCATTGTGTCTTTCGATCCGGATTATGCCAAAGTTTCCGGCGTCAATTCGAAATATATCCAGATGTTATTCATGATTATTACCGCGTTGGTTATCGGGGCTTCCATGCGGATTGTCGGTATTCTACTTGTCTCTTCGTTGATGACAATACCGGTGGCTGCAGCGATACAGCTTGCGAAAAGCTTTAAGGGTGCGCTGATCTACTCCATCGTATTCGGGGAATCGGCCGTATTGATCGGTCTTATATCAGCCTATCATTTGGATATCGCTCCTGGAGGTACGATTGTCATTACTTCCATACTGATTTTACTTCTGGTGCTTGCTTGGAAAAGAATTCAAAACATGCGCAATGCGCGTGCAGTGAAGGAGGGGATTTTATGACACTTGATGAAGCTTGGCGCATCTTACAAGAAAACCAATTTAAACGGACGAAAAATCGCGAGACGATTCTGCGCTTTTTCTCTAAAAATGATCGATATATGACAGCGCTGGATGTGAAAAATTTTATGGAGAACGATAATCCCGGTATCAGTTTCGATACGATTTACCGCAATCTCAGTACCTTCTCGGAGTTAGGGATACTTGAGGAGACGGATTTGAATGGGGAACGTCATTTTCGGATGCAGTGTGATCCGGGTGTCCATCACCATCATTTCATCTGTACGGATTGTGGGAAGACGCGTAGCATCCCACATTGTCCAATGGAAATGATTACCGTCAATTTGCCTGATTATGAAGTGGAAGGCCATAAATTTGAAATTTACGGAAAATGTCCTGCTTGTGTTAATTAATCAATTACGCCTTGGCGTAATTGCGTCTAGATTTTGAATTGCGCTTGCGCAATTAACTCCTTTCAAAATCTGTGACATCCGCCGGAGGCTTAACTTGAATCAGCAAGTAGTTTGGACTTCCCCTGATTGAAATGCTTTCTGGCATTCATCCCGCCACTTATGGAAGCGTGGGAACTTTGCTGAATCAAGTTAAAAGAACCGTTGCGAATCTCAAAACGAGATTCGCAACGGTTTATTTTTTGCCTATCGTTTGTTCCATTGGAAAGAGTTTTTGGATCCATTGATTTGCTTCTTGCCAAGTAGAAACCCGGATGACGCCCTCGGGAATTGGATCCCTGTTATAAGGCGTATCAAACAGGATAACGGGAATATCCAATTCTTCATGAATCGCGACGGCATTGTCATGTTTGTCTTCAAAAAATGCATGTACACCATATTTTTTCGCTGTTTCAATCTTATCATGGCTGCCGACGAGTTCAATATGATCATACGGGATTTGTTCTCGTTGAAACCAATTTAAAGTAGCCTCTTGAACCTGTGGACCACGGGCTGAAATATAGTACAGTTCGAATTGGGCTTTCCAACTGTCCAAAATCTGCTTGGCATACTCCTGAGCTGGGGATGTACTGTAAATATGTGATTCGGCTCCCGTATACCATTCCCAAAACACTTGTCTGTCGACCGGAAACGCTTTGGTCAAGTCGTATTCTTTAATATCATCCAAGATCAAGTTGCAGCCGAACTGCTCGTTAATATGGGGCAGGAGGGAAGTGGGGCATGTCACCGTACCATCGATGTCAATGCCGAATCGGATGATGTTCATTCCGATTTTCCTGCTTGCAATAGTTGTTCTTGGCGTTGTTTTTCGAAGTATTCCTCAGCCAATTTATCGATCTCAATTTTTAGTTCTTCGACCATCGTTTCTTCAGGAACTTTACGGACCGTTTTCCCTTTCATGAAGAGCAATCCTTCACCACGTGCGCCTGCGATACCGATATCCGCCTCACGTGCTTCACCCGGTCCATTTACCGCGCAACCGAGAACCGCAACTTTCAATGGCGCTTTGATTGTAGAAATGTATTCTTCCACTTCGTTCGCAATGGAAATGAGATCGATCTCGATGCGGCCGCACGTCGGACAAGAAATGAGCGTTGCGGCATTGGAAGATAAACCAAAAATTTTCAATAGCTCGCGCGCTACCTTTATTTCTTGGACAGGATCTGCACTTAATGAAACACGCATCGTATTACCGATACCGGCAGATAATAATGTTCCGAGCCCCGCTGCGCTTTTGATCGAGCCGGCAAAAAGTGTACCGGACTCGGTAATGCCCAGATGCAATGGATAATCGAAAGCGGCCGCGGCTTTTTTATAAGCTTCGATCGCCAAATTGACATCAGAAGCTTTCAACGAGACGATAATATCGTGGAAATCAAGATCTTCCAAAATTTTTATATGATGAAGAGCACTTTCTACCATTCCGTCAGCGGTCGGGTAGCCATACTTTTCAAGGATTTTCTTTTCAAGTGACCCGGCATTGACCCCGATCCGGATCGGGATACCTTTCGCTTTTGCAGCATTGACGACTGCTTCCACTTTAGCTTGTCTTCCTATATTTCCTGGATTGATGCGGATTTTATCTGCGCCTTGCTCAATGGCAATTAACGCTAATTTATAGTCAAAATGAATATCGACGACAAGCGGGATATTGATTCGCTTCTTAATCTCGCCGATCGAATAAGCAGCACGTTCATCAGGACATGCAACCCGGACAATTTGGCATCCGGCCTCTTCTAAGCGTAAAATCTCTTCAACTGTCGCTTCCACGTCATGGGTTTTCGTTGTTGTCATACTTTGGATGAATAGTTCGTCGCTACCCCCAATTGTCAAATTACCGACACGGACAGGACGTGTTTTCGATCTGTGAATCATTTCAGTCATTTCTTTCTCTCCTTAAGTGGCGATAGCCTAATAACTATATCTATTTTAGCAATCAATCGTGTGTAAATACAAGGGACACCCCTTCAATATCTGGAGGAGGCATTTTCCAACCACATCGTGTGAGGGTAGGAAAATATTATTTCAGACTTCTTCATTCGTTCGCACATGAATTGTCATTTGGCTGTGAAAGGGGCAATTTTACTTTCTCACCGCCTATCAATGCCTGGTTTTGAAGATGCGGATTTAAGGAATAGAAAGAAGACAATCTTTCTATAAAGCTCGTAGAAGGATCCGGATAGAGGGCGAAAAGAGACTCGATCGTATCTCCTTCTACTGTCGTAACCGGGATAATTGCAATGTCCGTTTGTTCGACACAAGATTGTTTTTCGTTCGAGAACGAGGCGAGTGGTATAGTGCCTTCCACCAAATCCATTCTTAGGAAGTGAAATGTTACGAATAATAGAACTGCGAGTAGTAGTATTCTCATGGAAATCCCTCCTTCCGACACTATATGTGCGGAAAGAGGAAATATTCATTTCGGCAATTTGGGGTAATATTTAACCGCCGCTGCAATATAGGCTATATGTACTCCGGAAGTGAGCCATGTACTATAGCTATCCCAAGAAGGGAAAAAGTCCAAACAGATGGTCAGTAAAATAGGCACCGTCATCGCGATGGCGGAGGTTCGCCACATATGGCGATATTCGCCACGCCTTTTCATGATTTTCAATAGGAGAATACCGACGTATGCAAAAATACTAACACGTACAAAAATATAAAACGTGCTAATGACCAATTGAAGAATAAAAGCAATTGGATGAATGATCCAACCAATCGTTTCCCCATGCTTCAATAGTTCCGGTGTGGATTCAAACAGCACCGTATCCAAGGCGAGATAACGGATGAAGGAAATAACGGTGAATAAGGCTATAAAGAAGAAAGTATAGCGAAAGACTTTTCCGATTGATAATAACCGAAAAGCAGCCATTTTTTTCGGTTCATGGAATGCCGCTTTGAAAATTTGGTGAAACTCCAAGATATGACCTCCTTCGTCAAGTAATAGTTTATCATTTTCCGATTGGGGAGAGCGATCATTCTTGACGGAATGATGACTTTTTACATGTTAGTTGTTACAGGAGTGTAAAGATTTACGTGTTTCTATTTACAAAAGCAATACAATATCGACATAATTGAAGCGCTATACATAAAGATGTTGGAGGTTGACAATTAAATGGAAGTTAACTGGCAGGAAATGTTGTTCCAGTTTCTTGGCGGGCTTGGTATATTCTTGTTCGCAATCAAGTACATGGGGGACGGTTTACAAAAAGCGGCAGGTGATCGTCTTCGTTCTATCCTAGACCGCTTTACGACAAATCCATTCATGGGCGTCCTTGTCGGTATCATCGTGACAGTTTTGATCCAATCGAGTTCAGGAACAACAGTCATTACGGTAGGACTTGTTAGTGCCGGCTTCATGACGCTACGTCAAGCAATCGGTGTGATCATGGGAGCAAACATCGGAACGACTGTCACTGCTTTTATCATCGGCCTTGATGTAGGTGCTTATGCCCTGCCGATCATGGCGGTCGGTGCATTCCTTATTTTCTTCATTCGAAAAAGCAGTGTAAAGAATTTCGGGGAAGTTATCTTCGGTTTCGGGGGTCTATTCCTGGGGCTTGAACTGATGAGTGGCGGAATGAAACCGCTGCGAGAGCTAGAGGCATTTACGGATCTTACAATTTCAATGAGTGATCAACCGTTGCTCGGTGTAGTGGTTGGGACAGTCTTTACTTTGATTGTCCAAAGTTCAAGTGCGACAGTAGGGATTTTACAAGGGCTTTATGCTGAAAATCTGGTTGATCTGCAGGCGTCCCTTCCAATTCTTTTCGGTGATAATATCGGAACGACTATTACTGCAATTCTTGCTTCAATCGGAGCATCAGTTGCTGCAAAACGTGCAGCGGCTACGCATGTATTATTCAATGTTGTCGGCACCGTTATTTTCACACTCTTATTAATTCCTTTCACGGCGTATGTCGAATGGATTTCGGGTATCCTGGCACTTGAAAATAAAATGCAAATTGCCTTTGCGCATGGTTCGTTCAACGTGGCCAATACGATTATCCAGTTTCCGTTGATCGGTGTCTGGGCATGGTTAGTAACAAAACTGATTCCAGGTGAGGACGTCACAATCGAATATAAGCCAAAGCATTTGGACAGGCACTTCATCGATCAATCACCTGCAGTTGCAATCGGCCAAGCAAAAGAGGAAATAGTTCGCATGGGCGAATTCGGTGTGCAAGGTTTGCAAGAGTCATTCGAATATTTGAAAACAGGTAATAAAAAACATGCGGAAACAGCTTATCAAATCGAAGACGCGATTAATAACTTAGATCGAAAAATTACAGATTATCTTGTAGAGATTTCTTCAGTCAGCATTTCACCGGTTGAATCTGCACGTCACGTGATGCTAATGGATTCAGTACGTGATATCGAACGAATCGGAGATCATTTCGAAAATATTGTCGAATTGCTTGACACTAAAGAGACGAATCGTGTGAAATTGACAGACGGTGCAGTGGAAGATTTGACCCAAATGTTCACATTAACGATTGAAACTGTCCAGAAAGCAGTGGACGCACTCAATCAGAATGATATGGAACTGGCGAGAGTCGTAGCTGAAAAAGAAGTGTTAATCGATAAGTTGGAACGTAAATTCAGGAAGAATCATATTTTGCGATTAAATGAAGGACGCTGTACTGCCCAATCAGGAATGATCTTCGTCGATATCGTGTCGAATTTGGAGCGGGTAGGCGACCATGCGGTAAACATAGCGGAAGCGATCCTCGGTAACAGGGCATAAAACGAAAGGGGAAATTACGATGGAAGTGGTTGGCTGGATTGTTGCTGTTGTCATGTTTATCATTGCTTTTGCCGGACTTATCTATCCAATTATCCCATCGGCTCTTTTCATCTTAGGAGGATTTCTTCTTTATGGTTGGATTGATACCTTTAGCGGGATGAATGGCTGGTTTTGGACGATCCAAATCCTGTTCATCATTTTGCTGTTCGGTGCGGATACATTGTCGAATCTTGTCGGGGTCAAAAATTTCGGCGGCTCTAAAGCGGGAATGTGGGGAAGCACAATTGGTCTTCTTTTAGGGCCTTTTGTCATCCCGGTTGCCGGGATATTGATCGGTCCTTTTCTTGGAGCGATAATTGCAGAGCTGGTCGTTTCCCGAGCAGGGGTGAAGCAGGCATTAAAAACCGGGCTCGGTTCTCTGGTTGGATTTCTCACTTCTGTCGTCACAAAGGGGATAGTGATGGCTGTGATGATCTTCGTCTTTTTCTTTTTCGTCAAGTGACCCTTTTCAACTTCATTGATAATAGTCCATTTTATTTGAACGTTTTTAGCAATTTTGATAATGTTAAAGACGTATCATATTTATGAATCTTCGAGGAGGAAAAAGACAATGGCTTACGAACTACCGGAATTACCATATGCATACGATGCATTGGAACCACATTTTGACAAAGAAACGATGAATATCCACCACACAAAACACCACAACACGTATGTAACAAACTTGAACAATGCACTAGCAGGCAACGAAGAGTTGCTTAGCAAATCAGTTGAAGATCTAATTGCGGATTTAGATGCTGTTCCAGAATCAGCTCGTACAGCAGTTCGCAATAACGGTGGCGGCCATGCTAACCATTCCCTATTCTGGCAATTGCTATCCCCTAATGGTGGCGGACAACCTTCCGGAGCTCTTGCTGAAGCGATCGATAAGAAATTTGGAAGCTTCGATGCATTCAAAGAAGAGTTCGCAAAAGCAGGCGCAACTCGCTTCGGTTCAGGCTGGGCTTGGCTGGTATTGAATAACGGTGAACTTGAAATCACTTCAACACCTAACCAAGATTCCCCAATTATGGAAGGGAAAAAGCCACTTCTTGGCTTGGACGTTTGGGAGCATGCATACTACTTGCATTACCAAAACCGTCGCCCTGATTATATTGCAGCATTCTGGAATGTTGTCAACTGGGAAGAAGTCGCAAAACGCTTCGCTGAATAATTTCATAAATAAGGAACAAAGCACATACTTTGTACGTCAAAGTATGTGCTTTTGCGTTATGGGATGTTATAATTCTACATGTTGAATGGAGAAGGGAGGAAACGATGAAAAAACAAATGCATAAAGCAGATCAGGCAAAAATAAAACAGCGGAAACATATTGCATTCCGGATGAACTTTCTGTTTTTTGTCATTTTCATTCTCTTTTCTACGTTGATTCTTCGCCTCGGTTACTTGCAGATCGTTAAGGGGGAGGAATACGTCCTCCTATTGGAACGAACGGAGGAAGTCGCTGTGAATACGAGCGTCCCGAGAGGGCGTCTATTTGATCGGACAGGACGGGTACTCGTAGACAATGAACCTAAGAATGCTATTACATATACAAAGACAACATCGACATCCTCAAAAGAAATGCTGGAAATCGCCCAAAAGCTAGCGGAATTGATCGAGCAAGATACGAAACGCATCACAATCGGGGATAAACGAGATTTTTGGATATTGACGCATGCTGAGGAAGCGAAGGAGAAGGTAACTGCAGAAGAGATTTCGGAAATCAAAAGTGACGGTTCTTTATCGAATAAAGAAAAGGAAAGAAAAATCAATCAACTCACAAGAGAAAGAGTGACGGAAGAAGAACTCAATTCGTTTACAGCCGATGAACTCGAAGTGCTCGCAATCTATCGGGAGATGATGTCGGGTTATGCATATTCCCCACAAATCGTGAAAAGTGGCGATGTGACGGAAGAGGAATTTGCAGCTGTATCTGAACGATTGAGCGAATTGCCGGGCGTTGATACAACGACCGATTGGGAACGCGTCAAACTATCGACGAACACGATTTTAGGATCAACGACAAGCCCGACAGAAGGTATTCCAAAGTCCCATCTCAATTATTATTTGGCAAGGGATTATTCGAGAAATGATCGTGTCGGAAGAAGCTATATCGAACAATACTATGAAGAATTGCTTAAAGGGCAAAAAACGATCATGAAGAATATCAAAGACCGGAGCGGTCGGGTCGTTGAAACGAAAGTGGTCCGGGAGGGGGAACCCGGGAAGGACCTTGTATTGACCCTTGATATGGAATTGCAAGAAGCACTCGAAGACATGGTGACAGAAAAACTGTTGGCATTGAAAGCGGGTCCTAATTCTTCTGAGCTTGATAGGGCTTTTCTTGTGATGATGAATCCGAATAACGGAGAAGTGCTGGCACTTGTCGGTAAACAGCTCGTCAGAAATAGAGAGACTGGTAAACTTGAAGTATGGGATTACGCCTATGGAACTTTCACCGCATTGCATGAAGCCGGTTCGGTTGTGAAAATGGCAACGGTATTAACGGGTTATAAAGAAAATGCCATACGTATCGGTGAAGTGAAAATTGACGAACCGCTCAAAATCGGGTCGCAATTTAAAAGATCATTGTTTAACCAACATTCGAGAGTAGCGATTACTGATATCGAAGCACTCGGCAGATCTTCAAACGTTTATATGTGGAAGATTGCGATGACCATTGCCAATGCCAATTACAGATATGGAGAGGCATTGAGTATTGATAAAAGCGCATTTGATACATTCCGGCAATCTTTTGCGTCATTTGGCTTAGGGACGAAAACAGGCATCGATTTGCCGAGCGAATCGCCAGGACTGATCGGGACAGATACGTTAACAGGTTTTTTACTGGATTTAACAGTCGGACAGTATGACACGTATACAACGCTTCAACTTGCACAATATGTATCTACGATTGCCAATGGCGGGTATCGGATTGCACCTAAAGTGCTAAAGGAAATCCGTGAACCTTCCGAGGATGGTGAAATCCTCGGTCCGTTGATCGAAGAAACAGACGTGAAGATTTTGAATCGTATTCAAAACACACAAGCGGAAATTGAACAGGTGAAACGCGGTATGCATTATGTCTATTACGGGGCCAGAGGGACTGCAAGAAATCTCTTCGCTGGAAGGGAATTTGAAGCAGCTGGAAAAACCGGAACAGCACAGGCATTCAGTTCTGGTAAAGCGACAATCAATCTATCACATGTCGGCTTTGCGCCTTATGAAAACCCGGAAATTGCCTATGCAATTATCATCCCGAACATCTCCACTAATCCAAGAAAATATCCATATGCTCAAAATGAGATTATTCAAGGTGCAGTGGATAAGTACTTTGAGTTGAAGAAGAAGAGGGCTCAAGAGGAGAACACTTCTGCTGTAACACAACCGATTCAACATGTAGAAGAAACAGAAGACAATCAATAAAAAAACAGCATCAAACGACAAGTCAATCGTCGTTTTGATGCTGTTTTTTATTTTGGTTTCGTAATTTTTCTTGCGATGGCGGAATGATCCATTGATGAGTCGATCTCATGGTCGCCGATTTGAATCTTATTGGCCAATCCGTTTCGGGTTAGATAAGCATTAAATTCATCTGCATTTTCTACCATTCCCGCTCTTTCCAATGCCGCTGCCACAACTGTTGAGTTGGCACCAGGCTCGATTGTCAGGACATAATGGCTGGATGATGATGCCGGGTCTTCACTGGGTAAGCTGCCATTCGCTTCTCTTTTTTGTTTTGTATCAACGGATGAGGTGGTTTGTGCGACAGCTAGCTCTTGTTTTGCAGTCGCCAGCTCACTTTGAAGTTGGGCAATCTGCTCTTTCATTTGCCTGACATCCGTGCCAGCACTCTCTTCATCGCTAGTTGTCATATACAAAATTCCGCCTGCAAGAAGGCAACCGATACCGATTGCTCGCAATAGATTTCGAATCATCCACTAACACCTCTCGATTGAAGGACTGCAATGACCTCTGCCTCCGATAAAGATGAGCGCTTGGCGATATCGCGGGTGGAATAGCCTTGCGCATGCAAGGAGAGAATCTGATTGACAATGATTTCGTGAACAGGTTTTGTCGGATTTTTACTTTTAATGGGGATTGTTGTCGGTTGAACGCCGATCATCAATTCTTCTTCTACCACTTTTAATCTTTTTTTCAGGCCGCTTGTTTCCTGATGAAGACTAATCGAAACTTTTTCCAATTCCTCTTCGTATTTTTTGGAAGGATTTCCTGCAAAAAAAGAGGCTATTACGCATATAAGTCCAATAATGAGGAGGATTATCGAAATATCCATGTCACCACTCCTTAGAAAAAATCAATACATATCCATTTTATCACACATAAATTAGGAAAGAAATTTCAATGTTACTACTGGACATCTAGTGTTGATATGGTACAATTGAAAAGTCGTATAAATCATGCTCATAATACATTTACTATTCCTGATGAGTGGGAGGGACAATCATGCGCGTAAACATTACACTTGCTTGCACAGAATGCGGTGAGCGCAACTATATTTCAAAGAAAAACAAGCGTAACAATCCAGAACGTATTGAGATGAAAAAATATTGCTCACGTGAAAAGAAACAAACTTTGCACCGTGAAACGAAATAATCGCTCAGGCCAAAACCATCATTGGTTTTGGTTTTTTCATTTCGAGATGGAGGGATAAAGGGTGGATAAAGATTTTTTTAGGAATCAAGTGTTGGATACGTTGAATAGTATGGAGCGAGCCCAGCATGAGAAATGGTCGACTTGTATCGCCGAGAGAGTCGTTGCGTCGGAAGAATTCCGCAGCGCTGAAACGATAGGCATTACGCTATCGCGTTTTCCTGAAATTGAGACCCGCAACATTATCGAATCCGCATGGCAAGCAGGAAAGCGAGTTGCAGTTCCGAAATGCATCCATTCTACGCGTGAAATGGATTTTCGCCTCATTCAAACTTATGAACAACTGGAAACCGTCTATTTAGATCTATTGGAGCCGATTGTCGGAGAAACGGCAGCTATCAAGAAAGAGTCGATTGACTTACAAATCGTCCCAGGGGTTGTTTTTTCAAATGAAGGCTATCGGATCGGTTTTGGCGGAGGGTATTATGACCGTTATTTACGAGATTACAAAGGCGACACGCTGTCATTGGCATTTGAATGCCAGACAGGATATGAGGTTCCGATTGAAATACATGACATTCCTGTAAGGAAGATTTACACTGAACAAAGGGAAATTCTTTGTGTTAAATAGGGGGTCCCATGTTATGAATGATTATTTTGATGTCCTTCAATTGTTGAAGCGTTTTGGTATTTATATTTATACTGGAAATCGAAAGGCGGATATTGAAATGATTCAAACTGAAGTGAAGGATCTATATGATACTGGTTTATTGATGCAGGAGGATTATTTACGGGCAATAGCGGTTTTACGAAAAGAATTGTCAAAGCTGTGAGAAAAGGCCCTTTTTAGGTACTTCAAAAGTCCCTTTTCCCTCATTTTTGAAACTTTTTAGGACTAAGTCCGTCTATACTAGAGGACGGTAAGAAGTGGGAGCCGTCTATTCATAGAAATACATGAATTGAATTTGAAAGGAAGAGATGGGATGAAGAAAGCAACTTGGCCAAAACATTCCGTACTCGTCATTGCAATTGTCGCAACCTGGTTGACAACCTATGTAGGGTATAAAACAAGTTTCAGTATGAAAATCGATAATCTGATGCAGGAATTCATACTTTTTTTGAATCCGCTCAGTTTCCTATTATTTGTTTATGGTGTTGCGCTATTCATGAAGAGTACGAAAAAACGGAATATCTATTTCATGATGATTTCGCTTATCACGTCAATCATCATGTTTAGTAATGCAGTATTTTACCGGTTTTTTAATGATTTCATTACATTGCCGGTTTTATTCCAGACAAGTAATTTCGGAGATCTATCGTCTTCGATTACCGCGAATTTACATGTAACGGATATTTTCTTTTTTACGGATGTTTTGATCATATATTTAGCGATCCGATTCATACCGGAACGTGAAGGATCAGAACAGCCTAAAAAAATTGCACGGAAGCTCTATTTTGTCATGACAGCTGCAGTGATGATGGTCAATCTTAGCTTGGCTGAAATACAAAGACCTCAATTATTAACACGCAGTTTTGATAGAGAACTTCTCGTTAAGAACATTGGGACGTATAATTACCATATTTACGATTTGTTCATTCAATCGAAATCCCACGCACAGCGGGCACTTGCGGATGGCAGTGAACTTGTCGAAGTCGGCAACTATATCAATGCCAACTATGCTGCTCCCGATCCGACTAAATACGGAATTGCGAAAGGCCGCAATATTATTGCGATCTCTTTGGAGTCATTGCAGTCCTTTGTGATCAATCAGGAAATGGACGGTCATGTCATAACGCCGTTTCTCAATGAATTGACGAAGGATCCTGACACTTTTTACTTCACTAATTTTTATCATCAAACGGGGCTTGGAAAAACATCGGATTCAGAATTCATCCTTGAGAATTCATTGTTCCCGAGAAACGGCAGTGCGGTGTTCTTCACGCATAGCGGAAACACTTATCAGTCCATGGCAAGCAAATTAGGTGATGCAGGTTATTTCACAAATGTCATGCATGCGAACAATCGAAGTTTCTGGAACCGTGATATCATGTACGGTGCTCTTGGAATCGATAAGTTTTACGACCTCGAAAGTTATGAAGTAGGGGAAGGCCAAGCGGTTAACTGGGGTATGAAAGACATTCCGTTTTTTGACCAATCAGTCGAGTTGATGAAAGAAATGCCACAACCGTTTTATTCTAGATTGATTACCTTGACGAATCATCATCCGTTCGATCTGGATGAGGAAGATAAGCTAATTCCGGCGTACAATTCCAATTCAAATACGTTGAATAAGTATTTCCAATCGGTGAGATACATGGATGAAGCGATAAAAGTCCTTTTTGAGGATTTGAAAGAGAGCGGGCTGTACGATAATTCGATTATCATCATGTACGGAGATCATTACGGCATTTCAGAAAATCATAATAAAGCGATGGGTATGTATTTGGATAAGAAAATCACCCCTTATGACAATGCGAAATTGCAAAGGGTACCTCTATTCATCCACATCCCGGGATATGGTCAAGGTGAGACGATTGACGAAGTTGCAGGTCAAATCGATTTAAGACCGACAATCCTTCACTTAATGGGAATTGATACGAAAGACGATATGCAACTTGGAGCAGATTTATTTTCTCCGGATCATGAACCTTTCGTTATCTTCCGAGATGGCCGTTTTGTAACGGATAAGGCCGTCTACACAACAGATGTCTGCTATGATACTGAAACGGGCGAGGAAATCGATGCGGAAGTTTGTCAACCGTTTATCGAACGTTCGATGACAAGTCTGGATTATTCAGATATGATTATTAACGGGGATCTACTAAGGTTCAAAGAAGAACAAGAACAAGAACAGAAACCCGGATCCAATGAGCAATTGAAAAAATGAGAACGGTCTGCACGGATTTTTTCCGTGCAGCCTTTTTTACGAATGATTGAACCAAAATGAATTGATGCAATACAATCCCAGCAGTCCAACGCATGACATAATAATGGGAAAGGAGGAGGAGCGGTGAGAAAGAAACTATTCGCCTTCAGTGTAGCAGCTCTTTTGTTGACGGGTTGTACAGAGAAGCCGAATGATTTGACTGAAAAACCTGTCGACTTTGACAAGGAGACACCTCGTGAACCAATCGTTAAAAAAAGGGATGAAACGTTCGTGGCCGATCCCGCAACATTCCATTTCACAGCGGATTGGTTGTCGGACTCTGCAATTTTATTTGTTGAAAAGGATGAAGATCGTTACCTGGTGAAAAGTTTTGACTTTAACACTGGTAAAACGGAAACACTTCACGAAGAGTCAGCGATTATCATCGAGCTCCTCATCCACCCCTCAAAAAAATTTATTTTACTACATACGAGTGATAATCCCGCTTCGGCCAAGGTGAAAATATTGACAACGGATGGCGTCTTGCAAAATGAAATCGAAGTTGCATCTACCGAACTGGCGATCGAATGGAATGATTTAGATCCCTCGCTTGTCCTACTGACGGCATTCCATCAAGATTGGACGTACGATTTGTTCTTATTCAACGGGGAAGAAGGGGACTTTGGATTACTTGAAATCGAAGATCCATTTCCTAAATGGTATGGAGACAAACAAATTGCCATTGGTGATGTTGAAAATCATATTTTAGATGGCGGGCAAATCCGTACATATCAACCCTTGAACGGAGCTTGGGATAGACTTGATCTCGAAGGAGTCATTTATTTTGATACATTTGAGGATTCCTTATTGACAATGCAAATGGCTGACGGTGAAACAGCTGTTTATCGTATTTGGGACTTGGAAGGCCGTTTGCGTTCTGAATGGACCCTTCCTGCCATTAGCAACTACTCTGAGTGGGTCATTCCTCAAATGGAATGGCTTTCCGACAACTCCCTTGTTCTTTTTGCACCGACACAGGCTGGGCAATTGGATGAGTTGACTGCACCGATTCGTCTTGTGAAAGTGGTCGATGGTACAATCGAAGAGATTGATGCAAATCATGAGCCGGGCTTTATACGATGCTCACCGTCGGGTCAAGCTTGTCTGACGGGTATATCGCTAGAAACGATCGTAGATATGAAGGAAGGTAAGAAGAACAACTGGCTCCGTTTCCCTGAATAAGAGCCGACGTATGCGATTTGGCAAAAATAAAACAACCTTTGTGCGCAATGACACAAAGGTTGTTTTGATTCAGGCTTGTAGTCTTGACTTAAAGACTTGGTGGATACCCTTGGAAAACGATTGTTGCAATGGTAAAGCCTCCAAAAACGACTGCAGCTCCAAGGTTGAATATGATACTAACAATATTTCGCTCTTTGAATGCTTGGACTGTACCTACTACGGCTAAAATTGCAACAAGTCCGAAGATGACCATCAATAAGTTCATTGAGAATACACTCCTTTCAGAGGTTTGTCCAAAAAAGTCGGTGGTGCCATGCATAAGCGAAGCGCATTTAGCTAGATGACCTACTTCTTTGTCCGATGATTTAGCAATATTCCTCTTCTATTGTACTGTTAACCATCTGCTTTGTCGAGGTATATTCATGACGATTATTTGAATTTGTTCGGTATATTGCGTAAACTGTTCGTAGGAGGTGGAGGTATGCTAACAATTCATACATATCCGCTCGGACCGATCCAGACCAATTGTTACATTGTGAACGATCATGAAGGAAATTGTCTGATCTTTGATCCGGGCGACGAGGCTGAACGTATTATTCGTCATATCGACGAGAAGGAGTTGCGTCCTGTCGCGATTTTACTGACACATGCTCATTTTGATCATATCGGAGCAGTGGATGGTGTGCGAGATCAATTTGGCATTCCTGTCTATATTCATGAGAAAGAGCGTGAATGGCTGTCGAATCCGGCATTGAACGGTTCGGCAAAATATGCCGGATTGCCGAATATTCAAAATCGAGAAGCCGATTTTAATCTGCGGCAAGAAGGAAAGATGACAATCGGATCTTTTGAGTTTGAAGTGCGCCATACGCCAGGACATTCGCCAGGAAGTGTGTCCTATATTTTTGAAGATTCGGGATTTGCGGTTGTGGGCGATACATTATTTAAACAAAGTGTTGGAAGAACCGATTTACAAGGCGGCAATACGTCTGTCCTTTTGTCATCGATTCATGATAAATTGCTGATGTTGAATGATGAAACGATCATCTACCCTGGTCATGGACCTGCAACGACAGTAGAAGATGAAAAAGACGCAAATCCGTTTTTAAATGGATTTTGATCTCAACATATAAGGCATACAAAAAAACAGCCCGTTAACAGGCTGTTTTTTTGTATGTACGCTTATTAATGGCCAGCACCCGGAACGTGTATAAACGTCGTGTAGTAGCTGAATCCGACCATGAAGATCATCAGATACGCTCCAAATAAGTACATATACATACGTTCTGTAAGATTCAGATATCCGAGTAGTAGGAAGAAAACTGTGTTAGCGACAAAAAGAATAGCCGCCGGCAACATATCCCCAATGTAAAACATTACCGCGAATATGCCTGTCCAGAAGCCCATCAGCTTGAACATGTTATCCATGTGTCCATCCCTCCTTAATTAAAACATTACAATAAGCTCCCATTCATTATAATAGATAACAACTCAAGATGTAAACTCCAATCGCGTTTTCATTGTGACAAAGCGGTGTATATGATGGAATCTTCTTTCAAAAATGAAATTTGACTGCAAATTGCAAGGTATATGCGGAATATGACGCTTTTTTACGAAAGAACAATTCGGCTTTGAGGAAAAGTATTCCAATTGGTTTCCTCAAGCCGTATACTTTGTCCTAAGACGAGGGCAAACCCATTTATTCGCAATGGATGGAAAGCGGTCTTCCATCGATGGTGCAAAATAATGATTGCCATCTGTCCTTATAGAAAAGAGGGATGTTGAGTGATGAGCACTGAAAATATGATTGAACGTAAAAGTTTTCAGTTATTGGAAAAAGCGATCCTGCAAGAAGCGACGGATATTCATCTTGTGCCCTTAGCGGAAAGCTACGAAGTATCCTTTAAAAAAGAGTCCAAGCTTGAACGGTCCGGAACACTCCCCCCACAGTTAGCGGGCCGTATGATTTCCTTTTACAAATATTTATCCTCCCTAGACATCAGCGACCGACGTAAACCCCAAAGCGGTTCTTTTCACAAACAAATGCATGGCCAAAACTATTCCTTCCGTGTCTCGACGATTCCTTCTATCCATATGAGAGAAAGTGTGGTCATCCGATTGCAAAGGCATGATCGGATTATTTCACTCGATGAACTTTCCATCGAAAAAAGATGGGCTGAAGATTTGCGTCGAGCAGCATCTGAGCAACAAGGACTCGTTTTATTGACAGGTCCAACTGGATGTGGGAAAACCACAACGATTTATGCTCTGACGGCGCATTGTGCCCATCATCTTGAGCGGCATGTCATAACATTGGAAGACCCTGTTGAAAACAACCATTCTCATCTATTGCAAATACAAGTGAATGAACAAGCGGGAATCTCTTATTCAGCAGGTTTAAAAGCTATTTTACGGCATTCACCTGATGTTATCATGATCGGGGAAATTCGGGATCGGGAAACCGCCCAGACCGCTGTGCAAGCGTCGCTGACCGGACATCTAGTTTTTTCCACAGTGCATTCAAAGGATCCGATTGGCTGCATTTATCGGATGATGGATTTCGGGATTTCACCGGAGGAACTGCGTCAAACAATTGTTTGTATTTCAGCGCAACGTTTGATCCGTACAGCGAGTGGAAAAATGGGAGCAGTCTTTGAAATTATGCAAGGAGAAAAACTCGATCAAATGATGGAAGCAATTATTCAAGGAGAGCGGATTGAAATTCCGACAGAAGATAAGGTGGAAGCGCTTGTTCGTAAATACTGTTTAGCTCATGTGATGCACGATGAATAGTCTATTCCGCAAATTTTACGAACGTAAAGCATCAACACTGCAAAATAAGCCCGTTTTTTTGGAACGATTAGCTGAACTTTTGCAGGAAGGTTACACATTCAATGAAGGAATGACACTGTTATTACCTCATCATATCAACAAATTCAAGCCCGTTTTACTGGCGGTTGAAGACGATTTGAAAAGTGGCTTTGGTGTGACAGCTATACTCCGGCGGTTAGGGTTTTCAGACCAATCGCTATTACCGGTAGCAATTGCGGAAGTCGATGGCCAGCTTGTCCGTGCATTGAAAGGAATGGCAGATCGTTTAAAAAAGAAAGAAGCGAAGCAAAAAAAACTGAAAAAATTGCTCATTTATCCTACCATTCTATTTCTTTTCATTTTAACCTTGTTACTCGCCTTTCGTTCGTTCTTTTTACCACATATGGAGATGCTAACTGCCTCCAGAATGGAAAGCACAACAGGCTTTGCGAAGATGCTTCCCGCGCTGGTGACGAAAATACCGGATTTTTCGCTAGCTGTTATTTTTTTCGGTGTTTGTACTTTCGTTATGGGCAATATCATTCTTAAAAAGTTGAAGCCGGCAGAAAAAGTCAGGTTGTTGCTTTTAATCCCTGTTGTCAGAACAATGTACATTTTATGCATCACCCGCGATTTTTCGGGAGAATTAGGGAGCTTACTGGATTCGGGACTCTCCATGCAAAATGCACTTGCTGTGTTGATAAATCAACAAGTGGATGGGGTCCTCACTGAGATCGCCAGCAATGTAAAGACCCACGTCGTATTCGGTGAACCGTTTCATATAGCGACCCAGTTGACTGTTGGATTGACAGAACAATTGTCGGCATTTGCCAAGCATGGGGAGGATAGCGGTCACTTAGCAAAAGAACTTCTGATCTATAGTCGACATCTCGAACAGACAATCGATGAAAAATTGAACAAAGGACTGGCGATGTTACAGCCGATGTTATTCTGCATCATCGCTATCTGCATTTTGGCAGCATACTTAGCTTTATTACTGCCTGTATACGGCTTGATGGACAATCTATGAAGGAGGAGAATCCGGATGAAATGGATAAAAAATGCTAATGGATTTACACTGATCGAAATGATGATCGTTTTGTTGATTATTTCCATATTAATTCTCATCGCAATTCCAAATGTGACCAAACATTCCAAATCAATTGATGAAAAAGGCTGTTCCGCTTATGTGAAAATGGTTCAAGGACAAGTGGAGGCTTATAAAATGGACGAAAAACGTTTGCCGACGAACGTCGATGAATTATCGGAAGCAGGCTATTTGCCAGAGGAAGCAAGATGTCCAAATGGAAGTGAGCTATCTATTGATTCTGACGGAACTGTCACGGCGGATGAATAAGGTGAGAAGGAAAGAAGGTGGATTCACATTTCTGGAGTTGTTGATGGTATTAGCCGTTATTGTGATTATGACTGCGATCATTTTACCATTCAGTGACAAGTGGATTCGCACGACTTCCGAAAAGGATGCGATTCAGGCACTGATCGCATCCATCCAAAATTTACAGGCTTATTCAATGGCTAATCATGTTGTGACAAAATTGGAGTTTCAACATTCGGGATCTGAATATTTTACGTCGGTCATCGGGAAACCCGAGTTTTCCAGAACCCGCTTTCCTGATGGAATGCGATTGGCATCGTCGAGTCGTTTGAAGTCGGTCGAATTTCATGCCAACGGCGATATCATTCATTCCGGGACGCTTACCCTTTTGACCAGCACAGGACAGACGGAAATCCGTTTACAATTTCAGCGTGGAAGGATGATTATTTATGAATGAAGAGGGGTATTCCTGGCCGGAAGCGATCCTCACTTTATCGGTGATCATGATGGTCTTTTATACACTGTTGCCGCTCGCTACAGCAATGACGATAAGGCTCCATTTGAACAAATTGGAGATGTATGCAGCTGAAACTGCGCTGCAAGGTGCGATTTCCTTTCATGCATATGGTTTGATAGAAGGGAGCCGACAATTCGAAGAGGTGGATTATCAGTGGGTAATCGAAGGGCAGGCCGTCTGTGTTTCCTATCTCGTGAACGAAGAAAAAAAGATGAAATGCGTACAATGAGAAAATTGAAAGATCATGGCTATACATTTATGGAAAGCATATTTCAATTACTCCTATTAACTGTATTTGTTCATTTTTTGTTGCTTTTTTTCAGTTGGAAAGGAGCAATAGAAGAACAGTATTCGGATTATACTACGAGGGAATGGGAATTGTTTTCGGCGGAATTACAGCAAATGCTCACTGAAGTAAGTGAAATCCATTTACCGTTTAGTAGTTCGATGAAATTTAAAAATGAACGAGGAATCATTACAATTGAAAAAAGTGGAACAGTTATCCGAAAAAGAGTTGGCGGGGAAGGACATGTACCTCTTTTGACAAATGTCCGCTCGGCATCTTTTACATTTGATGGCGTAGAGCTGACGGTCGCCGTGACCTTTGTGGATCACTCTGTAAAAAGAAGGGGGTTTGTAGTTGGGCTTTATCCGATGTGAACAGGGCGTTATGCTTATTGCAGCGATTATTTTATTATTTTTTGTCAGTCTCTTTCTTTTCACCCTCGTTTCATGGCATGATAGTCTACAAAGAAACTACGATTCGCTTGCAACGTATTACGAAAATGAAACGGTGAGAATAATGAAACGGGACAGGTGAAAAATGCTTGTCCTGCCAGATGGGTGATGACATGAAGAAAGTATATTTAATCGGTTTTATGGGATGTGGTAAAAGCGCAATCGGTAAACGGCTTAGTTTCGCAACGAAGATGCCCTATTATGATATGGATCATGAAATCGAAAAAAAAATGGGGATGACGATATCGGAAATCTTCGCAACCTACGGGGAGGAAGCTTTTCGGGAAATGGAGACGGAATTTCTGCGGACATTCCGCGATGAGTATTGTATTATTGCGACGGGCGGCGGAGTGCCTATGCGGAAAGAAAACAGGGAAATTATGCGAAGAACCGGTCTCGTCTTTTTCCTCAATGCTCCATTCCGTGATGTTTGGAGACGCATTGCGACATTAAAAAAACGGCCGATTGTCCAAGCGTCGACTCGTGCACAACTCGAAAAACTGTTTTATGTACGAAAACCGCTTTATCTGTATTGTGCCCATTTCAAGGTGGAAACGGAAAAAAGGTCTATACATGACATTACGGATTATATTGCGTTCCAAATCAACAGGTTTAAAGGAGGAAAATAACCTGATATGAAAAACTGTTGTTGAATTTCCACTTAGAACAACTATCTACCCAGGTTGTATAATTACATTGAAACACGAACGATGATCACATTTTTATTAATAACATTCGTGAAAACAACAATCAATTAAAAGGTATTGCGCTTGTTGAAATGAAATGTTAAGATATAAGCGAAAGGGCATTATTTATTCGAATCTTACTTAAATTCATTTCAATTGAATAGCGCGGATGATTGTATGGGGAGAGCACGCACTGGCGTCGCCGAAGGAGCAAGTAACAACAGTTATGAATCTCTCAGGCAAAAAGACTCATACATGACGCATCTCTGGAGAGTGTCATTCAAAATGGCCACCAACGAGGAAAGCCGTAAGGTAAACTTTCAGGTACAAGGACAGAGGTTCTCGATTTTAAAGGGGGCCGTTGTCTTTTTTTTATTGACAAATGAAGGGAGAAAGTCTAATGACTGAAAATTTGAAACGTACGGTACTATTTGACAGTTATGCGAAGTATGGCGGGAAAACAATTGATTTTGGAGGATGGGATCTACCTGTCCAATTTTCAAGCATTAAAGCAGAACATGAAGCAGTTCGTACAAAAGCAGGCTTGTTTGATGTATCCCACATGGGAGAAGTAGTTGTAAGTGGAGAAGGTGCGCTTGCTTACTTGCAAAAGCTTGTGACGAATGATGTATCCAAGCTGAAGGACGGGCAAGCCCAATATACGGCAATGTGCTATGAAGATGGTGGTACGGTTGATGACCTTCTCATTTATAAACGTGGGGATAACGATTATTTGCTAGTTGTCAACGCATCAAATATTGAGAAAGACCTTGAATGGATGCATCAGCATAAAACGGCAGACGTCAAGATTGAAGATCAATCTTCAGATTATGCCCTGCTTGCATTACAAGGACCTGCGGCACAAGAAATCCTTCAAAAGCTGACAGCAGAACTACTTGCGGAGATCAAGTTCTTCCGTTTCAAAGAAAACGTCGAGGTCAGTGGACATCATGTACTCATTTCACGTACGGGTTATACAGGTGAGGACGGTTTTGAAATTTACGGTTCACCTGAGGCAATCACTGCCCTTTGGCCGGCAATTCTTGAAGCAGGTGAAAACGAGGGGATCGTGCCGGCAGGTCTTGGTGCACGTGATACACTGCGTTTTGAAGCGGGTTTACCACTATACGGCCAAGAATTATCACAAGCGATTTCACCACTTGAAGCAGGTCTCGGCTTTGTTGTTAAGTTAAATAAAGAAGAGGATTTCCTAGGGAAAGAAGCACTTGCTGCCCAAAAAGAAAATGGCATCCCTCGTAAATTGGTCGGTATCGAGATGATCGACAAAGGGATTCCGCGCACAGGCTATAAAGTGTTCCTTGATGACGAGGAAATCGGTGAAGTGACAACAGGTACACAATCTCCGACATTGAAAAAGAATATCGGTTTTGCTCTCCTGAAAAGTGAACATACTGCGCAAGGAACTGAAGTGGAAATCGAAATTCGCAATAAGCGGTTAAAAGCAGTAATCGTCGCAACACCATTTTACAAACGATAATTAAATGAGGAAAAGGGGATAAGTGGACATGAGGCATCGTTACATTCCAATGACTGAAACCGATCAAGCCGAAATGATGAAAACAATCGGAATTTCATCCATCGATGAACTTTTTGCGGATATTCCTGAAAAAGTTCGGTTTAAAGGTGAATACAATATTAAAAAAGCGAAGTCTGAAACTTCTTTAGTAAAGGAACTTTCAAAACTGGCAGCGAAAAATGCGGATGCACGTACATATGCGTCATTCCTTGGCGCTGGTGTGTATGATCATTATAAGCCGATCATCGTTGACCACGTCATTTCACGTTCTGAGTTCTATACGGCTTATACACCGTATCAGCCGGAAATTTCACAAGGTGAATTACAGGCGATTTTTGAATTCCAAACGATGATTTGTGAATTGACAGGCATGGATCTTGCAAACTCATCCATGTATGATGGCGGGACAGCACTTGCGGAGGCAGGTACACTTTCAGCTGGTCACACACGCCGCAAAAAATTGCTCGTTTCTGAGACGGTGCATCCAGAATCCCGTGACGTTGTCCTATCTTATGCTGCCGGCCAAGCGATTGAAGTTGTAACGATTCCTCAAAAAGATGGCGTTACAGATATTGCGAAGCTGGAAGAATTGATGGACGAAGATACGGCGGCGGTTCTTGTCCAATATCCGAATTTCTTCGGTCAAATTGAAGATATCAAAAAAATCAGTGAAATCGCACATGATAATGGAGGACTTTTCGTAGTTTCTTCCAATCCACTCGCTTTAGGGGTGCTTACACCTCCAGGAAAGCTTGGCGCAGATATCACAGTTGGTGATGCACAGCCATTCGGTATTCCAGAAGCTTTCGGCGGACCGCATTGTGGGTATTTCGCTGTGACGAAAAAATTGATGCGTAAAGTACCGGGACGACTGGTCGGCGAGACGACAGACGATGAAGGACGCCGCGGTTATGTGTTGACATTGCAAGCGCGCGAACAACATATCCGCCGGGATAAAGCGACATCCAACATCTGTTCGAACCAAGCGTTGAATGCTCTTGCCGCTTCTGTTGCAATGACAGCACTTGGGAAAGTCGGAACGCAAGAAATCGCGTATCAAAATATCGTGAAAACCCGTTATGCGAAGGAAGCTTTTGAAAAAGCGGGCTTTGACGTGAAGTTTGGTAGCGCTCATTTTAATGAAATCGTGGTCGATTGTAAGAAACCTGTAAAAGAAGTGAATGATCAGCTTTTCGCAAAAGGGATCATCGGCGGTTATGACCTTAGCCTGACGTATCCTGAACTTGCGAATCATGCGCTTATCGCTGTGACAGAACAACGTACAAAAGAGGAAATCGATGCACTTGTGCAGGAAATGGAGGCCCTTCATGCATAAAGATAATCAGCCACTCATTTTTGAACTGACAAGAGAAGGACGGATCGGCTATAGCCTTCCTGACTTGGATGTTCCTGACTTGGAACTTTCTAGCTTGTTGCCAGACGGTTTTATCCGTGAAGAAGCTGCGGAACTTCCGGAAGTTTCTGAGCTTGATATTATGCGTCATTATACGGCCCTTTCGAACCGTAACCATGGGATTGACTCTGGATTTTATCCACTTGGATCTTGTACGATGAAATATAATCCGAAAATCAACGAATCGGTTGCACGCTACCCTGGCTTTGCAAATATCCATCCGTTGCAGGATGAATCAACTGTCCAAGGTGCAATGGAAGTCATGTATGATTTACAGGAACATCTTGTTGAAATTACAGGGATGGACGAAGTGACACTACAACCTGCTGCGGGAGCGCATGGCGAGTGGACAGCTTTGATGATGATTCGTGCGTTCCATGAAGCAAATGGTGACTTTAATCGTACGAAAGTGCTTGTGCCGGACTCTGCACATGGAACAAACCCAGCATCCGCAACGGTTGCAGGTTTCGATACGGTTACAGTTAAATCAGGAGAAAATGGTCTCGTTGATCTGGAAGACTTGAAAAAGCAAGTTGGACCGGATACAGCTGCCTTGATGCTGACGAACCCGAATACACTTGGTCTTTTCGAAGAAGAAATTCTTGAAATGGCAGCCATTGTCCACGAAGCAGGCGGCAAGCTGTACTATGATGGCGCGAACTTGAACGCGGTAATGTCAAAAGCGCGTCCTGGCGATATGGGCTTTGATGCGGTGCATTTGAACTTGCACAAAACTTTTACAGGTCCGCACGGTGGCGGTGGACCAGGTTCTGGTCCGGTTGGAGTGAAAAAGGATCTTGTTCCATTCCTTCCAAAACCGGTTCTTGTGAAAGAAGAGGATACGTACACGTTTGAATACGATCGTCCACAATCCATCGGTCGTGTTAAACCGTTCTACGGAAACTTCGGTATTTACTTACGCGCTTACACATATATTCGCTCAATGGGGCCAGATGGCTTGAAAGCTGTTACGGAAAATGCTGTCCTCAATGCCAATTATATGATGCGTAGATTGGAGCCTTATTTCGATCTGCCGTACAACCGTCATTGTAAACATGAATTCGTTCTTTCGGGCCGCCGTCAAAAGAAACTTGGCGTCCGTACACTTGATATGGCTAAACGTTTGCTTGATTTCGGGTATCATCCACCGACAATCTACTTCCCGCTTAACGTTGAGGAAGGGATGATGATCGAGCCTACGGAAACTGAGTCGAAAGAAACACTGGATGCATTTTGCGATGCGCTGATTCAAATTGCGAAAGAAGCAGAAGAGAATCCGGAAATTGTACAAAATGCTCCACATACGACGGTTGTCAATCGTTTGGACGAAACAAAAGCAGCACGTCAACCGGTTCTTCGTTATACGAAATAATTAAAAAGTACATCGCTATCAAAGCGATGTACTTTTTCCTACTATCGTTTGACGAAAAATTAGGTATTATAGGAAAATGAGTAGTTTTCTAAGGTATAGAAATCTTTACTTGTGCAAACTTTTAATGGAAGTGACTTTTTCCTTTCTTTCATACATATGATGAAAGAAAAGGAGTGGAAAAATGAAACAATCAAAAATATCCTTACTTATTTTGTGCATTGTCGGCATTTTTCTATTCGTGTACGGTACAGCTGGGGTTTTACGTCTTCTACTGGGCAAATTCTTATTGGGAGGAGGATTTGCCGATGTAAACTACGCGACACTTGCGCTCTTATGTGCAGTGCCATTCATCCTCTATATTGTAGTCACAAGCAATACGCTTGAAACGATGAGAGAGCTGATTTTAACGAGCGGTGCATTTTTCGTCATCATTTTTATTTATGTCAATGCGATGCTTGTGAATTCGTTGATAGAGATGCATCCTGAAATGGTCACACGCTTGCTAACGGTATTTCCAGCGGCTTCCTTCCTCCTCGTTTTCGTCTTAAGTTTTTCCCAAAAAAGAAATATATGGTGGAAAGAAAAGAAGTGATCTGAGAGGTTTAACAATGAGCAGCGCATTGCTTCATTATCTGAAAAGCAATGCGCTTTTTCATTATTTCAATACATTGCAAGATTCTTCTATGATACAATTTATTTAAGATTGAAATGATTGAAGGAGTTGTCGGAAATGGTCACGGAGCTATTCAAAGATAAAAAGGCACCTTATATTTGTACACCGTTAGTTGGAAAAAATCGAGAAGCATTATTACATGAACTTGAAATGATACTCCCGAAAAAACCGGATCTCATCGAATGGCGGGCGGATTTTTATGAAGATATTGCAGACACACATTCGGTTTTGTTAACGGCAAAAGCGATTGGTGAAGCGATAGAGCTTCCGTTTCTTTTTACGATCCGATCTGAAAAAGAAGGCGGTGAGCGAATTTCATTGACTGAAGAGGATATAGTGGATTTGCTTTGTGAAATTTGCCGAAATAGCGATGTTGATTTGATTGATTTTGAAGTGTCCAATGAACCTGGATATATTCGAACATTACGGAAAATAGCGTCTGAAAATGGAAAAAAACTGATTCTTTCTTATCATAACTTTGAATGTACGCCCCATCATACAGAAATTATGAAGCGGCTCATTATGGCAGAAGTATACGGAGCAGATTTTGCAAAGGCGGCCGTCATGCCGAAAAATAAAGAAGATGTTCTACGGTTATTGACGTTAACAAAAGAAATGGATGATCGCTTGCAGATTCCGATCATTACGATGTCAATGGGGAGTCTCGGTGCTTTGAGCAGGGTGAACGGCTGGATGTATGGATCGGTTATGACATTCGGGGTAGGGGGACAAAGTTCGGCCCCTGGACAAATTCCAATCGAAAAACTGAAGCAGCTGATTGACTTGTCTCAAGAAACACTGGTTGACTGGTAATTAGATCTTTTCATACATAAGCAATCTAAACTGTATTTTCTATTTCATATAGAAGACGAAAAATGTACCGGATAGGCTTCCGGTACATTCTAAAATCATTGCGGTTCGTAGATATCCCAAGCTAGTTTAAGCGATTCGACGATATGGTCGGCAATCTGTTCGGGGGACTGATCATTCACCGATAAGGTTGAGTGATTCAGCGAATAAGCCCCCTGTCTTTCATAGAAAAGTTTTTCAATTTCAGCCAGATCCCGATTTTGTAAGATCGGACGACTATCGATTAAAATATCGAGTCGCTCTTTCCATTGTTCCCACGATACATCGAGATAAAAGACGGTGCAATTTGCGAGACAGGCTTCCCGTACTTCGGGCTGCATGAACGCCCCGCCACCGATCGAGATGATTTTTAGTTTTTGTTCGCAATAAGATTGGATTAAATTTTTTTCATGCTCACGAAAGACGGTTTCACCATGGACTTTAAAAATATCAGTCGTCGGCATGCCGAATTCTTTTTCAATCTCTTCGTCAATGTCAACGAAGCTTCGGTATAACTTTTGGGCGACAAGGCTACCGATCGTCGTTTTCCCAACGCCCATAAATCCCATTAGGACAATGCTCTGTTGCCTCACCGGCACTTCTCTAAGTCTCACATTAAACACTCTTTCTAAGGTAATAGTATTTAAAGTATAGTTCAGTTTCAGAATCTTGTAAACACTATTTAGAAAGGCTTGTTTTTGTTTAACGCGGATGACAGGTTCAGTGAAAAGTGAGGGGTATATTCTTAAAAAAGGAAATCATGTTTTGCACCTTAGAAGGAGGTTCCACTGTGTACAGTAAAGCCACATCGGTCATTTATACGAATTTTTTCCTGCTTGGTATGGTCAATGTCATCCTCATTTCGAATATGGGTTCATTAACCAATCAATGGAGTACAGATAGCGCAGGAATTAGTTATATCATTTCGGCAATTGGTATCGGAAAATTGCTCACTTATGCTTATTTAGGTCGCTTGTCCGATCGGATCGGAAGAAAGCCGTTAATTATTTTTGCATCATTTACGCTGGGAATTTTTCTTGTTGGCATCCCGCTAGCACCGAGTTTTCAAGTTGCGTTTATCCTTGCCCTTCTAGCTGGTGTGGGGAACTCGGCATTGGATGCGGGGGCTTATCCGGCTTTGGCTGAAGCTTACCCAAAGGCGACAGGGTCTGCAAGCATTCTTGTTAAAGCCTTCATGGCGACGGGTACGGCAATTTTGCCTTTGATGATTTTATTTATCGCAAAACAGGAATTGTTTTACGGGACTACTTTTTTTGTTCTGGCTGCCGTTTATTTTCTTGCGACATTTTTGCTCATTCCAGCTTCCTTTCCAAATCATCGGATGAAACGCCCTGCTAAGATGGACGATGACCAAGAAGAGGGAAAGAAGTTTGTTTCTGAACCGCAGTTCAATAAAGAAGGACTAGCTCTCGTCTTGATTGGCTTTACATCTACCGCTTTGTTTACGGTGGCGCAAATCTGGTTGCCCTCCTACGGTGAAGAGGTCCTTGGGATGTCGACGGAAAGTGCCATTAAATTATTAAGTTATTACAGTGTCGGTGGAATAGTTTCCGTATTGACATTAGCGGTGCTAATGAAAAAGTTTTTACGACCAGTCACCATTATTGTCATCTATCCCATCATCACGTTTTTTGCGATCTTGACGATTTTAACGGTTAAGATTGAAAGTGTCACCATCGTTGCAGCGTTTTTCATCGGACTTTCAACTGCAGGAATCTTCCAGCTAGCAATCGCTATTGCGGCCGAATTATTTTGGTTGAAGAAAGGAAGGGTGACGGGACTCATTGCGACGGCAGCTGGGCTTGCTTCTGTTGTCATGCCGCTTGCGACAGGGTTGCTTTCTAAAACGGGCAATATTTCGAATATTTTTATATTTGATGCGTTTATAGCAGTTACTGGATTTTTCGCTGCTTGTTATGTGTTTGTTCGATATGGAAAAATCATTGGGAAGCATACTGATCGTTTGATTCAGCCGAAATCTTCCACATCTATTGAGAAATGAAAAAAGTTCTTCCTTCTGATCAAATCAGAGGGAAGAACTTTTTTCATTTGCTTTTCACTTTACCTGTCCAGAGACGGAAACCGCCTTGTAGGTGGAATAGTTGATCATATCCTTTTTTTCTTAAGAACAGTGCTGCACGCGCACTTTTTCCGCCGTTTTGGTCATACAAGTAAACAGGCTTGTCCGGCCGGATTTCCTTGAAACGTTGGCGGAATTGGGAGTAAGGAATGTTTCGTGCCCCTAGAATATGACCGGCATCAAAATCTTTCGGTTCACGCACGTCAACGAGCTGCGCTTTCCGATACCCTTCGATAAATTGCGCTTGTGTCAAGTTAGTGACCGCTTTTCGTAAACGTAACATTGTAACGACCATGTATACAATCAGTATAAGTATAATGGCTCCTAAAACATAGTAATTCGAACTCAAAACGACTTTCCCCTTTCTCTCTACTCACCCATTATATAAGATTGGATAGCAGTTGTTCAATACGAAACCCTCTACAATCATCGAAATGGACGATAAAGGGATACGAAGCATAACCTAGCAAAGTTCTATTGAAGAATGATAAAATGAAGTGCATGGATAAAGTGAAACTTCAATCAGTGGGGGTTTTCCCATCCCCCACTGATTGTTAGTTGAACCAATCGGGCTTTTACGGGCAGTTGATCTCCCACCTATCCTTATCGTTTTACCTAAGTCTTGAGGTGGGAGTCTTACTGCCCGTTAATGCGGGAAAAAGGAGGAGTTTGAATGAGTAAAACGGTCTGGCATTTCATCAACTCTGGGAAATGCAGCGCTTCGTTTAATATGGCGTTGGATGAAGCCTTACTCGAGTGGCATAGTCAAGGGGAAATTGGACCGGTTTTGCGGTTCTATGAATGGGAGCCGGCGACACTCTCCATCGGTTACTTTCAAAGTGTTGAAAAAGAGATCGATATGGATGTTGTGAAGCAGCTTGGACTCGGTTTCGTCAGACGACCGACAGGAGGAAGAGGCGTTCTCCATGAGCATGAACTTACATATAGCGTCATCGTTAGCGAAGAGTATCCGGATATGCCGGAAACGGTCACAGAAGCGTATCGGGTCATATCGGGTGGTCTCTTGGAAGGTTTCCGTAATCTTGGATTGAATGCAGAATTTTCCGTCCCGGAAACCGTAAAACAAAATGCGGATTTGAGAAATCCGAAATCGGGCGTCTGTTTTGATGCGCCGAGCTGGTATGAACTTGTCGTTGAAGGGAAGAAAGTGGCAGGAAGTGCCCAGACACGGCAAAAAGGCGTTATTTTGCAACACGGGGCTATTTTGTTAAGCCTTGATGAGGACAAGCTTGTTTCATTATTTAAATTCAAGTCGGAGAGACTGCGCGAACGAACGCGTTTAGCCTTGCCTAAGAAGGCGGTAGCCATTGATCGGCTCACGGATAGGGCGATTTCAATTGCCGAATGTGCAGATGCTTTTGCAAAAGGCTTCGAGGACGCGCTCGATATGCAATTGGAACCTTTAACATTAACAAAAGAACAACTTGAGAAGGTTAAAGAAATTGAAGAGCGGAAATATGCTAATGACGAGTGGACGTTCAGAAAATAATTTCTAATACTTCTGATTGCTTACAGAATGACCGGAAGGAAAATCCGGAGATGGAAAACGGAAGGCACCGTATCTGGCGCCTTCCGTTTTTTAATTGACGGGGACGGATTCAGGATCCGTTTCTGTTTTTTCGATGACCGGCATCACTTCAACGCCGTACTTTTCAATTTCCAATAGCTTTTCAAAAGAAGCGATGGCTACTTCAACTTGTTTATCATCCGGCTCTTTCGTGGTCAGAAGTTGCAACCATAACCCCGGATAGCCTAAATATTTTAGTACAGGGATGTTCCGCAGTGAGTTCGTCAATTGCAGTACTTCAAACGAGACGCCTAAGACGACCGGAATGAGAAGAATACGGTTCACGATACGTAGCCAAAATGGATCAGTAGGGACTAGAAAATAAATGAACATCCCGACGATAACCGTGAAGAGGATGAAACTGCTACCACAACGGTAATGGAGCCGTGATTGCGATTGGACATTTTCAACTGTCATCGGCAAACCGTTCTCGTATGCATTGATCACTTTATGCTCGGCCCCATGATATTGGAAAACACGTTTAATGAGCGGAGTCATCGAAATGAGTGAAATATAGGTCAATAACAAAATGAGTTTGAATAGACTTTCCAGTAAAATTTGACCTGTCTTTCCAGGGACGATAAATTGAAGTGCACCGGCAAGAAAGACGGGTACGAGGGTGAAGATGAATTTGCCAAAAAGAAAAGAAAGGACACCGACCACAGCAACACCAAGAATCATAGCTAATTTGGAGGTCTCTTCCGTTTCCTCTTTCTTCTCTTCGCCGGGCTCTACATCGTAGCGGTCACTTGAAAACGTTAAATGGCGAGATCCGATGCCAGCCGATTCGATTAAAGCGACAATCCCCCTAACGAAAGGAATCTTTTTCAACTTTGCTCGGGTTTTATTCTTTTCTTTTGGAAGATGAAAATAATCAATTGAATCATCTTTTCGGCGAATCGCCGTAACTGTATGCTCTTTTCCGCCGAACATGACCCCTTCGACAAGCGCTTGTCCTCCGTATGTAGGAGGTTGTTGTCTTTTTTGCATATTGTTACCCACACTTTCTTTTCTGTCAGCTAAAATCGTATCCCCATTATACTAAAAAACAGCAATTCGCTCCACTAAGATGTTTAAAATGATTGGAAACGCCCGACACTGCCAGCAGGAGGGGTTTTTATGTTCAAGAGCACATTGTTTTGGACTGCAATTTGTAGTTCCTTATTTACGACATTGTCGTTGAAATTCTTTCACATATTTAATTTTATAGAGTGGTCACCCGTCGGATGGGCGGAAAAATGGCGATCGTTTGCCCATTTGCATGTTTTCATCCAATGGTTGTTGCTGTTCGTGGGCCTTACTTTGTTATATGCACTGATTTATATTGGGGTGTCGTTCACAACGTCCATACCGCCGTCTGTCACTGCGCTCATCATTGCCATCATTGGTGTGTTGGCGATCGAATGGTCGATCCATTCACCGTCGACTCCATCTGCAGCGATCGGGTCTGTGTCGATGCCGTTGCTCGCATTGCTCGCCATTGTATTGAGGTTTATAACCGGGACAGCGGTTTATATGAGGAAAAATTCGGTTGAAGCGATAAAATGAGTTGCGACAATGGACCGATATGATAAAATAGGAAAGAAAACAGTGCTGGCAAGATGCGGTTGTGAAGTTCCTTCTTCATAGAAAAGGGGTATGAGACTATGAAACTGAAAAAAATTCGTAAACTGTTGCTAGAGAAAGAGATCGATGCACTTCTTATTTCAAACCCATTCAATCGTCGCTATATGACAGGTTTTACGGGGACAGCGGGCCTTGTCCTTATTTCGTCCGATGATGCTGTTTTTATCACGGACTTCCGTTATGTAGAACAAGCTGAAAAGGAGATTGATGGGTTCCGCATTGTCCAGCATACGAAAACAATTATTGAAGAAGTCGCGGAACAAGCAAAAAGCATGGGGCTCAAAACGATCGGTTTTGAAAAAGACGATATGACATACGGTCATTATGAACTGTATCGGAAACAACTGGAAGCTGAACTGAAACCGGTATCTGGCATCGTTGAGAAATTGCGGATGGTGAAAACGGAAGAGGAACTAACTGTTTTGAAGCAGGCCGCAAAAATTGCAGATGATGCCTTTGCCCATATTTGTACGTTTATCAGACCGGGTGTCACTGAACTTCAAGTGTCGAACGAATTGGAAATGTATATGCGCAGTCAAGGGGCAACGTCCTCATCCTTTTCGACGATTGTTGCATCTGGTTTACGGGGAGGGCTTCCGCACGGTGTCGCTACGAACAAAGTGATCGAAACAGGAGAACTCGTCACGCTCGATTTCGGGGCGTTATATAATGGCTATATTTCGGACATTACACGCACGGTCGCTGTTGGGCAACCTTCGGCGAAATTGAGAGAAATTTACGAAGTGACACTGGCTGCACAAAAACTTGCATTAAAAGAGATTAAACCGGGTATGACAGGTATAGAAGCAGATGCTATAGCTCGTGATTACATTCTATCCAAAGGCTACGGCGATGCGTTCGGTCACTCGACAGGACATGGAATCGGTTTGGAAGTACATGAAGGTCCCGCCCTTTCTTTCCGTTCGGAAACCGTTCTTGAACCGAATATGGTTGTTACGGTCGAACCAGGGATCTATCTCGCTGAAATCGGTGGCGTGCGCATTGAAGACGACATTATCATAACAGAAAATGGGAATGAACGTATCACGCATTCACCGAAAGAACTCATTATTTTATAATTTAATTACAATTGGAGGAAACAACATGATTTCAGTGAACGAATTTAAAACAGGCTTAACGATTGAAGTAGATGGTGACATTTGGCGTGTAATGGATTTCCAACACGTTAAGCCAGGAAAAGGGGCTGCGTTTGTCCGCTCTAAACTACGTAATTTACGTTCTGGCAACGTCAATGAAAAAACATTCCGTGCCGGAGAAAAAGTTGCAAAAGCACAAATTGATAATCGCCGCATGCAATACCTTTATGCAAATGGGGACGATCATGTATTTATGGACAATGAATCTTACGAGCAAATCGAACTTTCAGCGAAGCAAATTGAAGATGAACTGATGTATTTGAAAGAAAATATGGAAGTACATATTATGAAATACGGTGAGGAAGTTCTCGGAGTGGAATTGCCGGTAACTGTAACGTTAGAAGTGGCTGAAACGGAGCCAGGTATTAAAGGCGATACGGCTAGCGGTGGTTCAAAACCTGCAAAAATGGAAACAGGGCTCGTCGTCCAAGTACCTTTCTTCGTTAATACGGGTGATAAACTCATCATCAATACAGAAGAAGGCGAATACGTATCACGGGCTTAATAATAAGAACAGATCTGTAGAAAATACGATAGAAATTTTTAGAACCTTACTACCCTAATCGGGGTGGTAAGGTTTTTTTCATTACTTAACTTGATTCAAGTTAAGCCTCCGGCGGATGTCACAGATTTTGGAGGGAGTTAATTGCGCTTATCTAAGTGCCTTAATTTCTGCAAAAAGCGCAGAAATACGGCAAATCGAACCCTTCGCTGTTCGATTCGCTTTTGTTCTATAGACTCTCATTGGGACATAGGATATCTCAATGGGGGGAGTACCGGATGGAATTGAATGATCTATTGCGAATTGCCGGTATCGGATTAGTCATTGGTTTACTGCATATTTTCTTTGAGCAAACCGGCAAAAAAGAGTTTTCGTTTTTCCTGTTTTTTATCGCTTATATTTACATCACTGCTGAAATGCTTCGATTTCTGAAAATATTTTTTACGGAAATCGCAGAATTTTTCCAATGGTTGTCAATGACAGTCTAATGGTGTTGCTGCTACAGATGGTTGTCGTCTTTCTTATTCTCCTCATCATCACATTTGCAGTACCCAAATTGCAGCCGTTATTGTATGTCGCTATTTTTTTCTTTGTTTTATTTCAATTGCTGAGTATGGTTGTCTTCCCTTTTACGAGGACAATCATCGGCCTATTTGAAGCACTTCCGGATCCGTTTGCCAAACTGCTAATTGGCAGTGCAATCCTATTCTTTATTTCCGAATTGATTGCCAAACATATAGAAGAGGCCGGTTTTGCTTCATTGGCGGCAATGTCTCATTTTATCGTGAAGATTGCTATTTTAGGTTTATGGCTTCATCAGACAGCAGCATTGATCGAAATCTTATCCTCACTCATTACAAAATGATCGGATGGAACCTCCATGATTTCTTTTATTGAAATGGTCCTTGGTACTGTATTATCCAGTTTTGTCGTTGTCATCCTTTCAACATTCCTGGCACTGCTCGTCGATTTTCTTTTTCCTTCGTTTTCAAAGTGGACGAGAATGATGTTAATCTTCATCGTCATCGCAGTCGTCTTACAACCGGCATTTACACAATTGACGCTGATTCGGGATATCGCAAATCAGATTTCACTGTCGTTCGTATCCATTTATCCAATCTTGACGGCTGCGATGATTGCGGCGGGTGGTGCATTCGGGATGTTGAATTTTCAGCCGGCGATGCTATTGTTTGCCAACGGTGCAATTGTTCTAACGGAAAGCTTGCTGATCCCGCTATTGACCGCCGCCCTTATTTTTGATTTGGTTTCTAGAATTCTACCTGCCGTCCCATTCACCAAAATGGCGGATTTAATAAGGACAGCCCTTCTCGGAACAGTTTCAGCTGTTGTCGCCGCCTATTCCATTTTCATAACGGTGGGAGGGACGATGTCTTGGGCTCTTTCTGGTTTGGCAAGTGAACCGATCAAAGAATTGATCCGCCAAAACGTGCCGCTCATCGGTTCTTTTATGACGGACAGCATGGGTACGTTAGGTCGTTATTCGTCCGGAGCAGGCGTTTTTGCGGGGGGATGGATGATTACGACCATTTGGACGGTGGCACTCGTCCCTTCTTTAAAAACATTGTTAACCGCTTTTTTCTATAGATGGACTGCGGCGCTTATTGAACCATTCGCGGATAAAGATATTACAGGCATTATCGATGATATTGGTAAAACGCTGTTTGTGTTATGTGCCATATCGTTTTTGATCGCCTTTGCATTTATATACACAGCCTTGTTTTCAATCATTCTGATTAAGCTAATTACGACGATGAAGTGAGGGATACGTATGGAATCTTTCTAATGGGAGTCATATTGATCACTTTATTATCATCCACGATGCTATTGCTGTTCCCTGATCGTACGGAGGAGAATTTATTGCCTTTGATCAAACTTGCCGTGGGAATCTGGATTATCAAATCGATTTACACTTTTTTTGGTCATAGCCTCTTTTGACGCTGCATAAAATGAATCATTGATGACAGGTCATTCAACCGGCTCAATAAACGGAAATGGTGATGAGATGCAAAAACCAACGAAGAAAATTCAAATGATCCTTCTCGGTACAATTACAGTCATGGTCATCATTTTCATCAATTCCAGTCTTGGCGGTATCGGGGGCGAGAAGGGGGAAAAGGAGGAAAACGGCGAATTTGTAGCACTGGAAGAAGCGCTGATGGAAATTGAGGGGATCGGGGATGTTACGTTGTATTTCCACTATGATAATGGGAATGCCGGAAATCCGTTATCCGATTATTTCTCGATGTCCACTTCTTCACCAAAGAAAGGCAATGAGTTGCAAGGGGTCCTTGTCATAGCGGAGGGCGCGGAAAATCTTGAGATGAAAAGTAAACTATTAAGAATCTTATCTACTGTTCTCCAGTTGCCCGAACATCGGATCGTCGTCGAAATGAAGAAAAGGGGGAGTACGAATGAAAACGAATAAGCGTACAGTCTGGTTTCTAACATTACTAAGTCTCGTTGCAGTGATTTCTATTTACTACATTAAGGAAAAAGCTCCGATGCCTTTTGATGGGATCAATATTTTTAAAGATTCACCGGAGTCCATTCAATTAACCGAAAATATTTCGGATGCGGATAAGACGACACCTGTTTTTGCAGATGCTTATCTTTTTGAGGAAATGCGTATGCAGGTTCGTGACGAGCGGAGTAAGCTGAAAGAGCAACTTACGGCGAAAGTGCTTTCGTCTGACTATACATCTGAGGAAAAGAATTCAGCGTACGAGGAAATGGAGCGGCTGACTAAACTTGATTCTGCCGAAGCGCTGATGGAAATGCAAATCATCGCATTAGGGTATCCGGAAGCGTTTGTACGGACAGAGGATGGAACAGTGAAAGTGACAGTTTTATCGACGGAAGGCCATTCCAAACAAATGGCGGATGAAATTATACGTTATGTGAAGACGAATTGGGAAGATCCTAAAGCGTTAGTTAGTGTCGATTTCAAAGGAGGCACCGAATAAACGGAAGCTGAAATGGACAAAAGAATGGATTTTACCTTAAAAAAGGCCCTAAACTGGGGTCTTTTTTTGATTAATAAGATGGAATTATGAACAATTCTTCATTTACTATTTCATTATCCATGGAAAACGTCTAAAATGGGTAAGAGTATAACTATAAATGGTTAGGAGAATTGGTTATGTTGAAAATTCAGGAAATCCGTGAAATCATTAAACTTATCGATCAATCTTCAATTGAAGAGTTCAGCTATGAATCCGAAGGTTCAAAAATTGAGTTGAAAAAAGGAAATGCGGAGAAAGTCATCATCGATGCTGTTACACAGCCTGCCGCTGTCGTACAACGGGAAGTGCCGGTTATGCAGCCGAAAGCGGTGGAAACGATCGAACAGGCTCCTCAAGTGGAGGCACCTAGCGCCCAAGCGGAAACACCGCAAGTGGAAGACACAACTTTGCATAAAATCACTTCGCCGATGGTGGGGACATTTTATGCGGCTTCATCACCAGATGTACCAGCTTATGTACAATCTGGCGATAAAGTGAAAGAGGACTCGATCGTATGTATCGTTGAAGCGATGAAATTATTCAACGAAATTGAAGCGGAAGTTTCAGGGGAAATTGTCGAGATACTTGTCAAAGATGGTCAACTCGTTGAATTCGGACAGCCCCTTTTCCTTGTAAAAGTGAATTGAGGGGGTATGCCAAATGGAAAAAGTGTTAATTGCTAACCGTGGTGAAATCGCGGTGCGAATCATCAGGGCGTGTAAAGAACTTGACATTAAAACCGTCGCTGTCTATTCAGAAGCGGATCGGGAAGCGTTGCATGTCGAACTTGCAGACGAGGCTTATTGTATCGGACCTCGATTATCAAAGGACAGCTACCTCAACTTTTCGAATGTCATCAGTATTGCCAAGCTGACGGGTTGTGACGGGATTCATCCTGGTTATGGCTTTTTGGCGGAGAATGCGAGCTTTGCAGAGCTTTGTGAGGAAGTCAACATCGAATTTATCGGACCGACTGCGGATGCGATTTCGCGGATGGGGACAAAGGATGTCGCCCGCGAAACAATGAAAAATGCAGGCGTTCCAATTGTTCCAGGATCGAGTGGAATCGTTGCGGACGAGCAAGAAGCGTTGCAAATTGCTGAAGAAATCGGTTTTCCGGTCATCATCAAAGCGACTGCTGGAGGCGGAGGAAAGGGTATCCGCGTAGCAAGGGACCAAGATGAATTGATCAAAGGGATTAAGATTACCCAAAAAGAAGCGGCAGCCGCTTTTGGGAATCCGGGTGTCTATCTTGAAAAGTTCATCGAAGTATTCCGACACGTGGAAGTGCAAGTCCTCGCCGATAAATACGGAAATACCATCCATCTAGGAGAGCGTGACTGTTCCATCCAGCGCAGAATGCAAAAGCTTGTGGAAGAAGCGCCATCCCCAGCACTCACCCCTGAACTGCGTCATGAAATGGGAGAGGCGGCGGTAAAAGCGGCAAAAGCCGTCAATTATCGCGGAGCAGGAACAGTGGAATTCATCTTCGACCACGTAAATCAAAAATTCTACTTCATGGAAATGAATACACGCATCCAAGTGGAACATACGATTACGGAAATGATCACGGGTATCGATTTAGTGCAACAGCAATTGAAAGTTGCAGCAGGTGAAGAACTGGCCTATCGCCAGGAGGATATCCAGCTCAATGGCTGGGCGATCGAATGCCGCATCAATGCTGAAAACCCAGCAAAGAATTTCATGCCATCCCCTGGGCTGGTTTCCATGTATATGCCACCAGGTGGTTTTGGGGTACGCGTAGACTCCGCCATGTATCCAGGCTATACAATTCCTCCATTTTATGATTCGATGGTGGCCAAACTGATTGTCCATGCAGATTCACGGGAGGAAGCGATCGCGCGCATGAAGCGGGCGCTTGATGAATTCGTCATCGACGGCGTTGAAACGACTGTACCATTCCATTCGAATTTAATGGATCATGAGGTGTTTAAATCAGGCGATTTCGATACGAAGTTTCTTGAGAAATATAATGTCATGAACTGACAAGGAGGGATTTGGAATGCCAGAGAAGTCGGTTCCTTCATTCGTTGGAATGACTCCCTCAGGGGACGTCGAGCTTGGCCGTGTCCAGCTTGCCCCTGAAGTTCTTGAAGTGATCATTGGCATTGCGACAAACGAAGTGAAGGGAGTTGCGAGTACCCAAGGGAACTTTGCAACCGGCGTGGCGGAGAAATTCGGCAAAGTCGTTCACGGAAAAGGGGTCAAGACGGAATGGTCTGAAGATGGTTTGACAATCGATGTCTACTGTACCATTGAATATGGCTATCCCGTTCCCAGCGTTGCTATGGAAATCCAAAAACAGGTTCGTCATGCTGTGTATCATATGACGTCATTGGAAACGAAAGAAGTCAATGTTCATATTACAGGCATTCAGTTTGAAACGGAAACGGTATAAACTGGAAAGCATCGTCCTTTTGGATGGTGCTTTTCAACTTGTATTGCTGTATTCAAGTACTCTGAATGTGCTATGATAAATCCTTAGAGATACAGCAGTGGAGGAGAAGGATAAATGAAACGACGTGAAGCACGTGAGAAGGCGGTACAGACCCTTTTTCAGCTTGATAATACAGAAATGACAGTAGAAGAAGCGATCGCTTATATTGTCGACAAACCGGTGAATCGGTTCTATGATCGGCTTGTTCGTGGAACACTGGAGAATAAAACAGCGATTGATGCAGTCTTAGTTCAAAAGTTGGAAAACTGGTCGCTTGACCGCCTTCCAAAAATTGAGCGGACTGTCCTTCGACTTGCAGTTTTTGAACTCCTCTTCAATGACGATGTCCCGCATAGAGTTGTGCTGAACGAGGCGATTGATCTTTGTAAAACATTCAGTGACGAAAAATCAGGTCGGTTTGTGAATGGCGTGCTGTCAAAATTTGATGAAAATAATGAAGAAGGCATGGAGGAATCAGAGTGACTGGAAAACTAATTGATGGAAAAGCGATTGGACAAGAAATCCGTGAAGAAATTAAACAAAGAGTGGATGCATTGAAAGAAAAAGGGATGCAACCAGGTTTAGCCGTCATCCTTGTAGGCGACAATCAAGCATCTCGTACATATGTTAGAAATAAAGAGAAGTCCAGTATTGAAGCGGGTATGAAATCTGTGTTAATCGAACTTCCAGAAACGGTGTCCGAAGAAGAGTTGCTTGCCCAAGTTGCAGAATTGAACAAAGATGATTCGATCCATGGTATTCTTGTCCAATTGCCGTTACCCAAACATATCGATGAAGATCTTGTCATCCAAGCAATCGATCCGGACAAGGATGTAGATGGTTTCCATCCGATCAATGTCGGAAAAATGATCATCGGGCAACGTGCATTTTTATCGTGTACGCCATACGGTATCATCAAACTGCTTGAACGGACAGGCACCGAGATCCGCGGCAAACATGCTGTCATTGTCGGCCGCAGTAATATCGTTGGAAAACCGATGGGGCAATTATTATTACAGCGCGATGCTACTGTAACGTATTGCCATTCCAAAACGGAACATTTAGCGGAATTTACAAAACAGGCAGATATTCTGATCGTTGCGATCGGAAGAGCCAAATTTATCACAGCTGAACATGTTAAAGACGGAGCGGTCGTCATCGATGTAGGGATGAATCGTGATGAGAACGGGAAGCTTTGTGGAGATGTCGAGTTTGAAACGGCAAAAGAAAAAGCTTCTGCCATTACACCGGTGCCAGGCGGTGTCGGACCAATGACAATTACAATGTTGTTGAAAAACACGCTTCACAGTGCAGAAAAAACCTTCTCGAAAGGAACAAGTGCACACGAATAATAAGGTGACGGACGGACGCTGTTTTTCATCAGAAAGACAGCGTTCATCTTCATTCAGCGGATGTTAAAACTCCCGCTGAATGAATAGCGGGAGGCAACCTAAGTCCGCCGCGTCCTGCGGCAACGGTTGCATGACCTACATCCTGTAGGCCCGCGGATGTCACAGATTTTGAAAGGAGTTAATTCTCCAAAAGCGTAGGGCGCCTGCCTAGGGGCGACAGGCATAAGGTGAAGATGCGGCGTGGCGCCTTTTGCCACAGAGCAACTTTGCCTTATGACCCGAGCCCCTGGCGCCCGAAGACTAGACGTGAGCTTATCTAAGTGCCTTAATTTCTGCAAAAAGCGCAGAAATACGGCAAATCGAACCCTTCGCTGTTCGATTCTCAATTCAAAATCTGGACGCAATTACGCCGAGGCGTAATTGATATAAGTCATGAATCGGGAGGTGGACCGGTTGGCGGGAAATCCTTACTTATCCGTACAGGCATTAACGAAGTATATTAAACGCAAATTTGACGCAGACCCTCATTTAAGGAATGTCTATGTCAAAGGGGAGCTTTCGAATGTCAAGTTGCACCCGAGCGGCCATATTTATTTTACATTGAAAGATGAAAGAAGCCGTATCCAATCTGCGATGTTTCGCTCAAGTGCATCGGCATTGAAGTTTAAACCGGAAAATGGCATGAATGTCCTGATCACTGGCGATGTGACCGTTTATGAGGCAAGCGGCAACTATCAATTATATGTACAAACCATGCAACCCGACGGCATCGGCGCGCTCTATCTTGCTTATGAACAATTGAAAGAAAACCTTGCAAAGGAAGGGCTTTTCGATACACGATGGAAACTTCCGCTTCCTATTTTTCCTCAAAAAGTCGGTGTTGTGACAGCCCAATCCGGGGCGGCGATTCAAGATATCTGTTCAACAATCGAAAGGCGATATCCTCTTGCTGAAATCATTTTATTTCCTGCAATCGTCCAAGGGCCGCAAGCAGCTCCGTCGATCATTCGGTCGATCGAACAGGCGCAAGACTTCGGTTCGATCGATGTATTGATTGTTGGACGGGGGGGAGGCTCGATCGAGGATTTATGGGCTTTCAATGAAGAAGCGGTGGCACGCGCCATCTTTTCGTGCCGTATACCGATCATCAGTGCGGTCGGTCACGAAACAGATACGACCATTGCAGACTTTGTTTCAGATAGAAGGGCGCCTACCCCAACAGCCGCTGCAGAGATGGCCGTCCCTGCCCGGGAAGACTTGGTTGAACGAGTATTGGATCGGAAACGCTCCCTTTATAGTTCGCTATCCAATCAGATTAAAATCGAACGCAAACGACTGACAACGCTACAAACTTCCTACCCCCTTCAATTCCCGGAGCGGTTGTACCGGCCTTATATTGAAAAATTGATCGGATTGGAAGGCAGATTGATACGAAGTGGTCAAGAGATGACTGTGCGCAGACGATCTGAGGTCAATCGATTGAGCGGGATCCTTGCTTCTTATTCGCCTAATCAGCGGATTCGTGAAGGGCATCGTAATCTGGGAGCCTTAACAGAAAGACTTTCCCGAGCCGTCAATCAGGATATCAGCTTAAAACGTAACCGATTTCAATCAACCGTCCGGATGTTGAAAGCACTCAATCCACTTGATGTGATGGAACGAGGGTATTCGATTGTTTATCAAAACGATGAAGTGGCGAAATCCGTCCGCTCGCTGGAAAGCGGGGACAGTATCCAAATTCAGATGCAAGACGGTACGGTAGCGGCGAAAGTTGAAACAGTGACAATACGAGAAGGGGAGGAAGGGTAAGTGGAAATAGAGACGATCCGCTTTGAAGAAGCGATGTTAAAATTGGAAGAAATCGTTCAAAAGCTGGAGACGGGTGATGTCCCTTTGGAGGATGCAATTTCATTGTACAAAAAAGGGATGGAGTTATCCGCATTTTGTCATGGGAAGTTGCAAGATGCAGAGAAACAACTGATTTCCATTATAGACGAAGAGGGCAACAAGACCCCATTCGATCCTACAAAAGGTGTGGATTCAAATGCATAATAAATTAGAGAAGTTCATGACGGAAAAAATCACGATTATTGACGAGCGACTCCATCAACTACTTTCACCGATTGATGTATCCACAACATTGAAGTCTGCTATGACCTATTCAGTCGATGCTGGCGGAAAACGGATTCGACCATTGCTCGTTCTGGCAACGCTTGAAGATCTAGGAGTGGAATCAGTGGATGCTGTAACCGTCGCTTGTGCAGTCGAACTCATTCATACATATTCTTTGATCCATGATGATTTACCGTCCATGGATGATGATGATTTTAGACGAGGCAAGCCGACGAATCACAAAGTATACGGTGAGGCGGTTGCCGTTTTGGCAGGAGATGCGTTGCAAGCACTTGCGTTTGACGGTTTAACGAGACTTAAATCGACACCGGCTGAACAGGTCGTGCGAATCATCCAGTTATTGACGGAAGCGGCAGGCGCCCAAGGCATGGTAGGCGGGCAAATGCTCGATATGGAAGGGGAAGCGAAACCATTGACGCTCACGGAGATGGAGACGGTTCATGTTCATAAAACGGGAGCACTTCTTTCCTTCAGTATCGAAGCTGCCGCGATCTTGGCGAATCTGAACGAGGAGAAAACGCAAAAGTTAAAAGAATACGCATGGAATATCGGGCTAGCATTCCAGATCAAAGACGATATTTTGGACATTACAGCGACAACTGAAGAACTTGGAAAGACAGCAGGAAGTGATTCGCTTAGTGATAAATCGACTTATCCTTCTCTTCTAGGTTTGGACGGAGCGGAGGAACGTCTAGCGGCACATCATCAGCGCGCGATCGATTCCCTTGAGTTCTTGGGCACAAACGATTCACTCCTCGCCCTATTCGCTGATTATATCGTACATCGGAAATCGTAAAGGAACGTAAAAGTTGTACTGGACGTCCTACTTGATATAATATACTAAGCGCAGAAATAACCGAGGCAATCATTCGAAGAAGGTGTGTGATAATGATGGATCTAACAACAATAGACAATCCATCTTTTTTAAAAAAGCTCGATAAAGAACAGATGCTGGAACTTGCCAAGTGTATCCGGGCGTTCCTGATTGAAAAATTGTCTGTAACCGGCGGGCATATCGGACCCAATCTCGGAGTTGTTGAATTGACTATGGCTTTGCATCGCCATTTCGACAGTCCGGATGATAAAATCATTTGGGATGTCGGACATCAGGCTTATGTTCATAAAATATTGACGGGGCGAGCCGGTGATTTTGACTCGCTCAGGCAATACAAAGGGCTATGTGGATTTCCTAAAATGATTGAAAGCGAGCACGATGTTTGGGAAACGGGACATAGTTCCACTTCCTTATCCGCTGCCATGGGAATGGCGGCTGCCCGGGATATAAAAGGCGATTCGAACTATGTCATTCCGGTGATTGGCGACGGCGCACTTACGGGTGGTATGGCTCTGGAAGCTTTGAATCATATCGGTGATGCAAAAACAGATATGATTGTCATATTAAATGATAATGAAATGTCGATTGCACCAAACGTTGGTGCACTTCATACAGTTCTCGGTAAATTGAGAACCGCTGGTAAATACAATTCAGCTAAAGATGAACTTGAGTACATTTTGAAAAAAATACCTGCGATTGGCGGAAAAGTGGCTTCTGCCGCGGAACGTGTCAAAGCGAGTCTAAAATATTTGCTCGTATCCGGTGTTTTCTTTGAAGAGCTGGGCTTCACTTATCTCGGTCCGATCGATGGCCATGATTTCAATGACTTGGAACGGAATATCCAATATGCCAAAAAAGTAGATGGACCGGTTTTACTTCATGTCATTACGAAAAAAGGAAAAGGGTATCGTCCGGCTGAAAACGATAAAATTGGAACATGGCATGGAACAGGTCCTTATAAGATTGAAACGGGTGATTTTGTCAAGTCTCCGTCTGTCGCACCTTCATGGAGTGGCCTTGTAGCGGAAACCGTTCGTGATATTGCGCGTGATGATCGCCGTGTTGTTGCAATCACACCTGCTATGCCGGTCGGATCTAAACTGGAGTCCTTTGCTACTGAATTTCCAGATCGATTCTTTGACGTTGGTATTGCCGAGCAGCATGCGACGACAATGGCTGCGGGATTGGCTACACAAGGGATGAAGCCGTTTCTTGCCATTTACTCGACATTTTTACAACGTGCATATGATCAAGTGCTTCATGACATTTCCAGACAGAATTTGAATGTTATCATTGGCATCGACCGTGCGGGTCTTGTCGGGGCAGACGGAGAAACCCATCAAGGCGTTTTTGATATCGCCTTTCTTAGACATATGCCCAATATGGTCATCATGATGCCAAAAGACGAAAATGAAGGGCAGCATATGGTGAAAACGGCAATTGAGTATAATGACGGTCCAATCGCTTTGCGTTATCCTAGAGGGAATGGTCTCGGTGTTCCGATGGATGACCGTTTGTCGACGATTCCAATCGGGTCGTGGGAAGTGCTTCGTGAAGGGAAAGATGCAGCAATCCTGACATTTGGTACAACCATTCCGATGGCCCTCGAAGCAGCGGAAGCTTTGTCGCAAAAAGGATTGCAAGTGAAAGTCATCAATGCTCGATTCATCAAGCCACTCGATACAAAAATGTTGGATGGGCTTTTTGCTACCGGTATGCCGATTTTAACGGTCGAAGAAGCGGTGCTTGCAGGCGGGTTCGGAAGTGCTGTTCTTGAATATGCACAAGACAGCGGTCACTTGGATATTCCTATCCATCGAATGGGTATCCCCGATTATTTCATCGAGCATGGCAGTGTGACTGAACTGCTTGTAGAAATCGGTATGACAGCGGGCCATATTGTTGATCATTTGGAAACGGTTGTTAAAGAGCATACCGTGGAAAGGGAACAAGTATGACAAATCGTATTCCGAAGGAGCGGGTGGATGTCCTGCTTGTTTCCCGTGGCTTGGCGGAGACAAGAGAGCAGGCTAAACGTTCCATTATGGCAGGCATCGTTTATTCCGCTGAAACAAGGCTGGATAAGCCAGGCGAAAAAATTCCGATGGATGCTCCGCTTACCATCAAAGGACCGACGCTGAAATACGTTAGCCGCGGGGGACTGAAACTTGAAAAAGCCCTCGCTCAGTTCGACGTGGACGTGAACGATAAAATCGTGTTGGATATCGGAGCGTCAACGGGCGGATTTACGGATTGCGCCCTCCAAAATGGCGCATCTCATTGTTATGCCCTTGATGTTGGCTATAATCAGCTAGCTTGGAAAATTCGACAAGATCCCCGTGTTACGGTAATGGAAAGAACAAATTTCAGACATGCAACACCAGATCTTTTTACGGCGGGTCTTCCACAGTTTGCCACAATCGATGTCTCCTTTATCTCTTTGACGCTCATCTTACCCGCACTAAAAAAGATTTTGATGGAAAATGGGGACGTCATCGCCCTCGTCAAGCCTCAATTCGAAGCCGGAAAAGGAAAAGTCGGGAAAAAAGGGGTCGTAAAAGAGAAATCGGTCCATCTTGAAGTATTGCAAAAAATAGCAGATGCCTCCTTACAAGAAGGGTACAGTTTGCGAGGAATTTCTTATTCACCTGTCACCGGCGGAGAAGGGAATATCGAATTTCTATTCCATTTAACTTCTGACAACCATCCGGAATCTGCATTTGATGTGGATGATTTCCAGGGACTGATTGAAGAAGCATATGGAGAATTACTATAGCGCGCAATGATTTGCGCGTTTTTGTTGTCGGACGTAATCTGTAGATAGGGTAATAACTCAATATCGTCTATTGGAGTGATTGGTATGAATAAAGGACAACGCCATATTCGCATTCGGGATATTATTTCAAATTTTGAAATTGAAACACAAGACCAGCTTGTCGACACGTTAAAGGCTTCGGGAGTCGCTGTGACACAGGCAACGGTATCCCGGGATATAAAAGAAATGCATTTGATCAAAGTTCCGCTAGCTGATGGGCGTTATAAGTATAGCCTTCCACAAGTACAGAAGTACAACACGGAACAGAAGCTACATCGCATGATGACAGATGCATTTGTCAGTATCGATAGTGCCGCACACTTCATCATTTTAAAAACACTTCCTGGCAACGCGCATGCTGTCGGATCACTCATAGATAATTTAGGGTGGATTGAAATTTTAGGCACAATTTGTGGGGATGATACTTGTTTAATCATCTGTCGGGAAGAATCGCAGACAAATGAGGTCAAAGATAAATTACTCGCGATGCTTTGAAGGGGGTGACGGCAAGTGTTAAGTGAAATCTCCATTAAGAATTTCGCAATCATTGAAGAACTTGATGTGACTTTCGATGAAGGTCTCACGGTGTTAACCGGTGAAACCGGTGCAGGTAAATCGATTATTATCGACGCTGTTCAACTTTTAGCAGGCGGAAGAGGTTCCACGGAATTTATCCGACATGGATCGAAGAAAGCCGAATTGGAAGGATTGTTCACCATCGATGATCCATCGCATCCTCTCCTTTCGAAATTGGAAGAATTAGGGATAGAGTGTGACGAAGGAACAGTCATCTTGCGACGAGATTTGAATTTGAACGGTAAAACGGTCTGCAGAATCAACGGTAAGTTGGTAACGATTGCAATTTTAAGGGAAATCGGTTCGCATTTGATTGATATCCACGGTCAGCATGAAAATCAGGAATTGATGCATGAAAAAAGGCATATCCATCTACTGGATCATTTTGCTGGTCCTGAGCTTATTCAGGCATATGAGAATTATGCAGATCTATATGGGCAATATCGGAAATTGAAACAGAAAATTGAAGCTGCCGACGAAAATGAGCAACAGGTTGCACAGCGGATCGATCTGTATACATTCCAACTGAAAGAGATCGATGCCGCTGCACTCGTCATCGGTGAGGAAGAAGCACTTGAGGAAGAAAAACGGAAATTGCTGAATTTCACCCGGCTATATGAACGTTTAAACACAGCTTATGTTTCTATCAGCGGGGATACACATGCACTAGATTGGGTGGGAGCTGCGATGAGTGATATGGAGGATGCGGCGTCAGTTGATAGTACTTTAAAACCGCATGCTGAATCCGTTGCTACAAGCTTCTATACATTGCAGGAAACCGCGCATGAATTAAAAAGCATTTTGGATGATATGGAATTTGATCCGACCCGGCTGGAATTTGTTGAAAATCGCCTTGCTTTACATACTTCTCTCCAAAGAAAATATGGAAAAACAATTGAAGATATTTTAATTTATCGGGATAAGATCGCAGATGAGTTGGAAAGCTTGGTGAGTCGGGACGAGCGACTGTCAGTTGCCCAGGAAAAACTGGATCATCTTTATCAGGATCTTCAACTTGAGGCTGCGGAATTATCGATTATTCGACAAACGGCCGCTAGCCGATTGGAGCAGGCGATCATGGAACAATTGGAGCAACTTCATATGGGAAAAGCTACATTCAAAGTCGAAATCAAGCCAAAACCGGCAGGACTGTTTGATGCGAATGGCTTTGATGATGTATCTTTTCAAATTTCTACAAATGTAGGCGAACCGCTGAAACCGCTTGTGAAAGTCGCTTCTGGAGGAGAGCTTTCCAGGATTATGATAGCGTTAAAAACAATCTTTTCAAAGCATCAGGGCATCACATCCATTATTTTTGATGAAGTGGATACCGGTGTCAGCGGACGCGTTGCACAAGCGATTGCCGAGAAGATTGCGATGATTGCCACCAATTCACAAGTATTATGTATTTCCCATTTACCGCAAGTCGCAGCAATGGCGGATCAGCATTATTTAATTAAAAAAGATGTAGAAGATGACAGAACGAGAACATCCATCCAGGATGTCATCAACTCGGAGCGGATTGAAGAATTATCCAGAATGTTATCGGGTGCTGAAATCACGCCATTGACATTAAAACATGCCGATGAATTATTGACATTGGCGTCGGAACGAAAAAAAGTATTTCGATAAGTGCTGAACGTGCATAACATTTATGCACGTTTTTTCTGATTAGCCGTTTTGTGGGTTCCACTTTTTCATGATTTACCCTTTCATAACATTCCTCTTATCGGACATACCATTAGTAACTTATTTCAGGGAGGTGAAACATGGAATGGAGTAGGCAATTCAAATTAGCCGTTTCGTTTTCTGTGCTTTTACTGGTCATGCCATTTACGTCAAATGCAGCGTCTGCACAAGATGATATGCTTATTCCGATGGGACACTCGATTGGCATTAAAATGGATTTATCCGGTGTCTTCATCACAAGCGATGTCATGATCGGTAAGGATGACTGGTTGAAGGCAGGTGATTTGATCGAGCAAGTGGATGATGTAGCAATCGGAACATTGAAGGAATTCGAGGCTGCCTTGTCCAAGAAGCACGATCAAAAAGAGATTGCCCTGACTGTTGACCGTGACGGAGACACAAACCAAATAAAGTCTGATGGCGAAGCGCTGAAACGTCTCCTACCATTCCTGAAAGACCGGACGGAAGGGACAGGCACCTTGACGTACGTCGATCCGGACAAAGGAACTTATGGTGCGTTAGGGCATCAAATTATTGACAGTACATTAAAAACACCGCCATCGTTTAAAACGGGTGCCATTTATCTTTCCGAAATTGGGCAGATCAAAAAAAGTGCACCGGGCAATCCAGGGTATAAAATATCAACCATCGTTGAAGACGAAGATTTCCTCGGAACGATTCAAATCAATGGAATATATGGGATATTTGGATCGTGGAATCACTCCTACAAGAAAGTGTTGGCAGAACCACTGCAGATTATGCACCCTGCCGACGTGAAAGAAGGAGCTGCAGAAATCTTCACGACGATAAAAGGGACGGAAGTTGAATCATTTACTATTGAAATTACGAAAGTGGAAAGCGAACAATTTCAATTCAACTTGACCGATCCAAAATTATTGGCAGCAACGGGCGGCATTTTACAAGGCATGAGTGGCAGTCCGGTCATTCAGGACGGTAAGTTCGTCGGAGCGGTGACACATATGTATGTGGACGATCCTAAAAAAGGTGCTGCACTTTTTTTAGAAAAGATGCGAAAAGGTGAAAAATGAGAAAACGAAAGAGCCAATCCGTAAAACGGGTTGGCTCTTTCGCTCTAAAATGATAAACTGATGAGGAGACAAGTGAAGAAAATGTGAAAAAAAGAGAATTTGGTCGAAATACATAGAAACTCTATGTCAGAAGGATCATTTTCGATACATAAAAGAGGGATGTACCAAAATTCGTCGAAAATTTCCTTTGTGCAATTTTGGAGAAAGTTGCTATTGTTTCGAAGAATAGATGCAAGACAAATGTTCAAGAGGGGGAATGGGAATGGAAAAGCTGAAAATTGCGATTGCTGATGATAATAAGGAATTGGTGCGGACGATGATTTCGTATTTTGAGAAGCATCCTGAGGTGGAAATTATTTGGACAGCACATAACGGAAAAGTCTGTTTGTCGATGTTGGAGGAACAAAAGCCGGACGTGCTGTTGCTTGATATTATTATGCCGCATCTTGACGGGATTGCAGTGTTGGAGACCTTAAATGCAAATGCACAGACAGCGGACTTGCATATTATCATGCTGACGGCATTCGGACAGGAAGATGTCATGACGCAAGCGGCAAGTCTAGGAGCTTCTTATTTCATGTTAAAGCCGTTTGAATTTGAACGGTTAGCCAATCAGATTTTCCAAGTTGCGGGAACGAGAAAACCGGTTTCGCCGATTGCGAAGCAAACGGAAGCGCTTCCGGCAGAAGGGGTCAGCCAAAAAGTGTTGGATACAACGATTACAGCCATTATTAAAGAGATTGGTGTACCCGCGCATATTAAAGGATACGCATTTCTCCGAGAAGCCATCCAAATGGTTTACACGGATGTTGATCTACTTGGTTCTGTCACGAAAGTTCTCTATCCTGAAATCGCCGAAAAATACAATACAACTTCTTCACGTGTCGAAAGGGCGATTCGTCACGCAATTGAAGTCGCATGGAATCGTGGCAATTACGACGTAATCTCCAAAATGTTCGGTTATACGGTCCATCACTTGAAAAGTAAACCTACAAACAGTGAGTTTATAGCGATGATCGCTGACAAAATCCGCTTGGAGCATATGGCGAGTTAAGTGATGAGAGATGATAGCACTTTAACCAAATGACAAACTGACGAATTTCTGCACTTATCCCTATACGCTATCTCAAATCTTATAAACGCATATTCGAAGCCGATGAATAGTTGCATTCATTGGTTTTTTCTATCGAAAGAAAATGTACGTATGAAAGACATGTATGTGTACAGGAGCTTTATCAATAGATAGGTCTTTTCTCGTGTTATGAAGGATGTACCCTTCAAATTGTCGGGAATGCATTATAATGGGTTCCGTAGGAAGGAGTGAAGATTATGCTAATTCAGAATGATTATTTTGATTTATTCGTTCAGGAAGAAAATGTTATCTTACGATTAAAACAGATTGGCTACCCTTTAAAATCATTTGACGCAATTACTCGTGAGTTTCCACGATTGAAAATTGGCTCGTTTACGGCTTTGCGAGAAGCGCTAACCGAACAGGGGCAAGAGCATAATATAGGAACTTGGTTGCCGCCTATCGAAGTTTCAATTTCAAGCAATCGGATGACTGCACAGCTTTACTTCAATATTACTGAAAAGCATTTTGAGGAAAATAAGCAGCAAATTTTATTAGAAGCTGAGCAATTATTAAATCACATAGGTGTCATACATGGTCGGAAGTCTTTACAAGATATCACGTTGAAATCTCGAGAACCGATTCTCGTAGCTGTTGGAACGGAACCTGTGAAAGGTGCAGATGCGATGATTACCTATATGAATATTCCAGAGCGCAGACCGGTTATTCGAGAAGATGGTTCCGCCAATTATTATGAGATGAATTTTGTGACCCCTGTGTCACAAGGAGATTGGCTTGGTGAGAAAATACCGCCGCAGGAAGGCATAAGCGGAACGGATGTATTGGGCAACCGTATACCTGCCCCTAGAGGTGAGGATGCAAAATTATCATTTGACCGGAAATCGGTCAGTGAAGTGTGGGAAGAGGATCGTTTGGTCCTTCGGGCTTCCCATGGCGGCGCGTTGGAATGGTCGGACGGTCAAATTCGTGTAGGGAAGCAGCTTATCATCGATGGAGATGTAGGTCCCGAGACAGGATCAATTACATTCGATGGAGCGGTAACAGTGTACGGCACGGTTCTTGATAGCTATTCTATCCATGCGACAGGGGATATTGCGATCGAAGGGAACGAAGGAATTACGAATGCGAAGGAAATTCAGTCATTGGAAGGTGACGTATACATAAAAGGAGGCATCTTTGGCGGTGGTGAGACGATTGTCGAGGCAAAAGGCGAGATATACATCAAGCACGCAAATAATTGCAAGTTGTATGGGAAAGAAATTCATGTGGGCTTCTATTTACTTGGAACGGAAATCATTGCAGAGCGCGTTTTGGTTGACCAAAATAGAGGGAAAATCATTGGCGGCAGAATTGAAGCGCTATCTCGCATCGAATGTGCCTACGTAGGCAATCGGCATGAACGAACAACAATTCTTTATACCAAAGGGATCGATAAAGATGCAATCTATAAGGAAATCCAAGCGAAGGCCATTGAGGTGAAGGAACACCAACAGACAATTGCTAAACTGGAACAGCATGCTGCGCAGTTTGCCAAAGTGCTGGTTGGTGGACCAGGGGTGGAAGCGGATACACTGAACAAAACAAAAGAGACGATCAAAGCCTATGAGGAAGAGATCCATAAGCTAGATAAAGAAATTCAACTCGGTCTCCAAAAAATTAAAACAGCCATCCCAGCTGAAATTGAAGTGATGATACAAGCGTATCCGGGAGTGGTCATTCAAATAGGCTCGAAGACGTCTACCCTGCATGAACCGACAAAAGGGCGGTTTGCCTTGGTAGACGGTGTGCTGAATGTCTAGAAAGCTTTGCTTTCGACGTCATCGATTAAAAAAAGGGCTAAGACGAGAAAGTCTTGGCCCTTTTATTTTTGTTTGAATCGTTCTTGTACCCGTTGATTTTTCCGGTCGCGTCTTAATAGAAATCCGGCGAAAAAGCCTAGACCTGCCGCAAACAATAGCAGCCCGACGACGAATTGTAGCCAAATGAATGGAAACGGTTTAAATAAAATTCCGAATATCGAGTCTCTCATCAACTTAATGCCACCTGCGGCAAAAAGTCCCGGTATAAGCAAGACGATAAATGCTGCTAGACGAGCCATATTTGACCACTCCTTACCGAATTTAATTTTACCCATTCGTGTTTTATTGTCAAGACCTCTGCTTTCGTGTATGATGAATTTGTAATTGCAAAACATTGCATGATGTAAAAGAGGAGAATGAATATCCTTGCAAAACGTTCTTATCGTTGGAGCGGGGACAGGCGGATCAATCATTCTGGACCTTCTCCAAAATGTGGATTTTATGAAAGTGAAAGCGATTATTGACGTAGATGAAAATGCACCGGGTATTCAACTTGCCAAAGACCTCGGTGTCAGTCATGGTGCTGAATGGAGAAGTTGGCTAACAGGAGATTTACATATCATTTTCGATGTGACCGGGAATAACTCTGTCTTTACCGAATTGCTGGAAGCAAGACCTGCGCATACAGTTCTCGTGCCGGGGTCTGTCGCAAATCTTCTCATTCAATTATTACAGGAGAATGCTAGACATCTCGAGCGTATCCAAACCGAAATGCATAGGCAGCGGATGATTTTCGACTCCATCGAGGAAGGTATGGTAGGCATCAACGAAAAAGGGTATGTCGATTTCATCAACAAGAGCGCGTGTAAGATGGTCGGCTATCCGATTGATGAGGCATTAGGTAAACCGATAAGAGAAGTCATTCCATCTTCTGAACTTCCACGTGTATTTCGCACGGACCGATCCGAAGTGAACAAGGAATTGGTTCTTGCCAATGGGTTGAAGATTATGACTTCCCGTTTTCCACTTTATAATTCGGAAGGTCAAAAGGTAGGGGCTTTCGCCGTTTTCAAAGATATATCGGAAGTCGTGGCGTTAGCGGAAGAAATTACGGAAATGCGCAGTCTGATTAAGGAACTGGAAAGCGCAAGGATCATTATACGGAAACTGGAAGCGACCTATACATTCGATGACATCATCGGTCATTCAGCTGAAATGGAAATTGCAATCGCCCAGGCGAAAGTCGCCGGTCGGTCTGATATCCCTGTACTCCTTCGCGGCGAATCCGGGACGGGGAAGGAATTATATGCGCATGCGATTCATAGTAGCAGCAAACGCCGCTTTAAGCCTTTCATCCGTGTCAATTGTGCATCGCTTGATCCAATCACTGCAGAAGATCAGTTATTCGGGCAAGCAACCTCAGTACAACCAATAGGATTAATGAAAAGCAAAAAAAGCCTTTTTGAAGAAGCGGATCAAGGCACACTGTTCATTGATGAGGTTGCGGATTTATCGTTTGCTATTCAGCAAAAGCTCCTCCGTTATTTAACGGATGGAATGATCTATCGCAAAGGGGAGAGTCAACCCATCCGACTTTCAGTTCGAGTTATTACCGCAACAAGTAAAAACTTAGAAAAAGCGATGAGCGAAGGGACATTTTTGGAGGAATTGTACTATGTGCTGAACCGCATCGCGATTCAAATTGCACCACTCCGCTCAAGAAAGGGAGATATTCCGTCCATCGTGAGCCATTTGCTTGTCAAATTGAACCGAGAGTTAGGCATGAATATCGTGCAAATCGAAAATGGCGCACTGGAAAGGCTGATGCAATACGATTGGCCGGGAAATGTCAGGGAATTAGAAAATGTACTGGGTCGGGCGATGATCTATATGGATGCAGGCGAAGCGATCATCGGTCTGGAACAAGTGGATAAATCGCTTTCCTCAAGAGACTATAAAGACGTCGAACAGTTGCTTTCTGAAAAAACTACACTCGCGTCCATGATGGAAGAACATGAAAAAGAGATTCTTGAGACTGCTCTTCGTGAAAATAAAGGCAATAAATCATTGACTGCCAATCGACTCGGAATTTCGCTTCGGTCCTTGTATTATAAACTTGAAAAATATAGTCTGATATAGAAGGAATCTTTATGGAGGAGTAGTGTCAATGACCATACTCGATTCACTTGTCGGAAAGGCGTTAAGAACAGAAGATCCTGTTGTCGCGATTGCCTCTGCCGCCGACAGGGAAGTTCTAGAATCCGTCCGTTTGGCTGTTGCTAAAGAGATGGCATCTTTTATGCTTATTGGTGATGAAGAAAAATTATACAAATTACTGGAGACCGAATTCCAATCATTATTGCCAACCGGAAAAGTAACGGTACATCATGCTGAAAATGAAACAGTCGCTGCCGCACTCTCAGTGAAAGCGGTTTCGGACGGGCGGGCGCATGTCCTCATGAAGGGGGATTTAGCCACTTCCACGATTTTAAAAGCTGTCTTGAACAGTGAATACGGCTTACGGACAGGGAAAATTTTATCGCATGTAGCCGCATTTGAAGTTCCCGGCTATGATCGCTTACTTTTTGTTACGGATGCGGCGATGAATATCGCGCCTGATTTGGAAGCAAAGGCACAAATTGTTCGGAATGCAGTCGCGATGGCACATGCCTGCGGGGTTAAAAGGCCGATTGTTTCACCGCTTGCAGCCGTTGAAACGATCAATTCAGCAATGGTTTCGACGACAGATGCCGCCTCTCTTGTTATGATGAATCAACGGGGACAGATTACAGGCTGTTTGATCGATGGTCCGCTTGCGCTTGATATTGCAGTATCCGAACGGGCAGCAGCGCAAAAAGGGATTACCGGTGATACCGCTGGGAAAGCAGATATTTTGCTCGTTCCGGCTATCGAAGCGGGTAATATTTTATACAAATCATTGATGTACTTCGCAAATGCGAAAGTCGGGGCTGTCGTTCAAGGCGCGAAAGCCCCGATCGTCCTGACATCCAGGGCGGATAGTTCCAATAGTAAAGTCTATTCCTTAGCTCTTGCAATCTTAGCTTCACAATAAAAACAACAGACAATCCAAGGAGGATATAAAAATGGAAATTTTTAAATATATGGAGAATCAAGATTATGAGCAACTTGTTATTTGTCAGGACAAAGCATCAGGATTGAAAGCGATCATTGCGATTCACGACACGACACTTGGACCGGCGCTTGGTGGAACGCGTATGTGGACATATGCAAGTGAGGAAGAGGCGATTGAAGATGCGCTTCGCTTAGCGCGTGGGATGACCTACAAAAATGCTGCTGCAGGACTTAATTTAGGTGGCGGAAAAACAGTCATCATCGGTGATCCACGGAAAGATAAAAATGACGAAATGTTCCGTGCGTTCGGACGCTATATCGAGGGATTGAACGGACGCTATATTACGGCGGAAGATGTAGGAACGACAGAAGCGGATATGGATTTGATTCATCTGGAAACAGATTACGTCACGGGCACATCCAGCGGGGCTGGATCATCAGGAAATCCTTCACCTGTTACGGCTTTCGGAATTTATCAAGGTATGAAAGCGGCGGCGAAAGAAGCATTCGGCAATGATTCCCTAGTGGGTAAAACAGTGGCAGTACAAGGGGTCGGTAATGTCGCTTTTGCACTTTGTCAGTATTTACATGATGAAGGAGCAAAACTGATCGTGACCGATATTAGCGAGGAAGCGATTCAGCGTGCAGTCAATGCCTTCGGTGCGACAGCAGTCGGCATTGACGAAATCTATGGGCAAGAAGCGGATATTTTTGCACCTTGTGCCCTAGGGGCCATTATCAATGACGAAACGATTCCTCAACTCAAAGCAAAAGTGATTGCAGGTTCTGCCAATAACCAACTGAAAAATCCGGAACATGGGGACCGCATTCACGAAATGGGCATCGTTTATGCGCCTGATTATGTCATCAATTCAGGTGGGGTCATCAATGTTGCAGACGAATTGGCCGGCTATAATCGTGAACGCGCTATGAAACGTGTCGAAGGCATTTACGACACGATCAGTAAAATATTTGAAATCTCAAAACGTGACAATATTCCATCGTATCTAGCAGCAGACCGTTTGGCCGAAGAACGGATTGCACGTGTGGCGAAATCCCGCAGTCAATTTTTGCAAACTGAAAAAAATGTTTTATCACAGCGTTAGGCAAGCTGCCGTCCTTGAAACGCTCCGAGAAGTGGAAGATGGGCATATGGCAATGAATTCGTGAAAACCATCAGGGCAACGTGGATTGGATTTCGGAAATGGATTGTCTACCTCTCGGTGATGATGAAATGCAAGCACTTGCAGACGGAGCCATCCGCGTCCTATCTGGAAAAAGGCTCGCCAAAATTACCCGTCTTAACGGGGCGTTGGGAAGGAGGCCAATTTATTGGCACGAGAATATGATATTGTAATATTAGGTGGCGGAACCGGTGGCTATGTTGCAGCAATCCGGGCTGCCCAATTAGGATTGAAAACAGCGCTTGTCGAAAAGGGAAAGCTTGGGGGAACATGCTTGCACAAAGGATGTATTCCGAGTAAAGCTCTGCTTAAGAGTGCAGAAGTATTCGATATGGCGAAAAATAAAATGGCGGATTTCGGTGTTGATGCACCAACAGTGACTGTCGATTTCAGACGTGTTCAAGCGCGGAAAGATAAAATTGTCAATCAATTGCATAACGGCGTGACCGCACTGATGAAAAAAGGAAAAATCGATGTGTTTGAAGGAATCGGTAGAATGCTTGGTCCATCCATTTTCTCACCGATGCCGGGCACCATCTCTGTGGAAATGAATAATGGTGCTGAAAATGAAATGCTTGTCTTAAAAAACTTGATCATTGCAACGGGGTCGCGACCGCGTACTTTACCAGGATTGGACATCGATGAAACGCAAGTTCTGTCTTCAGACGGGGCGTTATCGATGGAAACACTACCTCAATCGATCCTCATTGTCGGTGGCGGAGTCATCGGCATCGAATGGGCGTCCATGCTGAATGATTTCGGGGTCGATGTGACCGTGTTGGAATATGCAGATCGGATATTGCCGACAGAAGATGAAGACCTATCCAAAGAAATGAAAAAGCTTTTGACGAAAAAAGGTATTACATTTGCGGTCAATACGAAAGTTCTTCCAGAAACGCTAATGAAAACAGATCGGTCTGTAACGGTAACAGCAGAAGTTGACGGAGTGAACAAGGAATTCGCTGCGGAAAAAATGCTTGTATCGGTCGGCCGCCAAGCAAATATTGAAGGAATCGGTCTGGATAATACAGAAATTGAAATTGAGAATGGTTATCTTAAAACAGGACCGACATATCAAACGAAAGAACAGCATATTTATGCGATCGGTGATGTAATCGGCGGAATGCAATTGGCACATGTTGCCTCGCATGAAGGGATTGCGGCAGTCGAACATATTGCAGGCCTGAAAAATGAACCGTTAGACTATACGAAAATTTCCCGTTGCGTCTATTCGAGTCCCGAAGCTTCAAGCGTGGGTCTTACAGAAAAGCAAGCACAAGAACAAGGCTTTGACGTGAAAGTCGGGAAGTTTCCGTTCAGTGCAATCGGGAAAGCGCTCGTCAATGGCAACTCGGACGGTTTCGTAAAAATCGTTGCTGACCGGCAAACTGAAGATATTCTTGGGGTCCATATGATTGGTGCACAAGTCACTGATTTAATTTCAGAGGCGGGGATTGCCATGGTACTCAACGCAACACCATGGGAAGTGGCGGGCACAATCCATCCGCATCCATCCCTTTCAGAAGTAATAGGGGAAGCTGCTTTAGCTATTGATGGCAAAGCAATCCATATGTGAAAAAGGGGGACTATAGAGATGACTAAGAATCGTCATGAAGCGCTAGGATTGACAAGCGAAGATGTATTGAATATTTATGAAACGATGTTGATGGCTCGTCGGATCGATGAACGGATGTGGCTATTAAACCGTGCAGGGAAGGTGCCTTTTGTCGTCTCCTGCCAAGGACAAGAAGCGGCGCAAGCGGGTGCAGCCTATGCCCTGGACAAAGAGAAAGATTGGATTGCGCCTTACTATCGCGACATGGCGGTTGTGTTGCAATTTGGACTCACTCCGAAGGAATTGATGCTTTCCGTCTTTGCGAAAGCGGAAGATCCAAACTCGGGTGGCCGTCAGATGCCCGGACATTTCGGCAAGCGGGAAAATCGGATCTTAACAGGATCCTCTCCGGTTACGACCCAATTACCTCATGCCGTCGGTGTAGCACTTGCCGCGAAGATGAAAAAAGAGGATTTCATCACCTTCGTGACACTTGGTGAAGGATCATCCAACCAAGGTGATTTCCATGAGGGCATGAATTTCGCAGGCGTCCACAAATTACCGACGGTTGTAATGGTCGAAAACAATAAATATGCCATTTCGGTACCGGTCGAAAAACAACTTGCTTGTGAAAAGGTTTCCGATCGTGCTATCGGTTATGGTATGCCGGGGGTTACAGTGGACGGGACCGATCCACTTGAAGTATATAAAGTCGTGAAAGAAGCGGCAGATCGTGCAAGACGGGGAGAAGGACCGAGCCTCATAGAGACGATTTGTTACCGTTTGACCGCGCATTCATCGGATGATGATCACCGCCTGTACCGGGATGCGGATGAATTGGAAAGCGAAAAGAAAATGGATCCGCTTCCGAAGTTTTCCACTTATTTAAAAGAAGTCGGGGTATTAACAGAGGAAATGGAAAGAGAACTAGAAGAACGTATTATGAAAGAAGTGGATGAAGCGACAGATTACGCTGAAAATGCGCCCTATGCCGAACCGGAATCTGCGCTGCGCTATGTCTATGCTGAAGATGGGGGGAACGAATAATGGCAGTCATTTCTTATATCGATGCGATTACAATGGCGATGAGGGAAGAAATGGAGCGGGACGATCGTGTTTTCGTGCTAGGGGAAGATGTCGGCCTTAAAGGTGGCGTTTTCAAAGCGACGACCGGTCTTTACGAGCAGTTTGGTGAATACCGGGCGCTCGATACGCCACTCGCTGAATCTGCCATCGCAGGTGTGGGAATCGGAGCGGCGATGTATGGACTGCGTCCAATTGCAGAAATGCAATTTGCAGATTTCATCATGCCTGCTGTCAATCAAATCGTTTCAGAAGCGGCTAAGATACGCTATCGTTCCAATAATGACTGGTCTTGTCCGATCGTCATTCGTGCACCATTTGGAGGCGGGATTCATGGTGCTCTTTATCATTCGCAATCCGTGGAATCGATGTTCGCGAGTACACCCGGTTTGAAAGTTGTCATTCCATCGACACCATATGACGCAAAAGGATTATTGAAGGCGGCAATACGTGATGAAGATCCGGTATTGTTCTTTGAACATAAGCGGGCTTATCGTCTCATCAAAGGTGAAGTGCCGAATGAAGATTATGTCTTGCCGATCGGAAAAGCGGATGTGAAGCGCGTTGGCGATGATATCACGATTATCACATATGGTCTTTGTGTCCATTTTGCACTTCAAGCGGCCGAACGTCTTGCCCAGGATGGCATATCTACTCATATTCTTGACTTGCGGACGATTTATCCGCTTGATAAGAATGCGATTATCGAAGCGGCTTCCAAGACGGGGAAAGTTTTGTTAGTGACGGAAGATAATCAAGAAGGAAGCATTTTGGGAGAAGTAGCGGCCATCATTGCCGAAAATTGCTTGTTTGAACTCGATGCTCCGATAAAACGTTTAGCAGGACCTGATGTACCTGCCATGCCATATGCACCGACGTTGGAGAAGTTTTTCATGGTCAATCCGGACAAAGTCGAGAAAGCGGCACGTGAACTCGCTGAGTTTTAACTGAACTGGAAAGGAGGTAAAATAATTGGCAATTGAAAATATTAGCATGCCGCAACTCGGGGAAAGTGTGACAGAAGGCACGATAGAGAAATGGCTAGTCAAACCGGGCGATACGGTGAACAAATATGATCCGCTTGCAGAAGTGAACACGGATAAAGTGACGGCGGAGATTCCTTCTTCTTTTACCGGGACAATCAAAGAACTGATTGCACGGGAAGGGGAAACGCTTGCTGTCGGAGAGACCGTCTGTACGATTGAAACGGAAGGCCAAAACGAGGCAACGCCAGTCGCAATAGCACCTGCACAGGAAGAACCTGCCAATGCAATATCGACAGCAGATGTTCAAACACAGTCCGACACAGCAAACCGCCAAAAAGGAAAAGCGGCGGGGCGCTACTCTCCGGCAGTTCTGCGGTTGGCACAGGACAATGGCATCGATTTGACACTTGTGGAAGGTTCGGGTGCGGGCGGACGAATTACACGGAAAGACTTGTTGGCGTTGATTGAGAGTGGGAATATTCCTTCTACACCGACCCCGTCTGCATCAGCCCCACGAGTGCCTATAGATTCAGCATCATCTCCCACGAAGCCAGTTAAGGCTGTCGATGTGCCTGTAGCAGTGGGAGATATTGAGATTCCGATAACAGGGGTACGCCGTGCGATCGCCAGCAATATGTTGCGTTCTAAACACGAGGTACCTCATGCTTGGATGATGATTGAAGTCGATGTGACGAATCTTGTTCAATACCGTGACGCATTGAAAGACGACTTCAAAAAGAAGGAAGGCTTCAATTTAACTTACTTCGCTTTCTTTATAAAAGCGGTTTCCCAAGCATTGAAAGAATTTCCGATGATGAATTCGATGTGGGCTGGAGACAAGATTATCCAGAAAAAAGACATCCATATTTCTATTGCGGTCGCGGCGGAGGATGCTCTTTACGTTCCCGTCATCCGCCATGCTGATGAAAAAACAATCAAAGGAATTGGGCGTGAAGTGCAGGAACTGGCGACTAAAGTGCGTTCAGGTAAGTTGAATGCATCCGAGATGAAAGGCGGTACATTCACGGTAAATAATACCGGCGCATTCGGCTCCGTTCAATCGATGGGGATCATTAATCACCCACAAGCAGGAATCCTTCAAGTGGAGTCGATTGTCAAACGCCCTGTTATCATGGCGGGTGGTATGATTGCTGCACGTGATATGGTAAACCTGTGCTTATCGATTGACCATCGTGTACTTGACGGGCTTGACGGCGGTCGATTCCTTGCACGTGTGAAAGAAATTCTAGAAAACATATCAGCCGACAATACATCGGTTTACTGATGGATGACGTTCAAAAGCCCGGACTGCCCAAGTCCGGGCTTTTTCATCAAGTAGCGACTTCTGTAGCTGATGGTTCGCTTTCAATAGACAAGCTTTATAGAATAAAGGTAAATAGCACTTTTGTTCGAATTAGGTGAGTTTTCATACTAACACTTCCAACAAAACCATTTGTCAGGTAAAATTAAACTAGATGGATGTTTTCGAAGGGAAAGGGGATGGGAATGATATGTCAGTACATACAATGAAAACAGCGATGTTTGACAAAGCGGATGCTACCCAATGGAGAGAAGCGGCAACCAAAACGTTGAAGGGGAAGCCTTTTGAAACGCTGTTGACTAAGACGATAGAGGGCATCGAACTACACCCGCTCTATACGCTAGAGGATGTTGAATCCCGTGCGCAAAAACATCGAGCAATCAGCAAGGAGACAGGATGGATCGTCGCTCAGCAAACGTTTGCGCAAGACGGTCAACAATTTATCGGAAAAGTGAAAGCTTCCCTAAAGCGTGGCAATGAAGCGATCTTATATGATGGTACACAGCAACTTGATTGGAACCAGTCATCGCTGGAGGAACTGGCACAGCTGATGGTATCCTATCCATTTTTTATTCGAAACACAACAAAACAGGATCCAATTTTGAATGCGTTTTCATTAATCCCAGAAGCGATGCGTTCGACGGTGAAAGGGATGATCTTTGTTCCTGACTGGATCATTCCGGACGGCTTCTTGCAGGTTCGGACGATTGGTGCGGATAGTGGGTATGCTCATCACAAAGGGGCAGATGCTGTTACAGAGCTTGCCTTAACGCTTGTACAAGCCGCCCAGTATGCTGAAGGCAAGGAGAACTTTTCCGATTTCGCAAATGATTTCTTTGTTCATTTTGCGGTGGATACGCATTTTTTCATGGAAATTGCTAAGTTCCGTGCATTTCGCATTCTATGGCAAGCATTCGGAACGGCCTATGGCATGAGGCAAACACCGAATATCCCGATACTTGCGACGACATCCCTACGCTCCTATTCGAAGTTGGATCCTTATGTCAACTTATTGCGCGCAGGCAACGAAGCTTTTTCGGCGGTTCTGGGGGGGGCCGACGTCATCACGGTACATCCCCATGATGTATTGACGGGGCCGACAGATGCTTCCATCAGATTTGCGCGCAATCTTCAGCTTGTCATTAAAGAGGAAACCCATGTCGATAAAGTGCTGGATCCTTCAGGCGGTTCTTATTTTATCGAAACGATCACATCCAAGCTTGTCGAAAATGCATGGGCAATGTTTATAGAAATCGAGGCGGATGGCGGTTATGAAGCCTTTATGAACAGCTCACGTCTCGAAGACCTTCTGAAACAACGGCGTTCGGACGTGGCAAAAGGGAAGAAGTCATTGATTGGAACTAATGTGTATGCAGATTTGACAGCCACAGAGTTAACAAATGGGGATGTGGCTCTTACGGGAGGGCGGCTTGCCGAGCCATTCGAAAAGATCCGATCAAAATTTGAAGAAGGACAGCCTAGAACGGTATTAGTGACGTTTGGCAGTGTGAAAGACTTTAAACCCCGCGCTGATTTCGTAGGAGGGTTTTTGGCGATCGGAGGCATCCGTTCCGAATTGAGTCCAGCTTTTCAAGAAGCACAAGACGCAATCGATTGGCTCCAGCAGGAAAGGCCGGACTATGCAATTGTTTGTGCTTCACCGACGGAGATGGAATCCATAATTCCGCAATTATTGGGGAAACTTCCTGATTCGGTCATTTTGGAGGCGGCAGGGAAATATGATACGGAGCTAGCCCAACAATGGCTTGATTTAGGTTTACATGGTTTTCTATTCGTTGGTCAAGACAAAGTAGAAAAGCTGTTTGACATCTATAGCCAATGGAAAGGGGATAGTCAAGATGAATAAACCCGATTTCAGTAAAGTAGACTTGCAACAAATTACAGCCAATTTGACAGAAACAAAGCCGGTTGACCATAAACCGTTTCTCACTAACGAAGGCATCGAAGTGAAAAACTACTATGTAGAAAAAGATATTGAAAACATAGAACACGTGCATGATTATCCTGGAATTGCGCCGAATACGAGAGGCCCTTATCCAACGATGTATGTCGCAAGACCTTGGACAGTGAGACAATACGCCGGCTTTTCGACAGCGGAAGAAAGTAATGCATTCTATAGACGTAACTTGGCGATGGGGCAAAAAGGCCTTTCCGTTGCATTCGATTTAGCGACGCACCGTGGATATGACTCCGACCATCCGAGGGTGACGGGGGATGTCGGGAAAGCGGGCGTCGCCATCGATTCAGTCGAAGATATGAAAATATTATTCGATGGCATTCCACTCGACCAGATGTCGGTGTCAATGACAATGAATGGCGCGGTATTGCCAATCATGGCTTTTTATATTGTGGCGGCAGAAGAGCAGGGGGTGTCACCGGACCAACTTGCCGGTACGATTCAGAATGATATTTTGAAAGAATATATGGTGCGGAACACGTATATTTTTCCTCCTGAAATGTCCATGAAAATCATTGCGGATATTTTTGAATACACATCCAAGAATATGCCGAAGTTCAACTCGATCTCCATTTCCGGCTATCATATGCAGGAAGCGGGGGCAACCGCGGATATTGAACTTGCCTACACCCTTGCGGATGGACTTGAATATGTCCGTACGGGATTGAAAGCGGGCATTGATATCGATTCCTTCGCACCGCGCTTATCCTTTTTTTGGGCAATCGGCATGAATTACTTTATGGAAATTGCCAAAATGCGTGCTGCGCGCAAAATTTGGGCGCAAATGATGAAAACATTTGAACCAAAAAATCCGAAATCACTCGCTTTGCGGACCCATTCACAAACATCAGGCTGGAGCTTGACTGAGCAAGACCCCTTCAACAATGTGACGCGCACGCTGATTGAAGCGAATGCAGCGGCAATGGGGCATACGCAATCGCTCCATACGAATGCGCTGGACGAAGCGATCGCCTTACCGACAGATTTCTCTGCACGCATCGCCAGAAATACGCAGCTGTTCTTGCAGGAAGAAACGTTGATGACGAAAGTGATCGATCCATGGGGCGGTTCCTATTATGTCGAGCGATTGACCGATGAGTTGATGGAAAAGGCATGGACGTTGATCGAAGAAATCGAAGATCTTGGTGGGATGGCGAAAGCGATTGAGACGGGATTGCCAAAAATGAAAATTGAAGAAGCGGCCGCTAAACGTCAAGCGCAAATCGATTCGCGTGCCGAAACGATTATCGGCGTCAATCAATACCGATTGGAGACAGAAGATCCAATCGATATTTTGGACATTGACAATACGCTTGTTCGACAAAAGCAGATCGACCGTATTAATGAGATGAAGGCAAAGCGCAATGAAGCCGAAGTAAGACAGCTTTTAGCAAAGTTGACGGAAGTGGCGCGGAGTGGCGAGGGCAATCTTCTTTCCTGTGCGGTCAATGCGGCACGTGCACGCGCGACAATCGGTGAAATTTCAGATGCGATTGAAAGCATATCGGGCAGACATAAGGCGGTGATCCGTTCGGTGAGTGGTGTGTATAGTTCAAATTTCTCGAATGCAGAAGAGATTGAAGAAGTAAAATTGATGGCCGAAGATTTTTTGCACAACGAAGGGCGACGGCCGCGTATCCTCATTGCCAAAATGGGGCAAGACGGCCACGATCGCGGGGCAAAAGTCATCGCATCTTCTTTTGCCGATCTCGGTTTCGATGTGGATATTGGACCATTGTTCCAAACACCGGAAGAGACGGCTTTGCAAGCAGCTGAGAACGATGTGCACGTCATCGGCGTCAGTTCACTTGCGGCGGGACATAAAACACTTGTCCCTGCACTGCGGGAAGAATTATCCAAAATCGGCCGCGATGATATTCTCATTGTTGTCGGAGGGGTGATCCCGGCACAGGACTATGCCTTCTTACGCGAAAATGGCGCTGTCGCTATCTTCGGTCCTGGAACAGTCATTCCAGTCGCTGCGCAAAAAGTGATTGAAGAAATTTACAGCAAGCTTGGCTACAAGGAAGTGGCGGAGTGAAAGAATATAACCGTTTAGACGACGACAGTGCGCTGCACGTGATGGCCGGCATCGCTTCATCACATGACGGCATGTCCGCCGCCAGACGGAAGCGCTTTGTGAAAAAAGAACGATTCGTTTCGGTGGAGGAATTGACGGAGAAGATTTTACGAGGGTCCCGTCTCCATTTGGCAAAAGGGATAACCCTGCTTGAAAGCATTACTTCGCAAGATAAAGAAGCAGGACAACAATTATTGCTCAATGTACTGCCTAAAACGGGAAACAGTATTCGCATTGGTATTACAGGCGTGCCTGGAGCAGGAAAAAGTACTTTTATTGAGGCGTTTGGCTTGATGCTCGCCAATGCAGGCCATAAAGTAGCAGTTCTTGCGATTGATCCGAGTTCTACCGTTACTGGCGGGAGCATCCTAGGTGACAAAACCCGGATGGAAGAACTGGCAAGGCATCCAAATGCTTTCATTCGGCCTTCACCTTCTGCGGGGACGCTTGGAGGCGTTCATAAAAAATCGCGGGAAACGATGCTGCTTTGTGAAGCCGCTGGATATGATGTGATCTTGATTGAAACGGTCGGCGTCGGGCAAAGTGAAACCGTCGTCCGCGGCATGGTCGATTATTTCATGTTACTCGTCTTGACCGGTGCGGGGGATGAATTGCAGGGGATGAAAAAAGGGATCATGGAGCTGGCAGACGGGATCGTCGTTCATAAGGCGGATGGGGACAACTTGAGACTTGCCAAAAAGACGGTTAAGGAATATCGTCAGCTACTGCACTTCCTGCAACCCGCATCACCTGGATGGACGTCGACAGCCTTACCAGTTTCATCGCTCCAACAGACCGGACTTGACGAAGTGTGGAAAACGATTTTGACGTTCAAAGAAACAATGGAAAGGACTGGTCATTGGGAAGGGCGGCGGCAATCCCAAACAAAAGATTGGTTCCGCTCCATGATCAATGATCGGCTTATTGATGCATTTTTTGCAGAGCCAGGAAAGAAAGAAGCCGTCGCGGAACTCGAAAAGGGCTTGCTTGAAGGAACACTCACAGTTACGCATGCGGTAGACCGGTTGTTTAACTAATTGGCATTCCATAAAACGGACTCCACAATTGTTTAGGAAGTCCGTTTTTTCAGTTAGCAAACTGACAACAGATCGAGAGGGATAGATAAATGTCTCATTTAAAGCAAGAAAAAATCATTCAAAGATTAGAGAACCATTTGCGGATGACTTCAAGACAGTTGATAAAAATGGATACGGAAGAGGAAGCGATCCAATTTTTAATCGACTCCTTCAAATCGAAATTTTACTGTGATTTTGTTGGAGTTGTTTTGGAAGAGCAAGAACAATTTATACTGAAAACACGGACAGGTCATATGGACAATGTGAAAAAAATCTTTCCTTTGTCGATTCAAAAATGCTCGCCTTTATTATTAATCCAAAGTTTACATAATAATGAAACTGAAAAACTCGAAGACTGTGAAATGACCGAAAAATTAAAAGCATCGGGCGTTAAAACTTGGTTTACGGTGCCTTTAATGGATGATGTGAAAGGTTTGGGCTATTGCATCATTGGTTTTTTCACCTATGTTCCTTTACTTGAAATGGACCGAATCTTCGATGAGTTTGGAAAGGACGTGGCGGTCGCCATTTCTTTAGCTAGGCGAAAAGATCAGCAATCTAAAAAGATTGAAGGTATCGAATGGATTAGTCGAAACTTATCCATTGACCGGACGCTGGAAGGGAATATTAGTGAATTTACTTCAAGGGCTGCAAAAGGGACAAATGCAGCATCTGCCTGCATCTATCTATACAATGAAAAGGACAGTTGTTTCGAATTGCAGAAGCCCGTTTTCGGTGCAGTGGCATATGTGCCAAAAGTCTACTTGAATCATAATAATGCACTGATCGAGTACTTTTCCTATCTTGAGCAAGCGGGAGGGCGGCAATTGACCATCCCGATTGTTATAGATTTGAAGACAATCGGGGTATTGCATATTGAAGATAAAAATTCAGGACTTTTATTTTCAGAAGATGATGTCAACTTGTTGAAATTGTTGAGCGAACATATTGCAGTTTTGTTGAAAAATGCTCAATTGTACAATGCGGAGAAAGATCATCGGGAACGTTTACAGCTTCTCCTCGATTACCAACAGGCACTTGTAAAAGAAACGGTTGTCCACGATGATTTTCATGGTGTCACCGAGATGCTTAGTGAAATGTATGCGTGTTCTGTCATATTATTAGATCGTTTTTTTCGGCCGCTCTCCTACAAATTAGAGGAAAGTGATCATGAAATGATTGAAAGATTCATGGTGGAAGCAGAACAAAATCGAATTGCGACAAGGATTTTTAAAGTGTTCGAAGAAGAGGAACGTCCTTTTTCCGTGTGGCCGGTCAATGGCGTGAATGCATTGCTAGGCTATTTAGCGTTGCGTATTGATGAAGCGCAGATTGATGAGTTTGATCGTTTGACGGTGGAATTGGCACGGAATATTTGTTCAATCCAATTTATCAAACAAAAACTTGTTTTAGATGCCAATGAACAAGCGAAAGACACCTTAATGAGTAAGCTATTGGTCGAAACGATTGAGGATGAACAAAGCATTTTACAATATGCGAATCTATTCCAATGGAATATTTATCAACCACATCGTGTTGCAAATTTATCAATCAATTTGAACGAATCTGAAGTGGAAGGCTTGAATTTATTAGAACAAAAATCGAAAAAATCAATCGTATGGGATTATATTACAGACGAAGTTATAATGAGCTGGCAAGGCGTTATGACAGCTACTTTTAATGAACAATATTTGTTCATCGTCCCGGTTAAGGAAATCAATAAACGTCATCAATTTTGGGCAGAATTTTATAAAAAAATTCAGTTGGCCGTTTCAAAAAGTACAATTGATTGTGAAGTATATTTAGGTATCGGTAGTCGAGTAGAAGAATTGAAAAAATACTATAGTAGCTATGAACAATCCCTGCAAGTATTGAATGTCGTGAAAAATCGATTTCAGACAAAGGGGTACGCCCTGTTTGAAGAATTGGGCTCCTATACGCTTTTACATCATTTGCATCATCCGGTTGTCAATATCTTTATGGAAAATCAACTGGGTGCTTTACTCTCATACTCTGAAGAAAAGAATATTGACTTGTTTCATACGTTAAGTGTGTACTTGCGGAATAATGGTAATGCCAAAGGTACGTCCGAAGAACTATTCATCCATCGGAGTTCATTGATTTACCGTTTGGAGAAAATTGAAAGTTTACTTGATGTGGATTTGAATGATTCCGAAACACGCTTTAATCTAATGATGGCGATTAAATTATATGATATGAATCGACAGGCTTATTCATGAGCCTGTTTTTTCATCGTTAAATACGAGGAAAATCCAAAAAGGAATTCCTACATGTTGTACGTATCATTCGAAAAGTGGGAAAATTATAATAAATATATACTTTTATGGAGGGTTACATAAAAGAGGGTCCAAATACCGATTGCTTCAAATAGTTCTTTTTAACTTGCTTCAGCAGAAGTCTACTACTTCTATAAGGGGCAATATGAATGCTAGATATGGTTTTAATTCAGTGGAGGTCAAAACCCCGGCTGAACCAAGTTAAAGCCTCCGGCGGATGTCACAGATTTTGAAGGGAGTTAATTGCGCTTATCTAAGTGCCTTAATTTCTGCAAAAAACGCAGAAATTAAGGCAAATCGAACCCTTCGCTGTTCGATTCGCAATTCAAAATCCCGACGCAATTACGCCGAGGCGTAATTGATATGGGAAGAAGGAGCTGGAATGAATGGAAAAAAGAAATGAATTGAGTGTCTATGGATTGCTTGATTATGTCAGTGCTCAATTACCTGCTGCTGAAGCCATTTATGACTACAATACTCCTCGAAAAACGTATCAGTCGTTAAAAAACGATGTGGATACCTACGCTGATCGATTAGCGGCTAAGGGAATTGGTAAAGGCGATCGAATTGCGGTTTCCTTGCCGAACTGGTACGAAACAGCAGTTTTACTATTTGCAGCAGGGAAAGTCGGAGCGATCACAGTTCCGTTCAATCCAGGGTACAAATCACATGAAATCAATTATATTTTAAGAAAGTCAACACCGAAAGCGCTGTTCATTACAGAAAAGTTCAAAGATAGTATGTCTTACGAGGAAGCGCTTGCACTCGTTCCGACAATCGTGAGTGTAAAATTTCGTGAAGAGCGCATTGATGCACTTGAGGATTGGTTGTGTGAAGATGTACCGAAAATAGGGAAGGTGGAAATCGATCCGAAGGAAGATATCTATCTCATTTTATATACATCGGGAACGACAGGCGAACCAAAAGGGGTCATGCTGACTCACCAAGCTTGTGTCATGTCAGGGAATGCGGGCGCGGACATACTTCAGTGTTCAGGAGATGATGTCCTCCTTGTCACTGCGCCTTTGTTCCATATTTTCGGAATTGCAGTGAACTTGTTTTTGGCTGTTGCATCAGGTGCACGAATGGTGTTTTTGGAAAAATATAATCCTGAACACGTCTTTCAAATAACCGAGAAAGAAAAAGTGACGATTAAACAAGCCGTCCCGACAATGTACCTAAAGGAACTTGAATTTGAGGACTTTGACAAGTATGACCTTTCTTCTTTGCGAACGGGTATTGTCGCAGCCGCACCCATCTCACCGGATAAAGTCAAAGCTATTCGAGAGAAGTTCAATATTAATCTTCTTCAAGCGTTCGGAACTTCGGAAACGGCAACTACGACAATAGGCGCTTTGGACGATTCGGAAGAGAAAATTCTCTCAACACTGGGGAGACCGGTTAAGGGTGTGGAATTAAAAATTGTCAACGCGAATCGGGTTGAAGTCCCTGCAGGAACAATAGGGGAAATCGCCATTCGGGGCGTTGCGAATATGAAAGGGTATCATCAGATGCCCGAACAAACGGCTCAAGTCATGGACCACGAAGGATGGTATTATTCCGGGGATTTAGGGAAAGTCGATGACGAAGGTTTTCTTTATTTTGTCGGACGTCAAAAAGAAGTGGTCATTCGTGGCGGATTCAATATTTATCCGCAGGAGATTGAAAACTTGATCATGCAACATCCCGCAATAGATACTGCGATCATCATTGGTTTGCCGGATGAAGTATTAGGAGAAACCGTGTGCGCTGTCATTAGATGTCTTCCAGGTGAAAAATGTACAGAACAAGAGATTTCAGACTTTTTAAAACCGAAAATTGCGACCTATAAATTGCCGAATCGAGTTCTTTTTATAGATGAATTCCCATTGATGGCAAGCGGCAAAATCCAGAAGGTCAAAATGAAAGAATTGATTTTGAAAGAAGCGAATAGTCTTGTGTGAACTTGTTGCACCGAGATGAGAGAGAATGTAGAAAATTGGAGGAGATTGTATGGCTACAAAATATTCATTCAAAGTGAGATGGGGAGACACCGATCCAGCAGCAATTGTCTTTTTCCCTAATTTTTATAGATGGATGGATGAAGCGACACATGAGTTTTTAACAGAATTAGGGCTTCCTACATCCGAATTAATAGAAAAAGAAAAAATCGGGGCACCACTATTGGAATCCAATTGTAAGTTTAAAACGCCGCTTGTGTTTGATGATGAAGCTTTCGTCATAACGGAAGTAGCTGAAATCCACAATAAGGTGTTCAAATTGTCCCATACATTTTACAGGGGAGAGACATTCATCGCTGAAGGATTCACGTTACGCGCTTGGACTTCCTTCAATGGAAAACCGAAAGCGATCACGATTCCACAAGAGATTCGTGAAAAGTTGAAAGCGCATCAGAAAGCCGATTTAGTTGCACAAACGAGTTAAGATTGAAGGCAAGATAATGGGGTTACCATTGAAATCTAGCAGTAGAAGTGGAGAAACTGTTTTCCTTTGAAATCTTCACTTCACTGTTTTGTGTAACCGCTTTCAATTATTGTGTGGCTTTATCAAGCCATTAGGCGAATTGAATAGAATTGATTTCCTGAAAGGGGTGATTAAAGACGAATCTATGAAAGTTGGAAAACAAATTCTGGAGGAAGCTTTCAAAATACAGTAAACAGAATATGGACTTTAGGGGTGGAAGATTGAGATGAAACAAATGTTAAAGGGGAAAGTAATTGCACTGCTTAGTCTTGCTTTTCTTTTAATCATGGCTGGTTGTGCAGAGGAAAATGTGGCTAGCGGCGAAAAAGGAGAAAGCTCGCAAGATGATGTGATAAAAATGGGATTACTTCTTGCAGAAACAGGGCCGGCTTCGACACTGGGTGCTTCCCAAGTAAAAACGGTGAAGTTATTGCAAAAACAATTGGATGAGGCAGGACCGATTAACGGTAAAACGATAAAACTGATCCAATACGATTATGAAACGGATGATACAAAAGCGGTCGTTGCGATGGACAAGCTCCTTTCTGAAGGTGTTGTTGCAATTAACGCGGCCACTCAATCCAGTACAACGACGGCTGTTATGCCAAAAGCGATCGAGGCAAAAATACCATTCCTCGCAGGGGCACCGATCGATGTAGAAAATGAATATGTGTATAGCACGGTTCATTCTCCTAGAGTCATTGCAATGCCGATTGTCGACTATTTAAACAAACAAGGGATTAAGAAAGTGGCATGGTTAAACGCCGCGGATGGATTTGGCGTGACGGGCCTTCCAGCGTTCAAAGAATTGGCTAAGGAAAACGGTATTGAGATTGTCGCGCATGAAGAGTTCGACGCAACTGCGACCGATATGACCATCCAATTGACGAAAGTTCGCAGTAAGGATCCCGAGGCGATCATTGTGTGGTCAAGAACGCCTGGAGCCGGGATTATTGCCCGCAACTTTAAAGCACTCGGTTTCGATATTCCGATGATTCAGAGCACAGCTGCGGCCAATGAAGGCTTTTTAGAACAAGTGAAAGATGACAATGAGAATATTTTTGTCGTCGGCAGTAAATTGAGTGTTCTCGATCAATTACCGGACTCAGAGCAAAAAGAGCTTTTGAAAGAATTTAAAGAGGCTTATGAACAGGAGTTTGGAGAGGAACCAGATTTGTTTGCGGCGCATGTTGTGGATGGTGTCTATGCATTCGTTGAAGCAGTGAAAGCCGGAAATACGACAGCCGAAGAAATCCATCAATATTTGGCGAATGATCTAGGGGCTTTTTTAGGCGTTACTGGGACGTATAACTTTTCTGAATCCAGAATAAGTCCTGAACCCGATGGGATCTCTGTGTTAGCAATTGAAAATAATACGTGGAAGTATATCGAGTAAGAAAAACAGAAAAGCCCTGCGGTAAGGTACTGAATTTGTTGCAGGGCTTTTTCGAAAAGGGGTTGCTGAAAATGGATCTGTTTTTACAATATTTGATCACAGGGCTTACAGTCGGCAGTATCTATGCTTTATTAGCTGTCGGCTTTGTCACAATTTATAACGTTACTGGTGTATTGAATCTGGCTCAAGGAGAATTTGCGATGATCGGGGCATTATCGTGCGTGACTTTGGTTAATCTAGGCATCCCGATTTTAGGTGCTATCCCTTTAGCTATTTTAATTACTGCCATCATTGGCTTCGGGGTTGAAAGATTGGCGATTTATCCAGCTAGGAATGCGACGCCGATCATCTTGGTCGTCATTACGTTAGGTGTATCCATTTTCCTGAAAGGGATGGGCTTGATCATTTGGGGATCGTCTCCGAAATCTTTGCCACCTATTGTCGAGAGTCGATCAATTCAGTTTTTTGGAGCGGTCATCAATTCACAAAGTATTTGGATTTTCATTTTATTATTTGTCTTATTAATCCTTCTGTATTGGTTTTTCGATAAGACATTTATCGGTTCAGCGTTACGGGCAAGTGAAAAAAATCCACACGCTGCTAGCTTAATGGGCATCAATACAAGCACGATGTCGACCATTGCGTTTACGATTGCAGCAGCATTAGGTGCAATTGCAGGTGTGATGATAGCCCCTCTGACTGATGCTACGTACGAAATGGGCTTTTTTATCGGCATCAAAGGCTTTGTTGCCATGATTTTCGGTGGAATGCATAGCGTACCCGGGGCTGTAGCGGGCGGTTTGTTATTGGGGGTCATTGAAGCTTTTTCGGGAGGCTATATATCTACGTATTATACGGACGCGTTGGCATTTGGCTTCTTGTTGCTCGTTCTGTTCTTTAGACCACAAGGATTGTTTATGAGAGCAACTGGAGAACGTGTGTAGAAAGGAGGGGGCATTCAATGGAGAAAGTGGAAGCAATTTTATACGGGAGTCGCTGGAAAGGGTTTCTTGGCTTTATTGCATTGATATGTTTATTGCCGTTTTTTATCAGTTCGCAATATATTTTCACGCTATTCATACTAATAGGGATTTATTGTATTGTTACAATCGGTTTAAGCCTGCTGATCGGTTATGCAGGGCAAATTTCGATTGGCCATGCTGCATTTTTTGGAATTGGTGCGTATGTTTCGGGTGTATTGACAGCGAAGCATGATATGTCTCCATGGCTGGCGATGGGAATTGGAATGATTGCCACATTTCTAATTGCTTATATGATCGGCATGCAAGTATTGAAATTGAAAGGGCATATTTTGGCATTAGCAACGATTGCCATTAACATCATTGTCTACATTTTATTGGTAGGTCTGAGCGATATTACGGGAGGAGCAAGTGGGCTGATCGGCATCCCGAACTTATCATTGTTCGGCTTGGAGTTAGGCAACCAATTACATTACTACTTCCTTGTTTGGGCATTCGTTTTCTTAGTGATCTTATTTTCTACGAATATCATTCGTTCAAATGTTGGGCGGGTGCTGCGAAGCATTCATGATAGCGAAATCGGAACGGAAACGTTAGGTGTGAATGTAACGAAGTATAAGATCGCCATTTTTGCGCTTAGTGCAATGTATGCCTCGCTGGCAGGCAGTCTGTATGCACATTATATCAATTTCATTGCCCCACCGACTTTTAATGTTTCATTTTCCATCTTACTATTGGTGATGGTCATGGTCGGTGGCGTTCACTCCATTTGGGGAGCGATGATCGGAACGGCTGCCATTATGTTTTTGAATGAAGTCATCCGTTTTGTCGGCCATACGGTTTTCAATATTAGTGGAGAGGTCGAGATTGTCGTCTATGGATTGATCATTGTCGTTGTTATGATCTTCATGCCAAAAGGCTTGATTGGCGTGCTAGACATAAGAGGAAAGTTTGCGATCAAAAGTGCGGCAAAGAAAAATGTAGCTTCTGAGAAGGGAGTCTGACAATGGGGAACTTACTTGAAGTGAAAAACCTAACAAAAAAATTCGGCGGCGTTACCGCAGTCAATGATGTCAGCTTCCAAGTCGGCGAGGGTGAAATCGTGGCGGTTATCGGCCCCAATGGCGCAGGGAAAACGACATTGTTTAATATGATTTCATCCTTTATCCAACCGACCGTTGGGGAAGTGTTATTTAAAGATCAAAAATTGACGGGGAAAAAGATCTTTGACTTAGCTCCTTTAGGGATCTCTAGGACATTTCAAAATTTGCAGATCTTCAGTAATATGACCGTTTTGGAAAATGTCATGATGGGCACTTCTGTGAAATTGAAAACAAATGTTTTCAGCGCAGGTTTTCGGCTCCCAGTCGTAAAAAGAGATGAAAGCAAGGCTTATCAAGCAGCATATAAGGTGCTGGAAATGATGCAATTGACTCATTTAATGCATGAACAAGCAGGACAACTCTCTTACGGACAGCAAAAGAAAGTGGAATTTGCACGTGCGATTGTGTACGATCCTGCACTGATTATGTTGGATGAGCCGATGGCGGGTTTGAATGATGCCGAAACAAATACGATGGCTGGTTATATTAGTGATTTAAAAAAGAAAGGACATTCCTTTTTATTTGTCGAGCACAAAATGGCAACGATCATGCAAATCGCGGATCGGATTGTCGTCCTCGATTTCGGGACAAAGATTGCAGAAGGGACGCCAGAGGAAATTCAGAAAAATGAAAAGGTGATCAGTGCCTATTTAGGCGAGGAGGCGATTTGATGTTTGACGTTCAAAATTTAAGTACACGGATTGGGAAGATTCAGATTTTACACGCACTGGACTTTCATGTAAACAAGGGGGAAATCGTGTCCATTATCGGAGCCAATGGTGCGGGGAAAAGTACATTGCTGCATACACTGGCAGGCATCTATTCACCATTTGAAGGGAAAGTGACGCTTCAAGACGATACCATCAGTGGATTGCCAGCCTATAAAGTGGTCGGCAAAGGACTAAGGCTTGTTCCTGAGGGGAGGCAAATCTTTCCCGGCCATACCGTCAAGGAAAATTTAACGTTAGGAATCTATTCAAAATATTATAAGGATCGTAAATATGTTGAAGAAAACCTGGAAAGAATGCTGGAGTTGTTTCCGGGACTAAAAAAACATTACCAAAACTTAGGTGGGAATTTAAGCGGTGGAGAGCAGCAGATGTTGGCAATCGGTCGGGCGCTCATGTCAGATCCAAAAATCATTTTATTAGATGAGCCTTCAATGGGATTAGCGCCTAAAATTGTCAATGAAATTCTCGAAATACTCATACGGATCAAAGAAGAGATGGGCACAATGGTTGTCTTGGTTGAACAAAATGTCAAGGCTGCACTCAAAGTGGCGGATCGGGCTTATGTCATGGATCAAGGAAGATTTATCATGAACGGAACGAACAAGGAAATCAGTTCCAACCCTGAAGTGAGATCCGCTTACTTAGGGATAAAAGTGGGGTAAATGGAATATTTATTTGCAAGGAAAGCTGGGTAGACATTAACAAGGGAGAGATATGTATGAAAAGAAATTTTAAAGGAAAAGTAATACTATTTTTAGCATTGACTTTCCTATTAATGATTGCGGGATGTGGAGGTGGAAATGCCCGGAATGCGACCGCAGATATTAATGATGAGGAGGTTGTAAAAATCGGTGTGATTGTTGCGGAAACCGGGCCAGCTTCGACACTTGGGAGCTCGCAAGCGAATACAGTGAAACTATTGCAAAAGCAATTGGATGCAGCGGGACCAATCGATGGGAAGACAATTCAGCTGGTTAAACATGATTATGAAACAGATGACACGAAAGCAGTCGTAGCAATGGACAAGCTTATTTCAGATGGTGTGGTAGCAGTAGTCGGAGCAACACAATCAAGTACATCAATGGCCATTATGCCAAAAGCAATCGAAAAGAAATTGCCATTATTCACGATTGCTCCGATTGAATCGGACAGTGAGTATGTTTATAGCATGGCACATAGCACAACTGTCATTGCAATGCCAATCGTCGAGTATTTAAACAAGAACAATATTAAAAAAGTAGCATGGCTGAATGCTGCGGATGGTTTCGGCGTAACAGGTAAACCTGCATTTGAAGCATTAGCAAAGGAAAATGGCATTGAGATTGTTGCTCATGAAGAGTTTGATGCAACGGCAACGGATATGACAATCCAATTGACAAAAGTGCGTAAAACAGATCCAGAAGCAATTATAGTTTGGTCGAGAACACCTGGAGCTGGCATTGTCGCACGAAACTATAAAGCACTTGGGTTCGATATTCCGATGATTCAAAGTACAGCTGCGGCGAATGATGGTTTCTTGGAACAAGTGAAAGATGACAATCAGAATATTATGGTCGTCGGAAGTAAGTTAAGCGTTGTCGATCAATTGCCAGACTCTGAGCAAAAAGAAATCTTGAAAGGCTTCAAAGATTCCTATGCAGAAGATTTTAACGGAGAACCGGACTTGTTTGCAGCGCATTTGTTGGACGGTATTCAAGCCATTCTAGAAGCAGTAAAAGCAGGGCATGTAACATCAGAAGATATTCAGCAATATTTACAAAATGACATGGGCAAATACTTAGGTGCGACAGGAACATTTGATTTTGGCGTATCCCAAGCTAGCCCTGAAGCAGATGGTATATCGGTTATTAGTATTGAAAATAATACATGGAAGTACAATGACTGAACACAAGATGAGATTTGTACTGAATTAAGGAAACTGGATTGCACCAAAAAAACTGGCGTTTCTTTCTGAATTAGGGGAAAGGAACGCTGTTTTTTATATTGTAAGAAAAGATGTAATCCGGAAAAACGCAGAAGTCGTATCATGTGAAACATACTACCTAAACTTTAGAAGTCAATCAGTTTTAGTTGGATGAACTGTTCCAAGAAAGTTCGTTAAGCGAAAAATTATTCAAATAGATTGTTGAATAAAATGCCGACTTTGCCGAATAGCAGAATTTCGAGTTTTTCTATTCAAAAAAACATTGGTATTGTAATATTTGTACTACACGGAATATTCAGTTCTATATATTTGAAGTCAAGCATTTTAAGAGTAAATATTTAGGAGTGATATTGTTCAATCAAGTTATGAGAAGAAAAGATATGCAGATGTTTTTCATTGAAACGAAAGCGCTTTATATTGCGGGTGGGAAAATTTTAGCATACGAGGGGGATTAGCATGGAATTACAGTTTCTTGACACGACTTTCCGGGACGGTTCTCAAAGTCTGTGGGCAGCAGGGATGCGACCGGGCATGATGGAAGCGGTTGCAGAAGATATTGATCAATCAGGTTTTAAAGCGGTGGAAGTGCCGGTCATGCCGATTAATTTCAAAAAAATTGTGCGCGATTTAAAAGAAGATCCGTGGGAAATGGTGAATATGCTCGCGAAAAAAATGCCAAAAACAACAAAGGCTTTTATGGGCGAGCCAGCCATTTTTCCATTCGAAATCGTAGGTGCTCCTGAAGCGGTCGTTAAGCTTTATTATGAAAGGATCGTTGCAACTGGGGTATTGAATCGAGTCCAAATCATGGCGAATATATTTGGCAATGTCGATCGGCTCTATCCTTGGTATTTACCATTTTTACGAGAACAGAACTTGGAAGTTGCACTCGCTCTTTCCTATGCCGTATCTCCCCGGCATACAGATGAATATTTTGCGCAAAAAACGAAAGAATTGGTGGAGATGAAACCGGATGTGATCTATTTGAAAGATCAGGGCGGCTTGTTGACAGTTGATCGCATCCGTACATTAATCCCTATTATTTTGGAAAATGCAAATGGAATCCCGATCGAATTGCATTCCCATTGTACGACAGGTCAAGCAGAGCTTGTCTATCTCGAAGCAGCAAAATTAGGGATTCGGACTTTGCATACGGCGATTCCACCATTAGCGGATGGATCTGGTCAACCATCGATTTTTAGTACCGTTCAAAATGCAAAATATCTTGGATATACGTCCAATCTTGACATAGAGCGGCTTCAAAGGGCTTCGACTCGTCTGATGGAAATGGCGAAGCAGGATGACATGCCGATTGGTGCACCGCTACCTTATGATCATTCTCAATTTGTTTACCAAATACCTGGAGGCGTCATTTCCAACTTAAGACATCAACTGAAAGAATTAAAGCTTGAAAATCGTTTGGATGAAGTATTGGAAGAAACTGTGCATGTTCGGGAGGAGTTAGGCTATCCGGTAATGATCACTCCATATTCCCAGTTTGTTGTCAGTCAAGCGGCGATTAACGTTGCAACGGGTGAACGTTATAAAGTGGTCATCGATGAGTTGATCCAGTTTGCGCAAGGGACTTTTAGCGAGGATTCGGGCTATACATGGATGGATGAAAATTTAAAAGATAAAATATTATCTCTTCCGCGTGCGCAACAATTATCGACAGTGCCTGATGGAAGTACACCCCTTCATAAAATACGAGAGCAGTTTGGAGGCCCTACTCTTTCAGACGAAGAGTTCCTGCTTCGCTATATTATGAAAGGAACCCAAGAAATCGATGCGATGCGCCAAGCAGGACCACCTAGAAAGTATTTTTCTGCGACCGCGCCTTTAATACAGCTGTTGGATAATTTGAGTAAACAACCGGATATTAAACATATTCAAATACAAGGCCATAATCGTTCATTGTTATTAACGAATAATTGAGAATCAGGGAGGAATGGAAGATGAGTAAAAGTGTATTGAATATATTGAATGCAAATGATGTAGAAACATTGATGAAACTGATTCAAAAATTGGAGGAATCTTCTTTTAACTATTTAAAAATGGAAAACGGAGAGCATAAAATCATTATCGGCAAAAATGGTTATTCAGAACCATTTGTAGCCGGTAATGGAAATGTTGAGTTGAACGTGGGGCATTCAGAAGAATCTGCACAAAATACCCAGCATCATGAAACGACTGTCGCTATCACGCAACAAGCTGAAGCGGTAGCTACCGTTCAAGCGCCTCCTGTTAAAGAAATCGCTCTAGAACAGGAAGGGATTGAAATTATCAAAGCGACTACAGCCGGTCTATTTTATGCGCAATCTGAACCCGGTGCAGCCCCATATGTACAAGTTGGTGAGCAGGTTGATGAAGATACGACAATCGGTCTGATTGAAATTATGAAAGTATACAGTGCCATCTCGGCAGGTGTCTCCGGAGTGATTACCGCGATTCATGTTGAGGATGCGCAGCTTGTTGAATATGGACAACCTCTTTTCTCCGTCAAGGTAAAATAATTTTGAAGGCTGTTAGTTTGTCGGTGAATTATCTTCGGAGAGGAGCATTTAGCATGAAGATTTCACGTATTTTCATTATTAATAGAGGAGAAATTGCTGTTCGAATTATTCGAACGTGTAAAGTGTTGGGGATAGAAACCGTTCTTGCTGTTTCAGAAGCCGACCAACAGAGTTTGCCAGCAAGATTAGCAGATAAAACAGTTTGTATCGGCCCTGCCAATGCAGCCCAAAGCTATTTGAATATACCTATTATCATAACTGCAGCTCTATCAGTCGGAGCGGATGCTGTTCATCCTGGATACGGATTCCTTGCAGAGGTACCGGAATTGGCACAGGCTTGTAACGAGAATGGTCTGATTTATGTGGGGCCACAAGCGGACCATATCGCCAAGATGGGGAATAAGTTGGTTGCCCGAGCCATTGCGGAAGAGTGCGGAGTGCCAGTGCTTCCGGGATCGGAAAAAGTGTCCTCAGTGGAGGAAGTAATCCAGACGATTGAAAAGATCGGATTGCCGATCATGTTAAAAGCAGCGGCTGGTGGTGGCGGTCGTGGTATGAAAATCGTTACAAGTAAAGACCAAGTGAAAACTGTTTTTGAATCTGCCTCTGCTGAAGCCAATGCTGCATTTGGCGACGGGACGATGTATGTGGAAAAGTATATTGCGAACGCTCGTCATATTGAGGTGCAAATACTGGGCGATAAATTCGGTAACGTTCTTCATCTAGGGGAACGGGATTGTTCGACGCAACGTCGTCATCAAAAATTGATAGAAGAAGCTATGGCGCCCCTTATTTCAGAAGAGCTGCGTCAAGAGATTCGCAATGCAGCAGTAACATTAGCCAAAAACATTGCGTATGAAAATGCTGGAACCGTTGAATTTATCGTTGATCAAGATGAAGCCACTTTTTATTTTCTTGAAATGAATACGAGGATTCAAGTCGAACATCCTGTAACGGAAGCTGTAACAGGCATTGACTTAATTCAAGAACAAATCCATGTGGCGGAAGGAGAAGCGTTACGGTTGGCCCAATCGGCTATCGCTTTTTCCGGACACTCGATTGAATGCCGGATTAATGCCGAAGCGCCGGAAGAAGGGTTCCGTCCGACTCCCGGAATGATTACTAGATGGGAAATGCCACAAGGACCTGGCGTTCGAGTGGATACGCATTGCTACCAAGGGTACACTGTCCCTGTGTATTATGACTCGATGATTGCGAAAGTGATTGTCCATGGCAATGATCGTGCGCATGCCATTCAACGGATGTTAGTTGCTTTGGACGAATTTTCCGTTGAAGGTATTCAGACGACGATTCCATTTTTAAAGCAAGTGTTGCATGATAAGGATTTCGTTAGTGGCAATGTCAATACGCGTCTATTGGAAAAAGTATTGGTTTGACTAGTGCAATATAGATTATTCAAAAGGACTTTTGAAGATGTGATTTTGATATTATTTAACTTTTTGAGAGAGTTGTTCTGTTGCTTCATTAATCAGTTTGATAAATTGAGGCAACTTCTTTCTACTGAATCGTTGTGAAGGTCCAATCACCTCGATGGCTGCAATCGTTTTTCCGCTTCTTGTCTTGACTGCACTTGACACGGAAGTAACGCCAGAATAAGGTTCGTTGTTTGTGATCGCATATTTTTTTGTACGAATTTCTTCGAGTATATAGTCGATATTGTCGTAGGTTCCTTGCTCATCGATAGACTGAAAATAATGTTGGATTGCTTCTGGGTTTTCTTGCGCCAAAAGAATTTTTCCAGCACTGGTCGTATGTAATGGGAATTTTTGACCTTCATATGCATGATAGCCGATCGGGTCTGGAGAATTGGCACCATTGATGTAAAGCACATGTCCGTTTTGTCGAATGCCAAGCTGAGCTGTTTCATTTGTATGGATGGAAAGCTCTTTCAGAATTTCATGTGATGCGTGGATTAGCGGTGTAGACGATTGCAGGACTGCTCCTAAGGCAAGGATAGAAACCCCAAGCCGGTATTGGTTAGCATCCTTCACAAGAAAGCCTTCATGTCTCAATGTATTGAGCAGTCTATGGGCGGTACTTGGCGCGACACCGATTTGTTCAGCTGCTTCGTGCACGCCAAATTCTTCTTGCTCTGCGGAATAGAGATTCAGAATCCGCAGGGCATTGTCTAATGAAGAGTATTTTTTGTCGTTTGCCATCCAATCTCCCTCTATTCAAAAATAATGGCCGAGCCTATTTGAAATTTTTTTACTTGCTTCGACAACATGACCGGTAAGATAAGGAATGTCCTGTACATGGATTTGGCTCTCCCAACCGGTTACGCTCACTGCGGCTACAACTTGCCCCGAGTAGTCATAAATCGGAGCGCCGATGCTTACTCCTTGATGAAATTCGTTGACACAAACGGAATAACCTTGCCTTCTAATTTTGTCAAGATGCACTGATAGTTCATCGGAATTTTTAACTGTGTTTTTCCCGAATGATTGAAAGCCAATCGCTTCAATTTGTGCGAGCGTCGATTTGAAAGCGTCTTTTTGTTGAAAAGCTAGTATGATTTTGCCACAGCCTGTACAATAGGCCGGATTTTTCTTGCCGATATGCGAATTGAGACGAACCGGGTGAGGCGTTTCCAGCTTTTCAAGATAGACGATATCGATCCCTTCCAAAATGCCCAAATGAACGGAATGTCCAAGTTGCTGGACAAGGTTTTCCATTACTGGTCTCGCTTCCCGATGAATGATCATCGTTGTTTTAATGATGCCGGAAAGTGTCAATATCGAAAAACCTAATGAATAGCGTTTTGTTTTTTTATTCTTTTGTAAATAGCCATGTTCCACAAGAGTAGTAAGTAACCGATTTGTACTGCTTGTACTTAAATCGATGGCTCTTGAAATGTCCGATAAATTCCATTCAGGCTGTTCTTTTGTAAAAAGCCGCAGTATCGTAATGGCATTTTGCACGGTAGTGATCAAATATTTATCCACTAAACGATCTCCCCTTTCAATTACGCCTCGGCGTAATTGCGTCCAGATTTTGAATTGAGCAAAGCTCAATTAACTCCTTTCAAAATCTGTGACATCTGCCGGAGGCTTTATCTTCGTTCAGCTGGCGTTTGAATACCCGCTGAACAGTAAACAAGTCTGCATTCATCGTTCCACTTAGATAGGTGGGATACCTTTGTAGCTGACGCTTCGCTTTCAGTACAAAAACATTTGCTGAATGAAGATAAAAAAATTTTTTATTTTGCCACATAGCAGAATAGCGTATTTTTATATATGTCCACCTTATACTATCATAATTATCAGAAGAGATTAACTACTTTGTGTAATGGAGGATGAAGTCAATGACAGAGAAAATATTGGAAACTTATGATGTTCCGATGGATCAATTAAAGTTTGTTCAGGAAGAAAAGTTGCTAAAACAACTTGCGTATGTAGGTGAAAAATCGGCTTTTTACCAAAAGAAATTTCAAGATGCAGGTTTTACAGTCGACGATATCCGGAGCTATGAGGATCTTCGGAAATTGCCATTTACGGAGAAAAATGAATTGAGAGAGAGTCAACGACTTCAGCCGCCTCTCGGATACCATGCGGCTGTAGGAATGGAAGATATCATTCGGGTACATTCTTCTTCCGGGACGACGGGAAGACCGACCTATGTAGGGATTACGCGGAAAGATTATGATATGTGGAATGATATGATGGTCCGCGTTTTAGAAACACATGGCATTACAAAGAATAGTGTCGTTGTATTTGCAATGGGGCTCTCATTCTTTGTCGGCAGTTCGATGAAAGATGCCATTGAAAAACTAGGTGCCACTTTTATCCCGATCGGGACAGGTGCTTCGGATCGAGTCGTACGAAGCATTCAAGATATGAAAGCAGATGTCCTTTTTTGCACACCTTCCTACGCTGGGTATCTAGCAGAGTATATCCGAAAGAATTACAATATGGAGCCAAAGGAATTAGGCATTAAAATCATGTCTGTCGGAGGAGAACCTGGTGGCGGTCTGAAAGAAGTGAGAAGTAAAATCGAAACGGACTGGGGATGCAAGGTGATGGAAGCGATGGGGAATGCCGACATGGTGCCTGTCCTATTCAGTGAATGTCAAGAGCGGAACGGCATGCATTTTATCGGTTCCGATACGGTTATCTGTGAAATTATCGATCCAGAAACAGGTGAACCCGTACCGTTCGGTGACAAAATGGAAGGGGAGCTCGTCTATACGTCAATTGATCGGGAATGTGTGCCGCTCGTTCGATTCAGAACGAGGGATCTTGTGCAGGTAAATACAACGCCATGTGCTTGCGGTCGAACAAGTTTCCGTATGAAATGTATCGGCCGGACGGATGACATGCTCATTTTAAAAGGCGTTAATGTCTTCCCTTCGGCAATCAAAGATGTAGTGAGCAGTTTTAGCCCAAAGACGACGGGGGAAATTCGTATTGTTTTAGAAGAACGTCCGCCTCTTGTTAAAACAGCTTTACCGATCAAGGTGGAATATAGCGGAACGAAAAACGAGGAACAACTGCAAAAGTTAAAGCATGAAATCGAAGCTGAATTACGTTCTAAATTGATTTTTACCTCAAACGTACAACTTGTGCCAGAAGGGACATTGCCAAGATTTGAAATGAAAGCAAACCTTTTTGAACGATTGTATGAATGAATGTACAAGTAGAGAAAAATACGCTTTATTTCGTAAACGCTTACAATGCTATTTAATAGCGAGCTGCCATAAAAATTTCGATCGGGTGAAATAAATTTTTCACCCGATTCAATTACATTCAATCGTATGAATTAAGTTCACTAAAAGAATTCAAAGGAGGATACAGCTTATGAATAATGCTACAGAAACGTTAGAAAAACGGGTGATCAGAAAAACGATGAGAAGAATTTTGCCATTTGCCCTTCTATTATACATTATCGCTTATTTGGACAGGGTCAACCTCGGCTATGCGGCATTGCAGATGAATGCTGATCTCGCTTTAACTGCAGAAGTGTTCGGACTGCTATCAGGAATTTTCTTTATCGGCTATTTTCTGTTCGAAGTACCGAGCAATATGATCATGCATAAAGTAGGAGCAAAGATTTGGATTGCCCGCATTATGGTGACATGGGGTATCATTTCGTCTCTTACTGCCTGGGCGCAAACGCCGATGCATCTCTATATTTTACGATTTCTACTCGGAGTCGCGGAAGCGGGCTTTTTCCCCGGGATTATTCTATATCTTACTTATTGGTTCCGTGTTCAGGAAAGAGGACGGGCAGCTGCTTTCATCATCATTGCAATGCCGATTGGAGGCATGATTGGTGGACCTTTGTCGACATGGATCATGACAAATGTTGAATGGCTCGGTTGGACTGGCTGGAGATGGATGTTCGTTCTCGAAGGATTGCCAGCGGTTCTACTCGGAATTGTGACATTGTTTTACTTGACTGATCGTCCTCGTAAGGCTAAGTGGTTAACGGATGAGGAGAAGAACTGGTTAGAGACTGAATTGACAAAGGAACAGCAACAGAAAAAACAGACGACCAAAACGTCGAAAAAAGAGATGTTCAAGGACTCAAATATTTGGAAACTCTCATTCATTTACTTTTTAAATTTCGGCGCTGTTTATGGTTTGGCTTTCTGGCTGCCATCTATTATCAAATCCGTATCCGAGACGCTTTCGCTGACATCCATTGGGTGGCTATCGACCATCCCTTCGATCATCGCGATTCCATCGATGATTTTATGGGCATGGCATTCTGACAAAACGAATGAGCGCCGAGGCCATCTGATGATCAGTTTTGTGATTGCAGCCATCGGTTTTATCGGTTGCGGGTTTACTTCTAGTGCATATATGACCATTGCGTGCATCGCGTTCGCAGCGATAGGTTTATATAGTTTCTCAGGTGTGTTCATGTCTTATGTGACGACATTTTTTACGGATTCGACGGCACCTGTCGGTATTGCGACGGTCAATTCCCTAGCAAGCCTAGGTGGATTTTTTGGGCCGATGGTATTCGGTTACTTCACTTTTTCAACCGGAATGTTTTTTGTAGGGGCTCTCTTGTTTACAGCTTTTCTCGTTCTGTTGACGATGAAGAATAGAGAGCCGGAGCGGAGTGCGGTGGAAGCAAGTCAACAGCAAACTGTAAGCGCCTTCAAAAAGTAGAAAGGAATGAATCATATGAAACAAACAGATCGGACGGTTATCGTAACTGGAGCTGCACGTGGAATTGGTTTTGCAATCGCAAACGGGTTTATCCAAAATGGAGATTTTGTCATCATAGCGGATATTGATGGAGTGGAAGCAAACGAAGCTGCACGTCGGCTTGGTCCACGTGCAGTGGGATATCAACTTGATGTAGCGGATGAGGAAAGTGTTCGTGAATTCACGAATAAGGTTATTTCTGAAAGAGGTACAGTGCATGTTCTAGTGAATAATGCGGGACTTCAGCATATTGATAAAGTGGAAGATTTTCCAACTGACCGATGGTGTTTACTAATTGATGTCATGTTGACGGGCACTTTTTTAATGACAAAATATACATTGCCTTATATGAAAAATCAGCAGTATGGTCGCATTATTAATGTTTCTTCTGCGCACGGAAAAATGGCCTCACCGTATAAATCAGCATACGTATCTGCCAAGCATGGAGTCGTGGGCTTTACGCGAACTATTGCACTTGAAACAGCAACGGAAGGGATCACGGTGAATACGATCATGCCGGGACCTGTCAAAACCGAATTGATTGAAAAACAGATCGGTAAACTGGCGGAAGAAGACGGAATTTCAGAGGAAGAGGCGATTCAAAAACATTTATTAGGGAAGCAGCCAATGAAGCGGTTTATTGATCCATCGGAAATTGCGGGTACAGCGGTTTTCCTTGCATCAGATTCTGCTGCATCTATTACGGGAGATGCAATCAGTGTATCTGGGGGAATTTAAAGAATAAGGGAATTTTATATCTAACGTTAATAGAGCAGGTGCATGGATAAAATCATGTGCCTACTCCAATTTTATTGTTTAACGTCTTATCAAATTTCAAGCTGTAGATTAGTTATATTGAAATTTTATTTTTCATTGTTGCGCATACAGCAACTTTTAGTTGAATCATCGTGCATAATCTTCTAAGGTGATAATTAATTATGAAAATTCAGTCTCCGTGAGGTGGATAAAAAATTCGCATGGGTGTCCGTTTGATACATTAAATAAATAATCGGGCTTAAACTTTCGCTATCCATCCTTTAAATTACTGTTTGATCATCGATGTAGTGCGTTGTTAAATGGTGAATAAAAGCTTGAATCGCATAGGGAATAAAATCGCCTTGACGGTAAATAATCCCCACTTTTTTTATGGGTAAGGAATCAGAAATTTTGACTAGTTTTATGGGGAGATCCGTGACACCGTTCAAATATTGTCTTGGTAAAATTGTAGCCCCATTATGAAGGATGGTCATCCGGACCAATGAGTAAATATCCGATAGCTCGACAATTGGATTTAATGTAAAACCTAATTCTAGACAATGCTTGTCGATAGATTGTCTAAGTAGGTAATGTTCAGGTAATAAGAAAATGGGTTGTGATTGAAGTTCTTCCAATTGAATCTCTTCTTTTTCGGCAAATGGGTGCGTGATGGATACCGCTACGGAAAGTTCTGATGAGAATAATGGAATTGTTTCTAACTGCTGATGGTAAATGGGCAGGAAAACAACGCCCATGTCCAATTCGGAGTTAAGGATTTTGAGAACGGTTTCTTCGGTAGTAAGATCGAAGACGGATAATTTAATGTTAGGATATTGTTGATGAAAGGATAGAAGTGAAGCATACAGTAGATGGTTTCCAGATGTTCCGATTCGAAGTTGTCCGCGATTCAATCCCTTTAATTCTTGTATTTTTTCTTTTGCGATTTCCATTTCAAGAAAAATACGATTTACGTGTTCAAGAAGAATAGTGCCAGCAGCCGTTAATTCGATTTTTTTTCCTACTCTCAAGAATAGATCGTCTTCTAGCTGACTTTCAAGCAAGCGAATTTGTTGGCTTAATGTAGGCTGGCTTATCCCAAGTTTTTCAGCTGCTCTCGTAAAATGGAGCTCTTCACATACCGTTTGAAAATATTTTAACAGTCGTAGTTCCATTATTCCACTCCGTCCATAGATAGTGACTATTAAGATAATAGATATAATAGTATTGTACTATTGTTCTGAATCGAATACAATATTCTTGAGAGTTATTTCAGATAATTTGAAATTAACTAAAATGTTGAATAGAGAGGGTGGAGATTCATTGGGAAATCGTTACACGACGAGCTCAGCTTTTTTAGAAGCACTTCAGGAGGCGGGCGTTACACATTTATTCTCCAATTTCGGAAGTGATCATCCGGCTATCATTGAAGCACTGGCATTGGCAGAAAAAGAAGGGAAAGAGTTGCCGAAAGTGATTACGTGCCCTCATGAAATGGTTGCATTGAGTGCTGCACATGCATTTGCACAAGTGAGCGGAAAAGCACAAGCTGTCTTCGTACATGTGGAATGTGGGACGCAAAATCTAGGAGCAGGTCTGCATAATGCATGGAAAGGGAGAACGCCAGTTCTCATCTTTGCGGGAAGTTCACCTTATACACAAGAAGGCGAATTATTAGGCAGTCGAAACGAATTCATTCATTGGATCCAAGATGTACCTGATCAGCGGGGTATTGTAAGGGGTTACATGAAGTATGACAATGAAATTCGTACTGGAGCAAACGTTAAGCAACTTGTTCATCGAGCACTACAAATTGCGGAGAGTAGTCCGAAAGGACCTGTCTATTTAATGGGTGCACGGGAAGTGATGGAGGAAGAAACAACACCGATTCAGATGAATACCGATCTATGGCAACCCATTTCGCCGCGTGCATTGGCGCCAAAGGAAATTGCGCCGTTTGTTGAAGATTTGAGGAAGGCAAAAAATCCACTCGTTATCACTTCATATATCGGGAAAAACAAGGCTGCGGTTCATGAATTGGTCAAATTTTGTGAGAGTCTTGCAATTCCTGTGTTGGAATCCGTGCCTAATCATATGAATTTCCCATCGACGAACCTGCTCCACTGTGGCTATCAATGGAATACGCCAGAGCAGAATGCGTTGATTGAGGAAGCAGATTTCATACTTGTCATCGAAAGCGATGTTCCATGGATTCCGCTGATCAATAAGCCATCGAAAGACTGTACGGTTTACTATATTGACGAGGATCCACTGAAAGAGGGCATGCCACTCTGGTATATACCATCCAAACGCTTCTTTGCTGCAGATGCAGAAACGGCATTGCAACAGTTGAATGTAGCAATTGCAGCACTGGATGTGAATCAGGCTGAAATCGTGAAACGTCGGGCTAAAGTAGAAGCATACCATAACGAACAGCGCGCTAATTGGGCAAAAGCGGAAACCTATTCAGAAGGAATCATGACGGCGGAATATGTAACCGCATGTATTCGTGAATATTGTGATGAAAATACAATTGTTATAAATGAAGGAATCTCGAATTTTCAAGCATCCTATACACATCTCCAAATGTCGGAAACGGGTTCCATTTTAGGAAGTGGTGCAGGAGGACTCGGTTGGAATGGTGGTGCTGCGGTCGGTGCCAAGCTGGCGGATCCATCCAAAACGATCATTAGTATCACTGGAGATGGCTCGTATATGTTTAGCGTTCCATCAAGCGTACATTGGCTGTCAAGAAAATATGACGCTCCCTTTTTAACGGTGATTTATAATAACCGGGGCTGGAAATCTCCGAAACTATCGACACTTGGCGTTCATCCGGATGGGGTTGCAAACGAAATGAATGAGTTTTTCGTTGACTTCACGCCGCATGCCGATCTATCAAAAATTGCGGAAGCAGCGGGTGGTGCGTTTGCGCGAAAAGTGGAAAATCCAGCAGAAGTGAAGGAAGCGCTAAAAGAAGCTATTGCGGCCGTAAGATCAGGTCGTTCAGCGGTTTTAGATATTTATTTACCAGCAATTCAAGAAGAAAACAAAATGAAAGTGGGGAATGAACATGCAACAGTCTGAAACTATCACTAAAAACGCTTTTACAGGAGAATTAGTCAGAGGAAATAGTTACATTAATGGACGGTGGGTCGAAGGGAAAAGCGATCGTACCTACAAAAACGTCAATCCTTATGACAATTCGGTCATCGCAGAAATTAAATTAGCGTCCAAAAAGCAGGTGGAGGAAGCTTTTCAATCGGCAGCAGAAGCGCAGAAGAAATGGGCAAAATCCTCAGTTGAAGAACGCAAGCAAGTGATCGAAAAGGCGATCCATTATTTGACCGACCATCGTGAAGACATCGTACAACTCATTAGCCGTGAGACGGGCGGTACGCTTTTAAAAGCGAATGTTGAACATCATCTGGCGATGGAAGTTCTTGAAGAAGCGTTGAATTATGTGGACGAAGTCGGAAACGTCCAGGAAGTTCCCGGAGGACCAGACGGAAAAATCAATAAAATCTATCGTCTGCCACTCGGCGTTATTTCCACCATTTCACCGTTCAATTTTCCGGTCAATCTATCGATGCGGGCAATTATTCCAGCCATTGCGCTAGGAAATGCAGTTGTTCATAAGCCGGATATTCAAGTGGGGCTTGTCGGCGGCGTGTTATTCGCAAAAGCGTTTGAATATGCGGGGCTTCCGGCTGGAGTCTTTAATCTCATATTAAGTGATATTGATGAGATCGGAGATGAGATGTTGACGAACCCGATCCCGCGTCTCATCAGTTTTACAGGTTCAACAGCCGTCGGGCGTCATATCGGTTCCATCGCCGGCCGGAATTTGAAACGGGTTGCGCTGGAACTGGGAGGAAACAGCCCCTTTGTCGTGCTTGCCGACGCGGATGTTGACCAAGCTGTCAACGCAGCTATTTTTGGAAAGTTCATCCACCAGGGACAAATCTGCATGATCATTAACCGGATCATTGTCCACAAAGATAAACATGATGAATTTGTGGAGAAGTTTACGGCACGGGCGAAGGAACTAAGTTGTGGAAATCCACAAGATCCAAAGACTGTCATCGGACCGCTAATTAATGCGCGCCAACTGGAAAAAGCGGTTGGCTTTGTGGAGCTGGCGAAAAAAGAAGGGGCGACAATGGTTCTGGAAGGAAAAAGAGAAGGGAATGTCTTGACGCCGTATGTCTTTACAGAAGTAAAAAATACGAGCGAAATCGCCCAAACGGAACTATTTGCGCCAATTGCGCTCATCATCAAAGCAGAAACGGATGAGGAAGCTGTGGAAATGGCAGGAGAAACAGCACATGGGTTGAGTTCTTCCATCTTTACAAGTGATTTGAAAAAAGGGGAGCAGTACGCAGTGGCACTTGATACGGGGATGACGCATATTAACGATCAAACTGTAAATGATGCGCCGAATATCCCATTTGGGGGGACTAAAGCAAGCGGACTCGGCCGGTTCGGCAATCCGTGGGTCGTTGACGAATATACAACATTGAAGTGGGTTTCCGTCCAAACGAAGGAAAGGGCGTTTCCTTTTTAATCGAATACAAAATAACAACTGGAATCGGTCATCCGAAATCGGATGACCGCACTAACTCTGCAAGGATTATAAGTTATCTAAAGAGGGGGATGAAGTTGTGTCTAAGAAGATGATGTTTGTTTTCCTTTCAACTTTTTTAGTCGTATTCATTTTAACTGCATGTGGCGGATACTCGGGTAAGAGCAGCGTAGATGGAACTGCCGCGGCGGACGAAAATGAAAGCGGTACCAAAATACCGGCTGCAGATACAAGTGGCGCCACTTACAAGTTACGCTTAGGTCATCAATCACCTGAAGAAACTAATGTTCAAGTGTATGCAAAGCTTTTTAAGGAACTCTTGGAAGAAAAAACAAATGGAGACGTGCATGTTGAAATCTATCCATTCCGTCAACTTGGAACAGATCGTGAATTGCTTGAAGCCATGCAGTTTGGCACATTAGAATTTGGCATCATTAACGGTCCCCCCATTTCAGGATTTGCGCCTGAAACAGCGATAGTTGACTTACCTTTCTTATTCAGGGATTGGAATCATGTAAAAACATTTCTTGATTCAGATGTAAAAGAAGAGTACACAGCTTTAACAGAAGAAGCGAATTTGAAAATGATGGGCATTATGGCGCGCGGTTTTCGCCATGTAACCAATTCGAAAAAACCGATTGAAACTGTAGAAGATTTAAAAGGATTGAAAATTCGCGTAATCGAAAGTCCTGTTTATGTAAACGCTTACCGAGAAGTCGGGACAAGCCCGCAAAGTATGAACTGGAGCGATGCCTACACGGCCCTAGAGCAAAATGCGATCGATGCGCAAGAGAATACACTGGATATTATTCACGATGAAAACGTCGCCGAAGTTCAAGATTATGTATCCAAAACAGGCATTAACTTCGTATTCAGTTTCATTATGGCGAGTAAACAAGAGTTTGACAAATGGCCTGAAGATATTCAACAAGCAGTCCTCGAAGCGGCAGACGAAGCCGGAAAAGAAATGACGACACGAAACGAGCATAATGAAGGGGAGTTCGAAGAGAAATTGAAAGCGAAAGGAATGGAAATTAACGATTTCGATCGTAGCCAATTCGAAGGTAAATTTGAAGACACCTATTCCAGTTGGAAAAAAGAGCATGGCGATAACTTGCTAAAGAAAATCCAAGACATTAAGTAATCTATTTCCAAGCCGCCTTTACGAAAAATGCGGCTTGGGATATTTCATACACCTGCGTATAGACAAAGGGGGAGATAGAATGATAGATAAAATTAGTTACTGGCTCGATGCCGCCTCTAAAGCGCTTATTGTCTCTTTTCTAACAATTATGACGGTAGTGTTAGCGATTCAAATTGTCCTGCGCTATTTTTTCCAAATGGGGATCATCTGGTCAGATGAGTTGGCCCGATTTGCAATGATTGCACTTGTTTATATAGGAGCTGCTTCAGCTACACGGGATAACAGTCATATCACGGTCTCCATTTTCGAAGATCATAAGCCATCATTGCGGAAATGGTTTGCACCTATTCAATGGATTGTCATGTTTGTTTATAGTATTTGCCTGATAAAATTTGGCTTCGACACGTTAAAAGTAGTGGGGGCGCAGAGCTCAGCCAATATGGGGATTTCAATGGGATGGATTTACGCAGTGATTCCGCTGTCTGCGGCCATTATGATTGTTCATCTACTTGCCAGGATAGGGAAAAGGCCTCCTGCTATTGAGAAGGAGGAGATTTAATGGTTACACTTTTTTTTGCGTTAACGATTGTTTTATTTCTTCTGGGCGTTCCAATGGCAATTACGATTGGATTTTCATCCATTGTCTATATCCTTTTAGCTGACATCAATCCGATGATTGTGGTGCAGCGCCTTTTTACAGGTGCGGATGTTTCTGCTTTAATGGCAATCCCGTTCTTTATTCTCGCTGGTAATTTGATGTTGACCGGTGGCCTTGCGCAACGAATCCTAGATTTAGCGAACTCGTTGATTGGCCGAATGACAGGGGGCCTTGCGTTAGTCACAATCTTAGGATGTATGTTCTTCGCAGCCATTTCAGGAAGTTCGATTGCGACAGCAGCGGCACTGGGAACATTAATGATTCCCGCAATGGTAGATAAAGGATATGGTCGTGGATTTGCGACAGCGATTGTCTCGAATGCAAGTCCGATGGGGGTTATTATTCCACCAAGTATTTCTTTAATCATTTACGGTAGCCTTTCGGGTGCATCCATTTCAGACTTATATTTGGTCGGAGTGCCAGCTGGGCTCATCGTTGGTATTTCGCTTCTTATCGTCGTTTACTTGATATCGAGAAAGCGTGGATATAAAGGAACGGATGAACCATTTAAGTTTTCCGATTTCTTAAGGGCTTTCCGCCGTTCACTTTGGGCGCTTGGTACGCCAATCATTTTGCTTGGTGGCGTTTTTCTAGGAATTGTAACGCCGACAGAATCAGGAGTTGTCGCGGTTGTCTATGCAATCATTGTCGGTATGTTCATTTATCGTGAACTAAAACTAAAAGATGTTTGGGGGATTTTCTTAGACTCGGCAAAGTCGACAGCGATAATCATGTTTATCATTGCCAATGCTGCGCTATTTGCCTATATTCTTGCATACGAAAATATTCCTACTGCAATCGTCTCGAGTGTATTGTCGATTTCCGAAAACCCGATCATCGTTTTATTATTGATCAATGTTATTCTTCTTATTTTTGGCGCGTTCATGGATACGATGGCGATTTTAGTAATTGTCGTCCCGATGTTCCTCCCAGTGATTACCGCAATGGGAGTGGATCCGGTCTTGTTTGGAATCATCGTTGTTGTTAACACTGCGATTGGTATGGCGACGCCGCCATTCGGAGCAACATTATTAATTTCATCGAACTTAGGTAAATCCCCACTCGTCACGGTAGCCCGGGAATCGGGTTGGATGTTATTCGCTCTAATTGTAGCGTTATTGCTTATTACGTATGTTCCTTATCTCGTGATGTTCCCGCTGTGGGGCTTTGGCTAATCGTTAACTGTCTCTCAGATTTGTAATTGAAGTTGAGAGGAGAAAACTATGAAAATATCTATTATTGGCGGAGCAGGTACGTTAGGGGCGGCGATAGCATTTCGTCTTTGCCAAAATGATCAAGTGGATGAACTTTGTTTAATCGACGTGAATGAATCGCTTTTGATGAATCATCTGATGGATTTTAAAACGGCTTATCCAGCAAAAACTATCTATAAAGGGAATTTTCAAGATCTAACTGGTTCACAACTTATTCTAATTACCGCAGGGGTGCCGAACCGTAATGATATCGAATCAAGGAATATCTTTTTGCGGGGGAATATACCTATGTTTCAAAGTTTTGGTACTCACATCAAGAAGTATGCTTCGGATGCTTTTATCATAACGGTGTCCAATCCGGTAGATGCCTTAAATTATTATTTATATCGAAATTTTGATTTTAAGAAAGGGCAGTTGTTAGGTTATACAGTCAATGACTCGCTCAGGTTTGAACAGGCAATCCGGTCCGTCATGGAAATCTCGGAGGACGCGCACTTATTCAGCCCGGTCATTGGCGAGCATAGCAGCACTCAAGTTCCACTGTTTAGTCAGACTCGATTAAATGGCAATCCCTTGGCATTGAAAGCGGAGGACGAAGTAGCGATTAAGGAAAAATTAAATCGTTGGTTTATTGAATTTAACCGTTTAAACATCAATCGGACAACGGGTTGGGCAACCGCTGCGGGGATAGGTAGACTCATTGATGGCATCGTAACGAACGGAGAAGTAGATACGATTGGTTCGGCAATTGTAGAAGGCGAATACGGAATTGTCGATATAAGTATAGGAGTGCCGGTAACGGTTAGCAAGGTTGGAGTTATATCTATACATGAATGGCAACTGGCAAAAGCAGAGTTGGCGGATTACCAGCACTCAGCAGAGACGATTAAACAATTGATCAAGCCTTTTATCAGATAAAGAAAGGGGGAAGAGAAGGTGAACATCATCATAGCAGGTGCAGGGGCAATGGGTTGCCGATTCGGTAGTGCACTAGCTGACAGCAGTTGTCAAGTGACACTTCTGGACGATTGGCAGGAGCATATTCATAAAATAAATCGAGATGGATTGATTGTAACAAATGAAAAGGGATCCAGCCAGGTTCTGATACGCGCCTCATTACCTGGAAAGTGCGATCATAAAGCTGACTTAATGATCTTTTTTACAAAATCCATGCAAACAGAAAGCATGATAAAAAGTTGTTTGCATCTCATTACAGAGAAAACAGAGGTATTAACTCTTCAAAATGGTATTGGTAATATTGAAGTGCTTTCACAATATATTTCCGAAAATCAACTTTTTGCGGGAACGACAACATACGCTGCCAATTTGGAAGGGCCTGGAACTGTTGAAGCTTTCGGTTCTGGGACAATCGAAATGATGCATGTAAAGGGTGAAAGAAAAAAGCAAACGAAAAAAATAGTTTCCATATTAAATGAAGCTGGATTGAGGACTGAACTTTCAGCAGATATTCTCAAAAGTATTTGGGAAAAAGCCGCTTTTAATGCGGTGTTGAATCCGCTCTGTACGTTGACATCGAGCACTGTAGGAACAATCGGTACATATGGGGCGATTGTCGATGTCGTCAGTGGCATCCTCAAAGAAGTGGAGCTTGTGGCACATGCTGAGAATGTTCCTTTGGATAGACAAAAAGTGATGCGCGTTATTGATAGCGTATTCGATCCAGCTATGTCAGCGCACCATTATTCTTCGATGTATCATGATATTCAAAAGGGACGACCGACAGAAATTGATTTTTTAAACGGCGCTATTATTCAGAAAGCCCAAAAGCATAAAATTGCTGTACCTTACAATACGTTGATATACCATTTGATTAAAATGCTGGAAAATAATCGAATAGCTATTACCACCTGAGCTAGCATGCCGTTTTTATAGTATATGGAAATTACAAAGAGGCTGGGACAAAACCCACCTCAAAATAAAGAGCCCCGAATTTTTTGTACTGTAGTGATCATTATCCGTTAAGACTTTTATTCAAGAAGGACCCCGCTGTCGAGAATAAACATTCAAGAGAAGGAGAAAAAATCTGACAACCAGCACAATTGTAAGGGAATACTTTACTACAGTTTAAATTATTCGGAGAAAAAAGACGAAGGAAATGTATCTTTCGTCTTTTTTTCACTTGCTTCAGCAGTAGCTCCTACTTATATAACTGTCAGTAAGCATTCGATTCAGCGGAAGTTCATGCTATAAGTTTTTAAACGAGTCAATTGATAATTTATCCCGCATTAACGGGCAGTCAGACTCCCACCTCAAGAGTTAAGTAAAACGATAAGGATAGGTGGGAGATCAGCTGCCAATCGAACAGCGAAGGGTTCGATTTGCCTTAATTTCTGCGCCCTTTGCAGAAATTAAGGCACGTACAGGACGCCGTGAACTTAAGTTGCCTTCCTTCAGTGGGTAGTTTGGATATCCGTTAAAGTAAGATAAAAGCCCGATTGGTTCGGGCCAACACGATGTTGGTCACACAAGCGTTGTCACAGGACGTGACGCTTTTAGCTTGTGTTCTCCTCAATCAGTGGGGGATGGGAAAAACCCCCACTGATTGAAGTTTCACTTTATCTTATCACTTTAAAATTGTTCTTTTTATATTGTGTCGGGGTTATTCCAGTCACTTTTTTAAAGGTTTTCGAGAATTGTTTTGGATCAAAGTAACCAACCTCGGAAGCGATTGAATAAATATTCATATTACTTGTCATCATCAATTCTTTCGATTTTTGAATACGGTGTGTAATTAAGTATTTTTGAGGGCTTATCCCCATTTCTTTCGTAAATACTTGACTTAGATAAGAATGGCTGACGTTTAATTTTTCGGCGATAATCGTAATGGTAATCGTGTCTGAGTAATGTCCGTGAATAAAATCGATCGCTTGAAGAACAATTGGGCTTTTCATCAGGTGACGATGAGATATGTCATTCTTTAACGACTTTATTTGTTCAATGAATTCCTCGCATTTCTGTTCAATAGATGTAGTGAATAATTCTCTTGATGAATTGTCGATATTTGACATTTTTTCGAATTGGATGACTTGGAACTTGTCTAGGATAGCCGATAAAAAGGTATAACAATAATAGTAAAGATCATAATTCAAACTAGGTTTAATAATATCCAAAAATAAGCGTTGAATTAATTTTATTAATTGGGGATCTGCAATATTACGGTTAAATCTTTCTTTTACTTCCTGTAAATGCGAGTCAATATGATTAAAATCAACATCTTTCTTTACCATTTTAATGTATTCAATTGTTAATAGCTCTGTTTCATGACAGAAAAAGTTGTAGGCTTTTAAATAATATAAAGATTCGTACGCAGCTCGTATATCGTTGACGCTCTTAATATATGAACTTCTATACCTTCGTGCTGTCTTTGTCTGTGTAACTCGATTCAATTTGTTGGTCAGTTTCATGAGTGTTCGTTGATAAGTTGCCTGACTCTTGGAAGGGATATCATTTATAATGATGCACAACAGCGTTGGGTTAATATAAAATACTTCTCCGCCATTATAAGCATCTAATACCTTTTGACATTCATCTATCAACAGTTCGCCAACTAAATAATAAATATTTTTATTTAAATCATGGTCAACATATTCTATATCCATTAAATTGCACAAGTATAAATAATATCCTGAATTCTGTAAGTTGAGGCTTGCTTTCTTTTTGTAATAGATAAATTCCTCTTCGGTTCCTCCCCTTAAAATATCATTAAGATATTCTGTCTTTTCAAGCTTATTTACTCTAGCATTCATAATGGCATTTTTGTCTGTCACTTTTCCGATGGAGTTAAAGTAACAATTATAATTGTCTTGTAGTGCATCTTTGAAGTAGTTTTTTAGTTTAGTAATTAAAGTAGTATCTTCATGCGTGGTGATGGAATAGATAATCTCTGTATAAGAAACAAGCGTAAATGCCAGAAGTATAGGTGAAAGATTTTCTTTTAGCAAATCAACAAAGAAATCCTGTGCTTGATAGATGGGACTTGATAATTGAAAAATTACGATATCTGCCTGTATTTCTATTATTCTATCTAGACATTCTTGATAAGAATCGGCTATGTAAGCGATTTTAAAATCGTTTGTAGTAATATCACTCACCTTTTCAATGATGTTTTTTTCTGTGTATAGGACAATTTTCAAAGGCACAGTACACATCCGAATTTCTACCTCCCTTTCTTGTCATGAATTATAGTGCTAATTTATAGAATTATCAATTTATGAAAAGAAAACACACTATTCTATAAAATTATGCCCCATTATGTTCAAAGTAGTTGAGTACAATTTAGTTAATGCAAAAGTACATTGCATTGTATTTAAAAGTAAGGCAGTTGGAAGTGCTTAAAAGAAGAAATTTTACTTTAATCTACGAGGAGGAAAACTATGAGCATCGATACGTTATTAACACCAGGAGGTTCCTTAGCAAAATTCCCTTTGGAGGACCTAGTTATTAAACTAAAGAAATCTGTATTTGAAATGGGGAGGGCTGCCGGAGGAGGGTATATCGGTCAAGGACTTGGCTCGGCGGAAATGATAGCCGCTTTATTCTTTAAAAAGTTGCGCCTAGATCCCAGTGATCCGACTAATCCAGACAGGGATAGATTTCTTTTATCAACAGGCCACTATGCGATTTCGATTTATGCTGCAATGGCTGAGTTAGGCATTATAGATAGAAAATTACTAGAATATTATAGTGCTGATGGATCGCCTCTCGAGATGATTGGATCAGAAACAACGCCAGGTTTGGAAATAGGGGGTGGTTCTCTAGGACAAGGGCTTTCAAGAGGAATTGGTCACGCAATAGCAGCAAAGTTAAGAAATCACACTTGGAAAACATACGTTTACATGAGTGATGGAGAAATGCAGGAAGGGCAAGTGTGGGAAGCTGCATTAGTTGCTGCTCATCAACAGTTGGATAATCTAGTTCTGATTATTGACAATAACGGGATGCAAGTTGAAGGAAGAATTAACAAAATCACAAGTCTTGATCCTTTGGCTGAAAAATGGGAGTCATTTGGATGGAATGTTAAGGAGATTGATGGTAATAATCTTTCAGAAGTTATGAATGCGTTAGATACAATCCCTGAAAATAACAAGCCGACTATCATAATATCTCATACGGTAATGGGGAATGGCATTTCGTTTTTACATGATCGTGAAGATGCACACTATGTGAAGTGGTCAGAGGAAAATCATGCAAAAGCCTTGAGTGAATTGGGGGGGAATAACAATGAAAAAAGCTTTTGATGCTGTTATCTATAATGGACAAAACGGAGCAGAAGTAAAAGAGAGGGTTTATACACAAGCGATTAAATCCCTAGGAGAAAAATATCCTGATGTTGTTTGTCTAACCGCCGATATGACTTATCTGCTGGAAGTGAATGCCTTTAGAGACCATTTTCCAGAAAGGGCTTTTGACTTAGGAGTTGCGGAACAGAATATGATTGGCGTCGCTTCTGGAATGGCACAGGCGGGGGAAGTTGTCTTTGCACACACATTTGGTTGCTTTATCACAAGAAGAGCAATGGATCAGATTGTAAATGCGATAGCTTATGCAAATAAAAACGTTAAAATGATTGGAATGATGCCTGGCATCGCTAGTGATGGTGGACCTTCACATATGGCAATAGACGATATTTCATTAATGCGTAGTACACCTAATATGACGATCCTAGATCTTGGTGACTCAACGGAAACTGGACAAGCTGCAGAAGTTGCCTATCAGCATGAAGGACCTGTCTATTTACGAATGCGTAGAGGGAAGCAACATCACCTTTTTGATTCTGATAAGTATAAACTAGAAATAGGAGAAAGTTACTGGATACGTGAAGGTACTGACATAAGTATTGTAACGTCAGGTATTATGACGAGCCGTGCTTTGGAAGCCGCATCTCTTTTGGAGAAGCAAGGGATAAGCACTAATATTCTTCATGTTCCTTCTATAAAACCAATAGATACTGAAGGGATTTTGGAAGTGGCCTCCCGTTGTAAAGCGCTTATTACTTTAGATAATCATAATGTGATAGGCGGGTTAGGAACTGCTGTTGGAGAAGTTCTGTTAGAAAATAACTTTAGCGTACCATTTTATAAAATCGGCATTCAAGATAAATTTGGAAAAGCCTCGAGTGAGTCATATTTAGCCAAAATATATGGACTTGAGCCAGAACAAATTGCCCAAACAGCTAAGGCTTTTCTTGATGGCAAGAAGAATCCTCAAGAGAGTGTTCTAATAGAGCCTCAACTGATTGTACAAGGTGGCGGCTGGCAAGAAGAGTGGAAGAATTAGAAGAAAGTACATTCTACCTTTTTGATGTATCTTTTGATAGCGCTTCCAAGAAGGATGAGATTTTAAGATACCCGAAACCCTGAACAAGTTCAGTTTAGCAGGAGTATTTTATTTTAAGAATTATGTAAATAAATTATAAACCGGATGATTTTGAGATAAACGGGGTTAAAAAATACACCATTGAAAATTATCCTCTAAACGTCCGGTTTTAAAAACAATGTATCTTGAAAGATGTAGTATTTTCCATTTCATTCAACTTAAATTGATAAGCAACAAGGAAATAAAGGGGGAAATAAGATGCAAATTACTGAAAGTGTTAAAAAAGTTAATTCGGAAAATGCCTATATAAAGACTGGCCCCCAACCAGGTTTTTATAAACTGGAAAGGAAAGAAATCATTGGTTATTCCCTAGTTGACCTTGCAATGAATCTTGTATTCCAGTCGATTCTTATGTTTATCACTTTCTATTACACGGATGTATATGGTTTATCTGCAGTACAAGTTTCTGTCATGTTTCTACTTTCAAGGTTTTGGGATGCGCTGAATGATCCGATGATGGGGGCCTTGGCTGAACGACTAAATCCTAAAAAGGGAAAATATAAGCCGTACATATTATGGGGTGCTATTCCTTATGCACTTATGGCGATATTAGCATTTACCGTTCCCGATTTAGGTGATATTGGAAAGTTAATCTGGGCCTATCTTACGTATAATTTATTAAATATGGCATTCACTTTTATTATTCAACCATATACAGCATTGACAACCGTTATGACGGCAGATCCAAATGAAAGAACAAAACTTAATTCGGTTCGAATGACGTTTGCCCAAAGTGGGGGAGTTATCGTTGCTTTGTTCATTCCATATTTAACAGGATTTTTCGGTAAAAATGATTTGGCAACGGGTTATCAAATAACGGTTATCTTACTTTCTATTATTACCGCAGCGATTTTAATTTATAGCTATACAACGATAAAGGAAAGAATCAAATCTACATCGCACTTAGATCCAGTGAAAATAAAAGACATATTCATACAGTTAGGTACTAATCGTCCAAGTGTCGTTTTATTTCTTCTCTTTGTCGGTGTTTACGGATTTAATACAATAGGATCTGCTTCGGGGATTTACTATATGACATACAATGCGGAACGGTTTGATTTGGTCGGTATCTTTTCATTGATGAATGTATTACCTTCAGTGATTGCTGTTCCTTTCGTTCCGCTGCTTGTTAGAATGATCAAGAAAAAAAATACAGTTGCGCTTGGCTTACTGATTGCTGCAATAGGATCAGCAATGATTTATATTATCCCAGTTACTGAAATTGCATTATTGATGACCGCTAAGGGAGTTGCCTCATTTGGTTACGGGATTTTAATGGGTATACTCTGGTCTATCATTCCAGATGCGGTTGAATACGCTGAGTATAACACAGGAAAACGATATCCAGCAGTTGTTTACACAACGATTGGTCTAGGACTAAAAGTTGCAATGACGGTTGGGGGTGTAATCCCGACGTGGGTCTTAGCCACAGTTGGCTATGTTCCAAACGCAACTCAATCAGTAGATGCATTGAATGGTATTTTACTTATTGCGTCTGTTTTACCAGCAGCGATTTGTGTTGTCACATTAATCATTTTTATGCTTTTTTATAATTTGACAGAAGAAAAAGTAGAAAAAATAATGTCCGAATTAGCCATTCGAAATCAGAGTCAATAAAAAGGAGGGAAATTAGTGGTAAGTAAATTGGAGGATTTTTCATTAGAGAATGCATTTTCACTAAATGGAAAAGTGGCTATTGTAACAGGAGCAAACCAAGGTCTAGGTATGGCATATGCCGTTGCATTTGCAAAAGCGGGAGCAGACTTATTCATCCCTCATTTTACCGATGACATTTCAGAAACAAAGAGATTGATTGAAGAAATAGGAAGGAAGGTTGTTTTTTTACAAGGGGATCTTTCAAATCAGTCTTACATTGACGAAGTAGTTCAGTGTTGCATGCGGGAATACGGTCGAATTGACATTTTAGTAAATAATGCCGGCGTGGGTATATTCGGAGATTTCATAGATTACCCAGATTCAACATGGCAGAAAGTAATGGATATTAACTTGAATGCAGTTTATTACTTAAGTCATCGGGTTGTAAAGGAAATGGTAAAACAAAAATCGGGAAAGATAATAAATATTGCATCTGCACTTGCGTTTACAGCAGATAAAAATTGTCCGCCCTATACAACTAGTAAACATGCAATTGTTGGATTGACGAAAGTCTTTGCGAATGAAGCAGGTCAATACAACATTCAAACTAACGCAATCGCCCCAGGTTTTTTAGAGACTGAAATGACAAAAGGATTTTTAGAAGATAAAACATATTACAACAAGATTGTTGAACGTATTCCAGTAGGACGGTGGGGGAAAGGGTATGACCTAATGGGGACAGCAGTTTTTTTAGCAAGTAATGCTTCAAATTATATTAATGGCTGGACGATAAATGTAGACGGTGGATTTACGACAACAATTTAATAGGAGGAAGAATTATGAAAACGGTTGCAGCAGTGAAAATCGGAAGTTTAAAAGATCCGGATGAAAAAACAAGGGGACGGGTTGATATCATTGACCTACCTGAACAGGAGGTCGGAGACGAAGATGTCAAAATTAAAATAGCTTATTGCTCAATATGCGGATCTGATCCACACTTAGTTGAAGGTGTTTTCGGATGGAATCCTCCATTTGGCCTCGGTCATGAAGTATCAGGGATTATTATTGAACTTGGTCCTAATGCGACTAAGAAAGGGCTTCAAGTGGGTGATCGTGTAGCCGGAAACTTTATAAAATTTTGCGGAACTTGCTATTACTGTTTAAATGGACAAGAACAATTTTGTGAAAATTTACATGATTATAATCGTCCAGGCATGTCAGAATCTGTTGTTTGGCATGAATCGCAAGTTTGGAAAGTACCGGATGAAGTCCCGCTTGAAGAGGCATGTCTACTTGAACCTGTTGCAATTGCAGTACGCACAGTTGATAAAACCAATATAAAAGTTGGTCAACGCGTTGCTATATCTGGAGGCGGTCCAATAGGATTATTAACGCTACAGATGTTCAAGAAATTCGGTGCAACTTCATTAACACTTATTGAACCAATTGAGGACAGACGTAATCTGGCAATAGAATTTGGGGCAGAACATGTAATTGATCCTACCGAAGAGGACGTTGTTAAAAAAGCAAAAAAAATAACAGAGGGACGTGGATTTGACGTTGTTATTGAGGCATCAGGATCTCCGAAAGCAGCTATGGCTGCAGCCGATATTGCAGCCCGGGGTGGCACAGTTCTATATACTGCCATGTTCCCAGTAGATTATGAAATGCCGTTAAATCTATATGAAAAATGTTATTTTCAAGAATTAACAATCTCAGGCATTTTTGTTGCACCTTATGCTTTTCCTAGAGCGTTACAAATGTTACCAAAACTTAATCTAAGGCCATTTACACAAAAGATTTTTCCGTTAGATCGTGGAGTAGATGCATTTGATGCGCATATGAGTGGAAAGTACCCGAAAGTCCTCATCAAATGTAATGATTAAAAGTATTGACGGTAAATTTTACTTATTATGGAGGGATAGTGAACTAGTTTAAATAATCGAATCTATATTTATACGAGGGGGGGAATATGCATGAGATATTCCATTTGTAGCTGGACGTTTGGAAATATACCCATTGAAAAAGTATTTGATCGCGTTTCTATTGCAGGGTATAAACATATTGACATGCAAGCTCTGGTTAACGACTATAATTGGAAGAAAGTGAAACAGTTAGCGAAGGATTATTCCCTAGAAATTAATGGTCTTCTCTGTGATAGTGGTTGGCCGGTTGAAGAACATGATTTAGCAAATGCAAACAGGGGGAATAGACAGCAGGCTGTTGATTATTTTAAACGCCAGATTGAATGTGTCAAAATGGTAGAAGGTAATTATTTAATTGTCGTGCCTTCTGCAGTGGGGAAACATTCCCTACTCGGTACTGATAAAAGCGAGGATTGGAAATGGGCTATTGAATCGGTTTGTAACCTTACTGAAACGGCGAAGGAAAATGGAATCATTTTGGTGATAGAACCAATTAATCGATATGAGAGTTGTATCGTGAATAATTCTGACGATTTACTTAACTTTGTACTGGAAGTCAATCATCCCAACGTTAAAGGCTTGTTAGATACTTACCACATGAATATCGAAGAGTCTAATGTGAAGGAAGCGTTTCTGAAACTGAAGGACTGGATAGAAGTCGTTCACTTTGCGGATAGCAATCGACAAGGTTTAGGTAGAGGACAGATCGATTTTGAAAAAATTGTGTCCGTTATGAAAGAAATTGGATTTAACAAAACGGTCGTACTGGAATGTACAGCGCCAGGTCCTAATCCTTTTAGTGCGGATAAGGGAGAAAAGACTGTCCAAATCATGTCAACGTATGCAGAGGAATCATTGCTAAAGCTACAAGAATGGTTTAATTAATGGATATATTTACTTGCCGGCAATTCAAAAAGTAAACAAAGGGAAAGCGGGGAATGGGCATGCAACAGTCTGAAACGATTGCAAAAAACGGTTTTATTGGTGAATTGGTCGATGGAAATAGTTATATTAACGGGCAATGGGTGGAAGGAAAGAGCGACAGGATTTACAAAAACATCAATCCTTATGACAATTCAGTCATTGCAGAAATTAAGTTAGCGTCCAAAGCTCAGGTAGAAGAAGCTTTTCAAAACGCAGCGGAAGCACAAAAGAAATGGGCGAAAGCTTCTATTGAAGAGCGCAAGCAAGTGATTGAAAAAGCGATCCATTATTTGACTGAGCATAAGGAAGAAATCGTGCAACTCATTAGCCGTGAGACGGGTGGGACACTGTTAAAAGCGAATGTTGAACATCATCTGGCGATGGAAGTTCTTGAAGAAGCGTTGAATTATGTGGACGAAGTCGGAAACGTCCAGGAAGTTCCCGGAGGACCAGACGGAAAAATCAATAAAATCTATCGTCTGCCACTCGGCGTTATTTCCACCATTTCACCGTTCAATTTTCCGGTCAATCTATCGATGCGGGCAATTATTCCAGCCATTGCGCTAGGAAATGCAGTTGTTCATAAGCCGGATATTCAAGTGGGGCTTGTCGGCGGCGTGCTGTTCGCAAAAGCATTTGAATATGCAGGGCTTCCGGCTGGTGTCTTTAATCTCATACTGAGTGATATTGATGAGATCGGAGATGAGATGTTGACGAACCCGATCCCGCGTCTCATCAGTTTTACAGGCTCAACAGCCGTCGGGCGTCATATCGGTTCCATCGCCGGCCGGAATTTGAAACGGGTTGCGCTGGAACTGGGGGGAAACAGCCCATTTGTCGTGCTTGCTGACGCGGATGTCGACCAAGCTGTCAACGCAGCTATTTTTGGAAAGTTCATCCACCAAGGACAAATCTGTATGATTATTAATCGGATCATTGTCCATAAAGATAAACATGATGAATTTGTGGAGAAGTTTACGGCACGGGCGAAGGAACTGATTTGCGGGAATCCACAGGATCCAAAGACTGTCATCGGACCGCTGATTAATGAGCGCCAACTGGAAAAAGCGGTCGGCTTTGTGGAACTGGCGAAAAAAGAAGGAGCGACAATGGTTCTTGAAGGAAAAAGAGAAGGGAATGTCTTAACACCGTATGTCTTTACAGACGTGAAAAATACGAGTGAAATTGCCCAAACGGAACTTTTTGCGCCAATTGCGCTTATCATTAAAGCAGAAACGGATGAGGAAGCTGTGGAAATGGCAGGGGAAACAGCACATGGGTTGAGTTCTTCCATCTTTACAAGTGATTTGAAAAAAGGCGAGCAGTACGCAGTGGTACTTGATACAGGGATGACGCATATTAACGATCAAACTGTCAATGATGCACCGAATATTCCATTCGGAGGAACGAAAGCGAGCGGACTTGGCCGGTTTGGCAATCCGTGGGTCGTTGACGAATATACAACATTGAAGTGGGTTTCCGTCCAAACAAAGGCAAGGGCGTTTCCTTTTTAAGCAATTCCAAAAGCTGATTTAAGCTATAAGGCTTGAATCAGCTTTTCACTATACCTTGAAGTTCCCTAAAAAACAAAAACCAGACTATTGACAAATTTAGAGAAAGTGAGATAATAATAAACAAAGAGAACTAAGTTCTCAGGAATGATATTGCAAAGTCTTGGTGTTTAAAACTATTCTATTAAATAGGGGTGGAGGAGTATGGTATCGAAACATCTTTTTACGAAAAAAGAATTGGATGCATACTATGATAATTTGAAAAAGGAAAACCTCGGGGCGCTTTGGAAGGATCTCGGTCATATGGTGACGAAAGAGCCGGTCCATGATGTCAAGCCGTATTTGTGGAAATGGAAGACTGTCCGTGATTTTGCGTTGCAGTCGGGTCAGTTGCTGGAACCGGGTAAAGATGCAGAGCGTCGTGTCGTTTATTTACAAAATCCAAGCTTGATAGACAAAGGGTTGATCGGCTTTGGAACACATACGTTATATGCAGGGATTCAGCTGCTCCTTCCAGGGGAATATGCACCTTCCCATCGTCATTCACAAGCGGCGATCCGTTTTATTATCGAAGGTGAAGGCGCTTACACAGCTGTAAATGGTGAGAAAACGTATATGGAACGTGGTGATATGATCTTGACACCTGCATGGACTTGGCATGAGCATAAGCATGAAGGAACTGAACCGGTATTTTGGATGGACGGACTGGATGTTGGTCTTGTCAAATCGCTGGCAGCATCGTACTTTGAACAGTTCAAAGAGGAATCCTATCCGGTGCTGGCTCCTGAAGAGTATGCCGTTGAACAATATAAAGGCGGAGCCTATAAAAAATTAAATGAAAAAATCGAACCTGGCTACCCATCGCCGGTATATGGTTATAAATTGGATCGGGTAAAATATTTATTGGATCACATGGCTGAGGAAGATAATGATCCGTATGAAGCATATGCGATTGAATATATTAATCCGTCAACAGGTGGTTCTGCAGATGGCCGTATCGGAACAGTGATGCAAAAGTTAGTACCGGGTCAACATACGAAAGCCCATCGCCATGTTCATAGTGCTATTTACCACGTATTTGAAGGACAGGGATATACAGTGATCGATGGACAGAAATTCGAATGGGAAAAAGGGGATTTCTTCATCTTGCCACCATGGAGCTATCACGAGCATGTCAATACAGGCGAAGAGGATGCTTATCTTTTCTCCTACAATGATAAGCCGGTAATGGAGAAGCTGGATCTTGAATTTGGCAATGCCTACGAAGAAAACGGAGGCCAACAAATTATCACATCAACTTTTAAAGCTGAAGCAAATGAGGAATAAAGGGGAATACGCACATGAAAATCGCTATTTTTAACGAAGACTTATTGGGCATTGTTAAAGAAGACAAAGTTGTGGACGTTTCCAAAGCCGCCAATTGGGATACGAACAATCCGGAATCTTCTTTTCTTTATCTCGTAGAAAACTACGAACAATTGAAAGACAATATGGAAAAAGAGGCGGAAACAGGGAAAGCCTATGCGATCCAGGATGTATTTTTTAAATCGCCAGTTCCCAGCACCCGGAAAATTTGGGCTGCACCCGTCAATTACAAGTCCCATCAGGATGAAATGAATAAAATGTTCAACAATGCGCCAAGGACAATTGAAGAGATTGCATTATTTTTGAAATCTCCAGAATCGCTCTCTGGACCAATGGATCCGATTCTGTTACCTTACAAAGACCGCCGTACGGATCATGAAGCAGAGCTGGGCTATGTCGTTGGTAAAAAGGCGAAAAATGTGAAAGCGGAAGAGGCAGAAAACTACATTTTTGGCTACTTTGCATTATTAGACATTTCCATCCGCGGCAACGAAGAAAGGACTTGGCGAAAATCGTTTGACACGTTTACACCGATCGGTCCGTGGATTGTCACTGCGGATGAAATTGACAATCCGAATGACTTAAAGATGACGTTATGGGTTAATGATGAAGTAAGGCAAGACGGCAGTACGAAGCATCTCATTTACGATTGCTTTAAATGCTTTGAGGTGGCATGTGATAATATGACGCTTCTCCCAGGGGATATTATTGCTACAGGTACACCAGATGGAGTAGGACCAATTGAAGTAGGCGATAAAGTGCGTATTAAAATCGAAGATATCGGCGAATTCACTGTAGACGTTAAGCATGCCGAGATAACAGAAGAAGTGGGGGCAACGAAAGCTTGAAAAATATACACCCGATAAAAGTCGTATTTGGTGATACAGATGCAGCAGGAATCGTTTTTTATCCAAATTTTTATCGCTGGATGGACCAGGCAGCACATGAGTTGGTCGGAAAAGCAGTGTTACCGGTTTCGAAATTGCAAACGGAGCGAAAAATCATTCTTCCATTGTTAGAAACTTTCTGCCAGTTCAAATCCCCTTTGTTTTTTGAAGACCAAATCGAAGTTCATTCGCAAGTGGTCGAAGTGCAGAACAAAGTGTTTAAAGTCGAGCATGTGTTTAAAAGAAGAGAGCAAGTCGTTGCATCTGGTTATGAAAAGAGAGCTTGGACGTCAACTGCGGATGGAGTGCCCAAAGCGGTTCCAATTCCTGAAGATGTGCAGCAAGCATTTGGGCTAGTAAAAAATCCTTCATAAAAAATCGGGTGGTGACTATTTGAAGACCTTCAATCTACCATTAACGATCCAGGAATTACTAAGTGAAGCGGCATCGACATATAGAGGGAAAATCGCTTTTACGGACGGACATAACGAACTAAGCTTTGAAGATATCAGGTGGCAATCCCAGCGGCTGGCCAAACATTTTCTAGCAATGGGCTTGCGGAATGGGGATGTACTGGCTGTACAATTACCAAACAGTATTGAATTTGTCATTGCCCATCTCGCGGCAGCTGAGATCGGTCTTGTATTCAACCCGCTTAGCCCGAATTACCGGCAGCAGGAATTGACCTATATGCTAAGGCATTGCGAGACAAAAGCATTGGTCGTGTCGGGGAACGGTGGAAAAGTCAATTTCGAAAAATTGGCCTATGACGTCAAAGTTGAATTACCTCTACTTCACCATATACTTGTCGTAGGGGAAAAAGAGGATGAACGAAGCATTTCTTTCTCGACTTTGCTCGATGAAGATCCTGCATTTAATGGCGAAATAACCGATCACACGCCAGATGTAGACGATCCTGCTTTGATCATGTTTACGTCTGGAACCGAATCGAATCCGAAAGCTGTTCTTCATTCATTTCGGACATTTGTGGCACCCCATTTGTTAAATGGAAAAGAATATGCCATGACTGAGGAAGATACAATCTACAGCTTGACACCGCTGTGTCATATGTTTTCCTTGCCGATGATCATGATTGGGCTTCATCAAGGGGCGAAGCATTATGTGTATCCTGATTATCATGTGGAGCAAGTGTTGGAAACAATCGGGAGTGAACATGTCTCCTTCTTGATTGCTGCACCGGCACATTTGATCGATCTGTTGCATCGCGTCGAAGCAGATCAGACGACTAGGATGAATTTGCGCCTTGTGTTAACAGGAGGAACAACCATACCAGCACAAATGGTAAAAGATGTGCGCAAACGTTTCAACTGTAAAGTCGCTGCTCAATGGGGAATGACTGAAGTGTGTGCGGGAGCGTTTACTAGACCCGATGATGAACCTTCGAAAGCATGGGAAACGGTCGGGCGGGCATGCCCTTCGGGGGAAATTGTCATTTTAAATGATAATCTTGAACCGCTTCCAGTCGGAGAAATGGGGGAAATTGCCTTTAAAGGCGATTGTTTGTTCATCGAGTATTATCGAAACCCAAGTGCAACGGAATCTTCCATGACTAACAATGGTTTTTTCCTAACTGGAGACCAAGGTTATCTAGATCAGGACGGCTATGTGTATTTTTTAGGAAGGTCGAAAGATACCATCAATCGAGGTGGCTTGAAATTCCATGCATCGGAAATTGAAGAGGCGTTACAGATGCATCCTAAAATTCATCGGGCTGCGGTGGTCAATGTCCCAGATGCACGTCTAGGAGAAAGGGCATGTGCCTACGTGACAGTGAGGGATGAGGAATCATTCCAGTTGGAAGAGATGAAAGCATTTCTATTGGAAAAAGGGTTTGCTATTTACAAAGTTCCCGAGTATTTGGAAATCCGTTCAGAGCTTCCAACAACGCCATCGGGCAAAATCTCCAAAGGACCGCTTCGGACGGAGGCTCGACTGCTTAGCTGTTCAATGGTGGGACGCTCGGAAAAGGATAATAGATAAGACAAAAGAGGTCGAAAGAAGAGCAATTTCTTTCGATCTCTTTTGTTGTGGTCAAGGTGTAAGCCTGAAATTGATAAAGCTCTGACAATCCAACGAGACAAAAAGTGGAAAAGAAGAGGGTGGATGCGAGACAGTATTCATAAGCGACTGATTGATTGAGATATAATCAGGAAGGATGATTAAATGTCGGGAATAAAAGATGAAATCATTTTACGAGGGCTTAAAGAAAATAACTTGAAAAGTGTAGACTTAAATATACCAAAAGAAAAAATCATCGTATTTACGGGTCTTTCAGGCTCGGGAAAGAGTTCAGTCGTATTTGATACATTAGCTACGGAAAGTAGAAGACAAATGACGTTGAACTACCCACAGTATATCCGCTATCAAATGCCGCGGTACGAAAGACCTCACGCTGATCTTATGCAAAACTTAAGCCCCGTTGTCGTAGTCGAGCAAAGACCTGTCGGAGGCAATTCTCGTTCAACAGTTGGCACTTATATGGATATCAATCCTTTAATTAGACTTTTGTTTTCAAGAATAGGAAAACCATCAATCGGTTCTGCAAACGAATTTTCAAGCCAAAGTTCTTTTGGTAGTTGTCCGGCATGTAGTGGGTTTGGGGAGATCATTGCGCCGGACTTAAATAAGATGGTCGATTTGGAGAAGTCTCTTCGTGATTATGCGGTAAGATTTAAGCCCTTATCACCTTCCGGCTGGCAAGGCAACTGGATGATGACCTGTGGGTTATTCGAGCCAGATTTACCGATAAAGGACTATTCGGAAGAAAAGCGCCAGCTGCTCTTATATGGTCCCAAGGAAGGTGAAAAAGTCAATGCACCGTTTCATACGAAAAATGGACCACAAAAACATGATTGGGATGGGGTATTACCAAGATTTACGCGCCTTTATATTAATAGAGACATTTCGAAGTTAAAAGGAGTGACCCAAGATGATGTCTTAGCTGTATCCACACATACATTATGCCCGACCTGCCAAGGATCAGGACTGAATCCCAAAGTATTGGAATGTAGGGTAAATGGTTTCAATATTGCAGAATACGATCAGTTTGAGCTAACCGAACTACTGGAAGAATTAACAACACTACAAGACCCTTTGGGAGAATATATCGCACAGCAAGCAATTCCTCCTCTAAAGCAATTAGTGGAAATGGGATTAGGCTATTTGAGTCTATCAAGAAAAATGGGCACCTTGTCTGGCGGCGAAGCGCAAAGGGTAAAAATCGCTCGTCATTTAGGGAGCAGTCTAAACAATATCACCTATATTTTTGACGAACCTAGTGCAGGACTCCATCCGGAAGAAGTGGATTTGTTAATTCAGATGTTAAAAAGTATAAAGGCCCAACATAATACTGTCATCGTCATTGAACACGATGTATCCATCATCAAAGTAGCGGATGAAATCATAGAAATGGGACCAGGAGCAGGTGTCAATGGAGGAGAAGTTGTCTATCAAGGACCAGTAGAAGAACTAAAAAACAAGCCGACCGCAACAACCCTAACTCACCAACAAACTATCAACAAAAATCCAAGAGAAATAAAAGATTATTTTGCCATCAGCGGAGCAAATCACAATAACTTGAAAAATATAAGCGTAACGATTCCTAAAAATGTCTTAGTGTCTGTTTGTGGCGTATCGGGTTCAGGGAAAAGCTCTTTAATGTTGGAATCCTTTACGGAAATTTATCCAGAAACCATAAGCGTAGGGCAAGGCGGTATCGGAACCTCTAGCCGTTCGACACTTGCTACCTATATGGGAATTATGGATGATATCCGCTCCCTTTTTTCAAAAGAAACAGGACAACCACCTGGTTTGTTCAGCTTTAACTCTTCAGGCGCATGTCCGATTTGCAAAGGGAAAGGAGTCATCACGCCAGACGTAGCATTTGCAGATCCAGTGACGATTCCCTGCGAAGCATGTGCCGGTACGAGATATTCAGACGAGGCACTGTCTTATCGATATCAAGCAAAAAATATTGTAGAGATTTTAGAGTTAACGATAGATGAGGCGATTTCCTATTTTAAGATGCCAAAGATCATCAAACGAGTGAATACACTAAAAGACGTAGGATTAGGGTATCTAGCTTTAGGCCAGACGACAAGCTCTTTAAGCGGAGGAGAAATTCAACGTTTAAAACTGGCAAGCCACTTACAAAAAGAAGGACAAATCTACCTATTAGATGAACCTTCCATAGGGCTTCACACAAAAGATAATGGAAAACTTTTAGATGTATTTCAAAAACTTGTGAATAAGGGTAATTCCGTTATCATAATTGAACATAATCTAGACTTTATCGCAGCGAGTGACTGGATCATCGAAATGGGACCAGGAGGAGGAAAACAAGGCGGACGTATACTCTTCGAGGGGACACCGGAAGAGATGCTCAATGCACAAACATTGACAGCTAAATGGTTAAAAGAGGGAGTTAGAGAACGTTTTCTTTAAAAGCAATAGGCATAAGTAATCCAGTTACACGGAAAAACTGCCATGTAACTGGGTTGGCTTTTACATGCCGCTTCAAAAAGTGTGCGTTTTATACTGTTCTTATTTGGAGAATCCGAATAGACTTGATATTTCCTCGCTTTTTTTAAGAAGTTGAACACTAAGCTCCTCTTCAAGGCTAGCTGGAACCGTACCTTGAAATCCAACAATGATAATGGCACCCAACATATGCGAGTCATGATTGAAGATCGGAATCGCTGTCGAAGAAATTGATGGGGCGAGTGCTTCACTAGCAAATGCGATGCCATTTTTTTGAATTTCTTCAAAATCTGTTTGGAGAGTTGCCTTTTCTTCAGCGGAAAGATGTTCAGTTTCACCGGCTATCCACTCATCCAGCAAAGGTCCGTTTAATAATGCTCCAAATAGCTTCCCACCAGCCGAATGAATCGGAAGAACAGTCCCGACTTGGCCTCCTAAATTTAATCCTGCACGGCTATGAATCATGTGAATGATTGTCGGTCCATCATGCGTCCATACAGCAAGCAAAGTCGTTTCTTTTGAAAGGATATTGATCTCTTCCAAAAAAGGACCCACTTTCTCCAAAATATTTTCACTGTTGACCGTTGCCATTCCGTAATCAATCAGTGCTGGTCCACCCGAGTAATGGCCACTTTCCTGATCGCGATACAAAACGCCAAGGGAGGTGAGTGTATGTAAATATTTATGCAAATTACTTTTCGTGATTTTCGTATGATGATGGATGTCGTTGAACTTAAGCGGTTGCGGGCTTTTGGCTACAAGTTCAATAATCGAGAACCCGACGATAAGTGCCTGGATTTTCGGCAAGTTTTCTTTGTCTGACATAAGTGAGAACCACCTTTATGTATGATTACATTACTATTTTACCATCGAAGTGGATTTTTTGCTATTTTACGAAAAAAGAGACAGAATCAATTGACCCTCGGCGTAATTGCGTCCACATGCGCTGTGTGAAGCTAAATATTTCGTTTGAATTGTTCCAGATAGAAGAACAAACCCATATGATTGGCTGAAGATTATTCGTTATAATTAACTCAAGAATTATTTCTCTATTCAAACAAAGGGGTGCTAGTAATTATGACAACTGTTAACAAGCGTGATGTAATCGTCGTAGGAGCAGGGCCGGTGGGAATGATTGCAGGTCTGGCTCTACAAAAAAAGGGGATTTCCTGTGTCGTCATCGAAGCGGAAGAGAAAGATGCGCCAAGAGCCGGAAGCCGTGCAATCTTTTTACATAGCGCGTCGCTAAAACTTTTGGAAGAAACATCGCAAGGGCTTGGTTTTGAGCTGGCGAAAAACGGTATCATCTGGCCAATCAAACGAACGTTATTTCGTGGGAAAGAAGTGTATGTCCGTAATTATGGTATTACGAATAACCAAGATACGACTAAATTGCCGCACTTTACATCGCTTCACCAACATCATATCGAGAAAATCATTTATGACGCTTGTATTGCGGCGGGCGTTGAATTTGTCTATGGTGAGCCGGCAAAAAATTTGGCTATTGCTAAGGATGGTGTCAAATTGACAACTGCTTCAGGCGATGTATGGGAAGCGGATTACGTCATCGGCTGTGATGGGGCTCGCTCAGTTGTTCGTGAACAAGCTGGCATCGAGTTTGAAGGACCACGTACACATGATACATTCCTCGTTGTAGACATTGAAGAAGACGAAAACGATCCGATGCCAGTCGAGCGGATTTTCCACTATCAGCATCCGGCAATGGGTCGCCGCAACGTCATGTATGTACCATTTAAAGGCGGATTGCGGGTAGACCTTCAACTCCTGGCTGATGACAAAGTGGAAGATTATACATCAGAAGAAGGACTAAAAGAGTGGCTTCCGAAAGTGATGGATCCGAAATATGCGGAACGTGTCACTTGGGTATCCTCCTACCGTTTCCACCAAGTTGTTGCGGATTCGTTTACCGATCCGAATTGTCGTATTTTACTGGCCGGAGAGGCTGCACATTTATTCGCTCCATTTGGCGCACGTGGTTTAAACTCCGGTGTACCTGATGCAATCATTGCTGTACGAGGCATCGAGCAAGCGATCCAAGCAAAAAATGAAGAAGAGCGCCGTCAAGCGATCGATGCAGCGGCAACAGAACGAAGAATCGCAGCAAAATGGAACCGTGATGGCTCGACAACAGCGCTTCATCACTTGCAAGGCGAATCAAAAGAAATGAATCTGAAACGTGAACTGGCCGCTTCGCTCGTGTCAGTTGTCCCGACACTTGGCCGCTGGCTTGACGAAGGCCCATACGGACCAAAATTCGGCCCTCCTGAACTGACAACAAAATATTAATAGATATTGCAAGATCGAAGAAAAAGGAGGATAACGAAATGGTATTGATAAATGAAAATAAGTTTGGTTCAAAAGCCCAGTCCATCAATGACGTAGCCGAACGGTTAACGGCCATCAACTGGTATGAAAAAGCCGGTGTGACAGAGAAAGAGGCGGAGGAAACATTCCATCGTTTCATGCAAGCTTTGCAAGTGAACAAGTACGATATCCAATGGGTTTCAAAAGAGCAAGTGCCGGATGCAATTAGCAAACTTACATTCGATAATAGCGAATTATGGGAAGTGTTGCGTGAGCTTCCCAATCAGTTGAAAAAAGACATCGAGGCAGAAGGGCAAGTGTCCCTTCTTGAAAAAGCCGTTGACACAGTCCCGCAAGCTGTTTTTCATGCTGCATTTGAAAAGGCTTTCCAAACATTTGACGAGGAAAAAACAGTCAGTTTCCTTGTCGGACACGCGATGTATATAGCAGTTCTGGCGTGCACAGCAGAGCTGGCGGGTAGAACGGAATTATTTGCATCCTTATTAGAATTGCTAGAGTCTGGCCATGTTCCACTTGGACCTGAAGGGAATACGATTTACCTGCTTTAAGTACAAAGTTTATATAATCGGGAAAAAGTTGTACGGGATCAATTTCCAGTACAACTTTTTCCGTATTCAATTGACTTGATTTTAGAGAAAGCAGGGGTGTAATGGAAAAGGAAGTATTGTGGAATAAAGAATTTATATTCATATCCGTCGCCAATTTTTTTCTCTTTGTTACGTATTATGCATTACTCGTATCTTTTCCTTCGGCTGCCATCCGTAATTACGGTGCAACCGGAATGATTGCTGGTTTATTTACGGCTGTTTTTCTTGTGGCAGCCATCATTATTCGTCCATTTACGGGTCCGTGGATTGAACGACGGGGCAAGCGATTTATAATGATCATTTCATTATTGATTTTTGCGGTAGCTTCTTTTTCCTACAGTTTTTTTGATTCTGTCATTCCTTTGCTTATTTTACGATTTATTCATGGGATTGGCTTCGGAATGGCGACAACCATAACAGGGACCATTATTGCCGACATTGTTCCAGAATCGCGAAAAGGAGAGGGAATGGGCTATTTTGTCATGTCAAGCAATTTGGCGATGGTGCTCGGTCCTTTTATAGCGCTGACGATTTTCAGGGCATTCGATATTTATGTTTTATTTTGGATCGGCGCATTTTTTGCGTTTACGGCATTAGTCTTTGGAGTAGCGACAAGGTTGGAAAAAGAAGAGAAAACGACTATCATGAAAAAACAGCCGATGTTTGAAAAAGCGGCGATGCCTATTTCTTTAACCGTTGCTTTTTTTGCCCTTTCCTATTCAACGGTTTTATCTTTTATGGCGATTTTCGCCGCAGAGCGGGGATTAGGGGCTGAATCCAGTTTCTTTTTTGCAGTCTTTGCGGTTGTACTAATCCTCTCTCGGCCGTTTACGGGAAGGTGGTTTGATCAGTATGGGGCAAATGTAGTCATTTTCCCCGCCATCCTGCTGTTTGGTCTTGGTATGCTTTCCCTTGGTCTATCTCAAGGTGCTTTTTTATTCTTCATTGCTGCCGGGTTGATTGGAGTTGGTTGGGGAACACTCTTTCCATGTTTTCAGACACTAGCGATTCAAAGTGTGGAACCGAAGCGTAGGTCCGTAGCAACGGCCACTTTTCTATCGACATTAGATATTGGCATTGGCGGCGGGTCATTGATCGTCGGAGCATTGGCGGGGGGAATGGATCTTGGAATGATCTACGCTTTTAGTTCCGTTTATATTTTTACGGGCATGGCCGTCTATTATTGGGCCCAAAAGAAGAATGCTATTTCAATAGAAGGAACTCAACAACATCGTGAAGCATAATCTTTAAATTCATTCCACAACCGGTAACCAATTTGAAGTTTAAGGAGTTCGTGATTTCTTGGAATGATGCAATGGCCTATTGTCAATGGGTGGGGAAAGATTGCCGACCGAAGCGGAATGGGAGTATGCGGCGAGAGGCGGACTCATCCAAAAGATATTTCCTTGGGGAGATGAACTGGAACCCAATGGTGAACATCTTTGTAATGTTTGGCAAGGAAAATTCCCGCTTGAAAATACGAAAGCTGATGGCTACTTGAGTACGGCATCTGGCAACACCTTTAAACCGAATGGCTATGGTCTCTATAATATGGTGGGGAATATGTGGGAATGGTGCGCAAACTGGTTTAGCTCCGATTATCATTTAATCGATACCATCAATAATCCAAAAGGATCTTCCACTGGGACAGCAAAATCGATGCGCGGGGGATCCTATCTTTGTCATGAGTCCTATTGTAATCGTTATCGGGTGGCTGCAAGAACATCTAATACGCCCGATAGTTCAACTGGGAATTTGGGATTTCGTTGTGTGAAAAATATTTCTATTATGGATTAAAGATTTTATCAACAGTAGTGTGAACTGATACGCTCATTCATGCTACTGTTTTATTATTAAAATAAAGCATTTTAAATTTTAAGTTACTTTATAGTGACGCTATCTATCAATAACATAATTTATTAATTACACAATATTTGTAATGTTTCGAATGTCAATCCTCACAATTAAGGAAAAAAAACTTACATAACCATTTTTCTGTAGATTACATTCTTTTCTAAGGGATGATATTCTTTAACGAAAGATTTAAAATTTATTACTCGGACGACTTTCAACCAAATAGGAAACAACTTTAAAATAGGTTTGAAAGCGCTATCAAAAAGGGGGTGGCAACTGGGAAATAAGTTGTTTTCGTCAGTTAATTGACAAGTATCAATTATTGTGGGAAGGCCGAAATTATGGGGAAGAAAAGAGGGATTGTATGCGTTGGTTTGTACTTTTGCTATTATTTTTTGGGACGGTTATTAACTTTGCGGATAAGTCAATTATAGGACTTGCAGCTGTTTCTATTATGAAGGATTTTAATCTTTCTTATACGCAATGGGGATTGGTTGGTAGTAGTTATTATTGGTTATTTCCTGTGACTGGGATTTTTGGTGCTGCGTTAGCGGATCGTTTTGGAGCAAAGAAAATACTCGGCTTCTTGATGCTAACATGGACTGTTTTGCAGTTTGGAGTATTGGCGATCACAGCCTTGCCATTACTGATTGTATACAGGGTTTTACTTGGTGTTTTCGAAGCTCCATATACCCCTATTGCTTTCAATCATGTACATAAATGGTTTCCGCCAAAGCAAATCGGATTTGCCACTTCAATTGTTGTAGCTGGCGGTGGAGTTGGAGCAATGGTTGTCGCCCCGCTACTTGTCGCTTTAATAGTCGCATTTGGCTGGAAAGTGGCATTTGCTTTGCTTGGTGCTGCAAGTTTTGTTTGGTTTTTCCTTTTCCAGTTTTTCACTAAAGAAAGTCCTGTGCAAGTTTACAAAGAAAAGCAGAAGAAAGCCCGATTAGAGAAAATTAAGTTGAAGGATTTTCTAGTATTAGTTGCTTCTCCGACTGCTCTATTTACGACATTTGCTTTTTTATCAACTCAATTTTTAATTGTGTGGTTTACGATTTGGTTGCCAATCTATTTAGTGGAAGTCGTTGAGCTGTCTGCAATTCAAATGGGTTATGGTGTGGCGACAATTGGAGTAGTTTCCATCCTTATCTATATTGGCGTATCGGCATTTTCAGATCACCTGTTTAAAAAGAATCAGAATTGGCGTCTATCTAGAGTATACGTAGTTGCTGGAGCGATGGGCATCGGTGCATTATTTTTGGCTTCGGTTACGGTCTTTCAAAATCCAGTTTGGGTTATTATTGCCCTATGTCTGGCAAAAGGATTCACATATGTGATATTACCGATTGGTCCAAGCATCATGATTAATGAGTTGCCCGAAAGAGGAGGTCTGATGGCTAGTATTTTAACTTCGTTTGGTAATCTCGCGGGCATAGTCGGCCCAATCCTAACAGGCTCAATTGTAGCCTTAGCTGGCGCGAATAAAATAGCAGGCTATAATTTGTCCATATTATTTATAGCTGGTCTTGTCTTAATTTTTAGTTTGCTTTTTGCTATTTTTGTTAAACCCAAATTAGCAAAGGTAAGTATGGATGAACAACATGTTAAATTAGAAGAAAAAGAAAGTCGCAAGAAAAATTCAGTTCCAGTTTTATAGTAAAGGTAGGACAAAATTATGTTCAAAAAATTTCTTGAGGATGATTCCCGAAAAAATGAACTTGTAAAACAAACCTATCACTTGATTCATAAACGAAGAACCGTGACAAAAGCGGATTTAATTGAACATATGCAATCAAAGCCAACGACGATGACCCGAGTAATTGAAGAACTTTTACTAAATGGGTGGATCAAAGAAGTGGGAGTGGGTCCGTCAAATGGAGGACGGCCACCTATTTTATACGAGGTGTCCGAAACGATTGCTTGGATCATTGGAATAGATATTTCCCGAACTACCACCCGGATTGTTCTCACAACGATTAATTTTACCATTGTCGAAAGCGAAATCATTCAAATGACAAGAAGTCATACGCCTGAGATTGTATTTGAAGAATTAAATCGGATTATTTGGAAGTGGCTAAAGATATATGCTATTTCTTTTGATCAGTTACTTGGAATTGGTGTCGGAGCAGTGGGGCCTATATTACGTCATGAGAGAAAAATTATGAAACCGGAATCCTTCCTGTCTTTAGGGTGGGAAAATGTAAATGTACCGGCATATTTCAATGATTTTCCGGTAGCCGTGATGTTGGATAATGGGGCAAATACGGCAGCCATGGCAGAACTTTTTGCATGTGGTGAAGTGCATAAAAATATTTTATATTGCATCAACGGTTTTGGAATTAGAGGCGGATTTGTGAATGATGGAAAAATCTTTTATTCAGGATTAGGAGATACCAGTGCTTTAGGACATATGATTGTCCAGGCGGATGGTAAAGTATGTAAATGTGGTAGGCAGGGATGTCTAGCTGCTTATTCCACAATCACTTCGATGGTCGATGAATTTGAAAGGATAAGTGGCGAAAAAAATATGACTTACCATCATTTCCTACATTTAATGCAAGCGGGGGATGAACGTGCTCTTCATATTGCAAACAAAGCAGCATTTTATTTTGGCGTCGGTTTAGCGAATATGGTTAATTCACTTCGTCCAGAGCTTGTGGTACTTCACGGACCACTGATCTATGAAACATCTTCATTTTTTGATGATGCAGTGCGCAGCGCCCAATCTCACATCTTTATGCCTGACCTGTTATCACCTACTTATAAAAAAGGCTCTTTAAGGGAAAATGCAATCGCGCTTGGGGGAGCAATTCAAATTTTCCACTCCTATTTTAATAGTGTGTAATCATTTCTCCACTTTATTCCGTAAAGGAATAAAGTGGACCTGGCTGGTTGTGTATCGTTCGGTGGCGGCTATGAGACTATCTCAGTAATTGAACTAGAGGTTATTCTCAATGCCGGGTCAGTAAATGTTTTACTTTATCAATAGAATCTATCATTTTTTACGGCAGTATCTGATGTGAATTCCCTTTTATTCGCATAATTTCTTTTTGTGAAATCGACGAAATATTCTAGGTATTAAATCTGAAGACATATCTCATATTTGGTGATTTTAGTTAATTGGGATAAAAGAATTATATTCTGAAAGGATTGATAAAATGTTTAAAGATCAAGAAATACCATTTAAAGGTGAAATCGGAAAAACGGTTGATGTCTCGACCCCATGGTGGCCTGAAGAAGAAACGACAGACAAACAAAATCCAAACATTGTCTATATTGTATTAGACGATTTAGGCTTTTCGCAATTAGGTTGCTATGGTTCGGATATTTCCACACCGCATATGGATGAATTGGCGAAAAATGGACTCCGTTATACGAATTTCCATACGTCAGCTATGTGTTCACCTACGAGAGCGTCCTTATTGACGGGACGCAATCCTCATTCGACAGGTGTATCATTTGTCACGGAATTGGATAGCGGGTTTCCGAATTGTCGAGGGAAGGTAAGAAAAGATACCGCAATGCTCAGTGAAGTGCTTCTTGAAGAAGGGTACAACACGTTTGCTGTCGGTAAATGGCATCTGGCACCGGCAAAAGAACAGACGCAGATTGGTCCATTTGATGGTTGGCCACTTGGGCGAGGTTTTGAACAATTTTACGGCTATTTAAGGGGAGCGACGGATCAGTTCCATCCCGATTTAGTAGAAGGGAACCGTCGTGTTTCACAACCGAAAAGTCCGGAAGAAGGCTATCATTTAACTGAAGATTTAACGGATAAGGCAATTGACTATATCCGATTACAGAAGTCAGAAGCACCTCACAAGCCTTTTTTCTGTTATTTATCTTATGCGGCACCGCATGCGCCTCATCAAGCACCAAAGGAATTCATTGAGAAATACAAAGGGAAATACGATAAGGGATGGGATGTTGCAAGAGAAGAGTGGTTTTTAAGGCAAAAAGAGCTGGGAATTATTCCATTGGATGCAAAACTGCCCGAGAGAAATCCAGATGTCAAAGCTTGGGACACGCTTCATGAGGATGAAAAGAGATTGTATGCGAGAATGCAGGAAGTGTTCGCAGGCTTTCTCGAACATACCGATCATCACATCGGTCGTTTCATCCAATGTTTGAAGGACTTGAGACAATTGGATAATACTTTCATTGTTTTATTATCTGACAATGGCGCCTGTGGAATGGGCGGTGAAGGAGGTATGGTCAATACGTGGACGCCATCCTATAACGCAGTGCCGGAAACATTTGAAAGCAAGTTGGCGCGTATTGATGAACTGGGCGGGCCGAACGCGAATAGCCACTATCCGTCCGGTTGGGCTCAAGTCGGAAACACACCATTAAAATGGTACAAAACGTATACACATGCGGGCGGGATTAGGTGTCCACTCATCATTCATTACCCTGAAAAAATAAAGGATAATGGGGCAATTCGTACACAGTACCATTTTGTCACTGATATTATGCCGACGGTGCTGGAGTTAATTAATACGGAAATGCCTGAGGTCTATAAAGGTGTACCGCAAAAACCTGTATACGGGACAAGTCTTCTGTATACGCTGGCTGACGGAGAGGAACCTACCCGTAAGAAAGTGCAACATTATGAAATAGCAGGAAATCGTGCAATTTGGAAAGATGGTTGGAAGGCAGTCGCACGTCACGTAGAAAATACTTCTTTTGATGAAGATCAATGGGAACTATATGATGCAAATAATGATTTCTCAGAATTTAATGACCTTGCTAAGCTTTATCCAGGAAAATTAAAGGAACTGATTGAGGATTGGTGGTCGGAGGCGGAAAAATACGATATCTTCCCATTGGATGGTCGAACCCTCGGTCAAAGACTAAAATTGATTGCGAAACGGGGAAAACAGATTGACGGACCAGTTGAGCGGGTTTTCTATGCGGCACCAGCAATTCACAATGGGCTTCAAGCGCCAGACTTAAGAAACCGATCATTCCAAATCGAAGCTAAAATAGAGCGTACTTCTACAGATGATGATGGTGTCATCGCAGCACATGGTGATCAATCAGGCGGGTATACTTTTTTTGTGAAAAATAACCATCTTTATTTCTATTACAATTTCTCCAATGTAGAGGAATTTGTCGTCAAATCGGAGCAGGAGCTTCCAACAGGCGCTCTTACCGTGTGCTTTACGTTTGATAAAACAGGTGAAGAAGAAGGCGTTGGCAAAATGTTTGTCAATCATGAACAAATTGGTGAGGGGAAGATCCTTCACGCATCTGCACTTGGCTTTTCACGGGCATTATTTTACATTGGACAAAATGAAAGAAACCCGATCAGCCCATTGTACACGGCGCCGTTTCCATTTAAAGGGCAGTTGGATCAAGTAATCTACACAGTAGATGGCTACAAGGAAGACATTGAGGCAGGTGTTTTGCAAGAATTGATGACAGAATAGTATTGGAGAGTAGGATTGGATGAGGATTTCTGACTTAACAAAAGGTAAAAAGAAATATGTTGCATTGGCGCTATTGTTTGTTGGATGGCTTTTGAGTTTCCTGGATCGGATGGTCATGAATATTGCGGTAATTCCGATCAAGGAGGAATTTAACTTAGATCCCTCAATGGTAGGTATCATATTAAGTAGTTTTTTTATTTCGTATGCATGTATGCAAATACCGGGAGGCTGGTTGGCTGATAAAATCGGATCCCGAAAACTTGTAATTTTCGCCATCGCTTTTTGGTCGTTATTTACAATCTTTTCCGGTTTGGCCTGGTCGTTAGCTTCCCTAGTAATCATTCGTATTTTATTCGGAATTGGGGAAGGGTTCTATCCCTCAGCCAGTCAGAAAGGTATATCTGAATTTTTTCCGAAAAATGAAAGGTCAAAAGCCTCGTCTACGATGATGTCATCCAATTTTTTTGGAGCAGCGCTAGGTCCGTTGATCGCTGCGCCTTTAATCGTCTGGTTGGGTTGGAGACATATGTTTGTTGCAATTGGAGTGGTCGGCTTTTTATTGGTTGCTGCATTTTGGTTCTTTTACCGGCCTGCAGCCCAAACGGAAAAAATTGAAGTGAAAATTAAAGAAACAAACAAAGTGCCGTTGAAGAACCTGTTGAACAATTCTGGTATATGGAAAATTGTGGTCATGTGGTTTGCAGCAGGAATCATTAACTGGGGTTTCAGTTCATGGATGCCCATCTATTTAGTGGAAACCCGTAATTTAGATATTCTTTCGGTAGGATTGATTGCTTCAGTACCCGCCCTACTAGGCGGTTTTGCTACCATCTTGAGTGGTATCCTATTGAATAAATATTTTATAAATACGGAAAAGTACTATGCTGCAGGCGGAATGTTGTTAACAACTGTATTTTTGTACTTAATGATTATTTCTGACTCCATGGTTGCGGTTGTGATTTACTGGAATTTAGTTTTCATCTTCAAGAGTTTTGTATTTTCAGTTGCCTTTTCGTTACCACATCAATTGTTACCGAAAGAAGCGATTGGAACTGGCATGGGTATGGTAAATACAGGAGCCCAAGCGGCAGGATTCATCGCTCCAATTGTAATGGGATTCATTATTAGTGCGACGGGTTCGTACGATACTGCATTCTTCTTTTTAGTCGCATGTGGCATTTTATCGACAATCGCGGCATTATCAATCACGAAGAAGGATCGAAAAGTCAGTCCGCAGAATGCAGAAATAGCAATGGAATAACCTAGTTGAAATTGAATTGTATATAAAGGATATTGTTTTATTGATATCTTTCCAGAAAATTGGAGGTGACTTAAAAGTGTTCTTTTAAGTCACCTCTCTTCTTTTTGTGTATAGCCTGTATTATTTGACTAAAAATTAATGTTTCATTCCTACACATTGTAGGTGTGATTTCAAGAAAAGACCGTTTATAATGAAAATACAGAAACTTTGATTGGAGAGATGAACAATGACAATTCAAACGATTGGTGTAGTTGGCGCAGGCTCGATGGGCGCTGGAATTGCAAACCTTGCAGCATTGAATGGATTTAATGTAGTTTTAAGAGATATTGAAGATCGCTTTTTAGAAGGAGCTCTTGCACGACTTGATCAGTTCATGGCCAAAAGTGTTGAGCGTGGGAAAATGACGGAAGAGCAAAAACAAGAAACACTGGCTCGTATTCAAACGACGACAAATCTCGAAGACTTAAAAGATGCCGATGTAGTCATTGAAGCGGTAATTGAAGATATGGACTTAAAGAAAGAAGTTTTCGCTCAACTTGATAACATTGTCAGAGAAGATGTCATTCTAGCAACGAATACATCGTCTATGTCCATTACTGAAATCGCTGCAGCAACAAAACGTCCTGACCGTGTAGCGGGTATGCACTTTTTCAACCCGGCACAGCTCATGAAGCTTGTGGAAGTCGTACGTGGCTATGAAACAAGTGACGAAACTGTAGAAACGTTGAAAGCGCTTTCTACTCAATTGAAAAAAGAAGTCGTTGAAGTGAAAAAAGATACACCTGGGTTTATTGTTAACCGCATTATGATTCCGCAATTTATCGAAGCGATCCGTCTTCTGGAAGAAGGGGTCGCCTCGGCAGAAGATATCGACAAAGCCGTTAAATTCGGTTTGAACTACCCGATGGGGCCATTTGAATTGCAAGACTATGCGGGTGTGGATATCGGCTATTACGTTATGGAATATTTCCAAAATGAATTCAACGATGCACGTTTTGCACCACCATTGCTCATGAAGCAAATGATGAGAGCAGGTCGCTTTGGAAAGAAAGCGGGCGCTGGATTTTACGACTATGAACAAAAAAAGGAGCTCGTGAAACAATGACATATGAATACTTATTATTAGATATTGAAGAAAATGTAGCCACAGTAACGATTAATCGACCACCTGTCAATCCGTTGAATACACAAGTATTTAAAGAATTATCCGAGGTATTTGCGAAGTTGGATGACAATGATGAAGTACGGGCGGTTATTCTGACAGGTAGCGGAGAAAAAGCGTTCGTTGCAGGCGCGGATATTAACGAAATGGCCGGCTTGGATCTTGTCGGCATCAATAAGATGAACAAAGTATCCAGAGCTGTTTTTTCACAAATTGAAAATGCTACGAAGCCGGTCATTGCAGCATTGAACGGTATGGCATTAGGTGGCGGATTTGAACTTGCGTTGGCTTGTGATTTACGCATCAGTTCTGAAAAAGCGAAATTTGCATTCCCTGAAGTAGGTCTTGGTATCATTCCAGGTGGCGGCGGCACACAGCGTTTACAAAAGATCGTTGGACAAGGTGTTGCTAAAGAACTCCTTTACTTCGGTGAGATGTTCGATGCGGCTAAAGCGCTTGAATTGCATATCGTCAATGAAGTTGTATCTGTGGATGAAGTATTGTCAACTGCGAAAGAATGGGCAAAGAAACTTGCGAGCAAGCCACCGGTCGCTCTCCAGATGTTGAAACTTGCAGTGAATACAGGAAGCAATACGGATATCGAATCAGGTTTAATCATTGAAAGCGCTTGTTTTGGCAACGCCTTTTCGACGGAAGATCGAAAAGAAGGATTGAATGCGTTTGTTGAAAAGAGAAAACCGGTTTACGCTGGGCGTTAACTGTAGAATCGACAGCAATGAAGTATCCAGATGCACAGCCCATCAGGGTACTTCATTTTTTTATCTTCATTCAGCAGAAAACTCCCACCTCCATAGGTGGCGAGATGAATGCTTTTTGGTTTACTGTTCGGTGGGTGTTCAAACATCCGCTGAACGAAGATAAAGCCTCCGGCGGATGTCACAGATTTTGAAAGGAGTTAATCGAGCAAGCTCGATTCGAAATCTGGACGCAATCACGCCGAGGCATGATTGATAAACAAACGAGCGTATTTGAATTCAGTTGACAGATTGAAATGGTGATTCTCGCTTCAAGCAGGAGGAAATTGAATATGACAAAAGATAAAAATCGAATGACAGTTTATGAACTTCTTTGTCTTGCAGAATCAATCCATCATAACAAAGAGGCTATTTACGATTTGACACAACGCGTTTCGTATCGTCAATTAAAAAAAGACGTTGATCAACTAGCAGCTTCCTTCATCGAACAAGGTTTTAAAAAAGGGGACCGGATTGCAGTTGCATTGCCGAACTGGTATGAAACAACCGTCATTTTTTTCGCTGTGGCGAAAATCGGTGCGATTCTTGTGCCGTTTAATCCGAGTTATAAAGCACATGAAGTTCAATATATTTTACATCATGCGGAACCGAAAGCCCTTTTCGTTACAGAAAAGTTCGATGGACGTATTCTTGAAGAGGATCAACCTCTAATCATAACGGTTCGCTTTGAGCAACAAGGAACAACTTCCTATGCAGATTTGTTAAACGAAAGACTTTCGGAGGCAGACGAAGCGGTGCTAGATGTAGATGAAGACGTGTACTGCTTGCTCTATACATCGGGTACGACGGGCACACCAAAAGGCGTTATGATTACGCATAGAGGCGTGATCCAGTCGGCCAATACGCTTGCTAAAGAATTGCGCTGCACAGAGCAAGATGTATTTCTAATTGCTGCACCTCTTTTTCATATTTTTGGCATGGCATGTAATCTATTTACAGGGCTAACGGTCGGGGCACGTATGGTCATCAAGGAAAAATATCATCCGAGGGAAATGCTTGTATTGATTGAACAGGAACGGGTGACGATTCAGCAAGGTGTGCCGACAATGTTTTTGAAAGAGTTGGAAGTGGAAGATTTTGATCACTTCGATTTATCCACTTTACGTGCTGGAATGGTCGGGGCATCCCCAATACCGCCGAACAAAGTGAAAGAAGTGCGTGATCGTCTTGGAATGAATCTATGTCAATCTTTTGGAATAACCGAGACTTGTACTGTAACCATGACTCCTTACGATGATGATGAGCAAAAAATCATCCGTTCACTTGGAAAAGCAATACCGGGCGTACGGTTGAAAATTGTCGATGAAAATCGGAGTGAACTGCCGGCAGGGCAAACAGGAGAAATTGCGATACATAGTTTCGGAACGATGAAAGGCTACTATAAGATGCCTGAAGAGACAGCCCGGGTAGTTGACGCTGAAGGCTGGTTCTATACAGGAGATCTCGGGATACTGGATGATGAAGGCTATTTATACTTTGTGGGACGCGCGAAAGAGATGATTATACGCGGTGGCTACAATATCTACCCGCAAGAGATTGAGGCGGTATTGACAAAACATCCTGCTGTGTCGAATTCGGCAGTTATCGGCCTTCCTGATGACGTATTAGGGGAAGTTGTCTGTGCAGTCATTCAATTGAAGAATGGCCAATCCACTTCGGAAGAAGAACTGAAAAACTATTTGAAAGAACAGATCGCCACTTATAAAGTACCGGGTAAAATCATTTTTACAGAAGAGTTTCCCTCCACGGCTAGCGGCAAAATACAAAAGGTGAAGTTGCGGGAAGAGCTTATGTCAACCATCAATAGCCCTGTATCGCACTAAAAGGAGTGAAAGAAAGAGATGGTAGTTAAAGGGAAAGAGATAAAACATTTTCTAACTGGCAACATCGAGGCCGAAGAGATCTTTACACCGGAAGATTTTTCTGATGAACATGAAATGATAGTGGATTTGGCAGAGAAATTTGTTATGAATGAAGTGATGCCGTCACTGGAAAAAATCGAAAATCAGGAATTTACTGAAACGATCCGTCTTATTAAAGAAGCGGGTGATCTTGGACTGATTGGTGCAGATATTCCGGAGGAAGACGGTGGAATGGATCTTGGAAAAGTAAGCGGTGCCATTATTTCTGAAAAGATGGCGTATGGCCGTTCCTTTTCGATCACATTTGGCGGGCAAACCGGTATAGGTGCGCTACCAATCGCCTATTTTGGAAATAAAGAGCAAAAAGAACGCTATTTACCTAAATTGCTAACAGGTGAGAAAATTGCAGCCTATGCATTGACAGAACCATCTGCAGGAACGGATGCAATGGGCCTGAAAACTTCCGCAAAACTGACGGATGACGGTAAGTATTATGTGTTAAACGGCGAGAAGCAATGGATAACAAACTCAGCTTTTGCAGATGTTTTTATCGTCTATGCGAAAGTGGATGGCACTCAAATAACTGCTTTTATTGTTGAAAAAGGTTATGAAGGACTATCGACCAGTCCTGAAGAGAAGAAAATGGGACTGAAAGGTTCTTCCACACGCTCACTTATTTTAGACAATGTGAAAGTGCCTGCTGAAAACGTAATCGGCGAAATCGGCCGCGGACATATTATCGCCTTTAATGTCTTGAATATTGGTCGATATAAAATGGCATCGACAGCACTTGGTTCTTCCAAACGTTCGATTGAGCTGGCAGTGAAGTATGCCAATGAGCGGAAGCAATTCGGCAATTCGCTTTCTGACTTCAACTTGATCAAACAGAAAATTGCCGATATGACAATCCGCACATATGCCAATGAAAGCAGTGTATATCGCACGGCGGGGGCTATGCAAAATGGTTTTGAAGAGATGAAGCAGACAGGCGAAGATTACGGCAAAACGATTGCACGTTTTGCAGTCGAATGTTCGATCAATAAAGTCATGTCGACGGAAGCGTTGGACTTTGTCGTTGATGAAGCGGTGCAAATTCACGGAGGTTATGGCTATATGGCCGAATACGAAGTGGAGACAATCTACCGCGATTCACGGATCAACCGTATTTTCGAAGGGACTAATGAAATTAATCGTATTATTATCGCATCGACCTTATTGAAGAAGTATAGTGGACATAGTGAACTGAATCAGATTGGCAATGGTCCGCTAGAGCGCGCAAAACAGACACTTAAACTGATGAAAGATTATTATGAGGCGACGATCCAAGCTATTCAGAAAGCTGGAATTGATAATCTAAACAAAGAACAAGAAGTGGCTGCTTTTCTAGCAGATCTTGCAATTGGGATTTATAGGAGTGAAAGCGCTGTCCTTCGTGCCGAAAAAGCGTTCAATCGTTCTGGAGAAGAAAAAAGTAGTCAAAAGCTTGATTGTGCAAAAATTGTTGTCCACGAAACTGCACAACAATGTGCAATCCAAGGGTTGAATATGGCCGGTTATCTTCGCGATGACGAAACTTTCTTACACGCTGCTGGTCGACTGATTTCCAGTAGTTCCGAAAACATTGTGGAAACAAAAAGACGCATTGCAGACCGGGTCATTGCTGCAGACCGTTATGTTGTTTAATCGAAAACAAATTATTTAGAAGAGGTGTATAGAATGACAGAAATCGTTTTATTGGAAGGTGCACGGACACCATTTGCAAAGATTTCGGGGTCTTTTCGCGATATTTCAGCAACTGAATTAGGCGTGATTGCCGCAAAAGAAGCAATCCGCAAATCGAATATTAACGCCGAAGACATTGACCAAGTCGTCTTCGGAAACGTTCAACAATCGAGTAAAGATGCTCATATTTTGGCGCGGCATGTCGGTTTGAAAGCAGGTACTCGACTTGAGACGCCCGGTTTGACAATTAACCGTGTTTGCGGTACGGGAATCGAAGCGATTTTAACAGGAGCTCGGTATATCTTGGCAGGCGAAGCGGAAGTCGTATTGGCAGGCGGCACGGAAAGTATGAGCCGAGTGCCACATGTTATTCCTGGTATGAGATGGGGAAGTCCCCTCGGCGGTCCGGTCATCGAAGACTGGTTATGGGATGGTCTGCTCGATACGAACTGTGGCTTTACAATGGCGGAAACCGCGGAAAATCTTGCGGAAAAATATCGGATTTCACGTGAAGAAGTGGATGCACATGCGCTTGCCAGCCATACTCGTGCCATCGAAGCGAGAGAAAAAGGCTATTTTAAAGAAGAAATTGTTCCGGTCACTGTTAAAGGGCGTAAAGGCGATATCGTCATCGATGAAGATGAGCACATCCGCGAAACTTCCATGCAACAGCTTGGAAAACTTCCTGCGCGCTTCGTCGAAAACGGAGTTGTGACACCAGGAAATGCAAGCGGTATGGTGGATGGTGCTGCAGCAGTGGTCATTGTCTCTAGTGAATATGCAGAGCGAAATGGCCTAAAACCGATTGCTCGTCTTGTCTCGTGGGATGTGGTAGGTGTCGAGCCTAAATATATGGGAATCGGTCCTGTCCCGGCGATTCAAGGCGCTTTGAAAAAGGGGGATCTACATGTGGAAGACTTGGACTTGATTGAAATTAACGAAGCCTTTTCAGCACAATATCTAGCTTGCCAAAAAGAACTTGGGTTTGACTTGGAAATCGGAAACGTCAATGGTGGTGCCGTTGCACTTGGACATCCACTTGCGGCAAGCGGAACGAGAATTTCGCATACGCTCATTAAAGAATTACAAAGACGAAACAAAAAATATGGCGCATCTGCGGTCTGCATCGGTGGGGGACAAGGCATCGCGGCGATTTGGGAAGCTCTTGACTAATATTCATTAACCTAACGAATGCCTATGAAAAATATTTCAGGCACTCGTTAGGTTTACTGTTATTTCGTTTACACTTTTGATTTTTCGAAGTAAGGAGTATAGAAGGAATGAAAGATTTCACAACAATCGAGGGGGAGAAATGTGGCTAACTTAAAAACGAATCTAAATGTCAGTGATACATTAAGAGCTACAGCTACTCGTTTACCGAATCGAGAAGCAATCTATGATGAATCAAGACGAATGACATATGGACAGTTGGATCAAGAAGTGACAAACCTTGCCAAAGGGCTCATACGGATCGGTGTGACAAGCGGGGATCGTGTAGCAGTTGCATTGACAAACTCCTGTGAATACGTCACGGCATTTTTTGCCATTGCCCGGGTCGGAGCGGTCTTAATTCCACTCAATCCATTTTTCAGTAAAGAAGAAAGTGTCTATATTTTGCAACAGGCAGAGGCAAAAGCTCTTTTTTGTGATACTGAGAGTTATTATTCTGAATTGAGCCAGGAGACTGAAACACTATCAACGCTCATTTCTGTTCGTTTCCAAGCGGCAGATTATATGAACTATACCGAATTACTAGTCGGGCATAATTCAGAAGAAGTCCGTGTCGCCCCAACTGAAGATTTATTTGCCATCATGTTTACATCAGGAACGACAGGCCGTCCAAAAGGTGCAATGTTGACGCATGAAAATGTATTGTTTTCTGCCATGGCAGGTTCCGAAAGGATGAAATGTACAGAGGAGGATGTGTTTTTAATCCCAAACCCTCTTTTCCACGTCATGGGAGTGACTTTCATCCTTCGTGCAACTTATTGTGGCGGGAAACTGGTCATCATGCAGAAATACTCGGTGAAAACTGCATTGTCGCTTATTGAAACGGAGAAAGTGACGGTCCACCCAGGCGTGCCGACAATGTTTATTTTAGAGCTGAATTCTCCAGATTTTAATAACTATGATCTGAGTTCACTTCGTACAGGGGAAATGGCAGCGGCGCCCTGTCCGGTAGAAATTGTCAAACAAATCCGTTCGAAAATGAATTGTAATGTTCTTGTCGCCTATGGCTCGACGGAAACAGCCGCGACACTGACAATGACTGGATTTGACGATGACGATACCTTGCGTTCGGAAACCGTCGGTCGTCCAGTACACGGCGTAGAGGTGAAGGTGGTCGATGATCATCGGAAAGAATGCGCTGTCGGTGCAGTCGGGGAACTGGTTTGTAAAGGACCAGGAGTGACAAAAGGTTATTATAAAATGCCGGAAGAAACCGTCAAAGTGATTGATCATGAAGGCTGGTTTTACACGGGCGATATGGCGACAATCGATGAAAATGGTTACGTAAGAATCGTCGGACGAAAAAAGGAATTGATTATTCGTGGCGGCTATAATATTTACCCACGTGAGCTTGAAGAAGCGCTCCACCAACATCCTGCCATAGCAGATGCGGCTGTCATTGGCCTTCCCGATGAATTATTCGGGGAACTGACATGTGCTTGCATCGTTTTAAAAGAAAATATTACGACAACTGAGGAACAACTGTTGGCGTATATGAAAGAGCGGCTCGTCAAATATAAAGTTCCAGATAAATTTATTATTTTAGACAAATTACCGATCACAGCATCAGGGAAAATAAGCAAATTAAAGTTGAAGGAACAACTCGACAATCATATTTCCATCACATCTTAAAAGAAGTTGTCTAGTATTACTTGTCAACGGACTAAAGGGAAACTAAATTACAGCATGTACTGCAAAAAAGAGTGTAGACAAGTCAAAAATAACTTTGTCTACACTCTTTTTTTAGAAAAATACTATGAATTGGAAATTTGTGTTATGGATTTGTGTACCCAAATGTTTTAGATATCGCTTGTTGCATCTTCAGTAAATATTGGCTTGTTTCGTCACCGATCGCACTCGGTATGTCTGGTGTGAATCCGACAACTGCAATGATCCCGACAAGTTCTTCACTGTATGACAGGATAGGTAGCGATACGGAAGAGATGGAAGTGATCAATGGCTCCTTTGCAAAAGCGATCTTTTCTTCTTTAATTTTATGGAATTCCTTATCTTCATCTGTCATGGAAGGTTCTGCTGCCACCCGCCAATTTTCGGTGATGTGATTATTATAAAATACGTTGAAAATCTTTCCGGAAGACGAGTTAGGTGGTAGTAATGTACCGATTTGTGCTCCTATATTGAGAATTTGATCTGGGCTCCAAATCTTAGCGATAACAGGCCCGTTTGTAGTACCGACAGCAAATAATACAGAACACTTCGTCTGCTGGCTGATTGTTTGTAAATAAGGGGTTATCTGCTCCACTACATCTTGCTTGCCGATCGCAGTCGTCCCATATTGAATGAGCTTAGGACCAAGATGATAGAGCCCTGTTGAACTTTCTCGGATGAGTAAATCGAGTTGTGTCAATGTATTCATGTATTTATACAAATTACTTTTGGTCATTTTCGTTTTTTCTTGTATTTCTGCGAATTTCATAGGTTTTCCGTTATTCACGATCACATCGATGATCCCGATTCCGATTTGTAATGATTGGATGGTGGATCCATTTTTTTTGATTTCTATCATAATGTCTCTACTCCCTCTGTTCTCTTAGTTATTAGTATAGCAAAAAACAGTCCTCTAAAAAATTTCAAATAATTTTGTATTGACTTTAATTATTAGAATACTGTAAAATACACTTATGGTAAACCTCGTTCACTATTAGTGGAATAAAAAAGGTTTGATTGTATAAGAATGAATGAGGAGAAGCGAAACTATGAACTATACTTATTCAGGAGGTTTTCATTATGAGCAATGATCAAAACAATCCAATTATTATCATAGGCGGAGGTATTGGTGGTTTAGCAACTGCCTTAGGACTTGCGGAAAATAAAAAGTACGTCAAAGTACTGGAACAGGCTCCGGAATTTTTGGAAATCGGTGCTGGAATCCAGCTTGCAGCGAACGCAACAAATGTTTTACAGCGTTTTGGCGTGATGGATAAAATCAATGAAATTGCAGTATTTCCAAAAAGGCTTGTTCTCATGGATGCTTATACAGGCAAAGAGCTTTCTGCATTGGACCTTGGAGATGTGTATAAAGAGAGATATGGAGCGCCTTATATCGTGCTACACCGCTCAGATCTCCATAAAGCCTTATATGATGTTTGTGCGGAAAGCCCTTACATTGAATTAGTTACCGATCAGTCCATTGTAAAAACTGAGGAAGCGAATGGCGCGGTGACCGTCACGGCTGCAAATGGTGATGTACATACAGGTTCTGCGGCAATCGGAGCTGATGGACTATGGTCCAATACTCGTAAACTCTTTGTTGATGATCAGCCGATCTGTTCTGAATATGTGGCCTACCGAGGAGCAATCCCGATGGAGGATGTAACTGAAGTTGGCAATCTTGATGATGTCTATATGTGGATCGGGCCGAATTTCCACCTTGTTCAATATCCTGTTCGACGCGGTGAACTTTACAATCAAGTCGTCGTTTTCAAAAGTTCTGAATACCGCGAAGAAATTCAGTTTACAGACGAATGGGGGACGCCGGAAGAAATGGACCGTGTGTTTGAAGGAACCTGTAGCCTCGTACAAACAGCGCTTACATTCATTCAGCGTCAAAAGAGATGGCCGATGTATGACCGTGAACCGCTCAATAATTGGACGAAAGGACGTATCACTTTAACGGGCGATGCAGCACATCCAATGCTTCAATATCTCGCTCAAGGTGCATGTCAAGCATTCGAAGATGCAGCGTATTTGGCTGACATGGTGGAAGAATGTGACGAAGATATTGAAACAGCATTCTTGAAATATCAAGAAGAACGCATTCCAAGAACGGCTTATGTTCAAAATAATGCACGTCTATGGGGAGAAATCATCCATGCTGTCGCACCGGAAACGATCCTTCTGCGTGATACGATCTTGAAAAACCGTGCTTCGGAAGATTTTCAATTTGTGGATAAGTTCCATGGTTACAATAAAAACAAAGTGACACATTGAGCCGAGTTTGCATTCTGAATAATTAATTCACTACAAATAATTAGATGAACAAGAATATTGACAATCTAATGAAATATGATTATCTTATATAATGAGTAGACAAAGTATCCTAGTAGTGGAATATATTTTTGGATTGAATTATCTAAAAAAACGGGATAATGAATGCGTTTACTAACTGATAATTTCGTAAAAATTTACTATGAGTTGAAAGGGAGAGTCATATGAAACTAATTACTTTTACTACTGCAGGATTTTCAAGAATTGGTGCACTTGTCGACGGAGATAAAGTAGTCGATTTAAACTATGCTTACCAGTCACAACTTCAAAATGAAGGCAAATACCGTTTTGAAGAAATTGCAGAAGCTTATGTGCCAGCTAAAATGGAAGGCTTCCTGCAAGGCGGAAAAGAAAGTTTGGAAATTGCAAGGGCAGCTGTCGACTTTGCACTTGAACATCCGAATAGCTTCAAACATCAGCTCGTCTATGATAAAAGCGATGTGAAAGTGGAAGCGCCAGTGACACAACCAGGAAAGATATTCTGTGTTGGTCATAACTACCGAGAGCATATTTTGGAAATGGGCCGTGAATTACCGTCCAATCCAGTTTTATTCGCCAAGTTTGCGAATACAATTATCGGTCCGGAAGATGACATCCCATTCCATCCAATTTCGGAACAGCTTGACTATGAAGCTGAATTCACATTTGTCATCGGTAAACAAGCACGCAATGTCTCCGAAGAAGATGCTCTGGACTACGTAGCGGGCTATACGATTACGAATGATGTGACATACCGTGATATCCAAAGACGTACACTTCAATGGCTACAAGGGAAAACGGTTGATGGAAGTGCACCGATGGGACCTTGGCTGATCACTTCCGATGAATTGACGAACCCGTCAGGCCTTGACGTAGTGCTGACGGTTAACGGTGAAGTGAGACAAAAAACGAATACAGAAAACCTAGTCTTCTCTGTTCCAAAACTTGTTTCATTCCTATCGAATCTTGTCACACTTGAGCCAGGGGATGTCATCTTAACAGGAACACCAGGTGGCGTAGGCGTTGCAATGGATCCACCGACATTCTTGAAAGATGGCGATGTTGTACGAATTGAAATTGATAAAGTTGGTGTCTTGGAGAACAAAGTGTCCCTACAAAAGGAGGAAATTAAAGATGACAGTCGTCGCAGTGAACCAATCCATTCAAGCAATTAATAACAGCATTGATGCAATTTTGAAGGTTTCAGATAATTTATCGGAAGAGACGATTCGTTGGAATCCGACTAATGAAGAATGGTCTATTTTGCAAATCATCTCTCACTTAAATGAAGCGGTTCCATATTGGCTCAACGAAATTGATCGCGTGTTGGCAGAGCCGGGTGCTCAATGGGGACGCGGATTGCAAGATTCGGCACGTTTAGCTGCAGTGGTCAATCCGGATGAGTTGAACGTTTCCGAGCAGTTCGCTGAATTCAAAGAGCTCAAGCAAAAAGTGGCAGATGGCTTAGAGAATTTGAGCGAAGAAGATCTGAAAGCAGAAAACCCTCACCGTAATTTCGAAAAATTCGGCAATAAGCCGGTCTCGTTCATGATCGAACATTTCCTCGAGGAACATGTAGAGAAGCATTATAGCCAAGTGCAACGCAATCTAAGTAAGCTCGACTGATAAGGACGGATCCATCAATTACACGACAAAAGAATAGGATGTGTTTTGAATGGCAGAAGTGAAAGATGATGTTAAAGAATTCATGGGCAGTGATACGGTAAAGGATTTCACGAAAGATATCCAGCAGTATAATCTTGGACCACTTTGGGAAGCGATTCCGGCAATTATGAACAAATCGCCGAAGCCGCAAGCTGAAGCATATCTCTGGAGCGGTGAGTTATTGAACAAAAAGCTGATGGAAGCAGCTGAAATTTTCACACCCGAGCGTGGCGGGGAGCGACGTGCCATCTATTTCCAAAACCCGGGATTGACTTACCGCCAACCGTGGGGCTGGGCATCGACAACGCAAACTTTATATGCTGCTGTCCAATTGCTACTTCCTGGTGAAGAAGCTCCATCGCATCGTCATACACAAAGCGCACTTCGTTTTATATCGGAAGGGGAAGGAGCCTACACAATCGTCCAAGGTGAGCGTCTCTTCATGGAAGAAGGAGATTTCCTGACAACGCCGAAAAATTTATGGCATGGACACGGACATCTTGGAGATAAACCGATGATCTGGATGGATGCACTCGATATTCCAACTATCTATTCAATCGGAGGCACGTTCTTTGAACCGTATGCCGATGGATTACAGCAGCCGGATGTACCGGATAATTTCTCGGAGCTCCGGTATAACGGTGGAATTGTTCGTCCTGTCGGAGACGGCAAGTTTACAGTTGCCCCGCTTGCAAATTATAAGTGGACGCGCACCGTTGATGCGATTAAAGGTTTAATGAATTTTGATCCGGATCCGTATGATGGCTTCGCGATCGAATATATCAACCCTTCAACAGGGAAATCGGCGAACCCAACGATGGGATCACGCATGCAACATTTACCGAAAGGATTCCATACGAAAGCGCATCGCCATACCCATTCGGTCATTTACCATGCGCATAAAGGTTCAGGCTATACAGTCATTAACGGTATCCGTTTCGATTGGAAGAAAGGCGATTACTTCGTTGTTCCAAACTGGGCTTGGCATGAACATGTCGCTTCAGAAGATGCGTATCTATTCTCGGTCAACGACTTGCCGATCATGGATCGCTTCGAATTGGAACAGGAACAAGTATATGATTCGAATAATGGACATCAGGATGTCACAGATGAATTTAAAGCGGTTCGATGAAGTGAACCACTAAATGCAATGAAACAGTGAAAGAAGGTCGAGGACCCCTTTTTCAAACAGCCTAATTGGATGTTTAGAAGGGGTTCTAGCCATATAAATAATCGTGAAAAATATGTCGAAATCATGCGGAACTAACGGATGTTCGAATACTGGGGGAAATAACATGAAAATTAGAAAGAAAAGAAAGTGGTTATCGTTGACCATGCTTGCCGGGGCTGCATTATTTGCGTTGGCAGCCTGTGGAGGGAGCGATGGGCAAAGCGCTGACGCTGGCAAAAATGACGGAGGCGATACATACACCTTCAAAGCTTCACATGTTGTACAAGAATCACATGTTTGGCATAAAACAGCTGAAAAGTTTGGCGAAGAGCTTGAAAAACTATCAGATGGAAGAATGAAACTGGATATTTATTCTGCTTCAACACTTGGTCTTGAACAAGATATGGTTCAACAGCTAGAAACGGGTTCTATCGACTTTGGTTTTCTCACAAATGCCTATATGAGTACGCGTGAAGTTACTTTAAACTCATGGTTTATGCCATTTCTATTCAGTGATTTAGAAGATGCGAATAAAATGCGTGAGTCGGAAGAGACAAAACAAATGCTTGAAGAATTGGGATCACAAGGGTTACTAGGTTTGGATATCGCATTTGCAGGAAATCGTCACATTTTAATGAAAGAAGGATTTATCGGTTCTCCTGAAGACTTGAAAGGAAAGAAAGTTAGAATTATCGGAAGTCCAGCTATGCAAAGTTTCTGGGAAAAAACTGGTGCAGGTCCGACAGCAATGCCACTCCCAGAAGTCTATACATCATTACAAACCGGAGTCATTGACGGTATGGATATTGACTTAGATGCCCTTGTAACGGAGAAGTATTATGAAAATGCAAAGTATTTGACGTTAACTAACCAGATGACTTTCCCGACAGTTGTTGTCATGAGTCAAGCAAGCTTTGACAAACTATCCGAAGAAGATCAAGAGATTGTTAAAACAGCTATGAAGACTGCAGTAGATTGGGGAGCGCAGGAAGCAATTGCAAGGGAAAAAAGCAACCTTGAAGAGTTGAGGAAGAATGGTGTTGAAGTGCAGGAGCTGGAAGACCATTCTGCATTTGATGGCATTGCCGAAGAAGTGAGAACTCAGTATGCGAACGAATCCGAAATCATCAAATCGTTTATTGAGACTGCACAGAATGATTGATTGTTATCCAGCTTATGCTTAACAATGTCCGGTATGGGAAGGGGCCCCGCCCAACTTCCCATGCTGACTTAAGCATGTTTACATGTAAACGTTTGCGTATATATTTATAATCTGCCAAAAGGCGGTGGGACTGTTGAAAATTGTTTATCGATTAAGTGATTGGGTGTATAAAATTGAGAAAGTGTTGGCGGTCATTTTTGGAGCGGCTATTTTGATATCTTTATCGGCAGGGGTTATCTATCGTTATTTTTTAAAAGTCCCTTTACTATGGTCGGATGAGATAGCTATCTTTTCACTTGCATGGATCACCTTTATTGGCGGGAGTATGGGGATTAAGCAAAATGCCTCTCCGTCTATCACCATGCTAACGGACTTTTTGAAAGGAAAAGTGAAGAAATTCGTTTTAATTATGGGTTTTCTTGTGATGGTCGCTTTTATTGGGTATGTGCTTTATTTGTCGGTTAATTGGCTGAATTCGCCAAATATTTTAGTCCAAAAATCGAATACAATGCAAATGCCCAAAATTTGGTCATACCTATGTATACCAATAAGCTTTGTATTCATGTTGGTCCATTCTTTGGAGTTGCTCGTTAAAGGGTTATATTCCAGCGACGGGGAGGCTTTTTAAGATGACAATTGCGCTAATTCTCTTCGTCGTACTTTTACTACTTCGAATTCCGATTGCATTTGTTTTAGGAATGACGACGATTGTATACATATTTGCAACAGATAATATGGGGTTAATGCTTACCGTGCCACAAAGGCTTTACTCAGGGATGGAAAACTACGGATTACTTGCAATTCCCCTCTTTATGCTAGCCGGGGAGTTAATGAATTCTGGCGGGATTACAAAAAGGCTGATCGATTTTGCCAAAAGTTTCGTAGGGCATTTCAGAGGGGGATTAGCCTATGTGAATGTCATTGCCAATATGCTACTCGCTTCAATCATCGGTTCTGCGACAGCGCAAATTGCGATGATGAGCCGGACGATGGTCCCTTCAATGGAGAAGGAAGGATATTCAAGACCATTTAGCGCTGCGACGACTGCAGCAGCAGGGTTATTAGGCCCTATTATTCCACCAAGTATGCTGTTTATCATTTATGGTGTAGGTTCAGGTGTATCCATTGGCTCGATGTTTATCGCGGGTGTTTTACCGGGCATTCTTCTAGGGCTTTCTTTTATTATGCTGATTGCATTTATAGGGATGAAAGAAAAATGGCCAACGCAACAGCGTGCGCGTGTAAGTGAAGTATTCATCTCCTTTATCAAAGTGATTCCGGCTTTGCTTGTTCCAACAATTATCATCATCGGAATTCTCAGTGGGATATTCACACCGACAGAGTCTGCAGCATTTGCTTGTCTTGTCGCTTTGATTGTCGGATTTTTCTTTTATAAGGAGCTTGATTTACGTAAGCTGCCGAGCATTTTAGTGAATACAACCGTTACAACTGCAATCATCACACTACTCATTGCGATGGCGAATTTGTTCGGATGGATGCTTTCATTTGAATTGGTTCCACAAAAGATTGCAGCTTGGATGGTCGCGTTGACGGATAATCCATTATTATTTTTACTGCTTGTAAACATATTCCTTCTATTACTTGGCATGTTTATGGATGGGATTGCAGCTTTGATTATCCTTGTACCAATTTTTGCACCGCTCTTAGTAAATTACGGAATTGATCCAATTCATTTTGGGGTCATTATCTGTATCAACCTGACGATTGGAATATTGACACCGCCTGTTGGCTCCGGTCTTTATATCGCTTCATCATTATCCGATGTATCGCTTGGAGCTTTGATAAAAGCAATGTGGCCATTCTTAATCGTCTCATTGGCAGTATTGTTAATCATTACTTATTGGACGCCGCTGACTCTTTGGTTACCTTCGTTATAAAACGAATTTACGATAGGGTTCCAAACCGGTTTATCACGAATGGAACCCATCCTGCTTATTAAAGCAGAGGGGAAATCTCACACGCCCACAGTGTTTCTGTTCCACCGAGAATCTTGTGCATCGCAAACTAGGGGGAGAAGATTTGGCTTCTATTAATACAACTAAGATTATTGCTACTAGTAAATTTAACCGCTTCCACATGGGACTGTTATTATGGAGTTTGCTCATTATTGCGTTTGATGGGTATGATCTCGTGGTATTCGGGACGGTTGTGCCGCTTCTGATTGAGGAATGGGGCCTTACTTCAGTTGAAGCGGGGGCCATGGGAAGTTATGGACTTTTCGGGATGATGTTCGGTGCAATCATCTTTGGAACATTGGCCGATCGTATCGGAAGGAAAAACGTAATTGTCATCACTGTCGTGTTGTTTAGCTTATTTACTTTGTTGTGCGGATTCGCACAAACGCCAACGATGTTTTCCACATTCCGCTTTTTAGCAGGCTTAGGGCTTGGTGGCATTATGCCGAACGTGATTGCCTTGTTGACGGATTATTCACCGCAATCCATGAGAAATATGTTGGTCTCCATCGTGTTATGCGGCTATTCGGTCGGAGGGATTCTGGCTCCATTATTAGGGATTATACTAATGCCGTCTTTCGGATGGGAGTCTATTTTTTGGATTGCCGGATTGCCGTTATTACTGTTACCGATAATGTATAAGCAACTACCGGAAACGTCGAGTCACTTGATCCGAACAGGTAAGAAGAAGGAGCTATTCGCCATTCTTTCCAAGGTTAGTCCTGGATCGACCTTTACTGCTTCCGATGAAATTGTAGAACTAGCAGCAACGGAAACAAAAGTACCGATTGTCGGCTTATTTAAAGAGAAGCGTGCTTTAAGTACAATGATGTTTTGGATTGCATTTTTCAGTTGTTTACTGATGGTGTACGGTTTGAATACTTGGCTTCCGAAGTTGATGATGGAGGCGGGATATGCACTGAACTCCAGCTTAGGCTTTCTGATCGCCCTTCAAAGTGGCGCGATTATAGGGACACTCATTATCGCCCGGTTATGCGATAAATACGGCTCGAAAAAAATGCTTATCCCGATGTATGCATCTGGAGCAGTTGCTTTAACACTACTTGGGTTTGGTGGAAGCCCTTTCTTGATCTACTTTTTAGTAGCGGTTGCAGGGGCTGCTACGATCGGAGCTCAAAATATTGTACAAGCTTATGTTTCCCAATATTATCCGGCTTATATCCGATCCACCGCATTAGGTATGGCATCTGGCGTGGGGAGAATCGGCGGTATGCTCGGTCCGCTTTTGGGAGGCTTCCTCTTATCTGTCAGTTTGCCGATTCAATTGAACTTCATCGCATTTGCGATTCCTGGAGTGATCGCCGCAATCGCCTTATCACTAGTGCCTCAAAAACAAACACAAGTGAAAAAGGACAAAATGTCAATCGAACCAACGGGAACGGATTTGCGCCAAGTGTAAATACAAAAAAGCGTATCAGACAATGATACGCTTTTTTGTATTTATGCATGTTAGTAATAACCCAAATGCTCGGATATTTCAGCCGCCGCTTCCATAATTTCCTCAATGAAAAAATGAAAGCGATCTGGCGTGATCGTTGTTGTGGAGCCGATGATCGATAAGGAAGAGACAACATTTTGGGTATAATCCCGTATAGGAGCTGCGATGCCGACGAAGCCTTCGTAAAACTGATCTTTTGAGAAGGCATATCCTCTCTGGCGGATTTTTTCTAGCTCTTCTAAAACTTGTTCAGGCAGTGTAAACGATGCTGGCGTATATGGATACATCGGCATGGCGAGTACTCTTTCAATTGTTTTCTGATCTTGAAATGCTAAAATGCATAGCCCTTCACTGGTACAGTGAATCGGATTTTTTCGGCCAATTTGTGTAATGAGGCGGTGTTGTCGTTCGCTTTCTTTTCGAAACAAATAAGCCACTTCATCATTTTCAAGCAGACAGATATGGGCGGTTTCATTTAATCGATTGACGAGTGAATGCACGGTTGGTAATGCTTCTTTGTACATTTCATGATGGGTGGAAATGACCCCTCCAAGTGTTAACAGTGATAAGCCGAGCCTATATTTGCCTGTCCTAGGATTTTGAGATAAAAAATTTTCCTTCATTAATATAGAGACCATTCGATGCGCGGTACTTTTCGGTATCTGAATTTGTTCTGCAATATTTGTCAAACCTAATTCTTTTTGTTTAGCGTTAAATAAGCGTAAAATGCGCATCGCGTTTTTTACAGATGAAAGGATATATTTATCTTTTATTGTGCCGGGCATGGAATACACCTCTCAAAAAATTAGTATGGCTTTTGTTGCATGTACGAATTGCGCTTTCGTAGTTTGATCAGCTCGGTGATGCGTTTAGCCGTATGGACGACTTCAACGATCGATTGGTGTTGTTTCGCCCGCTTCTCAAGACGAACGACTGGTCCGGTAATATTGACAGAGGCAATGACTTCCTCTTTTTCGTTGAAGATGGGCGCACCGATGGCGATAATCTCTTTTTCGAATTCTTCGCTGTTGACCACATAGCCAAGTTGTTTCACTTCATGTAATCGCTTACGCAATTTATCCGCATCCGTAATTGTGTTCTCTGTAAATCGTTGTAACGGTTTGGCTAGCAATTGGTCGATGACTCCCTCTTTTTCAAATGCGAGGATCGCTTGCCCACTACCTGTACAATGAACGGGGTTGCGTCGTCCAATATGTGTCGTGATACGAGAAGTATATTCACTTTCTATTTTTTGTAAATAAATCACTTCGTTGCCTTCTAATATTGCGATATGTGAACTTTCTCTTGTTTTCTCCGTCAGCATATTCAATAACGGGGTTGCGTCTTCTAAAATATGTAACTGGGAATGAACGATATTTGTCAGAGAGAGGACGGATACACCCAGACTGTAGGCACTGGATCTCGGGTCTTTAAAAACAAATCCTTCACCAGCCATCGTTGTCAATAATCGATGTACCGTACTTTTAGCCAGATTCAACTCTTCTGCAAGATCTGTCACCCTCAGTTCCGGAGAATCCATCGAGAAGGCTTTTAAAATACGTAGTGCATTTTCGATGGAAGAAAAGGTTTGTTTTCCTTCTTTTACCGACATACAATCACTCCTCTGTTCTATAATTATAACACGACTAATCGGAAAGGTTAGAAAATTTATGTTTTATTCCATATAGAAGAACAATGAGGTGGGAAAGCTCAGGGAAACCTTATAGGATTGTAAGAGGGACCGGGTCTAGTAAGGTGAAGCAGTGCAATAAGGGAATGTATTCTAGGAGAAAAGAGGGGGATGTCAATGACAGTTTTGTCATCACAATGTAAAGATGTACAACTATCCGATCATCAGCTCTATCGATTGAATCAATTGCTTGTTTTTGTCAGTCAATACAATGGTTTTTATCAGCAGAAATTCAAAGATATCCAATTACCGATCCGATCGGCAGCGCAATTGAGCAAACTTCCATTGACGACTAAACAAGAATTAGTCGAGGATCAAAAGAATCATGCTCCTTTTGGTAAAAATCATTCCTATCCAACAGTGGACTATGTTCGTTATCATCAAACGTCCGGAACATCCGGAAAACCGCTGAAAGTATTGGATACGGAGGAAAGCTGGGAGTGGTGGGAAGAGTGTTGGCTGGAAGTCTTCCGATCAAGTGGTGTGACAAAGGAAGACCATGTGTTTCTTGCTTTTTCTTTTGGTCCGTTTATCGGATTCTGGGGGGCATTCGAAGCGGCTAAAAAGAATGGTTCGCTCGTTATTACAGGTGGAAGCCAGTCCACGAAAGAACGGTTGACTTGTATGATTGAAAATGAAGCAACGGTCCTTCTCTGTACTCCAAGCTATGCGCTACATATAGCAGAGGTGGCAGAAGAACTCGGAATCGTTTTAACTCAAACGGGTATTCGGAAAATCATTACTGCAGGTGAACCTGGTGGATCAGTGCCATCGATCCGATCACAAATTGAAACATTATGGGGAGCTACGCTCTATGATCATGTCGGCATGACAGAGATGGGGGCTTATGGCTATTCTTGTTCAGAACAAAACGGGATTCATGTCAACGAAGCGCAGTTTATAGCCGAAGTGATTGATCCTGATACATTGGAATCCGTTGCTGTCGGAGAAAAAGGGGAATTGGTATTGACCAATCTTGGACGTTATGGGTATCCACTTATCCGTTACCGGACAGGGGATATCGTCGTCCATTCGAACGAAGTATGCGCATGTGGCAACCCATACAGTTTCTTCCCAGGGGGCGTTATTGGACGCGCTGATAATATGGTAGTCATTCGGGGTATTAATATTTATCCGTCCTCTATTGAAGCTATTGTAAGGGAATTTCCAGAAGTGAAAGAATTCAGGGTTGTTTACTATTCCCAAGCCGAAATGGATCAAGTAAAAGTGCAGATCGAGACAAAATCCGAAATTACACCTATTTTAGCGACCCGTTTAAGAGAGCGAATCGGCTTGAGAATCGATGTGGAAAATGTTGAAGCGGGTACGTTGCCACGATTTACAATGAAAGCAAAGCGAGTGTTGGATGTAAGGGATCAAGCATAAGGATCCCCTTTCCCATTTAATAGAAGCGTTTACAATGGGGCGTGTGGATCTTTGTTCGCTTGTTGTCATTCCTTGCTGACAAGCGGATCCTTTTCATACATAAGAATTTGACAACTAAGGGGAGAATGTTATGCAAAAAATCAATCCAATGAAGGTCATTGATAATAGTCGGATGCAACGCTTTCATATTTGGCTAATCGGTTGGCTGTTTCTCGTTATTCTGTTTGACGGCTACGATGTTGTCATTTATGGCGCCTCGGTCCCTTTGCTTATTCAGGAGTGGGGGATTTCTGATGTGACAGCAGGGGCGATTGGCAGTTACACGGTGTTAGGTACTGCAGTCGGGGCGGTCATTTTTGGCATATTGTCCGATAAGATGGGACGAAAAAATGTCATCTTGTTCACTACTTTCATTTTTAGTTTTTTTACAATGTTATCTGGTTTCGCCAACGGACCGACGTTGTTCATTATTTGCCGTATTATAGCAGGTATCGGTTTGGGAGGCGTGATGCCGAACGTCATCGCATTGACGACGGAGTTTGCACCAAAGCGTATCCGTACGGCTCTTGTCTCGTTTGTTTTTTGTGGTTATTCGGTCGGGGCACTTGCTGCAGCGCTTACGAGTCGTTCACTTCTTCCGGTAGCGGGCTGGGAGCCGGTATACTGGTTGGCAGGGATTCCGATTCTTTTCATCCCTTTGCTAATTAAGGATATTCCAGAATCGGTCAGTTTCCTTCTTCGTAAAGGGAAAAAAGAAGAAGCAAAGAAAATTCTATTGAAAATCGATCCGACTTTGAAAGGGGAAATTGAGGTTGTCCGTACAACTTCGAAAGAAAAAGGTTCTCCTGTCACGAGGTTGTTCCAAGAAAAACGTGGATTTAGTACGGCCATGTTTTGGGTTTCCTGTTTCAGTGCATTTGTTTTAATCTATTCCATGAATACATGGCTTCCGCGTCTGATGATGGAAGCAGGCTATGACTTAAGCTCAAGTTTACTGTTTACAGCGGTCATGCAAATTGGTGCAATTACCGGGACACTCGTTTTTGGACCTTTAGTTGACAAGCTAGGTTTTAAGAAAGTACTTGTACCCTTATTCTTTTGTGGAGCGATCGCCTTGGCGCTCATCGGTTTTACAAGCAGTATGCTGATCGCTTTCGTTTTGATTTCAGTGATCGGTGCGGCATCGGTTGGCGTGCAAAATATTTCGAATGCTTTTGTATCCCAGTACTATTCCTCGGACATGCGTTCAACGGCTCTTGGCAGTACGATGGCGTTTGGTCGATTAGGCGGGATTGCGGCACCGACGTTCATCGGGATTTTATTATCCATCAGTTTACAGCCTCAGTATAACTTTGCGGCGATTGCAAGTGCAGCGGTCCTCGGTGGCTTCGCGATGCTATTTGTACAAGAAAAACATGGACAACATAAACTGGCGACAGAGCAGGGGGAACAACAGGCAAAGAATGAAACAAAACAATCAAAATCAGCAAATATCGCTAACACTTAAAACGTCTAGTAAGTTTATGGGGGATAATTACCAATAGAAATGGAGAAGGATAGCTTTTATGGTTAGTCATCTTAATCATGTATTTACAGCAAAAATTGAAGTGGATAAACCCATTGAAATCGGAGATGTAGGGAGTGGAATTAGAAGGGTCATACCGATTACTGGTGGAACATTTGAAGGCCCTGATATAAAAGGGATCATCCTTCCAGGCGGAGCGGATTATCAGCTCATTCGCCATGATGGCGTGACGGAGGTGATCGCCCATTATACCATTCAAACCGATGATGGAGTTCCGATTTATGTTGTCAACAAAGGCTACAGACATGGTCCGAAAGCGATTATTGACAAGCTTATTCGTGGTGAAGAAGTACCTGATGGTTCCTATTATTTTAAAACATCACCCGTATTTGAAACGGGTAGTGAGAAGTATGACTATCTCAATAAAATGATTTTTGTCGGAGAAGGCATACGGAAACCATCCTATGTAGAGATTGAGGTTTTTCGATTGTAATCTAAAAGAGGGTTCCCCTTTGCGCAAAGGGGAACCCTCTTTTCACAAAATGGTAAAAGGAAGAAAAGTCGCCTACTAGATTTGCATGAAGTTATATAAATATGGGAAATCAGAATTTTTTCATAGACAATCATAAGGTTTTTTGCAAATTGATATTTTGCAACTTTTCACTGCTCCTGCTATGATAAAGTGGAAAATAGAAAGGGGTTCGATTGTAGTGAATATGGATTTCAACCTTTACATGAACGATATACTTAGAACAGCACGTTCTGAAATGGAAGCAAGCGGTTATGAACAATTGACAACACCTGAACAAGTGGAAGAGGCGTTCAAGCGCTCTGGCACGACACTTGTTATGGTCAATTCTGTTTGCGGTTGTGCGGGAGGTATCGCACGTCCAGCAGCTGCCCATGCGGTTCATTATGACAAGCGTCCAGATCATCTCGTCACTGTATTTGCAGGACAAGACAAAGAGGCAACTGCACAAGCACGTATGTTGTTCGGGGAAGATCACTTACCGTCCTCTCCATCATTTGCCCTATTGAAAGATGGAAAACTTGTCGCTGAAATTGGTCGTTATGAAATTGAAGGTCATGATCCGATGTCTGTTGTGACAAATTTACAAAGCCAATTTGAGGAATACTGCGAAGAGGTTTAAAAACAAATGCGCAGGCGCCTGTTCAGGGGCGACAGGCATAAGACGGATTGGCGAAGAGGCGCTTTTTGCCTCATAGCCAAGTCGGCTTATGACCAGAGCCCCTAGGCGCCGGAGCCTAGACGATTGGAAAAAAACAGTCCAACCGTGCAAATCGCACATGTGGACTGTTTTTTTGTTGTTTCCATCCCGGCTTGGGACTTTTCCTATGTTTATCGCCTTCGATCGGACAACTAGCCTTTTGGACTTCTTTTACATAAACATTGTACTAAGTCCGAACATGAGACTAGAAGCGACCATGGCGATGATCATCACTAAAACAATAACTTTTTGAACCTTCTTATTGCTCATCCGTCAAAACCCCTTAACTTTTATATGTCTATTTTAACAGAACTGAAAGATTTCACAACATATAGCAGTTGAACGAGATAAAATGTACAATAGGATAAAGGGGGAGTAAGGATGATGCAGCAAGTCGATCATGTTGGAATTGCCGTGAAAAGCATTGACGATACACTCGAATATTATGTTCATACGCTCGGTTTTACACTTTTAACCATTGAAGAGGTGGAGAGCCAAAAAGTTCGTGTGGCGTTCATTGATGCTGGAAATATAAAACTTGAACTGCTGGAACCGCTTGGGGGAGACGGACCAGTCGCAAAGTTTATTGAAAAGCGTGGGGAAGGAGTTCATCACATCGCTTTCGGCGTGTCGGACATCCGCACAAGAATGCGTGAGCTCCGCGAGAAAGGTGTCCAGCTATTGCAAGAAGAACCAAAAAATGGTGCTGGCGGGGCTGAAGTTGCGTTCCTCCATCCGAAGTCATCGTTTGGCGTCTTATATGAACTTTGCGATAAAAGCGGGAAAGGGGAATGTGGAAATGGATATTTATGAGAAGATTAATGAATTATACGATAAAAAAAGAGAAATTGAACTCGGGGGCGGAGACGAAAGGATTGCCAAACAGCATGAAAAAGGCAAACTGACGGCTCGTGAGCGGATCGATCTGCTTCTTGATCCGGATACCTTTGTGGAATTGAATCCGTTTGTCACCCATCGGACACGCGATTTCGGAATGGACAAGCAGGTTGGACCCGGAGACGGTGTAGTGACGGGCTATGGAAAGATTGACGGTCGCCCTGTCTACTTGTTCTCGCAAGATTTCACCGTTTTCGGAGGGGCACTTGGGGAAATGCATGCCATGAAAATTGCTAATGTCATGGATTTGGCGGCTAAAAATGGCGCACCTTTCATCGGTTTGAACGATTCGGGGGGGGCACGGATTCAGGAGGGCGTTGTTTCCCTCGATGGATATGGTGAGATTTTCTATCGTAATGCGATCTACTCCGGGGTCATTCCGCAAATCTCGGTTATTCTCGGCCCTTGTGCGGGCGGTGCTGTGTACTCTCCGGCCATTACGGATTTCGTATTCATGACGGATGAAACAAGCCAGATGTTCATCACTGGGCCGAAAGTGATCGAGACGGTAACAGGGGAAAAGATCTCATCTGAAAATCTAGGCGGATCGAAAGTACATAACACGATTAGCGGAAATGCACATTTCCGTGGGAAAGATGAAGAAACCGTCCTGGGAAATGTTCGAAAACTACTCAGTTATTTACCTCAAAATAACCGGGAAAGATCACCGCTTGCGGAGTATGAAGTACAAGATGACTATCGTGCCGATTTAGCGGATATCGTCCCGTTTGAAACGATCAGGCCTTACGATGTCCGCAAAGTGATTGACCAAGTCGTGGACAAGGATTCTTTCATGGAAGTTCAGGCCGAATTTGCGAAGAATGCCGTCGTCGGACTGGCGCGTATGAAAGGGGAAAGCATCGGACTCGTTTGTAACCAGCCACGTGTGATGGCGGGCGGGTTGGATATCGATTCATCAGATAAAATTGCCCGATTCATCCGCTTTTGCGATTCTTTCAATATTCCGCTGATTACATTTGAAGATGTAACCGGCTTCTTCCCGGGTATAAAACAAGAACACGGTGGCATCATCCGTCATGGTGCGAAAATCTTATATGCCTATTCGGAAGCAACCGTTCCTAAAATAACGGTCATTCTCCGAAAAGCGTTTGGTGGCGCGTATGTGGCGTTGAACTCCAAATCCATTGGCGCTGATGTCGTTTATGCATGGCCGAATGCGGAAATAGCTGTTATGGGTGCGGAAGGCGCTGCCAACATAATCTTTTCCCGGGAAATCGCACAAAGCGACAATCCGGAGCAAACACGCGCGGAAAAGATCGAAGAATATCGTGAGAAATTCTCAAACCCTTATGTGGCGGCATCGCATGGCATGGTCGATGATGTCATCGATCCGCGCGAAACACGCATAAAACTATTGCAAGCCTTGGAAATGATGCGCAATAAACAAGAAATCAGACCGGAAAAGAAACATGGAAATATTCCACTATAAGGGGAGAACTATTTTGAATAAACAACGATTACTTAATGAATTTTTAGAACTTGTCCAAATTGATTCAGAAACAAAAGATGAAAGACAAATCGCGGATGTATTAACGCAGAAAATGACCGCGCTCGGATTTGACGTCGAAGAAGACGATTCGGACGATCGTAGCGGTCATGGCGCTGGTAACCTGATCGCTACATTGAAAGGGACAGCAAAGGATGCCGATCCGATCTATTTCACTTGTCATATGGACACGGTCGTTCCGGGGCAAGGCATCAAGCCCGAATTAAGTGATGACGGCTACGTCTATTCTGATGGCACGACCATTCTTGGAGCGGACGATAAGGCAGGGATTGCTGCTTTGTTTGAAATGGTCCGTACGTTGAAAGAAAGCGGTCAGCCACACGGGGATATTCAGTTTATCATTACAGCGGGCGAAGAGAGCGGCCTTGTCGGTGCTAAAGAAATGGATGCGTCATTGATCACAGCAAAATACGGCTATGCGGTCGATAGTGACGGAAAAGTGGGCGGTATCGTGACCGCTGCACCTTACCAAGCGAAATTGCAGACGACAATCCACGGGAAAACTGCACATGCCGGTGTAGCACCTGAAAAAGGCGTTTCTGCCATCAATATTGCGGCAAAATCCATTGCCGCTATGTCACTTGGACGGATCGATTCAGAAACGACAGCGAATATCGGCCGTTTCGAAGGAGGACAGGCGACGAACATCGTCTGTGATGAAGTGCATATTGTAGCGGAGGCGCGCTCTATTGATCCGGACAAGTTGAATGAACAGACGGAACATATGGTGCGAACGTATGAACGCACAGCTGAGTTGATGGGTGGAAAAGCGGAAACAGAAGTCCAAATTATGTATCCTGGATTCAGATTTACAGAAGAGGCTCCCGTCGTCCAGACAGCAATGCAAGCGATCCGCAATATTGGACGGACTCCCGAATTGATGACGAGCGGCGGTGGAAGTGATGGCAATATTTTCAACGGTGCTGGTATTCCGACGGTGACGCTGTCGGTTGGCTACGAGGAAATCCATACGAAAAATGAACGGATGCCCGTTGAGGAACTGAACAAATTGACAGAATTGCTACTGGAAATTGTTCGCGTTGCTGCCGATAAGTGAAGGAGAGATTTTTTGATGAATGATGTAAAAGCGGTTATCGTCCAATGTGGAAATGAAGAATATGCAATTCCCGTTGAGGCGGTTGTCTCTATTGAGCGTTTAGGACAGGTGAATCCGATACCGCATCTGCCCGATTATTTGCTCGGATTGATGCGAATCCGTGAGGAATTAGTGCCTATTCTGGATTTTGAACAAATTTTATATGGACGAAGTGCAAAAGGGCATGCCGATGCCAGGGTGGTCGTTGTGCAGACGGAAAATTTATTTATCGGTTTGCTCGTTTTGGATGCAAAGGAAATTTTAGACATACCTGAAAACTTGATGACTTCTTCCGGATTGATGGCTTATTCCCGGACACCGTATTTCACTACTGTTGCCAATTTGGAAAATCGGATGATCACCGTAGTGAGCCCTGCCATTTTATCCGACACCTTGACAGGAATGGATGACATTCACGAATACGTCGAGGCTCAATTAGCACAGGAACAATAATGCAAAAAACCGGGCAGTTTCTTCTGTCCGTTTTTTGCATTATAATGGGTACTATGTTAAAGGGAGGGGAATGTGATGACAATGGTTGGCGAATCTCATGCAAGAGTGATACTCCATCTTGATATGAATAGTTTTTTCGCATCCGTCGAACAAGCGCATAACCCTTCTTTAAAAGGGATTGCGATGGCTGTAGCGGGCAACCCGAAAGAACGACGGGGGATATTGGTCACTTGTTCATATGAAGCGCGGGCACTTGGCATTTACACGACGATGACAATCGGAGAAGCGAAAAGGCTCTGTCCGGAGTTAGTCATTGTTCCTCCAGACTTCGAGAAATACCGAACTGCTTCGATAGCTGTTTTCGATTTATTGCGTTCTTATACGGACCTTGTAGAACCTGTTTCGATTGACGAGGCCTATATTGATATCACCTCGATCGGTGGGTTGACCCATGCCGTTGAAATCGCGACTGAAATGCAGCAACGCATTTTACGGGAATTGGATTTACCTTGTTCCATCGGTATTGCGCCAAATAAGTTTCTTGCCAAAACCGCGTCGGATATGAAAAAGCCAATGGGAATCACTATCTTAAGAAAGCGGGAAGTGGAGTCCATCCTTTGGCCGCTCCCGGTTATCGAAATGCATGGGGTCGGAAAAAGCACAGAGAAGAAAATGCATACACTTGGTATTTACACGATCGGCGATCTTGCTCAAAAAGAAGAGGCGACCATCAAAGCGACCTTTGGTAAATATGGCCTCCGGCTCCGGAACCGGGCGAATGGCATCGATCCCCGGCCCGTTGACCCGGAAGCGGCAGATGAGCGGAAAAGCGTGGGTAGTTCAACAACGTTACCCATCGATGAAACGGATCTTGAAGGATGTCTAAAAGTATTCAAATGGCTGGCAGCGAAAGTGGCGGACAGGCTCGATAAGCGCCAACTGGCCGGAACAGTCGTGATGATCCAAATCCGCACGGCCGATTGGCGCAATCAAACCCGTAGCCGAACTGTACACAACCCGCTCTATGAGGAACAGGCCATTTATAAAGAAGCGATTGACCTATTCAAGCGGCATTGGGATGGCGAGCCTGTTCGTCTTCTTGGTATCACTGTGTCGAACGTCGTTCCGATGAATGAATTGAACGAACAATTATCGATTTACAATTTTGAGAAATACGCTAAAGAAGAGACCGTAAACGATCTGTTATCGCAAATTGAGCGGAAATTCGGTCCGGGTGCCGTCAAGCGGGGCAATGGGTGAGAGGAGATTTTTTTATGGAATTGCAATTTTTAGGGACAGGCGCAGGTATGCCGTCCAAAATGCGTAACACATCAGCAGTCGTCTTGAATTTGTCGGCTGAGGGAGAAGGCTATTGGCTGTTCGATTGCGGGGAAGCGACGCAGCACCAAATTTTACATACATCATTGAAACCGCGAAAGATCGCGAAGATTTTCATTACACATCTTCACGGTGACCATATATTCGGCTTGCCAGGATTGATTGGCTCCCGTTCTTTTTTAGGCGGCGATGACCTGCTTGATATATACGGTCCATATGGATTACGCGAATGGCTGGAAACAACGCTCCGCATTACGCAAACACATTTAAATTATACACTTCGCGTTCACGAAATCGAAGACGGGGTTGTCTTCGAAGACGAGAATTTCCGGATCATCGCCCAAAGCTTGCGGCATGTCATTCCTTGCTACGGCTATCGGATTGAACAAAAGCCGTTGCCTGGTAAATTGCTCATCGAGAAAGCAGTGGAGGCGGGCGTACCGAAAGGCCCTCTATTGAAGCGATTGAAGGATGGAGAAGATGTGACGTTGGATGATGGCAGGATGGTTATAAGCAAAGACGTCACCGGTGCGCCACAAGTAGGGTTTACAGTCACCATCCTTGGTGATACAAGCTATTGTGACTCCGCAGTGGCACTGGCTTCTGAAGCGGATATTCTCGTACACGAAGCGACATTCGATATGGAGACCGGCAATCTGGCGGCAGAATATGGCCATTCGACAATCGGTGATGCCGCTTCTGTTGCGAAAGAAGCGCGGGCGAAAGCGTTGATCGCCAATCATATTAGCGCACGCTTTATGCCGAGTGATTTGGCAAAGTTGCAAGCGCAAGGGGAAGCGATTTTCCCGACACTTCATATTGCAGAAGACTTTGCACGTTTTGAATGGAAAGACGGGGAAATAATTCGTTTGGAGAATTAGTTTGCTCAGGCTATACCCATTGCTCTTGATTATCCATTATCAGATGAATATAGTTAAATTGTTAGAATACTCTTTAAATATTTCCTGGGAAATGAGCAGAACCCCGATTTCTTCGATTAAGTAGAAATCGGGGTTCAAGCATGTAAGCATCATTTCACCGTAAGGACTTCTCCCTTTGTCATTTTCTTCAGTTCATCGGGAGTCAATGAAAATACCGCTTTCGGGTGACCTGCCGCGGCCCAGATCGTTTCATACTGAAACAGATCCTCATCAATTAAAGTCCGTACAGGCTTCTTATGCCCTAATGGAGGAACCCCACCAATGACAAATCCCGTTGCTTCACGAACAAAGTCAGCGTCGGCTTTTCCTAACTTATCATTGAGTTGTTGGGCAATGGATTTTTCGTTAACTCGATTGATGCCACTTGCGACAACGAGGAGCGGTTCGTCTGTACTTTTCAACCGAAAAATAATGGACTTGGCGATTTGCGCCACTTTGCAACCTAAAGCATCTGCCGCCTCTTGTGCCGTACGCGCACTGTCTTCTAAAACGACTACTTCATTGGAGTGACCTAATTCTTGTAGTGTATCTTGTATTACTTGAGAATTCGCTGTTAACTTTTGCATTGAATTTAATTCCTTTCATTATTATTGTCTGAATAAATAATTCTTCTTCAATATATCATATTACGCGAAAGAAAAAGGACTTTCGAATAAGAAAGTCCCGAAACTGCTTTTCCTTTTAGAATCTCCATCCTCGCTCATACTGTTGCGGAGTAGAGATTTCCACCTCTAGTTCCCTTGCCGCTGTGTATGGCCAGTAAGGGTCCCGAAGGAGTTCCCGCGCAAGCAACACCATGTCCGCACGGTTATTTTTCAATATTTCTTCCGCTTGAATGCCTGTCGTAATAAGACCGACAGCCCCTGTTGCAATATTCGCACCTTCTTTGATCGTTTCGGCAAACTTCACTTGATAGCCGGGATATGCATCAATTTTAGCTGGAACAACCGCCCCTGAGCTGACATCGATTAAGTCCACTCCCTGTTCTTTCATCCACTTTGCCATTTCGACGTATGCTTCGGCTGTCATGCCGCCCTCCGTATAATCATGCGCGGAAATGCGGACGAAAAGAGGACCTTCCCAAACCGAACGTACTTCATCGATGATTTCGCGCAGGATACGATAGCGGTTTTCACTGGAGCCGCCATATGCATCCGTCCGTTTATTGGATAAGGGCGACAAGAACTCATTGATCAAATAGCCGTGGGCACCATGTAATTCAATGACATCAAAGCCGGCTTTCTTTGCACGCATCGCACCAGCTTTGAATGCCTGTATCGTTTCTCCGATCTCCTCGACGGTCATTTCAACAGGTGTTTTATATTTATCATTGAACGCAATAGCTGACGGTGCCTGAATATCTCCATCAACAGTCGCTTTCCGACCGGCATGTGCGAGTTGAATACCCGTTTTCGCCCCGTGTTGCTGGGTAAGTCGTACGATTTCCGCCAGACCTTCGATATGCTCATCGCTCCAAATGCCCAAGTCTTGTGCAGAAATGCGCCCTTGCGGTTGTACTGCCGTCGCCTCAACGATAATGAGCCCGACCTGACCCACCGCGCGTGTTGCATAATGGATCTTGTGCCATTCCTGTACCATTCCATCCTCATTATGGCTTGAGTACATGCACATTGGTGCCATGACGATACGGTTTTTGAATTCAACTCCGCGAATTGCATACGGTTCAAACAATTTTGCCATATTCTCGCCCTCCCTATATCTTGACTACATCAGTATAGCAAAGGACGGAGGAGTAGACCGTATTTCATGCTTGCAATGCCTTTATTATAAAATACAAGTAGATTGCAGGGGAAGTATTGTTCAATATGGAAATAGTAAAGAGATTGATGAAGGAATGCTTGTTGTCTTTTATTGAGAGAATTTATTGTCTTGTCTTCATAAGCTACATCGACAAGATGTTTTCAATGGGAGGTGTTCTATTATCGAAAAGTTCACTAGCAGATCATTGTCATTGTTCCTTTTTGTTTATTTTTTATTAATAGTCATCTTTTTGGCTTTTACCATTAAGACCAACTTTAATGGGATTGGATATAATATTGATTTGAACGAGGAAACGATGGTCTGGACGATTGAAGAAGGTTTTTTGGTAAAGAAAACATATGATGTCGAGAATATGGAAGAGTATTCAGGAGAAGTAATACATGCGGTGTTGCTAATTAATCGTGCTGACGGATTATGGAAAATGAATATTACCGTCATTTCACTCTTTATCGCAGGATTGTTCGGTTTATTTTCTTCGTCATTTAAACAAAATAGATATTTTAAATGGTATATGACAGTGTATGTTCTCTGCTTTGCTGTTTTTGTTTATTGGTCGATGAATGCTTATCAAGAGCTTCTGGAAGATCTTCCTAGACTACAGAATTTTATTAATAATTTGAAGGACTGAGAATAAGAGAAATCGTTTGGAGGAGCCGACGAATGGAATTGAAACGAATGGGAGTTTGATAGATTCGGTGATCGGTAAAGAAAGATGGTGTGAATTTATCGGGGTAACTTTTTTCATTGTAAGTGTATCCTGCTGCATATGGAACGGGAAAACGGTATGGCAATCACATACCGTTTTTATATTAAGACAGCGAAAAGCTGTAAATATTCTATTTAAAAACCTTCTGATTGGACGTCTCGTCTAATAGTAAGAAGGGGGGGAACGAAAGTGGAGGAATTACTAACAAACACAATTGAAATTGAAGACAAGGATGCCTTGATCGATGAATTGATGGAGCGGTATGGACAGGATATCTTAAGACTGGTCTATTCTTATGTGAACAATAGCCAGATTGCAGAGGATTTAACGCAAGATATATTTGTAAAATGCTACAAATCGCTTCATACATATAGCGGAAAATCAAAACTTAGGACATGGTTATGGCGGATCGCCATTAATCATTGCAAGGATTACCTAAAGAGCTGGTATAACAGGAACGTATTGGTGACGGAAGAAGAGCCGGCCAACTATCGGACTACGAAACAAATGGTCGAGGATACTGTCATCCAAAAAGAAGAGGATGATCAATTGATTGCTGCAATCATGACACTTCCGATTAAGTACCGGGAAGTAATTTATCTCTTTTACTATGAGGAATTGTTAATCAAAGAAATTGCTGTTCTAACGGAAGTGAGTGCAAATACGGTGAAAACGAGGCTCAGACGTGCCAAGGAGTTACTGAAAGAACGATTGGAGGGATAAGGAATGGACGAACGTTTAAAAAGATTGAGAAATTCCATGGATACGACTACATTTTCCCAGTTAAACTTTACGGAACGGCATCGGAAGAAAATTTGGGAGAAAATCAACAAAGAAAACGAAAGGGAAGAAGACGTCTTGTTCGCCATTATGCAGATTCTTGTTCAAGAGAAAACAGGATTCGAATTGGTGCAATTATTGCGTGGACGGGGACTGCGCACCTTTGAAGATAATGAAGGAAAATTATATACCCTATTGCATCAGCTTGAACAGGAGGGCTGTCTCCACGCTAGCTGGAACGAATCGAGTGTGAAATATTATCAACTAAGCAATAAAGGAAGAAAACGACTACGAACATTAGAAAAACAATTCACTCCGAAGCGTTTTGCTTTTAATAAATTAGTAGGCGAGGGAGAGTGAACGATAAGTGGAAAAAAAGAGTCAATCTTATTTAAGAGAAGTTAGGGAGCAAATAAAATCAAAAGAGGCGAAGAATTTTGTTTCTGCTGAACTGGATTCTCACATAAAAGAAGCGAAGAACGAGTGGATGAAAAAAGGGTTAGAGGATGCAGAAGCGGAAGAAAAAGCGGTCGGACAGATGGGAAGCCCGGTCACTCTTGGGCAACAGTTGAACAAGCTTCATCGGCCAAAGGTGGATTGGCTGACGGTGATTTTGTTAGTTACTGCGATAGGACTAGGGTTTACACCAATTTTATTCGTGGATGCCGACTATTCCTCACAGATTGGCATGGGTGCGGGCGATTTTTTTAAGCACAAAGCTATCTTTGCTTTTTTAGGTGGAGCATTGGTTTTGGGAATGATGCTACTGGATTATCGGAAATTAGCTAAGTTGGGCTGGTTGTTTTACCTAATCGGTATATTGATCCTCCTTATGTTAAGCTATTTTCCAACTGCACTAATCAATGGAATGTCGGTCATAATGCTTGGACCTTTCAGGCTGGAAAGTTTGATGGCCATCCCATTCTTTTTTCTTGCCTGGGTATCTTTTTTTAATAACAAAAGGTTGAAGATTTGGCATTTAGGTCTTTTGTTTTTTCTCTCTTGTTATTTACTCTTGATGGTACCGAGCATCCCAACAACTTACATCTACGTTGTTATGGTATTTGTCCTATTTTGGTGGAGCAAATTTAGCAGGAAACAGATTTTAACTACTATGATTTTATCCGTGGGCACATGTTTGCTGGCAGTTAGTGCTTTTTGGCCATTAACAAGTCCTTATCAAAAAGTAAGGCTTTTGGCTTTTTTAAACCCCGAAAAATATTCAAATGATGAAGGGTTTATGATCTTACACATTAAAAAGCTCATGGCGGATGCAGGTTGGTTTGGAAGCTCCAACACACTGCCATACTTACCAGGAGCGCATACCGATTTTGTTTTTGTCAGCTTTATATATCATTATGGCTGGTTTTTTGCTGCCGTTCTTGTTTTGATTCTTTGCCTACTTGTAGCAAGAATTATTGTCATTGCCCATAAGATCCATGATCCATATGGCAAGCTTCTCCTTATCGGTGCGATGACACTTTATACGGTTCAATTAGCTAGTAATATCGGCATGACACTCGGGTTCTTACCAATGACTTCTATGTCCTTGCCATTCATCAGCTATGGATTAATGCCAACCCTGTTTAACGCCTTTTTAATTGGTGTTGTACTAAGTGTTTATCGACGTAAAGATTTGGTGTCTAGCCGTTCGGTTCAAGTTACTAATTAAAGGGAATTTGTCAAAGGAATAAACGAAAACCCGCAGAATGGATTGTTCCAAGCGTCCATTCTGCGGTTTTTTGATTTTCTTAAGATTGTGCTCCGAGTTCGCGTGAACGGGCTGCCGCTTTTTCGATGCATTCTCCGATGATTGCTTTGAATGATCGTTCTTCCAATGCTTGTAAACCTGCTGCTGTCGTGCCATTTGGACTTGTCACGTTCTCCCGCAGTTCTGCTGGTTCTATTCCGGTTTGTTTCATCATGGCCGCTGCGCCTTCAAGCGTTTGGATGATGAGTGCGCGGGCGACATCCGGGGAAAGGCCTTTTGAAGTAGCGGCTTCTTCCAACGCTTCTGTCAAATAATAGACATAGGCAGGACCACTTCCGGACAGGGCAGTGACAGTATGCAAATCATCTTCTTCCACTTCTTTCACCAGACCGATTGCGCCTAATAGTCTGATTACGTGCTGGCGCATCGTTTCATCGACGGTGGCGTTCATGGCCACACCTGTTGCCGATTTGCCGATCGTAGCGGAAGTGTTGGGCATCGAACGGGCAATCGGTCTTTTTCCGAGACCTTCTTCCATTGTTGCAATCGATACGCCTGCGATAACAGACAAAATCGCCGCATCGTCTGATAGCAATGGGTGAATTTCTGTCATTACTTGGTGGATGTCTTTCGGTTTCGTCGCAAGTACGACTAAATCGGCTGTCTTCAGTATTTCTTTTTCTTTGCAAACAACGGAGATTCCATATTTTTGTTGTAAAGAAAAAAGCCTTTCATCATCCGATTTATTCATCACATAGACATTACGTGGTTCGATTGCACCTTGCTTTACGATGCCTGCAATGACGGCTTCCGCCATTGAACCTGCGCCTATAAATACTACTGTTTCCATCTTGAACACTCCTCTAGTTTTTCAATAAAAAAATGCGCTTCCGTCCTCATTGAAAAGGACGAAAACGCATGTTTCCGCGGTACCACCTAATTTTACCGGTCAAATCTCGTACCGGTACATCTTGTTCTTTCTTAACGCGAAAGGCACGTCCGTGTTTCCACGGAAGCTCGGAAGGAGGTTCAAAGCGGAAGAGGGAGTTGTGGCTTTCAGCCGGTGACCACAATTTCTGTTCTCCATTTCCGCATTTACTGGTCTTCGTCAATGCTTATATGTACTTGAATTAGAACGATTATTGCACGTTATGCAAAGAAAGTCAATCACGTGCTCAATCAGCTCATCTCGGAAAATACGAAGAATAAGCCAATAATGGCTAGCGTAATGACAACAACCATCGTCACTTTCAAGGCACTAACTGGTGATTTGCCGCTCACTTTACCTGTTTGTCCATTGACCAGAAAGCGGTAAATCGTGTTATTGAATACAAAGGAGGAAATCCAAATCGGCAATAAAATATGCTTATAGGTAATCGCTTTGTAATCTGTTGCGACGCTGACAATATTGACGACATCCCCATGGACTTGTCCGTAAATGCCATTTGCGATGCGCTGGTCAATGATCCCTCTTGCATCATGCCATCCTTCTTGTAGAGGGATTGAATACCTTTCCGCTAAAAAACCCGATAAATATTGGGATTTATAGTCGACAAGTCCATTCAGGTCGAAAGGTTCGATCTTATCAATAAGTCCGGTAGCCACGTTACGGGAAGCTTTGACTAACACATCATCAAAAAATTCCCTGTAACGCCCGCTTTCTGTCCGCCAGCTAATTTTCCGAACTTGCTCTGTCACTTGTTTCGGCTTTCCATCTTCGATGACGGTACGTGTCTCCGTCACATAATAATAAGTTCCGATTTGGACGACAAAGGAGGAGTCGGTTTGCGAGTCGAACGTCCAGTATGGAAGGTAGGCGCCTGTAATTTTATTCAATTGATACGATTGCTTTAACTTGGAAGGGGCGAAATAACGCTTTCGGATCCATACTTTGAATTTGTCGACGGCCTCTTCTTTTGTTATCTGAAAAGGAATAACCAACGCAGGTTTGATACCTGCATGATGTTCACTGGTAGCAATATGGGAAGAGCCGCAAAATGAACAGAAATCCGCTACTTTATCTTTGTCTAACAGTGTTTCAGCACCACAATTTTCACACTTGAAAACGCGCTTTTCATCATCCCAGCTATGGTCTTCCTTTTCGAGGGCTTGTAAAAAATCGTGTTCAATGGTGTTTTCACGTGTTGTTTCGATTTCACTTTCACTGTCACAAAACGGGCATTTCAATGTTCCGGTAGCCGGTTCAAACACCGCATTGCCCCCACAGGAAGGGCATTGATTCACTTTTGTTTCTTCAATTATTTTAAACTCTTCATTTTCCAAGCGGCTCACATGCACACCTCATCCTTGTTATAAGCTGCCGCCGCAGTCGCCACAAAATTTGGCATCCGGGGCGTTTCCATTGCCGCATTTCGCACATGTCTTTTCCGACATTTGTTGTGTGCCACATTGTCCGCAAAACTTTGCATCTGCGTCGATATCTGCCTGGCAGCTAATGCATGGAACTTTTGGTGTTTGAAGGGCTTTCCCGCATTCCCCACAAAATTTTGCTCCTGCGTTATTGAGTGTCTGGCAATGTGGACAGTTCACTTTATCGGGCTGGGCTGTAGGAGGGACCGGTTGCTGCTGATTTCCTTGGAAAGCATTCGCCATCATATTGCCGAGTGCGGCGCCTGCTCCCATGCCTGCACCTGCTCCCGCTAATCCGCCGCCTTCATTTCTCGCTGCATCCCGAATGGCTTCCGCTGCCTGGAATTGCTGGTACTGATTTATATTTCCGAGCACACCCATCGATGTCCGTTTATCCATCATTTTTTCGACTTCTTCAGGCAGTGATAAGTTTTCGATGTAGAGGGAAGTGATCTCGAATCCAAATGCTTTGAACCGTTCCAGCATCTTTATTTTCCCTTGTTCACTGAGCTCGTCATAGTACATGGCTAAATCCAAAGCCGGTATTTTCGATTCAGCAAACAGATCGGTCAACCCTGATAGCACCATCTTTTTCAGCTGGCCTTCGATGCTGCTCGTATCGAAAGAGGCATTCGTACCGAACACTTCTTTCAGAAAGACGGTCGGTTCGGATACCCGGTACGAATAGATGCCATACCCGCGTAATCGGATCATACCGAACTCCGGGTCCCGCATCATAATCGGATTGGAAGTTCCCCATTTTTGATTGATAAATTGCTTCGTATTCACAAAATAGACTTCCGCTTTAAACGGAGAGTTGAATCCATGTTTCCATGCCCTCAACTTTGTCAAAATCGGCATATTTTGCGTATATAACAGATGACGCCCCGGACCGAAGACATCTGCAATCTCTCCTTCGTGGACAAAAATGGCCACTTGTGATTCCCGGACGGTCAGTTCAGCTCCCATTTTAATTTCATTATTATGCACGGGGAACCGGTACACCATTGTATTCGTATTTGAATCGGTCCACTCAATGACCTCGATAAACTGATTTTTGAAAAATCCAAATAAACCCACTCTATAAGCCCTCCCAACAACGTAGTAAACTGCTTTCATTATACCATGAATCGACAAAACTCTTTTGCTTTGCTAGAAAAAAGGGAACTCAATGGATGACGTTTGTGACGAGAAGATGTACAATAGACTGAACACTCATTCATTTTTAAAAAGGGGCTTTTTATATGATTCATAAAATAATCATTCCTACGCCATATGCAGTAGGAGACGTAAATGCATTTCTCGTCAAGGGGGATGCGCTTACACTTGTCGATGCGGGACCGAAAACACCAGAAGCATATGAAGCTTTACGCTGCGGTTTGAAAGAGGCGGGCTACACATTTAATGATGTTGAGCAAGTCATTTTGACGCATCATCACCCCGATCATGCTGGTTGGATCGATGCATTCGACCGTGCAGAAGTTCTTGGCCACCGCTACAATGATTTGTGGTTGAAACGCGATGAAGCATTTTTTAAGTATCATGATAGTTTCTATCTAAATTGTTTGATCGAAGAAGGGGTTCCCGAAGAATATCATTTTTGGGTAAAGCGTATGAAACGTTCTGTTGAATTGATGGGTGAGCGACCGCTCGATCAACTTCTGGCTGAAGGGGAGAGAGTTCCCGGACATGAGGATTGGACAGTAATGGAAACGCTCGGTCATGCACAAAGCCATATCGTGCTGTGGCATGAAAAAACAGGGGCGATGATTGGCGGGGATTTAGTGCTTGAAAAAGTGTCCTCTAATCCGCTGATCGAGCCGCCACTTGATCCTCAAATGGAGCGTTCACGTTCTTTATTGCAATATCAACATTCATTGAACCGCTTGCTTGACATGCCTGTTGACGTCATTTATAGCGGCCATGGCGATGAAGTCCGAAATGTTCATGCGCTGATTGAAAGCCGATTGGCAAAACAGCGTGACCGTGCGATGAAAGTGCTGGCGATGATGAATGGCGGCTCGCGGACGATTTTTGAACTGACCCGTGAACTATTTCCGGCTGTATACGAAAAAGAGCTCGGCTTAACCTTATCGGAGACCATTGGACAAACCGATTATCTCATCGATCAAGGATTGATCCAAGAAACACGCGATGAAAATGGCATTCTGCATTATGCGCAAGCGTAAATCGATTTTAGTTACGGGAGCAACAAGCGGTGTCGGTTTCGCGTTGACGAAAAGGTTGTTGGCAGAAGGGCATGCCGTTTGGGCGACAGGCAGAGCGGTAGACGCGTTAACGGAGTTGCGGCAAGCCGGTGCGCTGACGATCCGGGCCGATTTATCCGAGCAGCAAGATCTTGATCATTTAGTAGCACAAATCAGTTCACCCGATGTTGTTATTTTTTCAGCTGGGATCGGTACGTTTGACTATGCCTATGAAACTTCTGATAAAGCGATACAAGATACGATGGATCTCAACGTTGTTGTCCCAATGCGGCTTACGAAACGGCTGTTGCCCAGCATGATGGAACGTAAACAGGGGCAGCTGATTTATCTAGGCTCGCAAGCAGGGAAAGTGTCTACACCAAAGTCTTCGATTTACGCAGCATCCAAACATGCTATGATCGGCTATACGAATGGACTTCGTATGGAGCTTGAGCCATTCGGTATCGATGTCACGTCCATCAATCCGGGCCCGATCGATACACCATTTTTGGATCTCGCGGATAAAACGGGTCATTATCGCCAGTCGATCGGTAAACATTTGTTGATGGTGGAACAGGTGGTCGATGCGATTATGAAAACGATCGACAATCCTGTCCGAGAAGTGAATCTGCCATGGTATATGGGAATCACAAGTAAACTGTATGCGGTCGCTCCCGCGCTTGTTGAACGTCTAGGACGTAAATTTTTCATGAAAAAGTAATTAGCCACAGCCTACGAGGTTGTGGTTTTTCATTTTATCAAACAGTTTTAAGGAACTTGCAAATGATAATTTTTCCGGAAAAATATACCGATAGCATATGAACGTGCGTTCGTCATATACTATAAAGAACATCAGTTCTATCGGAGGCGTTAGTATGTATGAGCATTTACCGGATCGGAAAATCGTCTGTCTCGATATGCGCAGTTTTTACGCCAGTTGTGCAGCTGTGATGGAAGGGCTGGATGTGATGGAAACACCGATTGCGATTATTGGTAATAAAGAGCGGAAAGGCGGTGTCGTTCTCGCTGCATCTCCACCGCTAAAAAAACAATTCGGGGTACAGACGGGGATGCGCCTGTTTGAAATTCCAGATGATCCAGCAATTCATTTGATTGAACCTAAAATGCAGTTTTATATTGACGTATCCATGGAAATTGTCCGTTTGCTAAACAGTTATGTGCCGAAAGAGGCGATCCATGTATATAGCGTGGACGAAAGTTTCATTGATCTAAGTGGAACGGAACGGCTATGGGGACCCGTTGAACAGGCAGTGGAACGAATACGGGACGATCTCAGCAAGCAATTCCAGCTACCGTCTGCGTGTGGCATAGGGCCGAATATGCTATTGGCGAAAATTGCACTCGATCTGGAGGCAAAAAAAACGGGGATTGCGAAGTGGACGTATGAAGACGTGCCGACGAAGTTATGGCCGATTGCGCCGCTTAGCCGGATGTGGGGGATCGGTAGGCGCCTGGAGAAAACCTTGAACAATATGGGCTTATTTTCGGTCGGTGATCTTGCACATGCTTCCCTCGATCGGTTGGAGAAGAAATTTGGCATTATGGGCAATCAGTTGTACCATCATGCGCACGGCATCGATCTATCAGAGATGGGCGCCCCACTGATCGAAGGGCAGGAAAGTTTTGGCAAAGGGCAAATCCTTTATCGTGACTATCGGACACGGAAAGAAGTGCTCACCGTCATCCTTGAGATGTGCGAAGATGTCGCCATGCGGGCGAGGAGAGCGAGGAAGGCGGGGCGCACCGTACATCTGTCTGTCGACTATTCGAAGCAAGCGCTTGGCGGCGGTTTCGGGCGCTCGCGTTCGATGAGCGAGGCGACCAATGACACGCTGAAAATTTACAAGATGTGCATGGCATTATTCGATGAATTTCACGACGGTCGACCTGTGAGACGTCTGGCGATCAGCCTAGCAAATCTGGAAGATGAGCGTTCCATGCAATTGAGTCTATTCGACGAGCATAACTGGCGCAACCGTGAACTCGGTGAAACGATGGATGTGTTGCGAAACAAATACGGCTCGAATGCTATTTTGCGGGCGGTTTCATATACAGAGGCGGGGACGGCTGTTGAACGGGCGAAATTGATTGGGGGGCATTTCAGGTAAAGATTGAAATGAATAGAGAGAAGCGAAGTGTATAATTGAAAGTGTTTTTTGACAGTTTAGCAAAAATGAAGAAGGTAAGGGTGGTATATGATATACTATTTTCAATATTCCGATTGAAGGAAGAGTATAGTGATGGTTGGAGGCGACAGGATGAACCAGCTATTAAGAAAAGCGATTGTCGAATCTCGAGAATTTTATCTGTCTACTAAATCTGTCTGGAAGCGATATCAGGAAATGGGACAATATCCTGAGGGGAACATACGCGAAGAAATACTCGACTCCTGGATGAGTTCCAAAAATCTAGGTGTCAATCCTTTTCAAAATCGAATAAACGAAATTATTACCCAGCATGATCTGACCGAACGAATTGAACGAAACGAACAATTATTGTCGTTCGCGTCACCCCAAATAGCAAGTTTAGCCGACCTTTTGAACGATTCGAAAACGATGCTGTCCATTACGGATAATAACGGTACGATTTTACATTCCTCTGGTGAAAAGAAGACCTTGAAAAAGGCGGAAGCTTTAAATATTTTTGACGGTGGTACGTGGAGCGAGAAATCCGCAGGCACCAATGCTGTCGGGGTCTCGCTGAAGACGAAAAAATCGGCCCAAGTACTGTTTTCCGAACATTTCTGTGAAAAAAATCATGAATGGTATTGCGCGGCCACTCCGATTTTAGCCCCATTTACAAATGAACTGTTAGGGGTTGTCAATATTGCAGGTTCAACTGATCGGGTAAACGAGCACAAAGTCGAACTTGTCATTGCGGAAGCGAAAAATTTAGCTCATTCCATTGTCCGTCCCCTATTTGACCATGTATTGCGCAATAACTTATTTCTAACTGCCGCGATGGAGGGCGTAGAAGATGCCGTATTTGTAGTCGATAGCGGAAAAGTGATTGTGGAAAAAAACGAGGCAGCCAGGTCTCATCATAGTCTACAAGGTATACAAACCATTCCCAATCTGACAGGGCTCGAAGCACTCGTCGATCGTGTATTGCAATCCGGGAAGAAAATCATGAAGGAAGAAGTATGTGATGATAAAAGAAAAAGAAAATTCGTATGCTCCATCTACCCGGTCACTTTCCAAGAAAAGCACTTAGGCGCGGTCATATTTTTAAAAGAAAGCTTCATGCACATCCAAACGAAAATGGAAGCCCAGATACCTAGACGATCAGTGAACCGACAAACAACACGCTATTCGTTTGATCATCTCATCGGATCTTCTCCGGTATTTATGGATGTTGTGAAAAAAGCTAAGAAGGCATCGATGATTGAATCGACTCTCTTTCTTTCCGGTGAAACCGGGACTGGAAAGGAAATGTTTGCACAGGCAATTCATCAGGCTAGCGACCGAAGGGAAAAGCCTTTTGTAGCGATCAATTGCGCTGCTATTCCACAAGGATTGCTTGAAAGTGAATTATCCGGTTATGAACCTGGCGCTTTCACAGGTGCCAAATCAAAAGGAAGCCCTGGGAAATTTGAATTGGCGAATGGAGGCACGATTTTTCTTGATGAAATCGGGGATATGCCGCTGGATTCACAGGTTCATCTCCTGCGTATATTGGAAGAGCGGGTCGTCACAAGAATAGGCGGAGTAAAAACAATCCCGATAGATGTACGCGTCATTGCAGCGACACATAAGGATTTAACAGAGGCGGTCGCAAAAGGGGAATTCCGTGAAGATTTATTGTATCGGCTGCGCGTCATCCAATTGAAAATTCCGGCTTTGCGTGAAAGGGCCTTTGATATCCCGGAGATGGTCAACTTTTTTATCCGAGAAATGTGCGGTCAATTTGGAAAGCGGGACGTTCTGATCCACGCTGATACCATGCAATATTTATCGCAATATAGTTGGCCCGGAAATATAAGGGAGCTGAAAAATGTAATTCAACAAGCGCTATTTAATATGAATGGCAACATATTGCATCCTATGGACCTACCCGTGGAACTGTTGGAGGAAATTGAAAGCGCTTCATGTACAGAAAAAGAGCGGTTCATCGAAGCGATGAGAAGAGAAAAAGGGAATGTCACGAACGCCGCAAAAATGCTAGGCATTTCCCGTGCGACGATGTATCGAAAAATCAAGCAGTATCATATAACAGACGATCATTGGATTGGATGATAGAAGCACCGTTAACCCCTGATGAATGAAGGATATTCATCAGGGGGTTTTTATCTTCATCCAGATAAAACTGTGAGACAATGAGACACTTTTCGTCTCATTGAAACAATCATGGACGGTATTTTAAAAAATAGTACAGATAGGTGAACCCTGTTGATGCGTTGATTTATGTGATTATTCAATCTGCCAAACATATTCGGCATACTTTTTGCAATATTGTAAAGGTGTATCTTCATTTATGAAAGTGAGGTGATGAAGTCGCATGCAGAATTTTGATTTGATTGTAATCGGTGCGGGACCTGGCGGATATGTTGCCGCAATAAGGGCTGCACAATTAGGCAACACGGTCGCAATTGTGGAAAGGGAAAAAATCGGTGGGACTTGCTTGAATGTCGGTTGCATTCCGTCAAAAACGCTTTTGAAACATGGTGAGATGGTAGAGAACATAAAAAAAGCGAATGATTGGGGTATCCATACTGGTGGATTGTTCATCGATTTTCCGAAGCTGATGCGACGGAAAGATCAAGTCATCCAAACGTTAACGGGTGGCGTCGATTATTTACTAAAGAAAAACAGCATCACGCTATTTCAAGGAACAGCATCCCTAGATAAGGAACGGGTTGTTACGATTGCCGGAGAAAAAATCAAAGGTCGGGATATTTTATTGGCTACCGGTAGCAGACCGTTTGTTCCTCCTATCAAAGGGTTGGAAGAAGTTGACTACATGACGACGGATTCGTTTTTCAACTTGAAGGAATTACCGGAATCCCTCGTTATTATCGGTGGAGGCGTCATAGCAGTTGAATTGGCTTTTGCGATGGCACCGCTTGGTACAAAGGTGACCATCATCGAAGTGGCGGATGATATTTTATTGACGGAAGATCCGGATGCACGAAAAATCATCCATGATCAGTTGAGAAAGAAAAACATTGAAACGATTACAAAAGCTGAAATCCAGGAAGTGAAAAAAAGCCAAGTAGTTCTAGCGAACCGGGAAATTGCATATAACAAGTTGTTGATAGCTACCGGCAGAAAACCGAATATTGAAGTGGCGAATGACCTGCAATTGGAAATGGATGATGCCAATAAATTCGTTGCGGTAAATGACAGGTATGAAACGAGCCAGAAGCATATTTACGCCGTTGGGGACTTGGTCGGGGGTTATCAATTAGCTCACGCGGCCAGTGCAGAAGGTCTCGTAGCGGTACATGCCATGAATGGGGAAATGCCGGATCCTCTCGATCAAACAGCAATCGCACGCTGTGTCTATACGTCCCCTGAAATTGCTACCTTCGGACTTAGTGAGGATCAGGCTAAGAAAGCCGGTTATGACGTAGCCGTGACCACATCCCTGCTCGCAGGCAATGGCAAGGCAATCGCGATGGGGGAGACGGAAGGCTTTGTAAAAATCATTGCTGACACAAATTACGGAGAAATTTTGGGGGCTGTCATCGTCGGAGCCGGTGCTACCGAATTGATTGGCGAGCTATTAGCTGTCAAACATGCGGAAGGGACGATGAATGAATTGGCGAGCTTTGTACGAGCCCATCCATCTGTCTCCGAAGCAATCGGGGAAAGTGCGAATGCGCTATCCCGGCAAGCAATCCATATGTAAGCATTACAAAAGGAGGAATTGTATATGGATAGGAAAGAAGCGCTTTGGATTTATCAAAAGATGAATGAGATCCGTTTTTTTGAAGATGAAGTACACCGCACGTTCGGAAAAGGATTGATTCCAGGATTCGTCCATTTGTATGCCGGAGAAGAAGCGGTTGCGACTGGTGTCATGGCTTTATTAGATGATGAGGATTATATAACGAGCACCCACCGTGGCCATGGTCATGCGATTGCAAAAGGCTGTGATATCAATGGGATGATGGCAGAAATCATGGGGAAAAAGGATGGTCTCGGCGGTGGAAAAGGCGGTTCTATGCACGTTGCAGATATTGGAAAGGGAATGCTTGGTGCAAACGGGATTGTTGGTGGCGGTTTTGGACTTGCTGCGGGTGCAGCCTTAACGGTTAAGACGTTGGGCCGGGACAATGTCGCAGTCTGCTTTTTTGGGGACGGTGCATCAAACGAAGGCGTATTCCATGAAGGTTTGAACCTTGCGTCCATTTTGAATTTACCGGTCATCTTCGTTTGTGAGAACAATCAATTTGGGGAAGGAACTCCATTCAGATATGCGAGTGCTTCCGAAACGGTTGCGGAAAGGGCTTCAGCTTATAATATGCCAGGTGTCCGTGTGGATGGCATGGACGTTGAGGCAGTTTATGATGCAACAAAAGAAGCGATTGCAAGAGCAAAGTCAGGTAAGGGACCTACGTTAATCGAATGTGATACGTACCGCCAATATGGTCATTTTGAAGGCGATGAGCAAAAATACAAAACGGATCAAGACCCGAATAAAGACCGTGATCCGATTCCCGAGTTCCGTGAAAAAGCGATAGCCAACGGATGGATGACTGCGGAAGAAGCCGATGCGATTGAAACGGCGGCGGAAAAAACGATTGTCGAGGCAACCGCTTTTGCGGAAGCGAGCCCGTTGCCGGATGAATCTGCACTTTATACGGATATCTTTGCTTAAGAAAAGGAGGAATCACAAATGACAGAAAGAAAACTGACGTTTATGTCTGCAATTACCGAAGCAATGGTTCAATCGATGAGAAAAGATGAGACGGTCATTTTAATTGGAACTGATGTTGCCGGAGGAGCAGAAGTCGATCATCTGGTCCATGACGATGGACGTTACGACGACGCGTTTGGTGGTGTGTTCGGTTTGTCAAAAGGAATGGTGACGGAGTTCGGACGTGAACGCGTCATTGATACACCGATTGCAGAACATGGATATTTCGGTGCTGCGGTCGGTGCGGCTGCCACGGGGCTACGTCCCATTGCCGAATTGATGTTCAATGACTTTGTCGGATTTGCGTTGGACCCGATCTTAAACCAAGGTGCAAAGATGCGCTATATGTTCGGCGGCAAAGCAAAAATTCCGTTGACTGTGCGGACAGTACATGGTGCCGGCGCGGGTGCAGCGGCACAGCACTCCCAGACATTGTATGGCATGTTCGGGGCCATTCCCGGTGTGAAAGTGGTCGTTCCTTCCAATCCATATGATGCTAAAGGGCTGATGCTCGCGGCGATTGAAGAAGATAATGTCGTCGTCTTCTCGGAAGATAAGATGCTATATGGGATGAAAGGCGATGTACCTGAAGAGTATTACACAATTGAAATCGGCAAAGCGAATGTGGTCAGGGAAGGTACGGAGCTGACGATTGTCGCCATCGGTAAAATGGTTCAAGTCGCGCAAGAAGTTGCAAATCGTTTGGCAAAAGGAGACATCTCCGTAGAAGTGATCGATTTACGGACAATCGCTCCGTGGGATCAGGAAACGGTTTTGAACTCTGTAGAGAAGACGGGAAGACTCATCGTCATTGACGAATCCAATCCGCATAACAATACGGCGACGGATATTGCATCAGTCGTTGCAGATAAAGCATTCGATTACCTCGATGGACCGATTAAAACGGTTTGTGCGCCGAATACACCGGTTCCATTCGCTGCGAACCTAGAGAAAGCATACATTCCGGATGCAGACAAAGTGTTGAAAGTGGCCGAGGAATTAATTGCCGATTTAAGAAAGGTCTCAACTATCTAGGAGGTGAACGAACGGATGAACGAAACGATTGTAATGCCTAAATTAGGGATGACGATGACGGAAGGGACCATCACGGAATGGTACAAAGAAGTCGGAGATCCCGTTGAAAAAGGTGAGCCGATTTTAACGATCAGTTCAGAGAAATTGAACCAGGATATCGAAGCGCCGATATCAGGTGTGTTATTGAAAAAACATGGCGAAGTGGAAGATGAGTTGGAGGTGGGGGCTGTCATCGGAGTGATCGGAGCGGAAGGGAAAACAGCTTCCACGGAAACAAAGAAAGTTGAGCAGCCTCACGCTGAAAAATCGAAAACTTCCGAGCGTGTAAGTGTAGCTACAGTAGCAAGACCTGTAAAACAGGCCAGTACAAAGACACGGATTTTCATCACACCTTTAGCTAGACGAATGGCTGAAAAAGAAAACTTGGACATCGCTCACATCAAAGGGACCGGCGGCAATAATCGCATCACGAAACGCGACATCGAGCGCGTGTTGGTAAATGGTGTGGATGTTGAAGTTGAAGCTACAGCTGAACGTACAACTCAAGCTGTTTCAGTCGATTTAAGTGCGGTTGGTGAAGGGCTGTCTCCGATGAGAAAAGCGATTGCGCGGAATATGCGTGGCAGCTTGGCACAAACAGCGCAATTGACACTACATCGGAAAGTGAATGCGGATCCATTAATTGACTTCCAAAAGGTGTTGCGAAAAGAAATCGAATCGGGCGAATTGGATGTTAAACTAACGCTGACGGTACTTATAGCACGGGCGACAGTCCTCGCACTCCAAGAATTGAAGAAAATGAATTCCCTTTATCATGATGGTCAATTGACAGAGTTCGATGAAGTTCATCTAGGAATTGCGACTTCCCTGGAAGATGGCTTGTTGGTCCCTGTCATTAAGGATGCCCATCAAAAAACAATCGGTAGTCTCGCAAAAGAAATGAAGGACATCACGGAAAAAGCGAGAAGCGGGGCGGCGGATGGCAACCTGCTGTCTGGCTCGACGTTCACGATCACCAACCTGGGAGCCAGCGGAATCGAATACTTCACACCTATTTTGAACGCACCGGAAACGGGCATTTTAGGTATAGGTGCATTGCAGGATGAATTGGCATTAGCCGAAGACGGTGCAGTGAAATCAGTGAAGAAAATCCCGCTCAGCATCACCTTTGACCACCAAATCGTGGATGGTGCGACAGCTGCCGAGTTCTTGACGATGTTGGTCGGCTATATCGAGTCGCCTTATCGGTTGGTGCTTTAATAGTAACTGTACTGAAAAATGATGATTGACAAAAAGAAAGACTGCTGGAATAAGTTTCCTATTTTTCCGGTAGTCTTTTTGAATATTCGTAAATACATATTTAGTTTATGAAGATTTATTTAGCGTCTTTATCAGAAAACCTTTCCTTAATTTCCTCGAAAAACAGATTGGCGGCATTGGAAAAAACCTGATGCTTCTTCCAAACAATATTTAATCCGGATTCAAGTCTCGGTTCTAATGGTCTAAAACAAAGGCTACTATCACTGGATGTATTTACTAACTTATCAAGAGTGACTGCGTAACCGATGCCTTCCACTACCAATATGGCAGCATTATACACAAGATTGTAGGTCGTGATCACGTTTAACAACTTAGGGCATTCATCTCCCACCTCAACGCGAAGCGTAGGTGGGAGATGAATGCTTGCCCTTCGTTTTTTATCACGAAGCAAACGTATGTTTTGAAATGCAGGATTTGTGGTATAAGAAAGTATGCTACCATCTGATTGGAGGGTGAGCAATGATTCGCTGTATGAAAACATCATTCCGGGCAAGCAGGGAAACCATTGACCGATTATTCGAGTGTAACCGGATTTCAGGTGAGGTTTGGAATCGGTGCTTGGAGCTTGCGAAAGAAACTCATTTGAAAACGGGAAAATGGATCACCAAAAGCGAATTGCAAAAAGGGACAAAAGAGACTTTTCCGATTCATTCCCAATCTGTTCAAGCCGTGTGTCATAAGTATTTGTTTGCACGTGATGCAGCAAGAAAAGCGAGAAAAGCCGGACATCCAAATAAATACCCGTACAAACGAAAAAATCATTTCAATACGAAATGGGCGAACAACGGCTTCAAGGTCTTTGAAAATGGCAAGATCCAATTATCGATGGGGAAGG
>NZ_JAKRNU010000007.1 GCF_022346545.1 Sporosarcina sp. ACRSM | reverse complement strand
GACATTTGCGCGCGCTCAAAGCGAGTTTCAAGTGATCAAAGACATTTGCGCGCGCTCAAAGCGAGTTTCAAGTGATCAAAGACATTTGCGCGCGCTCAAAGCGAGTTTCAAGTGATCAAAGTCATTCGCCCGCGCTCAAAGCGAGTTTCAAGTGATCAAAGACATTTGCGCGCGCTCAAAGCGAGTTCCAAGTGATCAAAGTCATTCACACGCGCTCAAAGCGAGTTCCAAGTGATCAAAGACATTTGCGCGCGCTCAAAGCGAGTTTCAAGTGATCAAAGTCATTCGCCCGCGCTCAAAGCAAGCTCCAAGTGATCAAAGTCCTTCCCGCGCGCTCAAAGCGATCTTCAAGTGATCAAAGTCATTCACACGCGCTCAAGGCGAGTTCCAAGTGATCAAAGACATTTGCGCGCGCTCAAAGCGAGTTCCAAGTGATCAAAGTCATCCCCGCGCGCTCAAAGTGCGCTCCAAGTGATCAAAGCAAAGCCTCTCACGCTCAAACTCCTCTCTTCCTTCACCCAAACTATCTTCCTCATCCAACTATTTCTTCCCCCGGTACACCCAAGCCAAAATGGCGAAGGTGATGGCTTTGGCGCATTGTTTCCGGTATGTCTGTTGCAATAATAATACCGCTTCTTCCCGGTTGGTCATGAAGCCGCATTCGATCAAGATGGCGGGCATCTTTGTGTCGCGCAGCACTGCGAAGTTTCCTTTTTTGACGCCGCGGTCCACACGATTGCATGCAGTAATGAGGGAACGTTGGGCAAGTTCGGCTAACAGTTGTGACCCTTTGCTTGCTGTTGGATAGATGTACGTTTCGATGCCGTTTGCGCTATTCCACCCACTCCCATAAGCGTTCGCGTGAATGGAGACGAAGGCGTCGACGTTCAATTTGTTCGCTTTTTGCGTCCGTTCGGATAGTGGAACGTCTTTCTGGTCATCATGTGCGTAACTGACCACAATGCCTTCTGCCGCTAACTCTTTTTTGACGAGTTCCGCGACGGCGCGGTTAAAGTTGAATTCCCGTAAAGCTCCGTCTGGTGAACGTTTGCCAGCTGTTTCTGGTCCGTGTCCTGCATCAATCATTATTTTCGTCATTTATTTCCCCTCCTGCCTTTTATATAGGAGAAAGGGGGAGGAAAATGGACATTTCAAATACTAAATCATTTCATTTGAAAAATGACGTGGTAAAATGGGGCATAGGTGTATGAATGATTGAAAGAGGGGGGCGATCAGATGTCTTTTGTAACGGTGCGGGATGTTCAGGAGAAATTTTTCCTTGAGCTGGCAGCTGGTAATAAGGGGATTGAACGGCAAATACATACGAGCGACATTTCGAGACCCGGTCTGGAGATGGCTGGGTATTTCAATTTTTATTTAAAGGATCGTGTGCAGCTTTTAGGCAAAACGGAATTATCGTTTTTCGCAGGATTGACTGAACAGGAGCGACAAGATCGAATGGAGCGGCTTTGTTCACCGAGCACGCCTGCCATCATCGTGGCACATGAGATGGATGTGCCGGTAGAATTGAAAGCAGCAGCCGATAAGACGGGCATTCCTGTCTTGAGAACGGATGTCCCGACGACACGATTTTCTGGTATGCTGACCAATTATTTGAGCGGCAGGTTGGCGCCGATGACTGCCATGCACGGGGTACTCGTCGATGTGTACGGCATCGGCATCTTAATAACAGGCAAAAGTGGTGTTGGAAAAAGCGAGATTGCGCTTGAATTGGTGAAGAGGGGTCATCGTCTTGTGGCGGATGATCTCGTGGAAATTCGCCAAGTGGCCAAAAATGTTCTCATCGGCAATGCACCGAAATTACTTGAACATATGCTGGAAATCCGTGGGGTCGGCATTGTAGATATGATGACGTTGTTTGGGGCCAGCGCAGTGAAAAGTGATAAGCGGATTTTAATCGTCGTCGATTTGGAAGTATGGGATGAAAACAAAGTGTACGATCGACTTGGTATCGATGATGAAAAAATCAAAATCATGGATTCCGAATTGACGAAGCTCACTGTGCCGGTTCGACCAGGACGTAACTTGTCTGTCATTATTGAAGTGGCTGCTATGGATTATCGTATGAAACGACTAGGTGTTAACGCTGCGGAAGAATTTACAAAAAAATTAGATGCAGCGATTGACCAAAATGCACAAGTCCCTAATATGGAAAGGAACGGTTAATTTATGTTTGCATTGCTAGCTATGAACCCGATCGCATTTGAGCTCGGACCATTCGAAGTTCGGTGGTATGGCATTCTGATTGCTCTTGGTATCGTACTGGCGTTCATCGTCGTGCAAAAAGAGATGGTGAAACGTGGGATGCATCAGGACTTTTTGACGGATTTGCTGATCTGGGCTGTGCCGATTTCCATTATTAGTGCGCGGATCTATTATGTCATCTTTTCATGGGATTTTTATAAAGATCACCCGGAACAGATCATTCGGATTTGGGAAGGCGGAATCGCCATTCACGGGGCGCTAATCGGAGCCTTCATCACCACTTATGTCTATACGAAACGAAAAGGCATCTCCTTTTGGAAAACGGTTGATATTGCCGCGGCAGGTTTGCTGATCGGGCAAATTATTGGACGTTGGGGCAACTTCATGAATCAGGAAGCGCACGGTGGACCTGTTTCAGAAAAGTTTTTGGAAACGACCATTATTCCGGATTGGATTATGCAGCAGATGACGATTGAAGGTGTGACGTATCATCCGACATTCCTGTATGAGTCAACTTGGAATATCGTTGGCTTGATCATTATTCTTTTATTTCGAAAAGTGCCGTTAAAACGCGGTGAGATGTTTTTGTTTTATCTCGCCTGGTATTCGGCAGGTCGTTTCTTCATCGAAGGGATGCGCACCGATAGCTTATATGTCATCGGAGAATTAAGGGCGGCGCAACTTGTCTCCGTCGTCGCAATTGTCGTGGCACTTGCCATTTTTATTGTAAGGCGCTATGTCCAGAAGATAGATGTCACTTATCAAGATAAATAAAAAGGAGTAGTAAAAGATTGGGAACGTTACAAAATGGATTAAAGGCAGGATTGAAAACAACATGGACACTGGGGAAAGTCATTTTCCCGATTACGATTCTTGTCGTCATTTTACAGCATACGCCTGTCTTACCTTGGATCATTGAACTGATCGCCCCTTTCATGGGGATCTTCGGATTGAGCGGCGAAGCGGCCATTCCTTTAGTTCTTGGAAATGGGCTCAATTTATTTGCTGGGATTGCGGGCATATTATCGCTCGACTTAACGGTGAAAGAAGTATTTATCATCGCGGTGATGCTGTCATTCTCACATAACTTGTTCATTGAAACAGGGGTTGCGCTGAAAGTGGGGGTCAAGCTATGGGTTGTGCTCGTTGTACGGCTCGGACTTGCAGCACTATCAGGCATCATCATTAACCTAGTCTGGTCTGGCGGCGGGGAAATTGCGCGGTATGGAATGGCGCCTAAAACTGAAATCATTCCGGACGGCTGGCTGGAAATCGCTTTGTTAGGGGTGCAAAAGGCATCGTTTGGGGTGCTGCAGCTCGCAATCATCGTCATACCCCTGATGATTGTCGTTCAATTTTTAAAAGATCGCCATTACTTGCAGAAGTTTTCGGAGAAGCTCGCCCCTTTAACAAAAGTGATCGGTATACAGCCGAACGCTTCGTTGACATTGGTTGCCGGCTTAACGATCGGGCTTGCATATGGAGCGGGTATTATGATCCAAGCTGTTCAAGAGGACGGTGTGAGTAAAAAGGATGCAACGCTTGTCTTTATCTTCCTCGTGGCCTGTCATGCGGTCATTGAAGACACGCTTATTTTCATCCCGCTCGGCATTCCGGTCTTGCCTTTATTGCTCATTCGCATCATCACAGCATTTGTCTTGACCATCGTCGTCGCCTACATTTGGAAACGGAGTGAGCAACAGAAAGGAAAGGAGGTTCCGATAACGAATGCCTAAACCGATTACAACATTGCTTTTTGATTTTGATGGCACATTGCTCGATACGAACGAATTGATCATCCAGACTTTCCAAACAGTTCTTGGTAATCACTATCCGGGAAAATATGAGCGGAAGGATCTGTTACCGTTTCTTGGACCGACTTTGCATGAAACATTCGGATCCATTGACCCTGAAAAGACGGAGGAACTGATCGCCGAATATCGTGCATGGAATACGTCCATGCACGATGAGCTGGCGAAGGAATTCGATGGTGTGTCTGAAACGATGCGTTTGTTGAAGGCGGCAGGAATGAAAATGGCGATTGTGTCCACAAAGCGGAACGACATGATTGAGAAAGGATTGGCGCTTCTGGATGTGGAAGGTGTCTTCGATGTCATCATCGGATTTGATGATGTCAAGCGTACGAAGCCTGATCCGGAACCGATCTTGCTTGCGCTCGAAAAGCTAGAAGCGGACAGAGAGGAAGCTTTGATGGTCGGGGACAACTTCCATGATATCGAAGGAGGCCAAAATGCGGGTGTCCGGACGGCCGGCGTTGCTTGGTCTGCAAAAGGGGAGCACCATTTGCAAACATTCGGACCTGATTATATGTTGCACCATATTTCCGACCTGCTGGAATTGATCCGGGGAGAAGAAAAATGAGACGTACGGAGCGCTATCCGGCGAAGGGTGGAGCGAACTCGCTATGGCATATGTATCAGACCGTACCGTTCTTCAAAGTGGTGAAAAACTTTGCAGTCATTCAATTAGCAAGGTATACACCCTTTCTGCCGATGAAGAATTTCTTATACCGTACCTTTTTGAAAATGAAAGTCGGTGAGAAGACATCCTTTGCCTTGATGGTGATGCCTGATACGATGTATCCGGAACGGATAAAGGTCGGGGACAACTCCATTATCGGATTCAACACGACGATATTGGCTCATGAGTACTTGATTGATGAGTACCGGGTCGGCGATGTGGAGATCGGAAAAAATGTATTGATTGGTGCCAATACGACCATTCTACCGGGTGTGCAGATCGGTGACGGTGCGATTATTTCCGCGGCTTCACTTGTGAATTGCGATATTCCGCCGGGGGTTTTCGCAGGCGGAAACCCCGTAAAAATCATTTTTACGGCGCAACAGATGAAAGAGCGTCAAAAGGGAATGCGAGAAAACGGATAGCAATCGTGTAACTTATGCTATAATAGGCAACAATACGAGAAGGGGCGTATCGTACGTTCCTTCTTCTTTTTTCGGGGGAATATGATTGGACAAAAAACATAAATTACGTGATAAAAAAATCATTTCGTTTATACCAGATGGTGAATTTTATTTTCATAAAGCGATGCAAGCGATGCAGCGTGATCGTTTTGAAGATGCCGATAAGTACTTGAAAAGAGCAGCAGAGCTGAGCCCTGAAAACCCGAAAATCATCATGCAATATGGTGTAGCGCTCATGGAGGAAGGGGAGTTCGACGAGGCGCTTGATCTGTTAAGCAAAGCTCATGTACTCGATCCGGACGAAGCGGATACTATTTATTATTTGGCGGAAGTGCATGCCCATCTCAGCATGTTGCAGGAGGCCAAGAAGTATGCGGAACAGTACATACACCTTGATCCTCATGGTTCTTTGGCGGATGAGGCGATGGAAATCATTGATTTTGTGGAGCAGGAAGAATTGGCTAATGCTAGCGATGAAATGTCTGAAGGAGAAGTCTTCTACTTACAGGAGAAAGCAAGACGTCTCATGGAGTCGGGGGATTTTGATGGCGCGGTAGAGATTTTCGAGTCGATTATTGCAGAAAATCCCGAATTGTGGGCGGCGTACAATAATTTGGCATTGGCGTATTTCTATATCGGGAAGACTAAACGTGCTAGCGAGTTGCTTTATGAAGTGCTGGAGCGTGACAAAGGGAATATCCATGCTCTGTGCAATTTAGCTGTTTTTTATTATTACGAAAAAAGGGAAGAAGAGCTGGCCGATCTATTGGAATTCCTGTTGAAGATCAAGCCTTATCAATATGAGCATCGTTTTAAACTGGGCGCTACATTCGCCCTTGTCGGTAAGCATAAAGAGGCGTACAACTGGCTTAGAAGTCTTATGAAACGCGGCTTTACCGGAGATACCGGTTATTATTTCTGGCTTTCTCATTCGGCTTATTTTTCCGGACACGAAGAGGTGGCCCGGGAAGCGTATGCGCATTTAGTTGCTTTGGATCCGACCAAAGCCGGGTATGAGCCATGGCTTGGTGTGCAAAATGATATCGATGCGGATTCATTGGAACAAAACAGGGAATTTATCATGGGGAAAATTCAAAACGACTATCGGAGTGAAAGGATGTTCGGTTTTTATCTCCTTGGAAAATCGGGGCATAAGCAGGAGATTATTTCACATCCTTCCTATATCGAAGTGGAAAAGCTAAGTCCATTGGAACAGTTATTTTTAGCAAATAGCTTGGACTATGAATTCATGCCGCAAACCACTTTCGACCAATCCTTTGTGCGTGCGCTTGAAACGACTGAGTTATTATATGGCAAGCATCGCCCGTTGGATAAACAAGCGACCCATCTTTTCCAAATGTGGTTCACAATTTGCGAAAATGCGCTCAGCCGTTCTTATCCATTCCGGAACCCTGTCGCGATTGCTGCCGCTGCTGTCTATATGTTCCAGTCTTCACGGTATTCAAATGTGACAAAAACGGGCATTGCCCAGGAATTCGGGATTTCAGTACCGACGCTCACAAAATATGTCGGTGAGTTGTTCGAGTTTCTTCCACATTTTGAAAAGTGATACATCGGATGCATAAGCAAATAAGTTGAACGGTTTTCATCATTCTTATACCCTTTTAGTAGAGCTGATTCAATCCGGTTTCCGGCGGATGTCACAAACTTGGAATGGTGTCGGGACGAAAAGGATTGTTAGTCAAGGAGGAAAATTTATATGACAACCGAGAAAATCTATGATGTCATTATTATTGGTGCAGGTCCTGCGGGCATGACGGCTGCAGTTTATACATCCCGCGCAAATTTGTCGACATTAATGTTGGAACGCGGTGTACCGGGTGGTCAGATGGCGAATACGGAAGATATCGAGAATTATCCGGGATTTGAAACGATCTTAGGTCCTGAACTTTCAACGAAAATGTTTGATCATGCTAAAAAATTCGGTGCAGAATATGCTTACGGCGATGTAACGGAAGTAATTGATGGAAAAAGTTATAAAACGATTGTCGTCGGATCGAAAGAATATAAAGCACGTGCGATTATTATCGCAACAGGCGCAGAATATAAAAAGATGGGCATCCCGGGAGAAGATGAGTTGACTGGCCGCGGTGTAAGTTATTGTGCAGTCTGTGACGGTGCGTTCTTCCGCAAGAAAGAGCTCGTCGTAGTAGGCGGAGGCGACTCGGCAGTTGAAGAAGGAGCTTATTTAACACGCTTCGCGGATAAAGTGACCATCGTCCACAGACGTGATGAATTGCGCGCCCAAAAGATTTTGCAAGATCGTGCGTTTGCCAATGACAAAATCGACTTCATCTGGAATTCGACTGTGAAAAAAGTGAATGAGCATAATGGGAAAGTCGGTTCTGTTACGCTTGTATCGACAGTGGATGGTTCTGAAAGAGAATTTGAAGCGGATGGCATGTTCGTCTATATCGGTATGAATCCATTGACAGCACCGTTTAAAACATTGGGTATCCTCAATGAAAATGGCTATATCGAAACGAATGAAATTATGGAAACTTCCGTGCCGGGAATTTTTGCGGCAGGAGATGTTCGTGAAAAATTATTGCGCCAAGTCGTAACAGCTACTGGCGACGGCAGTATTGCTGCACAAGCCGTACAGAAATATGTCGAGGAATTAATGGAGTCATTGGTACCTGAAGCTTGAAGGATTTAATATATCTTTAATGTGAATGTAACGCGTTTGCAACATCGTTAAGGTATGCTAAAGCTATCAATTGACCCCCCTTTTGATAAAATAATTTTTTTAGGCTGCCTCCCCGGAAATTCCGGGGAGACAGTCCTTTTTATCGTAGATAAGCAAAAGGTTACAAAGAATACAAACCTTGACAGAACTTTAAGGCTTTTTTTATGTCGTTTTACGTGGCTACGATGTATACTAGTACTATGCATATTAAAAGATAAGGGTATACGAAAAGGTGAGGGTATCCAAATGCAAAGAATCGTAAATTTACTCGTCGTCAAAGACGATCAGGTTTTATTGTTAAAAAAGCCCCGACGCGGTTGGTATGTGGCTCCAGGCGGAAAAATGGATCCTGGCGAGTCGATTTATGAAACGGCAGTTCGGGAATTTACCGAAGAAACCGGTGCATTTCCGATTGATCCGCATTTGAAGGGCGTCTATACGATGGTGATTACCGATGGGACGGGCGAGCATGTGATCAATGAATGGATGCTCTATACGTTTGTCGCGCATGACCTTTCCGGCGAACCGTTTGAAACGACAGTCGAAGGGGTGCTCGAATGGCATCCTGTGGCAAGTTTGGAGACATTGCCGATGGCGGAAGGAGACCGGACGAATCTCCTTTTTGCGGTTTCTCAGCAAGGTGTACAATATGGGACATTTCATTATACCGGGGAGTTCAAGCTGTTGAAGGAAACAATTCAGAACTCAATGGAAGGTGATGGGAATGACGGAAGTTGAGGCACCGAATAGCGATGTGGAAATTGTCATTATTACAGGGATGTCCGGGGCCGGCAAGACGGTTGCGATGCAAAGTTTTGAAGACTTAGGTTTCTATTGTATCGATAATCTGCCTCCGGAATTACTCGTTACATTTCTTGATTTGATGATGAAATCTGAAAATCGTATGAGGCGGATTGCTGCCGTTATGGATACGCGGGGAGGGGACTTATTCGACTCCTTGATCGGTGCGCTCGATAATTTGTTGCGGATGGAAGGCGTATCATCCCGGATTTTATTTCTCGATGCGGAAGATGAGACACTTGTCAGACGCTATAAAGAAACGAGGCGTTCGCACCCGCTGGCTGAAGGTGGTTTGCCACTTGAAGGGATCCAGAAGGAGCGCTTGCTGTTATCCGAGATGAGGGGCCGTGCCCGTACCATCATCAATACATCCAATTTGAAGCCAAGAGCTTTACGGGAAAAGATCATAGCGGAATTCTCTACGCAAGAGGATATCAGTTTTACGCTGAATTTCATGTCGTTCGGTTTTAAGCATGGAATGCCGATCGACGCGGATGTCGTCTTTGACGTGCGTTTCCTGCCAAATCCTTTCTACATCCAAGAATTGAAACCGAAGACAGGCTTAGAGAAAGAAGTCTATGATTATGTACTAAAGTGGAACGATACACAAATGCTCATTGACAAATTGACGGACTTGTTTAAATTTCTTATTCCGCAATATAAAAACGAAGGAAAATCCCAAGTGGTCATTGCATTCGGGTGTACGGGAGGCCAGCATCGTTCTGTTACACTTGCCGAATTTTTCGGGGGACGGTTCAAAGAGGAATACCGGACATTCATCACCCATCGGGATATTGAGAAGAGAAAGGATTGACGCTATGTCACGATCCGGGGAGTTGAAGAAAATCGTCGTTTTCGGTGGCGGGACCGGATTGTCTACCATACTGCGCGGGTTGAAACAATACCCGATCGATTTGACCGCAGTCGTGACCGTAGCGGATGACGGAGGGAGTTCGGGCAGGCTTCTTGGTGAATACGATATTCCACCACCAGGAGATGTCCGTAAGGTGATGGCAGCGCTTTCAGATGTCGAACCGCTGATTGAACAGATGTTTCAATACCGTTTTCAAACGGCTGAAGATTTGAAAGGTCATTCGCTTGGGAACTTGATTCTGGCAGCGATGACGGATATCACCGGAGATTTTGCCCGGGCGGTCGAGCAGATGAGCCGGGTGCTGAATATCAAAGGGAAAGTTCTTCCAGCGGCAAATCAACGGATTACGTTGCATGCGGAACTGGAAGATGGTTCAATCATAACAGGCGAATCGAAAATCCCTGTTTACGGACATAAAATACGTCGCGTATTCATCTCCCCTCAGGAAGTCGACCCGTTGCCGGAAACGGTCAAGACAATCAAAGCCGCAGATCTAATCATTTTTGGGCCCGGGAGTCTGTATACGAGTATATTGCCGACGATCCTTGTCCCTGCCATACGTCAAGCCGTACTGGCATGTGAGGCGAAAAAGGTGTATATTAACAACTTGGCGACGCAAGCAGGCGAAACGTATCGCTACACGGCGTCAGAACATGTGCAAGCGTTGTATGACCACGCGGGCGAGCCGTTTATCGACACCATTTTGTTGAATGGAACCGATTTGTCGGTCACATCGGGCAACGGAGAATCGGAAGGTCCCCCTTGGCAAGTTGAAAATGATATTGAAACATTACAGCAACTTGTTCCCCATATCGTCGTCAAAGATATTGGGGTGAGGATCGGGAAAAATATGTTGCATGATTCCGAAAAAGTGGCAAAGTGGTTAATGGAATATATGGAAAATGCGATAACGACGGAACGGACGTGATCGTCGCCGAGAAAGGGGAAGAATCATGTCTTTTGCTTCTGAAGTCAAAAAAGAGTTGACGCAAATGGAAGTGGAAAAATGCTGTACAAAGGCAGAGGTCGCTGCATTTATCAGAATGAACGGTGTGCTGTCTTTTTCAAATAAGCAATTGAGCCTGGATGTGCAAACTGAAAACGCTGCAATTGCAAGAAGGTTATACTCCAATCTGAAAATATTATATAATTACAAGGTGGAGCTGCTCGTCCGAAAAAAGATGAGATTGAAGAAAAACAACGTCTATATTTGCCGGATACGAGATGGGGCAAAACCACTTCTGGAAGACTTACTCATTTTGACGGGCACCTTTCAATTTAAAAATGAGATTTCCAAAGAGTTGGTCCGAAAAAAATGTTGCCAGCGTGCCTATTTGCGCGGAGCGTTTTTAGCCGGCGGTTCCGTCAATAATCCGGAAACGTCCTCATACCACTTAGAAATATTTTCGATTTACAAGGAACATAGTGAAGCGCTTGTGGAACTGATGAATAAATACCACTTGAATGCAAAAGCGATCGAGCGCAAGAAAGGCTACATCACTTACTTGAAAGAAGCCGAAAAAATTTCGGACTTCCTAAGTATTGTCGGGGCGCATGTGTCATTGATGAAATTTGAAGATGTCCGGATTGTACGCGATATGCGTAACAGTGTAAACCGTCTCGTCAATTGTGAAACAGCCAATTTGAATAAAACGATCGGTGCAGCACAGCGTCAAGTGGAAAATATTAAATTCATTGAAAAAACGATTGGACTGGACCAGTTACCGGACAGACTACAAGAAATCGCTCGGCTCCGGGTGGAAAACCAAGACATTACGTTAAAAGAACTAGGCGAATTGGTATCGGGTGCTACCGTAAGTAAATCAGGTGTCAATCATCGCCTCAGAAAAATTGAAGAAATCGCAGAAAACCTCCGTAGTGGAGGAATCGGAATCCGATAAGAAGACAGGAGAGGGTAACTCTATGGCGGAAAAAACAGTTGAAGTAAAGATGAAGACCGGTTTGCAAGCTAGACAAGCCGCATTATTCGTGCAAGAAGCCAATCGCTTTACATCCGATATCTTTTTGGAAAAAGAGCAACGGCAAGTGAATGCTAAAAGCATCATGGGCGTCATGAGCCTTGCCATCGCCCGCGGCACAACCGTGACGTTGATCGCAGAAGGCGTGGACGAAGAACAAGCGCTTGACTCGCTCGCAACACTGGTCGAAAATGAAAACTAATCAGACAAACCGTCTCCAATTGTCCAGCGACATGTGAGATGGTTTTTTTGTTGGGAATGGAATGGTTTTTTGAATGAAGAAGAGGTTGCGCTCAAGGAGACTTTGTTATTGCTTAAAGGAGTGGCCTGCACGCTCAAAGGGCTTCGCCAGCGCTCAAAGAAGCTACTACGTGCTCATAGTACTTCGCTTGCGCTCAAAGCGTCCCCCAAGTGATCAAAGCCCTCTCCGCGCGGTCAAAGTATCCTCCAAGTGATCAAAGCCCATCCCCGCGCGCTCAAAGCGTCCCCCAAGTGATCAAAGCCCTCTCCGCGCGGTCAAAGTATCCTCCAAGTGATCAAAGCCCTCTCCGCGCGGTCAAAGTATCCTCCAAGTGATCAAAGCCCATCCCCGCGCGCTCAAAGCGTCCCCCAAGTGATCAAAGCCCTCTCCGCGCGCTCAAAGTATCCTCCAAGTGATCAAAGCCCTCCCCACGCGCTCAAAGTGCCACGCATACGTTCAAAGTCCTCTCCGCGTGGCGCATATGCCCAAAGCAATGCTCCACGCGCTCAAAATCACCCGACTTAAGCTTAAAGCCACCACCAAACACCACTTAAAATCAACCCCTCCCATGTAAAAAGCCGACCCAATCAGGTCGGCTTCTAGCACTATTATTTTGTACTTTCTTTCATATCGCTACGTGTGATGATATGGTCAATGAGGCCATATTCTTTTGCACGTTCAGCTGTCATGAAGTTGTCGCGGTCTGTGTCTTTGGCGATGACTTCAATCGGTTGGCCAGTACGCTCAGAAAGGATACCGTTTAGTTTTTCACGCAAGAAGAGAATGCGTTTGGCTGCGATTTCGATTTCTGTTGCTTGACCTTGTGCACCACCAAGTGGTTGGTGAATCATCACTTCTGCGTTCGGGAGTGCGTAACGCTTTCCTTTTGTTCCTGCTGCAAGAAGGAATGAACCCATTGAAGCCGCCATTCCGATACAGATTGTTTGAATGTCTGGCTTGATGAATTGCATAGTGTCGTAAATCGCCATTCCGGCTGTGATGCTTCCGCCTGGGCTGTTGACGTAGATGGAGATATCTTTTTCAGGGTCTTCCGCTTCCAAGAACAGAAGTTGTGCTACGATGGAGTTCGCAACATTGTCATCGATCCCGCTTCCGAGCATGATGATCCGGTCTTTCAACAGACGGGAATAGATGTCGTAGGCACGCTCCCCACGGCTTGTTTGTTCGATTACTGTAGGTATTAGATTCATTTCATTTCCTCCTTCAAGGTGGATAGTTTAGTCAGCCTGTCAAAACGCTTTCACGTTCTAACTGTAACTTTATCATACATAGTATGGTCAACAAAGGTCAAATATAACGACTTTTATTTTAGGGTTGCAAAGATTGCAATACACTAGTATAATGAATCTTGTCTGCTAAAGCAGGTTCTATAGAGTCCTCGTGGTGCAATGGATAGCACGCAAGCCTCCGAAGCTTGAAATATGGGTTCGACTCCCGTCGAGGGCATACCGTACGAGGAATTTACCCGTCATTGTTCATTCAATGGCGGGTTTTTCTATTTCAAATGTTGCTGTCATCTGCGTTAACTCTTTATAACTGATCATAAAATAAAACCAAATTTTATCAGCGCTTTTGAACGATATTCTAAGTGTTGCCAACCATGTCAAGCCGCAAACCATTCCAAGAGGGCAAACTCATTCAGATGGCGCGATCGAAAATGGCTTAAATGGTTTCGATCATATGAAGGACGACAAGCTGATTTCGAAGATCAGGAAAAAGGACCCTTACCATCAACAAACGTACTTGTCTGTTGAACAATTTTTAAGCCGTTGGGAATTAATTCGATACAGGAAAAAAGAAACGAACTTTTTTCATCGTAGAATAGTGAGCGAAAGGTTGTAGGCGTTGGAGATGACCATTAACAAATTGAGCCATTGAGTTATGATGAATTTTACCCCGAACATAATGGAGCTTCCACGGTGAATGCTCGATATCCACACGCAATAGCTTCTCTTTAGGTTTCGTCCACAAACAATACCGTTCCGTTAGCCAATATTCAAGATCATTCCGTGAAATTACTCCAGGGATTACTTCATAAGACAAGTCGAGTAATTCTGCCTCCTGATGCCTATGTTTTTGAATACTTTTGGAAACATACCTTCCACTAGAATTCGCCAAGGACATGCTTGCAAGTCGATAGGGAAGGAAATTGCCGATCTTTGCAAGGAATACAGCCAATTTACTATTTGCGTCCAAATTAAAAAAATATACACCTGATCTGCCATTAAAAGTTACGTAGGTTCTAACATTTAATTCTAAATAGGAAGTGAGACCAGGTATGGGTGCCATAAATCGGGGACGCGTACCTTTTGCTTTGAAAAAAACAAAACCGATCCAAGCATGTCCATCAAATAAATCCAACTCTAGTTCCGAAGGGATATGCTTACGCAGAATATCTGCCGGAATCGGCCAGTGTAAAAATAAAATTTCTTGCCATTTTTGTGTAGCGATCCATGGCTTTCCAAGCAAACGATTCACCCTTTCTTTTGAAGTAAAGTCCTTGTTTGCAGTATTACCATTTAGACTTCCAGAAAAACATAAAGTCTGATTTTATGAATCCGCTAATGTTTAAGAATGCGAAGAAGTGGAAGTACATGAATAGGCAACAATTAACAAAAATATGGAGGAGGAATTATTTATGGCTAAGAATAACAAGGACGAACGCAACCAAAACAATGAGGGTAGTATGACAGTGGAAGAAGCAGGACGTAAAGGTGGAGAAGCGACCGCTGCGAATCATGGAAGAGAGTTTTACGAAGAAATCGGACGAAAAGGCGGGGAAGCAACGGCTGAAAACCACGATAAAGAATTTTACCAGAAGATCGGGAAAAAAGGTGGAGAAGCCCGAGCTAGACAAAGTGACGATAATGATGATGGAAAAATAAGTCTAGAAGAAGCGGGCCGTAAAGGCGGAGAAGCCCGTGCAAGACAACGAGATGATAACGATAAAGATGACAAAGACGATTAACTAGGAAAATAGACGAACGGGCCCAGTTGCAGGGGTAATCGCAACTGACTTTAATACGCAGGCCGGTGACACTCCACCCGAAACGCCCCCGAAAAAGGTGGATCTTATCTGCAAGCTCATAATGAGTTTGCAGATATTTTTGTGTGCCCGGCATGGGCTATAACTTGGTGGTGAAAGTCCACTACAGGCTTGGCAGTAGGAACTGTTAGCTTAAGGCAAGGGTGTCCACCGTGAGGTGGAATCTGAAGGAAGCCGGCGGCAAAATCCCGAACTGACGGACAGAAACTGTATATAAGGCTGAATTGGAATGGACGAGTTTGCAAAACATAACGAAGTCCAATACTGCACAAGTTCCATACAGTAAATACAGCAGTTACATGGGAGGAAGGTTATAGCTCTTACCCGGGGAGGTCTCGCGGACGAGTGGAAACTCGGTTGAAATAAGATTTATCGTGAGAAGTCAGCAGAAACCATAGTAGTTTCCTTACGGAAATGAAGGGTGGAACAATCTTAAATCTTGGAAAACAGGGAGGTGTAGACATCACCGCCGAAACGCAGAAAACATCGTGGTAAAAAACCGATAGATGGCTACCTATGGAGAGATAGGTTGGAAACCGAAAGGTACATAGGAGTGCGCAGGGATGTCGACATGGATATGAAAGAACAAGATGGTATCAATTTAATCGACAAAGTTATTGCAGATGGCAACCTTTGGAGTGCATACAGAAAAGTAAGAAGTAACAAAGGTGCTCCCGGTATTGATGGTATTACCGTTTATCAACTAAAAGAGCACATGGAAAAATACTTCAAACCACTCAAAAGGAAGTTGAAGGACGGTACCTACCAACCTCAACCAGTCAAACGAGTTGCCATACCAAAATCTGATGGGTCCAAAAGAAACTTGGGAATCCCGACAGTTCTGGATAGGGTAGTACAACAAGCTATCCTACAGGTCATTGAACCAATCATTGACCCGGAATTCTCGGAGAACAGTTTTGGTTTCCGAAAAGGCAGGGATGCGCATCAAGCCATAAAGCTGGCAGAGCAGTACTACCAAGAAGGATACCGAGTCGTAGTGGATTGTGACCTAAAGAGTTATTTCGATACGATACACCATCAGAGAGTACATGCGTACTTGGAGGAGTTCATATCAGATAAGATTATTCTGAAACTGGTCTGGAAATTTCTCCGATCAGGTATTCTTGATAAAGATATCTATATCGAAACAACAGAAGGGGCGCCGCAAGGTGGACCACTTTCTCCCATTCTTGCGAATGTCTACTTGAATAAATTAGACAGAGAACTGGAAAAGAGGGAACATCGATTTATTCGGTACGCAGATGACTTCGTCATTTATGTCAAAAGTAAACGTGCGGGGGAACGAGTGATGGAAAGCGTCACCCAATTCATCGAAAAAGATTTAAAACTCTTTATCAATCAGGAAAAGAGTAAAGTCTGCGGAGCAACTTCGGCAACGTTTCTTGGGTTTAATATTCAAAACCTCATGGGAAAGTTGGATGCCGACCAAGCAAGTCGGCAAAACAACGATTCAAAAACAAACTGAGGAAAGCAACGATCCGCAAACGATCCGGTACATTTTCGGACATCATTAAAGAGATTAATCAGATTACGGTGGGATGGATTAACTACTACGGAATAAGCAGAATGAAGGCCTTCATTCTGGAAACCCAGCAATGGTTAAATCATCGACTTAGGCAAATCGTCTGGAAAAGGTGGAAGAAAGTCCGTACGAGATACGCAATGCTTCGTAAATATGGCATCGATCATGAGGATGCCATCAAACAAGCAAATTCCCGAAAGGGATACTGGCGCACTTCGAGTACTAAAATCTTGCATCGTGCAATAACAAAAGAAAAACTCATAAAGTGGGGACTAAAAGATATGTCCCAACTATATGAGCAAAGATACTTAAAAGATTGAACCGCCGTATACCGAACGGTACGTACGGTGGTGTGAGAGGTCGGCTAATCAACTAATGGTTAGCCTCCTACTCGATTTATTTCCCAAACGAAATGGTGAAACTACTCGTGGGCTTGTACGGCATATAGTAAGTGTCCAAAAAGTTTTATGACGTGAATGAATAGGGTAAATAGATGAACATGAAAGGAAGCGTGATGTCATGCGAAAAGTACTTGGACCGATTGCCGGGATTGTCATACTTTTGGTCGTTCTCGGTATTCTGTTTGTCCCGAGCTATAACAAGTTTGTGACGCAGGAGGAGAATGTGGATCAGGCGTATGCACAAGTGGAGAATCAGCTGCAGCGCAGACTTGATTTGATACCCAATTTGGTGAATACGGTGAAAGGGTTTGCGGGTCATGAGAAGGAAGTGCTTGGCGATATTGCGGATGCCCGATCAAGGTTGGCGGGAGCGCAGGGGCCGGAAGAGCAGGCGGATGCGGATGCGGCGTTGTCTGGTGCGTTGAGCAGGCTTCTTGTTGTCGTTGAAAATTATCCCGAGTTGAAAGCCGATGCAAATTTCCGCCAACTAATGGATGAACTGTCAGGAACGGAAAACCGGATTGGTGTGGCGAGACAAGATTATAATAACGAAGTCGCGACGTACAACCGGCAAGTGAAGCGTTTCCCGGGGAAGATCGTGGCGACCGTTTTTGAATTTGAAGAAAAAGAATATTTCAAAGCCGATGCTGCTGCAAATGAGGCACCGAAAGTGGACTTCGGAGAGGATGGGAAGTGAGGCGCCAAGCTGTCCGCATCGCAGCAACAATCTGTTTACTCTGCTTCGCTTATCATCCGATCACAGTATGGGCAGCTGACGTCCCACCTTGGGATCCATATGATTACTATGTACAAGATCATGCAAATGTCTTGTCATCGGAACAAAAAGAAGAACTCAATCGTTACGGTCAGCAGTTAAACGATGCGACAGGGGCTGAATTGGCAGTATTGACGTTACCCACTATCGGTAATGAAGCAATCGATACTTTTGCGACGAAAGCGTTGCGGGCATATCAATTAGGCAAGCAGGAGGAAAATAACGGTGCCTTGTTAGTTGTCACGACTGTAAAGGGTGAAAGCGGCAGACGTGAATTCTTCCTGACGACAGGTTACGGTTTGGAAGGTGCGCTTCCGGACGGAAAAATCGGCAGGATCATTGATCAACTGGCATACCCTTACCTCGAGCAAGAACAGCCTGATAGGGCCATCATGGAGGCCTATAAAGCGTTTTACAATGAAATTGCTGCAGAATACAACTGGGACGGCGAAATCGCTCCGGTAACAGTCCCGGATCAACAAAATAGTGATTCGAATTTTGGCATCCCGTTTCCGATTATCGTTCTCATCATCATCTACATTCTGTTTCGCATCGGTCGTAATGGCGGCGGAAGAGGTGGTGGGGGAGGTTCCGGTCGTTACCGCGGAAGGGGCAGCGGTCCGATTTTCTTCCCAGGCTCCTTTGGTGGAGGAAGTGGCGGTGGATTTGGTGGCGGTTTCGGAGGCGGAGGCGGCTTCACTGGCGGCGGAGGTTCCGGCGGTGGTGGTGGAGCAGGCCGCGGTTGGTGAATCAAACTGGACATGAAACTTCAAAACGGACGGCATGCGCGGGCAATCTACTGTGCATCCGTCCGTTTTTTCATTATACTGTAGGGAGATGGATGAAAAATGAAGAGGTGTTCGGAAATGCATGTGACATTCTATACAAAACCGGGCTGTCATCTTTGTGACGAGGCGGAATTAATGTTAAAGCTTGTGCAGGAAGACTTTCCGTTGACATGGACAACAGTGGATATTGAAACGGATGATGCCAGTCATGAAAAATATATGCTAATGATTCCGGTTATTGAAAAGGATGGGGAAGTGCTGTTATTCGGCTCGATCGGCTACGCGGATATCGTCGAAATATTATAAAGCACAGTTCTTTATGTTTGAACTTTTAAGAAAAAGAGCATATACTATGTACGAAAAGTATATTTTTTTGCCCTATGTGGGACGTTTTATTATATGGTGGGACGTAAAATGTCCAAGAAGTTTGAAGGAGGGCTACCATTGGACGCGGTGATGGAAGCACAAAGTAAGCTTGTGCCTGAAATGATGGAATTAATGCAACAAAGATACCGGATATTGAAGTTTGTCAAGATGGCAGGTCCAATCGGGCGACGGACAATCGGTCAGATGGCGGGTCTATCGGAGCGGGAAACACGCACGATGATGGAGTTGCTAAAAGCGCAAAACCTTATTCTTATTGAGAAAAAGGGGACTTCAATCACTGCGGAAGGAAATCGGGTATACCAAGTGCTTGAATCGGTGATGGATGATTGGTCTGGACGCACGATATTGGGCAAGAAGCTGACGGAGATGTTAGGCATTCGGGCTGTCCATGTGGTGAGCGGGAATTGTGACACTGACACCACTTCCAAAAGTTTACTCGGTATGGAAGCGGCTAAACAGTTCATTGCTAATATAGGTGAAGGTAAAATTGTCGCCGTTACAGGTGGTAGTACCGTAGCGTCGATTCCACAGTATATAGCCCAAAGCAACGCTGATGACTTACTGTTCATCGCAGCACGCGGTGGTGTCGGTGACGATATCGGCTTGCAGGCAAATGTCATTGCAGCCTCATTCGCCAAAGCATGCGGCGGTTCCTATAATACCTTCTACTATCCGGAATCCTTGAGCCAGGAAGCACACGAGGCGTTCCAGAAAGAGCCGTCCGTCCTGAAGATGCTCGATCTTTATGAAACCACGGATTGCGTACTCCATGGAATCGGTGATGCCCAAACGATGGCCACTTTGCGGAATACAGCGGATGAAGAAAGGCAAATGCTTTCGGATCAAGGGGCAAAAGGGGAAGCATTCGGCTATTATTTTGACAGCCAAGGGAATATCGTACACCGCATTCGGACGATTGGCATCCAGACGTCCCAGCTGGAAAGAATTCCACTCATCCTTTCAGTGGCAGGTGGAGGCAGTAAGGCGGAAGCGATATTGGCATATATGGCCAGTGCGCCTAAACAGTCGATATTGATCACGGACGAAGGGGCAGCCAATGAAATGCTGAAAATCTTGATCAACCCATAGTGGGATGGATTGGCACTGACCTTATCAGGGAATAAATTAAATTGAAGATAGATTTGATTACAGTTAACGACATAAAAAAACGCGGAGGGATTTTATTATGACATTAAAACTTGCGATTAATGGATTTGGACGAATTGGACGTAAAGTATTCCGGGAAGCTATGAAACAACAGGAAATTGAAATCGTAGCTGTCAACGACTTGACGGATGCAGCGATGCTTGCACATCTTTTGAAATATGACTCTGTCCATGGCGTCTATGAAGGCGAAGTAAGCGCAGATAATGACACACTTGTTGTCGACGGCAAAAAAGTGAAAGTCTATGCAGAAAAAGATCCAGCAGCATTGCCTTGGGGCGAGCTTGGCGTTGACGTTGTAGTCGATTCAACAGGTGTATTTACCAACAAAGCGGGATTGAGCAAACACCTTGAAGCCGGCGCGAAAAAAGTCATCTTGTCCGCTCCAGCAAAAGACGATATTACGACACTTGTGATGGGTGTCAACCATGAGAACTATGATCCTGCAAAAGACGATATCGTATCGAACGCATCTTGTACGACAAACTGTCTTGCACCGGTTGTCAAAGTGCTTCACGAACAATTTGGTGTGAAACGCGGATTGATGACGACGGTTCACTCTTACACGAACGATCAACGCATTTTGGATTTGCCGCATTCTGATTACAGACGTGCACGTGCAGCTGCCGAAAGCATGATTCCGACAACGACAGGCGCAGCTTCTGCTGTAACGAAAGTCATCCCAGCATTGAAAGGAAAACTGGATGGCATGGCTGTCCGCGTACCGACTCCGAACGTGTCACTTGTGGACTTCGTTGCTGAGCTCGACAAAGAAGTGACGAAGGAAGACGTGAACAATGCGTTTAAACAAGCAGCGGACAATGAATTGCAAGGCGTTCTTTACTACAATGAATTGCCGCTCGTTTCTAGGGATTACAATGGCAATACATCTTCTTCAACAGTGGATGGCCTTTCCACAATGGTCCTTGAAAACAATATGGTAAAAGTCATTTCTTGGTATGACAATGAATCAGCATACTCTGCACGTTGTATCGACCTAGCGCTTCATATGTACCGCAAAGGCCTATAATCGCAGTCAGACCGTGACAACATCCGACACAATTCAGCAAATTAAGTTAAATATAGCCACAAACAGCAATACCGCTTATAATGGGGTTGGGTAAAGGAACGGGGATTACCCCGTTCCTTCTTTTATTATGCGATTCAGATAGATTCTTTTCTATTTGAAATGAATGCGTTTGACGGGTACACGTCTTAGCGTATTGGATAATCATTTGGAGGTGTGCATTTTCATGAAGTCTAAAAAGACGATGAAGGATTTGCAACTGGAAGGAAAACGAGTTTTTTGCCGGGTGGATTTTAATGTTCCGATGGAAGAAGGGAAAGTGACGGATGATACACGGGTTCGTGCGGCGATCCCGACGATCACTTATTTGACGGAACAAGGCGCGAAAGTTATCCTTGCAAGTCATCTTGGTCGACCGAAAGGCGAAGTGAAGGACGATATGCGACTCACAGCAGCAGGTGAAAAACTGGCAGAGTTGCTTGGAAAGCCGGTGACGAAACTCGATACATCTATCGGGGAAGAAGTGGAAAACGCCATTTCAACTATGAAGAATGGCGATATTGTCCTGCTTGAAAATGTTCGGTTCCATCCTGGGGAAGAAAAGAATGATGCGGAGTTGGCGAAACAATTTGCATCACTTGCAGATGTGTTTGTCAATGATGCATTCGGCGCTGCGCACCGGGCGCACGCATCGACTGCAGGCATTGCGGAACATATCCCGGCCGTATCGGGATTCCTGCTGGAAAAAGAGTTGGATGTACTCGGCAAGGCGTTATCCACGCCCGAGCGCCCTTTCACAGCGATTATCGGAGGCGCGAAAGTGAAAGACAAGATCGATGTCATCGATCATCTGTTGGATAAAGTGGACAACTTGATCATTGGTGGTGGATTGTCCTACACATTCCTGAAAGCACAAGGCTATGAAATTGGAAAATCCTTGCTTGAAGAAGATAAAATTGATTTGGCGAAATCATTCATCCAAAAGGCGAAAGATAAAGGCGTGAACTTGTATTTGCCAATCGACACGGTCGTTGCAGATAATTTTGCGCTAGATGCTCAAACGAAAGTCGTGAAAGTCGACGCCATTCCGGCGGATTGGCAAGGCCTCGATATCGGAACGGAGACGGCTGAATTGTACGCGAAAGTGATTAAAGAATCGAAATTGATCATTTGGAATGGACCGATGGGTGTATTTGAAATGGAACCATTTGCTGGCGGAACTAAACGTGTCGCACAGGCGATGGCGGAAACGGAAGGCTACACAGTGATCGGTGGCGGAGATTCGGCAGCCGCTGTAGAAAAGTTCGGTGTCGCTGATCAGATGGATCACATTTCAACTGGCGGGGGTGCATCCCTTGAGTTTATGGAAGGGAAGGCATTACCGGGCGTTACAGCATTGAACGATAACTGAGTGGAGGGAATCGATTTGCGAAAACGAATCATTGCAGGAAACTGGAAAATGTATAAGACAGCTGAAGAGGCTAGAAGCTTTACGAAAGAAGTACTTGGAAAAGCACCTGTATCAGACAACTTAGAAGCAGTTATTTGCGCACCTGCATTATATTTACCTGAACTTGTCCAGTTGACAAATGGGTCATCTATCGGGATAGGCGCCCAAACGATGCACGAGGTGGATGAAGGGGCTTACACGGGTGAAGTGAGCCCGGCGATGCTGGCTTCTGTCGGAGTCGATTATGTCGTTCTTGGCCACTCGGAACGCCGTCAATATTTCAATGAAACGGATGTAGCCGTCAATCGGAAAGTCCAGGCTGCATTCAACCATCGATTAACACCAATCGTTTGTGTCGGAGAATCGTTGGAAGAACGTGAAAGTGGAAAAACGGTGGAACTTGTCGCGAACCAAGTGAAACAAGCTTTTGAAGGAATTAGCGAAGACTTAGCAAAAACAGCAGTCATTGCGTATGAACCGATTTGGGCAATCGGAACCGGAAAAACAGCGACTGCGGAAGATGCGAATGAAGTATGCGGTGCAATCCGTGCGACCATTGCTGAAGTGTACAATGCAGACGTGGCAGATCACATCCGCATTCAATACGGCGGCAGCGTCAAGCCGGGTAATATTAAGGAACTCCTCTCCATGGACCATATCGATGGTGCGCTAGTCGGCGGCGCAAGCTTGGAGCCAGCTTCCTATTTGCAGTTGCTAGAGGCGGGCGCACATGAGTAAAAGTCCTGTAGCGCTCATCATTTTGGATGGCTTTGGCCTCCGGGATGAGCGGCTTGGCAATGCGGTTGCTCAAGCGAATAAGCCGAATTATGAACTGTTATGGGATAATTATCCCCACACCACATTGACAGCGTGTGGCGAAGAGGTAGGTCTTCCTGAAGGACAGATGGGAAACTCAGAAGTGGGCCATTTGAATATCGGAGCCGGCCGCATCGTCTATCAAAGCTTAACGCGTATCAATAAGTCAATCCGGGAAGCGGACTTTTTTGACAATGAAGCGCTCCTTCGCGCAGTTACCCATGCGAAAGAACGTCAATCCGCGCTTCATGTCATGGGATTGCTGTCCGATGGCGGCGTACATAGCCATTATGAGCATCTGTTTGCATTGCTCCGACTTGCCAAATTGAATGGCATTGAAAAAGTGTACATCCATGGATTTTTGGACGGGCGTGACGTTGGGCCGCAGACCGCCCTCAATTATATCGAACAGACAGAAAAGGTCATGCAAGAGCTTGGCGTCGGGAAGTTTGCCAGCATATCCGGCCGTTATTATGCGATGGACCGGGATAAGCGTTGGGAGCGGGTTGAAAAAGCGTACCGCGCCATTGTCGATGGGGTTGGACTCACTGCTGCCACACCGACTGCGGGCGTTCTCGCCTCTTATGAACGTGAAGTGCATGACGAGTTTGTTGTGCCGTTCATCATCGAGGAGCTTGGAAAACCGGTGGCAACGGTGGAAGATGGGGATGCAATCATCTTCTTCAACTTCCGTCCGGATCGTGCCATCCAGTTATCCCGTGTCTTCACGGATCCTGCGTTTGACGGTTTTGATCCCGGAGAGAAAAAATTTACGGACTTGAAATTTGTCACGTTCACACATTATAGTGATGAAGTGGCTGCAGATATCGCCTATGGCAATGAAAATCTGGAAAACACGCTCGGTGAAGTGATCTCTCGCAAAGGATTGACGCAATTGCGCATCGCGGAAACCGAGAAATACCCGCATGTCACCTTTTTCATGAGTGGTGGACGGGAAGAGAAATTTGAAGGGGAAGACCGGATTCTGATCGCCTCTCCAAAAGTGGCAACGTATGATCTGAAGCCGGAAATGAGTGCATTTGAAGTGACGGACGCATTGATCGAAGGGATTCAAGAAGATCGGTATGATGCGATCATTTTGAACTTTGCGAACCCGGATATGGTCGGTCATAGCGGCATGCTGGAACCGACGATCAAGGCGATTGAAACCGTCGATCTCTGTCTAGGAAAAATCATCGATGCATTGACGGCAAAAGGCGGCAAGGCCATTGTGACTGCCGACCATGGCAATGCGGATGAAGTGACGACGACAGACGGTGCACCGATGACCGCTCACACGACAAATCCTGTCCCTGTCATCGTGACAGACCCGGATGTTGAATTGCGTGAAGGTGGAATACTCGCAGACCTTGCACCAACAATGCTAAAATTATTGCAGCTCGAACAACCGGTTGAAATGACCGGTAAACCATTATTTTAAAAGGGGAGACAAACATGCCAATTATTTCAGTTATCCAGGCAAGAGAAGTGCTTGATTCACGTGGGAATCCAACTGTTGAGGTAGAAGTATTCACAGAAAGCGGTGCGTTCGGGCGAGCGATCGTTCCATCCGGTGCTTCAACGGGGGAATATGAGGCAGTCGAACTGCGCGACGGCGATCAAGATCGCTATTTAGGAAAAGGCGTTTTAAAAGCAGTGAATCATGTTAATGAAGTCATTGCCGATCAATTGGAAGAAGACTATTCCGTCCTCGACCAAATTTCGATCGACAAAGCGCTGATCCAACTTGATGGTACACCAAACAAAGGGAACTTGGGTGCCAATGCAATCCTAGGTGTGTCCATGGCGGTTGCACGTGCAGCAGCAGATTATTTGGATATCCCACTTTACCAATACCTTGGCGGCGTCAATGCCAAACAATTGCCAGTACCGATGATGAACATTCTGAACGGCGGCGAGCATGCGGATAATAACGTTGATATCCAAGAGTTCATGATCATGCCGGTAGGCGCGGAATCGTTCCGTCACGGTCTCCGTATGGGTGCTGAAATTTTCCATAGTTTGAAAGCTGTATTGCAAGCGAAAGGCTTGAACACAGCTGTAGGCGATGAGGGCGGATTCGCTCCAAACTTAGCGTCTAACGAAGAAGCTTTGTCTACGATCATTGAAGCGATTGAAAAAGCGGGCTATAAGCCAGGCGAAGAAGTGCTTCTAGCGATGGACGTTGCTTCATCCGAGTTTTATAACAAAGAAGAAGGTACTTACAATCTTGCAGGCGAAGGCATCGTGAAAACTTCCGAAGAAATGGTCGATTGGTATGCCGAGCTTTGTGAGAAATATCCGATCGTTTCCATCGAAGACGGTTTGGATGAAAACGACTGGGCAGGTCACAAATTGCTGACAGAACGTCTTGGCAACAAGGTTCAACTAGTCGGCGATGACTTGTTCGTAACAAATACAGAAAAATTGGCACGCGGAATCGAAGAAGGCATCGGCAACTCGATCCTCATCAAAGTGAACCAAATCGGTACATTGACAGAAACATTCGATGCGATCGAAATGGCGAAACGCGCAGGCTACACAGCAGTCATCTCCCACCGTTCAGGTGAATCGGAAGATACGACAATCGCTGACATTGCAGTGGCAACAAACGCTGGTCAAATCAAGACAGGTGCGCCATCTCGTACAGACCGCGTTGCAAAATACAACCAATTGCTCCGCATCGAAGACCAATTGGATGATACAGCACAATACCTAGGTGCGAAAACATTTTATAATTTGAAAAAATAATGTGTGAATGAAAAACCCGCTGCGGCGGGTTTTTCATTGGTTCGAAAGTCCTGAGTTGCAATCAACTTGGCGTTGAGTGCAACCAAATCACTCATAACTGCAATCAAATAGAGTCCGAGTGCAACCAAACGGTTCATGAATGCAACCAAATGGGGAAACTAGCACCATTTGCTAAATTGACGCTATAGGTTGTATCGAAGGCTTGTCTTTGGTAAAATGATACGTATGTGAAGTTCGAATCAGGAGGTGGAACAGAATGCACGCTTTACTGATGACGCTGCTTGTGATCGTAGCACTTTCGCTAATCGTAGTCGTATTATTGCAATCCGGGAAAAGTGCTGGTCTTTCAGGGGCGATTTCCGGTGGTGCTGAACAACTATTCGGAAAACAAAAAGCGCGTGGACTTGATCTCGTTCTTCAACGGGTAACAGTTGTACTTGCCATATTGTTTATCGTATTGTCAATCGCAATCATGAAGTTCGTCTAATGATTACGAATTGGTGAAATATTGAATAGATCACTATCGCCTGACCGTCCGACTGGTCGGGCGTTTTTTGTAGGGAGGATAATATAGATGAGAATTGCGCAGCCAAAACCATTTTTCATTGAACAAGGAAAGCGGGCCGTTTTGCTTCTCCACGGATTCACAGGAACTTCAGCGGACGTCCGGATGCTCGGGCGTTTTCTAGAGAAAAAAGGCTATACATCACTCGCCCCTCATTATAGAGGGCACGGTGTTCCACCGGAAGAACTAATACATACAGGGCCGGAAGATTGGTGGATGGATGTGCTTGCAGGCTATCAACAACTGAAAATAGCCGGTTATGAAGAAATTGCCGTCGCAGGATTATCACTTGGAGGCGTATTTTCCCTCAAAGTAGGGTATAACATGCCCGTGAAGGGAATTGTCACGATGTGTGCCCCAATGTCCATGAAAACGACGGATCTGATGTATGAAGGCGTCCTGAAATATGCGCGTGAATATAAGAAGTATGAAGGAAAAAGCGAGACAGAAATCGAAAGAGAAGTAGAGGCATTGCAACACCAATCGATGCCTTCACTCGCAGATCTTCGCGGACTGGTCGAAGATGTTCGCAACCATGTCGATCACATATATGCACCGCTTTTCGTTGTCCAAGCGACAAACGACGAAGTGATCGATCCAGACTCTGCAAACATCATTTATAACGAAGCCGAATCGGAAGATAAACAAATCAAATGGTATGAAGAATCTGGGCATGTCATTACACTCGGACCGGAAAAAGCACAGCTTCATGAAGATATTTTCGAATTTCTTGAATCGCTCGATTGGTCCGTGTGAAAGGAAGTAAAAATGACCATGCTAGGTCTATGTAGGAGGAGGGATGTACTTGGATCAATTTGATCAGGACATGCAAGATAAGTTACTGTCCATTATGAAAGAAGAATCTTATAAGCCGCTCACTGTCCAAGAAATCCAGGAATTGATGGGTTATGAACAGGCAGCGGAATTTAAAGAATTGGTGAAAATGCTCGTTCACCTCGAGCAAAAAGGAATCATTATCCGTTCCCGGACGAATCGCTATGGCGTTCCCGAGCGTATGAATCTCGTTCGCGGGAAATTTATCGGCCATTCAAAAGGGTTCGGTTTTGTCACGCCGGAGACGGAAGGGATGGATGATATTTTCATTCCGCCCCATGACGTCAATGGAGCGATGAACGGGGATATCGTCCTTGTCCGCGTAACAAACGGGACATCAGGCGATCGCCGGGAAGGGACCATCATCCGTGTTGCAGAACGGAAAACGACGAAGATTGTCGGAACTTATCAGGATAATCGAGGATTCGGTTTTGTCATCCCGGATGATAAAAAACTGCCGATGGATATTTTCATCGCCAAAGGGAATGCACTGGATGCAGTCGATGGCCATAAAGTCGTCGTGGAAATAACGGATTGGCCGAGTGACTTGAAATCGGCAACCGGTATGGTGACACAAATTTTAGGCCATAAAAACGACCCTGGCGTAGATATCATTTCGATCATCCATAAGCATGGCATCGAAGTCGAATTCCCACCGGAAGTAATGGATCAGGCGAATAAAATCCCGGAAGAAGTGCAAGAACAGGACTTGTTCAAACGCAGAGACCTGCGGGATGAGCTGACGATCACCATTGATGGCGCCGATGCAAAAGACTTGGACGATGCCATTTCCGTTGAGAAGAATGCCGATGGGACGTATAAATTGTCCGTCCATATTTCGGATGTCAGTTATTATGTAACGGAAAACTCACCGATGGACGAAGACGCGTTTGACCGTGGTACAAGTGTCTACTTGACGGACCGCGTCATTCCAATGTTGCCGCATAAGTTATCGAACGGGATTTGTTCCTTGAATCCGGGCGTTGATCGACTGACGTTGACTTGCGAAATGACCATTGACGGTAACGGGAAAGTCACCGACCATGCAATCTTCGAAAGTGTCATTCGCTCGAAAGAACGGATGACGTATAGTGACGTCTACCAAATCATCGACGAAAAAGACGAAGAACTTTCGGCGAAATATGCACATATCGTTCCAATGCTCAATGATATGGCGGACTTGGCCAAAATTTTGAAACAAAAACGGATTGACCGTGGAGCGATCGATTTTGATTTTAAAGAATCGAAAATCCTTGTCGATGAAAAAGGTTGGCCGACAGACATTATCATTTTGGAACGTACCGTCTCAGAACGACTCATCGAGGAGTTCATGTTGGCGGCGAATGAAACAGTCGCAGAGCATTTCCACTGGATGCAAGTGCCATTCATCTATCGGATTCACGAAGATCCAAAAGCGGAAAAACTGACGCGCTTCTTCGAGTTCTTAACGAATTTCGGCGTAGTCGTTAAAGGGACGGGCAATAAAGTCCATCCGCGCGCTTTACAGGAAATCGTCGAGTCGATTGCAGGATTGCCGGAAGAAACGGTTATTTCAACGATGTTACTTCGTTCCATGCAACAGGCGAAGTACTTTGATGAAAGTCTCGGTCACTTCGGTTTATCCACGGAGTTCTATACGCACTTCACTGCGCCGATCCGTCGCTATCCGGACTTGATTGTCCATCGTCTGATCCGCACGTACTTGATCGAAAAAGATGTATCTGGGCAGACGCTCGCACATTGGGCTGCTTCATTGTCTGAAATCGCTCAGCATACATCCGAGCGGGAACGACGCGCAGTTGATGCGGAACGCGATACTGAGTCATTGAAAAAGGCTCAATTCATGCTCGATAAAATCGGGGAAGAATTCGAAGGGGTCATTTCATCCGTCACGAACTTCGGTATGTTCGTCGAATTGGAAAACACCATCGAAGGACTCGTACACGTCAGCTATATGACGGACGATTATTACCGCTTTGACGATAGACAAATGATGATGATCGGTGAACATACCGGCAAACAGTTCCGGATCGGTGACGAAGTAACCGTGAAAGTGGCTGCCGTCAAACCGGAAGAATCCATCATCGACTTTGAAATCGTCGGCATGAAACAATCGTTCCACCGTTCACGCAAAGAAAAGCCAAAAGTCATCCATGCCAAGAAAAAGCAGGACGACAACCAATCACGTGGTAAATCCAAAGACAAAAAGTCTGGAGACAAAAAGAAATCAGGCACGTACAATAAAAAGAAAAAATTCTACGAAGGCGTCGCCAAGAAATCGAAAGGCAAGCCGAAAAAGAAAAAATGACGCTGGGACGGCTGTTGCCGTCCCCGGGTTTCAATATAAAAGAGGGTGAATGAGATGGCAAAAGGCGCAGGAAAAGTGGTCGCAGTCAACAAAAAAGCGAACCACGATTTTGCAATTGAAGAAACAATCGAAGCAGGCATCGTCCTACAAGGAACGGAAATCAAATCCATCCGTAACGGCAAAGTGCAACTACGGGACTCGTTTGTCCGCATCCGAAACAACGAAGCGTGGATTTCTAATATGCACATCAGTCCATACGACCAAGGAAACCGTTTCAACCACGATCCGCTCCGATCCAGAAAACTATTGCTCCACAAAAAGCAGATCAGCTCACTAATCGGTCGCACGAAAGAGCAAGGCTTCGCAATCGTCCCACTCAAAATGTACTTGAAAGACGGCTTCGCCAAAGTACTGATCGGCATCGGAAAAGGGAAGAAAGACTACGACAAACGCGAAGACCTCAAGAAAAAAGAAGCCAAACGCGAAATGGCCCGCGCACTCAAAGACAAGCAACGCTATTGATTTTTACGTAAAAATGCGGTATACTAGCTATAGAAATTCAGTTCAGAAGCCTTTAAATGTAAGTTCAAAAAGGAGGACAAAAAGAGCCGAGGAGTACTAGGAAGCGTAGCTTTGAGGACCGGAGCGTATTTACATACGTGAGGACCGGAAAAGCAAGCTGACAACGTAATCCGACAGCTATTTTTCCCGGACTTTTTGAACATCCATATTCGGCTATCCTGACATCCTCATAACGGGGACGTTACGGATTCGACAGGGGTCGTCTGAGCTTGAGTTGCGCGTCGGAGGGCTCGGCTCCGTCAGAAACGGCAGTTTATAATAACTGGCAAAACAAACAACAACTTAGCATTCGCAGCTTAATAGCTGACTGAATCTGCCTTGCAGTTCCATCGCCCATGTGGCATTGTAAGGCTCACTTATTAGTGGGATACGACGGCTGTTGCCTCCTGAGGCAGACGGAAGAGATTCGCAGGATAGCGTACAAGACGCCCTGATTGTCGGCATAATGATACGCGAAACGCAAATAGACAATCTACACGCGTAGATGCTTGAGTGTTGGAGCCTCTGGACGCGGGTTCGACTCCCGCCGTCTCCATAGTTAAATATGGTGCAAATGCAGTTGTATCAACGTTTTATAAAGATAGAGATATTGAACGGGAGTTGTACTCTTGGGCAATATCTCTTTTTTTATACCTAATATATTTAGTGGAAAATATTGGATATTATTAAATGCCGAATTTTTTTGAGAACCAGTCATGGTATTAAATAGGGGGAATGAGGTGTCATATGAGGTCTACTTTAAATCAAATAGTCATATCTGCGATAGTAGCAGTAATAATATTTAATTCAATAGAAGTTAATTGGAAAATCTATTTATCTATATTTATTGCACAAGGTCTACTAGTACTAATTAACTTTGCTTTTTCTAAAAATCAAAGCTTTTTCAAGTCTCTAATAACAGTTAATATTGTATTTTTTACCACGTATAGTACTAAGCAAATTATAGAAAGTGGAGCCCCTGTGCAAACGGTATGGGGTGAATTGGCCTTTATTAGTATACTGGATATTCTCTTAGTGGCGGCTTTCTTTTTAGTATTAAATACTGTTTCTCAAGAAGACAGAGTGCCTTTAAAGCCTCTTTTAATTGAAAAACGAGAGCTAGATTTAAAACTATTAGAGCACTATGTTGAAACTTTTCAAATAATAGGCCTAAATGGTCGCTGGGGAACTGGGAAAACCTTTTTAGTTAATGAATTAAAGGAACGTTTGGGAAATCGATATGAGTACATTGAAATTGATTTATTAACATGCAATTTACAAGAAATGCAGTCTACTCTAATTAATAAATTTGAAGAATTATTGTACCACAATCGGATCATGCCGAAATACGCAAATAAAATGAAGAATAATATTACTACGACATCCTTTATTTCAAAAATACAAGACTTATTGAATTTAGTTTTAAATAGTAGTGATTCAAATGCTGAAATTTTAAAAGGCTTCCAACAAGAAATGGAAAAATTGAAGAAGAGAATCATCGTAGTATATGAGGATATCGATAGGATTAATAATCCCGATGTATTGAGAGAAATCTTTGCAATCTCAGAAAAAATTGCTAATGACCATATCAAGGTTATGTATCAATATGATGAACAAGAATTAAAGGCAATGGGTTTCACATCGAATTATTTGGAAAAATACATTCCATTTAGAATGAATATCACAGAGTTACATTTTACAGAGATTCTACAATTTGAGTTACAACATATAGATGAATCTGTTCTTTCAATTGATGATTTCAAATATTTAACTTTACAAAGTACTCGTTTTAATATACTTAGTGAATTTTTTAAAGTTGGCAATGAATACAATCTTTCGATTGAGTACATACCTATAAGAAAATTGCAGCATATGATTAATGAAATTGTATTGGTGTTACAACAGAAGAAGAAAATTTATAGTAAGAATAAAGATACCGTAATTAGCTTCTATGTGTTAAAGCATCTCTTTACAGATAAATATGAAGAAATAAATATAAAAGAAAGCCTGTTTGAGACCTTTAAATTTTCACACGAAGATAAACAATATACAATTATTGATTTAATTGCACTTGATTCAACAGATGAAACGACAGTACAGTTAGTTCGAAATATTTTTAAGGAAGAAGAAAATCGTATAAATTATAGTATCTTAAAGCTGTTTAATTACGATATAGTTAACCCCATGCAGTTTGAAGATACAATTCGATTTGAAGGGATAAAATTGAAAGCTAAACATGGCAATGAAAAGCTAGACCGTGTTGTTTGGAATTTATTATATGAAGGAAAGTCCGTATTTACAGACTATGAATTTGCAGTAGAAAAAATGTGTGAAGATGTATTAAGAGAGCCATTGGCAAATCAAAAACAAGCATTTGAAGAATTTTGGAGTTATTTCTATTATGGAGATCGGTATGTAATGGATCACACTACAATATTTAAATTTGGGAGAGATCCATACTTGCATTTATTTGAATGCTTTAAAGTAGTAGAGGTGACAGAAGAGAATCGATTAAGGTTAATCGATTTTTATTTTGAATGCACCAATGTAAAAACTTTTAACCCAGATGTACTGAAATGCATGAATTATAATCCGTTAAAAACAAAAAAAGAGTATTTGAAAGTAATTAGCTATTTAAATGAACTAGATATAGTAGGCAATTTTGAAAAGCACCCAGAGTTTTTAAGGTTCTTACAAACTTATATGCAGGCTTTGACTAGATTGAGTATCTGTCATGCATCAGAGTATTTCGATGACTATTCTAAATTTGATCAAGTAGATTCACAAATAGTTATATTAGAAAGGCTTAAAACCCAATTAGTAAATACAAAAAATCGACACCGAAGTATAGGAATAGTAGCAACACAAGAAGATTTGACTATTATTATTACCTTTTTGAATAAATTGATAAAAATTATCCAATGCGACCTTAGCATGGCTTTAAATAGTCGTGATACTTTGGAAGTAAATATAGAGGTTAATAGAAGTCATTTGGAAGTGTTTGATCAATTTAGAGATCGTTTGGATGAAGAAATAGATCTTACCACTGTAGTTAAAGATCTTAACGAGAGTTATCTGAAAGGTGAAATTTCTATATATCAATTAACTGAATTAGTGAAAAGAATAGAACTATAAATAAACCATAAAACCAAAGTGGCACAGCTTCTCTACCTTAGTTGTCGCTTTATCTATTTAGTTAGTTGCGATGAAAAAAAACGTAATAAATAGGGTTCTTAAATTTATTACGGATCAATGTTCCAGTCTACAGGGATACGTACTAGAATATACAGGTCATTCAGTTACATTCATACAACATGAAGCTTAAAATGGATCGAGGCGTTTAGTAGAAACTGCTCAACCTCATCAAAAAGCTACAGATGCACTATCTGTAATAATTAGAGAAAATTATGTGTCATTATTAATTGATTTTGAAATTTTAGAAGTGAAAGATTTAATGGCACGAAGGGACAAGCTACAAAATAGAAAAGCAGCTACTAATTTGTTTAGCAACTGTTTTTCTAAGTGTTTATTCTTTAGTTTCCTTTGAGTTTTTCTAATTGAATCTGCAATTTAGCTGTGTTTACAGCGTCATAATTTTGAGCCCAGAGAGTTGCACTTTTTCCAGCACTTTGAGGGTTATTACCAAGTTGTCTTGACATTTCAATTGTATTGTTAACTAATTTAGTTTTGATATTCTTCCAAACTTCAATAGGATCTACTTCCCATTCGAGTTTATTGTTAGATTCCTTAATTAAAGCACGGAATGATGCGATAATCGGGAAAATTAGACCTTGAGAAATTTGGTAAAGTGTTTCTTCTTCCAAAAATTTAGTTGTAGTACCATTTTCTTTTCTATCTACCCCTTTTAAACTTCCAAATCGTCCTGTAGTATTCATTTCAAGATAAGCTGCTGGCATATCTTTTTCAACCTTGTCGTGTATTTCTACGATTTTAGGTAGCAAAGGAGCTATTAACTTATAAGGATTATTGGCTTTTTCATATTCGTTTAAATAATCTTTTAAAACTTGAGCTTTACCACTGTATGCGGAAATAGGTTGTATATTTGAATTACTAGGGAATTTGTAAATATTAAAACAGAACATTAATCGAACAAAATCCTCTGAATCTAATCGCTTGTCTGTTTCATTTTCTCTGTAGGAAATCTCATTAGTATAAGGTTGACCTTTTAAAACTTCTTTAACAAAAGCAAATTTTTCGGCTAACTCAGCAATTGCTTTATCAGAAACTTGTGCACTTGTGTTTCTAGCACTTGCCAGCTCATCAATATTTCTGACTGATGTCATAACTTCTAGATGAACATATTGTTTAATATTTTCTTGAATTTTCCCACGGTGCTTTAGTATTGCATTATATGTGTGACCACCATCTAATACGCCGTATAAAGTTTTAGAAACTTCATCGTCTTCTCCAAGATTTAAAGTAACTTTTCTATTAAGGGTATCGACTTTAATATCTTTAGCTGCAATTAAAATGCCGCGATTGTTTACAAAGAATGATTCATCGCTAGAAGTGATAGCATTAGCAATTTTTTTGTAAACTTTTGTTTTATCGTTTACATCTCGTGGATTCACATCTGTTGGTAGTCCTTTGGGAATTTCATTAAGATCAACCCAAAAATGGTAAACCATCCGTTTATCATCTGGATAAGGACTTTCCATAGAAACATTTTTTTTGTACTTGAAAACTTTATTTACGTTGCTCATAACAGCACTTCCTTTTTTGTATTTTTGTAGCTAGCTATATCTTATTACATAAATTTGGTGGTAAACATGTACCGGGGGTTCCTATTTTGACAAAAAGAAAAAATATTTATGCAGACGACCGGATAATTAGAATGGGAGAACGTTTAAGAGAACTAAGAAAATCTCGGAAATTAACAATATCTCAACTAGCTGAACAAATAGGATTATCCGATAGAATGGTAAGTAACTATGAAAGAGGGGAGAATGCCATTTCTTTAGAATTTATAATCAAAATCTATGAATCAGGAGTATTTGAAGATCGAAGTTTGGAAGAACTACTTCGATTTTTCGTAGTAGAAATTTATACATAGGTGTAATAGTTGTCGAATCACTTTTATTTTTCAATAATTTTTATATTTTGCTGATAGTGACTCATAGCCCTTAAACAGAGTCATACGTTTAAAACAATTGTACGCCATGGAAAGTTTTTAAAAGTTTCATAGGGAGCTTATGACCATTAAAATCCAAACGAAATAAAGTGTATGAACGATTGGGTATATGACCACATACCTAAAAATTAATTTTTTCTTTTTGTCCCAGACAGGTTAGGGGGAGTTTTTTCTTTCGTTGGACAAGATTAGAAAAAACAAGAGGGGATGCAAAATGGTTGGAAGAAATAGCTGAGCACTCTCCTTGGTCAAACATTTTCTTTGGAGCGAGTATCCTGAAGAAAACTTACTAGCAAATAAATTTTGCTAGGGAAGATTCATTTAAATCTAAAGAAATTGGATATGGCTCTTTATATACCTACCCTCATAGCTATTCATGTATGAATACATGAGTGGTTTTTCTTTGGTATTATATTTGTAAAAGAAGGGAAGGAAGTACAATGTGGAAGGGAAGATATAAAGAGTTAATGTTTTCAGATGATCTAACAAAAATCGATACGGATGAAGGGTTAAAATTAAAACTTTTTAAAATCCCGTCGTTATATAAGTATCGTGCTATTAATTGTTGGTCACTGGAAAATTTAAAGCGTGACACAGCTTATTTCAGTAAAGCGACTGATTTTAATGATCCATATGACAGTGCATTGACTATTGATAAAAGCACTATTTTTGAAAAGAAAAATAAAGTTGCGTTATTAAAAGTGTTTTGCGAAAAGTTCAATGTTAATTTAAGTGAGGTAGAATTGGTTTTTGAGAGTTTGGATTATAAAGGAACTTTGCAATTCTTTTTATATCATTACAGTCCATATAAAGACAGTCCAGAACTTGTACCTGGAATTGTTGATGAATTTATGAAAGAAGATGGTGAGTTATACAATGATTATGTATCATCCATCTCAAAGCTTCATCAGGGAAAAGTATTCGCTTCATGTTTTAGTGAGAGCGAACTATCAATGTTGATGTGGAGCCACTATGCAAATAACCACTCTGGAATGTGTATTGAATATGATTTTAACGAAATGGACATGAGTGATGAGGCTATATGGGGCCTTCATCCAGTAGATTATATCGAAGAGTTGTTGGAGTTCAAAGATTACGCAGAAGAGGTCAGTGAAAATCCAATGCTCATTATTCAACCAGCAATATCAAAGTCAATCGAATGGTCATATGAAAAAGAATGGAGAATGATTTTTATTAGTGAACAAGGAGTAGAATCTTTTAACTATAAGATTAGTAAACCGAAAAGTGTTATTTTGGGTGCAAGAGTAAGCGAAGAAGATAAGAGTGAAGTTTTGGAAATTGCTAAACAAAAAAATATACCAGTGAAGCAAATCCAATTAGATAGAAGTAAATATGGATTGACAACAGTTGAACTTTAAATTGAACAGTCGTTGTGGCTACTCTTCAATGTGTTGGTAAATACCTGTGGTAAACATTTCCACTCACGCTGTGATTAGTGTAGAGGGAGGTGACATAACTATGAGTCAAGAAAAGTTGAATCAGGAAGATAAAGAAGCAATAGTGAGAGCAATCACATTTTAGTTGGAGAATTATGTTTGGAAAGACCTTGTTTCAAAAGATGAAGGTGCAGCCAATGACGAAGATTACAATTTAAGATATGTTACTAAGTAGCTTGATCTTAAATTACCAGTCAGAATTCTACAAAGACTTTAATAACAGGTTTGCAATAACCTTGAGACTCATATTATTTTTATGTTGTCGGGTTAAGTAACTAATACATAAAGGTCACGTCTATTAAAGGTGTGACTTTTTATTATACAAGTAGGTATTGATTTAGTTGCGGATTTCTTCTTTTCTGTCATTTACAGCCATTTGTTATTTGGTACAATTAGAATTAAATTGGAGTGTGATAATTATGGAACGTAAGAGTAAGCAGTCATATAACGTGAAGAAAGATGATTTGATACGATTAGGTGTAACTGTTGAGAAATTATGTAATGCTTTAATAAAAAACGAGTATGGCGAATACAGTATCGATAAAGATGATATGTTCATATTGCCAGCTCTCCTAATAATAGATGGTATGCAAGAATGGCAAGAATGGCATAATATAGGGTTAAGAATTAATGTTATCGGCGAAGGGTATGATAAATTCGAGATTTACAATTTAAAGGAACAGCAAGATAAAATTGATAAAGCAATTATGAATTTAAACTTTTAATAGTTAGGTAATTAAGTAGTCACATCATAAACCCTTGGAAACACCGGTATTAAAGCCTTTCATGAGACGGTTGGTTCGACTCCCGCCGTCTCCATAGTAAGATATGGTACAAATGCAGTCGTATCAATGGTTTATGGGGGTTATACGGGGGCTGTACCTTTGTTGAATCTCCCTGTTAAATTCCTTACATATTTACATTATTCACTTGACCTTCTAGTTAATGAAAACTAGGGGGTTTTTTGTGTCTGAAATAGGAACAGAGAACATGGCATATTTGCAGTGGATGAAGTTATGGCAGTAAAACCATTTGAAAATCACAAGTCAAGGCGAAGCATGTTAACAATTAGAAATTAGAAACGCATTAGTAACAGTATTTTGATCCGACAAGCATAAGACAAAGCAACGGAGTAGCACTTTTTGCTCCGCAGTTACTTTGACTTATTACTCGAGCATCTGTTTCTTGAAGTTAAATGAGCGTCCATCCAGAATGGAAAGTAATGGTTATTTAAAAAATCTCATAAAAAAAGAAGATCCTAGGTCAGTTTTTCTGACCTAGGATCTTCCCATAACTATTAAATTATAGTCAATAAAAATTCTTTACCAACTTTCATTTGACAAAGGACCGTAAAGTCCTGTTTAGAAATGAAAATAATGCCGGAAAATCCTATTAAATCTAGAATCAGAATTTTTATTATCCAACTTATTGAAATTATAATTCTTTTAACATATCTAATAATATTTTGTAAGCTTTATGTTTATGATTTTTTGTTCGTTCTGCAGCTAATTCCGCATCTCTTTCCTTTAATGCATTAAGAATTTCAGTATGTTCCTCGATTGATTTTTGCAACGTCTCTGTTGTATGGAAAATTTTAGGGTATCTATTTGAGTAATCCCAGAGTTCAAAGATGATTTTATAAAGTCGAGAGTTATTGCAATGCCTATAAATATATTCATGAAATTTACGGTTGTGTTTCGCATATTCTTCAAACTGACAATCTGTTGAAGTTAACATTTCTTTAGAGCTTTCAATCATTTTTTCCAAGTTTTCCAAGTGGAAATTTGTAAGATGATCAACAGCCAATTGAGTAGCGAGAGCCTCCATATATATACGTAATTCAAAAATTTCCCGTATTTCTTCTTCGGATAATATACTTACAATGGCACCAACATGAGGCACTAACTGCACGTATCCTTCTAGGGATAGCCTTTGTAGTGCCTCTCTCACTGGAATTTCACTGACACTAAATTGATCCGCCAAATGTGAAATAATCAATCTTTCCCCCGGGGCAAATGTTCCATTCATAATTTCATTTTGAATACTGCTGTATACCTTTTCTGTTTTAGTGCGATACCTAGTTTTCAGGATAAATCACCCTTTTAATTATTTTATAGCGAGATTTACAGAATATAAACTTTATAAAACAAATATTATCATAATATCTTGTTTCGATCAATAATATATTATTTGGAAGATAAATATACTATTGACAAATTAAATATATTGGATATAATCCAGATATATGATTATTAAATACAGAATAGGAGGATTAATAAATAAATTTGTTATTTAGTTATTGATGAAATGGAATTTACTATGTCTATGAAAAGTTGATCGATAACAAATAATGGATTCAAAGAACTATGATTAATAGTTGTCTCGTAGGAATTTAGATAATTAAAACTTTTGTATAGTAACTAATAAACTGAAGGGAAGTATTAATAATTATGACAAACGTAACTCCATGGATCACAGGTTGGGACCTTGAAAATCCTATTTCAATTAAGGTATCGAATAGTGCACCATTGTTAGAAGCTAAGTGGGAGGCTGGTCCTACACCATATTTTGAAAGAAGATCGTTGAGTCTTGATGAGGCTGCTGAAGGCAAATTAGGTGGTTCTCATGTTCGCGGTACTGCCGCTGAAGGGGAATGGCAAGCGGATGATGTCGATTTCAATATGTTCTATGTAATCAAAGGATCAGTACAGATCGAATTTGAAGATGGTTCATCGCATGAGCTTGTAGCTGATAGTTCCGCGGTATTACCTGCATTGTATAGATATCGTTTCACGAAAATCAGTGATGACTTTGAAGCACTGCACTTCTTTGCTCCAGATGCATATGACATTGTTTGGGGAAAGGATACGGCACTGCCAGAACGTGTGAAAACGTTGAATCCTAATCGAAGCCCCGGCATTTCGCACGAGGAGGAAGAGGCTTGGGAGGATGGACTCCGCGAGTTTTTCGAATATCGAGATCTCGGTACATTAGAGAAAACGGATGGCCGTTTGTATGTTCACGTTATCCGCACGACTGGTCAGCCATATGAAGAAGGTACAGGATGGCATTACCATTCTTGGGCACAGTGCTTCTTTGTGTTAGACGGTCACGCAGATTTACGTGTAGAGACGGGTGCACGTATCGCACTCAGTGCAGGGGACGCTTGCTGCATAGGATCGGGACCGACAAATCGACACTTTGTGGATCGTGCAACTGCTGACTACAAGCTTGTGGAGTTATGTGTTCCTGGTTGGAAAGATGCAACGCCTGTGGAGGCACCCGAAGGAGCATCACGATAAGCATTGACGATTCAGTTCATTTTTTCATTGCTTAGAATAGCGCTTGCTTGGTTGGTAATGTGAGACAACAGGGTTCTTTTACCTTTAGAGCTTGTCCTAAGGGTAGAAACCGGTAAGTAACTCCATTATTGACTGAGCATTGCTCTTTATGTGGTATTCGAGCTATTGGCACCAATTGTATAAGGAGGACTTATTAGATGACAAATAAATTTACCGCCGTTGATTTACTGGGCAAGCACGGCTTCGGAGTAGAAAATCTCCCCTACGGTTCAGTTTACATAGAAGAAAATACAGTTCCTAGGGTGGTTGTTCGGTTAGGGGATCATGCAATTGATCTTGGGTTCCTAGAATCGACAATTGGTGGGCTTAGTTCAAAAGCAAAAGATACTGTGACAGACCAACCCACTATAGATGCATTGTTGGCTGCTGGTCGCCCTATCTGGTCTGAGCTACGTAACTGGCTAACACATATATTCACCAATCCGAGCCATACGGCGGCAGTAAAAGCAGCGGCAACTAGTGTAAGTGATGTTAATATGGCTATGCCTTTTACGGTGGGCGATTATGTTGACTTTTATGCATCGGAGAATCATGCAACTAATATTGGTCGCATATTGCGTCCGAATGAGGAGCCGTTGAAACCTAACTGGAAGCACTTGCCGGTTAGTTATCATGGACGTGCCTCGACTGTGTTCATTTCAGGAACCCCTGTGCGCCGACCGAAAGGGATACGGCCAGAGAAGGATGCAAATCCAAGCTTTGGTCCTTCTAGGAAATTAGATATTGAAGCAGAAATTGGATTCATTGTTGGAGGTTCTGCACCCCAAGGTGAAGTTAGCCTAGCAGAAGCTGCTGAGAACCATTTATTTGGGGCTGTTTTGTTCAACGATTGGTCTGCCCGTGATATTCAAGCGTTTGAGTTTGTGCCTTTAGGTCCTAACTTAAGTAAATCGTTTGCTTCAACGATTTCAGCATGGGTCGTTCCATGGGAGGCATTAGATGCCGCCCGTGTGATGCCGCCGAGTCGTGATAAAGCACTTTTGCCGTATTTAGATGATTCCGATGCTGACCCATATGGACTGGATATTTCAGTAGAAATCCATATCGACGATCAACATGTTTCTACAGCACCGTACTCAACAATGTATTGGACGGCGCCTCAGATGTTGGCTCATATGACTGTTAATGGTGCTGCCATTCGTCCCGGGGATTTCTTTGGTTCTGGCACGATTTCTGGATCTGAACCGAATCAACGTGGCTCTTTGATGGAGATGACTTTGGGAGGGAAAGTACCGCTCATTGCTAGTACCGGAGAGAATTTTAGTTATCTCAGGGACGGTCAGCAAGTAACACTGCGCGGAAGTGCCCCTGGACCAGGAGAAAGCATCATTAGCTTCGGCGAATGTACCGCTACCGTACTTCCTGCCACATAAATCATCATCAGAAGTCATGCAAAAAATTGTTGGCGCATGCGGTATAGCCGAAAGAACCGCGCGCCTCTACCTAGCCGACTTTGATTGGGTAGAGTTGTACAAAGGTGTTTTGTATAATGGTATTTTTAAAGTTTTAAAGTATACGAAGGTGGTTAAAATTTGAATTCCTTGAGTTTTAATAAATCAAAGAGGCTAATTTTACTGCCAAAATGGTGAGGAGCTATAGTATGAAGAAAATTCTTGTTCAAAGTAGTACTAATGTTAAAAAAAATCCTGTCTATTTGGAAGGCATACAGAATCATGCGAAAAAAGTTCTGTCCCCTAACTTTACAACTGAAATAGATGGTGTAGAGACGCCATATAGTTCAGAGGTCCATTTTATGTCATATGAGTTTTTGAATAATCGAGATATTTTAAAGAATATCGTTGAGGCGGAAAAATCTGGGTATGATGCAGTCGCCTTTCATTGCTTTTTAGATCCGATTTTAGATGAAGCTAGAGAACTTGTGGATATTCCTGTAATTGGAATGGGTGAAACTTCAATGCTAACGTCTTTAATGTATGGAAAGAAATTTGCAATTGTAACTTACACACCGCAATTAGCAAAAAAATCTTATGGGAACTTGATTCAAAAATATGGGCTTTCTGATCAAGCTGTAGAAACTCAATTTTTCGAAGTAAGTATTGAAGATCTTGGAAATGCATTTCATGATCCAAAGCCTATTTTAGATAAATTTATAAGTGCGTGCGAAAAAGCAATTGCACAAGGAGCCGAGGTTATCTTGCCAGGATGTGGACTTTTAAATATCCTTTGTCTCCAAAATAACATTACCCAAGAAACATTAGGCGCCACAGTTATGGATGTAACTGGAATGACATTGAAGATGGCCGAAACCCAAGTAATTTTGAAAGAAGTTTCAGGGACATCATTGAGCAGAGCAGGATATTACGAAAGTCCAAAAAATTTACCTGAATTTTAATTTTGAAAACGCATACAAATTTATGGTTTTACATCTCCGATTTGGAAAATATGAAGACGCTCGTTACGACTGACAGTTACAGGTAGAAAGATAAAGAAGGCATAAGCGTATCAGATGTCTCAACATAACTAACGGGCCGGTGTATTTTTGAAAAACCTGTAAAAAGTTTTGATTCAAACCTCCTTGCGGTGAATTGTAAGATTACAAGAAATAGTAGAGTTTATCGTTTTCTTTTGCTTGGATGGATTAAATTACAGTGCAGGGTAGGAGCTTTGTTGAATGCAAAGTGGAAAATTATCGGTTGTGATGTGACTACTATTTGGAAGGTGACTACGTATGGGCAGATTAAAAAATAAAATAGCGTTAATTACTGGAGCTGCTACTGGGCAAGGAAAAGAAATCGCAAAATTATTTGCCGCAGAAGGTGCAACAGTTATTTTAACAGACATGAATATGGCAGGAAAAGAAACTGCGGCGGAAATTTCCAACGCGCGCGGAGATGTTAATTTTGTACAAATGGATGTTTCGAAGTTAGCGGATTGGAACAAGGTCGCCGATTATATAAAAGACGCTTATAACAATCTGGACATACTTGTCAATAATGCTGGTATTCCAGGTAGAGGATCGATAGAGGAAGTCACGGAAGATGAATGGCAGAAAGTGATGGATGTAGATGCAAAAGGTGTTTTATTTGGAATGAAATCAATGCTTCCTTTCTTGAAAAAAAGTAAGCAAGGATCGATTGTCAATAATTCATCCATCTGGGCATTAGTTGGAACCGGGTCAGCAGCATCTTATCACGCAGCAAAAGGAGCGGTTAGAATGTTGACCAAAACGGCTTCCATAGAATTTGCTCCATTTGGAATAAGGGTTAATTCCATCCATCCGGGACTTGTACGGACGCCTATGACAGAGCGTTTGTTAGAAGACCCAAAGGAATCATGGCGGATTGGACCAATTGGAAGAGCTGCTGAACCAATTGAAATCGCATATGCAGCCTTATTTCTTGCCTCTAATGAATCATCCTATATAACTGGGATAGATTTGCCAGTTGACGGGGGTTACACCGCCCGTTAAGTTAACGTCTGTCTAAAGAAACAGGAATAAACGATGATCAGTTAACTAAAGACATTTGACTAGAAGGGATTGGTTGGTTTGAAGTTTGATGGGAAAGTTGCCTTAATAACTGGCGCAGCTGGGGGAATTGGTAAGGAAGCAGCGCGGTTATTTAAGGAAAATGGTGCGCGATTGGTTTTGGTAGATTTGAATGAAGAAGCTTTAAAAAATATGGTAGATGAATTGGAACTAAAGGATTTTCTTTTAATTCCTGCTGATGTAACAAAAGAAGAAGATGTAAAGAATTACACAAAGCTGGCAGTTGAAAAGTATGGTAAAGTGGATGTCTTTTTCAATAATGCTGGTATCGTAGGAGACTTTGCTGAAATCACAGAGGTTACGTCCGAAGACTTCAATAAAATCATTGATATAAATTTAAAAGGTGTTTTTTACGGATTAAAACATGTTCTTCGCGTTATGAAAGAACAAAAGTCAGGGTGTATTGTGAATACTTCATCAGTTGCTGGACTTGGAGGATCACCTTCCCTTGGCCCATATGCAGCAACAAAACATGCTGTAAATGGATTAACTAAAACTGCAGCGGTAGAGGTTGCAGGCGAAGGGATTCGTGTGAATGCGATTTGCCCGTCTCCTGTAGATACAGCATTGATGAGAGATCTTGATGAAGTAAAATCTCCTGAAGATTCGTCAAAAGCACGCGGCGCATATGAACAAAAAATTCCTTTAAAGCGTTACGCTACGCCAACGGAAATTGCCGAATTAGTGCTCTTTTTATGTTCTGAACAGTCGTCATTTATGACAGGAGGAGCTTATCTGATTGATGGTGGATATACAGCTACTTATTGAATTAAGGAATGACTTTAATTGACCAAAGAAAATTGATTGTTTAATTCTCTAATCGTTTTTTGTATGCTTCTTCTCTTTCGTAGAGAAATATACGACTAATTTAATTTTGCTTGAACAAAAAAACTGTAGAGTTTAATGAAAGTAAAGATACTTTACAAAAGGAGATTTCGATGAAAAAGACAAAATGGGAATGGTTTGGAGTAATTTATACAACGATTTTATTATTATTTTCGGTCCCGCTACTATTCTTTGCTTTTCAATTATTTTTGAAAGTTCCTGAGATAAGATTGTATTACTATATGATTCTTTTAGTACCTATTATAGGTGTTTCGACTGGCATATATGGATTGAGAAAAACTAAGGGACAGAAATAGGAGGTAGGAATAGTGAGTCCAACAATATATATTGTTATATTTTTATATTTACTAGCCACCTTAATTATTGGTTATTTATCCTCTAGAGATAGTACAACAGTGGATTACGTAGCAGGAGGACAAAACAATCCCTATTGGGTAGTTGGTGCAGGTTATATCGCTGAATACCTGAGTGCATCTAGCTTTTTAGGTATTGTCGGAATTATCTATGTTCAAGGATTTATGCCTAACGGGGCATACGTTGGATCCGTCATCGGATATATGGGATGTTTAGCTTTATTTGGGCCGTTGCTCAGACGTTTCGGTCAGTTTACGATTCCAGACTTTTTGGGAGATAGATATGATAGTAACTTTGTTCGTGGACTATCAGCCGCTGTAATTTTTATTGGATACATTTTTTATGTAACAATTCAATTTATTGGTGTCGGCTTATTATTCCAATTAATTTTTGATATCCCATATTTTGTTGCAGTAATTATTGCCGCAGGTATTGTTGGGATTTATACCCTTCTCGGTGGTATGAAGGCTACGGCTTATGTTGATGTCTTTCAACTGTTATTTGCTTGGGTCTCGGCAGGGATAATTATTACTGTTACCGTCCTTAAAGGTGGAGGAATGTATAATATTATAGGTAATATTGAAAAACATTATCCACATTTCTTTACCAGTGATGCTGGTTTAGGGGATCCTTGGGTAGTATGGAGTTTAATCTTTATTTGGATTTTCGGTACGTTAGCAAGAGCTGACACAGTTAGCCGTGTATTTTTGGCGAAAAACGAAAGAGAAGTATATAAAGCCATTCTCTTTACGACGCCATTTATATGGGCATCTGGATTAATGTTTTTCATTCTAGGGATGGCGGGCAGATCTTTACTTCCGGGTTTAGAGGGAGTAGAAGCGGAAACAATTTATTTAATCGCTGCACAAGAGTGGGTTCCACCTGTTATTACGGGTATCGCTTTCGCAGGGCTACTTTCAGCGGCACAATCAACAGCGAGTGGACAACTAATGGTTTCTTCTTTAGCTGTAGGAAGAGATATTTATGGAAAGTTCTTAGGTGAAAAAATTAAAAAGAGAAAAATTACTGAAGAAGAAATGATCAAAATGACTAAGATAATATTAATCGTAATGGTTCTCTTAACAATGGGTGTTGCCTTAATGAGACTTTCATGGATCACTACTTTTGCTAATTTATCTGCAGCGACAACAGGACCAGCTTTCTTAGTTACATGGCTAGGAGGATTTTTCTGGAAAGGATCTACAAAACAAGGAGCTGCGAGTGCTTTAATCGTTGGTGCGTTGCTAGGTAGCTATACATTCCTGTTTGGGTTCTCTATTCCAGCTGCACCGTGGTTAGTAGGTCCGGTATTTACGCTGATTGTTACGGCAACTGTTTTCATCGTTGTATCTAAATTTACCAAGACGACAGAAAATTCATTAAAAGTTTATGATAGTATTGTCGAAAAAAGAAGACAAAAAGTAAAAGTGGGTTAACAACCTAAATTTTAATTTCAATAGAAAGATAAAAATTCGGAATAATCTAGATGATCTAAAATTAAACTGGAACAGGATGAGATTGTTATGAGATTAAAAAACAAAGTCGCGATTATAACAGGAGCCGCAGCTGGTATAGGAAAAAGTATTGCGGAAAAATTTGCTGGAGAAGGTGCTACAGTTGTTCTAGCTGACCTTCCCCACACGGCAGGGAATGAAGTCGCAAAGGGAATCGAGGACAAAGGTGGAAAGGCACTATTTATTCCTACAGATATTACCAAAAAGGATGAAGTAACAAATCTAGTTAAAAAAACAATAGATAACTTTAAAACAATAGATATTTTACACAATAACGCAGGTGTTGCTATGCCTATTACTTCCTTGGAAGAGGTAGATGACGACACTTATCAAAGGATTATGGATGTCAATGTAAAGGGAGTTTTTTGGGGAATACAGGCAGTTATACCTTATATGAAGGAAGCTGGTGAAGGGGTTATATTATGCACTGGCTCTACCTCTGCAATTCGCCCCCGTTCTGGGCTAAACATATATTGTGCATCAAAGGGTGCAGTAGTGACGTTAGCAAAATCTATGGCTCTTGAGCTTGCCTCCTTTGGAATTAGGGTAAATACAATTAATCCCGTAGCCACGGATACTGGAATGATTGATAGTGAGCAACGTGAAAAATTCATTAAAACAATACCCCTTGGACAATTAGCCCAACCGATCGATATGGCTAATGCAGCATTATTTTTAGCCTCAGATGATGCCAAAATGATTACTGGGATAGAGATAGAGGTGGATGGAGGAAGGTGTATCTGAAGGGATTGACGGTCTCAAAAGAAGAGTACTTTTTATTGATATGACAATGTTCATATCCTTATTTGTAAATAGATGTAGGCTACGTCTCTATAGCTGAAATATAAGGATTTCTGGTGCCTCATTAATCTGATACGATTCATTTCAGGTATTGTCAGCATTTCTTTCAATCTTCACTGCATTTGATTCGACACCAATACAGTAGAGAAGTAGACTGACATAGCGATTTGAGACACATATAAAACAGATTAGGCTGCTATTACACCATATTTCTTGGGTGTCAGGTAGCCTAATTTTTCTTGGATACGCTCTTCGTTATAGTAATTCAAATAGTTTATACCCGCTCACTAACCTTTTGATTTCCTAACGAATTGAATTTGACATATTGGAACTTCTCTGACTTCAAGTTTGAATGAAATGATTCAATCACCGCATTATCCCAACAGTTTCCTCTACGAGACATACTACTTATCAGATCATGCTCCTTGACGAAAGCTTGATAGGCATACGATGTGTAAACACTTCCTTGATCCGAATGTATAATGACCCCCTCGGGGTTATTTCGGAGTTCTAATGCTACCTTTAATGTATCGATAACAAGCGGCGTCTGTTGATAGTCGTATAATTTGTACGCAACGATTTCGTTATTAAACAAATCCATAATTGTAGAGAGATATTTTGTGGTACTGCCATATTGGATATAGGTAATGTCCGTAACCCACTTCTTGTTCGGGCGTTTGCAGTAAAGTTACGTTTAAGAAGATCAGGTGCTATTATTATACTTTCCCCCTGGGACTTCCATTTCCGTTTCGGCTTGATACGGCACTGTAAATTGTGCTTTTGCATGATTGCCTGGACTGTATTACGGTTTAATTCTATTTTATATTCCTGTTTTAGCAGAGCCTTTATATTCCCGTGACCATTACGATATTTCGTTCTTTTATACAATTCAATGAGATTGCTTCATCCTTCGCTAAAAGCTGTGCTACGACTCCTTCCATACACCATCTATAATAGTTTGCTCGTGGCACACCTAAAGCACTTAGAATGGCAGTTATCGTATATTTGCCCCTAAATATCTCCACAATTTACAAAACTATTCCTTTTTCAACTCCTTTTCGATCTCCATGTACTTTTTTAAGATTTCATTTTCCATCTTCAGATGAGACAATTGGCGCTCTCGATTATCGTCTTCACTTGCAAATTCAGGGCCATGACCGAAGGTATATTGTTTACCGATCGGCTGATCAAATCGATAGATTTCATTTGATCGATACCATCTCATCCAGGTTTCAACTTGAGATTTATTTTTGATTCCGTACTTTTCCATAATTTCTTTAGTCGTCAATTCACCACTTAATTTATCTTTCACAACTGCCCATTTCACTTAGCTTGAATATACGTTTTTACCCATGCAAAAACACCTCCGATGTAAGTACTTTTTACAAGTGTACCATTTCGAAGGTGTTTTATATTGTCTCAATAATTTAGGTTAGTCTAAGTTTGTGTATGGAAACCCTGATCTTTTTTGTTTTGTATAGTTTTATCCTCTTATGTCAGGTGAAAATGTTTTGTTATGTAACATATATTCGATAAATTTTTCGAGCGTGTCCAATTGAATCTTTTCATTAGAATGTATATTGTTAACTGTAATCACTCCATGCATTAGTTGCAGCATATTAAAGCCTAGCATTAAATAATCTTGCTTCTGAATTTTCTTCCACAAGTTTAAAGTAGCCATTCTTTAGTCGTCCCTTTCGATTGTGCGAACAATATTACAGATCTTCTTTAACTTGCGGCTCACTCATCTACATTTAACTTTTCAACTTTATAAGCAATCATCGCAGTGGATAGATGAAGTCATTGTGCGTGTAGACTTAAAACCTACAAATGGTGGAACACCGTACGTTATTAACTATATTAATGATTTCAATAAGTAGTTTTCCCCGAATATGGAAGGATATATCACGATTGAAGAGCTGGAGAAACGGTTGAAATGGTGCACTATTCCTCCTACCCGTGTCAATGCCGACGAACTATTGGCTAGTCTCGGTATGCAAGCGTATAATCGCTGGAGCATTGTTCGAAAAACACATGGCGTGATGGTGGATGATGAAATTTGGCTGCGGTTTGAGGGAGAAACACTGAAGCATAAGGATGTGTGTTTACGGAAGGACCTTTTTTATTATCCTGAAGAAAATTCTTTCGCTGAATGATCGTGACGGAAGAGAATATTGCTTCTTGATTTTTAAAGTAAAAATCGCTCCTTTAGACTTGGTACTCAGAGCATGATGCAGTTTAACATCATAAATTACGGAGACGACTTCATCTTTTAAATGGGGTCGTTTTTTTTGCGTTATACGCATCATGGATTGGTCGTTACTTAGTTTTATGAAAATATTGATGAGTATTTTACAGTCGTTATCTAGTTGATCGATAGCGTTGTTGAAAATGGTGCCTGTCACTCGTTTTGTACAAATTTCATACTCCCAAATAAGTAAGTGCGTTCCTGATTTTCGTAATGGCATAAAAGAGGAGTAGTAATTAGGCTGCGGCTGAGCGAGTGATATTATGGAGTTTGGTTTAATAACGATTTTGACTGGGGCAAGGTAGCATGTTCATGTAGAGTGGGCATAGGTTAGAGGCGGTGGTAATTTTCACATTTATTTGACACATAACCGCATCAATCTTGTCGATTTTGTATTCGCCCATTGCCGGTAAAATATTTTTTGAAGAATTGAACCTACTATGATTTGATAATCGTCTAATAGCAGAATTCGAAGTAGTTGAAGGGGAGGAGTAGGTTGGACAATGAAGAAAAAGATTTCCTATTAGAAAAAGTGATGATTGAATATGGTAATGAGTTGGTACGATTGGCATTTTCTTATGTGAAAGATACAGAGACTGCTAAGGATATGGTTCAAAATACGTTTATCAAATGTTATAAAAACCTTGATTCGTTCCGATTTGACGCACAAATAAAAACTTGGCTCTATCGTATAACAATTAACGAATGTAAAGATTATTTGAAAAGCTGGAATTACAAAATGGTACAGGTGAAAAGCTTTATAAATGAAACAGCAAAGTCAATATTACCATCAACAGAAAGAACCGTTATCGATAAATATGATAATGAAGAAATAAAAGACACGATCTTTTCTCTTCCAAAAGTGTATAGGGAAGTAGTTTATCTATACTACTATGAGTCATTAAATACAGGGGAAATTGCCCAAGTCTTGGATATTTCAGTTAATACAGTGAAAACTCGATTAAGAAGAGCAAAACAAAGATTAGAGCCAATGATAAAGGAGGCAGGACTTAATGAAAGATAAACGATTAAGAGACAAGTTATATAATGCAGCGGATCAAGATTTACGTTTTACGAAAGAAGACCGTCATGAAGTGTTTGAACAAATTCATAAGCTGGAGAAGAATAATACAAAAAAGAAAACGTTTGTTTCTTTTTCAAAAAAATTTGCTCCACTTACAGCTTCTTTATTAGTAGTAGGCTTGTGTATATTTTTGTTTATGCCATCGATTCTTCCCGGAAACTTTATTACTGAAAATAAGGAAGGTAATGCAAGTGAATCAGTATACAAAGAAGACGAGTTTTTAACCACTCTATTAACGGTGAAAGATGATAATAATAGAGTGCCTATTAATCTTTTACTTACTTATAGTAAAGATAAAAAGACGATGAAAGTTTTGTCTATCCCTCGTGATACTTATGCTCCAATTTTGGATAAGCATAATGGGATTACTTCATATGATAAATTGACATTTGCTTATGATTACGGTTCAGGAGGCGCTGAGAATGTAAGGACAACAGTTTCTACGCTGTTTGATTTACCGATTGATTATTATGCTTTAGTCGATTTAGAAACCCTGTCATCAATGATTGATTCAGTGAATGGGATAGATTACGACTTGCAAGAAGATATTCAAGTAAGAGCCATCTCTCAAGTGGCATTTGAATTCAAAAAAGGGATGAATCGTTTGAATGGCGAAGAGGTTGCGGCATTACTAATGGATGCTACAGTGGGAAGAAACTTGAATGAAGAAGACCAATTAAACCTCATTACCGCAGTTGTAAATGAAACAATAAACGTATTACCACAAACAGAATTAAAACAATTTATGACTAAAATAGAAGGCGATTTCCCAATTGAAAAATTATTAGAGACTAAAATGGAACTTCCCTCGATACAATCAGTATCATTACTCGATGGAATGATAGATACAAAGATAGATGATGCTTATTATATTAAATTTGAAAAAGATTTTTTACAGTCAGTTTCAGAAGAATTAACCACCTTTAACTAAATAGATATTAGGAAAATTCGGAGTGATCTTTAAAGGTTTATGGATTTATAAATGGGTATATCGGGGACTGGGACGTTTATTACAACAATTGTTTTATAGACAAGAGCTGGAAATGTTAACGCTCGTCTATTTTTTGCCTCTTAAATAACTTACGGTGAACCTTATCATAACAGGGGGAATTGATTAAGGTAATATTATTCCGGAGTCGGGTATTGAATGATTTATCTCATTCAATATCCGTTTTTTGATTCAACATATGGGAGTTCCTTGGAATGTTGATTGCCGAAATGAAAAAGACGGATCTGATTATTGTTGCAATTTAATTTAAATTACACCACAGTAAAAAGGTATCAGGAACTATATGTTGTGTTTTTTAAGTTTATTTAACTATATAAAGTGTTTTGTTATATAATTAAGAACGTATTTTCTCCTGGTAGGTTGGGTTGGAAAACAAAAATAGAAAGGAACAATTTTTGACCAATAATGGCGGGAAAAATGATTTACTAGTTAATTTCTTGATATACTTAGAAGAGATGAAATTTAAAAATGCCTTTTTTATTGTTCAGCGAACAGGTCAATTTAATCTATAGGGAGAATTTCTATGATAATCTATCTTCAGATTTTCTTGTTGTTTGTGTTTTCGGTGGTAATGAGTGCTGCTATTGGATTTTTAATTTACTTAGCAGGCGACAAAATTTCACCTTCCAACGTGATCAGACACACATTGGGAGTAGGGGCATCGGTACTCACCGGTTATTTCATTACAGAGCTGTTGATATTTTCTGGCATTTGGTATTATTATGTGGCCACTATTGTGTTGGGGGTACTGCTATATGTTTTATTCGTTAAATCACTTGGTAAACATTTCAGGTAGAGATACTTCTGCCATCGGGCGAAATTGTTGAATAAGGGGTGGGAAATATGGATAAATACAGCATTGCGAATACGACAAAAGAGCAGCGGGAAAAATTTGTTGCTGATGCTGTAGCCATTAATTTATTGGGAGCCGAACCTTTAACAAAAGAAAATCAGGATTTATTGCAGACGTACATTGATGGCGAAAATGAACTCGATGATCTAATAAAAATGATCATCGATAAATATAAGAAATGAGATATTTTTTCTAGACTGTCTTGGCTTTGTAACGTTTCTTCCTCCCTTTACCAACAGATAGGCTGAAGTTTTCAAAACGATCTCTATTAAATCTTGATGTAGATTCAGCAAGATTTAATTAAGATTTAATTGTTTTGCTCATGGGGATTGGAGGGTGCGGCAAGACCTTTATTATCTTGAAGAAACTTCTTTTGCTGAATAATCGTGATGGAGGAGAATATTGCTCCTATAGACTTGGCACTCAGAGCATAACATCATAAATTAAGAAAACGACTTCATTTTTGAATGACGTCGTTTTTGCGTTATACGCATTATGTATTGAGCGTTACCTAGCTGCTAAACGCTTCCAAGGAACTCTCATAAATCCTTCCTTTCTCCAAAACCTTTTTAAAACTCTTTGAAACTTTTTCTGGAAATCCCCGTCTGTACGTTGCTTGATGGACAGGTGGAGGTATCATATTATGAAATTTAAAGGATTAGCAATGGCGCTACTGGCAGGGATCATTTTTGCAGGATGCACCAATGGAGCCGAGGAGACGAAGGTTGAAAAGGAGATAGAAACTATCGAAGAGGGTCTGGGCGGAATTAAGGACTATGGGCAAGTCACAGTCATTAGCGAAGCTAAGCCGTTCGTACTCGAAGAAAATGAAAGTCTAAGCTATGAGTTATCTGGCGTGAAAATAATCAAACTTGAAAACTACACTGAGCAGGCTGAATTTCCCTTAACATTAAAGCATGGCGTTCTTGATATCAATGAGGTGCCAGAGTCGCTATATATGGTTATTGGGACAGAGAAGATGAAAAATAAAACCGACAGCCCTATTGTGTTTGGTGGTGCCTATAAGATGAAGGAAGGCAGTAATATGAACGTCAGCATCAACACAGAAGACATATTGTTTGGTGATGATTTTGGCGCAGTGATAGTTGGTGGTGCTGATCACAAATCGCAGTTTGCAGTGGTCATCGACAATCCCGAAGTGACGACGCTAAGCTTTACATTGCCAAGCGCTTGGGACGAAAAAAACAACGAAGATGATATACTGGAAGAGCAAGAATTCACAATGGAGTTCATCAAAAAATAAACCTTTGCTCATCTGATAATAAATGATTAAATCTAATGTCTGCCTCTACTGTGACACGTATTATACGAGCTTGGAACGTCTGAATGATTTGGGATACCGAGTTCTAAAACAAAGCTAAAACCTCTAGAAGATGGTACTTTTTTTGATGCTCAAATCAAATAAGATTAATTAAACGACCTTCTAAATCAAGCGATTGGGAGGTTTTTTCTATGGCCAGAAGTAAAAAGCATGGAGTATGAATAAACCTCTAATAGTACACTTCTTAACGCTCATTATCATCAGCGAACATTTCTTTCATCATTAACTCCTTAATCAAAAAATGTTGCAAATACAACAAATAGACTATATATTAAATTTAACTTATTTTTGTTGTGTTTACAACAAAACGATGAGAAGGGTGAGTAAAGTGAAATATGCTTTTTATGTAGTAGGAATTTTGATATTAACCCTTGGTATTTCTTTCACCATACAATCAGACCTGGGAACATCCCCTTTTGATGCACTTTTGGTAGGCTTATCCAAAAACGTGGGATTAACGGTAGGGAGTTGGGAAATCATTCTAGCTTTCATATTGATCGGTTGTAATGCATTATTAAAAAGACAAAGACCTGAAGTTTTGGGATTGGTAACAGCATTTATAACGGGTATAGGTATTGATATGTGGCTGTTTTTATTGAACAATTTGGTCTCACCTGAACTATGGTTCGGCAAAATGGTTTGTTTTGGAATCGGATTAGTTGTTATCGGATTGGGAACGGCAACTTATTTACATACAAATTTTGCGCCGATTCCTGTTGATCGCTTGACGTTAATCATACAAGAATTAACGAGAACCAATATATTTTTTTCAAGAACATTGATCTACCTTGTCTTCTTGATATTGGCATTAATTTTCAAAGGGCCCATCGGCATTGGAACTTTATTAACCGTTTGTTTAGGGGGGATCATATTGAATTACTTTATGCCAGTTACCGGAAAAGTAATAGACCATGTCTTAACACACTCAAATACATCACCACATTAAGAACGTTTAGTATTCGTTCTAGGAGGGAAAATCGAGTATGAAATATCAAAAAAATGAAGAGAATATTTAAGGGGCCAAACAAGTAATTTTTAAATTGTTACGCGAAAAATGTGTTCCGTGCATTCGATGAACCAATCGCATTTTGTTGTTTGATTTGGATGCGATTGATAAGTGGTTAACTGTAGAAAGCCCAGAGTAAAGAATAGAACAGTCAGGAGATAAGACTATGGCAAAAAACAAGTTGCTAAGAATGGACAATGTCGGCATCGTTGTAGAATCCCTGGATGACGCAATTCCTTTCTTCGAGGAGATTGGCTTGAACCTTGAAGGACGGGCCACTGTCGAAGGTGAATGGGCTGGTCGGGTAACCGGATTGGGTTCTCAGTGCGTAGAGATTGCTATGATGGTTACCCCGGATGGCCACAGCCGAATTGAACTTTCGCGATTTCTCACCCCACCTACAATATCAGATCACCGGACCGCTCCTGTCAATGCCCTCGGTTATTTACGCGTCATGTTCGCCGTTGAAGACATTGACGAAATGGTATCCAGACTCACTACTAAGTATGGTGCTCAGCTCGTTGGCGATGTGGTTCAGTATGAGGACTCGTATCGGCTCTGCTACATTCGTGGAATCGAAGGGCTTCTCATCGGTTTGGCGGAACAACTCGTTAACGAATAAGTAAGTGATGTTTTATAAAAGGGCGCGCTTGTGCCAGTAAATAATACTGACCAATAACTAAAAAAAGCCCAGAATGTAGGTGATTTCGGGCTTTTTGGTTTACTAATTATAGTGAATTTTGGTTTTCATACAACCTTCAGCAACAACAGTGGGATCTTCAATTGCTGTAAACCGCCAATTGAGAAACGGTTGAAATATTTACGTACCAAATTTGGTTTGTTGGGATTTTCCGAATAACTTTTGCCACAAACTTTTCTTCCGTTCAGCAACCAGTTCTTCTTTGATCACTTCCGCAGATGCAGCAGTTTCTTCCAAGCTTAATCGTAATTCTGAAACCCTATCCGATTCATGGCGATTAACCAGCTGTTTCAAATCCCCGATTTCTTGATGAAATACTTCCTTCAATTCTTTCTTTTCTTCTTCTATTTGATGAAATAACTTTTGATTGTACTGCATTTGCATTTGCATCATATTTTCGTGCTGAACACGGAACATATTCTTCAATTCCTGCAGTTCGTCATTTATTGAAGTCAAGTCCGTGCCTTCTTTATTCTCTAGAGTAATCGCAACAGGTACACCTGAACCCCTAAGATATTCATCCACGGCTTCCCGCTTGTAGCCTTCCCCGTATAATTTTCTAATGGTCTTCAAGGTTTCCACTGCGGATACGTGAATCCAGTACCGATTATGGACTTTATCGAATTTGAGAAATTCGGGGTGTCTATTCAGATATCCTTTAATAGTATTTCCGTGAATGTCCAGCAACTCAGTAAGTTGTTTCAATGATAAATACGATTTTGGCAATGATTCTCACACCTTTCAGTATTCTCAACAACCTAGCACACAACATCCCATATAGTACTATTCTGTTAGTAGTCTGAATAATCCTTCTAAAAAGTGGTTTTGAAAAGGGGTTGACTTTTTGGAGGGCATCTAATGCTAAAGATAGAACGCGGCCTTTGCTCGAGGAAAGTAGAGGCCGTTTACCTATTATTGTATACGTTCGAATCCAAGATAGCGCGTTCCCTGGAAAGTGAGCATTCCAGTATCACCTTCCGCCAACATGCCGTATTGCGAGCCATTTAAGGAAAACTCTGTGCGATCGCCGCTTTCAAATTGAAATGTTACGTAATAAGAAGTTGTTGACGTTGTGTGCATATGCTCGTTCGAATGGTGATGATTATTAGATATACGTGTTCTTTTCGAGATAACTGCGGCAGGCACAGTAAGCCTTGGAGAATTATTGTTTGCGCTCCATTCAGAAAGTCCTTTCACAACGATAAAAATAAAAACACCAATAATGAGTAGAGGGACGATGGTAAACATTGCACCTCCGAAAGGATCGGCATCAAAATACATATGTGTAACCTCCTGTTAGCTTCTTCATAAATAAGTTTACGTTTAGTTGGAGGAATAGTTTCAACTTTGATTATTTACTTCCGAATTATTCAGACAAATTGTGCGGTAAGAATCTTTATCATCCTAAAGAAACTTCTTTTGCGAAATGATCGTGATGCAGCATGAAAAACACGTTAACTAGGCGGATACAGATGTTTTTTGTACATTTTTAGTCAAGAACAGCTGTTGGCGTTGAGCCCGTTTTAAAGTTATATAGATGTTTGCTACAATAAAGGCATGAAAACAAATCTGAGTTTTTTTGATTTTTCCAAGACTATACAACTTTAATTTTTGAAGAAGTGGACTTCAAGGATTAAAAGAGGGAGGATGAAATGATGAATGAAAATGGTACACTACATGAGTCAAACGGTCGTTATGCTTTAAGATTTGAACGAACTTTTCTTCATAATCCAGAAGATGTTTTCGATGTCATTACTAATGCTAGTTACTTCTCTCAATGGTACCCCTTCGCAACAGGAGAGATGGATGTCAGACTGGGTGGCCATATTGCCTTTGATGACGGTGAAGGAACGACATATAAGGGTACCATTACAAAGCTAGAAAAGCCTTATTTATTTGGTTTCCGTGAAGTTGATGATCTGATAAACATTTCATTGCAGGAAGAGGATAAAGGGTGTCGAATGATCTTTACCCATACTTTTAACGATGATTCATGGGCGGTTAATACCGCGGCAGGATGGCATAGGTGTTTGGATGTATTGGTCCAAATCGTCAATGGTGAACCAATTAAGTGGTCCGATAACTCAGCTAAGCTGCGTGACATCTATAGTAAAGCATTCAATAGGGAACATTAAATTATCGGGTGAGTTTGTTGAATATCTAAAGCCTAATTTCTCGCTAAAAAGTGCGGAGGAATTAGGCTTTTTATTTTTCAAAGTCTTTAACCTTGTAAATTCGCACTTCCTTGCCATTATAACGATGGTAAATGCTCCTTTCGTGATTCTTTAGGACGCCAATCGTGCGACCGGGATGTCTTCGTTGTGATGACAACCGCTACTACATCGAAGATTTATGAAGAATGTATGCAGACACAAAGAAGTCATGAATTCGAAGGAATTCCTTGATTTGACTCTCATCTGCATAATTTATCCACAATTATTTTCTATACTAATTGCATGAGGAGAGGAGAACGTATTGGGATGAATAAGATTTCAACTAAACTGGCTGCTTACTTTATCGTTTCTTTCCTCGTACTGGAAACAGTACTGATGATGTATTTACACCAAAATATCATTCATACACGAGTCGATGAAGAATATTCCCGCCTGTTAGCGAGTGGGGCGAATCACCGAAATGTTCTAAAGGACCATTATTCGGATGAAACGATCACCCATATTATCTTAATGGAAGCAGAAGGGGACAGAGGAGTGATCATTACTGAGAAAAACGGTAAGGTCATCCGGAGTTCAGATGAAAAATTAGAAACCTTGTTGCCTTCCTTGTCCTTCCTACAAAGTCCACAGAATCAATATGACCAAATTGTCATGCCAAATTGGAAAGATTCACCTTATATCGTAAGTGCACATCCATACGAGGTTGATGAAAATAGATCTGGATATTTATTGATGTTCCAAAGCAGTGAACCAATTGAACAATTAGTAGGGAAATTGAACTTTCACTTCGGTTTGGCAGGGGGGGCCATTATCCTTGTCCTGTTTGTCATCTATTCAATCCTGTCCAAATTTCTTACCCGACCGTTAATTCGTATGAAAGAAGCGACGGAGAAATTAAGTGAAGGAAAATTCAATGTCAGCCTTCCGGCAGGAGGAAATGATGAGCTTGGCGAATTATCAGTCGCCATCCGGAAGTTGGCAACTGATCTAGAAAGGATGAAAAAAGAGCGAAATGAGTTTCTCGCATCCATCTCCCATGAACTTAGTACTCCACTAACTTATTTAATAGGTTATTTAAAAGTGGCGATGAGAAAAGAACTGACTAATGAGGAAAGGAACCGTTATCTATCGATTATCGCGGAAGAATCCAACCGCATGAAAGACCTCGTGAAAAACTTAATGGACTTAGCAAAAATGGATGAACTGACGTTCACTGTTTCAAAGATAAAATTCCCCGCCCAACATTTTTTTGAAGATGTTTATCGGCTTGTCGTCCCCTCTTTTGATTTGAAAAATGTAAAGCTTCACTTGATCTGTCAAGAGGACTTTCAAGTTGATGCAGATCCAGTACGACTGGAACAAATCGTACTGAATTTATTGGATAATGCTCTAAAGTATTCAGAGGAATATACAACGGTGACGTTAGCAATAGCTAAGGAAAAACAACGAACTGTTATATCTGTCAAGGATGAAGGAATAGGAATTCCAGTAGAGCAAATCGATCAGATTTTCGAAAAAATGTTTAGAGTTGAAAAATCTCGTTCTAGAACCTTCGGCGGATCTGGTCTTGGCCTTGCAATTGTAAAGGAATTGGTAGAAGCGCATGGAGGAACGATAGAAGTGAAGAGCGAGTTGGGAAAAGGGAGCCTATTCACGATAGCGATCTAATCGGTAAGGAGTTGAACAAATGCGAACGATTTTGCTTGTTGACGACGAGCGCAGGATGCTCGATTTGTTGGAGTTGTTTTTGGAGCCTCATGGATTCAAATGTATAAAAGCGGATAACGGGAAAAAGGGACTGGAAATAGCAGAGAAAGAAAAGGTCAGTCTTGTTTTATTGGATGTGATGATGCCCGATCTGGATGGCTGGGAAGTGTGTAAGAAAATACGTGAATTATCGACCATCCCGGTAATTATGTTAACCGCGAGGTCGGACAAGTCGGACCTTGTAAAAGGACTCGAATTTGGGGCGGATGATTATATCACGAAGCCTTTTGATGAGAGGGAGCTTGTGGCAAGGGTGAACGCATTGCTGCGCCGCACTGCAAATGATGAGGCAGATCATAGTAATGTCATATATGGAGAATTCCTATTGAATCGAGATTCTTATTCATTACATTACCAAAATGTTGAAGTGCAACTGACCTTGAAAGAATTTTATATTATGGAGGCGTTAATTTCGCATCCGAAAAGGACATTTACGCGGGAACAGCTTTTGGGTACAGCATGGGATTATAATACTTTCACAGATATCCGAACAGTGGACTCGCATATCCGTAATTTAAGAGAAAAATTGAAAACCGCGGGGTTCCCTATCCATGATTTCCTGTTAACGGTGTGGGGAATCGGATATAAGTGGAACTAAATGGAGGGGGAAATAGTTGATGGGAATGAAGATAAAGCTCGCTGCGGCGGCAATTAGTTTATTGATTATTGGTGGTTGTAGTACTAATAATTCGAAGCCTGCCGAGGAAATGAATCATGACATGGAAGAAATGGACCATTCCATGATGTCTGACATGATGGAAGGACATATGAGTCACGACGAAGTAGTGAGTTTAAACGACTCGACAGGGGAGAATGATTTGAAAATCCCTTCCATGCTTGAACGGGATGATGAGGAAGGTATCGTATACACCGTTCGGGCTCAAAAAGGAAAGACCGAAATATTCGATGGGACTGAAACTGAAACGTATGGATACAATGGGTCGTTTTTAGGACCGATGCTCCGTTTCGAGAAAGGTGACAGGGTTAAAATTAGAACGGTAAATGAGCTGGATGAAGTGACAACCTTTCACTGGCACGGGCTAGAAGTAGCTGCGGACATGGACGGCGGACCGCATGATCCATTAAAACCGGGAGAAGAGAAAGTGATTGAATTTGAAGTGACACAAGAAGCGTCAACATTATGGTTTCATCCCCACCCTGAAGGGGAAACTGCTGAACAGGTATACAATGGGCTTGCAGGTTTAATTTATATTGAGGATAAAAATTCGAAAAGCCTTGGATTGCCAACTGATTATGGGAAGAATGATATTCCTTTGATTTTTCAAGATAAACTATTTGATGATAAGAAACAATTGAATTTTAGCGCTGCCATGAATGAGGACGGAACAATTGGCGATACGTTACTGATTAATGGCACGCACAATCCTAAGTTAACTGTAAATAAAGAGAAAGTACGTCTCCGTTTACTAAATGGGTCTAATGCGCGGAACTTCACTTTTAAATTGAATACGGGAGATTCTTTTGTCCAAATCGCAACAGATGGCGGTTTCTTGAATGAACCTGTCACTTTAAAAGAAGTTACACTGACGCCTTCTGAGAGAGCAGAAATTATTGTTGATTTTTCACGGCTCGATACAGAAAATGATCTGGCGTTAATAAATGAAGATGGATCTGTCCTTTTACCCTTCGAGGTTTTGGATGAAAGCGGAGAGATGACCAAGATTCCAGCTGAGATGAATAATTTCTCAATTACAGAAGAAGAGATGAAATTGCCAGTCACAAAGAAAGTGGAACTCTTTGGGATGATGGACATGGTCACGATAAATGGAAAGAAGTTTGATCCTGAAAGAATTGATCTCACACAACAGCAAGGGGTCACTGAAGTATGGGAAATTTACAATAAACCGGATATGATGGGCGGAATGATCCATCCGTTCCACATTCACGGCACACAGTTTAAGATAATCTCTAGAGACGGAGAAGAGCCACCTGAAAATGAACGGGGCTGGAAGGACAGTATTTCCATCAAACCAGATGAGACAGTAAAAATAGCAATACAATTTAAGCATAAAGGCGTGTATATGTTCCATTGTCATATCCTAGAACATGAAGACAATGGCATGATGGGACAGGTAAAAGTGAAATAAACTCCAATTCAATTGCGTGTGAAAGTCTGTAACAGTTAGTGTGTATTCGTTCACACTAACTGTTTTAAGATTCATCATCTGAGAAAATATTTTCATTCTAATCTACCTTTGGCAGAGATGTTGTTTATATTTATCACACTCATAACAGAGAGTCGTTTTTACCGTTTTTAAAAGGCACCAATAGACCGGAAGATGCCTACCATTCAAAAGCCAATATTACGTTGGTCGGTGAAATGCTGGGTAGGGCGCTGGAAAGAAGGGGCGCAGGAACAAAAGTGGATTCAACCGATATCGTACAGGAATTAAGTTTAAGAAGGTTAGACTATAGCAGTTCTTATAAGTTATTGGGAGAAAATGTACAATCTGAACGGGTTGAAAATAAAGATTTAGAGATTTTTTGGACTTACATCGTGATTCGTTACGCAAGAATTCTACCACACTCGAATCAAGAAGAAATAGGGATTTTTTAAGGGGATAATCACTTTTAATTCACCTCGGCGTAACTTCATTACTGTTTGTTTTTATGAAAACCATATCCCATAATCGCCCAATATGTACCCAAATAATTGCTAGGTGAATAAAATGAGTAATGAATGTCTATGAGAGGAGAATGGATGTGGCTAATCATGACGGTAAATCGCCTAGCGAATATCACGGACGGGATGAGGAGGAATTCACATCTTCGTTTTATGATCAAATAGTAAATAGTGTTGGGCCAGACCTTACCATTCCAACCGGGTCAGGGCAACGTGGAAGTAGAGGAATTGGCCATGGACAGCAGCAAGGAAGTCAGGAACATCCGGCTTTGTTTGGTCAAAGTCAATTTAGAGACGGTTTCGGTCCGGTTTATGCTGTTCCATCCTTCCCAGGACCACATGGAGACGGTCAAAATCAACCAATAGGCAGTCGGGGTCCAATCTATGCCAATCCATTTTTTTCGGGGCAACATGGACATGGTCCAAGTATGGAAAGTGGACACTGGCACCAGTGTGGTATTCGCCTCCAAGCAATGATACCTTGTTGTATGTGTTACCCAGTTGGCTATCAACATTACTGATGATACCAATAAAAAATGACATTATGATAACTAATAAGAACCCATTTTGAAAAGCATTGATCAAAATGGGTTCCTAATCGAATTCGCCTGTATTATGTTATTCTCTCTTCCTCTAAGTTTCTCCATAAATGATGGGCTTCTCTAGCTATGTGTTCCAACAAATCGGGTGGCGATGTTGTAGCGACTGCACATGTCTTGATTAACTCATCTACCTCCAATTTAAATGCCTCTAAACTCTTGGCTTCTTTAATAATAATATTCTTAAATTGAGTTAGAATTGGTATCGTTTCTTTCCGTGGAGTGCGTATCATGGTTTGCAGTGCGGTTGCTTGCATATATAGACGCTCAAATTTTTGCATCATTTCCGTCACCCTAAAATTCAAGTCATAATTCGATACATCTGAATAATGGCGTATATAGCCAAGATGATCTGCCATTTGCCTTACCCAGAACACGCATTCATGTATGATTGCATCTGCCGGTGAAATTTTAGTACCACTTTCAATCAACTTATAGACCCTCTGGGACTCTTCTGATTCTCGTACCATATGATCTATAAGGGATACCGGTGTAGAGATAATAACATCACAGTGAAGGGATTTATCCATTGTGTAGGCGAGAAGACTATGAAATTCACTAGTGGCATGGTGGGCTTCGTGAAGTAATGTGCCAATATCGCCTTGTTTTTTCTCCGCCTTTTCCCATACCCTTCCCAAACGCTGAATGTTGTTGAGGTTTGCACGTGCCAATTCCGTTTCATAATGGCTTATTTCTCTGTCAAAAAAGCGGCCATGATCATAATCATTCCGTAACCAAAAAGCGATAATTCCGTAGGTATCCCTTTCGTAATTATCCGTATACGCCATCAATCCAACTCCTCTGTAATTAGTACCCTTCCAGACGAATCAATTACTTCACGCAACTCCATAATTACCGTAGGTCTCTGGGCTGGCCCTGTTATTAATGTTTCACCCAAATTATGATATTCACAGTGTATATCCTTTATGATGAACGAAAGATTACTGTTCTTGGTTATCTAGATCCGTTACTGTCAATCGTATGTAGTAAAAAAAGCTTCGTTGTTTGAGAGATAGGCATTTTTTGATTGAATCCGTACACAATTAGCGATGACTTGCCGATACGTTGTCCACTTTTGCGAATGAATTGTCTATATAAAGGGTGAAGGCATCGTTCGTCTAGGCGCAAGACGTTGTGCTTTCCCCGGGAAAACGCGTTTGACATGACTGATTGAATAGATGAAGGGAGCTACAGTGTATTTATTCATAAAAGAATCACCGCTTCCATTGCTTGTGATGCAAGTGGGTTTCAGCGAGCCCATTTTACCTTTGCAAATTTAGCTCATCTCGACGCATGTTCGGGATGGGCATAAGCGGGTTTACAAAACATATGACGAGTGGAGATACGAAGAATTTCCATTCATGAAATACAACAATTATCGACGGGGCAATTTGCACCATCGAAGAGTGCATCTTCAGCTGAAGGGGGCGTGCAGATTGCCCTTTTTACAGAGGGCAACTTGCCCCTAGCAATAACTTAAAAGGTTAAAAGAATTAAAAAAGAAACTGTCGAGAACAATCTCGACGTTGTGTTTGTTATTGATTACAGAATGACATGAAATGAATTAGCTAGTACAGCATAATCGGATGCAGACCGTTAGGATCGTTGATGTTGAAGAGTAGGCTAGAAGATTACAAGTGTTAGAAAAAGGGTATGGTAGAAGGAATAAGCCATTGTATCCGAATGGACTAGTACCTAAGAATTGTGATGGGAATATGAGTATTAGTGTCTAAAAAGTTGATAGATAAAACCAAATTCAAGCAATCTACGAAAAGGTTGTAAAAGTAAACGGGATGAAGGGTGTAGCTCAACCTAATAAAAGCGTTTTTGATTTGGAAATAATCGGTTATAAGGGTTGTGATCGGAATATTTCCTTGCCAATATTTACCGATAAGCTTGTCGAATGTTGTAATATCCGAACAATTAATTATCAAAAAATAAAAACTTTCGTGTTTTGCATTGACGAATTTAAGATTTTAATGCTATAAATGTTAAGTTCAAAAAAACAAATAGAAGCTTATTGAATGTATATGCTCAGGAATATGGCTTGAGCGTTTCTACCTGGTAACCGTAAACTACCGGACTACATGAAAGAATGACTGGAAATCTGTATTCACTACTTTCCACTCCTTCAACATGTAAATCCGTAACCTGGGTAGATAGCTATCCGGGTTTTTTGCATTTTACTTGAATTGAAATTAGGAAGGGGAAATTTCGGCACTTAGAAGAATGTCCAGAATCCTTTTAAATACCCTTGGAATCGGGGAGACTTTAGAGAACTGTTTTGATAAAAAATACTTAAAGACCACTGATTGCCTGACAACGAGTTCAGTCAAAAAATGGCAGTGAACCACACTTTTACTAACCAACTATTCAAATAAAACGAGAAGGATGCGAATTTGGAATGGCTAAAAAACCTATTTACTTTAATCATGATGGCGGCGTCGATGATCTTATTTCATTATTTTTATTACTTGAGATGGATAATGTCGAATTGACGGGTGTATCGGTTATTCCAGCTGATTGTTATTTGGAGCCAGCTGTATTTGCTAGCCGAAAAATTATCGATCGCTTTGGCAACGGTGGCCTCGATGTAGCTGAGTCAAATTCACGCGGAAAAAATCCTTTTCCAAAAGATTGGCGCATGCACGCTTTTTATGTAGATGCACTTCCGATTTTAAACGAATCTGGAGAAATTAATACACCAGTAGCAGAAAAGCCGGCACATCTTCATATGATCGATGCGATTCGAAATACCCCAGAAAAGACGACTTTATTATTCACAGGACCCCTTACGGATCTTGCCCGCGCCTTGGATGAAGCGCCAGAGATTGAAGAGAAAATCGAAAGGCTCGTTTGGATGGGCGGTACATTCCGGGAAGCTGGAAATGTTCACGAACCTGAACATGATGGAACGGCCGAATGGAATGTGTTTTGGGATCCGGAAGCCGCTGCTCGCGTATGGGAAACGAACATTGAAATTGATTTAGTCGCGCTTGAAAGTACCAATCAAGTACCGTTAACTCCAGATGTACGTGAACGGTGGGCAAAAGAGCGTAAGTATATCGGGGTTGATTTCCTCGGTCAGTGTTATGCGATGGTGCCACCGCTCGTTCATTTTTCAACAAATTCTACCTACTATCTATGGGACGTCTTAACGACGGCGTTTCTCGGCAACAGTGACCTTGTGAAAGTACAAACGGTTAATAGTATTGTCATCACAGATGGACCGAGTCAAGGACGTACAGTGGAAACACCTGATGGCCGACCGGTGAATGTGGTTTATGACGTGGATCGCGATGCATTCTTTGATTACATGACGGAATTAGCGAAAAAAGCCCTATAATTCGAAAAGGGAAGCTTTGGCACTTACGCCTAGCAGGAGGAAAAAATGACAATTAAATCACGACTTAAAATAATGACTTTTATCCAGTTTTTTGTTTGGGGAAGTTGGCTGATTACACTTGGCTCATATATGATCAATACCTTACATTTTTCCGGCGCGCAAGTTGGAGCAGTTTATGGCTCATCAGGGCTTGCTTCTCTTATTATGCCAAGTCTTATCGGGATTATTGCTGACAGATGGATAAAAGCAAATCGATTGTATGGCATTTGTCATTTTCTTGGAGCAATTGCCTTATTGATCGCGGCACAAACTACGAACCCAACCCTGATGTTTTGGGTGATGTTCTTTAACGCGATGGTTTATATACCGACGATTTCATTGTCTTATACCATTTCCTATTTCGGTTTAGAAAAAGAAGGACTCGATAGCACGAAAAACTTCCCATCTGTTCGGGTTTACGGAACCATTGGTTTTATTTTAGCGATGTGGACCATTAGTCTTGGTGGATTTGAGTTAAGTAATATCCAGTTATACATTGCAGCGGGGGCTGCCCTTTTACTTGCATTATTTTCATTGGTATTGCCTGATTGTACAATCGAAAACGTCAAGAAGGAAAAGTCGTTGGTCCATCTGTTAGGACTGGATGCGTTTGTCCTGTTTAAACAAAAGAAAATGGCCATCTTCTTCATCTTTGCCATGCTGATCGGTGCTGCACTGCAAATTAACTTGGCCTTTGCTGACCCGTTCTTGCATGATTTTGCATTAAATCCTGATTATAAAGAAAGCCTTGCGGTGAAATATCCGGCAATTTTATTATCGATTGGCCAGTTTGCAGAAGTGTTCTTTATTCTTGCCATACCGTTTTTCTTACGTAAATTCGGAATTAAAACGGTTATGCTGTTGAGTATGGCTGCTTGGACATTGCGGTTTGGTTTCTTGGCTTACGGAGATCCTTCCGGTGGAGGGTTCATCTTATTGCTATTATCCATGGTTGTCTATGGTGCAGCGTTTGACTTCTTTAATATTTCCGGATCAATTTTTGTGGAAAAAGAAGTGGATCGTCGAATCCGTGCGAGTGCACAAGGCTTATTCATGACAATGGTGAACGGGATCGGTGCCTATTTAGGTGCTGTGATTAGTGGGAAAATAGTGGATTATTTAACGGTTGACGGTGTTAAAGACTGGCAGCAGATCTGGTTGGTTTTTGCAGCCTATACCATTGTTCTCGGAATCATCTTTGCGATCAGTTTCAAATACAAACATGACGAAGATGCAATGAATCAAGTAAACAAAGTGGCTTGATCCGTATGATGTGGGGTTACGTTTGAATACAAACTATAAAAAGCAGACATTTTCTCATTTATGGAGGAAATGCTGCTTTTTATTTTGTAGCGCTTATCTGAAATAATCACTCCAAATATGCGTTTTCCTGTTTGATTTGTTCGATCCGTTTTTTGCCCCAATCATACATCATCTCAACGATGGGTAATAACGTCATCCCAAGTTCAGTCATGGAATACTCGACTTTCGGAGGAACTTCTGGAATCACTTCTCGATGTACAATTCCATCCTCTATGAGGTCACGTAATTGATTGGTTAATACTTTATGGGAGATCTTTGGGAAAAGACTTTGAAGTTCGCTGAATCGATGTGTCCCTTCTACACCTAAATGCCACAAGATTACAACTTTCCATTTCCCGCTGATAATCGATAAGGTAAGTTCTTTTTCACAATGATAATCATGATTTAATATACGTTCTTGGATCTCTTTTCTTAATGGATCTGACATGAGTAATAACTCCTTTTTTAACTTGATTCAGCAGAAGTCCCCCACTTCCATAAGTGGCGGGATGAATGCCAGAAGGCATTTCAATCAGAGGGAGCCCAAACTCCCTGCTGATTCAAGTTAAGCCTCCGGCGGATGTCACAGATTTTGAAAGGAGTTAATCGAGCTTGCTCGATTCAAAATCTGGACGCAATTACGCCGAGGCGTAATTGATTAGTGGTAACCGTTTGGTAACCTCCGCACAATAAAGTGCATTCTTCACAACGTAGAAAACCTTGGGTAGAATGAAGGTAGTCTTAAAGACGAATCATTTCCGAGTAACACAGTGTAATCCATTATAGCATCATAACGGTTCTATCCACTCGGGTATTCATTTTTTAAATTCATCATACATGATTTCGTCAATCATCAATCAATTTTAGCTAAAGGAGAGAAATACATGCAAACAATTGCAGGAAAAGTGGCGTTAATTACAGGGGCGGGACGTGGAATTGGACGTGCAACAGCAAAAGCTTTTGCACAGGAAGGTATTCACGTAGGGCTTGTTGGCCGTACGCTTGAAAATTTACAACAAGTTGCAGAGGAACTTAAACAGTACGATGTGAAGGTAGCAATTGCCGCAGCAAATGTAGCAGATTTAGACTCGATCACCGCAGCGGTTGAATCGATTCGTGGCGAGCTGGGTGCAATCGATATTTTAGTGAACAACGCAGGCATTTCAAAATTCGGTAACTTCATGGACTTAACGCCTGAAGAATGGACAAATATCATTGATGTCAACGTTAAAGGTGTGTACTACACAACGCGTGCAGTATTACCGGAAATGATGGAGCGCAACACAGGAGACATCATTAACATTTCCTCAACGGCTGGTCAAAAAGGTGCACCTATCACAAGCGCATACTCGGCTTCCAAAGCTGCCGTGATCGGGCTTAGTGAGTCATTAATGCTTGAAGTGCGTAAGAAAAATATTCGGGTTACAACGTTAACGCCAAGCACGGTAGCAACAGATATGGCTGTCGAATTAAACCTAACAGACGGCAATCCAGAAAAAGTGATGCAAGCGGAAGATTTAGCAGACTTAATGGTTGCCCAGTTGAAACTTCATCCACGTGTTGTCTTAAAACATGCAGGCCTTTGGTCGACGAACCCTTAATAGAATGAATCGAACTAGCAAGACGCCATCCGATGTATTGGGAATGGCGTCTTCTTTTTGGGGATATCATCACATACAACCGATTGATGATGCGCATATATTACTTATCTGTTCGCGGTCGTATTACCATAATGCGGAGAATGTTGAAGAAAACGCACGGGTGTATGATAAAAATAGGCAATTGATCCGGTTATTTTGTTTAGGCGACGGCATTGAGTATGTCTACGTGACAAGGAATCAGGAGATTTGGACAGGGATGAGCTGTATATGTATGAAGTGAAAGGGGGTGTGTGACGAAAAGCAGTCGTCATGTTCTTTAAATGATGCCAGTCACTGTTATGATGCACCAAGTTGACAATCTCCCCTTCTTTTGCTATTGTCTAAAAACATTCATACGTTCCAATCAATTTCGTATAACTCCAATAATATGGTTTGGAGGTCTCTACCAGGAACCTGAAATTCCTGATTACGAAGAAAGTGCAAAACTTGTATTTTCTTCGTAATCAGGAATTTTTTTATATTCAAATTTATCAGGAGGTCCAAAAATGAATTTTTTAGCAATGCCCAAAATCGAACTTCACTGCCATTTGGATGGCAGCCTGAGAGCTGAAACGATCATCGATATTGCTCAGAGGGAAGGTATTCAGTTGCCTTCTATTGATCAGGAGGAGCTGCAAAAAGAGCTGATTGCTCCGTTGGAATGTGAATCTCTTGATGAATATTTAAAAAGATTTTCGCTTCCTAATATGGTAATGCAGTCTAAGGATAGTTTAAGAAGAATCACTTTTGAGCTATTTGAGGATGCCGCAAAGGAAAATGTAAAATATTTAGAAGTCCGTTTTGCCCCATTGCTTCACATTTTAAAAGGTCTTAGTGTTGAAGAAATTATTCAATCTGTTATCGAGGGGATGAGGGAGGCTGAAAACCGTTATGAAATAAAGGGAAATATCATCCTGTCTTGCATGAGAACCATGTCTGTGGATAGCGCATATGAAGTGGTTGAAAAGGGAAGAAAGTTTCTTGGAAAAGGTGTAGTGGCAATTGACTTATGCGCGTCAGAAGAAGAAGGTTTTTGTGGTGAATTTGTAGAACCTATCGCATTAGCTAAGGAATACGGCTACAGAGTAACAATTCATGCCGGTGAGACGGGAATCGGTAAAAACGTTCTAGAAGCTGTTGAACTGTTGGGTGCTGAAAGAATAGGGCATGGCGTATTTATTAAAGGATGTGCTGAGGCTTATAAAATCGTGAAAGAAAGACAAATCGTGCTTGAAATGTGCCCAACAAGTAATGTCCAAACGAAGGCGGTTCAGCATTATTCCGAACATCCGATTTATCAGTTTCATAAAGATGGAATAAAAGTGACCATTAATACGGATAACAGAACGGTATCCGATACGACAATGGCCAAAGAAATCCATTTAGTTAACGGAGAATTTCATCTGAGCGAAGAAGACTGGCGGCAAATTTATGTAACTAGTGTAGAAGCATCCTTTGCCGATCAAGAAATCAAAGAATGGTGCTTGGCACAATATTGAACGATTCCCCCTACGTGCTGCACTGAAGCTAGCGTATGAATCTCGAATGAAGACGATGCTTGATAACGGTGCAACAATATGTGAGGCTACCTCGTGCAAAAATAGGCATTGTCATCAGTAGCATTATACACCCATTGCTCATAAGTTGTTAAAGAGTGTATATGGACTATTGGTGGATTCAACTATTACCCAGTTGTTTTAGCTTAATTTTATTTTGTTTCCCCTTTCATGTTCAGCGCACATCATGTTAATTTAATTTCCGGGGGTGGCAAGAATGAATGAATTCTATAACGAACTCCAGATGTTGAATGTTGGCGAATTCAATACGAGTGAGGCAGTTCAGTGGGACCCGAACGGATCTTTTCCAAATCAAACTCAAACTGCGCAGCTCGGTATTATCGGTGGCGTTGGCCGTTGTTTTAGCTGCTTTAGTTGCTTTTTTAGTTGCTTTAACTGCTTTAATTGTTTTAACTGTTTCCGTTGCTCTAATTGTTTTCGTTGCGGTCATCGCTGCGGCGGTCGTTGTGGTGGTCGTTGCCACGCTTAATATTTCTAGATTACTAACTAACACCATGATTGCCAAAGTCCCTGCAGTTGTTGCAGGGGCTTTTCTATATAAAGTAAACATATGAAACAAGTTACGGTACATAGGATGATAGTGTTTGTCATCATTTCGATTTAGAAATAGCCATGGTTAAGGAGGAGCGGAATGCCAAATTTGACCCCTGGAATGCGTCTGAAAGCGAAAAGGGACACATTTTTTCTCCCCGATTCAAATAATGGTGTGTATTTTCGGAACAATAAAAGTTCTTTTCGTGTGGAAGGAAATGAGATCGTTCAGTGGATTGAAAAACTGATACCGATGTTCAACGGGACGTACACGCTAGGGGATTTGACAGACGGATTGCCCGGTCCATATCGGGATCGTGTCTATGAAATTGCGGAAGTGCTGTACCGAAATGAGTATGTTCGGGATGTGAGCCAAGATCTTCCTCATCAATTGGCCGATCAGGTTCTAAATAAGTATGCATCCCAAATTGAATTCCTGGACAGTTTCGGTGATTCGAGTGCGTACCGATTTCAAACCTATCGTCAGGCAAAAGTGTTGATAGTTGGCGCTGGCCCTTTTTTTGTTTCGTTGGTTTCTTCATTACTTGAATCTGGATTGCCCAAGTTCCATATGCTGATTACGGACTCTGTGCCAACCAATAGACAGCGGTTGATGGAACTCGTGGCACATGCCCGTAAAACAGATAGCGAGATAGCGGTCGAAGAGATCAGCTTGCAGAAGGAGGGGAAAGGTTGTTGGCGGGAGATCGTTCAACCGTTTGATTCGATTTTGTATGTGTCTCAGGAGGGCGATATAGAGGAGCTCCGAGTTCTTCATCAGGTTTGCAGGGAAGAGAAGAAGGTGTTTCTCCCTGCTATATGCCAACAGCAGGTGGGCTTTGCGGGTCCACTAGTGCATCCAGACTCTAAGAGTTGTTGGGAGTCTGCGTGGAGGCGCACGCATCGAGCCGCACTTTCCAAAGAGCAGCAGTTCACCGCTTTCTCTGCCACAGCAGGGGCAATGTTAGCCAATGTCATCACATTTGAATTGTTTAAAGAAATTACAGGAGTGACCGAATCTGAACAGAGGAACCTATTCTATCTACTTGATCTAGACACATTGGAAGGAAACTGGCATTCGTTTTTGCCTCATCCGTTGGTGGATGGACACGTGTCTAGCGAATGGGTAACAGATTTGGATGTGCGTCTTGAACGAAGCGTAAGCAAAGATGAAACGAATAGATTGTTACTTTACTTCAGTCAGTTGACATCGGAAGTATCAGGGGTTTTTTATATTTGGGAGGAAGGAGATCTAAAACAGCTACCTTTAGCTCAGTGCCGCGTTCAGGCAGTTGATATATTGTCGAAGGGACCTGCTGAGCTTTTACCAGACATTGTTTGTACGGGTCTAACGCATGAGGAAGCAAGGAGAGAAGCAGGACTGGCTGGGATAGAATCGTATGTGTCACAAGCGGTTGAACTCCTCGCTGCAACCCTACCTTTCGACCAGGAAAAAGGGGAGAATGCGATAGAAATAAAGGAATTCATCGGAGTTGGAGCGGGGGAAACGGTTGCGGAAGGTATTTGCCGGGGATTGCAAAGGTATTTGGATAAAGAGTTAAGCAAGCGGCTGATCAATGAAAAAAATCATGTTGCTCCGTTGCAAGTGGATACAATAGAAGATGAACGCTGCCGGTTTTATTTGGAGGCACTGACCACGATGCATGGCTCACCGACAATCGGTTTAGGAGAGGAAGTGAATGGTTTCCCTGTCATCTGGGTCGGAACGAGTGACGGCTGGTATAGTGCTGTAGATTTGACGATGACATTGGCATTGCGAAAAGCGTTACAACAGGCGCTTTCGGCTTCCCACCCAGTGCAAGCGCAGGAAGTTTCGTCCGTACTACTGGAAGAAAAGGGTCCACTCAGCCTTGTTATCCCCACTTGTGATGAGAAGAAACAGTCCGAGATTTTGCATGCTGCTAAACAAACCTTAGAACGAAATCACAAACGGCTATACGTAGTTGATCTAGCATTTGAACCATTTTTGAAAGAGGGGCTCGCAGGGGTGTTTGGCGTATTGTTACGAGAGAAGGGAGGATTCCAGTGAGTGCCGTCGTGATGGTTGTTGGAGAAGGATTTTTGGCTGACCGTGTGTGCGGGGATCTATCCACTCCATACGAAGTCATACGCCGCCTCGATTTCAAGGCGGGCGTACCAGAAACGACTGATCTGGTGCTGGTATTGCACGATACCTTGAATCCATCCATTCATAAAAAGGCGGAAGAGGTATTACGGCCAACCGGCGTACCTTGGCTGCGAGGCTTTGTTTCCTATGGAGAAGGCGTGATTGGGCCGCTAGTACGTCCTGAGATACCAGGTTGCTCCCAGTGTGCAGACAAACGACGTCTCATAGCCGGACGAGACCGTAGAGAGATGTGGGAGTTGGAACAGAGGCTTGAGGCTCACGGGGGAATTCCGCGTGATGCTTGGGCATCGCGTACGGGACTCTTGCAAATGGCGCACCTTCTCGAGTCGGAGGTACAGAACATACTAGATGGAGATCAGGCTCATTCTGAAGGTCGTTTATGTTTGATCAATCTGAAATCGCTAAAGAATTCATGGCATTCGGTTCTTCCTGACCCGCTGTGTCCGATCTGTAATCGATTACCCGATGATTCACCAGACGCGGCCCGAATTACACTGCAATCTAGTCCGAAGATCAGTCCTGACAGTTACCGCTGTCGTTCCATGGATGAACTGCAAAGTATGCTAAGCAGGGATTATTTAGATGAGCGGACTGGTTTAGTAAATGGTAAAATGTATGACCTTACTCTACCATTTGCCGATGTAAGTGTTAATCTGCCGATGTTTACGGGAGACGAGGGGGTGGCAGGCCGGACTCATTCATACAAGGTTAGTGAGTGTACGGCTATTTTGGAGGGGTTAGAGCGGTACTGTGGTCTTTCTCCAAGTGGAAAACGAACAGTAGTTCATGACAGCTACCGCAATCTGGAAAACCGAGCGCTTCATCCGCTCGAGGTAGGTGTGCATTCAAAGGAACAGTATGCGCTGCCTAATTTTCCGTTCAAACCGTTCCATCCTGATCGCCCGATCGATTGGGTTTGGGGTTATTCGTTTTTGAAAGAGCGTCCGATCCTGATTCCAGAGTTGCTTGCTTATTACAGCTTGGGCTGCGGAGACGGATTTGTCTATGAAACGTCCAATGGATGTGCGTTAGGCGGTAGTTTAGAGGAGGCCATTTTCTACGGGATTATGGAAGTTGTAGAGCGCGATTCGTTTCTAATGACTTGGTACGCAGAGCTGGCACTCCCACGTCTTGACCCTGATTCTACGAACGATCAAGAATTAAAGTTGATGATTGACCGTGTGCGGGCGGTTGGTGGTTATGATCTCCATTTTTATAACTCGACGATGGAGAATGGAATTCCAAGTGTGTTAGTACTGGCGAAAAACAGGAAAAAAAAGGGGTTAAATATCATCAGTGCGGCCGGCGCTCATCTGGATCCAATACAAGCGGCGAAAAGCTCGATTCAAGAGTTGGCTGGCATGATGCTCATACTTGACGAGAATTTTGAAGCAAACCGGGAGGAGTATGTCAGAATGTTCAAAGACTCTTCCTTGGTACGGAAGATGGATGATCATGGGATGTTGTATGGGTTGCCGGAAGCGGAAGAACGCCTACAGTTTTTGTTGGATGACAATCGCCCATTGCGAACGTTTGACGAGGAATTCAAATGGGAGGCAGTGCATGCAGACCTCACGGATGATCTAAGGGATATTCTCCAGGCGTTTAGGGGATTGAACCTTGATGTAATCGTGGTGGACCAAACGACACCGGAAATTAAACAAAATGGACTGTTTTGCGTTAAAGTCCTGATTCCGGGGATGCTATCGATGACATTCGGTCAACATCTTACCCGAATAACAGGGCTTGAGAGAGTGCTCCGGGTGCCAATGGAGCTCGGATATAAGGAACAATCGCTAACACTTGAACAGCTCAATCCATATCCGCATCCGTTCCCGTAACCAGTCGTGAGGAGGTAGGAGGATGAATCTTGAGGCATTTCTGCACAATCTCCATTTTGACATTGACAAGGTAAGCCCGCGAGACTGGGAAGTGGATTGGGATGATGCACCGCTTGCGTATAAGCTCTACCGTGGCTTACCTACGATTCCGCTCTCATTAGAGGTACCGTTGACGCTTAAAAGGATGGAAGAAACTGCAAAGGTCGACCTAAACAAAATCGGTCATTTTCTCTGGTATGTATTTGGTCTGACTCAATGTAGCGAGTCTATGATGAGCGATCAAGCCTTGGACTTAATGCAGTCGAAACGGCGGTTTGTTCCTTCCGGTGGGGCGCTGTATCCAAACGAATTGTACGTTTATTTGAAAATCGAGCATTTGCCTACGGGTGTTTACCATTATGATGTAGCACATCATCGCTTAGTGTTGCTCCGGGAAGGAAATTTCGATTCCTATCTATCCCGGGCACTTGGTAATCGTTGTGATCTATCCGATTGTTTTGGTTCTGTTTTTGTATCGACAATGTTTTGGAAAAATTTCTTTAAATACAATAACTTCGCCTACCGTCTTCAAGGGCTGGATGCTGGTGTGCTGATTGGACAATTACTGGAAGTTGCAAAATGTTTTGGCTTCGTCCCTTGGGTATACTTCCAGTTCCTTGATCGGGCCATCAACCACCTGCTTGGGCTTTCCGAACAAGAGGAGAGTGTGTATGCGGTGATTCCACTATCGGCGGAATCAACAAGCTACTTCAACAGAAGTCACATAGATAGGGATGACTCTGCCACTGAATTATGCCAAGAGTTGACAGCCATTCAGTCTACTCATTACGTGAAATCACGAAGGGTTATAGCGTTTCCGATGTTAACTAAAATGAATGAAGCGTCTATGTTGGAATCAACGAGATCGTTTCGGCAGATCAAGGAGGAGCCAATCAATGGTGGGGGTCAAACGGTGACGCTACCTTCTGTGAACCAATTGTCGTATGATTTGGCGTCAGTCTGCCGAAAGCGATTTTCACCGGACATAGATTTCGTTCTGGGAAAGGTCAGTCAACTACAGCTTGCCACACTGCTTAAGGGCGCGGTGGATTCCTTCTCGTATCCAAATGATTTGGATGGAGTTCAAAAGAAACAGCAGTCCCGTGTCTCAATTTACGGATGTTTGTATAATGTCGAAGGCATTCCGAATGGTGCCTATCACTATGACAGCTCTGCCCATGCGTTACGTCCGGTACAACTCGGAGATCCGCGATTACGGTTACAGCACGGCATTTCCGGAGGGAATGTGAATATGTTCCAAGTGCCACTGTGCCTACATGTGGCAGGGAACAAAAATTATTTCAAAACGGAAATGGGATATAGAGGATGCCGCATCCAACAAATGGAAGCGGGTATGCTGGTGCAAAGAATCCTGCTCGTCGCGTCAGCCCTTGGAATCGGAGGACACCCGCTCCTCGGCTTTGATGCGAACGTATGTGATGAGATTTATAAGCTGAGTCCACAAGGAAAAACTAGTCTCATTCAAATCCCGACAGGTCCGTATCGACACCGTCCTTGGTTAACTGGAAGTCTGCGTAGTTAAGTAAGTGGCAATGCCTCAATTTCTTTTTAGGAATTGAGGCTATAATTTTAGAGAGTAAAAAAAGCAATTATTAAGGAGAATATAGCTTTTTATTATTTTCATCAGGAATGCCCAAATAGGTTCAAATATGAAAAAGCCGTTTCGCAATTCTAAAAAATTGTGTTAAAATAGGGTGTCAATCTACTCTTAAGTTAATAAGTTGAGGATGCTTATACGAGGAGAAGTGATTGCACATGTTCTAACATGGGGTATTCAGAAAATTTTGGAGGGTAGGTTTATGAAAGGTTTAGTTTTAAAATGGAATCAGATAAGTCTGGTAAAGCGGATTGTTATCGGTATACTTATAGGTCTTATCTTGGCTTTAACCGTTCCTGACGCGGCGAGTGGGGTCTCTATTCTTGGTTCTTTATTTGTTGGGGCGTTAAAAGCGGTTGCACCTGTCTTGGTCTTATTCTTGGTGATGCATGCGATTGCTGCGCATAAGAGTGGTACGAAAACGAATATGAAATCGATACTTGGTCTTTATGCGATTGGCACATTATTTGCTGGGGTTGTCGCTGTGGTGGCGAGCTTTATGTTCCCGGTTAAACTAATACTGACAACAGGAGTAGAAGATTTGTCTCCTCCAGAAGGTATTGTGGAAGTTATTAAAACATTACTCTTTAACGTAGTTGCCAATCCGATTGACGCCTTAATCAGTGCCAACTATTTAGGGATCTTAATGTGGGCAGTCGTTTTAGGGCTGGCATTAAAAAAGGCAACGCAAAATACGAAAGATGTGCTAGGCAGTTTTTCGGATGCGATCACTAAAGTGGTACAATGGGTGATCAATTTAGCGCCGTTCGGTATTATGGGACTTGTTTTTGATGCAATTGTAACGACAGGTTTTTCTGCTTTAAAAACTTACGGTGAATTAATTTTAATTTTAGTGGGATGTATGTTGTTTATCGCGTTTGTTATGAATCCATTAATCGTATTCATCTATACGCGAAAAAATCCGTATCCACTTGTTTTAATGGTTTTAAGAGAAAGCGGTATCACTGCATTCTTTACACGTAGTTCAGCTGCGAATATTCCAGTCAATATGAAAATGGCAGAAAAACTTGGGTTAGACGAGGATACTTATGCCGTTTCCATCCCGCTTGGCGCTACGATTAATATGGCTGGCGCGGCTGTAACGATTGCTGTGTTGACGCTTGCCACAGCAAACACGCTTGGGATTGAAGTAGATATACTGACTGCCATTATACTTTCTGTTGTGGCGGCTGTTTCGGCAGCAGGTGCATCAGGTGTTGCGGGCGGATCCCTTTTACTAATCCCACTCGCTTGTAGTTTATTTGGTATCCCAAATGATATTGCAATGCAAGTGGTTGGTGTCGGTTTTATCATCGGGGTTATTCAGGATTCTTGTGAAACTGCATTGAATTCATCTTCTGACGTCCTGTTCACAGCTACAGCTGAATATGCGAAAGAGCGGAAAGAAGGCAAAGCGATTTCAATGCCAGGATGGAAATTCGGGAGATCCTGACAATACCCACGGCTAAAGCCGTGGGGTTCTTTGGGTTAGTGGAAACTTGCTACTAACAGCACACTTTTTAGGGCGACCTGATCAACCTTGCGATTGAGGTTGCCATCCCTACACTGTTGCGCTTTTCCAAAGAAGTTCGTGGGGCTAGAACGTTTAGTTCGGTGCTACTCCGATTAGCCAATGAAGACCGTTCGTGCACTTGCGACACCCACTCCATTATTAAAGTCGGCAACTCTGTCATTCCGACTGGTCTGTATTAAGCGACATACCAACGCATTTGCTTGTTCCAGTGTCTTTGAAGTCTTGTCACTTCTTGATGATGCAGTGTGACGAAGTTCTGCCACCCTTGGTTGCACAAGTCCACGGCTACGGCATCCAAGGTATCGACAGTGTTTCCGATTAAGAACGCACTATACAGGTCGCGTTGGATGCGCTCACCTAGCATCCCCTCATTCCAACGTTCACTTATATCTTTCTTGTTATATTCGCCAGTCACATGATTGAATTGGCTTGCTTTGACTTTGGATGTGTTAATTTTCTTGATTGTTCTTCCTTGATAGTGTAGTTTCCGATCAATGATCTCCATCAACATGGCAGGCGCTCGGTTGGCGATGACCTTACCGTATCGCTTTTTCTTGTTGATTTTGCCGTTCCTCTTGTTGCGCGTTGTCTTCTTGGCTCGCCTTTGAAGTCCTTGTATCCGCATGGTTTCTACGCGAATATCTGAACCGAGCGAGAGAATATGGTTCGAGAGGATTTCATGCGACTGTTTTCGTTTAACTGCGAGCTTTCGATGGAGGTCTTTTCGGATCATCTTTAATCGAAGATAGCGTTTCGAGAAATGCCATTCTAACTTCATACTGCGCTTGATCGTGCCGTCTTCGTTGTAGTTGTCTGGGTGGGTTGCCCGTTTGCTTCTGTCCATCGCTCGCTCAATCTTTCGGAGTTCCTTGTTATCTGCCACGCATTCAGGTGCTAATTCATGAAGCTCGACTGTTTTCTCACTCGAAATAGCGAGCGTACTTGTTCCTACATCAAGTCCGACACGCTTTGTTACTTCACCTGAAACTTTACGGTTTTTCTTCCATGATTTATCCGGTGGAAAACCTTCTTGTACGAGTTGGGCGAAGTAGCGAATCTCACCACGAATTTCCCTAGCAATCACACGGACATATTTGGTTCGGTCACATAAGGCCATCTGTGCGTAGCGGTCGTTGCGTTTCACAATAAGCGGTACTTTAATGGCACCTTTCTTTGGCTGAGAAACAGGATTTTTCTTTGAAACCCTTGTCTGTTCGCCCCAAAGAATATACCCCTCTACATAGCGCAAACCCGTGGTATTCGATTTGTTATCGATTGAGAATTCATCCGAATGGTGTTTAAAGTGTACCTTCTTCGCTTGTCGATAATGGATCTTTTCAACTGCATTGAAAGCTCTCGTTGCGAGTTTTTGTGCTTCAAACGAGCCAATGTTCTTGGCGAATTTTGCTTGGATGGGTGCGACAAAGGTATGAAGTTGATATTCTGAATAACCGTAGCTTTGTTCAATTGCATGAAGTTCATCGGCTAGCCGTTTACATTCACGCATGATTTCTTTCTCTTCTGCTGTCCGCTTCTTCGCCTTCTTCGCTTTGGCAATGTGGTACTTGGCTGAAATGGCTTGTTTTGCTTTTACGGTTAATCGATAGGGCTTATCCGCAAGAACAGCTCTCAATCGTTTTTGAGCTTCCCCAAGGCAGGCATTGTAGATCTGCTTCCCGATACGCATCTTCTTGTCTAAAATCTTGCGATCACGGGCAGTTGTTCGCATTTCTAGTTCAAGTACATAACTGGGTGTTCTATCTTTCCTGGCCATTAGGTTCGCTCCTTTCTAACGTTTTCTTTGGTCCTCAACGTATTGCTTAGCACATTTCCAAAGAAAGATCGATGGAATCGATGCCGACATACGAAGTGATTGTTGAAGAGATTTCCTGATGCTATAATATTTCGACAACTCATCATATCTATATTATAATGAACGGATCATACGTTCGCAACTATTAACATAGACAAATAGACCGCAAAAAAATGAGAAACTGATAGATGTCGTAAGCCGAACTCACTATCATCCCACCCCTAAAGAAGTGGGCTTTCTCATTCGTAAGTTCTGTAAAGAATAGAAGCCTACGTATTGAATCATTGGCTTCATAAAGAATTGCATACAATTGAATGGAACGTGAAAGCCGCGATGACAGAAGATAATTCGGAGATCGTGGCTTTTTAGTGTTCCTCTTAATAGTATTCCCGAATTAATCGAGACGCCTTTACTAAACGTCGCGTTAAGAAATATTTGCTACTATTGTAGTTCTGAATAAAATTGATACAATTGAAGAAATGGCATAGTTGATGGATAATTCGAAATTGGGTTTATAAACAGGGGGTGTCATGATTACAAACTACCGCGTTGTCAAAGACCATATGGTGGAGTGAAAGAAAGAAAGCGGTACAGGACGCGAAGGGATCAAGTATGCAGTAGAGGAAATGACGGAGTTGAAGCTAATCGTTTGGAATCAAGAGTGAAGGTGTTGAAAAGATGACGACAACATATAAAATTGCTGTAATTGCAGGGGATGGGATTGGTCCGGAAGTCATTGACCAAGGCATTAAAGTGCTTCACAAAGTTGCAGAGTTAGACGGCGGTTTTCAGTTTGACTTTACGCACTTTCCGTGGGGCTGCGAGTATTATGCAAAAACTGGACGCATGATGGCGGAAGATGGGATTGAACAATTAAAACAATTTGATGCGATCTATTTGGGCGCTGTTGGTTTTCCAGGTATCCCTGATCATATTTCCTTATGGGATTTGTTATTAATCATCCGTAAAAGCTTCGATCAATATGTGAATATCCGTCCCGTGAAACTATTAAAAGGGGCGCATTGCCCACTGGCAAATGTGAACCGGGAAGATGTTGACATGCTGTTTATCCGTGAAAACACGGAAGGAGAATATTCCGGTGCGGGTGATTGGCTATTTAAAGGACAAGAAAACGAAGTGGTATTACAAAATGCTGTGTTTTCACGTAAAGGAACGGAACGCATTATTCGCTATGCATTTGAAACGGCGAAAAAACAAGGACGTAGTTTAACAAGCATAAGCAAAGCGAATGCCTTAAATTATTCCATGGTTTTCTGGGACCAAGTATTTGAGGAAGTGAGTGCGGAGTATCCGGAAGTAGAAACGGCTTCTTATCTCGTAGATGCGGCAGCTATGCTGATGATTACAGACCCTAAACGATTTGAAGTTGTTGTCACTTCCAATTTATTTGGCGATATTTTAACAGATATCGGGGCAGCATTGGCAGGCGGTATCGGCCTTGCGGCAGGTGCGAATGTGAACCCTGAACGAGCGTTTCCGTCGATGTTTGAACCGGTACACGGCTCTGCTCCAGATATTGCAGGTAAAGGGATCGGCAACCCGTTAGCTTCTGTTTGGTCAGCTAGTCAAATGCTCGATTACTTGGGACATGAAAATTACGGTAAGCTTGTGCTCGATGCGATTGAAGATCTATTAATCGAAAATACGACATTAACACCAGATATGAAAGGAACAGCGTCTACGTCCGAAGTTGGGGACCGACTCGTTCATATCCTTACAGAAACAATGCCGACTCGCGTATAAAAAAGGAAGAACGCCCCTTATCGGATTAGTCGATAGGGGGCGTTCTGTCCATAGCCTTTTCAAAGTCGAGTAAAGGAATGCTGGAATTCATTTGTAGAGTCCGTTGTGAACTCTACAACTATTATAACAAGAATGATAATCATTATCAATCGAAATGAGAGAGATTTTGAAAAAATTTTTTGTGTTGAGTGATCTCATTATCTTTCTGCTATGAAATTCAAGGTAGTTAAAGTAATAAACGAATAAAAAATACATACAATAGTAACGTATAGGTGACAAGCATACATCGGATGACAGAGGGTGAAGAGCGATGAGCCTTGAAATTTTTTCACTGGCACCAACCGTTTTTCAAGTGTTACAAGCAGGAGAGCCGAATCCTAAAAAGGCGAAGCGAATCGTTTATGGACAAGCGACATCAGACGCAAATGGTATCGCTACACTTTACTTCACGGACGATGGGCTTGCTAGTGGTAATCCATTCTTAACAACAATTGACTATGCCGTATCAAGCGTATATTCGACAAATCCTACGATAAATGCAAGGCCGAGAGTCCAAATGCGAGAGAAGAATGTTAGTGCAAAATATGTCTCTGCGAATGTGACAAGCATCAGTGGTGTAACAGTCCTCGGGATTAGTGTATTAGGTTCAGAAAATCCAGTGAGTGGAGTTGTGGTGGATTTCATGATTTTAGGGAGTTTTAATACGGAAGAGTGAGTGTTGGAGAAGCTAGGTTATCAATAACTGTTTGAAATCATGGGAGTTCTAAAAATGGTGGATAATAGAAACTTGCCTATTGATACAATGTTTCTGCAAGGATATGCATTCGATTGGATAGAGAGTTATAAGCCACGATAACCGTAGATGATTCGGTTATCGTGGCTTTATTTAGGTGTCTAATGTCCCTTGTACTACCCAAAGATCTCTATTTTGCGATGGCCATAAATTTTAAAATAGGTTTGTTACATTAGGACTACTGTTGTTGTTTGGGTTTTATGAAAGTCTTTTTGGAAAGAAATACAACAAGTCGAATTAAAAGCATATAGATAAATGCTTCAGTAAAACTAACACCTAAGATAAATACATAACGACCAAAATCTTCTAATTGATTGAAGGAAAAATATTGAATCTCAAAATCCCAAAATAAACTTTTAAAACTTACCACTAAGAAGATGGGAACCAGTAATATCCAATAGAAAATAGGGATATTTATGTTTGTCCCTTTCACTAACATGCATCTCTCACCTCAAATTTCCTATTCAATTTATTTAGTGCTTCAAAATTTGTTTCTTATCGAATTGTAGCAAGTTTTTTTCCAAGTTAAAAATGAAATGACGTGTAACGGAACCAATTATTCAACGGATACTTTGAAGCGGGAGGGGACGGTGAAATTCTGCTCCAAAGCATGATCAGTTCCCCAATTAACTTTTGAATAACACGCCAATTTTTATTTTAGCTTGCATTTAAGAAAAAATTTGATTATGATTTAAATCGTAATTATTACGATTTATAAAATGAGGTGAAGAAACTGACTAGAAAAATACCTGTCACAGTGCTTAGTGGTTATTTAGGTTCAGGGAAAACAACGTTATTGAATCATGTGTTAACCAATCGGGAGAATAAGAAGATTGCCGTTATTGTCAATGATATGAGCGAAGTCAATATTGACGCGGCTTTGGTCAAACAAGGAGGTTTCTCTCGAACGGATGAAAAATTGGTGGAGCTTCAAAATGGCTGTATATGCTGCACGTTACGAGAGGACTTGATGATCGAGGTGGAAAGGCTCGTCCAAAAAGGAGATATTGACTATATCCTCATCGAATCATCCGGTATTTCGGAGCCTATTCCGGTTGCCCAAACGTTCACATATGTGGATGAAAGTCTGGGCATTAATTTAACGGACTATTGCCGGTTGGATACGATGGTGACAGTGGTGGATGCAAATCGTTTTTGGCATGATTTCTCATCAGGAGAAAATTTGCTTGATCGGAAGCAAGGGACAGATCAGTTGGATACGCGTGAAGTGGTGGATTTATTAATCGATCAAATTGAATTTGCCAATGTATTGATCCTAAATAAAACCGATTTGGTGGATCAAGAGACTGTCGGGGAATTAACAGCAGTTCTCCAAAGGCTAAATCCAGATGCCAAAATAATTGAAAGTACGCATTCACAAGTCGCATTAGATGAAATCCTAGATACTCATTTATTTGATTTTGAAGAGGCCAGTCAAGGGGCCGGATGGATCAAGGAATTAACGGAAGAACATACGCCAGAAACAGAGGAATATGGCATTTCATCCTTTGTCTATCGCAGGAAAAAACCATTTCACCCTGAAAGATGGCTGCGGTGGTTAGAGGAATGGCCGGAGGAAGTCGTGCGGGCCAAAGGATTTTTTTGGCTGGCGACGCGAATGGAAATGATCGGTTTGTTATCACAAGCCGGGCCTTCTATCATCTTTCAAGGAGCTGGTGAATGGCTCGCGACTTATCCTGAACAAGAAAGAAACCAAATCCTACAGGAAGAACCGGAGCTATTGGAAAAGTGGGATGAAGAATTCGGCGATCGAATGACGGAGCTTGTACTAATCGGGATCGACATGGATCGTGAGACCATTGAGATGTCGTTAGACCGCTGCTTATTAACTGAAGATGAAATGAAAATGGACTGGAAAGCATTGAACGACCCGCTTCCTGCTTTCACAGTCACAGCGTAAAAAACAATACTTGGAGGAATGACAATGAGAGTGAACATAACGCTAGCATGCACTGAAACAGGGGACCGTAATTACATCACGACCAAGAACAAACGAAACAATCCAGAGCGGATTGAATTAATGAAATACTGCCCGAAACTGAAGAGGCATACACTACACCGGGAAACAAAATAATCGTTCTTATTGCTGTCGAGTTATCCTGCGAAATGAAGCAGTTCCGCGATTGTTGAAGAACATGGAAGCACCTGAAAAAGGGATTGTTCAGAAACTCAGTTTTCACCGAGTTTCTGGACAGTCCCCTTCTTCAATTGATTAAGCTTGTCTCAATCCAATCCGTTATCCAACACTTGTTGTACCAACTGACGCACTTCATCCGTTGTTTTCGTATCCATCAATCGGTTTCTCAATTCGCCTGCGCCTCTAAATCCGCGGATATAGATTTTGAAAAAGCGAAGGAGCGGTTTAAATGGACGGGGCTCGGCTTCAGTCGAATATTTATCATGGAGATCTAATTGTAAAAGTAATAAATCGAGATATTCTCTCACGCTATGTTCTTTTGGTTCTTTTTCAAAAGCGAATGGGTTGGTGAAAACACCGCGGCCGATCATTACGCCATCCACGCCGTATTGTTCGACTAATTTTAAACCTGTTGCGCGGTCAGGGATATCACCATTGATCGTTAACAATGTATTTGGAGCAATTTCGTCCCGTAATTTTTTGATTTCAGGGATCAGTTCCCAGTGTGCATCCACTTTACTCATTTCTTTTCTTGTCCGAAGGTGGATGGACAGGTTCGCAATGTCTTGTTTCAATACATGTGTTAACCAATCGCGCCATTCGTCAATTTCGATGTAGCCTAGTCTTGTCTTAACACTGACTGGCAATCCGCCAGCTTTTGCGGCTTGGATGATTTCGGCTGCCACTTCCGGACGTCGGATTAATCCAGCACCTTTGCCGTTTGCGGCCACGTTTTGTACCGGGCACCCCATGTTTAAATCGATCCCTTTAAAACCCATTTTTTTCATATCGATGCTCATTTGTTTAAAATACTCGGGTTTATCACCCCAAATATGCGCGACAATCGGTTGTTCATCTTCTGTAAACGTCAAACGACCACGCACGCTCTCTCTTCCGTTAGGGTGGCAATAACTTTCCGTGTTTGTAAATTCCGTGAAAAATACATCAGGCGGTGCGGCTTCACTAATGACGTGACGAAACACGACGTCTGTGACATCTTCCATTGGTGCTAATATAAAAAACGGCTTCGGTAAATCAAGCCAAAAATTATCTTCGTTACTCATTTCATATCCTCCTGTTGCAACAGACACAATTGCAAAATCCTTTACTCAATATAAATTTGTGCATTTCTGTTCGTTTGATACATAGATCCATTTCTCAAAACTTCTTTTTCGACTGTTACTATAATAACATAGCGGATAGTCTCCGAGGTATGACAATTCATAGATCTTTGCCATGCTTGTGGAGATATATTTCAATTTATCTTCGTTCAGCAGAAGACTCCCACCTCTATAGGTGGCGAGATGAATGCGGTTTTGTTTTCCTGTTCAGCGGGTGTCCAGACGCCCGCTGAACGAAGATAGAAGGCAACCTAAGTTCGCTGCGTCCTGCAGCAACGGTTGCATGACCTACCTCCTGTAGGCCCGCGGATGTCACAGATTTTTTAGAAGAGCTTTTCTCCCGAAAGCGAAGGGCGCCTGCTTAGGTGCGACAGGCATAAGGCGAAGATGCGGCGTGGCGTTTTTTACCACAGAGCAACTTTGACTTATGACCCGAGCTCCTGGCGCCCGGAGCTAGATGCGAGCGAGCTCGAAAAAATCTGGACGCAATCACGCCGAGGCGCGATTGATTTTAGGTGGAATTATACTTGAGAATGCTCTGAATAGCCAGAAGTCAAATGTGAAAAGCATGAAACTGCATTCTTTGATTGCTACTACCGCAGAATATTTGAATTCTTACTTTCTTTCTGAATGCACTTAAGAACTTCACTGTAAGTTCTAAATTTGTTTGTAACATATAGATCGATCCTCATATTAAACAGGACTAATATGCATGTCAAATTTATAATCTTAGCTACTGAACCTTTAAAGGGATGATGAGGAAGGCGGCAACAATACACAAGGAAGGCGTGATGGAATGCCAAGAGCCGGCATGTTCAAGATTAGGAAAGAAACGAATCATGAATCTTTTCAGTATGACTGCTGGCATCAAAAACTACATGCGTCTGGTACATATGGAAAAGGGTCATTATTAACGGTGAAGGAGTTTTATCATGCTAAAAAATAAGGCGCTACTGTTTATATTGATAATTCTTGTATTCGGCATTATCGTACTGATCGGTTTGCTCGTACCGAAAGAAACCCACCCTTCTTCAGATACAAGGGTTATTTTGGACCATACTTATAAGACCTATATCGCTCCCGTTTGTTTTGAAGAGTCGGATCCTACGAACTTTCTGCAAGAATCAACATTAGAAGAAGCGGAAAATTTACAGTACGCCCCCCATTCTCCATGTACGGAGAATGCTTTAAAAAGTGAAAATGACCGATTGCTTACAAGCTTTTTGAAAGAGCTTGGAATTATGGAGAAAAAATGGGATGGCTGGTAATGCCGGCAGGATTCACATTGATTGTCATGCGGCTTCCTAAACCGAAGAGGTCAATTAAGTAAGAAATATGATTTGAGAAGCCAAAAGAAGACGTAGTTGTCTCTCCTCTGGCTTCTTTTTATTTTTGACGCAATAGTAGATTTGGTACGACCCGTATGTATATCAGTTCACCTACAAGCTCAACAATCGTCTGTGTTACGATTACGGCGGCTACCAGTGTACTGATATCATCGGGCAAAGCTAAGGCAAGGGGGAGAACCACAAGCGAATTCCGTGTGGATCCACTAAAAATAAGGGCACGACCTGATCCGATATCGAGATTAAACCACTTAGCGATGTATCGGGATATAATGGGAACGATAATCATAAAAGCAATATAGATCGGAATCACTTTGATAATGAGGTTCATGTAAGTAGATAATTTGCCAATCTGAGATGCCACGACAACAAAAAGCGTAAGTGCCATAAATGGAACAGGTAGCCATGCTGACAGATTTACTATTTGGTTGCCGACTGGTGCTTTTCTTGCAAATAACTGGAGGGCAATCGCAATGCCCAGTGGAATAACGATAAGACCGAAAAAAGCCTCCAAGAATGGGCCTGGCTCCACTATTCCAGTTGCTTCATTCCCCATAAACAGCCATAAATACAAAGGCAAAAGAAGCATTTGGGTAATGAAAAGAATGGGTGTCGACATGAGTATAATCTTTTCATTCCCACGGCCTAGAGCTGTGAAGACGATGACATAATCAATACAAGGTGTTAGCAAAACTAAATAGACGCCAAGCAATAATGGTGGATAGTCGGGTAATAACTTTGATAGAAGCCATACCACAATCGGCACTGCTATGTAGTTAACCGTTAAGAGAGCCCAGATAAAACGTCGATTCACAACCCATTCTTTTAAAGAAGTAAAGGGAATTTGCGAAAACATACTATACATCAAAATAGCGATGACAGCAGAAATCGTTATATCGAATTGCCCTGCGACATTGGGAACGATTAGTCCAAATCCGGCTGCGATTACGAGTACAATGACATATAGCCAAACTTGATTATTCTCTAATTTTTCTCTAGTGATCATTCGTAGCTATTCTCCATTCATTAAATATACCAGTCCTAACTATAAGCGTTATAAAATTAGAAATCAAAGCCCTACTATAGGGTGAAGATGGACTATAGAAAGTCTCAAAGTGTTTATGTCATTTTTAAGAACTCTGATCAGCTTCTACTTGGATAGGAATGGAAAAGTAAGGCCAAATTAGCGGCAAAATCAAAAACGCTCCGGAAGGAAATAGTTTCCTCCAGGGCGTTTTTCATTTCCAACAGCAATATTAGAATACAGCAAGGTTTTGTGCGTTCACTTATCGTGGTATATTACATAGCACCCACTGGCCCAAAACTGAATTCCTTCCAATCGTGAATTTCATACGTCGGTTTTGCCGCGCTGTTGTTTTCTTTACGCTGCGGATTGTACCAGCATGTATCAATACCGAAATTGTTGCCGCCAAGAATATCCGATGAAAGGGAGTCGCCGATCATGAGGATGCGGGACTTATCCGACACATTGAGGAGCTTGCATGCATAGTCGAAAATGTCCGCTTTCGGTTTTTGGCAATTGGCTTCTTCGGATGTGATGATTGCTTCGAATGTGTTGTTTAGCACGGATCTGCCAATTCTAGAAAACTGCACATCTTTGAAGCCATTTGTGACGATCGCCAATCGACAATCTGCCAGGCCGCTGAGCATTTCTGCTACACCTTCGATCAGATGTGCTTCTTTACCTAAGTAGTCCAAATAGGTTTGTCCGAACAGGGCGGCGTCCATGTCCAAGCCGTGCAGATCGAACAAGCGCTTGAACCGTTCCGTTTTCAGCTCGGTCAAAGAGATGCGTCCTTGTTCCAAGTCATCCCAAAGCACTGTACTGATTTCCCGATAGCTCTTTCTGTAGTCGCTTAAACCGTTCGGGTAGCCGTTCGATTCAAAGGAAAGGGAAAAAGCATTTTTTTCACCTGCACTGAAATCCATCAGCGTGTCATCTAAATCAAATAAAAATACATCGTATTGCATTCTAGGTGCCTCCATTCGAGTATGTATGTCAGCCTAAGACTGTATGTTCTCGTCTGTAGTTGCCACTTATTAAGGTGTCTATCTATTATAACGCAACATACCGAGGTGGAAGATTTTAATTTCTATAAGAAAAGGCTGTACCTATCATTAGGAAGAAGTTGTGCTGCTACCTATAAGTTTGCCTTGTTTCATTTTTAGCAGCTTGAGTTTATCCGGAATCAGGTATGAAATAATGCCTGCGCTTATTAATAGGAATGTGGCTAATCCGAATGAAAAAACATGTGTGCCGAAGACCTCATAGTCCCAACCGCCAAGAAATGTAGAGATGGCCTCACCTATTTGATGACCAAGATGAAGCGGTAGTCGGGTCAAGTTGATGATCGACTAACATCCTCCGGTCAGTTATAAAGCGAAACTGTCCTTTCTTCTTGCTTATCGAGAATAATCGTGAAACACTTAAGATGAAAGCGTATATATAAGGAGCCATTGCAATACATAGTAAGATATGGAAAACGACTAGATTGGCATAATCAAAATTCACTAGTCAGGTAGGAGGAGGGTTGAGATGAATAGAATTGTCTTTGGCTTGTTAGTAGTACTAACCACTGCTTTAATGGGTTCTTCGTTTGCGGTCGGGAAAATAGGGCTCGACTATGCAACGCCTCTTTTATTGGTCGCCATTCGATTTATAATCGCGGGGGTACTTTTTGCGATCATTGTTAAATTATTTAAAAGGCCGCATCCGAAAGAACTTGTCAATTGGATGTGGATTGTGGTAATCGGCTTTTTTCAAACGGCAGCTGTGATGGGCGGCATTTTCTTAGCATTACGAACGATCACATCAGGTGAAACTTCCATATTAACGTTTACCAATCCATTGTTGGTTGTCGTTTTTGGAACAATCTTTTTACAAATCAGGTATGGTCTCAGGCAATGGATGGGCGTCTTATGTGGATTTGTCGGGGGATTCATCACGTTGGGGGCAAATTTGGATTTTAAAGTGGGGACTTTGTTCGGATTTGTAGCGGCCGTTTCATGGGCTGTTTCCACTTTGATTATCAAAATCCATGGACATAAATTCGATACATGGGTATTGACGGCCTATCAATTATTGTTTGGTGGTTTGATTTTATTTGCGGCAAGTTTTCTTCTGGAACAACCTAATTTCATCATCAACGCTTCTTCCATCTTCATCTTGTTATGGCTTGCCATTCCGGCTTCTATCGTTCAATTTGCGATTTGGTTTTACTTATTGAAAAAGGGAAATCCGGAGAAGACAAGTTCTTTCTTATTTTTGGCGCCATTTTTTGGTGTCCTGTCCGGTTGGCTCATTCTTGGGGAACGTTTGGCATGGTTTACCTTGTTGGGCGGTGTACTTATATTTCTTGGCATCTTTCTCGTCAATTGGCAGGCAGACATGCGATTTGACTTTTTCAAAAGAATGTTGCCGGCTAAGACAAAGTACCAAAAACAAACCTTGGATTAACACACTATAAACCTGAACCGAAATATATGGGGATTCCGGGATTCGTCTCTAGCTTAGTTTCCAGTAAATGCAACTTCTTATTCCTTATTGACGTTTCAATAGTATGACTACTTTGTATTTTTATTGTGTGATTGATTAGGAATAGAGGGGGATTATTTGAACAAAATTTTAAAATGGATGCTTATTGGTTTAGGTGTGATACTGGCGGGCATCGTTCTACTCGTCATTATTTTTATACTAGAGATGAAGCCTGATAAAGAAAAAGAAGAACAGGTGAAAGCCCAAGCGGAGGAATACCTAAAAGATCATTTTAGTGATCGCTTCGAGATATACGATACGTTGTATGATAATATGGGAAACTTTGGATTTGAATATGCAGCGATTGTTAGAGATAAAACGAGCGGAATTCAGTTTTTTGTTTACTATGACGATCAAACCAACCAAATGGTGGACACGTATATTGCTGAAAAATGGAGAAATGATTTAGAAAGCGAAATACGTCCTTTCATACGGGAACACTTCGGAGAAAAAGCGGATGTCTATGCTTACTTCGATGATAGGATAGGGGAGGAACTAGGGATTGATTGGACGGATTCAAGGAGTTATAAAGACTTTGACGTTGCCCCTACTATTCGTGTGACGATTCCTCGAAAAAAGAATGACGAAGACGAACGACTCTTTAATGAGTTCATTTCTTTTCTGAAAAGCGAAGACAAACTACAACAAGGTACGCTTATTGTAGGGTATGTCGCTAAAAATGGGGAAATATTAGAGGAGAATGAGTGGAGCAAAGCATTTTAACAGATAAGTGAAGGGGGAAAAAAGGCGTTCGCAGAAATCAGAACTGATTTCCGTGAACACCCTCTTTTTTTACGATCAACACTATTTCGCATTTTCATCAGGTTGATGAATTCCAAAAACATTGCCTTCTGTGTCCAGATAATAGCCTTGCCACGCCATGCCGGGAAGGGGATGTTTAGGTTTGGCGATTGTCCCGCCGTTCGCTAAAATTTTTTCTTCCGTTGCGTCGTAGTTTTCCACACCCATTGTACAAGCGAATCCGTTTAAAGCTTGTCCTGTTTCAGGGGGCGCACTTTGCCGCTGCATCAAGGCCCCGTTGATCCCGAGTTCCTTGTCATCGCCCGTAACGGCACCAAAATAAGGCATTCCCGCATAATCACTCCAATCTTGAAATGACCATCCGAATACTTCACCATAAAACCGCTTTGCCCGTTCCATTTCATCTACGTGAATTTCGAAATGAATCAATCGTCCCATAACGTCCTCCAATTTATGTTTAGAATATTGTGGTTATTCATTCCGTAGAAGTTCATTATACCACCTACTGGTTGATCGCACATGGAAAGTGAATGCTTGGTGCTCTGGGCGTCATGAATCTCTTATTTCCTAACGACAGGAATCCACATTTCACCAAACACGAGGCCGTCACGCTGACCCATCTCAACCGTTGCATTCGGTCCGCCCACATAGGCCACATTCGTTGCTTCCGGCAAAACTTGACCAAAGGCGATGCCAGTCAACTTATTACTTAACTCCTCAGCCGTTTTTGCTTTCCCTTTAACGATTACATATTCCCCCTTCGGAAATTGAATGATTCTGGTGGCATCCGGTAATGTCTCTTCTGTCATGACGCCAGCATAATGCATCATCTTATTATTCACTGCTTCATTTACAGCAAAAATATAGTCATTTGTCGCAACGGCTTTTAAACGATCGAGTGTCCCGTCTTGGCTAGCGGATTGCCAAAAGTCGGCTTTTTCCTTCGTGATTCCCGCAAAGTCTGTGTAATCGCTTTTTAGCTCCGTTCCAAATCCTAAAACCGTAAAGCCATCTTTTTCTTCTATTGTATAATCTGCCATATTTAAAACCTTCCTTTTCAGATATTAATCAAATGAATTGTCTTTTCATTCGATGAGTTTATAATAACGTTAAACCATGTCAAAAAATGAAACTGTTTAGGAGGCCCCGATGAAAAAAGTTGAACGGATTAATGTCATTATGCGGTATATCAACAACCGTGCCGGCTTTACCATTTCTGAAATCATGCGGGAATTTAATATATCCCGTTCAACCGCTATTCGGGATATACGAGAAATCGAAGCGATGGGGATGCCCCTTGTCGCTGAAGTGGGAAGGGATGGCGGTTATTTTGTGATGAACAACTCGGTCCTCCCAGCTGTCCGCTTTACCGATACAGAGATCAAAGCGCTTTTTATCGCTTTTATGGCCACAAGAAACAATCAACTTCCTTATTTAAAGAGCCGTCAATCTTTAGCCGAAAAATTACTGGGCCTCATCTCTGAAAACCAGCAAGATGACCTTGTGCTGTTAAATCAACTCCTGCTTTTTGAAGGAACCAATCCTGATAATCCTGACCTACTTGATCTGTCAGATCTTCCCCATCCTATATTAGAAAAACTTATCCAACTCCTTTTAATGGATCGCCATTTATCGATTACCGTCAACGAAGAGAAGGCGATAAAATGCTATCAGATTTATCTCTTGCACTTGTACCATGAAAAAGGCTTTTGGCTCATTGAAGGCTTTGATATCAAGGATGAACAGAGGCGGATTTTTCCTGTAGACAATCTCACGGATGTCCAACTATCCTCAGTAAAAAAACGGCTAAGTAAGAAAAAGGTTTTAGAAAAACTGAGTAAGCGGGAAGAAGCGGTCAATTTGGTCATTGAACTCGGTCCAAAGGCCATTTCCCAGTTTAAAAAATATCATCCATTCACAGTGTCCATTTCCTATACGAATCCTTTTCAAACGACAGCTATTCTAAAGATGTTTATCAATGTGCAACATCCTGAAGAATTGACCGAGGTCACCAATTGGCTCCTATTCTTAGGCGGGGATATCAAGGTCAAGGAAATACCAGAACAAGTATTGGAGGTTCTACAAGCGAGACGCTTCTTATTCTTCCCATAAGCAATACGCTTAAAACTACAGAAAACTTTTCAAGTCATACGAATTACAGGCAAACAACCCAAGAAGCGGTTATGATAATAATAGAAGATCTAAGGGAGTGTTCGATCGATGCAATGCTTCATTGTAATGCAAGGCCAAACGTATCAAGAAGAAAAAGAATTAGGAATGATTTGGTCACGAAAGGAAGGTAATGGTGATAATTTACCGCATTCGTGGCTACGTGTGAAGGAAGTGAAAGAAGGGGACCGCGTCTTTCATTATGTCAAAGGATATATTGTAGCGATCAGTGTGGCTAAAACTGCATCCCAGATAGCGTCAAGACCATCAACTCACGAGCAGCAGGCGGATCTTGGCTATTTAGTCGAATTGGAGACTTATGAATTGGAAGTGCCTATACATATACGTTCGGAAATCGATGTTCTGTTGCCACACCTACCCGTCAAGTATTCCCCATTTCAGGCAGACGGGAATGGGAATCAAGGCTATTTATACCCTTGCAACGAGGAGCTAGCCATCAAATTGGTAGAGCTCATTAGTGACGCAAACATTTATCAAATCGATGACGAACAACTAGAGTTGGCCATGAGTCCGGTCCGTCAAACGGAGCATAATCCGTTCATCCCCATGCTAACGGAAACGGAAACCGAAGTGAAAACAAAAATCCGCTTAGGGAAACAAAAATTCAGACGCGCTTTACTGCCACTATGGGCTCAAAAATGTGCGCTTTGTGACATTGAGCTACCCGAATTGCTGCGCGCAAGCTATTCCAAGCCTTGGAAAGATGGCACGGATCTTGAACGAGTCGATCCGTATAACGGCGTCCTGCTTTGTTGTAATCATCATGCGCTTTATGAGAATGGATTGATCGCATTTGATGGACAGGGAAGACTACATATTGCCACACGGATTCCGGAAGAGGATTATGAAAAATACAGCATCCGTTCAAAAATGAAAATCGCTCGTACTGAACAGAATAAGCCTTATTTTAAGTGGCATAAGAGGCATATATTTAATTTGAAGTAAATGGGAGAGTGGAATTATGGAAAATAACGTTTTTGATCAGATGGCCAAAAGGTATGACACAGAAGAAAGAATGGAATTGGCTAAAGTTGTCGTGAAGGCAGTAAGGGAAGAATTACGAAATAGTAAATCCAAATCGCTCATTGATTATGGGAGCGGTACAGGTCTGGTGAGCTTGGAGTTATCAGACGTAGTGGGCTCAATTCTGTTGGTCGACTCATCCGAGCAAATGCTGGAGGTTGCACAAGCTAAAATTTCACATAGAGGCATTAGTAATGCAACAGTACTGTATGCTGATTTCACGCAAGAAACGCCTGAGTTGAAAGCAGACATCATCTTAATGTCACTGGTCCTCCTTCATATTCCAGACACAGAGAAAATTTTACAGACACTGTTCAACATGTTAAATGAGGGCGGCAAGCTGATGATCGTGGATTTTGACAAAAACGAAAACATCAATCATCCGAAAGTGCATAACGGTTTTGCGCATGATGAACTGAAAAACAAGTTAGCCAAAGCTGGATTTAAATCGACGGAAATGAAGACGTTTTATCATGGGCAGTGTATTTTTATGAAGCAAGATGCCTCGATGTTTATAGCCACTAGTATAAAATGATTTGCTCAATCTCTAAAAAGAACCTTTTATATCCAGAAGTGTACGCCTCAACCTGTTTTGGTTGGGGCGTATAATATTTTCCCAAAGAGACAAATTAAGATGTACGTATGGCAGCATGAAAAAGCTGTGTTCTGTATGTTTGTTCAGGATTCCTTGCATTTTAAATTATTAGAAAGTTCGTGTTATAGCGTTTATGTAAATCGATTATCGGTTATACAAATGTTGAGCAACCAAATCACCAGGTGATTGATGGAGCGACATACCGGACAATTGACTTTTGGGAGAAGAGGTAAAGTCGATGACTAAAAATAGTGTTAAAAGGGGTAAAAAAGGGATTGCCTTAGGGGCTACTTCCGCTATTGCATGGGGTGTCGATACCGTTCTGATTGGCTTCATTATCGCGAGTACACCATTCAAAGAAGCCGTTATGCTCGCTCCTATTATCGCCGCGTTTATGCATGACTTTTTTTCTTCGATTTGGATTTCCTTGCTGATGATCATGAAGGGTGAATTTATCAATGTCTTAAAGATTTTTAAGACAAAAAGTGGTGCAATTTTAATTTTGGGTGCGCTTTCGGGTGGACCGTTGGCAATGAGCTTTTATTTTCTCGGGATCCAAAATGCAGGTGTCACTTACGCCGCGAGTATTGCGTCTATATTTCCGGGCATAGGGGCTGTGCTTGCTTATTTTTTCTTGAAGGAAAAAATGAACAAAAAGTCTTGGTCTGGCGTTGTGTTAAGTATTATCGGGGTCATTGTATTGGCCTATGTGCCAACGAAGTTTGAGGCCGAGAGCAACTTTTTTATCGGCATTTTGTTTTCATTAGGGGCCGCGGTCTTTTGGGGACTTGAAGGCGTGATTGGTGCTTGGGGAATGAGAGGAAGGGAAGTCATTCCACTCTATGCGATTAATATTAGGCAAATTACTTCCGCTCTCAGTTATGGGATTATCCTCGTCCCACTCTTTCAAGGTTATCCTTTAGTATTCGAAGCGGCGACAACCAATATTGTTTGGCTCCTTGTCATCGCAGGATTATTAGGAACTGCGAATTACTCGTTATATTATTCGTCCATCGATTTAATCGGCGCTGCGAGGGGACAATCACTCAACAATACGTATGTGTTTTGGGCAATTGTAACCGAAATTGTCATTATCGGCACACCGGTGAATTTGCAATTTATTGTCGGTGCCATCATTGTCATTATCGGTTCGATCCTCGTTTCGAGCAGTGTGAAAAGGTGAAGCTTTATGTATATATGAGAGGCATGGACATTGGGTCTATGCCTTTTTTTACTTTGATTTTTGGAATAACAAAAGCACCTCAGCCCTGCTAATGCAGCGGGGAAAGAATTCGCTCAAATATATAGTACGATTGATTTTATATAATATCCATATTTTGTTCTGTAAAGTGTAAGAAGGTTAACAAATGGGCTACTCGCCTCAATCAAAAATGTTACTAGGTTATATAGATGAATTAGATGCTAAGGGAAGAAACAGTTATTATATTGAAAAATGATAAAGTCTCCTTACAATTCTAGGGGGACTTTATCTATTGATTTAGCGAATTTAAAAAGTAGCTGTAAGTAAAGGAAGTGTAAAGAGTAATTGATTTCCAATAAATGCAACTAGAGGCACGCCGATAACGTCCTAATAGTATGACTATTTTTATTGGAAGGGGAAAGAAATGTGATTGGTTTATTGAATCTCGGCAGCCTCGTACTTGGACTGATTGCTTGGCTGTTACCCGTTGTGAATCTTATGCATTCTAAAAAGCACGATAATCGAAATTGGGTCGTACTTTCTATGATGAGCCTCATAGCTTGTGCGATTTCGCTAAGTTTCCAAATAATCTATAACAATCATCTCGTCAACATTGAGGACTGGTCTGCTCTCATGGATACGTCGGGGGCTGTAACGTTTGCCGCTTCCACTCTTCTAATCGTCACCATTTTCCTGAATGCAATTACGTTAGTTGTGTATCGTCGTAGAATAGCAGGTTAGGATGTCGAGATCCAGTTATTAGGATACAATCAATTTACACGATGCTGGAGGAGGAAGATAGATTGAAAAGGTTATTTGCACTAGTTATTCCACTGGTTTTCGTTTTATGTGCCTGTGTGACTGACAATTCACCAGCAAATACGATTTCTGTTGCTGAATTAACCGAGAGAGAAAAAGCCATACTTTCGACGACTTCGGATCAATCTTTTGTTTTTGATTTCGATGTCGACAATGATTATGCAGAAGTCTCGGTGTGGATTGAAAAGTATGAATCAGGTAAATTGGTGGATGATCAAATCAGCTTTATGACCTCAATGATAGAGGAAAGCGGCACGATTGTTTTTGCCAATTCCAATAGGGATGGCAATCAGAAGTACCCAACATTCAATATCGGGGTTAGCAGTAAGGGAAGCACAAGTTCTATTCGTGGTTTCGATTCCGATCCAAGGGATTTGGATGAGATGTCCAGTACGTGGAGCCACTTTCAAGAAGCAAGCCATTCAATCGTTGAAGGAGAAGTAGTATTGGCGAGTATCTGTTATTCAAGCGAAGGCACGATAAGTAGTTTGACCACTGATTTTTACAAAGACGTAGAAAGTCATATAGATGAGCTGAAAAAATACGATGTTGTGTATCTGTTGAAAACTGAATTTAAAAAGTGAAGGTCTATGTACAAATTATTTGACTAACAGGTGTTTGGGCGATTAGTAGCGTCGTATTTTTTCTAAAGGGTAACGATATTAAATGAATGAAGGGTGATGTAGGGGATGACGAAAGAAGTTGTACATTTAGATTTCACTATGAAAACATTTGACACGAGTAAAATGGATATGTGGTCGGAAGAACAGTGGAAGGAATGGCGTGGAGATTCAGAAGAGGATATAGGAATTAAAATATTGTTGATGAATGATCATACGCTTTATTTGAAAATAATGGAGATTTATTATGACGAGGCAACAGGGGATATGTTTTTTGGTTTTGATGCACAAAACAAACTTGACCGAGCTATCCATATTCAATTCGGTAGCTGGAAAATAGATGAGAGTACGAATGATTTATCCCATATAAAGCCACAGCATTTAGAGAAACATTCTGTAGTAAGAGGATTTCAAAGGTTCGTGAAGCGAACTTATTTGGAAAGTTGGGATTCAATAACAATCGAAATAAATATCCTTGACGCTGAAACAAATGAAAATATTAGGGAACTAGAATTTCAAATAAATAAACGTTTAATTCAAGTTTTTTAGTAAAAGGCAATTTCCCTTCCGAATTTAACAACTTGAAATTTGAAAAACGATACAGTATCCTCTTAGAACGCGATTCCTTCTACATCTGTTTGATATCGTCCGTTAGAATGCTCCTTTAGAAACCGCTACAATTATGTTAAAATGAGAGCAGCAGTTGCATTAAGCGGATGGGCGGTTGGCACTCCCTTTTTCTAAGGAAAGGCAGACTAAGAACGCCGCGTCCTGCGGCAACGTCTGCATGACTCACTTCGTGTGAGCCCGTGTTATAGATGATGATAACTACAGACATTATGAATATGCTGATTCAATTCGGTATATTCCTTATTGCAATATTAACGTTAAACGTTGCAATAATAGTTGCAATTGTTATCACAAATCAAAAAAAGTAACCGCCCATTACCCTTCCAACAGGTTTTTCAATGGGGGTTACTTTTTAACACATCTTTGTCAAACTCGGTTAACCGCACTCCATGCGGTATGTGACTGCTATTAGCTGGACGTTTCGCAGACGTTCAGCTTTTTTTATTATATGTTGATTGTATCATGTTCATACGAAAAAAATAATAAGTAAGATTGACGTGTTTTTCAAATTCCAAAAGGCGCACAAAACTCCTCATTTAACACGCTCTCCGAAAGAAGTCGCCCACTTCTAAACGTTACGGGCGTAGCCCAGTGAAAGTGGGCGATGAATTTCGGCTGACGATAGTCAGAATGTTCGTTCTGTCATGCTGATTTGTGATACAATCAGTCCTATGAGGTATAAAGGTTGTGTATCAATGAAATTAGCCAGTAATAACCATTCAGTAATGCTTACAAAAGCGCAAGCTCTCGACTCATAAAAAGGGACTTTCCACAGGTAAGGAAAAGTTTATGGAAAGAGATGTTTTGGTCAAGAAGTTTTTGTCTACTCACAACAGGCGGCGCTACTTTGGAAATCATAAAAAATATATTGAAAATCAAGGGCAAAAATAATAGGGGGTGACGGTGATGTTGCTCAATCAGAAATACGAAATCTTTCCGACAGAAGAACAAAAAGAAATCGTAGAACGATGGTTACACTATTGCCGCCAACTTTATAATTCAGTCCTTTTGGATAAGCAGCGGAAATACAAGCAAAAAAAAGAAAACTATAATCGTTACGATATGCAAAAACAACTGACGATTGATAAGCAGGGATATCCTTTTCTAAAAGAGATCCCCTCACAGCCTTTACAGGAGGTTTTCCTGCGGGTAACAAAAGCCTTTGACAACTACTTTCGTAAAGATGCAAGCTATCCAAAACTTAAAAAGCACAAAGAATATAATAGCCTAACCTTTCCGCAGTTTGGCCTAAACAACAAAGGTTACAGATATGCGATGTCTTTTTCGGCTAACGGCAAGCTCTACAATACGAAGTTGGGTGAAGTGGACATTCTGCTCCACCGCCCATTGAAAGGAAGGATTAAGCAACTCATCATCAAACGGCAAGGACATAGATGGTACGCTATTTTTTGTGTCGAAAGACAAGCGGTCCCATCATCTATTGACCTGAATAATGCGGTCGGTATTGACGTTGGCCTCAATCAATATGCAGTTCTTTCCAATGGCGCGGTATTCGAAAATCCAAGATTCCTCCGAAAACAAGAGAAACAACTAAAGAAAGTACAACGGGCACTCTCCAAGAAGAAAAAAGGTTCTGCAAACTATGCTAAACAAGCCCAGCGAGTTCGTCAGCATTATGAAAAAGTGGCGAACCAACGCCGCGACTTCCTCCATAAGCTAAGCTTCAATCTATCAAAAGATTACTCAGTCATTGCAGTAGAAAATCTAAACATCCGTAACATGGTGAAGAACAGAAAGTTATCCAAATCCATTTCAGACGCAGGATGGGGCATGTTTAGAAAGATGCTGGCTTACAAATGTGAGAAACAAGGCGGTGCACTGGTCAAAGTGGAACCGACATACACAACGCAAGATTGTTCTGCCTGTGGTGAACGAGTGAAAAAGTCACTTTCCATCCGGACACATATTTGTATAAAATGTGGAACAGTTCTGGATCGGGATCACAACGCCAGCCTCAACATCCTCGAAAAAGGATTGAAACAACTATCAACGAACAAGTAAATAATCAAAACTGTAGGGCGGGGTCACGTCCGAACAGTATAATCTACGCCTGCGGAGATCGTGTAAGACATAGCAGAAATCCTGCTATGCTGTGATTTGTGAAACAGGAAGCTCCCACTTCAAACAGCTCGTCAGAGCGTTAAGTGGTGAGTTGTTCACTGTGCAATCATCTCATGGGCAATCGTATGCCCGTCCATTTCGGATGGATAATAAGTTGGCCAGTGACTCACTTCATCCAATAAAGCTTCGCGATCGTCGCCCCAATAGAGATGATAGTGATCCGCTTCGGTTGGATAGATATTGTGATCGCTAAATTGAATATATTGCGGAAGTCCTTCTCCTTCTTCTAGTTTAAAAATGTATCTGACGCCTCTATTGCCCTTTTCATACGTGAGGATTTCGTACCCATCATAGCTATACTTACCGGAATTTTCTTCCCCATTTTTAAAGAACGTCACCAAATCCCCTTGAAATACAATGCGTTCAACGTCTGTTACGTAGCCTTTTTCGTAATATGCTTTATATTCTTCTGCTGTCATATCCTTATTTTTCTCTGCTTTATGCGTAAATACTTCGTCAAGTGTCCCATCTTGAAGATAAGGATAGACCGATTGCCAGTCTCCTTGCCAATCATCCAGTGAACGATCCTTCACTTGGCTGTCTTCGAAATAGCCCGCGTAAATTTGTTCAGTTTCTTCATCATGCGCATGACTATGATTATGTTCATGTTCGTGATCATGATTATGTTCACTTTCAGCTACTTGTTCTTGTGTTGTAACAGCTTCTTCAGTAGCAGATGATTGATCAGTAGACTCGCCTTCGGAAGAATTTGTAGACTGACACGCGACGAGTAAGGAACTGATGGCCAGCACACTTACCCCTTTTGCAAATGAAATTTTCATACGTACACTCCTCTTTTTTGTAAATAGTAATGGTTACGATTTAGAATTATACATATGCTGAGGGGAAGCGTCAAGGGGAAATCTTATTGAATTCGGAATTATATTAGAATCTTTTATATAAGAAAACTTGGTAAACACACAAATCAAAGCCTAAACCCAAAGATGCTAGTCGGGTTTAGGCTGATTGTGCTGCAATATTATCAATGTAATCCAAAAGACTTTACCAATGGAGATATGAAAAAGGACAATATTATCTTCTTACTCTAACTTCCCTAGTCGTAAGTACATTCAACGCATCCCGTACTTTTCTTGCAAAGGAGAGCGGTCTATCAATCGATTCCCAATGCATGAACATAAGCCTTGGATTTTCAAATAGCCAATGATTATGGACAGCTGTCACAATAATTCCATGTTGACGAAGAGCACTAATAAAGGGGTTAATCTCCTCCTGAAGAATGACGGTTTCTCCACTACAAAGTGCACGACCATCACCAGTCATGGATTCAAAAGTAAACATCTGTGGGATGAGCAAGAATGAACGTCCACGCCTACCAAGTACTTCAGGTTTGATGTTTAAACGGGATCTCATGACGATACATTGTTCATTTTCAAACGTGTGCATTGTACCACCTAGAATTCGATTGAATTCATCACAAATATCAGCCCTGTCGGCATGATTCGTAAATCCGGGTACAAATCCTCTTAGGTCATCATGATGATTGAATCTGTCATGATGTGAGTTTGCCTTCGCATACACATCGCGTGAAACCAAAACTTGCATGGCATCCCGCACTTTTCTGGCAAAAGCAAGGGGACGGTCAATTGATTCAAAGTGCATATACATAAGGCGCGGTTCGTCAAAAAGCCAATGATTGTGCACTGCAGTCACAATAATGCCATCTTCACGAAGCCTGCTCATAAACGGATTGATTTCCTCTTGGAGGATAACGGTTTCACCTAAGCATAGACCTCTTCCATCACTATCAATATTTTCAAACGAAAAGGCTTGGGGAACAAACATAAAGGACTCCGCTTCCCTACCTAATACGACGGGATGCAGATTGGTTCTTGATCGAGTAGCTATGCAGACACCATTGATAACTCCGGGAGTAGAGTCAAGAATTCTTGCAAATTCATCACAGAGGTTAGATGGATTAACATCCATATCTTTCATCAATAAACTCCTTCTGATAATTATTTGTACAACTGTTTAACATATGCATAAATAATGATGAGCAATAGACAGTTGTCCAATCAATTCAAGAAGAGGTTCCGATTTTGCCGGGGATATGAACCGGCAATGACCAAAAGGGAACTGAAATTGAACGCAGAAGCACAAATAATTTCACTAATTGTCTGTGTGTAAGTGCGACCGGATAGACGGATAATTTTTTAAATTAAGGAAGGAAAAATAAGGATATTAAAGGCTTTCCACTTTTTTAGTTTAGGACCATCCCTAAAGGGAAAATATTATCGAGTGCAAATTTCCGGAGGTGAGTCTATGAATCAGAAATATGAAGAATGTCTGACAGCATGCTTCGAATGTTTGGAGGCCTGTAACAACTGTTTTGCAGCCTGCTTGAATGAGGAAGACTTGAAGATGATGGCTGATTGTATCCGTCTGGACCGAGAATGTGCGGACATGTGTGCATTCGCTGCACAAGCGATGACGCGAAATAGCCCATTTACCAATCAAATTTTAGAACTTTGTGCTGCAGTGTGCGAACGATGTGGCGAAGAGTGTGCAAAACATGATCACGAGCATTGTCAACGCTGTGCTGAATCTTGTCGAGAATGTGCGGAAGCATGCCGTCAAATGGTAGCTTAAACTATGTGAAAAAAATGTAATACTCAATGAAGTTGTTCCGAAAAATGAAGGGTGTGTTATTCAAATGAGGAAGCAACTATTTCTTGTAGGTTCCGCCATGTTGATCGGTTTAAGTGGCTGCGGAACTGAAAAGAGCAACGAAAATAGTATGAACGACATGGACGAACCTAAACTGGAAGACATAAAAATCGATCCGAATTCCACTGTAGGTAAAGTCCCTGTAAACTTGAAAGAGGCAGCAAATCCAACCTTCCAAGTCGGCAGTGAAGCCATTGTTAAAGCGGACCACATGAAGGGGATGGAGGGCGCTGTTGCAACGATTGTGGGTGCTTATGACACGACAGCGTATGTTATCTCCTATACCCCAGTAAATGGTGGAACAAGAGTGGAAAATCATAAATGGGTGATCCAGGAAGAGATGAAGGATGTAGATGACAAAAACGTGGCACCCGGAACTGAAGTCACGATAGAGGCAGATCATATGAAAGGGATGAAGGGGGCTCTAGCTGAAGTTGTCTCATCTGAAAAAACGACTGTCTATATGATTAATTACACACCGACTACTGGCGGCGACGAAGTGATCAATCATAAATGGGTAACGGAAAGTGAACTATCGGCTAAAGAATGATCGTCTAAAAAGGTTTTAGTGAATAGAAGTATACTGTTGCCGCTAAGGCCCGGCATACTTCCATTAGAAGTCAATTTCCAATTGCTTTGATTGATGTTTTTTTTTTAGAACGTTAAATTGAAAACACAAAAGCGCCTGCAACCACGACGGTTTTGGGCGCTTTTTTATCTTATATTGATTTGATCACTAGATGTGTAAGGATTCAAATGGCATTTGCAGAAATGGTAATAGGGTACCTCCTATAGCAACGGAAACGACAATAACCGTAATTCTGGATGATGACTTTATCCTAATGAGGATAGGGGCTATCACTAAAAACACTTGATCATATAAGTATATCATTATATGATGATGTAGAAATGGAGGGATGGTCTATGAATCATACTGTGACGACAGATATGCACAGGGCATCACAATTATTGAAATTACTTGGGGATCAAACGCGATTGACGATGATGAAATTGCTTCAGTCACATGATTGCTGTGTCTGTGAGTTTGTTGAAATTTTTAAAATGAGTCAGCCCGCGATTAGCCAGCACTTACGTAAACTGAGAGATATTGAGCTGGTGAAAGAAACACGCAAGGGAAAATGGGTTTTCTACTCGATCAATGTAGATCATGAAGATTATCCGTTTGTACAAGCAATCCTTGAACAGCTTCCAAGGCAAGACGGATTAGTAACCGAACTTGAAGCACAAGGCTTGCGAATTTGTTGTGAGTAAAGAGGAGGAAATTTGTTGGGTTCAACACTTGTAGCATCATTGATATTTATCATTACGCTTATTTTGGTGATTTGGCAGCCTAGAAATTTATCGATTGGCTGGTCAGCCTGTATGGGTGCAATCATCGCGTTATTAGTAGGCGTAGTAAATTTTCAAGACGTTATGGATGTAACAGGCATCGTATGGAATGCTACGCTTGCTTTCGTTGCAATTATTATTATTTCATTGATTTTAGACGAAATCGGATTTTTTGAGTGGTCCGCGTTACATATGGCGAGATTAGCTAAAGGTAGCGGTATTCGCATGTTTGTGTACGTCAGTCTTCTAGGTGCAGTCGTTGCAGCTTTGTTCGCAAACGATGGGGCTGCGCTAATCCTAACGCCAATTGTGCTTGCAATGGTTCGAAATTTGAATTTGAATGAAAAAATGATTTTTCCATTTATCATTGCGAGTGGTTTTATAGCGGATACGACCTCATTACCATTAGTCGTAAGTAACTTAGTCAATATTGTTTCAGCTGACTTTTTTGGGATCGGTTTTGTCGAATATGCATCACGGATGATTGTCCCGAACTTATTTTCTTTAGTGGCAAGTATTTTAGTGTTGTTTTTATTTTTCCGTAAAAGTATCCCGAAAGACTATAATGTTTCAGATTTGAAAGAACCGAAGGATGCTGTCAAAGATAACAAGATGTTTCGAATGTCTTGGTTCGTTTTAGGCATATTGCTGATCGGTTATTTTTCTAGCGGGTTTACCGGGCTTCCTGTTTCGATCATTGCTGGCGTCATGGCGATATTCTTTATGATGATGGCACAGAGAAGTCCGGCTGTTCACACGAAGCAAGTGCTAAAAGGAGCACCTTGGTCTATCGTGTTCTTTTCAGTTGGGATGTACGTGGTCGTTTATGGATTGCGGAATGTCGGTCTGACGAGCGTGCTTGGTGATCTCATTCAAGTGGCGGCAGATCAAGGCCTGTTTATCGGGACGATTGCAATGGGCTTTATCGCAGCGATTTTATCATCAATTATGAACAATATGCCTACCGTCATGATCAATGCCTTGGCAATTGCGGATACGAATACGACAGGGACGATCCGGGAGGCTTTGATTTATGCGAATGTCATCGGTTCGGATTTGGGTCCGAAAATCACACCGATCGGTTCTTTGGCCACTTTATTATGGCTGCATGTCCTCTCGCAAAAAGGTGTGAAAATATCTTGGGGTACTTATTTTAAAACCGGTATCATTCTCACAATACCTACACTTTTAATTACATTAATCGGTCTTTATTTATGGTTGTTGATAGTCTGAAAAACACAAAAGAGGAGAATTTCACTATGTCAAAAAAGACATTATATTTCTTATGTACAGGTAACTCATGCCGTAGCCAAATGGCTGAAGGGTGGGGAAAAAATATTCTCGGAGAAGAATGGCAAGTGCTCAGTGCGGGCATTGAAGCCCATGGGGTCAATCCGAATGCCATTAAAGCGATGAATGAGGCAGGCATTGACATTTCGAATCAAACATCGGATATCATTGATCCACAAATCCTGAATCATGCAGATTTTGTTGTCACACTTTGTGGGGATGCGGCTGACAAATGCCCGATGACACCGTCGCATGTAAAACGTGCACATTGGGGATTTGATGACCCTGCAAAAGCGGAAGGAACGGATGAAGAAAAATGGGCGTTTTTCCAGCGCGTACGCAATGAAATCGGTGCAAGGATTGAACGCTTTGCTGAAACAGGTGAATAAGGAAAACAGGCTGTGGCATGCTTAATATTTATCCCGCATTAACGGGCAGTAAGACTCCCACTTCAAGACTTAAGTAAAACAATAAGGATAGATGGGAGATCAACTGCCCGTAAAAGCCCGATTGGTTCAACTAACAATCAGTGGGGGATGAGGAAAACCCCCACTGATTGAAGTTTCACTTTATTTGAGTGGAAATTTAAAACAGGTGGCTGCGTGCGGAACTATTATTGAGTAAAAAATATTAGTAAAGAAGCCAAAGAGAGCTATAGTTTACTCCATTGGCTTCTTTTTTTATTTACAAGGATTTATTGATTATTTTGCTGTTGTTGCTCCGAAGGTTCTTCGGTTGGGTCTGGCTCATCTTCATCGACACCGTTGCAGCCGAACAAAAAACCCGCTGATAAAATAACCGACATTAGCGTAAGAAATTGTTTTTTATGCTTCATACCTAATCCCTCCACTCTGTATTTACTCTTGTTAATATTGACTTACTACTTGAAAATTATTCATAAGCCAACGAAACATAATGTAACCATTTTACAATCTCCTTATTTAAGAAAAAAATCAAACCCAATCTTCCGCATGGTTTCTTATTAAAGAAATCATACGATCCATGGAAGGAGAAAGCCATTTATCTTTGTGGTACGCTAGAAATGTCGCAATGCTTGGATGTTCTGGTGCGACTTCTTCTCCTTTAAGTTTATGGCTTTCCAATTCTTCCTTCACCGAAAAGTAAGGGACCATCGAAATCCCTAAACCACTTCTCACGCATTGCTTAATCGCTTCGATACTTTGAAAGTCCATACTTTCTTTGACATCCATTTGCTTATACTTCAAATACTCATCAAACACCGATTTATAGCTACATAATCTTTCAGTGTAAAGAACGGTTTGATGATCTTCCTCCTCTGGCGGGCTAATCAAAACCATCTTTTCTCTTTTCAATTTTTCACAATAAATTTCTGGCAGGGACCAATTTTCTTTTTCTAATATCAATGCTAAATCGATGTCGCCATTTTGAATTTGTGTAGCGAAATGGTAGTTTTCAATCGATTTTAGTGAAAGATTCACTTTCGGGTAAGCCTTTTTATATGCCAGAAGAATGGGTGGCACACGACCGATCGTCAGCGATTCTGATATGCCGATAATCAAATCGCCAGTCGGTTCATCATCTGTATCAAGTGCCTGGGCATGCAATTCAATAATCTTCACTGCATAGGAAAGAAGCCGCTCACCGTAATGCGTCAAAACGACTTTCTTGCCAAGTCGATCAAATAACGGTTTTCCTACTTCCGCTTCCAACTCTTGAATATGGGTGGTAACAGAGGATTGGGCATAGCCAAGATGTTCAGCAGCTTTTTTGAATCCTCCTTTTTCTGCGATTGTCTTCAGTGTGATTAGATGACGAAGTTCCATCGATATTGACACTTCCTTCGTTCGATTTTAGTGAACTAACCGTTCGGATATATCTATTTTACAAAACATCAATACGAAATTACAATTAATTCATAGACAAGGAGGCATTTTACAATGACAGAAACAAAATCTTTATTTGAGTCCGTTACGTTAGGAAATACAACATTAGCGAATCGGGTAGGGGTAGCCCCTATGACACGCGTCAGTGCGACAGCTGAAGGATTGGTAACTGATCAGATGGTATCGTATTACACATCATTTGCCCAAGGTGGGTTCGGATTGATCATTACGGAAGGAACTTATATTGATGATCAATATAGCCAAACCTATTTGGATCAACCGGGAATCGTTTATGATGAACAAGCCGAAGCGTGGAAAAAAGTAGTCGATTCTGTTCATCAAGCAGGAGCGAAAGTCTTTATGCAATTACAGCACTCTGGTTTTCTTTCTCAAGGAAATCGCTTTAAACAAGAGACACTCGGCCCTTCCGCTATTCAGCCGAAAGGCGAACAACTGGCTATGTATTTTGGAGAAGGCCCATACCAAATTCCAAGAGAAGCAACGAAAGAAGAGCTTGCAGAAGTTGTCACGAGCTTTGCGAATGCGGCAAAGCGGGCGCAAGCAGTCGGGTTTGATGGGATTGAAATTCATGGAGCCAATGGTTATTTACTGGATGGTTTTCTGACTGATTATGCAAATCAGCGTACAGATGAATATGGCGGTTCTACGGAAAATCGGGTCCGTTTAATGGTGGAAGTGTCCCAAGCGATTCGGGAAGCGGTGGGGGAGAACTTCACGATCGGGATTCGGATTTCGCAAGGAAAGGTGAATGATTTCGAACATAAGTGGGCAGGGAAAGAACGAGATGCTGAAATCATCTTTGGCCGACTAGGGCAAGCCGGTCTTGATTTTATCCATGTGACGGAATACGAAGCATGGAAGCCTGCGTTCGAAACAAATGGCCCATCATTCGCTTCTCTTGCAAAGAAATATGGGGAAATACCGGTCATTGCCAATGGTCATTTAGAGGATCCCGAAAAAGCGAATCAAATTATCGTAGACGGAGAAGCCGATATGGTCACCCTAGGAAAAGGGGCCTTGGCTAACCACGATTGGGTCAATAAAGTTAAACAAGATAAGCCATTGGCAGCGTTTAAGCCGGAAGAAGTATTAAGTCCGAATGCAAAGATCAAGGAATTTGAAGTGTAAAATAGGCAAAGCCAAAAATGACTTTGCCTATCAGCTGGGCACAACTAGCCATACTCCGCTAGTTGTGCTTTTTTACCTACTTATTAAGCCTGCAATTTCAATCGCTTAATAATTTCATTTGTTACTTCCCTGGTTGAAGCGGTACCACCGATGTCTGGCGTCCTAACCCCATTTTGCAGCACTTCTTCAATGGTATCCAATAATAGTGTTCCGAGTTCTCTTTCACCTAAGTGATCAAGCATCATTTTGCCTGTCCAAATCTGTCCAATCGGATTAGCAATCCCTTTGCCGACAATATCTGGAGCAGATCCGTGGACGGGTTCGAACATGGATGGGAATTTCCCGTTAATATTAATGTTGGCAGCGGGGGCAATTCCGATGCTGCCCATAATGGCTGCCCCGATATCTGTTAAAATATCCCCAAATAAATTACTAGCGACAATTACATCAAGCGTATGAGGCTTTGAAACGAGGTAGGCACTTAGCGCATCAATATGTATGGACTGGGTTTGAATATCCCCATATTTTCCTGCGGTTTCTTGAAATACTTCGTCCCAGAAAGGCATTGAATGGACAATTCCATTTGACTTTGTGGCACTCGTGACAAGACCTCTTCTTGTTTTAGCTAATTCAAACGCATACTCCATTGCACGGGTAGTCCCTTTTTTTGTGAATACGGCGTTTTGAATCGCCATTTCATCTTCACCAGAGTGAATTCTTCCTCCGACTTCACTATATTCTCCTTCACTATTTTCCCTAACTACAATAAAATCAAATTCGTTCGGATTGACAAGTGGAGAGGCAATGCCTTTCATTTGCTTTGCAGGACGAACATTGATCACTTGTTCGAAGCCTCTTCGGATATTCACGAGCAGACCCCAAAGAGACACGTGATCCGGAACAAGCTTCGGATTTCCGACAGCCCCTAGAAAAACGGCATCACTTTGCGCTAATCGCTTTAGCCCGTCTTCGGGCATCATCACACCATGTTCAAGATAATACGCACAACTCCATGGATATTCTTTATAGTTAAACGTAAGGCCGCCATGAATCTCAGCGAGCGTGTCTAAAACTCTGATTGTTTCTGGCATGACCTCGGTGCCTATGCCATCCCCTGGAATAACGGATATCTCCCACTTTTTCATTTTTCTCCTCCTCAAGATGATAGAAGAAACGTTCATGTATCTTCTATTAGTTTAAAAATGCTTGTTCAATCTCTTGTTTTGTGGCACTAGCCGCCAACAAAATGGCTAATTTGATTCTAGCTTTTTTACTGTCATAGTCTTTTCCGATGAGTACACCTTTATTCGTTAAATCGAAAACGCTACCTGGGAAGTCATAGACATGGCGGACTTCGCCTTCACCTGATCTAGTGGTTAAGACGACAATTATACCTTGATGGCAAGCCTCCGCAATCGCTTCAGTCATTTGCGGTGCCATATGACCTCTTCCGGAACCTTCCAAAATGATTCCTTTTGCTCCGGTTGAAATGGAAGTTTTGATGAATCGATCATCTGCGCCGAGGTGAAACGGAATAATATCAACAACTGGCAAACCATCCTTTAGCGAATACACCTCCCGATCAAGTGGTTTTTGGTACACTGTCACAATATCCTGATCCACCGTCCCGAAATATCCGTATCCTTCGGAAGTAAATCCATCTACATTAGAAGCATGGACTTTCTTTACATATCTAGCTGAAAAAAGGCGCTCATTAAACAAGACTACCGTTCCAAAGCCTTTAAGCTTTTCGCTTGCAGCAGCTAATATAGACTGACGAATATTCACCATTGCATCGGTGCCGAGCTCAAAAGGTCCTCTTTGCGATCCTGTTATGATTACGGGCTTCTCATTGGCAATGGCCAAATCTAAATAATAAGCCGTCTCTTCCAACGTATCTGTACCATGGGTGACAACCACTCCGTAGACATGTTGATCAGCTAATAGAGCTTCAATCCTGTCTTTCAACTGCGATAATCTCTCTGCATCCATTTGATTGCTGGGGACTTGAAAAATGGATTCAACTGTCAAATCGATTGCACTTGGCAGTTTGCACATGCTTGCAAGTTCTTCACCTGTCAATGCACCTGAAGAGAGCAATCCTGTCTCAGGATTCGGCTTACTAGCAATGGTTCCACCAGTTGTTAATAAAATAATTTTTTTCATATCTACTACCCTCATTTCTAAAAAATCCGAGAAGGAAGCCTATTTGGGCCTCCTTTAAAGATGATAGATGATCAATAAACGTGCGTGAAATGACCATACTCTTTCGCGAACATAGAAGTGGGAGTCTTCTAGAACTGTCGTTTCGCTTTCCGTACAAAGCCATTTACTGAATGGGGTAACCCATCAGTTTAAGCACTCACTTCATTCAACTTATTTTTAGATTGCCGTTGACCGGGTTTCACAAAGACCATCGCTACCATACCAATAATCGCTGCAATCGCTGCTGCGACAAACATCGAAGAGTAGCCAAAGCTGATCACTAAGAATCCAGTTAAAATAGGTGCGATAATGGTTGCTGTATTCGTGATAAAATGTGTAATCCCGCCAAATGTACCTGCACGACTAGGTTCTGTGTCAATGATGACGGACCAATAGACAGAGTTCGGCAGTGAATTAAAGGCATTCCCGATACACATTAAGACCATGACTCCGACAATCGTGTTTGCAGTCGGGATTAACATAAAGCATGTAGCTGTTAATAACAATGAAACGACAGCTAGTCCTGATCTTGCGATACGAAGACTTCCTGTTTTCATGCGTAAATAGTCCGAAATTTTTCCGCCAAGCAATACGGTAAAACAAGCCCCGACCCAAGGAATCATGCCTAAATACCAGAGAGAAGATAATTGAAAGCCGAATTGATCTTGTAAGTATTTAGGTGTCCACGTGAGTAACAAGAAGTTAATGTATTGAAAAGCAAAATAGCCTAGAGCATTAAAAATAAGTGTTGGGTTTTGGAAGAAGTGATACCATTTTATAGAATCATCTTGTTCACTAACCACTTTTTCATTTGGCAATAAATCCTTAACAGAACGGATTTTTTCAAGTTCTTCTTTTGATACTTTTGGGTTTTGTTCGGGTAAATCTGTAAACATTCTTGACCAGATAATGACCCAGATGATTCCTAAACTACCAAGAATAATAAACATAACTTTCCAGCTTGTTACAGATAAAAGTGCAACTGCTACAGGAGCCGTTAACAAGGCACCAAGCGGCGTTCCTAAAAGCCCCATAGACACAGCAAATCCGCGCTCTTTCGGTGTAGCCCAGTTTGCATTTGTTTTATTGATGGTGGAGAAAGTGGGACCTTCTGCAAAGCCAAATAAAATACGGATGACGGCAAATCCTGTCAGCGCGGAACCTCCAAATAGTGCCAAACCGATATCCCCGGCAAAAGCAGTGGCAATGACAAAAACGGACCAGCCAATCCCGATAATGATCCAAACAAATTTTGGACCTTTTTTGTCTGCCAACATACCGCCAAAGAGCGAACCAAATAAATAACCAAATCCAAAATAACCAAGTACAGCTCCCCAAGAAATCGCATCGAATCCATACTCGCCAATTATGTCTTGTTGTGCGTACGAAATGGCACCCCTATCGATATAGTTAATGATGACCATCAGCACCATCATTAACATAATTTGATAACGATAATTTTTCTTCATATTGAACACCTAACCCTTCCACTCACTTTTAAATAATTTGGAGAATGTTTTTTTAAGTCCCAATTACCCCCGTCATAATGGTGAACCTATTCACACACTCCACTAATACCAGGCATCATTTAACTCTTCCCCCCACTCAATTGACAGTCTCGTTATCTTAATTGCAAAAACCATGCCAAAAATAAAAAAAGAGTATATTTCCCTGTCCTCCGGCAAATATACTCTCGTAAACACACTTTTTACGTTGGTCTTTTGAAAACGAAATATGCAGATTTGCATATTTTTGCAGAGATAACGCATGCAATATCCATAAATAGAAGCTTGTTTTGCCCAGAAATACTCCACTACATGGATGTGTTGCAATTCGGCATAGTGATTATGCGTAATTGCATAATAAGATTTGTATGATTAGATGCTAACTTTTTTCAGCTTTCTACTCACCGTAGATTGGTTAACTTCTAACACTTCGGCAATTTTTATGGTTGTTCCATATTTCTTTTTTGCCAAAAGTAATAGCTGGGATTCAACTAAATGGATTGCCTCTTTAATTGGTATGATGTCTGTCACATGGACCGCCGGTAAATCCTTGCCGTCCATAAGTGAATCTGGAAGATGCTCAATGTCTATGATAGGCGCATCTGCAGTCACAATAAGCCGTTCGATCATATTTTGGAGTTCTCTAACATTTCCAGCCCAAGCATACGTTTGAAATAGATCAAGTACAGCCGGGGAAAAGGTTTTGCAAGTTTGAAATTTTTCATTGAAATTCTGTATAAAGTGGAGTGTGAGTGCTAAAATATCGTCTTTTCTTTCCCGCAACGGAGGGATGAAGAGGGGGACCACGTTCAGACGATAATACAAGTCCTCCCGGAAATTTCCTTTTTTCATTTCTTCTTGCAGATTTCGATTAGTCGCTGCAATAATGCGTACATTTACCGATATCGGTTTTGTCCCCCCAATGCGTGTAAATTCCATTTCTTGCAAAACTCGTAGTAATTTTACTTGAAGGGCAAGAGGGATCTCACCAATCTCATCGAGGAAAATCGTCCCGTTGTTGGCCAATTCGAATAAACCAGGCTTGCCTGTTTTGGAAGCCCCCGTGAAAGCCCCTTTCTCATAACCAAATAGCTCAGATTCCAGTAAGTTTTCGGGGATTGCACCACAATTCACCTTGATGAAAGGCTCGTCCTTCCTTTCACTTTTCCGGTGAATATAAGATGCAATCACTTCTTTACCTACGCCGGATTCTCCTTGAATAAGAATGGTAGAGTCTACTTCCGCAACCTTTCTCGCAAGCGTCATGACGCCCTCCATCCGTTCGCTTTTTAAGATGAACGACTCACTTTCCATTTCCAATCCCTTTAACTGACTGAGTTGCTGTTTGTACCCTTCTGTCAGTAGCCTCATTTCCTCTAATTCCATGCGAAGATGATTTTCTTCAGTAATGTCACGTGATGCGTTGACAACACGAATAATATTTCCTTTTTCATCCTTGATCGGAGTCCCGATACAAACGAGCCTTCGCCCTTTTTTGGTTGTCTGGAATACTTGTACTTTCTGTTTTTTCTCTAGTACTTGTCGTGTGACAGAGGGATAAAAAACACCCATTTCCTCAAGTTTATAAATACTTTTTCCAATAAGCTCCTCGGATTTATATCCCCAAAGATCTTCGCATGCCGAGCTGGCATGTAAGGTCATACCCGTTCCATCAGATACGTAAATGACATCGTAAGAAGCATCAACAATCGCTTGGAAATCAGTCGATAGATTCTTAAAACGATCCAAATTCATCGCAATCTTTTCGATTTCCTCCGCTTTCCAATAGAGTTGAATGGCTCCTATGAGTCGATCGCTTTGCAAAACATTGGTTTGAATATAAGCGCCTTTTCGATCATCTGTCACTTTCATGACGACTTTCTTATCCATTTCATTGAGAAGTGTGTTAAGGTGACAACCGTGATATAAATCCTTCAAATCATAATCCATGACTTCTTCTCTTTTTATGCCATGAATCTTCAAGACTTGGTCATTCAAAAAACATGTTTTTCCTGATTCATCAATCATGGAAACTTCAAGTGGAAGGGAAGATAAAACCGATTTAAAATAACAAGCCTCTTCCTTGAAATGGCGATAAAGAGCAAAAGCAAGCTCCTCTTGTTTGAGGCATCCTATGATTCTTTCTTGTTCATCTGTGGCCAGAATCATACTGTAATCTTCCCAGTCTTTTTCTCCCTCATACAGCCGATCAATTGGTATCACGCCAACCGCTAGAATTTCTTCGGGGTTATCCGCAGTTATGCCTCCAATCACTTGCCCATGTGAGTCGTTAACGAGAATGATAGCTGTTTCTTTGAAGATTTCTTCTCTTGACGCAACCGTCCATTCGTCGAAAGACATCATCATAAAATTTTTTATTAAAATCGATTCAATCTGCAAGAGTTACACCTCATTTTCACAAACTTTCTCTCGATTATACTATATTGAAACAATTTATTTTTATTAGTCATGGTATTACACAATATCTGCGCTAGGATGCCATTCATCGTAGTTTTTTATAAATAACAAAAAACACAAGTGGGAGATTGACACCACTTGTGTTTTTGTATTATTTATTGAGAAAATACATGCTTTGGTTCTTCTGGTCGATCTATCATAACGATTAAGACCCCTAGCAGAATTAAAATGGAACCGGTCCAAAAGGTGATACTGATCGTTTCACCGAGTATTGCCCATCCCAATAATGTCCCAACGACGGGTTGGAAGAAAAAGAAAATTCCCCCACTCGATGCATTTAACATTTGTAATCCGCGGTTCCATAATAGAAATGCGATGGATGTCGAGATGATCCCCAAATACAGTAATCCACCCCAAATGGTCGGATCCATCAAATCGTTCAGAGCGATTTGCGGTAATCTTGGGATGACAAATGGCGTTAACACAATAAATGCAATGAATGTGGCATAGGTTGTCACAACAATTTGTGAATAATCGCTCGGGACACGTTTGATGAGTACGGACATTAACGCCCATGTCAATGCTGCTATAGTCAGTGAGACTCCCCCAAGCATGCTGGACATGTTAATATCGTCAATGCCAACAATGGTAATCACGCCGAGTGTGGCTAAACTAACGGAAATCGCTTTCTTTAAAGTTAAACGTTCTTTGAGAATTAAACTAGCAAACAAAACCATGAATGCAGGTGTTGTAGAAGTGATGATCGCTCCCATTTGTGCAGTGGAGAGCATTGTACCTGTTTCTTGCGTAACAATGGAAATGACGTACCCGATTAGTGAAATGGCAATGATGATGCCAAAGTGACGTCTTTGGATTCTCCAATTTTGTCTTGTCACCAGTCCGATAATAACGAGTGCAACAAGTGCGATTAAATAACGCATCCACACAAGTTCCAATGGGGGGATGACGGCCACTACGACCTTCACAACCACATACATGCCTCCCCAGATACTTGAAGCCAAGATTAAAAATAAAGAACCGATCCATGTATTTTTCATTTTATACCCTCCGTTTTAGTTTGGCTAATTACGCCTTAACGGAGAGAAGCAGTTCTCTCTCCATTAAGAGCGGGAGAGTGCTGCTGGTACATCATTTTCGAATAAAGGTGCTAGCAACATAAGTGTTCACCCCTTTTGGATAAGTAGTAAGTTCATCGTAGCAGAGCAACTCCTAGCAATCAACCAGATTTTGGGAGACTATTCGTAAAGAACTGCGATTATTCAAAAAAATATATAGAGGATACTATATATAGAAGTGATATCATGGTAGAAAGAGTCTTATTTTCGATAAAAAGATATTAGGAGGGGGATCACTGATGGAACAATATCGTTGCAATGATTGTGGAAAAGAACATGCGATTAAAACAACCGTATGGCGATGCGTGTGTGGCAGTGTCTTCGATATTCCGCTTTGTGGGGCTGGGATTAAATCCAACTCCCATGAAAATTAAACTTCCAACTTCGCAAAAATGGCAACACTAAAGAAGACGCAACTTATGTTTTTTAAAAAACATAAGTTGCGTCTTTTTTAAAATGATGAAGTTCAAGCTTTCTTTTTTGCCGGGTATCCGACGAGGATAGCAATAATTCCGCAGATTCCTATGAGGATTGGATAAAAAGAGTATTGAAGGATGCTCACTGGCGATATTCCAGCTACGCTTGCGGCTACCAAGAATTGGGCTCCGTATGGTAGAAGGCCTTGGATCGTACAGGAGAATATATCTAATATACTTGCGGATTTTCGCGGCTCAATCCCATACTGATCAGCAATATTTTTTGCAAGCGGACCAGCAATTAAAATAGCAATCGTATTATTGGCCGTCGATAAATTAGTTAGGCCTACAAGTCCGGCAATTCCAAATTCTGCACCCTTTTTCGATTTAATCCTTCGTGTCGCAAGTTGAAGCAGAAAGTCAACTCCACCGTTAAATTTAATAACCTCCACCATTCCAGCTATTAATATCGCTAGAAAGGCCATTTCATACATGCCTGCCATTCCTCCGCCTATATTTTCAAAAAGGTTCATTAATTGATAGCTGCCATCCGCTAAGCCGACAGCCCCGGCGAGAATAATCCCTAATGCTAGAACAAGAAAAACATTCATTCCAGCTAACGCAAAAATAATAACCAAAACATAGGGAACAATTTTTACCCAACTATAGCTTAAATGCTCCACTTGTGCCGTTTCACCCATAGTAATAGCCCCTAAAATAATGCCCGTGACAATAGCTGCCGGCAACACAATCCAAAAATTCACCTTGAATTTATCCTTCATTTCTGCGCCTTGTGAACGAGTGGCAGTAATGGTTGTATCTGAAATAAAGGATAAATTATCGCCAAACATTGAGCCGCCAACAATTGCCCCCATTACTAAAGCTATGGAAAAATCGGTATGCTGGCTTATCCCAACTCCAATTGGCGCCAGTGCCACAATCGTTCCCACTGATGTACCCATTGACAAAGAGATAAAGCAGGCAATGATGAACAGGCCTACGACAAGCAGGTTTGGCGGAACGACCGATAAAGCAAAGTTAACAGTGGAGTCCACTGCCCCCATGCCTTTTGCTACCTCTGAAAAGGCTCCAGCTAAGAGAAAAATAACAACCATTAGCATGACATTTAAATTTCCCGCGCCTTGGCAAAAAATATCAACCTTTCGTGCAAACGGTTCTTTTCGATTCATCGCCAGAGCCACAGCGCCTGAAATGGTAATGGCTACAATGACAGGAAAGGCATAAAAATCACCTGTAATAATCCCTGAACCAATAAATAAAAACAAAAAAACAACAAATGGGATCAACGCCCATGGATTCCCTTTCTTCACTGTTCCACCCCTAAAAAATTATGGATATGTCTGTTGTCCATTCTTTGCTTAGAAAAAGTCTTACCCCTTCAAATATTGCTGTTCTAAGTTCTATACATTCTAGCCTTATCCTTGTGGTGTAAAACTTTCACTTTAAATAATTTTAACATCTCTATTCCGAAATACTATTTATTTCTGTGTAGTTGATTAAAATCAAAATAGTTTTAAGTTATTCACTATACTCACAAAATAATATTCATTTTTTTAATACTGTTCAGTAAGAATATATAAAGAACATAAACGAGTGAAAAACAGTAGAATCTATCCTGAGTAAAATGTTTGATGAGTTGGATTTTCAAATTATTATAAGTATCCGCTTTATCCTATCAGGGTGACTGACAGTAAACAACTAGATTTAGGGGATTAATAGTTTATCACTGCAATTAATTGAAGAAATTGATATATAGGGTTAAAGAGGCTACGATATGAGGAAGTGAGATCAATAGACTGCTGAAGCAATATGGGGAGGTAACCATGAATATCGGGATAATCGGTGCAGGGGCGATTGCGCATTTTTTATTGGAAAAAATGAATTGTCGTCAGCATGAAACTTTACGAGTTACAAGTGTATTTGTACGAAACAAGGAAAAATATCGGTTGTTGGAATCGGAGTTTGGTGTAACATTGTATACGGACTTGGAGGAATTTCTTGATTCGGACATCGATCTAGTTGTGGAGGCGGCGAATATCGAAGCGGTGAAAACGTTGCTGCCATCTGTTCTGAAGAAAAAGGACGCTGTGTTAATCAGCGTGGGGGCATTGGCAGATGAAGCGTTGTTGACAGAAATCAGTGATCTGGCACATGCGTACAAGCATAACGTGCATTTGCCGTCTGGGGCTATCGGTGGTCTGGACTTATTGCAAAACGCACACGCCTTGGGCACGGTGACAAGCGTGTCGTTGACGACTCGGAAACCGGCCCGTTCGCTCATCGAGGAAGACATCGATGAAGCGAAAACGGTATTTGAAGGGACAGCAAAGGAAGCCATCCGGCAATTTCCAAAAAACATGAATGTCTCCATTGTGCTGTCCTTGGCTGGGATCGGAATAGAAAAGACGAGTGTGCGCCTCGTAGCTGATCCGCATATTGATAAAAATATGCATCATGTGGAGATAATAGGTGACTTTGGTGAAGCGACCTTTTCCATTACCAATAATCCGCTTCCGGAAAATCCGAAGACGAGCTATTTAGCCGCTATGAGCATTTTAGGGACGTTAGAAAGAATTGGCCAGAAAATAAGAATCGGCGGATAATTAGTAGAAGGGATAGCGTCAAATCGTGTAGCTCTGTTAATGAGTCTACATAATTTTGGCACTTATTTGATTTGTATAAAGAAAAGTATATATCGTTATAAACTTTTTCGTATTGGCATTCAAGAATGATAAGTATTATTGTTTAGACTATATTGAGTAATTGGCGGTAAAGGGGACTGCGTTTCATTTAGGAATCGTGTCTATCACGATTAAAGACGGGGGTTTTATGAATGGTACAATTGACGAATGAAACATTATTTAGCAATGCATTACTAAGTGAAATTCGGGAGAAATTTGCATTTGTTGATACGGATCCGCTTACAGGGAAAAGGCGGCTGTTTTTTGACAATGCTGGGGGATCTTATCGGTTAAAAACCGCAAATGAAAAATTTGCGCAGTATGATTTGATTCCAGATCATCCACAACGCGATCATGAAACAGCAAAATTATTAGCTGAATTGGAACAACAAGGAATTGACGATATTCAAACAATCTTTAATGCAAAGCAAGGGAAAATTGCAACGTACCTGACTGCTTCTCAGGCTATGTTTGAAATGACGGGTGTGATTGCAGAAAATATTGAAGGCACCAATATTGTAACGACTGCATTGGAGCATCCGTCCGCTTTTGATGCAGCAACGTTTTATGCGAATAAGTTAGGTAAGGAACTTCGAGTAGCCCCAACAAACCTTGTAACTGGGGGAGTGGATGTTGAAGAAATCACAAAGCTGATTGACCGTGATACTAGTCTGTTAAGTGTAATTTACGCATCCAATATTTCGGGTGCCATTTTGGATATAGAGACGATTGTCAAAGAAGCAAGAAAAATAAAACCGGATTTATATATCATTGTGGATGCTGTGCAGCATGCTCCACATGGCATCATCGATATCGAAAAAACGCCTGTAGATGTCATGAATATAGCGCCCTATAAATTTTTTGGTGTAAGAGGGTTTGGGATTGCTTATCTTTCTGAAAGAGTTGCAAAACTTCCACATCATCGCTTATTTGGAAAGGAAGACGATCATTTACAACTTGGCAGCCCAGCACCAGGTCATTTTGCTTCCATTAGTGAAATTGTGAATTATGTGTGCTGGATCGGAAGGCAATTTTCAGATGAGCAAGATAGAAGGGAATTGTTTGTGGAAGGAATGACTCGGATCGGTTTACATGAACAAGCACTTCTTGAAATTATGTTGAATGGAACGGAGAACGTCAAAGGATTAAGGAATATTCCAGGTGTCACAGTCTATCTTGATTATGAAGATTTAAGCAAAAGGGATCTGATCCTTGCTATACGGATCGCGCATTTGGACTATCAAGAAGCGGTTCTTCAATATGGGGAAGAAGGCGTTATTGTCTATGACCGTGTTGCAACGAGTATTTATTCGAAAAGGATGCTGGAGTCCTTTGGAATGGATGGGGCGGTGAGAGTATCGCCTTTGCACTGTAATACTATAGTAGAAATAGAGAAATTTTTGGATGTTACGCAAAGAATTGCCGAAAGAGTGAATGACTGAATAAAGGAAAATGAACGCTCACGCAGTTGTTGGTGAGCGTTCGTTTTTTGCTTCTTGGTAAATTGTCTATCTTAACTTTATGATTTACATTAAAGTCCAACGAGCTTATTCTGATTCAAAAATTGAATAAAATCCAAACCGACTTGTGAGAGTGGATGTGACTTTTTATAATACAGCATGATATTTCGATAGGAATTTTCATCATCTATTTTATAAAAGAATAATTTATCGGTCGCTTCCAAAAATTGTGTGACACCAGCTCTTACGAACGCAACACCTTTTCCATTGTAAGCAACGTAATAGGAAGTAAGCAACTGATCAAGATACATGGAAACAGTGGGAATAAATCCTGCTTTTCTACACATCTTCAGGCTTCTCTGGTACATATCATTTCCTTTTTTCATTAATAGGAAATTTTCATTTTCAAATTCTTTCAGGCTTACCTTTGGGTATTTGTCACTCAAATATTGACCACTGGCCACCTTATCGAAAGTTAGACGATACCTTTCGAGCCGATTATTCACTTCATAAGATACCGGAACCGCCAGCAAAATATGTTCTTCTCCCCACACAACAGATTCAAAGATTTTAGGATCCCTTTTTTCTACATCAATAATGATGTCAACGATACCTGTACGGAGACACTTCATCAAATCATCTGCATTCGCTTCCAAAAGGTTTACCGTATAATTCGGATATTCCATCTTAAACTTTTGCGCTATCGTTGGCAAAATGGACGTGCAAAAGAAGGAGGCCCCGCCCACATTTATCGTTCCGCGGTTACTGTCCAACAAGCTATTAAAATAGGCTCTCATTTCTTTTTCTACGTTCATGATGTTTTCGATATTTTGAATATAGTATTCGCCTGCCGCAGTTAACTGAATCGGGTTACTACTTCGATCAAAAATAGGAAGACCGATTTCTTCTTCCACCTTTTTGATTGTTGCACTAAGAGCAGGTTGTGAAATATAGAGTTCTTCGGCCGCTTTAGAAAAGCTTTTATTGGTATAAACCGCATACACATATTCCATATTTTTTAACATAAAAACCCCTCTTTTATTAGTATAAAAAAAACTATATATCGTTATAAACTTTTTCGTATTGGAGTTATAGAGTGATAAGAACTACTATTAATACTATAAAGAATAAATAAAAATTAAGCAAAGTTAAAAAATAAAAAGGGTGATGAAGATGAGTTTACTAGAGGAAAAGTTTTTGAAACTTGGTGCCGAATACGCGCCTGGGCAAGAAGTACGACAAGATACAAATGAAGTGGAATTGCGCTTTGAGAAAATTCCGGGTACGCCGGTAGATTTTTCGCACGGAGATGTAGATGCTTTTGAGCCAATTCCGGGTTCTCTGGATGTCTTTAACGAAGGGGTTCAAATTGGAGGAAAGCAGGCGTACACCGAGTATCGGGGAAGCATCGAGATACGAGAAAATGTAGCTGAAAAACTTTCTGAATTTACGGGTACTACGATTAATGCAGACCAGAATTTCATTATTACGCCAGGAACACAAGGTGCTCTTTTTCTAGCGATGGGCTCGACTATCTCAAGAGGCGATAAAGTAGCGATTGTTGTACCGGATTATTTTGCTAACCGAAAACTAGTCGAGTTTTTTGAGGGAGAAGTCGTTCCGGTTCAGTTAGACTATTATAAGAACGATACTTCGGCAGGTTTGGATTTAACGCAGTTGGAAGGCGCATTTAAAGCGGGAGTTAAACTCTTTTTATTCTCGAACCCGAATAATCCGACAGGGGTCATTTATTCGAAAGATGAAATTCGAAGCATTGCGGCACTTGCGGAACAGTACGGAGCGACAGTAATCGTTGATGAATTGTATTCCCGCCAAATTTTCGAAGGGCGGACATACACGCATCTATGCGCGCAAAATATTGTGGACCCTGAAAATGTCATTACGATTATGGGACCATCGAAAACGGAGTCACTGAGTGGATATCGATTAGGTGTGGCATTCGGATCAGCCAAAATCATTGAGCGGATGGAAAAACTGCAGGCGATTGTTTCTCTTCGGGCTGGCGGTTATAGCCAAGCAGTCTTGAAATCTTGGTTTTCGGAGCCGGAAGGATGGATGACAGAACGAATTGCCCAACACCAAGCAATCCGTGATGATTTAGTTGGAAAACTGCGAGCTGCCGACGGATTCCAAGTACGAGCGACAGAAGCGGGTAGCTATCTCTTCCCGAGAATTCCTAAATTAGATATTTCGATCACTGAATTCGTGAAAGTGCTTCGACTTCAGGCTGGTGTCATTGTAACGCCTGGCACAGAATTTGGTCCACAGTTTACGGATAGCTTCCGTATTAATTTTTCACAAGATCATCGTGCGGCAGTTGACGCAATTGGCCGTGTCATCCAAGTCGTGGAGGCGTATCGCAATGAGTACGCTAAATGATCAAAACAATCCGATTCCACAGGGCAATTATGTTCCGGCATCACGGTTTGGCGATATCGTCTATACAGCCGGGATGACACCTAGAAAAAACGGTGTACTTATTCAAACTGGAAAAGTACTCACAGCAGAGCTGGCGTCAGCTTATAAAGAAGCAGTTTTGCAAGCGGCTTCAAATGCATTGACTGCAGCTTTGAACACACTTGAAGAACGAGAACGGCTGGTGCAAATTCTTTCGCTCACCGTTTATGTAAATGCGGAAGAATCCTTTCAATCGCATTCGAACCTAGCAGACTTTGCATCTGAATATTTATTTGAAAAGCTAGGAAGCGTAGGGATTGGCAGTCGGGCTGCAATTGGCGTTGCGTCTTTGCCCGGCAATGCACCGGTTGAAATCCAGTTGGTTGCTGCGGTTTCATCTTGAGCAATTCAATTGAGGAAAAATCATCTTTTCCAAGGCAAGGCGCTTTTCATTAAGCGCCTTGCCTGAATAAATAAGGATTGTTATTGCTTGTGTAATTGAAAGCGCTGACAAAATGTGGAATACAATTCGTGGGGAAAAGTGATTTATATTTACGAGGGGGTTTTTATGATGAAATGGTGGTTCTCGAGACAACTCTATATCCAAATCGCTATAGGTGTCGCAATAGGAATCGTATTAGGTTTAATATTAGGCCCAAAGGCTGCAGTGATAAAACCCATTGGGGATATATTCCTCAGTCTTCTTCAATTTCTTGTTGTCCCTCTAACTTTCTTTTGTTTGATTGCCGGTGTGACGAAGATGGAAGATTTTAAGGCATTAAGGGCTGTGGGAAGTAAAATAGGTATTTATTTTATTGTTACGGGTCTTTTAGCCACCGCTGCAGGGATTGTAGTTGCGTTGATTATTAATCCTGGAAAAGGAACGACAGGCTTACTAAGTGAGAATGCAAATGTCGAGCCAGTGGAATTCAGTTTTGTTGACCAAATTCTCGGGTGGGTTCCGAGAAATATCGTAAGCGCAATGGCTGAAACGAATATTCTCCAAATTATTATCGCTGCGATCATTATCGGATTAGGACTGCTTGCGTTGGGGGACCGTGTGAGTGGTTTGAGAAAATTGGCTAATGAAGGTTCAGAACTGATGATCAAAATTACCGAATTTGTCATGTACATATCCCCTTATGGCATTTTAGCTTTGGTTGCCGATATGATTGGAACGTTAGGCACTGATGTGCTTGCTGAAGTGGGACTTTTTATATTGGCGGATTATGTAGCGCTCCTAGTTGTGCTAGGTGTCGTTTATCCCTTCATCATCAAGTTTTGGGCACGTAAAAATCCAATTGGGTTTTATAAGAAAATTTCACCCGCACTATTAGTCGCTGCAAGTACGACATCGAGTAATGCGACTTTACCTGTATCGATGAATGTTGCGAAAAAAAACTTGGGTATACCGGAAAAGGTTTACGGCTTTACACTCCCTCTAGGAGCAACGGTTAACATGGATGGTATGGCCGTAGTCTTAGGTGTTATCTCTGTTTTTGCAGCAAATCTATACGGCATACCGATTACGTTTACTTTACTCGTACAATTTGTTTTTCTTGGTTTAGTACTCTCGATTGGTGCGGCAGGTGTAAAGGGAGCGGGAATTGTCATGTCGAGTATATTATTATCGACGCTAGGTCTACCGCTTACGCTTGTTCCTATCTTAGCTGCCCTCTGGCCTATTGTAGATATCGGTCACACCACAACGAATATCGCTGGGGATTTAGCCGGAACGACAATGGTCGCCTCACGCTTGGAGATGGTCGATGAGAAAGTGTATAACCAAGCCGGAGAATTAGCAACAGCGAATAGGGAAAATTGAAAAGGGTAAGTCTGTTACAATCGACAATACAAAAGCGCCGAAACCATAATGGGTTCTGGCGCTTTTGTCCGTATATAATACATGCAAAGAGAATTCAACTGACAATTAGAGAAATGCCAAAACTGTACCGCCAATCGCCCCGGAAACGACAATCATCCATGGAGGAAGCTTCCAATAGACAAGCATACTGAACAGAATTGCGGCTAACGCAAAATCGGCGGGTGCTAATATGGAACTTGTCCAAATTGGGTGATAGAGTGCGGAAATCAAGATACCGACGACTGCTGCATTTACGCCCATGATCGCGCCTTTAATTTTTGGATTGCTTCGTAGAGCATCCCAAAAAGGTAATGCACCGAGAATCAGAAGGAATGCAGGTAAAAATACGGCAATCGTAGCAATCAAGCCACCTTGCCATCCTTTCATAACAGCTCCTAAATAGGCAGCAAACGTAAACAGTGGACCGGGTACCGCTTGTGTAGCTCCATATCCGGCTAAGAATGCCTCTTCGCTGACCCATCCATTTGGCACTAGTTCCTGTTCTAATAATGGCAAAACGACATGTCCCCCGCCGAATACTAAAGAACCGGATCGATAAAAACTATCGAATAGAGCCACCCAGTATGATCCGGTGATTTCCCTCATAATCGGTAAAAGGAATAGCAAAGCGAAAAACAACAGCAGACATATCACTGAAACACTTTTAGCAATTGGAAATGGGGAACTCGCTTCTTCATTTTCATTGTGTTGTTTATATAGAAGGAATCCAAAGAGAGCAGCAATCAAAATGACACCGACTTGTGTAAAAGCTGTCTGCCAAAGAAGTGTACTTACGAGTGCAAATAGAGCAATGGTCTTTCTTTTTAAATCAGGGGTCAGATTCTTTGCCATTCCCAGGATGGCGTGGGCGACTACTACAACGGCTACGATTTTTAACCCGTGTATCCATCCGGCATTTCCAATATCAAAACCTTCGAGCAGCAAGGCAAACAGAATAAGCGCGATAACGGAAGGGAGAGTAAACCCTATAAACGATACAAGCCCACCTAATACGCCTGCTCGCATGACACCTATTCCGATTCCTACTTGGCTACTCGCTGGACCGGGTAGGAATTGTGCTAAAGCAACTAAATCAGCATAGCTTTTTTCATCCATCCATTTTCTTCGACGGACATACTCCTCATGAAAATAACCTAAATGGGCTGTCGGTCCGCCAAATGATGTCAACCCAAGTCGTGTTGAGACGAACAGGATTTCCAAAAGTCTTTTTAATCCTCTATGTGAGTTTTTCTGATTCATCATTAACTCCTTTTCACTAGTCTTTTATTTCTTTGAAGAGCTCATAGGCTTTTTTCCGAGCTTCAATCAAAATAAGATTTCCTTTTTCAGTCGTTGTATAATACTTTCTAATTTTCCCTTCTACATTTCGATCTTCTCTTATGAGAAGTCCATCAGACTCCATGGAGTGCAGAATCGGATAAAGAGTACCTGAACTGATGTTATACCCGTGCTCCTTTAGTTCTTCCAACATCCACACGCCGAAAATGGGATGTTCTTTTGCATGATGTAAAATATGGATATGAATAAAACCAAGGAAAAGTTTCCGTAATACTTTGTCTTCCAATCTACCACCCCTTTTTCAGATATCGAAAACCGATATCGACTACCTACAACAGGAGTATACCCTCTTTACTTGTCTAATCCAAGCTATTCTTTGGAAATTTACCAAAACTTAATATTGCTATCGTGAGAAGGCATCTATATATGCAGAAGTACAAAATTATGTATTAGAACGAAAAGAAAATCGAATCGATTGACAAATCTATCAAAATTATTTATGCTTAGTCCATAAAGTTGAATAGTATCTCCTAAAGGGGAGTAGCTTTTATAGCAAAGTCGTCATTACAGAGGTTAATACTCTCGGCTTTGTTGGCAACGTAACGTTGTTAGCGAGACCTTTACCGATTGGTAAGGGCCTTTTTATACACTTGAAAACCTTTACCATCCAATTGGTAAAGGTTTTTTTGTTGGGAATAATCGATGTTTTCTCCGTGCGATGGATCAACAGAAATGTAGGACTTTTGCACGGTGAGAAATAGGACGAAGCTATATCAACAAAGAGAGGTGATCATATCATGAAAAAGAAAATAGTATCCTTGTCGGAGTTAATCAGAGAAAACAAAAAGGAGATTCTAAAAGATAAGGCATTGATTGAAAAAATTGAGAAGCGCGTTGAAGAAAAAATACTAAATCTAGATAAGTAATCCAGGAGGGTGCCTGTTGATACTGAGGAAATACATGTCTCTTTTAGGAATAGGTTCAGCACAAATCAATCTTATCATGCAAAAGAAAATGTATAAGCTAGGTGATTCTGTTCATGGGTATTTTTCGATCAAAGGCGGTAGCATCGAACAACAGATCAAACGAATTGATTGTGATTTGGTTGTAAATGATCAAACTGCCCATATAGAAAAAGTAATCGATTCAACAACGATTTTAACATCAATACGTATTCAACCAGAAGAATTGTATGAAGTTCCATTTACTTTTCAATTGCCAGTTTCTGGTCCAGTTTCAACAGAGGAAGTATCGTATCATTTTAAAACGGGGCTCACTTTTGACAAAGGTGTTGGGAGTAGGAATCAAGACATCATTCAAATTATCCAATGATAGGTTTAGGATGAAAATTCTAGTTAATAATTAGAAAAGGGTGATCAAGTTGTTCAGGTATTTAAAACGAATTAAATTTATGTTGAAGTTTTGGAGATTCCTCCCTTTTTTAAAAGAATTTTTTGTATCAGTGGATGTGCAAATTCATAAAAAAGTATTTGGGGTTTTCCTGATTCTCACCTACGCCTTCTTTCCTTTTGATTTGATTCCAGATTTCCTGACTTTTATTGGAATCATTGATGATGTTGCTGTTGCGAGTTTTGTTCTAGGAAGAATGATAAAAATAGCTCCACAATCCCTTAAAGAAAAATATAATGTCATTTAGAAAATTGAGTGTAAATAAAGGAAAAGAACAAGCTTTAAAAAATGATGAAAAGAGGAATAAAATGTTTAAAAAAATAATGAAGCAGATCAAGCAACTTTCCCAAGGTAGCAGTGAGCGAAGACATGGCCACTATCGCAGAGGTAGTAGCAGCGAGCGAAGAAATCGTTATTATCGCCGAGGAAGTAGTAGCAACCGCGGGTATAATCGTTCTCCGTTTAGTGGAAGTAGCCGCTACAAGCGCAGAGGGCGAAGTAGCAGCTAATGTTCGTTTTCATTCGCTTTAAGGGCGGCATGAAGATCGATTGAAATTTCGTGAACAGATGAATAAGGTTCTTCAATTTGTAAGAGCCTTTTCAGTAAATGAACAGTTTCCCACTTTAAAGAAAGTTCTTCTGTCCAAGGAAGAGCTTTTTTATTTTTGGAAGGGTAGGTCGTATAAAACAAATATAAAAGGATTTCTCCCAAATCATAGTAGTCCTGTAGCTTCATTTCCTGGGTATTTTCTAGGTTGTGCTGCAAAGAGCCGGATGATAATTGAGATGGGGCACTCAGGATTTTTTGTTGTGATAAGCCAAAGTCAATCAAAAAGAGCTCATTATTTTTTAGTAAAATGTTTGGAATCCGTAAATCTTGATGGTAAATATTTTTTGTGTGAAGATAATCGACTAATTCAAGCAGTTGCTGAAGAATGAGTAGTGATTCTTGCTCGTTGAACGTTTTCTTGCTGTGAAAAATAAGATCTTCCAAATTGTCCCCATCAATAAAGCTCATGACGTAAAAGAAATAGCCGTCCGTTGAAAAGGTTTCAAATAACTTTGGCATCTGTTTATGCTGGAGTGTATGCAAAAGAGCGATTTCACTTTCAAAAAGCTCCACTTCTTTTCTGTGACGATGTTTGCTTGGTCGAAGCTGTTTAACGACTCGTTTCTCTTGCGATTTTAAATCTTTACATAGATAAACAATGCCGTAGCTTCCAGACCCTATTACAGTGAGCACCTCATAACGTTCGTGCAAAATCGTCCCTTTTTGAATAGGTATATCTACAAAAAACTGATACATTTTTCGGATTGAACGTAAAAATGAAATTTTCCTCACCACTTCTTTTAAATGAACCCACTCATCATTTGTTGTCAATGATTCACGATAACATACTCCGTACACTATTTCATAAATTTTAAATATGAAATAATGATTTGATACGCATTATTTCCACTAAATTTATCCAATTGTCGAGTGAACCATGATAAGCTTATGATCAGGACTAACTATTTTTACTGATAAAAGATGTCACAATGTACTGTTTTAATTACAAAAAGTTAGGGGTGATTTTCTTGATAAAGGATAAAAAACTTCTCTATTTTGCCTTCATTTCTTTTTTGGTGTCGATGGCATTAAATTTTCCATTCCCACATAAAAATCCTTATGGCGAGGCGACAGTTTCGGTGTTCAATATACCGATTACAACTGTAAATGGATTCTATTATATTGGCATGATTGCGTTCTTGTTACTAATTACAAGCTTTTATTTACTCGTGAAATCACTAAAAAAGTATCATGTTCGATCCGTATTGCTGGCTATATTGGTAGCGGTTTTTACCCCTCTTCTTATTGCGAATATTTATCAAAAAACGTTTGCAACCGGTATTTACGCCGTATCCTATGAAATTGAAGAAAGTGTATGTCAGTTTGAAATGAAGAATGCGATCACGATACATGGATCATGTGAACTTCCTTTTGAAAATTTCAGTAGCAAGACTACCCAATTTAACATTGAATTTTATGAAAGCTATCTAGGCGAGGATGATATACAGAAGGTTTCTTTGATGAATAACGATGCACCATATGAAGTGACGTTAAGAGGGAAAGAGCGGAAACGAGTGTTTATTGAAACGGATATTGACGTGTCACATATGGAAAAACACATACATGGCGGAGAATCGAAGTTCGTCACTATCATTATTAAGTCGGAAGATCGTACAAGAAAACTATAAACTATTTTGAAAGCCTAATAGGCGTATATAACAAGGAGGTCGTTTTTTGAAGAACAATCAAAATGAGAACTTCCATAAGAGCGAGAAAGTCAGAATGAGTACTAAGCGAACATGGATACTATTCATACTAGGTATTTTTGTCGGTTTTGTATTATCTGAAATCATCCGAGGAGGCTACAAATGATAAGGGCTCAAATTGATGAAATTTTAGATGGTTTACCAGAAGAGGAGTTGGAAAACGTCTATTGGTCAATCAAATTTATTCAAGAAAATTACTTGTTCAAGAAGAATTTACTTGATAAGGGCGTGATGATTGAAGATTTATTTGAGGAAGCAGAAGAAATTAAAGATTTATGGGACAGTGCATTTGCAAAGAATGTCAATGAAGAAATGCGGGAATCCATTCATTATGATCAATTCAAATGGCATATTTTTAGCTATGAAAAACAAGATTGTTTCAAAGGGTCAGCAGCACGGAAAGCTTTTGATGCTGTATTTAAGGATGAACTCTATGTGATGTATCAAAATTCACCTTATATAATGCAATATAGCAAAGCAGACAAAGTCATTGCTGCTGATTTTGATTCCCAGCAAGATATTTATATTTTTGATAAGCATTTCACTTGGACTTATGTACATACCCATGAAGAAACATGTGGGCCATATTTTTACAGTTTGAACTGATGATTGTAAAACCTTAAAGAGGGGAAGACATTCTTTGAAGAAGAGTAAATTGATTTTTATTGCAACGCTTATCTTCTTGTTAATCTCGGGCTGTTCAAAGCCAAATGAAGAGACAGTTACAATTTCAGCTAATGCTGATTCGGAATATGTACATACCTTTACAGATTTAAATTTGGGCATTCTTTTTGATTTTAATTTTCGATTGCCTGATGCGGATAAAAGATGGGTAACGGTTTGGGCGGAAAGTTATCGGGACGGGGAAAAAGAGCCGGATCCCTTAACGGAAATATCCTACGGGTCAAGTCCTCAACAAGTGACTGAAGGTCATTTAGGATTTGGCATCATCAATTCAACTGCAGAGGAGTCTATGCTTTTTCTGTATGCGCCAAGTGTATCCACATCGCCGGTTAAAATTGAAAGTTTGAATGTCCCAAATCGCTTTAGTGCATGGGATTATGCGATCGGTGATAAAAAAGTGGCGTTATCATTAGGAGAAACAAAATTACTCGCCGTCTATAGACAATCCGCTGGTAATGCAATAAGGACGTATGACTTTCAAGATGAAGAGGCAGTCAAGCAGATGATCAAAGAAGATAGTCGGGTGCTTTTATTGAAGATAAAAATTGAGGAAAGTCATGAATGAAGGAATTGAAAAATGGGATTAATAGGAAAAGTTTCCTCATTGATGGCCGCAGGTTAATAACTAGTCTCCCGAACAAAATATATTAGAAGAAAGGCTTAGGTAATCGTTGACGGATTACTTGGGCCTTTTTTAATTTCTAATTACCAATTCGCTTCCGTTCAATCATTATTCTGTTGCTATATAGTACTAAATATAGCTTTCGGCAACTGATTTTAAATTTGGTTTGATTTATGTTTCAAAAACAATTATACTACTATTTAAATTCAAAATATGAGTATTTATTCATTTCTCGTCATATTAATACAACCTAGAGGAGACAGAAGCTATGAAAGAGACCAATCCGAAAAGATGGAAGCTGGAAATGCCGGATACATATGTTATTTTATTCATTGTATTATTATTGGCTGCAGCGGCTACTTATTTTGTTCCAGCCGGTTCGTTTGAAAGGGAAGTTGTCGATGGGGTCGAACGGGTCGTCCCGAATACATATAGCAAAGCCGAAAATGATGGAACAGGCTTTATGGATCTTTTCCTTGCCTTACAGAACGGAATGGTGGAATCCGGAGGCATTATTTTCTTAGTATTATTTGCTGGAGGCGCTTTTGAAATTGTGGAAAGATCGGGTGCCATCAAAGGTGGGATCATGCGCGCTGTCGCCAAAACGCAAGGGAAAGAATTTTGGCTGATCGTCATTATTTCTGTATTGTTTGCGCTTGGTGGGGCAGTCGGGGCTGTTGCTAACTCTGTCATCCCATTTGTCGCAATCGGACTTATCATCGCAAGAGCGCTTCGATTGGATGCCATTATTGCGGTTGCCATCACATTTGGGGCTACTTTCGCGGGCTTCAACGTTGGTTTCCTCAATCCCTACACAGTTGGAATTGCCCAGGCAATTGCTGAAGTACCGATCTTCTCGGGTATGCTACTACGTGTCATCAGCTTTGTCATCATCGTGGGTATTACGATTTTATATACATGGCTGTATGCAAAAAAAATATTAAATGATCCTACGAAAAGTCTTGTCGGTATCTTGGACATGCAAACGAATGAAAATTCGGAAGAAGCTCTGCAAGAACCTTTTACAACTCGACATAAGCTGATTTTGTTATTTGTTGGGCTAGCACTTCTTTTCTTCGTGTTTGCGACGATCAAGTTCAGTTGGTCTATCAATCATATGGCGGCATTTTTCATCGTCATCGGAATGGGTTCTGGTATCTTAGCCGGCATGAACTATAACAAAATCACTTTAACATTTTTGGAGGGCTGTAAAAATCTCGTCTACGGAGCTTTGATTATCGGTGTGGCACGCGCGATCTTAATTGTCATGGAAAACGCACATATTCTGGACACATTCGTCTACGCGATTGCGCTTCCACTTGAAAATTTACCACCGATTCTTGCCGCCATTGGCATGTTCGTCGCCAATATGGCGCTGAACTTTTTAGTTCCCTCCGGAAGTGGTCAAGCGATGATCGCCATGCCGATTCTAACACCGCTCGCTGATATGCTTGGGTTAACTCGACAAGTTGCGGTCCAAGCATTCCAGTTCGGGGATGGATTGACAAACAGCATCTTCCCGACATCAGGTACCTTGATGGCCTGCTTGGCGGTTGCAGGTGTCCCTTATGTGAAATGGGCAAAGTGGATGCTTCCTCTTTTCCTGATTTGGGTTGTCATTTCGATAATCGTCCTCTGTATAGCAGTGCTGATCAATTGGGGACCAGTTTAATAAACACCACTCCGGCTTTCTTCCGCTGGAGTGGTGTTTTTCAAATGGAAGGCGTTTCTCATGGTTTAGTCTACGCGTATCCAAGTTGAATGAATATAAAAAAATATTTGATCCGTTTATAGGGAAAATCTTGAATTTTCCTCCTTTTCGAGCGGCAAAACTCCGTTATCGGAGTGTATATACATTTGCAACAATTTACTTTTAATTGGAATTGTAATAGGCTGGGATAGAAGTCTGAAAATTAGCTTAGGGGGGTGTTGTGAAAGTATGGTAACAGCATTAGTATGGGAAAAATCGTCCGATTATAAGGTGGATGTCGTAGACCAGGATGGTTTATGGAAAAAAGTGATTGGAGACCTGTTTGAAGACTTTTTGTTATTTTTTAAGCCGGCACTGCATTCGCAAGTCGATTTTACGAAAGAAGCTGAGTTTTTGCAACAAGAGCTTTTTCAGAAAATCATGGATAAGAAAAAAGGACGTCAATGGGCGGATCAACTTGTGAAAGTGCATTCCCGACTCAATTCCACTACTCTTATTTTGGCACGGAGTTGCACTACGCGTATACTAATTGTAAGCTTAGCGATTATGACAATGAAGAGCTGGAGAAATCGGATAAGCTCTTCAGCAAAGTTGTCCTTGCGGCAAAATATATGAACGACACACGGGGAGATATGGACAAACGATATACCTTTAAGATGAAACTCATGCGGGAAATTTTGAAAAGTGATCGCTATTCGCATACGGAAATTTTAGCTGTATTCTACTTTATCGATTATTTATTGCGTTTACCAAAGGAGTTGACGGAAAAGTTTTACGATAAAATGGTTCCGATTATAGAAAAGGAGGTTAAGCAGATGGTTCAGTTTAACAATGAAGACCTATCCCCAACCATGGAAGCCGTTTTTACAAGGATAAGAGAAGAGGGAGAAAGGAAAGGTATAGAACAAGGAATAGAAAAAGGGATTGAAAAAGTTGTATTAGAGATGTTGAAAGAGGGCTTACCAGATGACTTGATTACCAAAGTAACCCATTTGGATAAAGAGACAATCGAGAAATTAAGAAAAAAGAATAGATAAAAAAGTTGCCAGATCTAAAACGGTTCAGAATCGTTTTAGCATCTGGCAATTTTTTTAGTATAACAAAAATTTAGTTTGCAAAAGAAGAATAATATGTATATAGTGTGTATATAGTATATATACAATAATTAGTGAAGAGGTTTTTGCATGCAAATTATCATTTCGAACAGTTCCAAAGAGCCGATTTATGGGCAAATCTATGCGCAAATCAAAAAGCGTATCTTAACAGGTGAATTGCAAGAGGGGCAGTCACTTCCTTCGATGCGTCAGCTTGCGAAGGATTTGGAGATTAGTGTCATTACAACAAAACGCGCTTATGAGGAACTTGAGAAAAATGGTTTTATCTATTCCATAGTAGGAAAAGGTTCGTTCGTCGCAGAGCAAAATTTGGAGATGATGAAGGAAAGAAAGATGAAAGCGATTGAAGAAACGTTAAGTATGGCCATCCAAAATGGAAAGGAAATGGGCTTGAGCTTAACAGAATTAAAGGAAATGCTGACATTATTATATACGGAGGGTGAATGATGGAAAACGTGATCGAATTACAGCATGTTCATAAATCATTTGATGGTTTTCAACTAAAGGATTTTTCGATGACCGTTAAAAAAGGCTTCGTAACGGGGTTTATCGGTGGAAATGGTGTTGGGAAGTCTACGACGATTAAACTGATTATGAATTTATTGCAACCAGATAGCGGAACGGTTTCGCTATTCGGTTTGAATTATAAAGATCATGAAAAAGAAATCAAACAGCGTATCGGTTTTGTCTTTGATGAAAATATTTTTTATGAAAATGTAACATTGGTAGAAATGAAAAGAATTATAAAACCGTCCTATTGCAATTGGGATGACAACCTCTTCAATTATTATGTGCAAACATTTGAATTGCCGCTAACGAAAAAGATTAAAACCTTTTCAAAAGGAATGATGATGAAAGCTTCGTTAACTATCGCTCTGTCGCATCACGCGGAATTAATCATTATGGATGAACCGACATCCGGATTGGATCCGATTTTTCGGAGGGAGTTATTAGATATCCTGCATGATCTCATGCAAGATGGAGAGAAAACCATTTTCTTTTCTACGCATATTACAACAGATTTAGAACGCATTGCAGATTATATTACGTTTATTCATAATGGCGAGCATATTTTTACAAAGGAATTTTACCGAATCGAAGAAGATTATGCCGTTGTGAAAGGCGGAATGGAGCTGTTAGATGCGGATACAGAACGGGAATTCATAGCGATTCGAAAATCCGCTCATGGTTTTGTGGCATTGACGGATCAGAAGGCACGTATCGAAGCGATTTTTGGAGATATGGTTTTGATGGAGAAACCAACGCTTGAAGATATTATGTTCCATACGAAGAAAGGAGCGGAGCAATATGTTTAATTTAATCCGTAAAGATATCGTCTTACAAAAATCGACGTTACTGATTTTGTTGCCTGCTTTGCTTGTTTATTTGCTGTTAAATACTTCATCGATTTGGGTAGGGATTGTCTTTAGCGTAGTCATCATCATGAATGCTTTTGCGAACGACGAAAAGACTTCAATCCATATGCTACTGAATTCTTTGCCTTATACACGGAAAGAGATTGTCAGTTCGAAATACATCGGTGCTTTTATTTTCATGAGTATAGTTGTTTGTATCATTTTTATAGGTAATTTATTGATCCATCAAGAAATAACAGCATGGAAAGATATTTTGTTTATGGTTAGCCTTGTAATGGTGGCCATTTCATTGTTTTTCCCCTTCTCGTATAAATTTAAAAGCCAATATATGTTTATAGCTTCGGTTGTTTTCTTTGCTATTTATCTCGTTGTCGTTAATTTCTTTATCCCGAATTTGAACGATATAATGAGGGAGTTTGTGCAAGTGTTATTAACTGTACAAACTGCTCAGCTCTATTTGTTCATTGCCTTGGCAGTTTTGACGCTCTATGCATGTTCATGGCTGTTGTCAATTCGTATTTATGAGAGAAAAGTTTTTTAAGGGGAGAAAATTAATGTCAAAAGCAGCAGTCGCTGGAATGATTATCGGTATTGGATTATTAATTCTTTTAAAAGTATTTCAGGATTCAATACCGCGCATTACTGATCCACTGACGAATATACTCATTCTAATTGGCTTCGTACTTTTTGCAATTATCTATGGTGTATCTCAACTTAGAAAAAAAAATGAAATCCCTCCAATTTTGGATAAAGAGGTGATTGAGAAGTTAAGAAAAAAGAATAGATAAAAAAGTTGCCAGCTCTAAAATAGTTTTAGCAGCTGGCAACTTTTATTAGAATCGGAAGAAGAGTCCTCCTAAATCTATTTATTTGAAATCATTATATAAAGAAATAAAGGCTTCACGTGAATTCTCGATGGTCTCCAATGGTACACTGTAGCATAGTCTGAAATGACCGCTTAATCCAAATCCGGTACCAGGTACGATTAGTAATTTATATTTCTCGGCAGCATGACGGCAAAACTCCACATCATCTGCAATCGGTGCCTGTGGAAATACAAAGAAACCACCTTTTGGAGTAGCAAATTCAAATCCCGCATCGGATAGGATTTCGACAATCTTGTCTCTTCGCACTTTGTAAGGACTTGCGTCCACTGTTAAATCAGGCATTTTGGCAATTGCACGTTGCATCAAAGCAGGTGCATTGACAAAGCCGAGTGTGCGATGAGCATAAACGAACGCACTTATTAACAAGTCAGCATCTGGTGTGTTTTTGTTTAATGCGAGATAACCGAGTCTCTCCCCAGCGATCCCGAGGTCTTTACTGAAAGAACTAGCCAAAATGACTTTATTATGTGAAAGAAATGGATTGACTTGTTCCCCTTCAAATATCAATTGGGCGTAAGGTTCATCAAAAAGCATATAAATCGGTTCTCCGCTTTTTTCTTCCGCCTCTTTTAATAATGCTCCAAGTTCGTTAAGGTTTTCTTGACTCAGTATTGTGCCTGTCGGGTTATGAGGTGTATTAATAATAATCCCTTTTGTGAGCGGGGTGATGGATTGTCTAACCGCTTCGATATCAATTTCAAACTGGTCATTTAGCATACAACGAACGACCTTGCCGCCAAAGTTTTCAATATACGCATCATACTCGGCAAAATAAGGTGACAGTACAATCACTTCTTCACCACTGTTTAAAATACTTTTTAATGCAGAATTCAAGGCTCCCCCTGCACCGACAGTCATGACAACATGCTCAAACGAAATTTCAGTGTTGAACCGAGTGGATAAGAATTCTGCTACCTTCATTCTTGTTTCAGGAATTCCCTGATTTGGTATATAGCCGTGATTGACTTGTCCTACCTCTTCGAGTAAGGCTTTTGTAAATGCTTCGGGTGGTTTATTAAATGGATTACCAAGTGAAAAATCAAAAACTTGATCCTCGCCGAACTCTTTTTTTAATCTTGCCCCTTCATCAAATAACTTTCGAACCCAAGATCCGCCTTGTAAACCTTTTGCCATAACTTCAGAAATACTAGCCATACATTCTTCTTCCTTCCCTTGAATAGTCAACGATTTTTTGTGGAAATGTGTAAAGTAATCTTTATGTTTACACTAATGACGATTTTTATAATTCATTTATCATTATAACAACTTTTAGAGGTATATGCTCTTGAATTATTCAGGAATGCGCGGTATGCCAACCAATCGTGTGGCATGTCCAACAAACTCCTCGCCTCTTTTTTAGCATACTCCAAGCGTTCGGGGAATACGATGATGTAAGTATGACGGAGGTGGAGTGGGAAAACGAGTTCACCCAATTGACTATTAGCATGAGAAAGGACAAGCCATATGTCAGAATATCATCGTAAATCATCTTTCGAAGTGATGGAGAAGCTGGACGTGTCCCGTGAAGGGCTGAGCGATTATGACGTCCAAATGAGACAAGAAGTATATGGTACGAATGAATTGTTGGAAGGGAAAAGGACAAGCGCATTTGCCGTGTTCTTTGGGCAGTTTAAAGATCTGTTGGTCATTATTTTACTCGTTGCGGCGTTCATTTCATTTTTATTGGGCGAAGTGGGCAGTACGATTGTCATCCTGATTGTTGTCATCTTGAATGCTGTTTTGGGTACTGTCCAGCATGTGAAGGCAGAACAGTCATTGAGTAATTTGAAAGAGTTGACTTCCCCTGTTGCAAAAGTGGTGCGGAACAATCAAATCGTAGAGGTTGCATCTGCAGATATCGTCGTTGGCGATCTTCTATATTTGGAAGCTGGGGATTTTATCAGTGCGGATGGACGATTAATCGAAAGCCATAATTTGCAGATCAATGAAAGTTCGCTGACAGGTGAATCATTGGCTGTAGAGAAGAGCACCGTGCCAATCGATGACGAGGATGTCCCTCTTGGCGATCAAAAAAATATGGTGTTCACGGGCAGCTTTGTCACCAATGGACGTGGACTAGCTGTTGTGACGGCAATCGGAATGGAAACGGAAATTGGTAAAATCGCAAACTTATTGGATAGTGCAAAAGAGAAGAAAACCCCTTTACAAGTCAGCTTAGACCATTTCGGCGAAAAATTGGCGTTAGGAATTACAATGATTTGTGTGGCCATTTTTGCGATTGACCTTGTGCGGGGACGCGAATTGGTGGAATCGTTCATGTTTGCCGTATCGCTTGCAGTTGCGGCCATTCCAGAGGCACTGAGCTCCATCGTTACCATCGTGTTAGCGTTTGGAACACGAAAAATGGCGAAGGAAAACGCCATTATCCGCAAGCTCTATGCGGTTGAAAGCCTCGGAAGTGTATCGGTCATTTGTTCAGATAAGACAGGCACGTTAACGGAAAATAAAATGACGGTCCTAAACGTCTATGTGGATCAAAAAGTCATTCCGTATAATGAACTACAAACTACGAATACCATCGAAAACAAATTGATTGTACAAGCACTGCTATGCAATGACGCATTTGAAAAAGAGCAGCAAGAAATCGGTGACCCGACTGAAATGGCATTGGTGAAATTAGGAAGACAATACGATTTCAACGAATTGACTGTCAGAGAGCAGTATCCACGGGTGGCAGAACTGCCTTTTGATTCAGGGCGGAAGCTGATGAGTACGGTACATCGGTTTAATCAGCAAACAGTCATGATTACAAAGGGTGCATTGGATGTTCTTCTTCCTAAATTAGTGAAGATCGAAACGGCGAACGGTCTTCGAGTGATGACATCAGCACAACGACAAAAAATCGAAGAAGTGAACCGTCAGTTTTCAATGAGTGGACTTCGAGTGCTGGCAATTGCTTACAAAGAGGTACAGCGAAATCGAACCATTGATGTAAACGACGAAAAGGATTTTACCTTTGTCGGGTTAGTAGCGATGATGGATCCTCCGAGAAGTGAGTCGCAAGCAGCCGTTGAAAGTTGTATAAGAGCAGGGATTAAACCCGTCATGATTACAGGCGACCACAAAATAACTGCTACGGCCATTGCTCAACAAATCGGGATTCTAAAAAATCCATCAGAAGCGATCGAAGGCTATGAAATCGAACGCTTAACCGATCAAGAACTCCAAGAAAAAGTGCAAGATGTCTCTGTCTTTGCCCGCGTAACGCCAGAGCATAAAATTCGTATTGTGAAGGCATGGCAGGAGAAAGGACATGTCGTCGCGATGACAGGGGATGGCGTCAATGACGGTCCTGCCTTGAGACAAGCCGATATCGGCGTGGCGATGGGGAGAACCGGTACCGAAGTCGCGAAAGATGCATCTTCCATGATCTTGACGGATGATAATTTTACAACGATTGTCAAAGCGATTTCGAATGGCAGAAGTATCTATACGAATATAAAAAATGCCATTCTCTTTTTATTATCCGGAAATGCAGGTGCCATTTTCGTAGTGTTATATGCAACAGTGTTAGGTTTACCCGTTCCTTTTGCACCCGTACATTTATTATTCATCAACTTGTTGACGGATAGTTTGCCAGCTATAGCGATCGGTTTAGAACCGCATAATAAAAAAACAATGAAGGACAAGCCAAGAAATATTCACTCTCCACTATTAAATAAAGCCTTTACGACGCAAGTGATGCTCGAAGGTCTATTGATCGCTATCGCTACAATTTTCGCTTTTCGAATGGGTTTGCAGGCAGGAGATACGCTCACGGCAAGCACAATGGCGTTCACAACTTTATGTTTGGCTAGACTAGTACATGGTTTCAACTCCAGATCCAAGGAATCCATTTTCGCAATTGGCTTGTTTACAAATAAATACACCTGGGTGGCGTTTTTTGTAGGTATTCTTTCCTTGCATCTCGTCTTGTTTGTTCCGGCACTTGCCGGTGTGTTCAAGGTTGCAACATTGAGTATCGAACAATTATGGTGGATTTATAGTTTGGCCTTTATGCCGTTTTTGGTGAATCAATGGGTTAAAGTGCTGTTTGTTAGAAGGAAATGATGGTCATTCTATTTTGGATTCCACATTAAGAAACTTACAGTACCATAAGTAAATATCAAAGTGAGTTTGCTATAGCTCCGTCCAACCCTTGCGAGAATACTTGATTCGCAAGGGTTGGACGTTTTTAAAGTCAAGTAAAATAGAATGTCGGAAAAAACTTATTTTTTGCAATAGTGATATTTACAAGCTTCAAACCTCGTGATAGAATACGACCATAAGGTTATCGAGTCATCTGATGACTTGGTGCTAGACGTACTATTACACAATTGTAAGCGGTTTAAATGTGGGAGAATTCATTATTCAAGGGGGAAACACGATGTCAAAGTTGAATGTAAGGGTATTATCCGCTAGTTTAATAGGCAGCGCGATTGAGTGGTTTGATTACTTTTTATATGGGACGGTTGCTGCTTTAGTTTTTAATCAGTTATTCTTCGTAAGTGAGGATCCAGTAATGGGATTAATTCTCGCTTATACTTCCTTTTCCATTGCCTTTTTCTTACGACCTTTCGGTGGGGTTGTTTTTAGTCATATTGGGGACCGTTTAGGTAGAAAAAAGACGTTAGTCATGACGCTAAGTATAATGGGCTTGTCCACTTTCGCTATGGGTTTGTTGCCTACTTACCAAGTGATCGGAATTTGGGCGCCAATTTTTCTAACTTGCTTACGTTTTTTACAAGGATTAGCACTTGGTGGTGAATGGGGCGGTGCTTTATTGTTAGCGGTTGAATATGCACCGAAAAATAAAAAAGGGTTATTTGGAAGTGTGCCGCAAATGGGGATTTCCATTGGTTTAATTTTAGGATCGCTGGCTATGTCCGTGATGACCCGTTTACCAGAAGCTCAGTTTATGTCATGGGGATGGCGAGTACCGTTCTTATTAAGTGCCTTACTTGTTTTAGTGGGCTTATGGATTCGGAAAGGGATTGATGAAACACCTGACTTTAAAAAAGCTCAAGCAGCAGGCGAAATCTCAAAGCTTCCGATTGCAGATACTTTACGTTTCCATTGGAGAGCAGTGTTAATTGCAATGGGGGCGAAAGTGGTTGAAACGGCACCATTTTATATATACGGAACTTTTATTGTCTCCTACGCGACATCCCATTTGTCATTTAATCGAACTGAAGCTTTGAATGCTGTTGTCATTGGCTCAGTAGTTGCTACGATTCTAATTCCGATTATTGGGCATCTATCAGATCGAATTGGTAGAAAGAAGATTTACTTATTTGGTATTGTGGCGACTGTATTATACGCATTTCCATATTTCTGGATGTTGCAACAAAGTTCGGCATTTTTACTAACTTTAGCAACAGTTATTGGCCTTGGAGTCATTTGGGGATCTCTCAATGCTGTACAGGGAACGATGATGTCGGAATTTTTCCCAGCAAAAATCCGTAACACCGGTATTTCATTAGGTTATCAGCTTGGTGCAGCAGTTGCAGGAGGAACGGCGCCGCTTGTGGCAACAGCCTTATTGGCTACTTTTAACAGTTCTTACGTTCCGGTTGCCCTCTATATGATTTTGGCTGCAGTGATCAGTCTAATTGCCATTGCTTCTGTAAAGGGCAACAGTCAAACAAAGGAACGTATAGATTCGAAACTTGAAGTTAGCAGTTAAGTTTGTTGGAAAGATACTTTTCTACTTATTACGTTTAATCGGCGTAGGGAAAACCTTGCCGATTAAACCTATCGATTGAACGAAAGGAAGGAAATACATAAAGAGTGAATGTGCAATTGCAAGTAAGGCTATCAAATTTGATTGAAAAAATGGAGAGAGCGAGGGGATTTGAGTTTTTTGAGTATGATTCATAAATTATGATGTATAATATAGTTACAATGTAACTATTTAAAGGGGACAGTGAGGTGGAAGGGGTTGCAATATAAACAAATAAAACCCAAAAAAATATACGAGGAAGTAGCTGAGGCTTTACATGAAATGATTCGGACCGGCCAATTAAAGCCAGGAGATAAGCTCGAATCTGTGCAACAGCTAGCCGAAAATTTTCAGGTGAGTAGATCAGCTACAAGAGAGGCCTTGTCCGCTTTAAAGGCAATGGGTTTGGTTGAAATGAAACAAGGGGAAGGGACCTTTGTGAAGCAGTTTGAAGCGGAGCAACTAATTTTCCCCTTATCAACTGCCATCCTCATGAACAAACAAGATATTTCCCATCTTTTAGAAGTTAGAAAGATTATTGAAACAGGGACTGCTGCATCAGCAGCAAACAACCGAAATACAGAAGACTTGGCGATTATGGCTGAAGCTTTAGAAGAAATGAAGCAAGCGGGGACGAGTGACGAAGAACTTGGTGAGAAGGCGGACTTGAAGTTTCACTTAGCGCTATCTGCCGCATCTCGTAATCCAATATTATCTACTTTGCTAGATCAAGTATCAGAACTCATGGTTGAAACAATGAAAGAAACAAGACGTATATGGTTCTTTTCAAAACAGACAACGATCGAGAAACTATACCAAGAACATCTGAAAATCTATCAAGCAATCGTAGAGAAGGACGAGGAAAAAGCTCGAAAAGCGATGATGTCCCATATTGAAAATGTAGAAAATATCTTGAAAAAATATTTTCATGAAGCAATTGACAACCAGTAGGAAATACAGAGGGAAGGGAGGCTATTCAATCGGAGACCCTCCTTTTTATTCATTAATTGACAGTAGTCTATAGATAGATAAGAATTTTCTATTCACTAATCATCAGATGACCAGTTGACTTGAAGAGGTCAGGGATTAGCGTAAATGGTAAGGGAGTGAGGAAATATGAAAGTAACTCTTTTTGCAACTTGTTTAGTAGATATGTTTCAAGGAGATGTTGGGAAAGCGATCGTTGAGGTGTTAGAAAGACTCGGATGTGAAATTGAATTTCCGGAATCGCAAATTTGCTGTGGTCAACCTTCATATAATAGCGGGTACGTAGAAGATACGAAAAATGCGATGAAAAAAATGATTTCTACGTTTGAACATGCCGAGTATGTCGTATCCCCTTCAGGTTCTTGCGCATACATGTTTAAAGAGTATCCAAATGTTTTCAAAGGCGATCCTAAATGGGAGCCAAAAGCACAAGCGTTGGCAGCTAAAACGTATGAATTCACTGAATTTATCGTTGATGTATTAAAAGTGGAAGATGTAGGTGCTCATTTAGAAGGAAAAGCTACTTACCATACTTCCTGTCATATGACGAGATTATTAGGGGTAAAACAAGCACCTATGAAGTTATTAAATCACGTCAAAGGCTTAGAATATACAGAACTCCCAGGTAAAGAGCGATGCTGCGGGTTCGGTGGAACTTTTTCTGTGAAAATGGGGAACATTTCAGAGCAAATGGTCGATGAAAAAGTGTGTAATGTGGAAGAAACAGGGGCAGATCTATTAATTGGCGCGGATGCAGGTTGCTTAATGAATATTGGAGGTCGAATTGATCGGCAAGGGAAGCCGATTAAAGTGATGCACATAGCTGAGGTGCTGAATAGTCGATAAGGAAAAAACGATTGGAAAGGGGGATCTTCTCAAATGGCAATGAAAATAAGTACTGATAAGTTTAATGATCGTGTAGATAAAGGATTACAGGATTCGTTTATGCGCGGCGCGGTCTCTAGTGCGCAAGAGCGATTTCAAACACGTCGTTTAGCTGCCGCAAAAGAGTTAGGAAACTGGGAAGATTGGCGCTCGCATGGAGAGGAAATCCGCCAGCATGTACTAGAGAACTTGGATTTTTATTTAGAAGAATTGAGTGAGAATGTCTCCAAAAGAGGCGGTCATGTCTACTTTGCGCAGACAGCAGAAGAAGCAACGGAATATATTCAAAACGTGGTAAAACAGAAAAATGCAAAGAAAATTGTTAAATCCAAGTCGATGGTGACAGAGGAAATCAACTTGAATGCGGGTCTGGAGAATTTGGGCTGTGAAGTTATTGAAACAGACCTTGGCGAATACATTCTGCAAGTGGATGACCAGGAACCGCCGTCACATATAGTAGTTCCTGCTTTACATAAAAATAAAGAACAAATCCGTGATGTCTTTAAAGAAAAACAAGGCTACGATAAAACGGAACAACCAGAAGAGCTTGCCTTGCATGCTCGTGAAAAACTGCGTCAGGAATATCTAACCGCTGATGTAGGGATTACAGGGTGTAATTTTGCCATTGCCGAAACAGGTTCTATCACATTAGTAACGAATGAAGGGAACGCTGATTTAGTTGCCGCTTTACCGAAAACCCAAATTACGGTGATGGGCATGGAGAGACTTGTTCCTACTTTTGAGGAAATGGAAGTTCTTGTGAGTTTATTGACAAGAAGTGCAGTGGGGCAAAAACTGACGAGTTATATTACGACTTTAACAGGCCCAAAAGAAGAAGGAGATGTCGACGGTCCGGAAGAGTTTCATCTGGTCATTGTTGACAATGGCAGATCTGATATTCTGGGCGGAGAATTCCAATCGATTCTGCAATGTATCCGTTGTGCAGCGTGTGTGAATGCTTGTCCGGTTTATCGTCATGTGGGAGGTCATTCTTACGGTTCCATTTATTCGGGTCCTGTCGGAGCCATCTTATCACCGTTGCTTGGCGGGTATGATGATTATAAAGAATTGCCTTACGCTTCTACCCTATGTGGCGCGTGCACAGAAGCCTGTCCAGTAAAAATCCCATTGCACGAACTGCTTCATAAGCATCGCCAAGTCATCGTAGAGAAGGAAGGACGTGCCCCGGTATCTGAAAAGTTAGTCATGAAAGCTTTTGGTCTTGGCGCATCCACACCCGCATTATATAAAATTGGTTCAAAAATGGCGTCACCTGCCATGTCGCCCTTTACAAAGGGAGCTAAAATTTCCAAAGGTCCCGGTCCTCTAAAAGCTTGGACAGAAGCGAGAGAATTTCCAGCACCAAACAAAGAAAGATTCCGGGATTGGTTTCATAACCGTCCAAAAGGAGGGGAATAATCATGAACGGCATGATACAGAATCGTGAAGCCTTTTTAGGAAAAATCGCCAATCGTTTGGGCCGTGACCGAAAAAAGGTTGTAAAAAGACCCGAATGGAAATTCCAACCTCAAGACGAAGTGCTAAAAAATGCTACACAAAATGACTTAGTCGATGTTTTACGAGAACAATGTAAAAATATCCATACCAATTTTGTGCTCACTAATTTAGCGGAGCTCTCCGGCTCATTGAAAGAAGTAGTAAACAACTACGGCGGAGGCCCGGTCGTTTCATGGAAAGATGAGCGCTTTGCTCAATATGGTTTAGGCAAGTTAATGGATGAAGAATGGCCGCAGGACGGCATAGGTCTTCATGTGTGGGACCATACAAAAAAGGAAGTAAATATAGATAAGGCTAATGTTGCAAACGTCGGAATCACGATTAGTGATATCACCCTAGCGGAATCAGGAACAGCTGTCCTTTTTAGTAGTAAAGATAAAGGAAGAACGGTCAGCTTTTTGCCGGCCAATTCTGTCATCATTATTCCGAAAAGCAGCATCGTTCCTCGAATGACACAAGCCGCTCGTCTCATTCGCGAAAAAGTAAAAAGTGGAGAGCAAGTAGCCTCTTGCATCAACTTTATTACAGGACCCAGCAACTCTGCAGACATCGAAATGATCCTCGTTGTGGGTGTTCATGGGCCGATCAAAGCGACCTATATCGTTGTTGAAGATTTATAGAATGGAAAAAGACCTTTAAATCAGATGGTGCATTTTAGCGTTGATGGCACGTTTCACTTGTTGAATTTCTTGGATTTCTACTTTTGTGAATGGCTTTGGATTGAACCAGTTCATGAACGCATTGTCGTAGAGCCCGTTATAGACTTGTTCTTCATAGGAAATGGAGTATGAAAAGCGTTCATGGATTTGGTTTTGGATAAATGCTTTTAAAGTTTGAAGTTGGGTCAACATTATGATTCCCTCCATTATTTGTGTGATGCCGGCCATTGTCTTTCTGTAGTTATAGTGTACTGTTTGTAAATGAAAGACTGATGAGACAAAGATTAGAAATGGATGAGAAAAGAAGTTTGAGGGTCTTAAAAAAAAATAGTAGGGTCATTTCAGGGGACAAATTTTAAATTTGTCTCCTTTTCGAATGGCAAAATTCCATTATCGAAGTGTATATACATTTGCAACAATTTACTTTTAATTGGAAGTGTAATAGGGTAAGGATAGAAGTCAGACAATTCGGTGAGGGGGTGTTGTGGAAGTATGGTGGGGGCGCTAGTATGGGAAAAGTCAACTGATTATAAGGCGGATGTCGTCGATCAGGACGGGCTCTGGAAGAAAGTGATTGGGGAACTGTTTGAAGACTTTTTGTTATTTTTCAAGCCGGATCTGCATGCGCAAGTCGATTTTACGAAAGAAGCGGAGTTTTTGCAACAAGAGCTTTTTCAGAAAATCATGGATAAGAAAAAAGGACGTCAATGGGCGGATCAACTGGTGAAAGTACATTTAAAAGACGGTGAGGAAAAGTGGGTTTTGGTGCACGTAGAAGTGCAAAGCGACAATGAAAAGGACTTTGCCAAGCGCATGTTTCAATATTTTTATCGGATATATGATCGCCATGACAAGGAAATTGTCGCAATCGCTGTCATGACATCGCCGCATGAAAGTACGTTTCCGACTCAATTCAACTACTCTTATTTTGGCACGGAGCTACACTATGCGTATACTAATTGTAAGCTTAACAATTATGACAAAGAAGAGCTGGAGAAATCGGATAAGCTCTTCAGCAAAGTTGTCCTTGCGGCAAAATATATGAACGACACACGGGAAGATGTAGACAAACGATATGCGTTTAAGATGAAACTAATGAAGAAAATTATTACCGATAATAAAAATTCCCGTTCAGAGATTCTGGCTGTACTCTACTTTATCGACTATTTACTACGTTTACCAGAGGAATTATCCAAAAAGTTTCATGAAACAATGATCCCGATAATACAGAAGGAGGCGAACGACATGGTTCAATTTAACGGGGAAGAGTTATCCCCTACAATGGAGGCAATTTTTGCACACTTTCAAGAAGAAGGGAAAAGAAAAGGAATTGAACAAGTAGCGCTTGAAATGTTAAAAGAAGGTTCTTCCGTTGAATTTATCGCCAAAGTGACACGCTTGGATAGAGAGGCGATTGAGAAATTGAGAAAATTGAATGGATAGGAAGTATTGGCATGCTTAATTAGCAAAGGATCCGTTTTAAGGGGCAAATTTTAAATTTGTCTCCTTTTCGAATGGCGAAATTGATTTAGAAGTGTACTATTGTAAGCATGATGATTATAACAATGAAGAGGTGATCATGATGAAAATGATCGTAGCACCGGATTCTTTTAAAGGGAGTCTGACCGCGGTGGAAGCAGCAGAAGCAATGGCTGCTGGAGTGAGGGACTATGATGCAACCATTACGACTGTTTTATTACCGGCAGCTGATGGTGGAGAAGGAACGATGCATAGTTTGGTGGGGGCCACGCAAGGGAAAGAAGTGACTTGCGCTGTCCAAGACCCGCTTGGTAGAACTATTGAAGCAAACTATGGTGTGCTTGGGGATGGGGTAACATGTGTCGTTGAAATTGCAGAAGCTTCGGGTCTTACGCTTTTACATGAAGACGAAAGGAATCCACTCGTTACGTCGTCTTATGGAACAGGAGAACTTATCCGACATGCACTTGCTGCTGGCTTTCGTAAATTCATTATCGGGCTTGGCGGTAGTGCGACGAATGACGCAGGGGCCGGGATGTTACAAGCACTTGGCATGAAATTCCTCTCCAGAGAGGGCGTGGAGCTGAATCCAGGAGGCGGTGCTCTCAATGAACTACATACAATGGACAGTTCTCATTTTGATAAGCGAATTGCGGAAAGCCATTTTCTCATTGCTTCAGATGTTAAAAATCCTTTTGTCGGTCCTACAGGTGCGTCTGCTGTTTTTGGTCCGCAAAAAGGAGCGACGCCTGCAATGGTGGCCCATCTTGATCAAGCACTCAACACATTTGCGAATGTCGTCGAACAACAAACAGGCGTATCACTACACGCGAAAAAAGGGGCAGGGGCAGCTGGTGGAGCAGGTGGTGCATTTCAAGCATTTATGCCAGGGGAAATGCAACAAGGCATTCATGTCGTACTACAAGCGATTGCATTTCACGAACAGCTAAATGAAGCGGATCTGATTTTAACGGGAGAAGGCAAAACCGATGTACAGACGCTATCGGGGAAAACTCCCTTCGGCATCGCGGAAATGGCACGAAAGGAAGGCAAGCCGGTGCTGTTGATTTCCGGGATGGTGGACCAAGAGAGCAGAGCTGCTTTGCAACCGTATTTCACTGAGATACATGAGATATCGGATGGAATCCGTTCGGTAGATGATTTAATGAAGAATGCTACTTATTATTTACAACAAAAAACAAAAGAAGTGCTGGAACAATATTTGACTAGTTAGCCCCCAAAAAGAACGTGGATCAAAACAATTATGATTTGATCCACGTTTTTTATTTATATCTAGTGAAATTAGATTCTAAAATTGTAATAGGTCTGCACAAAGGTTCAGAAAATAGTTTGTACTCTGCGAATTTTTGTGTTAAACTAATTTCTATTCAATTATGAAGTTTACACTTCATTTTGCTAGATAAAAAATGCTGATACTTCAAATGGTGATCAATGATGAAACTAAAAGAGCTCGTGCATGAGCATTTCCATAACTTATCGAAAAGTCAAAAGAAAGTTGCCACCTATGTGTTGGATCATCCCCGAAATGTCGCGGTGTCTTCGGCACAGGAAATTGGCGCGATGATCGGAGTAAGTGAGACGACGGTCATCCGCTTTTGCTATAGTCTCGGGCTTTCCGGTTATTCTGAACTGCAAAAGACCACGCGGGAACAGTTGCTCTTTCAAGAAAGCAGTTTGCACACTTATCAGCAATCCAAGCTTGAGTTGGAACAAGCGCCTAATTTTTATGAACAGGTGATGGAACAGGACTGTCGTACAATCCAGGAAACGATTAAGCAGATCAATGAGACGGATTATGAAACGGCGATCGACCAACTTTCAAAAGCGCAAACGGTATATATATTGGGGCTTCGTTCTTCCCATGCCGCGGCTAGTTGGCTTTCCTATTCGCTTGGGCTGGTCAGGCATGACGTCCGACTCATCCGCACAGAAGCAGAAGATGTCATTCGAACGTTAAGTACGATGAATGATCAATCCGTTTTAGTCGCTATTTCTTTTCACCGCTATTTAAAAGAAACAATCCGCATCGCTGAATTGGCCCGTGATCAGCAAGCCTATGTCATCGCGATAACAGATTCGTTGTTAGCGCCTATCCAAGCGCATAGTGATGTACTGTTTCCCATTTACTCACCGAATAAATCCACACTTGATGCGACGACTTCTTTGTTTTCGTTTATGAATGCGCTGGTTGCCGGTGTGTCTGTGAAAGAAAAGGAGCACTTCGAAAAACGTCAACAAACCTATCAATCATTGAATAGCGATTTTTTATTTGTGGAAGGGGCGGAGAAGCAATGAAAACGGTATTGCAAGAGGTGAAACCGATTGTCGAGAAGGTGTTCGCGCATTTACACGCTCACCCCGAAATCAGTTGGAAGGAAATCGAAACAACGAAGTATTTACAACAATTCATCGAGAATGAAGGATACGAGGTCACGACATTTGATGATTCAACAGGGCTTGTTGTAACTGCGGGAGCTGGAGACTATTGCGTTGGTCTCCGTACGGATATCGATGCACTTTGGCAGGAAGTCGACGGCGTGTACCAAGCGAATCATTCATGCGGACATGATGCGCATATGACGATGGCAGTCGGGACATTACTCGCACTGAAGAAGCTGGGCTATCCGAAGAACGGTCGACTGAAAGTGCTCTTCCAACCCGCCGAGGAAAAAGGGACGGGGGCATTGTCGTTTGTCGACAAAGGACTAGTCGATGACGTCGATTACTTGTATGGCGTCCACCTTCGCCCAATCCAGGAACTCGGCCTTGGTTACTCGGCACCCGCGATTATGCATGGCGCGGCGAAAATGTTGAAAGGGACCATAAGCGGCACCGACACGCACGGGGCTAGGCCGCATCTCGGACAAAATGCCATTGAAGTGATGGCTTTACTTGTACAAGCAATCCGCTCCATCCATGTCGATCCGATGGTACCCCATTCGGCGAAAATGACGATGTTCCAAGCGGGCGGCGAATCGGCCAACATCATCCCGGGAAATGGCGTCTTTAGCATTGATATGCGTGCGCAAACGAATGCGGTCATGGACAAGCTGTTTGATCACGTACAGACTGCAATCGAATCGGTTGCTAAGATGACTGGTGTAGAAATCCACTGTGAATTGCTCGCAGAAATTGCAGCAGCCGAAGTGGATGAAACGGCTGTCGACATCATGGCGCAAGCCATTACCGAAACGGTAGGCGAATTAGGTTTAGTTCCACCGATTGTCACGCCAGGCGGGGAGGATTTTCATTTTTACACATTGAAGCGTCCTTCCGTAAAAGCGACGATGCTTGGACTCGGTTGTGACCTTGCACCCGGCCTCCATCATCCAAAGATGACATTCAACCAAGACGGTATTTTGACCGGTATTGAAATTCTAACACGGGCAGTGATCGAAACGTTTGAACGGTTAGAACAAAAGGAAGTGGCACAATGAATCGAACGATTACAACACGTAAACTGGAAACAATTGAAGAGATGCGTCTCGTCCAATCCCTTGAAACAACCGTATGGGGATCGGAACCGATTCCGGTCCATCAAACCTATACGGCGATCACCAATGGAGGGCTGATGCTCGGTGCTTTTGATGGGGAGACAATCGTCGGCTTCTCCTATGGATTTACCGGATTTGCAAATGGAAAAACTTATTTATGTTCCCATATGCTCGGGATCCATCCGGATTATCAGCTGATGGGAATCGGCAAAACATTGAAAGAAGAGCAACGCACATATGCCATTGAAATGGGTTACGATTTGATCACCTGGACATTCGATCCTTTGGAAAGCCGGAACGCATATTTGAATGTATCGAAGCTATCCGGAATTTGCAGTACTTATTTAGAAAATTGGTACGGTGAAATGGAAGATGGGTTGAACAAAGGATTGCCTTCGGACCGTTTTAAAATCGAATGGTGGATCAAGAGCGAACGAGTGGAAGAGCGCTGGGTTCCGACGATTGACCGTTTTGATCGTCCGTTTCCAGTAGGGAAATCTGAACAAGGAAACCCGATGCTAAATTTTAATGAAGAAGAAATACCGACCAACAGTGCCGGTATCGAAATTCCGATACCCGAACATTTTCAGGTGATCAAGAAAAGTGAGCCGCAACTTGCACTGGATTGGCGACTAAAAATCAGGACGATTTTCCAAACGCTTTTCCGTGAAGGCTATGCATTGGTAAACGTCAATCGGACAACAACTGGCGTCCACTATTATCAAGCGGTCAAAAAAAATACAATTCCATTGAATACGAGTGAAAGAGGAGAAGACGAATGATTATTCAAGAAATTACTATCCGAAAAATGAAAATGATGATGAAGCATCCATTTACGACAAGTTTTGGAACGATGCAAGAAAAGGATTTTCTATTACTGGAGGCAAAAGACGAACTCGGCAATAGTGGTTGGGGCGAGTCGGTTGCATTCAGCGCGCCTTGGTACAACGAAGAGACGCTTGAAACGAATTTGCATATGCTTCAAGATTTTCTGATCCCACTCATACTAGGAAAAGAAATTGGGCATCCCGACGAAGTGAATGGCCTTTTCAGTGCCATCCGCAAGAATAATATGGCGAAATCGACCATTGAAGGAGCCATTTGGGACTTATACGCCAAGCGCAATAAAATGACATTGGCGCAAGCTTTAGGCGGGGAACGTGACAAAATCGAAGTCGGTATCAGTATCGGGATCCATGAACGAGTCGAAGATTTGATTGCCACCGTTCGTGGTTTTGTAGAGGAAGGCTATAAACGCATCAAGGTGAAAATCAAACCGGGCTATGACGTTGAAGTGATGCGCGCGCTTCGGGAACAATTCCCGGATGTTCCGCTCATGGCGGACGCCAACTCGGCTTATACATTGAACGATATTGAATTGTTGAAACAGCTGGACGCGTTTGACTTGACGATGATTGAACAACCACTTGCGTCCGATGATATTATCGACCATGCGACATTGCAGAAACAGATGACGACACCGATCTGTTTGGACGAAAGTATCCATTCGCTGGAAGATACGCGGAAAGCAGTGGAACTGGGAAGTACAAAAATTATCAATATTAAAATTGGCCGGGTCGGGGGCTTGACGGAAGCGAAGAAAATTCATGATTACTGTATGGAACAAGGTATCCCTGTTTGGTGCGGCGGCATGCTGGAATCGGGTATCGGGCGTGCGCATAATATCGCTTTGACGACATTGCCGAACTTCGTATTGCCAGGCGATACGGCCGGTTCTTCGCGCTATTGGGAAGAGGATGTCATTGCGCCGGAAGTCGTCGTAGAAGAAGGCTATATTACCGTACCGACCGCATATGGTATCGGCTATGAACCGAATTTCCGTGCAATGGACAAGTTTACAGTTGACACATATCATTTTAAAGCCGAATAATCAATTACGCCTTGGCGTAATTGCGTCCAGATTTTGAATCGAGCTTGCTCGATTGAATCCTTTCAAAATCTGTGACATCCGCCGGAGGCTTTATCTTCGTTCAGCCGGTGTTTGAACACCTACTGAACAGGAGAACAAAATCGCGTTCGCTTCTTTACCTATAGAGGTGAATTCTTCGGCTGAATGAAGATAAAAGTCGTGTGGGTGGATATCTGCCCACATGGTTTCTTTCGGGGTATTAATTCAGAATATTATAACATATAAACAGCTAGCAATTAGCAGGGGGAACATTTATGAGAAAGAGTTTTCAAATGGGTGCAGCCTTTATCGGTGTTATCGTCGGTGCCGGTTTTGCATCAGGGCAAGAGATTTTACAGTTTTTCACGAGCTTCGGTGCAATCGGCATTGCCGGTTCGATTGTCGCAACGTTATTTTTCGCTTTTATCGGGATGAATTTGACACAGTTGGGGAGCCGTTTACAAACCACTTCTCACCAGAAAGTCATCTATCATATTTGCGGCCGCTATTTAGGGGTTGTTGTTGACGTCATTATCACTTTTTTCCTGTTTGGTGTGACGGTCGTTATGTTTTCGGGAGCTGGAGCCATTTTTGAACAGCAATTTGGCATCCCGAGTGTCATTGGAAGTATACTGATGACCGTTATCACGATTATTTCCGTGACCTTCAGTGTCCAAAAAGTGATTACGCTTATTAGTGCATTTACGCCTTTTCTGTTGTTAATCGTCATCATCATTACGGTTTATTCGGTTATGAATTTCGATTTTGCATCCGCGGATTTGCAAGCGGTCGCCGCGAGCCAAAGCCGTGGGGCATCCCACTGGCTGTTAGGGGCAGTGTTATATGTGTCTTATAATATCGCAGCCGGTGCAGCCATGCTGACTGTCATGGGTGGAACGGTCAAAGATGAAAAAGTGGCGGCATGGGGAGGCATCATCGGTGGATTGGGTCTCGGTCTTCTCATCATCCTTATCAACGTTTCAATGTTAACGCAGTTGAAGGAAATTGCATCCGTACCGATGCCGATGCTCGTGTTGGCTAATAGCATGAGCCCAGTTATGAGTACGATCTTTTCGATTATCTTGCTTGGGATGATTTACAATACCGCGGTCGGTATGCTCTATGCTTTTACAGCCCGTACCGTGAAACCGGAAACGAAGAAATTCAAAGGTGCCGTTGTGTTATTCGGGTTAGCCGCATTCGGAGCAAGTTTCGTAGGGTTTATTACGCTTGTCGGAACGGTCTATCCAACAATGGGCTACTTAGGCTTCACGCTGATAGGCGCTATTATCTTTGCGTGGGCAATGAAAAAACGAGCACCCCAAAAAGTAGTAGAATCGTAATCATTAATTTCAATTGTTTACGATGAAATGCTGTCGGAATTGTACTTCAGCAGAACCATAACCCAAGTCTAGACGGCTTAAACAGCTCTTCAAATGACGTCACTGTCATTTAAAGAGCTGTTTTTTCATGATTTAACTTGATTCAGCAGAAGTCCCCCACTTCCATAAGTGGCGGGATGAATGCCAGAATGCACTTGAATCAGCAGGGAGTTCAAACTCCCTGCTGATTAGAGGAACTCAGGCTAAGGCACCAGCCATTGGAAAGCGCAATTCAAAATCTGGACGCAATCACGCCGAGGCGCGATTGATTTTGTACAACTGAAAGCCGTTGTGCAATTTCTTCGGCAATCTTCAAGCCGTGAAAGCGCCCATCTTCAATGTAAACACGATTGGTGATACCGCCTGTGACGACGCCCGAAAGGAAGACGTTTTTAACATTCGATTCATACGTTTCCGGATGAAAAGAAGGGACCAATGTAGCGGGATCGGTTTCGATGCCGAGTTGTTCCAACATCGATAGATCGGGTTGATAGCCGATCAAGGAAAAGACATAGTCATTCTCTATTAAGACGGTTCCTTCAGGCGAATGGATTTGAATCGTTGTTTCATCAATCGTTGCAACACTGGAATAAGGGTAAAATGCGATATGCCCTTTTTTCAAGAGATTGCGCATATCCAATAATAAGGACGGTTTGATCCCTTCCAATACGGTTTCCCCCCGGTGGACAAGGGTCACATGGGCGCCGTTTCGATAAAGATCAATGGCGGCTTCTACTGCGGAGTTTTTCCCGCCGACGACGGTGACATGTTGTCCGTAGTAAAGATGTCCTTCTTGATAGTAATGGGATACTTTTGGTAAATCGTCTCCGGCTATACCAAGTTGCCGTGGAGTATCAAAAATACCTGTTGCTAGGACAATCATTTGCGCTTCATAAGGAAGTTGGTTGCCATGTCGATCTTCCGCGTGGACTGTGAAGGATTCGCCGTTTTTTATCACTTTATTCACTTTTTGATAGCATTTGATATGCAGTTCTTGCCTTTCTGTTACGAGGCGATAATATTTCAGTAGTTCTGTTCGGTTGGGGCGCACATCTTGGGATACGAATGGGATCTTCCCGATTTCCAAACGATCTGAAGTGCTGTAGAATGTCATATGTAAAGGGCAATTGACAATGGAATTAACAATCGCCCCTTTTTCAAGAATGACATAAGAGAGTCCTTTTTTTTGTAGGGCAAGCCCTGTCGCTAATCCGCAAGGCCCTCCACCGATAATGACAACGTCATATAATTGATTCAATTTAACTCCTCCTCATCGATCATTGGAAAATATGAGCTTCTGCGGAAGTATGTTCAAGCAAATCCTCAACTATACTCATTCCGAGAACTGTGAATACATTTACTTATTGCTTTTGTAAGCACCGTTCCATATAATTAGTATTTGGATGGATTCAAAAATCGTAGGAGTTCGCTCCGTGCATCATGCCGGATGATTGCAGTCAGTCACTTGTCTATCCCACGTCAAGGGAAACGATCGTCTTCCCGTTATTAAAAGCCGAATTTGTCAAGGCTTCCCCTTATCTGGCCTGTGAAAGGTCCACTTCGTTTCATTCTGTTTTGAATTTATTAATTTTCGTGTATAAAAGAAGACTAGAGGATAAGCCGATAAAACAACGTCAGATGATGTTTTATCAGTGGCTAATCTTTTTTTGTTTGGAGACAAGCGTGTTACGTTTTTGATTAAAAGTGGCACGATGGACCTGTCATACATTTAACAAAGACTGCAAAAACAGGCGACATGGTGCGTAATCGTGTTACGAATTATGTGAAATGTGTCACTACTTCAGGAGAGGATGAAAGGTGGTTGCATGATGCAAGACTCAACATTAAAAAGATTTGGCGTTTCGATGGATGGAAATTTGCTGAGGAGGTTTGATCATTTTGTTAAATTGAGAGGGTATGAAAATCGTTCCGAAGCCGTTCGTGATCTTGTCCGGGAGGCGATTATCAAACAGTCTTGGGAAGATGAGGAACAAATCATTGCAGGAAGCATTCTTTTATTTTATGACCATCATCAACGGCACCTGCTTGAAGAAATGACCCATATTCAGCATGGCATGCATGATCTGATCCTTGCAACGACACATTTCCATCTAAACCATGACAGCTGTCTGGAGTTGATTGTTGTCAAAGGAAAAGTGAAGGAAATCCAGGAGTTAAGCCATAAATTGACGAGTTTGAAAGGCGTGACGTATGGAAACTTCACTGTGGCACCAGTAGAACAAATCTGATCTAGAAGGAAAAATTGCATTGCCAATGGAATGTCAATTACTCGGATAAAGGAGTTTTGTAGATGAAATATGGAAGATACATGGTCGCATTACTAGCGATATCACTGTTATTGGCAGGTTGTTTTTCACCAAAATCGAGTCAAACGAGTAAAAGTGAAGACAAGCCGAAAGACGAGCTCGTGCTGGCGTTCGGCTCTGAACCTGAAACGGGGTTTGATCCGATCACTGGATGGGGACGGTATGGATCTCCCCTTTTCCAAAGTACCTTGCTAAAACGGGATGACAAACTGAACATCGTCAATGATTTGGCGGAAAGTTACGATGTCAGTTCGGATGGGAAAACCTGGACCGTTACGTTACGTGACGATGTTACATTTTCGGATGGAGAACCGTTGACGGCGGAAGATGTTCAATTCACATTTGAAAAAGCGGCAACGAGCGGATCAATCGTTGACTTGAATAATGTGGAGAAAGTGGAAGCGGTCGATGCAACAACTGTGAAATTCATGTTGAAAGAAGCTCAATCAACATTTGTCAATAATCTGGTGGCTACGGGGATCGTTCCTAAACATGCATATAATGAAACCTATGCGGAAAATCCTATCGGTTCAGGTCCTTATCAGTTTGTCCAGTGGGATAAAGGCCAGCAGCTAATCGTTCAGGCAAATCCTTCGTATTATGGTAAAGAACCTTATTTTAAAAAGATCACTTTTCTATTTTTGAGTGAAGATGCTGCCTTTGCCGCGGCGCAAGCGGGAACAGTCGATCTTGCAGCGATTCCTGCAGCCTTCAGCAAAAAAGAAATACCGGGCATGAAGTTGGAAGCGGTGAAAACGGTGGACAATCGTGGAATCGTTTTTCCATTTGTGAAGTCAGGTGAATTGACGGAAGATGGGTATCCGATTGGGAATGACGTCACTGCTGATCCGGCCATTCGCCATGCAATTGATCAGGCTGTAGATCGACAAGCATTGATCGATGGGGTATTGGAAGGATATGGTTCGCCTGCTTATACATCTGTGGATGGTCTCCCTTGGTGGAATCCGGAGACGGTCATTGAGGATGCTGATTTGGACGGAGCGCGTCAATTGTTGGAAGAAGCCGGATGGAAAGATACAGATGGCGACGGCATTCTTGAAAAAGGTTCTTTGAAAGCCGAATTCAGCTTGTATTATCTGGCGAGTGATAGTGTTCGTCAATCATTGGCTATTGCTGTTGCAGATATGATCAAACCGCTTGGCATCAATATTAAAGTAGAAGGCGGAAGCTGGGATGTCATCGGTCAGAAAATGTATTCCGAAGCTGTGTTGATGGGCTGGGGAAGTCATGATCCGCACGAACTCTATAATATTTATAGTAGCGAGAATGCAGGGATCGAATATTATAATACCGGTTTTTATCAAAATGAAACCGTAGATGAGTATTTTAAAAAGGCACTACAAGCGAACAGTGAAGCTGAAGCGATTGAGTTTTGGCAAAAAGCGCAATGGGATGGCACGACCGGCTTAAGTGGAAAAGGCGATGCAGCGTGGGCATGGCTAGTGAATATCGACCATCTTTATATCATGAAAGAAAACCTCGATATCGGCGAACAACGGATTCATGTGCATGGGCATGGCTGGCCGGCAACAGATAATATAGCTGAGTGGAAATGGAGTAACTAACGTGCATAAACAGTTCGGTGCAAGGATCGGAATCTTTTTACTTATGAAAGGCGTAAGAATGCTGACATTATTGTTCGCCATCTGCCTGATTTCGTTTCTGTTAATTAAAAACTCTCCGATCGATCCGATTCAAGCTTATATCGGAGCCGATATGATGAAAGTGGGACCCGAACAGCGTGAGAAGATTGCAGCCTATTGGGGGCTCGATCAGCCTGTGATGGTGCAGTTTTTCAATTGGGGTTCCGCTTTGCTGTCAGGCGATCTCGGCACATCCATGATTTTCCGTCGTCCGGTCTCTGAAATCATTGGGGAACGGTTCTTGAATTCGCTAGCACTCATGTTAACTGCATGGGTGTTATCGGGAGTTATCGGTTTTGCGATGGGTGTCGTGTCCGCTATGAAAAAGGACACGTGGATCGATCGGATTATTAAATGGTATTGTTACACATTGGCATCGACACCGACTTTTTGGATGGGGCTGCTCATGCTTATCGTCTTTGCTGTGTGGCTCGGTCGGTTTCCGATCGGTTTGGGTGTACCGGCGGGTGTGTTGGCGGGGGACGTCACTATAGCGGATCGCCTCCAGCATTTATTCCTTCCTGCAATGACGTTAAGCATTGTCGGCGTCGCGAATGTAGCTTTGCATACGCGTCAAAAGCTGATCGATGTGCTTGCAAGCGATTATGTACTGTTTGCGCGGGCAAGAGGTGAACGTGGTTTCATGTTATTTTGGCGACATGGGTTACGGAATGTCGCGTTGCCTGCCATCACCTTACAATTTGCTGCCTTCAGCGAATTATTTGGTGGGGCGGTGCTTGCTGAGCAAGTCTTTTCCTATCCCGGCCTTGGACAAGCGACAGTTGAAGCCGGGTTAAGGGGAGATGTCCCACTCTTATTGGGATTGGTGCTATGTAGCACATTATTTGTTTTTATCGGAAATTTACTAGCCGATTTGATCTACTTCATCGTGGATCCGAGGACGAGGGAGGGACGGTCGTTATGATGCCCCACTTCGATAGCAGGAAGAAAGAAAAGGGATTGAAACGATTTTCATTGAATCGCAGGCAAAGGACGCTCTGGACAATACTAGTAGCAACAGTGTTTCTACTCCTCGTTGTCATGGGCGGCGCTTTGCTGGATGAAGATAGAATAGCAACGAATCTGGGTGCGCGTAATTTGATGCCTTCACTCGATCATTTCTTTGGAACGGATTGGTTAGGGCGGGATATGTTTACCCGTACGATGATGGGGCTCAGTTTAAGTATGGGTGTCGGATTATTGGGGGCAGTCGGAAGTACATCCATTGCGCTACTGCTTGGGATGGCTGCGGCTTCTATGGGGAAAATGGCGGATCGCTTCATATCGTGGCTCATCGATCTCTTCTTGAGTGTCCCCCATTTGGTTACCTTGATTTTGATTGCTTTTACATTAGGGGGAGGGTTCAAAGGGATTGTCATCGGGCTGATGCTCACGCATTGGCCAAGCCTTGCCCGTGTCATCCGGGCGGAAGTGATGCAAATCCGTTCAGCCGATTATGTCCGGATTTCCAGACAGATGGGGAAATCCCGCTGGTGGATTGCATTGCATCATATTTTTCCACATTTGATCCCACAATTGCTGATCGGTTTTATGTTGATGTTTCCGCATGTGATTTTACATGAAGCGGCCGTTACATTTATCGGGTTAGGATTATCGCCCCACGAGCCGGCAATCGGCATCATCTTGTCGGAGTCCATGAAATATTTGTCATCGGGGATGTGGTGGCTCGCCTTTTTCCCAGGGCTTTGTCTGCTAATCATTGTGCGGACATTTGAAACGATCGGGGAAAGTCTCCGATTGCTCATCGATCCGACGAGAGCCCATGAAAAGTAAAAAGGTGCGTGATCTATTTTGGAAGGAGGTCACCAATGTCGATATTAGAAGTGAAAGATTTATCGATCGCATTCAATCAATATACAACGGGTTTGAAACAGGAAACGATCAAGGTCATTTCCAATTTGAGTGTCGCGCTGGAAGAAGGTGAAATCCTAGCGGTCGTTGGAGCGAGCGGTTCAGGGAAAAGCTTGTTGGCGCATGCGATTCTTGGGATTTTGCCAAACAATGCGAATGTCAGCGGGACCATTGCGTATAACGGAGAAGCGTTGACGGCGAAACGCCAGTCTGCCTTGCGCGGCACGGAAATTGCATTGATTCCACAATCGGTCAACTACCTCGATCCATTGATGCGTGTCGGGAAACAAGTCCGTACGTCGGCAAGGGAGGGAGATGCGGTCGTGTCGCAACGTGCGGTTTTTGAACGCTTTCATTTGCAGCCGGATGTGGAGCGCATGTTTCCTTTTCAGCTGTCTGGAGGCATGGCGAGAAGAACGCTTCTTTCTACAGCAATCGTCAGTGGAGCGAAAGTGATCATTGCAGATGAGCCTACGCCGGGACTTGATCCGGCAGTCATGCGAGAAGCATTGAGCAATTTCCGGGAATTTGCGGATCAAGGCTGTGCGGTGATGCTCATTACGCATGACATTGAGTCGGCTTTGACAATCGCCGATAAGATTGCGGTGTTTTATGCGGGGACTACTGTGGAAATAGCGCCGGTAGAGGATTTTACTGGCAATGGCGAAGCACTTCGGCATCCGTATAGCAAGGCGTTATGGCGAGCATTGCCACAAAACGATTTTATCCCGATACCGGGATCGCAACCCCGGCCGGATCATTTGCCACCGGGCTGTCTGTTTGCGCCGCGTTGTCCATTAGCGACTCATACTTGTGATCAAGCACAACCCGAAATGCGCAATTTGCGGGATGGGGTGGTGAGATGTATTCATGCAACTTGAAGCAAACAATATTGGATTTCGCTACGGAGATGGACCATGGCTTTTCCAAGGATTGGATTTGTCCGTTGAGTCAGGGGAAATTGTTGGTCTGACGGGTCCAAGTGGATTAGGAAAAACAACTTTTTGCCGGATTTTAGCGGGATTTGAAAAGCCTTTGACGGGAAGTGTTACGATCGATAGTTTACCGATTTCCCCGAAAGGATTTCACCCGGTCCAGTTAGTTTTTCAGCATCCGGAAAAAGCCGTCAATCCACGTTGGAAGATGGCAAAAGTGCTGAACGAAGGATGGGCGCCTGATCAGGAGTTGCTCGATTTGTTAGGCATTGAACAGGAATGGTTGACCCGCTGGCCGAACGAGTTATCAGGGGGAGAACTGCAACGGTTTTGTGTGGCTAGAGCGTTATCTCCACATACCCGTTTTCTAATTGCCGATGAAATGACAACAATGCTCGACGCCATCACCCAAGCTCAAATCTGGCAGGCCGTCCTTGAAATCGCTAAACAGCGCGAAATGGGCATCATTATTGTCAGTCACGAAGAAAAATTGGTAAAAAGACTTTGCCATCGGGTCATTGATTTAGGAACTAGATGAAAACAGCCCGCCGAATTACACATCTGGTAATTCGGTGGGCTGTTTTATGTTTATTCCTAGTATGAAAGAATTTGAAGTGATCAAAGTCGTTGGGTGTGCGCTCATAAAGTTACGGGAGTGCCCAAAGTGGTTGCGTGGCGCTCATAAAGTTATGAAAGTGATCAAAGAATTTGTTATGCGCTCATAAAGTTACAAGGGTGCTCAAAGAATTTGCTAGGCGCTCATAAAGTTACGAGAGTGCTCAAAGTAATTGCCAGTCGCTCATAAAGTTGTGGGAGTGCTCAAAGTAGTTGTTATGCGCTCATAAAGTTGTGAAAGTGCTCAAAGAATTTACTAGGCGCTCATAAAGTTACGGGAGTGCTCAAAGCCGTTGTTATGCGCTCATAAAGTTGTGAAATTGCTCAAAGAATTTGTTATGCGCTCATAAAGTTACGGGAGTGCTCAAAGCCGTTGTTATGCGCTCATAAAGTTTGAGAGAGCTCAAAGTAATTGCCGGGCGCTCATAAAGTTGTGGGAGTGCTCAAAGTAGTTGTTATGCGCTCATAAAGTTGTGAAAGTGATCAAAGAATTTACTAGGCGCTCATAAAGTTACGGGAGTGCTCAAAGCCGTTGTTATGCGCTCATAAAGTTGTGAAAGTGCTCAAAGAATTTGCTAGGCGCTCATAAAATTACAAGAATGCTCAAAGCCCCTTACCAAGCGCTCATAAAACTTCCGCTTGTGCAAACGCATGCATCTCTACATGTCCAATTTAAATCCCCGGAAAATACAAAGTAGTGTACAATTTCGTAGTAGGGAGATCATTGATAGTTCTTCCTATTCCCTCATTTCATAAGTCGTTCTTAATGCTTTCAACTCGTTCACTAACTTATCCCCGATTGAAGCTGCCAGTGTATCATAGAGGGGATCGAGTTTCGTTTTCCATTGTAGCTTTTCCTGGGCACTCAGTTCATGAATTTGTATGGATGAGTTTTGTTTGATAAGTTCGAGTTGTTCTTCGTTTATTTTGATGGCTTGCCGATCGTTCCAGGCGGTTGTTTCTTCCATCGCTTCAAGTAGGATCTGCTGGGTATTTTTTGATTGCCGGTCCCACACTTTTTGATCCATCATGACGACGTAGCCTAAATAGCCATGATTGCTGATCGTTAAATGCTTTTGGACTTCATAAAATTTTTTGGAATAAATATTTGAAATCGTATTTTCTTCGCCATCGATTTTCCCAGCTTCGATTAAGTGATACGTATCATTAAAGGATTCGGGTTGCGCCTCAGCACCGAGTAACTCATATTGGGCACGGAGAATGTCGCTGGTCATAATGCGGATCGTTTGTCCCTGTAAATCTTGGGGTGAACGGATAGGGCCGGTATTGGACGTGATTTGTCTAAAGCCGTTTGACCAGTGAGCCAGTCCTAAAATGCCCTCTTTTTGTAATGAATCCAATAAATGTGTACCGATCGGACCGTGTATGCCTTCTTCAATCGCTTCATAAGTCGGAAAGGCAAAAGGAAGATCGAGCACAGCCCATTCCGGAGAAAGGCCACCCATTTTTGCGGTGGAAGTCGCGATGAAATGGACTTGCCCTTCTTTTAAAGCTGTAATATCTTCAATATCAGAGAACAAGCTGCCGTTGGGAAAGACAACAATCTTGATCTTGCCGTTCGATTTTTCATTGACGAGTTCTGCAAATTTGTCTGCCGCCCGTCCTTTCGGTGTATTTTCTGCGACAACATGGCTGAAGGTGAAAACGATTTGCTCGCTCAGCCCTTCTTGTTCATCGTCAAAAGGAAGTTCTTCGTCAGGGGAAAGATAACGGTAGCCTACTATGCCTGCAAAAATAATGCCTAGAAGTAATAGAATCACAATTGTATTTTTCACCAATAAACCTCCTCGCTTATTGTAAGCATACTGAGGAAATTACAGTTCGTAAAGACGAAAAGAGTGTATGCAGATTGAAACCTTTATCGATTCGATGGAAAATTATGCTGTTATCGTATATTGTCGTGATCTTTTCGTTATTGATGGGTGGGATTGTCATCATTTCGAGCATCCAGCAAAACGAGGAAAAAGAATTGCGCATCCGGTCGATGAATACGGCGCGGACAGTAGCCGAGTTGACGGATGTGCGAAATGCCATCCAGGAACCGCAGGGCTGGGAAAGCTTGGACCCGATCATTGAAGAAATTAGCGTCATTAATGGAACGGATTATATTGTCGTCATGAATATGGAGCGGATCCGGTATTCCCATCCTGTAAAAGAGAGGATTGGCAAAGTATCGCAAGGGGAAGATGAAAAAGCGGCTTTTGCAGAACATATTTATTTTTCTAAGGCGGAAGGAGAAATCGGTACCTTCATCCGGGCATTTGTCCCAATTAAAGATGCGGAGTTAAATCAAATCGGTGTCGTTGTTGTTGGAAATAAAATTCCGGCATTTCTCGATATCATGATGAATGTATCCAAAGATATCCTATTTATCGTTGTGTTGACATTGCTTTTCGGACTGCTCGGCTCGATCTTGTTGGCCAACCATATTAAAAAGCAGATGTTCCAGTTGGAGCCCTATGAAATTAAACGCATGCATGAAGAAAGAATCGCCACTTTCCATGCGATGAATGAAGGCGTCATTGCCATCGACAATAAAGAAATTGTAACGGTATTCAATGACAAAGCGAAGAAGATTTTTAATGTAAAAGGAAAATTTGTCGGTCAACCGATTCGAACGGTGCTAGCGGATACAAGACTTCCGGAAATTGTCGAAAGGGATCAGGCGGTCTATAATGAGGTCATCCAAGTAAGTGGCAAGGTCATTTTAAGCACCCGCGTCCCGATTCATAAAGATGATGAATTAATCGGGGCTGTAGCCATTTTTCAGGATCGGACGGACGTGGCCAAGCTGGCAGAAGAATTAACAGGTGTAAAAAACTTTGTAGAAGCATTAAGGGTGCAGAGCCATGAACATATGAATAAGCTGCACACGATCGCAGGCTTGATCCAGCTTGGAAAGCCGGAAAAGGCGTTACAACTTGCATTTGAGATTTCAGAAGAACAGGAAGGCGTCACGAAATTTCTACATGAAAAAATTAAAAATGATGCCCTTGCAGGTCTTCTGTTAAGCAAAGTGGGAAGAGGGAAGGAATTAGGGATTTCGGTGGAAATTGATAAGAACAGCTTTTTTTCAACCTTTCCCAATCAATTGGATCAACATGATTTCGTCGTATTATTGGGCAATCTCATTGAAAATGCCTTTGGAGCTTTCGAACAGGTTGGGGTGGAGGATAAGAAAATCGAGTTGAGTATTGAACAGAACGAAAATGTCTGTGCCCTATTAGTGGAAGATAACGGGGCTGGGATTGAGGAAGCTTACTTGCCGAGAATTTTTGACAAAGGCTTTACGATGAACAAATCCGAAGGGACAGGGTATGGACTCTTTCTCGTGAAACAGATTGTTGAAAAAGGGAATGGCTGCATTGAAGTTTCAACCGATAAAGGTGGAGGCACTTCAATACTGATTACTTTCCCGATGGAAATGGGGGCGATATAGGTGGGGAAAGATGAAATCAAGGTGCTGTTGATCGAAGACGATCCAATGGTGCAGGAAGTGAATCGAGAATTTATCGAAAGTGTGAAAGGCTTTCGAATCGTAGGCGTTGCGAACAACGGTGAAGAGGGCATTGCGCTTGTGAAAAAATTGAGTCCGGATCTCGTCATATTGGATATCTATATGCCGAAAAAAGATGGAAAGAAGACGTTGCAGGAATTCAGAAAGCTACAATTGAAGGCTGACGTGATTGTTGTATCAGCTGCCAAGGACAGCGAAACCATTAAACTGATGCTTCAAAATGGAGCGATGGATTATATTATTAAACCGTTTAAAATCCATCGCATCCAACAAGCATTAGAGAAGTATCAGAAGTATAGAAACAGCTTACGCGAGACTGAAACGATATCGCAGGAACAGCTGGATTTATTGCTGCATGCTCAGTCTTCAAACCGCAACACGGGCAATCATTTGCCGAAGGGGTTGAATGAATTCACCTTAAATGAAATTACACATTATATCGATCGTCAAGACGAGCCTCGTTCTGCCGAAGAGGTGGCAAACGCAATCGGCATCGCCCGAGTCACCGCCCGCCGTTACTTGGATTATTTAGAAAAAAGCGGCGGGATCACGCTTGATGTGCAGTATGGTGGCGTCGGGCGACCTGTCAATCGTTACGTCCGCAATAATGATCATAAGTGAGACCAAAAAGACCAAAATAGCCGTTATGACCAGAAACTTCTCACCTCTTGTTGGAAGCGTTATCATTCTAATTAATTAGTGAAATGTTCAGCTTTCAAAAGGGGGAGAAAATATGAAGTTACTTAAGAATCTAACGGTTCAAGTTTTATTAGCAATCGTTATCGGGGTCATCGTCGGGCTTGTCTGGCCAAATGTCGGAAAAGAGATGAAACCGCTCGGAGATACATTTATCAATGCTGTTAAAATGGTTATCGCGCCTATCATATTCCTAACGATTGCTTTAGGAATCGCCAAAATGGGGGATATGAAAAAGGTTGGGAAAGTTGGCGGTAAAGCGCTCATTTATTTTGAGATTGTGACAACGATTGCACTTGTCATTGGTTTAATCGTCGTGAATCTTGTGAAACCAGGAGCAGGTCTTAACTATGATGAGCTGGAAAAAGGGGATGTATCCAAATATACGGCCGAGGGCGGAGCGAGTATTAACTGGATTGAGTTTGTTACACAGATTGTCCCGTCCAATATGGTCGATGCATTTGCTAAAGGGGATATTTTACAAGTATTATTCTTCTCTATTTTGTTCGGAGTCGGTCTTGCAGCACTCGGGGAAAAAGGGAAAATTGTTATTGAGTTTTTGGATAAGCTATCACTTGTCTTCTTTAAAATTATCGGCTATGTGATGAGAGCCGCTCCGATTGGGGCATTCGCGGCGATGGCGTATACAATCGGCCATTACGGGCTCACTTCGCTCGTCCCGCTTGGCAAATTAATGATGTCCGTCTATATTACGATGTTTTTATTCATTTTCATCGTCTTGAATATCATTTGTAAGATGAATGGCATCAGCTTATGGAAATACTTGAAATTCATCAAAGACGAATTATTGATTGTGTTAGGAACGAGTTCTTCGGAATCTGTTCTTCCTAGAATGATGGAAAAAATGGAACGTTACGGAGCTTCCAAATCGGTCGTCGGTCTTGTCATCCCGACAGGTTATTCCTTTAACTTGGATGGTACATCGATTTATCTATCCATGGCAGTCGTCTTTTTGGCACAAGTCTTCGGTGTAGATCTAACAATCGGGCAGCAAATTACAGTCATTCTCATTCTGATGTTAACGTCTAAAGGAGCTGCGGCTGTTACGGGCGGCGGATTTATCGTACTAGCGTCCACATTGGCCGCCCTCCAAATCATTCCGCTTGAAGGGTTGGCATTGCTGCTTGGCGTGGACCGTTTCATGAGTGAAGGTCGTGCGATTGTGAATCTGATTGGAAACGGAATCGCTACATTGGTAGTCGCGAAAAGTGTAAACGAGTTTGATGAAACGAAACATAAGGAAGCCATCACAGAAATGAAAGCATTGAAGAAAGCAGGTCAAGCTGCTGTTTTGAATACGACAATCAAATAAAGAATGCAGTGCTACTATGTATGTTGGCTACCCGCCCGATCACTATGTTGATTGGGTGGGTAGCCTTTTTAAAGCAATAAGTGGAACAAGCCGCTGAACGAGTATCCTACGCCAAAATAGGTTAGAAAAGCTGGTAAAGGCACGGTTCGTATGTATTGCCCAATAAACTCCTTTATACTTGTACAGCCGATTAGACTGATGGACACACCCATGAGTATGCTTTGAATCTTGAGTGATAGAGAGGCTTGTTGACCGATCCAAATGAACGACGCGAAACAAATGGATAAGCCAATAAAACAAAGCGTCAAACTTCCCCATTTATTCCCTGTGGACAGGGCAACTGTCGCAAGGGCAAAACCTTCAGGTAGGTGATGCAGGATGGTGGAAGTTGTCATTGTTAAGCCAAGAGCCGGATCATCCAGTAAACTTCCGATTGTCACGCTGAGCGGAATCGTATGGATGAACAACGCGACGGTTAGCAAATAGAGCGAGGAAGTATGGGAATGATTGCACATGGAATGGAGGACAAGGAAAAAGAAGAAACCGAGAAGTCCTCCAAGCAATAAGCCGAACGGGGAGTAAGCACCCCAAGCGGATGGAATGATATCAAGTGTTAATAAGCCTATTAAAAATCCCCCACATAACAGTGAACATCCTCCAATTTTGTCTTTGAATAGCCCTGCTAACGTCCAGGCGATTATACCTCCGATACTTACACTGAGGAAGAGAAATATACCTAGTACGATGATTGTCAATTTGATCATTCCCAACCATTGTCGTTTTCAAATTATATGCACTGAGTTCCGGTGCACATGCACAAGGTGGGAACAATAGAGATTTAACAATAAAAAACCAAGATCGGGAAAAGCGTTCGATCTTGGCCTTTTCATTTTATTTTTTATAACGCTTGTCATAAGGCCGCACCATGAGCCCCATTTCTTTTCGTTCCTTATCCAGCGCTTTATAAAACGCGATCATCATGAAAATGATGACGAAAGAGAACGGCAATGCGGCTATGATCAGTGCATTCTGCAGTGCGGTCAGCCCATTGGCGGAAAGTAGGATAATGGCAACCGCCGCGGTGGAAACGCCCCAGGTCAATTTCACACCGTTAGGCGGTAATAGCGATCCATAGGAGGTCTGCATCCCAAGCACGAACGTGGCTGAATCCGCGGACGTGATAAAGAAAATCGCGATAAGGATGACAGCTATGATCGACAAGACCATCGACATCGGCATTTCATTGAAAACCGCGAAAAGGGTCTCTTCTGTCAGTAAACCGGACAAGTCTGTTCCTTTCATTTGGACATCCATTGCGGATGCACCGAAAACGGAAAACCAAAAGAAGCTGAGCAATGTAGGTAGCATCAATACCACTACCAGGAACTCACGGATGGTTCGGCCACGGGATACACGGGCGATGAATATGCCGACGAAAGGTGCCCATGAAATCCACCATGCCCAATAAAAGATGGTCCAACTATTGATCCATGCACGATTTTCATCATCAAGCGGAGCGGCACGGAAACTCATGCGCGGCAAATTTTGCAAATAGCTCCCGATTGTATCGGTGAATGTATTGAAAATCAGTAAAGTGGGACCAAGAATGACAACTAAGGCAAGTAGAATGACTGCCAGAACCATATTGAAGTTGGATAAATATTTAATTCCTTTACTTAGTCCTGACCAAGCGGAAGCAATGAACAAGATTGTGACAACGACGATGATGACAATCTGAACGGAAAAACTATTCGGTATATCGAAGAGATAAGCCAGTCCACCATTGATTTGAATGGCACCGAAACCTAAAGTCGTTGCCACACCTACGACTGTTGCAACAACGGCTAATACATTGATCAATGTACCAAATGGGCCGTTCATCCGTTCGCCGAAAATCGGTTTCAATGTTGCAGAAATTAAACCGGGTTCTTCTTTTCGGAACTGGAAATAGGCCAGGCACATGGCAACGACGCCATAGATGGCCCAAGCATGGATGCCCCAATGGAAAAAGGTGAAACGCATCGATTCTTTGAACGCCTCATCGGTTCCCGGTTGTGCGGTCGCCGGATTGATGACGAAATGGGATAACGGTTCAGCTGCACCCCAAAAGACGAGCCCAATGCCCATCCCCGCCGAAAACAGCATTGCGAACCAACTCATTCGGGAATATTCTGGTTCTTCATCCGGTTTTCCAAGAGTAATCTGCCCCATCGGACTGACGATAAAAAAGATGCAAAATAGGACAATCCCAGTGACGACGAGTAAATAATACCAACCGAATGAAGAGGTGATGAAGTTTTTCATATTGTTGGTCACTTCTTCGAAGCTGCTTGGCGCAAGTGCCCCATACGCAACAGCAATGATGACAATAAAGACTGAAATCCAAAATACACTTGAAATTTTTTTCATTTGATCACCTGAGTTCCTTTGGTTGTTTGGTCCCGAACTTGCATAATTATCATGCTCAACTTTATGAACAGGCATGCACATACCTTAACTTTCCATTCCCTTTTTAAAATTTAATAAACTGCAAAAATCGAAAAAGCGATTCCATCATGAGGAAATCGCTTTTTCGAAATTTTATTTTTTAAAAACAAGAGAACCTGTCGATCTGGTCAAGGGAGATCCCTGTATACTCCCATCTTCTTTGTCGATTGCGCCATCTCCAGCCTGCGACAGAATTTCTACCTACAAATACTGGATAGAACCAAAAACCTTGTCTTCTTGAAATCCAAACAAATGTGTAACGGTAGAGACAACCGCGAATGGCACCTGGATCTACTGCGAACAACTGATGAGATGGGTATTCAGGTGTAAATGACGGAGGTGGAGATGTCGGTGCTTGCCCGCCTTGTTGTTGTCCCGGTGGTCGGCCAGGCGGTCCTCCAGGTCCAGGCGGAAAACCTGGCCCAGGCGGTCCTCCGTGCCCCGGTGGGAAACCTGGTCCCGGCGGGAATCCTGGCCCTGGTGGTCCCCCGTGTCCCGGTGGAAAACCTGGCCCCGATGGGAATCCAGGACCCGGCGGGAACCCCGGCGTGCCTGGTCCGAAGGGATTACGCTGTGCTTCATAATGGCCCATACTATCCTGCGGCCCATACGCTTCATAACCTCCGTATTCCGGCATGCTTTGCGTATGGTTACCTTCATATCCTTCGGGTAATTTCGGGAACCAATACGGATCCCCTTGATTACCCGGCTGCATATTAACCATCTACTCACTCCTTCCAAATGTTTCATCATATCCTATGCAATCATCATGGGGAATGCGTGGACTTTTCATAGGGGAAGGCAATTTCAGAAATTTATTGGTAGCGGACGGGACTGGGGCACTTTCCCGCTTTATTCCACTAAAACAGCATCACTTTACCACAGAACAAGTTTTCGGGGAAATGAACATTTCGTGGCAACCTTCGTGTACGATAGAAATATAGAATACGGAATATTTACGCGAAAGGGTGATTGCCGTGATCGAGTTAAATGGTTCGTCCTTACGAATCGATCAGATGCGTGCGATTTTATATGAAGAGAGTGGAGTGACATTAAACGATGAGGCATTGATCCGGGTCACGCAAAGTCGTGAAGCAGTGGAGAAAATTGTCCGGGAAGATCGTACGGTTTACGGTATTAACACCGGTTTCGGCAAATTCAGCGATGTGAAAATTGATGAGAAAAATACAAAGGCATTGCAGCTACACCTCATTCGCTCGCATGCTTGCGGTGTCGGGGAGCCGTTCCCGGAAATCGTTTCGCGAGCAATGGTTGTACTTCGATTGAATGCACTACTTAAAGGGTTTTCGGGAATCCGTGTGGAAGTACTGGAGCGCTTCGCTTATATGGTGAATCATCGCATTCACCCGATCATTCCCCAACAAGGCTCGCTCGGTGCATCGGGGGACTTGGCTCCATTATCGCATCTTGCGCTCGTTTTGTTAGGAGAAGGGTTTGTATGGCAAAACGGACAGTCGGTTCCTGCGATGGATATTTGGAAAAAGCATCGTTTGCAGCCGATTGTGTTGGAAGCGAAAGAAGGGCTTGCGCTCATTAACGGGACACAGGCGATGACTGCACAAGCCGTTGTCAATTATTTGGAGGCGGAGTCGCTCGCTTACAACAGTGAATGGATTGCTGCTATGACGATGGAAGCGCTTTACGGGATTACGGATGCGTTTCATCCCGCTATCCATGAAGCGCGCGGTTATCCGGAACAAGTAGATGTCGCGAAGCGAATGCTGGATTGGCTGGAAGGTAGTCAGTTAACGACGATTCAAGGGGAAAAACGTGTGCAAGACGCTTATTCCATCCGTTGTATCCCGCAAGTGCACGGAGCGAGTTGGCAAGTGCTTGGCTATATCAAAGAGAAAGTCGAGATTGAAATGAATGCAGCGACAGACAATCCGCTTATTTTTGATGAAGGCGAGACGGTTGTTTCAGGCGGGAATTTCCATGGGCAGCCGATTGCTTTTGCGATGGACTTTTTAAAGGTAGGTGTAGCAGAACTGGCCAATATTTCAGAACGGCGTTTGGAGCGGCTCGTCAACCCGCAGTTGAATGAAGGGCTACCGCCGTTTCTAAGCTCCGAACCGGGTTTGCAATCAGGCGCGATGATCTTGCAATACTCGGCCGCGAGTCTCGTTTCGGAAAATAAAACACTCGCTCACCCGGCCTCCGTCGATTCCATCCCATCATCCGGGAACCAAGAAGACCATGTGTCGATGGGGACAATTGGTGCCCGACATGCGCAATCCATCATTAAAAATACTAGAAACGTCTTGGCGATTGAAGCGCTTTGTGCCATGACAGGCTGTCATATCCGAGGGGTCGAACAGATGGCTCCGAAGACAAAGGCGAAATTTGATCAATTGAAAGAAGTCGTTCCGCCGATTGGAGAAGACCGTATTTACGCTCCGGATATTGAGAAAATTGCACGGTACTTAACGAGATGAATGACAAATAGCTGAGACCGAATCATGGGTTTCAGCTTTTTATCATTGTCACAACTCCGGTTTCAGTTTGAATCCAAAAGGACTCTTCTTTCGTAGAAGTAGACATGGAACTGAAAGGGGGAAATCATGTTGTCTAAATGGACAGCCTATCAATTGTTGGGTGCTGCAGGGTTATTAGCACTCTTAACATTCATCAATCTATGTAGGGAGCAAGTTTCAACGCTTTTCACTTTTGTTGATTCGTTCATCCCTTCAAGCATACTTGTTATATTTTTTACCATTATTCTGGTTATCTGGGGATTGGCGACTTTGCTATTCTTGCAGGAGAAAAAGGGTAAGCCGCTTTTTGTACATAAGATCTGGCGAATTATGCCTGGCATCATGAGTGTAGTTCTATTCCTTTCTATCGTCATTTTTATAGCCCTTGGTATGACGGTGCTAGCCGATTTGAATGACGCTATGAAATGGATTATCGATGTGTTGGTCATCTATTTTATGAGCGTATTTTATATGCTCATTTTATCGATTGTTATCCGCTACGGCAAAAATGATACAAGCAAAGGGAAAATCCTGACATCCGCAAACGTCTCTGTACTGATTCTGATTTTCGTCCTGTTGTTTATCCCGCCGATTGTCTGATAGATCATTATGCAATGACAGTCTTTCCCTCTATGCCGGGGGATTTTGCCCTGCTAAGTCGGACAATTTGTGCATCAGGGTGATCCTGACCGGTCATAAGAGCTGCTATGATTTTTGATCCTAGCATGCTGTAAACCGTACCGTTCCCGCCATAGCCAAGCAAATAGTAGTGATTCTTCTTTGTCGGATGTTCACCGATGAAGGGTAAATTGTCGATCGACTCCCCGAACGTTGCACAGTATGCGAAATCGATGTCTACCGAGAGATCCGGGAAAAGGGCCAGCAGCTGGGCTTTCAATTGTTCCCCGCGTTTCATGATCAGTTCGTCTGAGATGGGTACTTCCGGTTTCTCTTCATCCAGTCCTCCGATGATGACCCGGTTGTCTACTGTTCTTCGCATATAAAGATAGGGACGTTTGGATTCCCAAATCAATGCATTTTCATGCCAAATCGGAGAATCATCAAGCGGTTCGGTAACCATTACATATGAACGGTTAATGTCAGCGCCAATCCGTTTCCCGATTGGAAGTGTTTCGTATCCTGTTGTGAAAAGCACTTTGTCCGAACAGAATTCACCCGCGGACGTTATGATGCGTAACGTTTCATGATCATCGATGACATCATTGACCTCCGTGAATTCAAACAGATGGACGCCCCTCGATTCCAATAAAGAAATCAGTCCATTGACGAATTTATAAGGGTTCACTTCGGCATCCCCATAAGTCTGGATCGCTCCCGGTTTTGAAAAGGGCAACTGCTTGCTCATCTTTTCCCGAGTCCAGTAATCACAAGGAAACCCATATTTACTTAATGTCTTATACTCTTTCAAAATGCGTTCGGCATCTTGCTCATCGCTAGCATAATAGATGCTTGAGCGGTAAATGAAATCGGAATTGATTGGTATGCGATTTGCCGTTTCCTTTAGATCTTTCAGCGCTTCAAAGCATAATTGGTAAAACCTCACCGCATCTTTTTCGCCAATTTGTTCAATTAATTCATAAAGCATGATGTCATTTGAATACTGGAGTAATCCTGTGTTTGCCATGGTACTGCCCGTGGCCATTTGCCGCTTATCCAGGATGGCGATACTCAGCCCTTTTTCCGCTAATGCCAGTGCGGAAAGTGCGCCGGACATTCCGCCTCCTACAATGATGGCGTCATAATGCTCGGCTTTTTGCGGCTGTTTCCGTTTTGGTACAATTGGCATCGTAGTCGGCCAATAGAGTGAACCTCCGTGTATATGCATACGTTCTCCTCCCATTGTGTTCTATCATTCTCTACCCACAAATGTCAGGGGAAAAGCATTCCTATTGATCCCGAAATAGGATTTTTGTTTTGTGAATGGAAAAGGTGTATTATGGAGGCTGGCATGATAACGAATTGAAAATACAACTGTTTAGGGAGAATGACAATGTTAGATACGAATGAAAAACCACATATTTTATTAGTCGACGGAATGGCGCTTCTGTTCCGTTCTTTTTTTGCGACGTCCGCAATGGGGCATTATTTTCCGAATGAGGCGGGCGTTCCGACGAATGCGGTCCAAGGGTTTGTGCGTCATACGATGACGGCGCTGTCGATTTTCAAGCCGACGCATATGGCAGTTTGTTGGGATATGGGGGCGCATACGTTCCGCAATGACTTGTTTGATGGATATAAAGCGAATCGTCCTGAACCGGCCCCGGAACTGGCCCCGCAATTCGATATGGCGAGAACTGTTTCCGAAGTGATTGGCTGGAAAAATTATGGAGTACCGGGAATGGAAGCGGATGATCTGATCGGCTCATTCGTTCAGTCATGGCAAGGGAAAGCGGATATTACAATCGTCTCGGGGGACAAAGATTTATTGCAATTATTGAGACCAGGTGTCCAAATCGCCTTCACTAAGAAAGGCTACAATGTCTATGATATTTACTCAGATACCCGCTTTGTAGAAGAGTACGGGATCACGCCGTTCCAGTTCATCGACCAAAAAGCATTTACGGGCGATACAAGTGATGGCTATCCTGGCGTTAAGGGAATCGGACCAAAAGGCGCACTGAAATTGATTCAAGCATATGGTTCTGTAGAAGGCGTTATTGAAGCTTTGGACGATTTAACACCGGGGATGCGTAAGAAAATCGAAGAGGATATGGACATGCTCCATCTCTCCAAGAAGCTCGCAGCCATTCATTGTGAGTTGGACATCAACGATCCGCTCGAGGAGTTGGCGATACCTTTATTCGGAGAAGAGGTAAGGGCAGCGATGGAGCAAGAAGGCTACTCCATGATCATCAGACACGCAGATTCTCTTTTAAATAAATAATCAATAAAAAAATCTCTCTATGGAAAAACATAGGGAGATTTTTTCATTCAACTTTTTGGTTCAACCTTCACAAATGACAGTACGGGCTTATTCCGATTATAGGAAATCTGCCGCACTTGGCTTGGGCGATTCCTTCCTCCGTTGTCGTGGATGATCAATCGCAGATCATCGGACACCTTTTCATAACCGATTACAGGCACCCAGTGGTAATCAAATGCAAAGCCACCTCGCCAGCGGAAATTGAACCACTTATCAAATTTCGCAGCAACGATCCGTCCATCATCGATTTGTCTCATCACTTCTTCGATATTGCATTCTGCCACAGTCCATCGGGTTCCTAGCAGTTTGCGCATATTGCGGATAAACCGCCATTTGAAGAGCCCGATTTTCGTTCCGCCAAGCAGGCGATACAGCTCATTGACGTCGTAAGGGCATGCGGATGGAAAATGATACTGTAGCATCACGAAGGCGGTGACGGGTCCGCATGCGGAAGGTTGGTATGCAGCTTGGATATCCTGGTCGAATTGCGATTTTCCACGGATGTTCAGGAGCGCTCTCATGTACCCGTCACCTCCTTTTTTATGGCAAAGAATGCACCGATTTTTCTGCTTTGTCCAATAGCGTAGCTAATGCGGTCTTGAAATTGACGTATGTTTCGATATGAACATGGACGCCAGCATGGACAATTTCCTTCACAAGCAAATAGTTGAAGCCAACGAAAATGGGACGTACGCCCATCAGCTTCAAAGAGGAGTCAAGCTGACTGATTTCATGTGCAAGGATGTTATAATCCAAGTCCTGGATCTGATCTGTTCCAACACCTGTAAAATCACAAACGGTACAATTGATATCCCGGTGCTCTCCTAAATAGTCAAGAATCCGGTTACGAATGTTTTCAAGGCGATCTTGCGTAGTATATCCGGAAATCGGTACAAGAATCGTATTATCCACAATGGATGGAATTATAGGGACGGCTATTTCATTTATCATCTTTTCATAAAAAGCGATCTTCGTTTTCAATGCTTGAATTTCGTTTTCCAAATCCATCATTGGCACCCCTCACCTCATTTTCTTTAGTATACTTCATTTGGAAAATAAGTGCAGAAAAAAATGGATGAAGGTTGATCATATCAGTTGGATTACATAAATAATTTTACGCCCCTATCTCCCATTGCTTAGCTTTTGTCCGCAAAAGCCAATCTGTACGCCAATCAACTAAGAAAGTAAGTGGAATTATAACTTTAACTTAATATAGACGTTTTCGTACAAACAGAATTTTTAAATGTGAATTTATGGTCTGAAATTTTACAGAACAACAATAGCTAACATGATAGTCATAAACTATAATTTAACAGTTATTATTTTCATTCGAGCTTACAAAAGATATATATATGAAAAATATAATGCATTAACCCATCACCTGAGGTAAAATTGCATCAGTAAAGACTGAGAAAAGAGTGATTTCGTGTAGTTTTGTATTAAATATAGATTGGCACGGAACTTGCATTATCCATGATAGTAAGAAAATGAATGATTAGGAGGAGCGAAATGAAGGAAGGGAAGATTGTTGGCTTTATCCATAGTGGGATCACGGTCAAAAATTTGGAAACGGCGCTTGAATTTTACGTAGATATATTGGGATTAAAGCTTTTGTCGACACAGGTGGCAGAAAGCGATTATATTTTCGATATTGTGGAGATTCCCGGTTTGAAAGAAATCAAAATTGCTTTTGTGGAAGTGCCTGGAGGGCATGTTTTCGAAATTTTGGAGTATGTTGGCGTGGATACATATCCCGGAAATGCACGATCTTGCGATTATGGAACGGGACATATTTGTTTACAAGTTGAAAACTTAGAGGAAATGTTTGGATTCTTAACCGCAAAAGGCGTTTGCTTTAAGTCAAAAAAAGTCGCAAATATTACGGCAGGAGCCAATAAAGGATCAAAAGCAGTCTACATGCTTGATCCGGATGGCTACATCATTGAATTAATGGAAAGAGGAAAATAAAATTTCGTATCTGAATGTAAGCGAATTCAAATGGAGGGCAAGAAATGAAAGACTTAAACGGTAAAAAAGCGATTGTCACAGGGGCTGCGCAAGGTCTTGGCTTAGCAATGACAGAAGGTCTCTGTTCATATGGTGTGCATGTTTGCATCATTGATGTGTCACCAAACTTACCCGATGTTGTCGAAGCGTTAAAAAAGAAAGGTTATCAAGCGGAAGGTTTGCAAGCAGATTTATCCGATCAGGCGCAAATACCAAACGTTTTTCACCAGGCGCTTGAGTTATTAGGAAGTGAACTTGATATTTTAGTGAATAATGCTGGTATTCATAAGCCTATGCCGGCAATGGATATCCCTATTGCGGATTTTCAACGAATTTTAGAAGTCAATGTGACGACGGTCTTCCAGTTAAGCAGACTTGCAGCACAGAAGATGAGTGAAAAAGGAAAAGGGAAAATTATCAATATTGCTTCTGTATTGGCAACACAAGGCGGTTTTAATGCGGTGGCCTATTCAACGAGTAAAGGGGCCGTCGCGCAGTTGACCAAGTCATTGTCGAATGAATGGGCGCAAGGCGGCATTAACGTCAATGCCATCGCACCTGGTTATTACGAAACCGAGTTGAATCGTTTCATTTTAAATGATGAAGAGCGGTTCGCATCCCTAGTGAGCCGTATTCCGGCTGGACGTTTTGGTCAGCCGGAGGAGCTTGCAGGAACCGTACAATTTTTAGCTTCCAATAAATCGAATTATATTAACGGCGCCATCATTCCGGTCGATGGCGGCTTTTTAGGCAGATGAGGAGGGTGTTTAGCATGAAATTGAAGCCAATCTTACTAGTGTTAATGGCGGTTGTCTTATTGCTTTCAGGATGTGGAGCAGCGAAAGAGCCTGGTACGGTAGGTGCAAACGGTGAAAAAGTGGTCATTCGAATGGCCAACTTAGTGTCTGCAGACAACTTTTTGAACATCGGTTATGAAAAGTTTAAAGAGGTTGCAGAAAGAGAAAGTAATGGTCAAATTGAAGTGCAAATTTATAGCAATGGAACATTGACGCCATCAGAAGATATTGAATATGAAATGCTGCAGACAGGTGTTTTGAATGTCGTAACGAATGCAGGTTTCATCGTCGGTGCAAATGCGCAAATTCCTGCTTTTAACATTTTTGACGTCCCTTTTCTTTTTGAAAATGAAGAAGAAATGTATGAACTCATTGATGGCGAGTATGGGGAGCTTTTAAAGAAAAGCTTGGAAGAAAAATCGAATGCTTATTACTTAGGGACATTTAGCATCGGGTCTTTTGCAATCGCTAACAATAAAAAAAGCGTGCGAACACCTGCAGACTTGAAAGGACTGAAGATTCGTAGTACAACAACTCCTTTGCAAGCAAGTACGATTGCAGCGATGGGTGCGAATCCGACACCGATTTCTTATGGGGAGATTTTCACCTCGCTGCAGCAAGGCACCATCGATGGTGTACAAACAACGACACCATTAATCTTTGCCGATAAGTTTTACGAGGTTTCCAATCATTTAACATTAACACGCCATTTCCCATTGCCGCATATTTTGATGGTCAATAAAAATTTTTACGACAGTTTAACAGACGAGTTGAAAGCGGCAGTTGATAAGGCTGCGGAAGAACAAGTTCAATATGCAAGACAGCTGGCAACAGAAGCTGAAAAGAATGCCATTGAAAAGATGAAGGCAGATGGTGTCGATGTTGTAGAACTTACACCGGAAGAGCTTGAATTATTTAAAGAAGCGGTTCAGCCTGCGATTGATAAAAATATTGATAAAGTCGGCGAAGAAAACTATCAAAAAGCATTGGAGCTACTAGGAAAAAATTGACGAGCCGAAGTGCACAATTAAAAGAAGTTTGAGGTGAATGGAATGAACGAAGAAAAAATAAAGATTACATTTGAAGGATTGATCTGTGTTTTACTGCTCGTTGTCATGACGGTTCTTATGTTTACAGAAGTCGTCGCGCGTTATGTTTTTAGCTCCTCTTTCATTTGGATTGAAGAGCTTGTGCGCTATATGTTCATCTGGATGACGTTTATCAGTGCCTCCTATGTAACGGCGACCCAATCCCATATTCGGGTGGATGCAGCGTTATCGATTTTTCCGAAAGTTGCCCATCGGACGATTAAAATGATTGGCTTGCTCATCTGGCTTGCCTTTTCAGTTGTCATTACGTATGTCGGCTTCAATTATTCTGTTACGATGTTGCAAGTTGGTGGTAACTCACCAGCTCTTGGCATTGCAAAAGGATTTATTTACTTAGGCATTCCGATCGGCTACTTGCTAATGTCCAGTCGCTTGCTTATTCGAATTTATAAAGAATTGAAAAATCCGACGCTTCAAGATGTCGGTGCGTAGGGGGGAGAGTTTAATGGGGACAGTTACGTTAATGTTATTTGGGATATTGTTCGTTTTAATTTTATTGAATGTACCAATTGCCATTGCATTGGCTGCTGCAAGTATTTTAGTTGTTCTGATCGAAGGTTCAGTACCGTTAACGCTATTTATTCAAACATCCTTTAGCTCGATGGACTCGTTTCCGCTGATCGCTATTCCGTTTTTCATTTTAGCTGGGGATATTATGAGTCGAGGCGGTATGGCACGTAGATTGGTTGACTTTATTCAAAGCTTCACCCGCTCCTTAACGGGCAGCCTAGGTGTCATTACGATTATTACAAGCTTTATTTTTGCAGCCATTTCAGGTTCCGGAGCTGCAACCGTTGCGAGTGTAGGTGCTATTTTAATTCCTTATATGTTAAGAAGTGGATATGCACCGGGGTATGCAGCTTCCATTTCAGCTAGTGCTGGTGCATTAGGTCCGATTGTTCCACCAAGTATTGTGTTTATCCTTTATGGGGTCATGTCGAATACATCGATTAGTGATCTATTTATTTCTGGTATTATTCCGGGGATTTTAGTCGCGATTGCGTTGTTAATTGTTAACTATATTATTTGTAAAAAAGAAGGCTATGGGAAGCTGCAAGCACCGCCTGTGGTGAAAACTGAAAAAATCAGCTTTTGGAAAGCGCTAAATGAAGCGAAGTGGGCTTTGCTTGCACCGATTTTAATTTTGGGCGGTATTTACGGCGGGGTTGTAACACCGACAGAAGCCGCTGTCGTTGCGGTTGTTTATAGTTTAGTCGTTTGTATTTTTTCCTATAAGGAAATTGGCTTGAACGACTTCGTTGGAATCTTTTTGAAATCTGCACATACATCAGGTTCCATATTAATTTTCGTTAGTGCGGCATCATTTTTTGGACAAGTCCTTTCAATTGAAAGAGTTCCACAATTTTTGGCGGACACTATTGCGGGAATGACGACAAACCCATGGATTATTTTACTGTTAATTAATATTTTCCTACTGATTGTTGGGATGTTTATGGAAACGGTCGCGGCGGTCCTGATTTTTGTTCCGTTATTATTGCCAATTGTTTTACCGCTTGGTATCGATCCAATCCATTTCGGTATGATTATCTGTCTCAATTTAAGCTTGGGGCTTATTACACCACCGCTTGGCATTAACTTATTTATCGGCAGTAACATCGCGAACGTTCAGTTTGAGAAAACATTCAAATACGTTGCACCTATTTTCGGGGCGTTGCTCATCGTGTTACTCATCGTCACGTATGTGCCGTCCATTACATTATTTCTGCCAAATCTCTTAGGAAAATAATAATAAAACAAACATTGCTTCAGAGTATAGCGAAAAGGGTTGGAAATCGATTTGATTTCCAACCCTTTTGTTAATTGGCTCCAATTTTGATCGAGGGACCAACTGCTCTATGGTCAGCATTTCCAACTGTTCATTTCTCAATTTCGTATTTCTGAATCTTTCTCACTAGCGTCGATTGGTCGACTTTCAAGGCAATCGCGGCTTGTCGGATGCTCGGATAATGATTTAGTGCTTCTTTAATCAACTCGGCTTCAAAAGCCTCTAATTGCTCCCGTAAAGGCATTGTTTCTGCACCGTTTAAAGCGGAGTTGGCGGTTGGTGCGGTATCCAATTGTAGACCATTCGTAAATTGCAGCTCTTTCTGCAAATCTGTCATGCCTACCTCTGAATTGCTGCTCATTAAGGTAATTCGTTCTACGAAGTTTTGCAGCTCACGCACATTGCCAGGCCAATCGTAATTTGTAAAAGCATTTAAAGCATCGTTTGTAAATGACCGGTTCAGTCCGTATTTATGGTTAATGCCATTCAGGAAATGATAGATAAGCGGAATGACATCCTCTTTTCGATCTTTTAAGGCCGGAATGGAAATAGGGATGATGTTTAATCGATAGTACAAATCCTCACGGAAGGTGCCTTGCTGGATCATTTCCGGTAAGTTGCGATGCGTTGCTGCTACGACTCGGATATCTACGGGTGTTGGTTTTGTTCCACCAATTCGCGTAATTTCATGCTCCTGCAGTACGCGAAGCAGCTTCACCTGTAATTGGAGCGGCATTTCACCGATTTCATCTAAAAAGATCGTCCCCCGATGGGCTGCTTCAAACAAGCCGGCTTTTCCTTTTTGATTGGCACCTGTGAACGAGCCGGATTCATAGCCGAAAAGTTCGGATTCCAATAACGATTCGGGCAGGGCGCCGCAATTTATTTTAATTAAAGGATACTCTTTTCTTAAGCTGCGCTGATGAATCAGCTCCACAATTTTCTCTTTTCCAACCCCGGAAGCCCCATGGATGAGTACGCCGGAGTCGATTTGTGATACGCGGATCGCTCGTTCTAATACATCTTTCATCGCATCGGAATGAGCAATAATGGAAAGTCGCGGATCGTTTTGTTCCTTTAGAAATTCGAGTTCTTGATGGATTTGCTGGTTTTGCTGTTCAAGTAGCTTAATTTCCGATTCGAGGGTATTCAATTGAGTTAAATCTCGGACGTTGTTCACGATTTTTTCGATTTCCCCATTTTTATTTCGGATCGGGGCAGCAGAAACGAGAACAGTTGCACCTGTACTGATCTTTTGAATAATCGTTACTTCTTTCTTTTCTTCGAGTGCTCGCAAGGAAGCAGATGTGTCGATAATATGTTCCTCTTCCAATTCTTTGAGACTGCGGCCAATACAGTCTTTTGCGGACAATCCTGTAATTTGTTCGTACGAAGGGTTCTGGTGAATGATAATCCCGTCTTTGTCACTAATGACGATGCCGTCAAATGATGAATTGATCACTTCGTTGAGTTCGTTGCGGACGCTTTGCAAGGCGTCCGTTTCTTTTTTTAAACGAACCATTTCGTTTGTTGGGCTGATGAGCACAATCATTTGTCCGTTGTCCTGAAAACTTTCGATTTCGGCAGGATAATGGAACAAGCTGAAAGTGCTTGCACCGCTCAGTGCGGCTTCGGTGATTGCATCAATATAGTAGTTGTATTTTTTTGCAAGCGCATTGGAATAGAGAAGCCGGCCTTGGAGATCGATGACTAGAACGCCGACGCTATTAATTTTTGTTAAAAACGTATTCATATGTTCCTCCTTGCATCATTTTTCTTTTTTTGATGAAATTTTGCATCGATTTTTCTTAATTATACATCATTTAACATGGGAAAAGGCTGAAAACTGCAGAGGAATACTTTGGCATGAAACTTGCAATATAAATAGCGACAAGAGATTTTGATGAAAAATAGGAGGTAACGAGATGACAAACTTGTTAAAAGAAACTTCTCATACATCAGAACAATTAAAGACAATGTTGTATGACATGATGGTTATTAGAAGTTTTGAAGAAATGGTGGAAAAGTTATTTCAACAAGGAAAAATTCATGGAACGATGCATTTATGCATTGGGCAAGAAGCGACAGCTGTAGGTGCGTGTGTGCCCTTAACGATAGAAGATAAAATTACGAGCAATCACCGTGGACACGGACATAGCATCGCGAAAGGAACAAAAGTGAAAGGGATGATGGCGGAGTTATTAGGGAAAGAAACGGGCTATTGTAAAGGAAAAGGCGGCTCCATGCATATTGCGGATTTAGATGTCGGGAACCTTGGAGCAAACGGAATTGTGGCGGCTGGTTTACCACTTGGCGTTGGTGCGGCATTAACGTCAAAAATGAAAAAATTAGGCTACGTTGTCGTTTGTTTCTTTGGTGATGGCGCAAGCAATGAGGGTGCCTTTCACGAGGCGTTAAACTTAGCGGCGGTTTGGGATTTACCAGTTGTCTTTTTCTGCGAAAACAACTTGTATGGAATGTCCGCATCGATCAAGGAAATGACAAGAGTTGAAAATATTGCGGATCGTGGTGCAGCTTATGGCATCCCAGGCGTCATTGTAGATGGAAATGATGTACTGGCTGTTGCAGAGGCGACACAAAAAGCCGTTGAACGTGCAAGAACTGGCGAAGGGCCAACATTAATCGAAGCACATACGTATCGCTGGAGAGGGCATTCCCGAAGTGATGCGAGAAAGTATCGCACACGCGAAGAAGAAAAAGAGTGGCGAAAAATGCGCGATCCGATTGCCTTGTTCAAAGAGCAATTACTTAAAGCGGGCGTGTTGACAGGGGACGAATTTAGCGACATGGAGCAACAAGTAGCTAACGAAATGGATGAAGCGGTCGAGTTTGCAGAAAACAGCAAAGAACCAGATTTAGAGACATTGATGAAAGACATTTTTGCTTAAGGAAAGGTGATGAATGACATGAGAGAACTAACTTATTTAGAAGCGATTCGTGAATCGATGAGTGAAGAGATGAGAAGAGATGAAGACGTTTTCATTATGGGAGAAGACATTGGCGTTTATGGAGGTGCATTCGGTTTAACAAACGGCATGATTGAAGAGTTTGGACCAGAACGTGTGCGCAATACACCGATTTCTGAGGCGGCGATTAGCGGCTGCGCGGTCGGTGCTGCAATGACAGGCATGAGACCGATTTTAGAAATTCAGTTTTCCGACTTTGTCATGATTGCGATGGATAATATTGTCAACCAAGCGGCGAAAATGCGTTATATGTTTGGTGGGAAAACGAGCGTTCCGGTTGTTGTTAGACTTCCGGGTGGCTCTGGTGCAGGATTTGCAGCGCAGCACTCGCAAAGCTTGGAAGCATGGATGGCGCATGTGCCAGGTTTGAAAGTCGTTCAGCCTTCCAACGCCTATGATGCCAAAGGATTGATGAAAGCGGCGATTCGGGATAATAATCCAGTATTATTCTACGAGCATAAATTGCTGTACAACACGAAAGGTGAAGTGCCGGCGGAGGATTACGAAATCCCATTAGGTCAAGCGGACATTAAGAGAGAGGGTTCTCATATTACCATCGTCGCGACGGCCATTATGGTGAATCGTGCTCTAGAAGCAGCTGAAATTCTTGCAAAGGAAGGTATTGAAGTCGAAGTCATTGACCCGCGTACGTTAGTACCTTTGGATACAGAAACAATCTTAAACTCTGTGAAGAAAACAAGCCGTGTATTGGTTGTTTATGAAGCGGTAAAACGCGGGGGGTACGGGGCAGAAATTGCAAGTATGATCGCGGAAAGTGATGTCTTTGATTATTTAGATGCACCGATTCGCAGGTTAGGCGGCCTTGCAACGCCGATCCCTTACAACCCGACATTAGAAAAAGCAGCAGTGCCGCAAGTGGATGACATTGTGGTGGAATGCAGAAAACTCATGAATAAGTAAGGAGGTGCGCAGACATGGCTACAGAAGTTGTCATGCCGAAGCTAGGGGCAACGATGGAAGAGGGAACGATTGTTTCTTGGCTCGTTCCGGTTGGAGAAGTAGTAGAAGAAGGAGATCCGATCGCGGAAATCCAAACAGATAAAATTGTTATAGAAATTGAAGCAGAAACGACAGGCGTTTTATTAAAGACCGTTCATGACGCAGGAAATACGGTGAAAGTACATGAAGTCATCGCTTACATGGGCGAAGAGGGTGAATCGCTTGATGGGTTAGCAGTAACATCGCCTACGGGAAGTGAGTCTGTTGATCAACAGCAAGAGACAACCGTTGAAGCAGCGCCGGTAACATCTGCACAAGCGGGCGATAAAATTCGAAGAACGCCTGCGGCTAGAAAGTTGGCAGAAGAAAATCGAGTTAATTTACAAGAAGTGGTCGGCTCAGGTTCGAAGGGGCGTATTCATAAGGTGGACGTTGAAAGCTTCTTAGCGCAGAATGCGAAAAGAATTACCCCGCTGGCGAAGAAAATTGCGGATGATCAAGGAATGGATTATAAGCAAATCGATGGGACAGGTGTGCGCGGCAAAGTGATGAAGCAAGATGTGATCATTCCGCCTACAGACAGCGGGCAAACGCCTGAAGTCGAAAATAAACGTGTGCCATTTAGAGGCATGCGGAAAGTCATCGCAGATCGAATGGCGGAGAGCGCTTATACAGCACCGCATGTCACGCTTTACTCTGAGATTGACATGACGAATTGTGTATCGCTGCGTCAAGATTTGCTACCAGTCATCGAAAAAATCGAAGGACAGCGCATTTCATTTAATGAGATTATTATAAAGGCGACTGCCTTTACGTTAAAGCAACATCCAAATATGAACGTTTCTTTAGAAGGCAATGAAATTGTTTTCCATTCAGACATTAACGTAGGAATGGCAGTAGCTGTTCCTGACGGATTAGTCGTTCCAGTGCTTCGAAATGTGGATCAGAAAGGTCTTGCGGAGCTTACGGCGGAATCGAAGAAAATAGGGAAGCAAGCGCGCGAAGGAAAGCTTGCTCCAGATGATATGCAAGGCAGTACCTTTACGATTAGCAACTTAGGCATGTACGCAATCGACGGCTTTACACCAATTATCAACTTGCCGAACGCAGCAATTTTAGGCGTTGGGCGTATTCAGAAAAAGCCAGTTGTTGTAAATGATGAAATGGTGATCCGTTCCATGATGACTTTGAGTTTATCATTCGATCATCGCATTATTGACGGGGCTCCTGCGGCAGCATTTTTAACAGCACTAAAAGATGCACTCGAAAATCCGTTAACATTAATGATATAAGGTGGTGAACAAAGTTGGTCTATGATGTAATTATTATCGGTGGCGGTCCAGGCGGCTATGTTGCTGCGCTAAGAGCTGCAAAAAACGGGAAGAAAACAGCGCTTGTTGAGGCAGATCATTTAGGCGGAACCTGTTTAAATCGCGGCTGTATTCCTTCCAAAACATTGTTAAAGCATGCAGAAGTCATTGAAAGTATTGAAAAGGCGAAAAGCTGGGGCATTCATACGGGCGAATTGACTTTTTCATTGAAAGAAATGCTTGCGCGGAAAGATCAAGTCATTGAGACGTTAAGAACCGGGATTCAATTTTTATTAAAAAAAGGGCAAATTGATGTTTACAATGGATACGGCACAATCCATTCCGATAAAACCGTTTCTGTTCAGGCAAAAGAACAGTCTCAAAAAATTCAAGGCGAAAAAATCATTATTGCGACAGGAAGCCAACCGGTTGTGCCGCCGATTCCGGGAATCGATGAAGTGAACTATCATACAACCGATACGATCTTCGATATCGAAAAAATACCGCAGTCGATCGTCATTGTCGGCGGCGGCGTCATCGGTGTCGAATTCGCCAATATTTTTGCGAGTTTGCAAACGAAGGTTACCATCGTGGAGCTTGGAGACCGGATCATTCCAACAGAGGATGAGGACGCGTCGAAGGCATTGCTTTCGAACTTGAAGAAAAAAGGCATTCAAGTATTGACGAAGCACCAAGTAGCAGCCATTGCGGAAAATGAAGCCGGGAAATCGGTGAGCATTATAACCGACAATGGAACAGAAGAGACGCTCGTTGTTGATGATATTCTTCTGGCGGTAGGAAGAAAACCTAACGTATCAGCTGGCGCTGAACTAAATTTGAAGATGAACGGTCCACATATCGAGGTTGATGATTATTTGGAGACGAGCGTTCAAGGTGTTTTTGCAGTTGGGGATGTCATTGGCGGCTTACAGCTAGCACATGTGGCGAGTGCTGAAGGATTAACGTCAGTTGCTAATTTGGATATCAAGCAAAAGCGAATGGATTATACGGTGATACCGCGCTGCATTTATACAAATCCACAGGTTGCAAGCGTCGGTATGAGCGAAGTAGAATTAAAGCAAAAGGGCATTGTCTATAAAGCGCACCAATATTCCTTTGCTGGCAATGGAAAAGCATTGGCAATGGGGGAAACAGAAGGGTTCTCCAAAGTTTTCATCGATGAGAAATACGGTGAAATTTTAGGGGTTGTAATGGTCGGTGCGCATGTGACGGAAATGATTAGCCAATCTTCCGCTTACCTTTATCTAGAAGGGACAGTGGATGAGCTTGCCCAAATGGTTCAGCCGCATCCAGCATTATCTGAAGTGCTTATGGAATCGGCGAATGCATTAATCGGAAAAGGGATTCATTCTTAAGAAGAGGGTGGAAGTATGTTTAATTTACGTGGAAAAAAGGCGATTATTACGGGCGGTGCACAAGGTCTAGGATTTTCAATGGTAGAAGCTTTTCATCAAGCTGGGGTAGAAGTTGCGGTCATCGACATTTCAGACAATGTGGAATCGTTGGCAGCTAAATTTAACGAAAAAGCCGCTAAAGTACATGGCGTAAAAGGGAATCTGTTAGACATGGACAGCTTGCAGCAATCTTTTCAAGAAGCGTTAGAGAAGCTTGAAGGGAAGGTCGATATTTTAATTAACAGTGCCGGTTTGATCAAAAGAGAACCTGCTTTTGACGTATCGCTCGAAACATGGCATCGCATCCTCGGTCTAAACGTCACGGCAGTCTTTGAACTATCTCGGCTCGCGGCAGCGGAAATGAAAAAACAAGGGTCTGGGAAAATCATTAATATGGGATCCATTCTTTCGGTACTCGGCGGTTATAACGCGGTCGCCTATTCAACGAGTAAAGGCGCCATCCTTCAATTGACAAAGTCATTATCCAATGAATGGGCGGCATACGGCATCCAAGTGAATGCGATTGCGCCGGGCTATATGCTAACAACGATGAATACCGACTTAATGAATGATCCCGTTCGCGCACCGCAAGTAGAAGCGAGAATCCCGGCAAAGCGCTGGGGCACGCCTGAAGATGTTGCGGGTGTTGCGTTATTTTTAGCTGCACCAGCTTCGGACTATGTGACTGGGACGTTAATACCTGTCGATGGCGGAGTATTAGGGAGATAACTAAGGGGGATAACAATGAAGGAAAAGTTGTATATAAACGGAGAGTGGGTCGATGCAGAGCAATATGCGGAGTTATTTTCACCGTATTCACAGGAGAAAATAGCGGAAATTCCACAAGCATCTGACGGACAAGTAGATTCTGCCATTGATGCAGCTTATGCGACACGAGAAGCGATGGCTAATTTAACGGCTTATGAAAAAGCGGAAATTCTTGAAAAGCTCGTTGTTCTTTTCAAAGAAAATCGAATGCGCGCGGCTCAAATCATCTCTTTGGAATCGTCAAAGCCTTTGAAGTTTGCGTTAGGTGAAGTGGACCGCACGATCGAAACGTATAAATTTGCAGCGGAAGAAGCGAAGCGCATCCACGGCGAAATGATTCCTTTAGATGCAGCGAAAAACGGTGCCAATCGTCTTGCCTATACAGTAAGGGAGCCAATTGGTGTTATTGCGGCCATTACGCCGTTTAACTTCCCTATGAATTTAGTGGCGCACAAGATCGGACCTGCAATTGCAGTAGGGAATCCGGTGGTTTTAAAGCCAGCATCCCAAACACCTTTATCAGCCTTTTTCCTTGCAGAATTATTAGAGCAAGCAGGATTGCCAAAGGGAGCTTTAAATGTTGTGACGGGAAGCGGCCGCAAAGTTGGCGATCGCCTCGTAACGAGTGACAAAGTAAGTATGGTAACATTTACTGGAAGTCCTGAAGTCGGTATTGGCATTCGCAACAAAGCAGGCTTAAAAAGAGTAGCGTTGGAGCTTGGCTCGAATGCGGGTGTGATTATCGACGATGGTGTTGACCTTGATAAAATCGTTCCGAAATGTGTTGTTGGAGCATTTTCAAACCAAGGACAAGTTTGTATTTCACTTCAGCGAATTTATGTGCATGAGAATCTCGTAGAAGCGTTTACTGCTAAGTTTAAAGAAGCGACTGAGAAACTCGTATTAGGTGATCCGTTAGACGAAAAAACAGATATATCTGCGCTGATTTCAAGAAAAGAACAGGATCGTGCGAAGGCGTGGATTGATGAAGCAGTGGAGGCGGATGTCCAACTCGTGACAGGCGGTAGGATCGAAAACGACTTGCTGTTGCCAACGGTTCTTTTCGATGTTGCACCCCATTTAAAAGTATCTTGCCAGGAAGTCTTTGCGCCAATCGTCTCTATTAATGCGATTCAGTCGGTAGATGAAGGGATTACTGCAATTAACGATTCCAGATATGGGCTACAAGCAGGTATTTTCACAAATGATATTGCTACAGCTATGCATGCGTCTAAAAAACTTCATGTCGGCGGTGTTCTCATAAACGACATCCCAACGTATCGCGTTGACCAAATGCCTTATGGCGGCGTGAAAGAAAGTGGTAATTCGCGTGAGGGCTTAAGATATACAATAGAAGAAATGACAGAAATGAAGCTTGTTATTTGGAATCAAGAATAATGACTTATCTGAGATGCATCGCATATGTGAACAGTTGTTCCTTTTATTAAGAAGTAGCCGTCAATCCTTACGAATGGAAGGATTGACGGCTACTTCGTTTATTTACTTTTCTACGTTATCCAGGAAATCTGTGACTTGTTCCGGTGATTTTGCGTTGGCACTATGCAAATGCGCTTTCTTTTCACCATTTTGGAAAATCAATAGGCTAGGAATGCCCATGACGTCATATTTTTCTGCGATTTCGGGTAGCACATCGCGATCGACATCATACCATGTGTACATATCATATTTTTCAACGATCGGATCGATGAACATATCCATTCGCGTGCAATCCGGACACCATCCCGCCTGGAATTTGACGAGTGCTTTGGAGTCGCCTGAGATGACTTCGTTGAATTGTTCTGCAGTTGTAATTGATTTCATTATTAATCCCCCTCCTTCATAAGGTCAGTGTACAATGTTTTTGTTCCAGCCGGGTAGTAAAACGCTCTGGTAAGAGAAGATGAGAAAAACAGAGATTATAATATTGCGAAAACATACACAATGGATTACACTTAGAATAATAGAGAATGTTTCTAAATTTTTTTGTTTGAAAAATGAATGACCATTCATTCAAGGGTCAAAGGGAGGCTTCACTTGTGACTTATCAAATTAAAAAAGCGGCAGTTTTAGGATCTGGTGTCATGGGTTCAGGTATCGCGGCGCATCTTGCCGACATTGGGATTCCTGTATTGCTTTTGGATATCGTCCCTGAAAAATTGACGGATGAAGAAGCGGCCAAAGGACTGACGTTAGAAAGTGTACAAGTGCGAAACAAAATGGCGACAGGAGCATTGCAGAAGCTACTCAAGCAAAAGCCCGCTCCGCTCACGTGCAAAAATAATTTGAAGCTGATTGAAGCAGGGAACTTTGAGGATGATTTGGAGAAGTTGAAAGAAGTGGACTGGATTATCGAAGTCATTATTGAAAATCTTGATGCTAAAAAAGTGCTCTATGAAAAGATCGATGCGGTGCGTAACCCGGGAACGATCATCAGCTCCAATACATCCGGCATTAGCATCGAAGCGATGGCGGAAGGGCGTTCGGAAGATTTTCAAAAACATTTCCTGGGCACCCATTTTTTCAATCCTCCACGTTATTTGAAGTTGCTTGAGGTCATTCCAGCCAGTACGACGGCTCTGGAAGTGGTCGAGTTTATGAAGAAGTTCGGGGAGGATCGACTTGGTAAAGGCGTTGTCATCGCGAAAGATACACCGAACTTCATCGCCAATCGAATCGGCACATACGGTCTTCTTGTCACGCTTCGTGAAATGACAAAGCGGGGGTATTCGATCGGTGAAGTCGATTCAGTGACGGGGACGCTGATTGGCAGACCGAAATCGGCGACTTTCCGGACACTTGACGTCGTCGGGCTCGATACATTCATGCATGTTGCAAAAAATGTGTATGACCAAACGGAAGGGGAAGAGCAGCAAGTATTCGTCCCGCCAGCTTTCATGCAGAAAATGGTGGAGAATGGCTGGATCGGTGCGAAAGCGAAGCAAGGATTCTATGTGAAAAAAGGCAAGGAAATTCTTGAATTGAATCCGGAGACCTTTGACTATGAGCCGGCGAAAAAATTGCAAACGCCTTCCATTGAAATGGCAAAGCAACAAAAAGGGCTTTCCAACAAAGTGAAAACGCTTGTCTATGCAGAGGATCGGACGGGTGAACTCCTTTGGCATATCCTCTCGCCGACATTGCGCTATTCTGCACAATTGAACGGTGAAATTGCGGATGATATCGTCGCCATTGACCGAGCGATGAAATGGGGCTTCGGCTGGCAACAAGGACCGTTTGAAATTTGGGATGCGATCGGTGTCGCACAATCGGTGGAGAAGATGAAAAAGGAAGGGGCGGCAATCCCTCTATTTGTGCAGCAATTGCTGGGGAAAGGCTATGAAACTTTTTATAAGGAAGAAGACGGGGAACTTTATTTCTTTGATGGGGAAGCCTACAAGAAAGCCCCGGTTAATGAAAAAGTGATCGATTTAAAACGGTATAAAAAGAAACATGGCACCATTAAGAAAAATACAGGAGCTAGCCTGATCGATATGGGAGACGGCATCGCATTACTTGAATTCCATTCCCAATCAAATGCGATCGGATTGGACATTTTGCAGATGATCAACTTCGCTGTCGAGGAAGTCGAGCAGCATTACAAAGGCCTGGTCATCGGCAACCAAGGGAAAAACTTCTGCGTAGGTGCCAATTTGGGTCTCATTTTGATGGAGGCACAAGACGATAATCTCTTTGAACTTGATTTTGTCATTCGCACGTTTCAGAAGGCCATGATGAAAATCAAGTATTCCAAGAAACCGGTCGTTGCTGCACCGTTTGCAATGACGCTTGGCGGAGGAGCAGAAGTCTGTCTGCCGGCGGCGCATATTCAAGCATCGATGGAAACGTATATCGGACTTGTGGAAACAGGGGTCGGGCTCATCCCGGGGGGCGGTGGCAACGTCAATCTGTATGCGAGGCATTTAAAAGGCTTGCCGAACGGGGTCCATGTCGATTATCAATATGTGGCGAACAAGGTGTTCGAAACGATTGCCATGGCAAAAGTGTCCACTTCTGCGGAAGAGGCACGCGACCTTAACTATCTCGACTTTGCGGATGGGATCAGTGTCAATGCCGATCATTTACTCTATGATGCGAAACAAGCCGCGCTCGCACTCTATGAAAATGGTTATACAGCACCGAAAAAAGAAAAAATACCAGTTACCGGCGATTCGGGCTATGCAACGATGCTGCTCGGTGCGGAAGGGATGTTCCTTTCCGGCTTCATCAGCGAGCATGATTTAAAAATTGCTAAGAAATTGGCGTTCGTGTTGGCAGGCGGTAAAGTGCCATATGGAACGCTCGTTGACGAACAATATATGCTCGATTTGGAGCGCGAAGCTTTCTTAAGCCTGATTGCAGAATCGAAGTCCCAACAGCGGATGCAGCACATGCTGTTAAAAGGAAAACCGTTGCGTAACTGATCGATAAAGCAAAAGGAGGAATAGGGATGCGAGAAGCAGTACTTGTCGCCGGCGCACGGACGCCGGTCGGAAAAGCGGGGAAAGGGTCTTTGGTGACCGTCCGTCCGGATGATTTAGGCGCATTGACCATAAAGGAAACATTGAAGCGGGCGGGCGGCTATGATGGTCCCATCGATGATCTGATCATCGGCTGTGCCATGCCTGAAGCGGAGCAGGGTATGAACGTTGCACGGAATATCGGTGCACTTGCCGGATTACCGGACACGACACCGGCCATTACTATCAACCGTTTCTGTTCGTCGGGCTTGCAATCGATCGCCTACGCCGCCGAACGGATTATGATCGGGCATTCCCAAGCAATCCTTGCAGGGGGCGTCGAGTCGATGAGCATGGTGCCAATGATGGGTAATACAATCCGTCCGAACATCCAATTAGCGGAAACGGCGCCTCAATATTATATGGGAATGGGCCATACCGCTGAACAAGTGGCGGTGAAATACGGTGTCAGCCGTGAGGACCAGGATGCCTTTGCTGTCCGTTCGCATGAGCGGGCGGGAGCGGCCATCGTAGCGGGAAAATTCAAGGATGAAGTTGTCCCCGTCGAAGTCGTCAAACGTTTTGTCGATGAAAATGGCAAATATGGTGAACAGACATTCACATTCGAAATGGACGAAGGCGTCCGTCATGGAACGAGTATGGAAGGGCTAGCAAAATTGCGGCCGGCATTTTCAGTTACCGGTTCGGTGACGGCTGGCAATGCATCGCAAACATCTGATGGCGCAGGGACTGTTCTTGTGATGGACCGTGAAGTGGCAGAAGCGCAAGGTTTGAAACCGATTGCGAAATTCCGTGCATTTGCAGTAGGAGGCGTGCCGCCTGAAGTGATGGGGATCGGACCGATCGAAGCTGTGCCGAAAGCATTGAAAATAGCAGGGCTTTCCATCGACGATATCGATTTATGGGAATTAAATGAAGCATTCGCGTCTCAATCATTGCAAGTCATCCGCCATTTAGAGTTGGATCTGGACAAAGTGAATGTCAATGGGGGAGCAATCGCGCTTGGCCATCCACTCGGTGCGACCGGCACGATTTTAACGATCCGCCTACTGAACGAATTGAAACGCCAAGGGAAACAATTCGGTGTCGTCACGATGTGCATCGGCGGCGGAATGGGCGCAGCCGGCGTATTTGAAATGCTATAAAAGGAAGGCAGTCTAAGTGCGCCGCGTCCTGAAAGTGCCTTAATTTCCGCAAAGAACGCAGAAATACGGCAAATCAAACCCTGCGCTGTTTGATTGGCAACGGCTGCCTGACTCACATCCTGTGAGCCTCCGAGCATCTGAAGCCTGGAGTCTAGACAAAGAAAGAGGGAGGAATTCCAATGACTGAATTGCATACCGATGAACTGATCAAAGGCGGTGCCTTCTTAATCGAAGAGATTGCGGCAGATCGGGTATTTACGCCAGAGGACTTTACCGATGAACATAAAATGATTGCGAAGACAACGGAAGACTATGTGAAAAACGAAGTGCTCCCTGTCGTGGAAAAACTCGAAAACCATGAATTCGAAAACTCGTTAAGATTGCTTAAAACAGCAGGGGATCTAGGTCTTCTCGGTGCAGACGTACCTGAAGAATACGGCGGCCTTGGCCTGGATAAGATCTCATCTGCATTGATTGGGGAAAAAATGTCCGTAGCCGGAGGATTTTCGATTACTCACGGCGGGCACGTTGGCATTGGTACGTTACCGATCGTCCTTTTTGGCAATGAAGCGCAAAAACAAAAGTATTTACCGAATTCTGTTGCCGGCAACAAAATTTCTGCATACGCCTTGACGGAGCCGGGATCCGGTTCAGACGCTTTAGGTGCAAAAACGACCGCGAAGTTAAATGCTGAAGGAACACACTATATCTTAAATGGAGAAAAGCAGTGGATTACAAATGCCGGTTTTGCGGATGTCTTTATTGTCTATGCAAAAATCGATGGGGAGAAATTCACGGCTTTCATTGTAGAGAAAGAATTCCCAGGCGTCTCGGTCGGCGCTGAAGAGAAAAAAATGGGGATCAAATCTTCCTCTACACGGACGCTCATCTTACAGGATGCGCAAGTGCCGGTTGAGAACCTTTTAGGCGAAATCGGCCGGGGACATATCATAGCGTTCAATATTTTAAATATCGGACGTTATAAATTGGGAGCCGGAACAATCGGCGGTTCTAAACGTGCGCTTGAATTGGCCATTACTTATACCAATCAACGCCAGCAGTTTAAAACACCGATCTCCTCTTTTAATTTAACGAAAGAAAAATTGGCCACGATGGCAGCCAAGTTGTATGCGACGGAAAGTTTGATTTACCGAACGGTCGGTTATTTTGAGGAGCGGCAAAGTCGATTGAGCGCTGAAGAGCAAAAAGATGGGAAAGCCGTCGCGGCAGCCGTCGCTGAATATGCAATTGAATGTTCCATCAATAAAGTCGTCGGATCCGAAGTGCTCGATTATATCGTTGATGAAGCTGTCCAATTACATGGCGGATATGGTTTCATGCAGGAATATGAAGTGGAGCGCATGTATCGGGACTCCCGGATTAACCGAATTTTTGAAGGGACAAATGAAATCAATCGCCTGATCATTCCCGGGACTTTCTTGAAAAAGGCGCTGAAAGGTGAATTGCCACTCTTGCAACAGGCGCAAGCATTACAAGCGGAACTGCTCACGATGATGCCAGAGGAAATCGGTGAGGAAGCACTTGCACAAGAAAAATCACTCGTCCAAAATGCCAAGAAAATCGGTTTGCTTGTAGCAGGAATCGCCGCACAGCGTTTTGGGGCGAAACTAGAAGCGGAACAAGAAGTACTAGTCAATATCGCGGATATCGCCAATAACATTTTCGCAATGGAATCCGCTTTGTTGCGAACAGCAAAAGCGATTATTCGCAACGGGGAAGAGAAAGAACAGCAGAAGATTTTATATACACAAATTTTTTGCCAAGAAGCATTTCAGGAGATTGAAAAAGACGCGAAAGAAACACTCCTTGCCGCAACAGAGGGCGACAATCTTCGCATGATGCTCTCCGCCTTGCGGAAATTGACCCGTTCCACCCCTCATAATATCATCGCAAAAAAACGTGAAGCATCTGTCAAGCTGATTGATGCCGAGAAATATCTGGTTTAAGAAATAAACGATTCTTGCAAACCTTTCCATCCGATACCTTGAGGTCTTCGGATGGTTTTTCTGCTATAATGGCGAAAACGGAGGTGTTGAGCGAGATGAGTATTACATATTATGGCTACCCGAAATGTGGGACATGTCGAAAAGCGAAAAAATGGCTTGAAATGAATGGATTGGATTTTCAAGAGGTGAATATTGCAGAAAATCCGCCGACTGAAAAAGAATTGCAAGAAATGATTGCGGCGTCCTCATTAGACATTAAAAAGTTTTTTAACGTCTCGGGTAAAAAATATCGGGAATTAAACTTGAAAGATCGCTTGCCGAACATGACAGATGAAGAGAAAATCGGCTTGTTGGCATCGGACGGTATGTTGATCAAAAGACCGATTGTATTCGGGCGCGGCAAGGTGACAGTCGGTTTCAAAGAAGAAGAATTCGACACCGTTTGGGCAAATTGAATCCAATCTTGTCATTGGTCATGAAATATGCCAAAATTGAAGGGTATGAAACTATTTATTTGGAGGGGTTAAGGTATGAGCACACCAAAGGACCTACGCTATTCTGAAGAGCATGAATGGGTAAAAGAAGAAAGCGGGAACTACCGTATCGGTATTACACATTTCGCACAATCTGAACTTGGGGATATCGTTTTTGTCGAACTACCACAAGTTGGCGATGAAGTGAAATTGAACGAGCCGTTCGGAAGTGTTGAATCCGTTAAAACAGTATCGGAGCTTTACGCGCCAATCAGCGGTAAAGTACTTGAGGTGAACGAAGAGCTTGAGGACAACCCTGAGTTTGTCAACGAATCACCTTATGAAAATGCATGGATGATCGTTGTTGAGCCAACGGATGCTGCAGAATTAGATACGTTAATGTCTGCTGAAGAGTATGACAAAATGACAGTTGGAGAATAATTCAAACGAGACGCTGGTATAATGCCGGCGTTTTTTGAATCTTTGCTCAAAAAAGTAATTCGCAGGGGAGGCATTGGGATGGGGGAGAAAGTGATTATCGTAGAGGGTGGTTCGGACAGGAAACGGCTTGCCCGAATTCTTGCAGAGCCTGTCACAATCATTTGCACGAATGGGACGATTAGTCCCTATCGCCTTGAAGAGATGCTTGCTCCTTTTGAGGAACAGGAATTATTTGTCTTTGTCGATGCGGATGAAGATGGTGACAAGATACGTGTTTTATTTAAAAGGGATTATCCCGACGCCATTCATTTGTACACGGAAAAGGTTTATCGGGAAGTGGAAACAACCCCGTACAAAGTGCTTGCCTCCATCTTGCTTGGTGCAGATTTTGAAATACACCCCGAATTTCTTATTTGAAGGATGAGTTATCGATTATGGAAACATGGACACATAAACAATGGAAACAGGCATTAGAAGAGTTACCTGAAGCCGTCTATTATTTATATACACCGATGTGTGGAACTTGTGCAGTTGCCTCCAAAATGTTGGATGTCATTGCCGCTATGAAGCCGGATTTACATATGGGGAAGGCAGATTTGAACTACGTGCAGGAAGTGGCGGTTGAGTATGAAATTGAAAGCGTTCCTTGTCTGCTGATCCAAAAGGAAGGCAAAATACAGCATAAGATCTATGCATTTCATTCTGTCCCGTACCTCCTTGAAAAATTGAGTTGACAGAGCTTGTCGAACATGATAATATACGTCTGAACATATAGTTGAATAAGTAGCTCTTATTAAGAGTGGTGGAGGGACAGTGCCCTATGAAGCCCGGCAACCGTCACGAAAGTGAAATGGTGCCAAATCACGCAAAGCAATCGCTTTGACAGATGAGAGATCGGATGAACGTTGATGACAACTAACGTAATACCTTTCTGCCCGTCTGCAGGAAGGTTTTTTTTTATACAGGCGCCCTGCGCTTTACTTAATTATTAATGTCTAGCTGTAGTGGGGCGAGCATCTAATGCAGGCCACTTCTGCTTTTCAAGTGTTGAGGTGAAAGGAATGATCCGTTTAACGGATATTGATAAACAATACGGTGTAGGAGCAAATAGCATATCCGCAGTCGATGGTGTATCGCTGGAAATTGCGGATGGCGAAATTTTTGGTATTATCGGCTATAGTGGGGCAGGGAAAAGTACGTTGATCCGCCTGCTGAACGGTCTTGAAAAGCCGACTTCCGGCCGGGTGGAAATTGGCGAACTGGAGATTTCCGCGATTAAAGGCAAGGACCTGAGAGAAGCTCGACAAAAAGTGAGCATGATTTTCCAGCATTTCAACTTATTATGGTCGCGGACAGTGAAGGATAATATTGCTTTTCCACTTGAAATCGCAGGCGTTCGAAAAGCGGACCGGGAACGGAAAGTCGCTGAACTGATTGAATTGGTTGGTCTAAGTGGCCGTGAAGATGCCTATCCATCCGAATTGTCAGGTGGACAAAAGCAACGTGTCGGCATTGCAAGGGCGCTCGCGAACGATCCGGAAGTTCTGCTCTGTGATGAAGCGACATCAGCGCTTGACCCCGAAACGACGGACTCCATTTTGGAGTTGCTGACGGGGATCAATGAGCGGCTCGGTTTGACGATTGTGTTGATTACCCATGAAATGCATGTCATCCGCAAAATCTGCCATCGGGTCGCGGTCATGGAAGCTGGGAAAGTTGTGGAACTTGGGAATGTACTCGATGTGTTCCAAGCACCTCAAGCCCCAATTACGAAGCGATTCGTTTCCCAAGTGACAGAATCGGCAGAGGCGAAACAGGCAATTGAACATATAAAAGATGAGTTTCCAACTGGAAAGCTCATCAAACTTGTCTTTGTCGGCGATCGGACGGAGCAGCCGGTCTTGGCAAGCTTGATCCGGAAGTTCGATGTAGATGTGAATATTGTACAGGGGAATATATCCCATACTCGTGGCGGAGCATACGGTACGCTCATTCTCCAACTCGTAGGAGAGGCGGCACTCATTGACGAGGCAATCCACTACCTCCATGAACAAGATGTCCAGACGGAGGTGATCGGCAATGATTGAAAATCTATTTCCGAACGTGGATTGGGAAGTTATGTGGGAAGCAACAGTCGAAACGATTTACATGACCGCCATCTCAACATTTTTTACATTTATCATCGGTATTGCGCTTGGGGTAGTGTTGTTCTTGGCAAGTCCGGGTCAAATATGGGCCAATAAGGTGATCTATACCATCACGGGGGCATTCGTCAATATCTTTCGCTCGATTCCGTTTATCATTTTAATCATCTTGCTTATTCCCTTTACGAAACTGTTGGTCGGTACAATCCGTGGGCCAGAAGGGGCGTTGCCGGCACTCATTATCGGAGCGGCTCCGTTTTATGGGCGAATGGTATTAATTGCGCTGCAAGAGATCGATAAAGGTGTAATCGAAGCGGCCAAGTCGATGGGAGCCAAAACGAGAACGATTATCTTTAAAGTGCTATTGCCTGAATCGATGCCTGCACTTATTTCAGGCATTACGGTGACAGCTATCGCGCTTGTCGGCTATACAGCGATGGCAGGGATTATCGGAGCGGGCGGACTCGGTACGCTTGCTTATATGGAAGGTTTCCAACGCAGCCGGGAAGATGTGACGCAAGTGTCGACCATCCTCATTTTGGTCATCGTTTTCATCATTCAGGCCATCGGCGATTTTGCGGTGAAGAAGTTGGACAAGCGTTAAAAGATAGGGTCAACCAGGCGTTGCCTGCTAACTATAGAAATGATATAGAAAAGGGGAGTTATAGGATGAAGAAAATCTTATTTGGGTTATTATTGGCAGTGCTTTTACTTGCACTGGCAGCATGTGGGACGAAAAATGACACAAATGAAAACAGCACAAACGGGAGTAGCGGTGAAGAGGCTACTGGTGGAGAATTAACAAAGCTAGTTGTCGGTGCTTCCAACACGCCGCATGCGATCATTCTTGAAAAAGCGGCACCATTGTTAGAAGAAAAAGGCATTGAACTGGATATCCAAAAATACCAAGACTATATCTTGCCGAACCAAGACCTTGAAAGCGAAGATCTTGATGCAAACTATTTCCAGCATATCCCTTACCTTGATTTGCAAATCAAAGACCACGGCTATAAATTTGTCAATGCAGGCGGCATCCATATTGAACCGATCGGTATCTATTCAAAAGAATACAAATCATTGGAAGAACTTCCAGACGGTGCGACTGTGCTAATTAGTAATTCTGTTGCTGACCATGGACGTGTATTAGCGTTGCTTGAAGCAAAAGGGCTCATCAAATTGGCTGAAGGAATCGATAAAACATCAGCTGAACTGAAAGACATCGCCGAGAACCCGAAGAATCTTCAGTTTGACGCGAAAAACGATCCGGCGATCTTGCCACAGTTTTTCAATAACGGCGAAGGGGATATCGTTCTGATTAACACGAACTTTGCTATCGATGCCGGTTTAAATCCACTTGAAGATGCAATTGCAATGGAAGATTCGGAATCACCATACGTGAACATTATCGCTGTACGTGAAGGCGATGAAAACAAACCAGAAATCAAAACATTAGTAGAAGTGTTACAATCACAAGAAATCCAAGACTTTATCGTTGAAGAGTGGAACGGCGAAATCGTTCCAGTAAAATAATCAAATTGAAGCTCCGTTGATCTGAAAAGAATCAAGGGAGCTTCTTTAAGATAATTCTCAACCAGGAATAGATAATTGAAAATGCGGCGAATCTACTAGAGCAGGTATAACAAAGTCTTGATTTAAGTGTATTCTAATCAATCGATACGGTTCTCAATGATTTGCATGGGGATGCTTTATACGTTAAGATTAGAATGATACTAAATTGAGAATGGATATCCGTTCATCTTTAACATATGGAGGTATTGGAATGGCAACTTTGGAAATCAAAGGCCTTCACGTTGAAATTGAAGGCAAGGAAATATTGAAAGGCGTCGATTTGACGATCAATACAAATGAGATCCACGCAATCATGGGTCCGAACGGTACAGGAAAATCAACTCTCGCGTCAGCGATTATGGGGCATCCCAAATATGAAGTAACAGCAGGTACGGTGACGCTTGACGGTGAGGACGTACTGGAAATGGAAGTGGACGAGCGTGCACAAGCGGGTCTTTTCCTTGCGATGCAATATCCAAGTGAAATCACGGGTGTGACAAATGCTGACTTCCTACGTTCTGCCATCAATGCGCAACGTGAAGAGGGCGATGAAATTTCATTGATGAAATTCATCCGTGAGCTGGATAGCAAAATGGAATTCCTTGAAATGGACGAAGATATGGCTACTCGTTACTTGAACGAAGGGTTCTCGGGCGGGGAGAAAAAACGTAACGAAATCCTCCAACTGATGATGTTGAAACCTAAGTTTGCAATCCTTGATGAAATCGACTCTGGTCTTGATATCGACGCATTGAAAGTCGTTTCCAAAGGGATTAACGAAATGCGCGGCGAAGGATTCGGCTGCCTGATCATCACGCACTACCAACGTCTCCTTGACTACATTACGCCAGATCATGTCCACGTCATGATGCAAGGAAGAGTCGTCAAATCCGGCGGTGCTGAATTGGCGAAGAAACTTGAAGAACAAGGATATGACTGGATCAAAGAAGAGCTCGGTATCGAAGACGAGACTGTCGGGCAGGAAGTATAAGAAAGGGGGACGATTCAGAATGACGGTTGAAACAAAACTGGCATTGACCGAACAGGACGTCCGCTCCTATTCAGCGAAGGTGAATGAAGCAGATTGGATGGCGGATTTCCGCGCGGATGCATTAGCGAAACTGGACCAACTGCCAATGCCAAAACCAGATAAAACAAAAATCGATAAATGGAATTTCACAGAATTCCCGAACCATGCGGTAGAGTCCACAACTTTCGCTTCATTGGATGAACTTCCGGAAGCAGCGCGTGCGCTAGTGGATGTCGACCAACAGAAAAATATTTACGTACAACATAATAATACACCGGCATATCTTTCACTATCCGAGGGCTTGAAAGAGCAAGGTGTCATTTTCACAGATATCTTCACCGCTTCACGTGAGCATAGTGAACTTGTGAAAAAATACTTCATGACAGATGGCGTCAAAGTCGATGAGCATAAATTGACAGCACTCCATGCAGCGCTTATGAACGGCGGCGTATTCGTATACGTTCCGAAAAACGTTGTAGTGGAAGAGCCGCTTCAAGTTCTTTTCTTACATGACGATGCACAGGCTTCTCTATTTAATCATGTGATTGTCGTTGCGGAGAAAAACAGCTCAGTGACTTATGTCGAAAACTATTTGTCTACAGTCGAAGAAGCGAAGGGACTTGTCAATATCGTTTCCGAAGTATTCACAGGCGATAATGCAAAAATCGTATACGGTGCAGTGGATGTGCTTGCGGAAGGTTTCACAACGTATGTGAACCGCCGTGGCATCACGGGTCGCGATAGCCGTATCGAGTGGGCACTCGGCCTGATGAACGACAGCGATACGATTTCTGAAAATATCACGCATCTTGTAGGGGATAATTCTTCTTGTGATATGAAAACAGTTGTCGTCGGACGTGGTAGCCAACGCCAGAACTTTACATCTGAAATTGTCCATTGGGGACTGGATACGGATGGCTTCATCTTGAAGCATGGCGTTATGAAAGAAGCCGCATCTTCCATTTTCAATGGAATTGGTCGAATTGCCAAAGGGGCGACAAGATCGAATGCTGTTCAAGAGTCACGTGTTCTCATGTTAAGTGAAAAGGCTCGCGGAGATGCGAACCCGATCCTACTCATCGACGAGGATGATGTAACTGCTGGACACGCAGCATCTGTGGGCCGTGTTGACCCATTGCAATTGTATTATTTGATGAGCCGAGGAATTTCCCAACAAGAAGCAGAACGTCTCGTCATCCATGGTTTCCTTGCGCCAGTCGTCAGCAAGCTGCCGATTGAAGGCGTAAAGAAACAATTGACGGAGGTTATTGAAAGGAAAGTGCGCTAATGCTCAATAAAGAGATCCGCAAACATTTCCCGATCCTGGACCAGGAAATAAACGGGCATCCGCTCGTTTATCTAGATAGTGCCGCGACATCCCAAAAACCGCGGCAAGTCATTGAAGCAATCAGCAATTATTACAATTTAGATAACTCGAACGTCCACCGTGGCGTACACACGTTGGGGAACCGCGCGACGGAAGGGTATGAAGGTGCACGTGAAAAAGTGCGTAATTTCATCAACGCAAAATCGACAGAAGAAGTCATTTTCATGCGTGGTACGACAACTGCACTGAACACTGTTGCGCAAAGTTATGGGCGTGCAAATGTAGGTGAAGGCGATGAAATCGTCATCACCTACATGGAACACCATTCGAACATTATTCCATGGCAACAACTTGCGAAAGAAAAAGGTGCCGTGTTAAAATACATCGATCTTGAAGAAGATGGTACATTGTCGCTCGATAAAGTTCGTGAAGTGATTACGGACCGAACGAAAATCGTCTCCATCATGTACGTATCAAATGTTCTCGGTACGATGAATCCGATTAAAGAAATAGCAGAAATTGCACACGCACATGGTGCTGTAATGGTTGTGGATGGTGCACAAGCTGCACCGCATTTGAAAATCGATGTACAACAGCTTAACTGTGATTTCTTCGCTTTCTCGGGACATAAGATGTGTGGGCCGACTGGTATCGGTGTACTTTACGGTAAAAAAGAGTTGCTCGATAAAATGGAACCTGTCGAGTTCGGTGGCGAAATGATCGATTTTGTCGGTTTATACGAATCTACATGGAAAGAGTTGCCTTGGAAGTTTGAAGGCGGGACACCTATCATTGCAGGAGCGATCGGCCTTGGGGTTGCAATCGATTTTCTTGAGGAAATCGGGCTTGAGCAGATTGAAAAGCATGAGCATGAGTTAGCCGGATACGCAATGGAACGAATGTCAGAAGTCGAGGGACTTACAATCTATGGTCCGCTCGATCCTGAAAAACGGGCAGGACTTGTCACTTTCAATTTAGACGAAGTTCACCCACATGACGTTGCAACGGTGCTCGATATGAATGGCATTGCCGTCAGAGCGGGCCACCATTGCGCGCAGCCGCTGATGAAATGGCTCGATGTTTCAGCTACGGCACGCGCCAGCTTCTATCTTTACAATACGACAGAGGACGTAGATCGCCTCGTGGATGGACTCCGTATGGCAAAGGAGTATTTCGCAGATGTCTATTAATAATTTAGATCAGTTATATCGTTCAGTCATCATGGATCATTATAAAAATCCGAGAAATAAAGGCGTCCTTGATGAAAGTGATATCACCGTCGATATGAACAATCCGACATGCGGTGATGTTATCCACTTGACGTTGAAAATGGAAGACGGGATTGTCCAAGAGGCGAAATTCGAAGGCGAAGGCTGTTCGATTTCCATGGCATCCGCATCCATGATGACGCAAATGGTCAAAGGCAAAACCGCGGAAGAAGCGGTGAAAGTCGCTCATATTTTTTCGGATATGATGTTAGGAAAAGAAGTGGATGAATCAGTCGACCTTGGAGATATTGAGGCACTTTCGGGTGTGGCAAAATTCCCTGCACGCATCAAGTGTGCGACACTTGCGTGGAAGGCGATGGAAAAAGGAGTCGGAAATGACTCCGACCAATAAAGGAACGGAGGAATCGTAATGGCTAAAAAGATGCCGGAGATCGGCGATTACAAATATGGTTTTGCAGATAAAGACGTATCTGTTTTCCGTTCGGAACGTGGATTGACGCGTGAAATCGTGGAAGAAATTTCGAAAATGAAAGAAGAGCCGGAGTGGATGTTGAACTACCGCTTGAAATCACTTGAAATCTTCTACAGCAAGCCAATGCCACAATGGGGCGGCGACTTGAATTCGTTGAATTTTGACGAAATCACTTATTATGTCAAACCTTCCGAAGGGACAGAACGTTCGTGGGATGAAGTACCGGAAGAAATCAAGCGTACGTTTGATAAACTTGGGATTCCTGAAGCGGAGCAGAAATACCTTGCAGGTGTTTCCGCACAATATGAATCGGAAGTTGTTTATCACAACATGAAAGAAGATCTTGAAGAACTAGGAATAGTCTTTAAGGACACGGATTCCGCATTGAAGGAAAATGAAGAACTCTTCAAAAAATATTGGGGTACGGTCATTCCGAATTCCGACAACAAGTTCTCTGCTTTGAACTCTGCTGTCTGGTCAGGTGGGTCATTCATCTATGTGCCACCAGGTGTGAAAGTGGATACGCCACTACAAGCCTATTTCCGTATCAACTCGGAAAACATGGGTCAGTTCGAGCGTACACTGATCATCGTTGATGAAGGGGCAAGCGTACACTATGTTGAAGGTTGTACAGCACCTGTCTATACAACAAACTCCCTGCACAGTGCGGTTGTAGAGATCATCATCAAAAAAGACGCATACTGCCGCTATACAACGATTCAGAACTGGGCGAACAACGTTTACAACCTTGTAACGAAGCGTGCAGTTTGTGAAGCAAACGCAACGATGGAATGGGTTGACGGTAACATCGGTTCGAAATTGACGATGAAATACCCGGCAATCATCCTAAAAGGCGAAGGCGCACGTGGAATGACGTTGTCGATTGCACTTGCAGGTAAAGGGCAACACCAAGATGCTGGTGCGAAAATGATGCACTTGGCTCCAAACACGTCATCGACAATCGTTTCCAAATCGATTTCCCAACACGGCGGAAAAGTGACGTACCGCGGAATCGTCCACTTCGGACGCAAAGCGGACGGCGCACGTGCCAACATCGAATGTGACACGCTCATCATGGATAAGCTATCCACATCCGATACAATTCCATACAACGAAATCCTGAACGACAACATTTCACTTGAGCACGAAGCGAAAGTTTCCAAAGTATCAGAAGAGCAGCTCTTCTATCTCATGAGCCGCGGTATCCCTGAACTGGAAGCAACAGAAATGATCGTTATGGGCTTCATCGAGCCATTCACAAAAGAATTGCCGATGGAATACGCCGTAGAGATGAACCGTCTCATCAAGTTCGAGATGGAAGGATCTATTGGTTAATAACGATAAAGAAAAAACCGGCCATTCGTGCCGGTTTTTTTCATGCAATTTATTAATAGCGCTTCCCTGCGCTCGAAGAGATTGGTCCCGCGCTCAAAAAGCAGCTCCCGCGCTCAAAGAGCAGCCCTCCGCGCTCAAAGAGCAGCCCTCCGCGCTCAAAGAGCAGCCCCCCGCGCTCGAAGAGATTGGTCCCGCGCTCAAAAAGCAGCTCCCGCGCTCAAAGAGCAGCCCTCCGCGCTCAAAGAGCAGCCCTCCGCGCTCAAAGAGCAGCCCTCCGCGCTCAAAGAGCAGCCCCCCGCGCTCAAAGAGCAGCTCCCCGCGCTCAAAGAGCAGCTCCCCGCGCTCAAAGAGCAGCTCCCCGCGCTCAAAGAGCAGCTCCCCGCGCTCAAAGAGCAGCTCCCCGCGCTCAAAGAGTCGCTCCCCGCGCTCAAAGAGTCGCTCCCCGCGCTCAAAGAGTCGCTCCCCGCGCTCAAAGAGTCGCTCCCCGCGCTCAAAGAGCAGCTCCCCGCGCTCAAAAAACTGCTCCCGCGCTCAAAGAGATTGGCCCGGCGCTCAAAGAGCAGCTCCCCGCGCTCAAAGAGCAGCTCCCCGCGCTCAAAGAGCAGCCCCGCGCGCTCAAAAAGCAGCCCCCCGCGCTCAAAGAGCAGCCCCCGCGCTCAAAGAGCTGCATCCCACGCCCAAAGGAACACCCCAAAAGCTCAAAAGCCTCCCAAAACGCTCAATCACCAAGCAAACACAATTGTTACAAAGGACTTTCTGAGATATGATACTATGATAGTATTGTTTCATGAGAAAGGAAGGGCTAAACATTGATTGAAATCGGATTGACGGGTTGGGGAGATCATCCTGATGTATACGCCCCTTCTTCTTCAGCGAAGGATAAGCTGGTCGATTATAGCGCGCATTTTCCAGTCGTCGAATTGGACTCGACATTTTACGCGATTCAGCCGGAGCGAAATATACGTAAATGGATTGCGGAAACGCCTGACAATTTCCGTTTTATTGTCAAAGCTTATCAAGGGATGACAGGGCATCATCGTGGGGAACTTCCATATGCATCAGTCGAAGAGATGTACGAACAGTTTAGATTGTCCATTCAGCCTCTGCAGGATGCGGGGAAATTAGCGATGATTCTTGTGCAATTTCCGCCGTGGTTTGATTGTACCAAGGAAAATGTTCAGGAAATCCTTTTCATACGTAACAGGTTAGAAGGATTCGATATTGCGATCGAATTTAGGCATCAATCGTGGTATTCATCCGATTACCAAGAAGGGACTTTGGGTTTTTTACGTAAATGGAATCTCATTCATTCCGTTTGCGATGAGCCGCAAGCGGGGGATGGAAGCATTCCGCTCGTTCCGGAGACGACACGGGCAGATAAAGTGCTGTTCCGACTTCATGGTCGCAATGTGCAAGGGTGGCGTAACTTGTCAGGAGATGATCAGGCATGGCGGAAGGTCCGGTATTTATATAATTACGTGGATAGTGAACTGCAGGAAATCCAAACGGCGGTTCAAAAGTTGAAGGCGGAGACGGAAGAAGTGTTTGTCGTCTTTAATAACAACTCGGGTGGCCACGCGGCACAAAACGCGAAGCGTTTTCAAAAAATGCTCAATATCAATTACGAGCGTTTGGCGCCGAAACAGCTCGACTTTTTCGAAGGGGAATGGTAATGGAATTTGTTATTTTAGCGGTCATTGGCCTTGCGGCGGGCATCGTCGGGGCACTAGTAGGATTAGGTGGCGGGATCATATTGGTACCCGCAACACTCTTCTTCGGTATTAATTTAGGGATGATCGGCGGAATTACACCGCAAAGTGTTGTCGGTCTATCCGTCGTCATGATGATTTTTACAGGGCTTTCTTCAACATTAGCGTATATGAAAACAAAAACGATCGACTATCGAAGTGGATTTATCTTCTTCGCGGGAAGTGTTCCTGGGACGATATTAGGAGCTTATGTCAATAAAGGATTGGATTTACCCTCATTTAATTTATACTTCGGCATATTATTAATCATACTATCCACACTTTTACTTGTTCGAAAATATTTGAAACCGGTCAGTTGGTTTGTGAATCATGGAAAACAACGAAGTTTCACGGATCGTACGGGGGAGAATTTCGTATATGGCTACCCGGTTTGGTTTGCATTGCTATTGACCTTTGTCGTCGGGTTTTCTTCTGGTCTGTTCGGAATCGGTGGAGGCTCCATCATCGTTCCTGCCATGATTTTACTTTTTCTATTTCCCCCGCATGTCGCAGTCGGGACATCGATGTTCATGGTACTTCTATCGGCTCTCGTCAATTCAGCAACACATATCACACTTGGAAACGTGCCTTGGCTTTATACGATTCCAGTCGTTCCGGCAGCCTACATCGGGGCGAAAGTCGGCGCGTATCTGAATCAGAAAATGAAATCGGAAACGCTTGTGTTTGCATTGCGTATCACGCTTCTATTGCTTGGAATCAGGTCCATTATTGACGGGATTTTGGGGTGACCTTATGGAACAGATGAATGAAATAATCCACATCTATCATACGAATGATGTCCACAGTCACTTTGAGAGCTGGCCACAAATCAGCCGGTTTCTTCGCGAGCGGAAACGGCATCATCTTAATCTTGGGGATGCTTGCTTCGTCTTCGATATCGGTGACTTTGTTGATCGCTCGCATCCATTCACGGAAGGGACAGCAGGAAAAGGCAACACCCATTTGTTGAATCAAGCGGGGTATGATGCGGTGACCATCGGCAATAATGAAGGGATTACGATGTCCAAAACGGCACTGAACATGCTCTATGAGGATGCCAACTTCGATATCGTGCTGGGCAATTTGTGGGATGACGGACAATACCCGGATTGGGCGATTCCCTCCGTCATATACACGACTGGGAAAGGCACCCGGATCGGACTCATCGGAGCTACGGCGGAGTACCAAGCTTTCTATTCAAAACTCGGTTGGCAAATCACGCCTCCCCGGGAAACATTAAAACAACTAGCTGAACAGATGAGGGACGAGGTAGATGTGATCGTCTGTCTATCGCATATGGGCATTCATGAAGACAAACGCCTTGCAGCGGAGTGTCCGATCATTGACGTCATTTTAGGCGCGCATACCCATCATGTACTCCCAGAAGGCGAGTTTATTGGACCTGTCTTATTAGCAGCAACGGGAAAATATGGGGAATACGTTGGGCATGTGACGCTAAAAATCAGCTTGGATGCAAAGGAGATCACCGATCGAAAAGCGCTTCTCTACCGGACCGATCAGTTGACGCATGGGGAAGAAGATGTGCGGGAAATGAATCGGTTGATCGATGCAGGGAATCAAGCGATGAGCGAAAAGGTATTTTTCAATCCGATCCCATTGCGTCAAAATCTTTTTGGAGAAAGTGAACTATCCTCTTTTTTTGCAAGAGCACTCATCGCGTACACGGAAGCGGATTGTGCCCTGTTCAATGCGGGGATTTTTCTAGGAAGCCTCGAAAAAGGATGGGTGTCAAGAGGCGATCTTCATGCGCTCTTGCCTCATCCGATTAATCCATGTGTCGTCACGTTAGACGGTCAGTTGCTGATGGAAGTCTATGAACAATCCTTAAACAAGGAATGGCCTGAAATTGAAATCAAAGGGCTTGGCTTTCGGGGGACTTTAATGGGCGCGATGATCCATGAAAGGCTTTACCAAAATCGCTATGGGCAGTTATTTGCTGGGAATCGGGAAGTGCTAGCAGGGAGGACCTATACGCTAGCAACGTTGGATATGTTCACATTCGGTTTTTTCTTTCCAGCGTTGAAAGAGGCTGAAAAAGATTATTACATGCCCGAGTTGATAAGAGATATTTTTGGATGGTATGGAAAAGAACAAAATATAGATTGATACCTTCAGTTCTAGCAATAAACCAACGTATGAACTCCTCCTATACTGCATAATGTGGGATAGGAGGAGTTGTTTTGAAATTTCATGGGCAAGTGACAAGGAAAACACGAAAAAGGAAAACGAAAAGAAAGCTATTCCCGCTCCTTATTCCCGTATTTTTAATCTCAATCGGACTTTTCCTTTATGCGGTCAACGCTGGACTCGCGCCTATCTACATACAATATGCAGAAGTGCAAACAGAGCAGATTGCAGCTCATGTAATTAACAAAGCACTTACTTCAAAAAAGTTCTCAATGCCAAGTAATGAAGAACTTTTTCAAACGATCCCCAATGATCCTAACGGCGCTATCGCCATCAATGGAGAAGCTACAAGTAGGGTATTGGCGGATGTACATGAGCTTGTTACTACCTATCTAAAAGAGGCGGAAGCAGGGAATCTGGACGTATTGCCTTTGGATGAGAATATTCAATACAATCAAGATGCAATGGAGAAACAAGGGGGAGTGGTATTTTACGTACCGGTTGGGCAAGCAGCGAACATTCCATTGCTTGGGAACTTAGGACCTAAAATTCCTATACGTCTTCACGTCATCGGCGCTGTCCATGCGGATATTGAAACGACCAATAGCGCATTTGGTATTAACAATGGAATACTTGAAGTAAATGTAGTCGTAACGGTAAATGTCCAAATCATCGTGCCGCTTGCCACACAAAAAAGCGTCGTGACGCAGAAAGTTCTTGTAGGATCGATCTTAGTTCCAGGCAAGGTTCCACCCGTCTACAGTAGTGGAGGAGATAATTCACCAAGTGTTGAGATACCTTTTCCAATTGAAATACCTGGAGATGGACAATAAGAAAATAAAGAGGGAAGTGATGAGATCTCGTCACTTCTCTCTTTATTTTTCCAATAATTTCATAAAGAAAAAAGGTTTTGACAATAGTAAGATAGGCGTATATACTAGGCAATAAGATTATATAATAATCTGAAAATGGTAAACTTTTAAACTCAAATGATAACTGGGGGGATCACATTTGAAATTGAAAAAGTGGCTAAGTGTTTTTGCTGTTTCAACACTTATCGTTGGATTGTTGGCAGCATGTGGAGCGGACAATGACACAAGCAGTGGAGAATCAGGTGAATCCAATGATAGCGAGACGATTAAAATCGGCGTGAACTTGGAATTATCCGGAGCGGTTGCCTCTTATGGAACGTCTGAAGCGGCGGGGATTGATCTTGCTGTCGAAGAGATCAATGCAGCAGGCGGGATTGAAGGCAAGCAAATTGAAATCGTTAAAATCGATAACAAATCAGATAATGCGGAAGCGACAAGTGCGGCAATCCGCCTAGCAGAGCAGGACAAGGTGGTAGCCATCATCGGGGCGGCAACGAGTGGTGCGACCGTGGCACAAGCGCAAATTGCAAACGACAAACAAGTACCGCTTATCAGCCCTTCTGGGACAAGCCCTTCTGTAACAGTTAGAGAAGATGGTGGAGTGAATGAGTACGTATTCCGTACATCCTTTATTGATCCTTTCCAAGGAACGGTGGCAGCGAACTTTGCAGCCAATGAACTAAAAGTGAAAAATGTAGCAATCTACTCCGATAATGCAAGCGATTACTCAAAAGGTCTTGCAGCTTCCTTCAAGAAAGATTTCGAAGCGGCCGGTGGTAAAATTGTATCAAATGAGTCATATGTAGCGAAAGACTCAGATTTCCGATCTACACTGACTCGCATCAAGTCAGAAAATCCGGAATTCATTTTCATCCCGGGATACTATGAAGAAGTCGGTTTGATCGTCAAACAAGCTCGTGAGATGGGTATCGATGTCCCATTGATGGGAGCAGATGGCTGGGATTCACCAATTCTTTTGGATTTGGCAGGAGCGGATGCGTTGAATAATACATTCACGACCAACCATTATTCTTCTGAAGATCCAGATGGGAAAATCCAAGAATTCAGTAAGAAATTTGAGGAGAAGTACGGAAAAGCGCCAGACGCTTTCAACGCACTCGGTTATGACACTGTTTACTTACTAGCAGATGCCATTCAGCGTGCAGGTGGACCAGATTCCACAAAAATCAAAGATGCATTGGCTGAAACAAAAGACCTTGAGTTGATTACAGGCCTTTACTCAGTGGACGAAAATCATCACCCGATCAAATCCGCTACGATTTTGGAATATAAAGACGGGGAAACCGTATTTAAAACGAAAGTCAATCCATGATTTCACTTGTTTGACAGGCTTGGTACGAGAGAACGAAGTAAGTTCAATGTAAAAAATGAACGCAACTTCAAAGAAGTGTAATGAAGTGGGAGGAACGGGAGGGGGATGATCCTCCTCCCGTTCTTTTTCTTTTTTTAGAAGGGAGTGGAAAGGATGGAATGGCTACAACAGCTGATAAACGGTATATCGCTCGGAAGCATCTATGCATTGATCGCACTCGGTTATACGATGGTTTACGGAATTATAAAGCTTATTAACTTTGCCCATGGTGAAATTTTCATGATTGGTGCTTTTATCGGTTATTTTACAATTGCCGGTTGGGGACTTGGTTTCTTTCCCGCACTACTTATCTCGATGGTCTCTTGTGCGATTATCGGCGTGATCATCGAGCGCGTAGCGTATAAAAGATTGCGGAATGCGACGAGAATCGCCGCCTTGATTACAGCAATCGGAGTTTCCTTATTAATTCAGAATGGTGTCATCTATATGCGAGGGGCACAACCAGTGGCATATCCTTCCGATTTTGCCAACAAAACGTTCAACTTGTTCGGTGCTCAAATTAGCAGTCAATCGATTCTGATTCTAACAGTTTCCGTGACATTGATGATCATCCTTCAATTTATTGTACATAAAACGAAAATCGGAAAAGCGATGCGCGCTGTATCCTACGACGCCGATGCAGCGAGGCTGATGGGCATCAATGTGGACAATACCATTTCTGCCACATTTGCGATCGGCTCTGCTTTGGCTGGCGCGGCAGGTGTCATCTTCGGTATTTACTATACAAAGATCGACCCGCTCATGGGGGTCATTCCCGGTTTGAAAGCATTCGTAGCGGCCGTCCTTGGTGGAATCGGCATTATCCCCGGAGCGATGGTCGGAGGGCTTGTACTTGGGGTTGTCGAAACGATTGTCAGTGCGCTCGGCTTTTCACTGTGGAGAGATGCAGCGGCATTCGTCATTTTGATCTTGATCCTCATTTTAAAACCGTCTGGCATCTTTGGTAAAAATACACGAGAGAAAGTGTAGGTGACATCAGTTTATGAAAAAATCAAAACAATTTTGGGTATTCATTGGTGTAGCCATCGTGGTGTATGCGGTTGTTCAAATGCTGATCAATGGAGGCAATTTAAATAGTTTCTATACGAACACGTTAATATTTATGTCCATTAATATTATGTTGGCTGTCAGTCTCCATCTAGTGATCGGCATTACAGGCCAGTTTTCACTCGGGCATGCCGGATTTTTAGCAGTTGGAGCGTATATTTCGGCCATTGTCACGATGAAGTTCCATCTGCCGTTTATCGTAGCCATTTTGGCGGCGGGCATCGTTGCGACAATCGCAGGGCTGATCATCGGCATTCCGAGCTTGCGGCTTAGAGGGGATTATTTGGCGATTGCTACACTTGGTTTTGCGGAAATCATCCGGATTGTCTTTTTGAATATCGAATATGTCGGTGGGGCGGCGGGGATGCAAGTCACTCACTTAACGACTTGGACGTATACGTTCGTCTGCCTGATGATCACAGTTCTTGTTATCGTCAATTTTACCAATTCCAGACATGGGCGTGCTTGCATATCGGTGCGGGAGAACGAAATCGCTTCAGATGCGATGGGGATTAACACCACCTATTATAAAGTGTTGGCATTCGCAATCGGGGCTTTTTTTGCGGGCATTGCGGGAGCATTGTATGCGCATAATTTCTATATTATCCAACCAGCGAACTTCGGGTTTTTAAAATCCATTGATATTTTGATTTACGTGGTTCTTGGAGGGCTTGGGAGTTTGTCAGGCGCGGTTGTCGCGACGATCTTGCTGACCGTCGTCTCCACATTCCTACAAGGGTATCCTGAAACGCGTATGATTATCTACAGTTTAGTCCTTATCATCGTCATGCTTTATCGTCCGAAAGGGTTGATGGGTACGATGGAAATTACGGATTACTTCAAGTTGTGGAGATTTTCGAAAGGAGGCAGCCACCATGGGCAGTGAGCCGTTATTACAAGTGAAAGACGTCGGCATCCAATTCGGTGGCTTAAAAGCCGTTTCGAATTTCAATATGGAAATTCATCAAGGGGAATTGGTCGGGCTGATCGGTCCGAACGGAGCGGGAAAGACGACGAGTTTCAACTTATTGACAGGCGTCTATACACCGACAGAAGGCGATATTGTTTTAAATGGTCGGCGCATTAACGGATTGGCTCCTTTCCAAGTGACAAGGCTCGGCATCAGCCGGACTTTCCAGAATATCCGGCTATTTAACGAACTTTCCGTTTTGGATAATGTCAAAGTTGCGTATCATTCATTGGCGAAGCATTCGGTGTTAAGTTCCATGTTCCGTTTCCCCTCTCATTTTTCCGGTGAGAAAGAAATGGAAAAGAAAGCGATGGAGTTTCTGGAAATTTTCAACCTTGCCCAATATAAAGATGAAGATGCCAAAAATTTGGCTTATGGAAAACAGCGAAGGCTGGAAATTGCGAGAGCTTTGGCTGCGGGTCCTCAGTTATTATTGCTCGATGAACCTGCCGCAGGGATGAACCCGCAGGAGACGAAGGATCTTATGGAGCTCATTGCTTTTGTCCGTGAAAAGTTCAACTTGACCATTTTATTGATTGAACATGATATGAATTTGGTCATGGGGATTTGTGAGCGCATTTACGTGTTGGATCATGGTGTGCTTCTTGCTGAGGGAACTCCTGAAGAAATCCGGAATAATCCAAAAGTTATCGAGGCTTATTTAGGGGAGGAAGTGCAAGATGAGCATGCTAAAGGTTGAAGACTTGAACGTTTACTATGGAAGCATCCATGCCCTGAAAGGCGTTTCTTTGCAGGTGGACCAGGGAGAAATCGTGACGCTCATCGGGGCGAACGGGGCTGGTAAAAGCACGTTGTTGAAAACATTATCGGGATTATTGAAACCGAAAAGCGGAGCGATCGCCTATTTGGATCAATCAATCGTTGGCAAGCCTGCACAAGCGATTGTCAAATCGGGTATCTCACATGTGCCGGAAGGAAGACGTGTATTTGCAGAAATGAGTGTGGAGGAGAACATTGAGCTAGGGGCTTTTCTCAGAACCGATAAGGCTGGCATTCAACAGGATTTAGAGAAAGTCTATAACATCTTCCCCCGATTGCATGAACGACGAAAACAATCCGCCGGTACATTATCGGGCGGGGAGCAACAGATGTTGGCGATGGGGCGGGCAATCATGGCGAAGCCTAAACTGCTGTTACTGGATGAGCCGTCGATGGGGCTGGCCCCGCTTATGGTGCAGACGATTTTTGAAGTTGTCAAAGATATCAATAAAGAAGGTACGACCATCCTACTTGTCGAGCAGAACGCCAATATGGCCTTATCCGTCGCCAACAGAGCTTATGTCATCGAAACCGGAAAAGTCATTCTTTCAGGTACACCTGACGAACTGCAAGCGAGTGAGGAAATTAAAAAAGCTTATCTCGGTGGCCATTAACGGTCTCAGAAAATGTCCTCGTTTTGAAATAAGGTAAAAAGAAAGGGAAGTGCTTAAGCAATCGCACTTTCCTTTTTGCTTCAAGAAAATGTGAGTATCGATCCGTTATATGTTTCACTGAGGTTGTTTGAAGTCAGAATATATGATACATTGACATCATAGAAAGTATTTAAGTTCGTATGGATTGGAGTCGATGATCTTGTCATGCAGACCAGAACAAGGAAATAGAACGGAGCATGTAAGAAAGCCGGATTGGTTAAAAATTAAGTTGAATACGAATGACAACTATACAGATTTGAAAAAATTGATGCGCGAGAACAATTTACATACGGTTTGTGAAGAAGCGCGTTGCCCGAACATTCACGAATGTTGGGGAGAACGTCGTACGGCTACATTCATGATTTTGGGCTCAGTGTGTACCCGGGCATGTCGTTTTTGTGCGGTTAAAACGGGATTGCCGACTGAGCTGGATATAGCAGAACCGGAACGTGTGGCAGATTCCGTGGCCCTGATGAATTTGAAACATGCGGTCGTGACGATGGTTGCACGTGACGATCAAAAAGACGGTGGCTCGGGGATCTTTGCTGAGACGATCCGTGCGATCCGAAGAAAAAGTCCGTTTACAACTGTGGAAGTCCTTCCATCCGATATGGCTGGCGAGTACGATAACTTAAAGCGTCTGATGGATGCCAAACCGGATATCTTGAACCACAATATCGAAACGGTTCGGCGCTTGACTCCGAGAGTGCGTGCGCGTGCGACATACGAGCGTTCATTGGAACTTTTACGCCGTGCTAAAGAAATGCAGCCCGACATTCCGACAAAATCATCCTTGATGCTCGGTCTTGGAGAGACACATGAAGAAATCTTGGAGACGATGGACGATCTCCGTGCGAATAATGTAGACATCATGACGATCGGCCAATATTTGCAACCGACGAAAAAGCATTTGAAAGTGCAGAAATACTATTCGCCGCAAGAATTCGGAGAACTAAGAAAAATTGCGATGTCAAAAGGCTTTTCACATTGTGAAGCTGGACCGCTTGTCCGTTCAAGCTATCACGCTGACGAACAAGTGAATTCGGCTGCGAAAGAAAGACAGCGTCAAGGTGAGGAACAGCTTGAAGCAACTTTGCAAGGTTAATAAAGCTTATTCCAATGGCGGTGATCACTGAATGATAACGATTGACAATTGGCAGTTTGAGCTCGTAACAAACTACCGTGATGGCTATAACGAAGAAGCATTGCTGGCGAGGTATAGCGATGTGCTCTTGAAATACGATTATATATTGGGCGATTGGGGATACGGTCAGCTTCGGCTGAAAGGTTTTTTCGACGACCGTAACCAGAAGTCGACCTATGAAACAAAAATCAGTACTTTGCAAGATTATCTATACGAATATTGTAATTTTGGCTGTGCCTATTTTGTATTGAAAAAAACAGGACGGGTGAAGCAGGAATCCTCAACTGCCTCCATGTCCAATGAATGAGTTGATCGTGTATGGATGAATATGAGTCCATACACGTTTTTTTATGATTGATAAGAAATAGGCAGTCATGCGTAGTTTTCTTTCGATATCAGTATATTGAGGTAATGATTCTTCAATCTGAAAGTTATGGTATTATGGGAATAGATCAATCATCAACTGGAGGGAAATTCCGTGTATTTTGTTGACCGAAACCAAATTAATGAAACACTCGACTATATGGAAGAATTATTAGCAACTTATAAAGATGGAAGCCGTTGGGCGGAAGAAGAGGTCCGTTCATTAGCACTGGAAAGAATTGTCCATGTCATCATCGAATCGATCCTCGATGTCGGGAATGCGATGATTGACGGATTCATCATGCGGGATCCGGGGAGTTATGAGGATATTATTGACATCATGGAAGATGAGCGCGTTATTTCGGCTGAGATGGCAGGGCCGTTAAAAAGAGTGATCGAGTTAAGAAAAATGATCGTGCGCGATTTCACGAAAGTCGATGCACAAGAGATCAATGGAATCATTTCCGAGGAAATAGATTTTCTTGAAGGATTCCCGGATAAGGTGCGTCACTATTTGGAAAATGAGCTTGGACCGGTCTCTGCATTTTTACCGGAGGAACAGCGATGATCCATCAGTACAAAGCGATTTGTCTGGACTTGGATGGAACGGTTTACCGTGGAACCGAGCCGATTGCCGAAGCGGTCGAGTTCATTGCCAATGCACAGCAATTGGGGGTGGACCCGTACTTTATTACTAATAATGCATCCATGACGCGTGTGCAAATACAGGAAAAGCTGAAGGGATTCGGTATCCAAGCGAATGTGGAGCATATTATGACGTCGGCCATTGCAGCCGCAAAATATTGCAAGAAAATGGCTGAAGGTGCTACTGTCATGATGATTGGTGAAATTGGATTGGAAGAAGCACTGAAGGCGGAAGGTATCCGTCTAACAAAGCATGACCCCGATGTCGTTATGATGGGCATTGATAGAGGGGTGACCTATTCAAAATTAGCGGATGCATGCTTGGCAATTCGTGCAGGTGCCCATTTCATTGCTACAAATGGAGACAAAGCCATTCCAACAGAAAGAGGATTGCTTCCGGGAAATGGGTCATTTGTGACATTGATGGAAACTGCGTCAGGAAAAAAACCAGTCTTTATCGGGAAACCGGAGCCTTATATGCTGGAGTTCATCCAACAGATGGGGAATTACCGGAAAGAAGAAATGATCATGGTTGGCGATAATTACGATACGGACATACAGGCTGGTATCCGTTTCGGCATCGATACATTGCATGTGGCAGGCGGAGTTACTTCTAAAGAGGACTTGCTTTTGAAAAAAGAGCAACCGACTTACCACGTTCCGACATTGTTGGATTGGAAATAACCATCAACTTAAGAAGAGATGTGAAATAGAAAAAACTACCCACAACGATTTGCGGGTAGTTTTTATCTTCATTCAGCAGAAGACTTCCACCTCTATAGGTGGCTAGATGAATGCAGTTTTGTTTCTTGTTCAGCGGGTGTTCAAAAGCCCGCTGAACGAAGATAAAGCCTCCGGCGGATGTCACAGATTTTGAAAGGAATTAAGGAAGGCAACCTAAGTTAGCCGCGTCCTGCGGCAACGGTTGCATGACCAACGTCCTTTTGGCCTCAAGCTCGATTCAAAATCTGGACGCAATTACGCCGAGGCGTAATTGATGCTCAAAAGAGCGGATTATCTTCAATGAATTGGTAAATACGGCTTGTCAGCTCTTCTGGTGTGTCGGCTTCGACAATTTCACCGTTGACGATCGCATAAAGACTTTCGGCACATTTCGTACAATAGCTCAGACAACCATACTCCAAGACATCTAAATTCGGATCTTTTTCCAATGCTTCAAAAGTTTCTTGTGAACCGTTTGCAATATTACTCATGCAAAACTCGACAATCGGATTCACGACACTCACCTCACCTAATAGAAATCCTACTCTTTTTTACCCTTTAGGTCAATTGCTGCGTCTTATTGTGAAACTTGTCACAAACTGATATAATCGAACTTGAGAAAAGAGCGGACTATTAGGATGACGAAGGAGCAAAGCGATGAGAAAACTTGTATTATTAGGTGCCGGATACGGAAATATGCGTATTTTGTTGCGTCTATTGACGAAAGAACTGCCGGAAGATGTCGAAATAACACTGGTAGATCGGACTCCATTCCATAGTTTGAAGACAGAATTTTATGCACTTGCTGCAGGTACAGTATCGGACGCGGAAGTGCGTGTACCACTGCCGGAGCATGAGCGATTGAAAGTGGTCGGTGGTGAGATCATCGACATCAGACCGGACGAAAAATGTGTTTATTTGGATGATGGAAAGCAAATTGCCTACGATGAGCTCGTAATCGGTCTAGGATGCCAAGATAATTACCACGATGTGCCTGGAGCTGCGGAGAATACGTATAGTATCCAGACGATCGGAAGATCGAGGGTCACTTATGAAAAATTGCTAGGACTAGGCGGAGGAGCGACTGTCGGAATCGTCGGAGCGGGTCTAAGCGGAATCGAGCTCGCGAGTGAATTGCGGGAAAGTAGACCGGATTTGACCATTAAACTGTTCGATCGCAGTCCGCGGGTGTTACGGGACTTTCCAGAAAGACTTAGTAACTATGTCCAAAGCTGGTTTGATAAGCATAACGTGGAAGTGGTATCCAACTCCAATATTACGAAAGTTGAACCGAACGTCTTGCATAATCATGAAGAGACGATCTCGGTCGATGCAGTCGTTTGGACTGCTGGAATCCGTCCTGTTACGCCAGTGCAAAACTTGAATACGGAAAAAGACCGCTCGGGACGAGTAAAATTGAATATGTATCATCAATTACCGGACTATAAAGACGTCTATGTGGTCGGGGATTGTGCTTCTTTGCCTTATGCGCCAAGTGCACAAGTTGCGGAAGAACAGGCGGAGCAAATTGTCCGCGTGTTACGCAATGTCTGGAATAATGAGCCATTACCGGAAAGTATGCCGGAAATCAAACTAAAAGGGTTCCTCGGTTCCCTCGGTAAAAAGCAAGGATTCGCTTATTTGGCGGATCGCACAGTAACAGGTCGGATCGCGCGTTTGTTGAAGTCCGGGGTGCTCTGGATGTACAAATGGCACAACGGGTAACTTGCTACAGCCGATGCTTCTATCTAGATATTGAAGCGTAAGATAGAAAACTATCCGGCCTTTTGCAGTGGGAGAATCGATGATTGCCAAAAAAACCTTGGGCGCCATTTCCAGTCCAAGGTTTTCTCAATTATAGGCAACTGTTATCAATGCCGCTGTTTGTCGTTACTTATGCTTGTGCAACATAACCATGCTTTTCAAGCGCGTTAAAAACGGGCTTCAATTGGATATAGCCTTCACCGATCATTTCATCTTCGATCATGACGAGCGGGTAGAAAAACTCATCATTTTGCACTTGTTCAGCGATGCCTTGCTGTCGTGCATCCGTGATGGAAGAATAGATATCGATATACTCGATATCATAAGGCTGGTTCGGATATTTCCGATCGATTGCAGCTTGTAGCCATTCATAAGTATCTTTTGACGAAGGTGCATTGACACAACTTGCACAAACGACTTCGGCCCCGAAGATTTCAATCTTTACCTTGTTTGTCGCCATAAAAAACGCCTCCAGAATCATTGTTGGATTTTTTATTGAATCCAGTTTATAATAAGTATAAGGAAAGGAGAGGTAAAAAACAATGACAGATGCAACGATGACAGAATCAGTACAAGAAGTTTTAGATAAATTACGCCCATTCCTCTTGCGTGACGGAGGAGACTGTGAACTTGTCGATATTGAAGATGGTATTGTGAAACTTCGTCTTCTAGGCGCTTGCGGCACATGCCCAAGTTCTACGATCACACTTAAAGCAGGGATTGAACGTGCATTGCTTGAAGAAGTTCCTGGCGTAGTTGAAGTAGAACAAGTATTTTAACTTGATTCAGCGAAAATTCACTACTTCCATAAGTGGTGGGATGAATGCCAGAATGCATTTCAATTAGTGGTAGTCTAAACTCCCTGCTGATTCAAGTTAAGCCTCCGGCGGATGTCAGGGATTTTGAAAGGGATCAATTGCGTTTATCTAAGTGCCTTAATTTCTGCAAAAAACGCAGAAATACGGCAAATCGAACCCTTTGCTGTTCGATTCGCAATTCAAAATCCCGACGCAATTACGCCGAGGCGTAATTGATTGATGATGTACGAGCAAAGCGGACCATTTTTGGTCCGCTTATTTTATATTCTCTCTTATTTCCTGCCACCGTTCTTTAGCCATCTGAACGATTTTCGGTTCATGCGATGTCCGTTGTTGTTCGAGGACCCGGGAGAAATTTCGGATCGCTTCTTCGCGATCTCCGATTTTCCAAGAAAGTTCACCGATCAAATACAATACTCTCGATTCGGACATTTGCGTCCCGGCATAGTCACCGGTCGAATAGGAATCGATATAGGCATTACGTGCAATCGACAAAAAACGCGTTTCTTCATGATCTGCATGCAAGTCACGATAGAGCCAGGCAATCCGCAACGTAATGCCGGCAATGGAAAGCGGCTTTTCTTTTTTATACAAAGCGCTTAAATAGGCCAGTTTATACGTTTCAATCGCTTCCTCTATTGTCCGGGTCGAGCTGAATGAACGATGATTCCAATGCGCTGTGATCTTGCTTGCAATCGTCTCTTTCGTTCCCGGAGCGAAATAAGGGGAGAACTCATCCGTGAATGAAAAACCGCAATGAGGACAGACAGACACGTTATAGAATAATGGATTGATGTCCAAATTTGAGTAAACAGGTTTGAAGTCGCTTTCGTGAGAGGTGACCCGAACGAACCGCGAACGGATTTTTGTAGAAGCGAATTTCTCTTGGCAATTCAGACAGTTGAATTGTTTAGCATAAAATGGACTGATATCCACTCATCTCATCCTTTCGTACTAATATTTTTATTATAACTTAAATCGAAAGATATAGAATGGTTTTTAACTTATTTAAGCCAAAGTACCTCTGAGGTTGTCACGAAATTTACATAACCACAGAAGTATAATTAATTGCGTTCCTCATTAAATTACTGCTATGATGAGAAGACAAAATAAAGGAAGGTGAGCACGATTGGCTGAAGTTGTTGAAGTTACAGAGGCAGCGGCATTTCATGTCAAGAAAATGATGCAACACAATGAGGAAGAAGGTTCCTTCTTACGAATTGGAGTCAATGGTGGTGGGTGTAGCGGCCTGACATATGGAATGGGATTTGATGCTGAAAAGTCGGCAGAGGATCTTTTATTGGAACAGCATGGCTTACAAATACTCGTATCCAGCGAAGATGCTCCAATCCTCGAAGGCACAATAGTTGACTATAAAGAGTCCCTCATGGGGGGCGGATTTACCATAAATAATCCGAATGCCATTGCAGCTTGTGGTTGTGGAACTTCTTTTAGAACGGCAACAAAAAAAGGAACTCCGGCGGAATGCTGATTGCCGGGTCCACCCTCCCATATTAAAAATTGGGAGGTTTTTTCTTTGCCAAAAGGCGATGCTATTCAGTATTTTCAAAGATTTTCTATTTCAAATATAGTGTTGAAATGACCTATCAAAAGGGCTACTATAAGAGATAGAGGTTTGTCGAGAAGATGACAAAAGCCGGGACTGTGTAAATTTTCGGACTTACCGATTTCACGTTGCCGGTCACATAAAAAAATTAAAGGTGGTTTCGATCTTCGTGAAAAGACCGACAATTTTAGTTTTAGGCGCAGGATACGGCGGATTGTCAACAGTCGTCAATTTGCAAAAATCGCTAGGAACTGACGATGCTGATATCGTACTTATAAACAAAAATGATTATCACTATGAAGCGACATGGCTCCATGAAGCGGCTGCAGGAACATTGACTCCTGAACAAGTCCGATACGATATTAAACGGGTCATCAATGAGCAAAAAGTGAAATTCATCAAAGCGGAAGTTAAAGGGATTGACGTAAAAGAGAAAGTCGTAACATCCGATGCGGGAACGCATACATATGATTATCTAGTCATTTCCCTAGGTTTCGAAGGAGAGACTTTCGGAATCCCGGGATTGGACAAATATGCATTCTCCATCGCCAATGTAAAAGCGGCGCGTCAAATCCGTGATCATATCGATTACCAATTCGCAACATGGTCTCTTGAAGATGAGAAAGATGATAGTCGTCTAACGATCATCGTGGGAGGCGCTGGCTTCACTGGAATTGAATACCTTGGAGAACTTGGTAACCGAGTCCCTGAACTATGCAAGGAGTATGATGTGCCGGCTGAAAAGGTACGCGTCATTTGCGTAGAAGCGGCTCCGATGGTTCTACCTGGATTTGACCCGGAACTGGTGAAATATGCAGTGGGTCAATTGGAAGCGAAAGGCATCGAGTTTTCAATCGGTACGCCGGTCGTTGAAGCGACACCAGAAGGCGTTAAAATTAAAAAAGGCGAAGATGAGTTTGAATTCATCAAAGCCGGTACAGTTGTATGGGCAGCAGGTGTCCGTGGAAACCGTCTGATTGAAGAGACAGGTATTGAAAACATGCGGGCTCGCGTCAAAGTCGAAACAGATCTTCGCGCACCAGGTTATTCGGATGTCTTCATCATTGGTGACTGTGCATTGATGATCAATGAAGAAACGAATCGTCCATATCCGCCGACTGCACAAATTGCTATGCAACAAGGCGATATGTGTGCGAACAATATTGTCGCACTATTGAAAGGTCAACCGACAGCGCAGTTTGTACCGGATTTAAAAGGTAGCGTTTGTTCACTTGGTCATGACGATGCAATCGGTGTCGTTTACGGTAAAAAATTGACAGGTACAAAAGCTTCCTTCATGAAAAAAGTAGTCGATAACCGATCACTCTTTTTAATTGGCGGACTTGGTCTGACGATGAAAAAAGGTAAATTCAACTTCTTTTGATAAATAACAAAAGCACCTGCCGATTTAACGGTAGGTGCTTTTTACATTATGGAGGCAACGTTCAACAGACTTATTCGGCTGTACAAGCTTTTCATTATTTTTCAAGGGGTAATGGCGCAGACTTCGAAGAATGAAGATGAAATCCGACAAATTATTGAACGAGGGTTATTCATATTGAAAGCGTTCGTCCATTCCTGTAAAATGATGAATGGAAAATGGAGGTATTCATATTGACAATTTCATTGACGCACGCCGTCTTATCCATATTGATTTTCATTGTCATGTTTTTTGGTATCGGTTTCTTATTGAATATGCTTCTTCGAATGAGTTGGTTAATGGCCATTATTTATCCAATTGTCGTCGTGTTGATCATTGATGAAGTAAAAGTGTATGAATACTTCACAACACCGAAGTATGCATTCCAATTACTTGGTGAAAAAATTATGGCACTCCATTCGATCGATATTATCATTTTAGCAAGTGGGCTCGTAGGAGCAATCATTTCAGGCATTGTTATTAAATTATTGAGAAAACAAGGTTATCAAATGTTCTAATTTAGAAAAGCGATGCCTGGAGACTAGACAAAAAACGGTATGTTCAAGCGATTTTACTTGAACATACCGTTTTTCATTTCAAACAATAAATGTATAGATGACAACGGAGATGAGAATACCGGTGAGGGCACCGGCGAAAACTTCACTCGGCTTATGACCTAGTAATGTTTTCAACTCTTGTATTTTTTGTTGACCATCCTTTTGTTGCCAGCCTTTCGCTTCTTGAACGAATGTTTGGAAATCGACCCGCATTTGATTGATGACGAGGGCTTGTTGTCCTGCCTGATAGCGGATCCCAGTGGCGTCAAACATGACGATGACCCCGAAAATGGCGGAGACGGCAAAGAGTGGTGAACCAAGCCCTTCTTCATAAGCGATCGCAGTCGTTAACGATGTGACGGCGGCTGAATGGGAGCTTGGCATGCCTCCTGTTGACGTCATTAGTTTCCAGTCCAGTTTACCATTCAGGAAATAATGGATAGGTATTTTAACGAGTTGAGCAAAAACGATACCGAATAATGCCGCAAGGAGCGGGGTGTTGTGTAAGATGGCCAATTGGTTCCCCTCCAATTTCAAAACGAAAATACTACTGCCAGTATACCACACCCATACGAGGGACAAAACCGATTGTATAGTTTCCAAACGAATTCATACTAATGGTCGAATAGGTGGATTATAATGAAAGTATGGATGATAAAGGGAGGCTGTTAAATGAAAGCAATTATAATGGAACCAGATTTTAGTAAAGTGTCGGCAGATGTTCTTGTCATCGGTGTTCCGGAACATCCGGAAAATATAACAGGATGGGAAGATTTCGTCCAATCTTTCAGCCCACGTTTACCGGAGTGGCTGAAGTCTGGAGATATTCAGACAGATTTCGAAAAAATTGTCAAAATACCGGCCCTTGAAGACCGGACATATAAGCGTGTGCTTTTTATCGGTCTTGGCGCGCAAAAAGCGTTGACAGAAGATCGTTTACGTCAAGCATTTGCCGGCATCGGTAAAGAATTGTTGAAAGGGAAAGCCCAGTCTGTTGCCATTTGGACCGCCCCCTTTACGAATGACAAACTTACATGCGAAGATGTGGTATTTTTAGCAACGGAAGGGATGGGACTCGGTACTTACCGGTTTGAAGGATACCGTACGGATTCCAACGAACGTGATGTGACGCTCGAAACCGTAACTTTTCTTTCCGAGGCGGATGCGGCTGAATTGAAAGCCGCTTTTGAAGTGGGCAATGTGCATGCCGGTGCGGTCAATGAAGCCCGCACGCTTGTCAATATGCCGCCCAATGTATTGACGGCGACGAAAATGGCGGATTATGCGCGGGAAATGGCCCAGAAATATGATTTTGAAATCGACGTGCTTGGCAGAAAAGAGATGGAAGAACTCGGGATGGGCGCCATTTTAGCGGTCAATAAAGGATCGGTGGAAGAACCGCAATTGATCGTCTTGAAATATGCGGCTACCGAACAATGGGAAGATGTCATAGGCCTTGTCGGGAAAGGAATTACATACGATACGGGCGGATATTCATTGAAACCGAAGGACGGCATGGTCGGGATGAAAGGCGATATGGGAGGCGCTGCCGCTGTACTTGGTGCCATGAACATCATCGGGGAGTTGCGCCCTGCGAAAAACGTCATCGCTGTCGTTGCATCGACGGATAATATGATTTCCGGGGAGGCATTTAAACCGGATGATGTCATCACTTCCTTAAGCGGTAAGACGATCGAAGTGTTGAACACGGATGCGGAAGGGCGGCTGGTACTCGCAGACGCAGTGACCTATGCATTGCAAGCAGGGGCAAACTCAATCATCGATGTCGCAACACTGACAGGCGGTGTCATTATTGCACTTGGGCATGATAAGACAGGGGCATTGTCGAATGATGAAGGCTTCTTTGAAGAATTCATGCAGGCTTCTTTGGAGACGGGCGAGTTTGTTTGGAGGCTTCCGTTGACGGATAGCGATAAGAAACGGATTCGTAAAAGTGAGGTGGCGGACTTGAATAATTCACCAGGACGTGACGGTCATATGATTTTTGGCGGTGGTTTTGTCGGTGAATTTGTCGGTGACACCCCTTGGATCCACTTGGATATCGCCGGCACATCGGATGCGTCTGCAGCTCATGAACTCGGTCCAAAAGGTGGGACGGGTGTCATGGTTCGAACTTTGGCAACGTTCATTGAACGGCTGGCCGACCCAGATAATTCAGCCGAGTAGGCATTGGTCTCTATTCCCAAGTTTCCACTTGAATAGGATAAGTGGGAAAGGGGGATGGAAAATGCCTAGAGGATATGGTGGCCATGGTGGCTATGGTCGCGGCGGCCGCGGCGGTGGTTTTGATCGTGGCGGTTTCGGTCGCGGATTTGATTTTGGAGGATTTGGCGCTCCTTTTATCGGCGGATTTGCGGGTGGTTTATTAGGCAGTGCGTTATTTCCAGGGTACGGAGGATTTGGCGGATATGGTGGTGGTTTCGGCGGATACCCACCGTACGGATTTGGATATCCAGCTTACCCTCCATACGGTTCTCCATATGGCTGGTGGTATTGACCGGCCAAATAGCCCTGCTTGTGCAGTGAAGAATTGCGTAAAGGTATAATTGATAAAATAAAAACACGTAAGGCAACTTGAACATCTAGTTGCCTTACGTGTTTTTTTATTCCGGTTTGGATTGTTTCGCTTTTTTCACAACTTCTGCAAGATCATCTCCGACGGTCAATTTGGTCGGTTTGACACCGGATAGATAGGCGGCCCGTCCCATTAAATGGCCACCGATCGGTGACGTGATGAACAGAAAGGCAATGGCGAGAAGAAGCTGGATGCTGATGTGATCTTTATTCCACCAGAAATGCAAAAATACACCTACTAAAATGCTGAGCACGCCTAATGTCGCGCTTTTAGAGGCGGCATGCGCCCGCGTATAGACGTCGGGCAGGCGCAACACACCAATGACTGCCACGACGGTGAACAGCAACCCGACTAGGATGGTTACGACAATGAGGAAGTTAGCGATTACGGTCATGTTCGATAATTTCCCCTTTCTCGATGAATTTGGCAAATGAAACCGTGCCGATGAAAGACATGATGGCAATGAGCAAAATGACTTCCATGAAAAAACCGGTATCGAATAAAATCGATAACAAGGCGATGGATGAAATAAGCATAACACCGATTGCATCCAGTGCAATAAGCCGATCCGGATTGGATGGTCCGCGGAATACACGGTACAGTAGACAGGCCATCGAGAGAATAACAACGATGAGACAAATCCAGAAAAATGTCGTCATGGGCGGCTGACCTCCTTAATGGCTTTTTCGAATGTATGCTTGATGGAATCGACGGCCTCATCGACATCATCCACGTCAATGGCGTGGATATAGAGTGTCCGTTGGTCGTCCGAAACGTGCAAAACGATCGTCCCTGGTGTCAAGGTAATAAGACTGGAGAGCAAGGTAATTTCCCAATCATGTTCAAGATCTGTCGGCAACGCGAAAATCATCGGTTGGATGGTCATCTTTGGTTGCAAAACGACCCGTAATACTGAAATATTCGATAGCGTCAGTTCTTTGAAGAACAGAAGTGTCAATTTAAAGGCTGCCCATAGACGTGCGATATACAGTCTTTCCTTGAAAAAGCGTCTCGTCATCATGATGAGGATCAATCCGATCAAATAACCGATGATGAAAGTGGAGGCACTTGCCGAGCCGCTCACAAACATCCAAACAACTGCGATGAAAACGTTCAGTATGAGTTGAAAAGCCATCGACATCTACTCCTTTAACACCGCATCAATATAGATGGATGGTTGTAGTAATCCGTTCGTTGCGTCCGTCATATAAGGGAATAGCCATTCCGTGCCGACGCCGTAAAGCACGGATAGAATGACGAGGACGACAGCGGGCATCATCATGTTCCGATACGGACGACGATCTGTTTGCGGGATAGCAACTGGCTTGCCCCAAAACGCATAGATAAAGATCCGGATGACCGATAACAGAACGATCAGACTGGATGCGAGTAGAATGATCGCTCCCCAGCTGTTCCCCGCTTCGAAAGCCCCTTTGACGATGAGCAGCTTTCCGACAAATCCACTGAGTGGCGGAATGCCCGCCAGCCCGAACGCCGCGATGAGATAAAACCACCCGAGTGGCGCATGGGTTTGTATCAATCCGCCCATTTTGCGTAAATTGGACGTCCCTGTGACGTAAATGATAATGCCGATCAGCAAGAACAAAGCCCCTTTGATAAGCATGTCGTGGATCAAATAGAAAATCGCACCGGCAAGCCCGGATTCGTTCATCTGTGCAGCGCCGTATAAAATGACACCGACTGCGATGACAATGTTGTAAATGATAATCTGCTTCAAATCGAAATAAGCGAGCGCCCCGATGCATCCGGCAATAATCGTTAAAATGGACAAGACAGAAAGGATTTCATGTGTAAATCCAATGTCATGCACGAAGAACAATGTATACGTCCGCATGATGGCGTAGACGCCGACTTTCGTCAACAGCGCACCGAATAGTGTCAATACGGGAATCGGCGGTGCGGCATAAGATCCTGGCAACCAGAAGTACAGGGGAAAGATAGCCCCTTTAACGCCGAAGACGATCAGTAGCAGAATCGCAATGACTGTAATGATCCCCGGTTGTCCCACCTGCGCGATCTTCACTGAAATATCCGCCATATTCAACGTTCCAATGACGGAGTAGAGAAAGGCAACCGTAATGACAAACAACGCAGACGAAATGACATTGACAAGCACGTATTTAATCGACTCGCGAAGCTGTTTTTTCTCCCCGCCTAGAACAATTAGGACATACGATGCAATAAGTAACACTTCGAAGAAGACGAATAGATTGAAAATGTCCCCTGTCGTAAAAGCGCCATTGACACCTGTCACCATGAAAAGGATCGCCGGGTAATAAAAGAAACGTTCCCGTCCTTCTCCGATGGACGAAAAGCTGTATATGACGATAAATAAAGTTAGTAAAATCGTCGTCGTCACGAGCAACGCAGCCAACATATCGGATACCATGGAAATCCCGAATGGTGCAGGCCAACTGCCTAAGGTGACTGCTTGAATGCCATCCGCTTTCACTTTGAACACAAGGAACAATGCGGCAACCAAGCTGGCAAGGAGCCCAATCAACGTCAGTGAGCGCTGCACACGGATATTCTCCTTGAAAAAGAGCAGGAGAATCGCGAACAGAAATGGCAAAATGATGGGCAGTAAAGGTAGATTAATCATGCTCGTCATTTCCCTTCAAAAGATTCATATTATCTGTTTTGTGGACCGCATAGGCCCGGTAAGCGAGCACCAGAATGACGGCGGTCACTCCAAAACTGATAACGATCGCCGTCAAAATAAGGGCTTGTGGCAAAGGATCCGCATAATCCGTCACCCCATCCGCTAGTACTGGCGGGGAAGTACCGCCGAGGCCGCCCATCGTCAAAATGAGTAAATGAGCACCATGGCTGAGCAAGCCTGTCCCTAAAATCACTTTCAGCAAGCTGCGGGAGAGGATCAAATAGACGGCGGCCATGAAAAGGATACCGATAACAATTGCCATAACGAATTCCATTAGGCGTCCCCTCCAATCGATTGAATGATCGTGATTGCGGCACCGACAACAACTAAATAGACACCCGCATCGAAAAGCATCGCGGTGTGCAAGGATGTGACACCGAATAACGGTAGAGTGAAATCGTCGAATGCATGCGTGAAGAACGGCACATTAAAAACGAGTGAAGCGGAGGCCGTTCCGAGTGCCAACAACAACCCGATTCCCGTCACAATGGTAAAGTTGAACGGCAATGCTTGTTTAACTGTCTTCAAATCGAAAGCCAGCAATAACAGGACGAGCGCCCCCGTTGTCAGCAAACCGCCGACAAAGCCGCCCCCGGGTGTGTAATGCCCCGCGAAAAAAATATGGATGGAAAAAAGAAAGATGATGAAAAACACGACTTTGGTCGTCGTCTGTAAAATGACATCATTTGTTTTCATCTGCCCGCTCCTTTCTCGCCAATCGCAGACGGATCATCCCAAGGACACCGATGCCTGCAATCGCTAAGACGGCGATTTCAAACAACGTATCAAATCCACGGTAATCTACGAGAATGACGTTTACGATATTTCCACCGCCGGCTTCGGTTGCTACGGTTTCTTTGTAATAGTGTGAGATCGAAGGCAACAATTTCTGTGAATGCGCAGACAAGGCGACCAGCGTAACGGTTACACCGATACCCGCGGCAATGATGAGATTCGCGATTTTGTTCCGTTTCGTTTGTCCATGATTACGAAGAGCCGGCAAATGCTTGAAGGCCAACAGGAACAGTGCGACAGAAACCGTTTCGATGACAAGCTGTGTCAATGCTAAATCCGGCGCCTTGAAGATAACAAAGAATAAGGCGACCGAATAGCCGACAGCACCGAGTGCGATAATAGCCGCCAATCGAGTTTTCGCCAAGACAACCATGCAAACGGCAATGATCAGAATAACCGCCGTCATCAATCCATAGGCATTCAACGCTGAAAAGCTGTCCATATCGACAACGAACGCTTCCTTGATAAACAAAGTGGCCGTCGTCAAGGCGATGATAAACGCAAACATATACAACAAATACGTCCGAATCAGCCCGGTCATATAAAAACGGGATAATTGGTTCATCCCTCTTTCACCAAATAACATTGTCGCATCATATAAGGCATTCAACGACAAAGATTGTGGTTGAATATCGTAAAGCTTTTGCCATTTGGCAAGCGTCAAGTATAGAATCGCTCCAACTCCGACAATGGCAATGGTCATCCATAATTCGGTGGAGGCAAACCCATGCCAAGCTGCAACATGAACAGCGACATCAGAAGGATGGTTGTACAATGCCGGTTGAATGGCCATCACCGCCGGCTTGACAAACCATTTCCCGATCACATTCGGAATGAAGAAAATGCCGACGACCAGTGCTGCTAGAATGACAGGGGAAATGAGCATCCCGAATGGTGCCTCATGCGGCGTATTTGGAAGAGGCTCTTTTTTCCGTTTTCCTGCGAATGTTTTGAAAACGAAATAGAAACTATAGATAAATGTGAAGACACTTGCAATCCAAGCAACGATTGGGAACAGCATGCCCCAAGTTGCAAAGTTGAACAGTTCAAAATGTTGAATGGCCAACATCGATTGCAGGAACATTTCCTTGCTCAGGAAACCGTTGAAAGGCGGCAATCCTGCCATCGACATCGAACCGATGAATGCGACCGTAAAACTGACAGGCATGATGCTCATCAAGCCCCCGAGCTTCCGAATATCCCGGGTGCCCGTTTCATGATCGACAATTCCGGCAATCATGAATAGGCTGCCTTTGAAAGTCGCGTGGTTAATTAAGTGGAAAATCGCTGCAAACGTTGCGAATTTAAATAATGCATCGTCGCTATGAAAAGCGATCGCACCTGCACCCAGTAACGACATAATCAGCCCGAGCTGACTGACCGTAGAGAAAGCAAGGATCGCTTTCAAATCGATCTGTTTGACGGCAAAGAATGATCCCCAGAACAACGTCAGAAGTCCGATGCCCGTCACTAACCAAACCCATACTTCCGAAACAGCAAAAATCGGTGTAAAACGAGCGACAAGGTATAGGCCTGCCTTCACCATTGTGGCGGAGTGCAGATAGGCACTGACAGGTGTAGGCGCTTCCATCGCATCCGGCAGCCAGATGTAAAACGGGAACTGAGCCGACTTCGTAAATGCGCCAAGTAAAATGAGAATGAGCGCAAGGGTAAAATACTCATGTCCGATAAAAGAAGCGGAATTGGCAATCAGTTCTCGAATGGAAAACGAATCGCCCATGATGCCGAGCAACACAAATCCCCCAAGCATCATCAGTCCGCCGAAAACGGTGATCATCATCGATTTCAACGCACCGAAGCGCGAACGGTCCCGCGTATTCCAATACCCGATAAGTAGGAATGAAGAAATGGACGTCAATTCCCAGAACAGATACAGCGAAATCACATTATCCGATTGTACAACACCGAGCATCGCACTCATGAAAAGAAGCAAATAGACATAGAAATGATGCAACTTCTCCCGGCTCTTATCGAGATAAAAGATCGAGTAGAGCACCACTAGTGCTCCGATTCCGGTAATGAGTAATGTGAACAGCAGGCTCAGTCCATCCAAATAAGACACAAACGAAATGCCAAGTGATGGAATCCATTGCAATTCGGATACGGCATGTCCACCATCCATAATCGATCGGGCGAACCCCGCATAATAGATGAATAGAACAACCGGTACGAACAACACAAACCAGCCGGTATGGACGCCATTCAGCTTCTTAAAAAGCAAAGGAATAATGAGTGCGACCAACATCGGTAAAAAAATCAAATACACGAATTCCAAAAAATCCCTCCTTTTTCTGAACGCAAAAAGAGTCTGTCACCAAAGGGCATAGATATCCCTTGGTGACAGACTCCTCCAAGAACGTGCATTCAACTTATTGAAGCCAATATACCATAGCCTCAGAAATTTGTAAACATGAAATAATAGTTGCTAGGCACTTACACAATAGATGCACCTCGAAATGTGTACAGGCTTGGCAACCGCGTTTCTGCTATGATAGAAATATAGAATCAACTGTTTTTGGGGTGTCTTATGAAAAATCCATATTTATTCGGCTACTTGCCGTTCGTCACCATTTGTCTATTCAGTTTGACATTCGGTGTCTATACAGTAGGACTATCCGTCGATTTCTTTAAGGAAATCGGTTTATATGCAGGCATGCGGGAGTTTTTATCAGACTTGCAACTGCGCATTTTCCTGCTAGTCATGTATGCTCTTCTTTTTTTTATGATCTTTTCTGCGCTGAAACTGATTGCGGAGACGATCCACGAAACGGCCATGTTGTTGTTTTCCAAAGACGAGGAAGGCAAGTCGTTTAGTGAAGCGCGGGGCGGGAACGTCATTTACTTTTTCGGCTCCCTCGCTTCAGCCGGTGGAATCCATTCAATATACATTCTAGCGGCGGTGTTCCTTCTGACCACTTTCGTCTATTTTGTTTATATTGTCTATAAGATGAGCCGATTCATGACGATGACCAATACGATTGGTCTAATCATATTTGAAATCATCATTTGGTCTGTGCTCATTTCCAGCCTTATCTATATTGTACTGAAACTGTATAACGGCGTAATAGCGAGTTTGCCTTTCTAGTCCCGTAAAAGGGCGGAGAAAACTCGCAAATGCAGTTTCTGATCGCTGAGCCATTTGACGGATTGGGGTTGATCATAGCCGATCCAGACAGCGGTCGTATAGTTGTCATTGAGGCCGCCTACCCATAAATCCTTATAATGGTCTGTCGTTCCTGTTTTGGCACCCGTATAAGGAAACGCATACGAAATGCCTTTTCCAGTACCGTTGAGTACGACATCGGATAATAAATGGCGTATCTTCGTCACGGTAGCCGGGGACCAGACCTCTACTTGTTCGTCCGACCACTTGTAAAGGACATTCCCTTCTTTATCTTTGACAGCACGAATGGCATGTACAGGTGTGAAGGTGCCATCTATGAAACTCGTATAGGCACCCGCCATCTCCAATGGCGTCATTCCTTTTGAAAAACCTCCCAGTGCTGCCGCGTAAGTCCAATCTTTTGTTGATACCGACTGAAATGCAAAAGGGTCAAGAAAACCGAATGCCTTTTCAATTCCGACCGTCCGCAATAGCCGGACAGCAGCCGTATTATGACTATGCCGAAAAGCCTCTTTAACGGAAACGTTGCCATACACATAGCCGCCGATATTGGTCGGGCAATATGAGCCAATACAGATATTGCCACTGTTAATTAACGTATTTTCCGTATAGGATCCACTTTCGAAAAGGGGAGCATAGACAAGCAACGGCTTGATGGCGGAGCCGGGTTGCCGTACCGCTTGAAAGGCACGGTGGAAATCAGCTTTTTTATAATGACTTCCCCCGAATAGACTGACGATTTCCCGCGTTTCATTGTCGATGACAGCGGCGCCCGCTTGCACGTTTGCCGGCTTCAAGAGGGAAGATAAGGTCCGCTCGTCCTGGCGTTGCTTGTGCGGATCTAGGGCTGTTTCAATCACCATCCCCTTTGTCACCAATTCATCTCTCCGTTGTTTCACCTGTGCTAAAAGAGCCGCTCTTTCAGCATCGCTGTCCACATTGGCAATTTTGTCCTTCAACCCTTCCGATTCAGCGATCAGATCGGAAAGTTCGGCAAGAACATACGTCTGATAAGCGGGGAATTGATTTGCTTTCTTTTTGACCTGTAATTCGATTGGCAGCGCAGCAAAGGCAGCGGCCTCCTCCGCGGTTAGGAAGCCGTTTTTGGCAAGTGTGGAGAGCAACCGCTCCTGTCTTTGTTTTGTCCGTTCGAAATGCTCCAAAGGGTCATATAATGAAGGGTTATTCGGAATTGCAGCGATGAAAGCCATTTCCGCTTCATTCAACTCGTGCAAAGGTTTGCTAAAATAATAAGTTGAGGCAGCGCCGATTCCGTATACCTGGTTGCCAAAATACATTTCATTCAAATACATTTCTAGAATTGCTTCTTTCGTTGCCTGCTTTTCCAATTCCGCAGCGTAAAAAAGCTCGGTCACTTTCCGTTCATAGGTCTTATCAGTTGACAAGAAACGCATGCGGACCAATTGCTGGGTAATGGTGGAAGCCCCTTGTCTCACATCATCGTTGGCAGCATTGACAGCAAATGCACGGACAATCGCTGCCACATCATAGCCCCGATGTTCAAAAAAGCCCTGATCTTCACTTTCTAAAAAAAGTTGCCGGACAAACAGGGGGATGTCCGACAAGGGAAGCGGTTCGCGCCACTCTACATACTCTTCCGCAAAAATATGGCCATGTCGATCTTTCATCACAATCGGCACGTCAACTGGAGGAGAGGACAATTCGATGGCGTCACTGATATGGTGTTTGAAAGAATCGGCATGTTGCCATTCATCTGCAATCGCTTTTTGGACGAACCATAAAATGGGAACTGCTATCAGTATCATCATAAAGCCGAAGACCTGTTTCAAAACTGCCCCTCCATTTAGGAATATTTAACTTTTTTGTGCCTGTTCTTCACTTGCCAGAAAGTCTTCAAAATCGATCCCAGGCCTGCGGTTTGCATAAAATAGAAATGCAAAGCCAAGGAGGAATAGAAGCCCGGTTACAATGAAAACGGAGGAGATGCCGATAAATGCACTTAGAATCCCGCCGAACATCGGACCGATAATATTTCCCAGGAAACGAAAGCTTGTATTGTATCCCATCACTTCACCTTGGATATGAACCGGGGCCTCCCGTCTGATCAATGCGGTCGTCAGCGGGATCATCCCGCCTATCGCGATTCCGAAAAGGATGCGTAAAATAATCAGATGCCATAACTCGGTGACAAACGCTTGAGGAATAATGAAAACAAATGACAGAACGAGCAATAGCGATAACACTTTTTCATAGCCGATATCATCTCCAAGTTTCCCCCACTGACGGGCGAATAGGAGATTGCCTAAACCGGTGGCACTGAATGTCAGGCCGGCAAGAAACGCAACATCTTTTGCTTCTGTTAATTGTGCGACGTATAGCGATAATAACGGTTGGATGCTAAAATTGCCGATTTGGATTAAAGAAGTAACAATCATCACGTTCAGCATGAGGCGGTGATGCAGCAATCCACTCAAAATGGATTTGCGTGAATAGGGGATCGCTTTTGTGCTTTTCACTCGGATTTGCTCCCGAATGCCGAATAGCACAAGAAGCGCAGCGATAATGACGGAAATGGATGTGATGACGAAAGTGTATTGAAATCCGAAGGCATCCGCCAACAATCCGCCAAGCAATGGACCGAATAATGTACCCGTCACGCTACCCATCTGTAACGTCCCAAGCATTTTTCCCGCTTCCTCTTTTGCAGTCTGTGAAGAAATGAAGGCAAGGGAAGTCGGTATGAAACCGGAAACGACGCCGTTCAGAAGGCGCAAGATGAAAAATGTTTCGACTGAGTTGACAAAGCCCATCAAGAAGACAGACGTCGCAATCCCGAAACCATTCACAAGCAAGATCGGTTTAAACCCATATTTGTCGGCGACTCGTCCCCAAACGGGAGACATGATAAAGGCTGTGACAAATGTCGCACCGAAAATAAGGCCGGCCCACTTTTGCACATAGGCATCCGAATAATCGCCAAATGTCTCAATATAGAGCGAAAGAAAGGGCATGATCATCGTCATAGTCCCTGCTACGAGTACGTTAGAAATCCAGATAATGATAAAATTCCGTTTTTGCACGTTCAAATAATAACCTTCTTTCCATAGCGTGCTCTTAACTAGTATAAAACATTTCGATATTCGAAGGAAGAAACGTGCTTAAACATCGAAATCGACGAATTGATATGATAAAATAGGTCAGGGTGAATGAAAGTTGAAAAAAGTGTCTATTTCTCTATTCTCGCTCTTTGCTCTTATCCTATTAACCGCCTGTGGAACAGGCAATAAGATCTTGGAACTGGAGAAAAAAGAACAAACGGCAGGACCTGCTCCTGTTGAAGAAAATAGTGTGAACGATCAAAAGGAGGCAACAATTATGTATCCACAATTGTCAAATGAAGTAGCAGAAAACGAAGCGCTCGTTGTGATGAACACAAACCAAGGCTCAATGAAAATTAAACTTTTCCCAGAGCAAGCGCCTAAAACAGTCGAAAACTTTTTAACACATGCGGAAAACGGCTATTATGACGGTATCATCTTCCACCGTGTCATTAAAGATTTCATGATCCAAGGGGGCGACCCGACTGGCACTGGAATGGGCGGGACTAGCATCTACGGCGATACATTCGAAGACGAATTCACGATGGACCTCTTTAATTTACGCGGGGCGCTTTCCATGGCAAATGCTGGTCCTGGTACGAATGGTAGCCAATTTTTCATCGTTCAAGCATCGCAAGCACCAGGTTCAGCTGAACAAATGAAACAAGGCGGCTGGCCGGAAGAGATTGCTGAAGCTTATGAGAAAATGGGCGGAACGCCACATCTTGACCAAAAGCATACGGTTTTCGGACAAGTTATCGAAGGCATGGACATTGTCGATAAAATTGCATCCGTGAAAACAGGCCGACAAGATAAGCCGGTTGAAGACGTCGTAATCGAATCAATCGAAATTCTTCAAAAGTAAGCGTCATGTGAAAATAACGCAGCGAGGAAGTGTATGTAATTGAACGCACTTTTAATGCCGTTCCTTTACTTTCCGGAAGATAAGTCAGAATATATACCGGCGGCCATTTCGTTTGTATTTTTCATGATTCTTTTAATCCTCACCTTTACATGGATTAGGCGCAATTCGAAAAAACAAGAAGCCGAGACGAAAGAACTGGAAGAACGCATCTTGCGTGAACGCCGTGAAGCACAAGAAAAACAGCATCCTCAAAATTGAGGATGCTGTTTTTGGTGTAGAGACTAAAGTCTTGGTTTGCAATCAAACACTGATTTAGTGCAATCAAACAGCTTCTGAGTGCAAGCAAAATTCAATGGAGAGCAACCAAACATCATAGGAGTGCAAGCAAATCTATCGATCATCCGTTCATCGCCGTGATGAAGCGTTTTACACCTTCTTCGATCGTGGCACGAGGCGCCGCCACATTCATGCGGAGGAATCCGCGACCGGCTTCACCATATTTCGTCCCCGGTTCGAGAGCAAGTTTCCCTTTGTGCAACAGCTTGTCCATCATTTCTTTTTCTGTCAAACCTGTGTCCCGATAATCCATCCACAGCAAGTATGTTCCATGCGGTTTGGCAATCTTCAAACCGGGTACTGCTGTTGTCAGTTCACGGATTACATAATCCATATTACCTGAAACCGTCGTGAGTAGTTCTTCTAACCAAGGACCGCCTTCATTGTAAGCGGCTGTCAATGCCGCACCTGCGAATGCATTTAAATCCATTTGACCGTGGAACATCGCATTCATGCTCAACTTCTCCCTGACATTTTCGTCAGTGGCAATCATGAGTGCCACTTGGACTCCTGCAAGGTTGAACGTTTTTGTCGGTGCTACACAAGTGATGATCCGATCCACTTCTTCTCCCGCCAAAGTTGCGAGTGGCAGATGAGTGTGACCCGGGAAGACGAGGTCAGCATGGATTTCATCCGATAAAATAAGTACATCATATTTTGCGCAAAGTCTCAGCATTTCTTTTAATTCATGCTCTTTCCAGACAATGCCGCCGGGATTATGCGGATTACAGAGAATGAATAATTTGACATTTTGTTGCAGGCATTTTTCGAACGCCTCAAAGTCGATTGAATAGACCCCGTCCTGTTCATTCATCACGCATTCGATGACCTGGCGCCCTTGTAGTTTAGGGATATGGAAAAACGGCGGATACACAGGGGAAGTGACAAGAATGCCATCGCCCTCTGAAGTGAAGGTTTCCACGACGGATGCAATGGCAGGAACAACTCCCTGATGAAACAGCATCCATTCATTTTTCGTATCCCAACCATGACGCTCCGAAAGCCACGTGCGGACTGCGTCTTTGCATCCTTCACAAATGTAGGAATAGCCGAAGACAGGATGATCCAGCCGTTCTTTGATGGCATCGATGACGGCCTCCGGAGCCGCAAAATCCATATCGGCCACCCACATCGGCAAGATATCGGATGCATCTTCAATGCCGTAAACGACCTCCATCCGATCCCATTTGACAGACCTTGTCTGACGTCTATCTATCATCTGTTCGAATATACTCACGAATATCTCCTCTTTCCTTTTTTCTTTACTATGTTATCATAAACATGACAAAACAAAAAAATAAGGTGACTCATCGTGCGAACAATCGAAATGAATAAAAAAGCGATTGCCCTTCTCGAACAATGGGATCCATTCGACGCAGGTGCAAAAGCATATGAACTGGAAATTGTCGATGTCGTTTCAGAATTGCATCGTCTCGACCATCCGACAGATTTGGCCAAGCGTATTCGGGAGATTTACGAGCATTCTTATGAATTATGGATTCCGATCGAAAACTGTGTACAAATTTCTTACAAACTTTTAGCGATAAAATACGAGGCGAAATGTATCGTTTGACCTCTGAGCCGTGCCTGATTTCGGGATGCGGCTTTTTTAATTTTTATCAAAACGCCAAGAAAAAGTTGGATTTAATAACAAAAATCACTTGAAATCAAACTATTGCATCCGATAGTAATAAAGGTATGCAGGACTTCCTGCTAAGAAAATAATGGAGAGAAGGATTGAAAGAGATGTTTCAGTTTAAAAGTATTAAAACCAAGTTACTGAGTGCATTTTCAATTGTTATTGTACTCGTCATCTTGCTTGGTATTTATAACATTTCAGTCGTTGTGAAAAGTAATCAGAACGCGGAAATGATCATAGAGAAAGAGCTGCCGTTATTGATAGCTAATGAGCAGATGGCATTGACGATGGCGAATCGTATATCGACCGCCCGCGGTTATGTACTATACGGCGGCGACTATAAAGAGCGGTTCAATGCCTATACGGAACAAGGGAAGGAATATGAAGCAATTATTAGAGGCATACGCGACTCCGAAGAATTCGACCGCCTGATTAAGAAGACAATCGCTTGGCGGACGATGGTCGATACGGAAGTTTTTCAGGAATATGATAAAGGAAACGAAGAATTGGCCCGTCGGAATTTACAGGCATCCACCGAAATGGTCCGGGAAGTCATGTCTGGTTATGAAAAAATGGCTAAAGATAGTGAAGCGACGATTAACGAAGTTGAACAATCGATTATCGAGAGTGGAGAAGCGACATTACGAACTGTTGCGATTGTCACCGTTTTAGTCATTTTACTAAGTACAGCGGCAGCGCTAGTGACTGCTAATTCGCTCTCTAAACCGGTCCGAATGGTAACTGATCGGATGAACAGAATAGCAAGTGGGGATTTAAGCGGCGAGCCGCTCGAAAGTCGATCAAAAGACGAAGTGGGTCAACTTGTGAATGCCATTAATGAGATGAGTGGCAATACTCGTCAATTGGTCAATGATATCAATGTGGTTTCCGGTTCAGTAACAGGCCAAAGTGAAGAGTTAACCCAATCCGCAACTGAAGTGAAAGCGGCGACGAATCAAATTGCGACGACGATGTATGAAATGGCGGAAGGGGCAGAAATGCAGGCCAATCATGCAGGTGATTTGGCGCAGTCGATGGAAGCATTCTCCCATAAGGTAGAGGGAGCGAATGAAAAAGGAGAACAGATCCAACAGTCATCTGAAGAGGTACTCACAATGACAGCAGAAGGAAGCCGCCTGATGCAATCATCTAGTGAACAAATGGAAAAGATCGATCAAATCATACAAGAATCCGTTCGAAAAATTCGAGGCTTGGATGAGCAATCCCAAGAAATCTCCAAATTGGTGGAAGTCACTAAAGGTATTGCAGATCAAACAAATCTCCTCGCTTTAAACGCAGCAATCGAAGCGGCAAGAGCGGGAGAACACGGAAAAGGGTTTGCGGTTGTAGCGGAAGAAGTAAAAAAACTGGCCGAACAAGTGGCCGTGTCTGTCACGGATATTACAAGCATCGTTGGAGGCATTCAGCGGGAATCTAGCTCCGTGGCGGAATCATTGCAAGTGGGCTATGAAGAAGTGGTAAAAGGAACCGAGCAAATTCAAATTACGAACAAAACATTTGGACAGATCAATCATGCGGTCACTGATGTGGCACAGCATATCCAGTCTATCTCCGAGAATTTAGCTGATATCACAGCAGGCAGTCAAGAGATGGGCAGCGCTGTCGAAGAAATTGCAGCCATCACCGAGGAAGCAGCAGCAGGCGTCGAGCAAACATCCGCCTCCTCTCAACAAACAAGCAGTTCAATGGAAGAAGTGGCAGGAAGCGCCGAACAACTCGCCAAATTGGCTGAGGAGCTCAACGGCTTAGTACAACAATTCAAACTATAAAAAGGAAAAGACCCATGGATATGGAAATCCATGGGTCTTTCTGTTCTTCATATCTATGTTTCATGTTTGAAAAGGATTTTTCGTGCTCAAAGAGTAACCCCTCGCGCTTAAACCAACATCTCCAACGCTCAAAATCTCAAAAACAGCAACCCATCCCTATCACCCACGCAATTCAAAAATCCATGTAACAAAAATGAAGATGATGGCAATCGGCACGACAAATCTTACAAGAAATCGCCAGAGTGCATTCATAGCCGGATGCATCCGCAATTCTTCGTCCGTCTGTTTTTTAGTCAGTACAAAACCTACAAAAATGGAGGTGAGCAGTGCGCCAAGTGGCATCATGATCCGGCTTGTGATCGTATCCGCGAAGTCGAAGATTGTCCCACCAAAAAGGTTGACGTCGGAAAGAATGCCAAACGATAAGGCACTTGGGATACCGACGATAAAAATCAGAAGACCAAACACCCATGCAGCCATTTTTCGACGGTTGCGTTTTTCACGGATACCGGTCGATACGACAATTTCAAGCATCGCAATCGATGAAGTGAGTGTTGCGAACAGCATTAAGACAAAGAAAATAATCATAAACACATTGCCGAATGGAATCTGATTAAAAATAGCCGGTAAAATGACGAAAATCAATCCAGGACCTTCCGCAGGCGATTGTCCGAGCGCAAATACGGCTGGGAAAATGACAAGTCCTGCTAAAACAGAAATGACAATATTTAAAATCGAAACATTGACAGCGGATTGCCCTAACCGTTCCTCTTTCGGCAAATAAGAAGCATACGTCATCATCGCCGTCACTCCAACGCTTAAAGAGAAGAAAGCTTGCCCTAGTGCAAGTAATACCGTCGAACCTGTCAAATAAGACCAATCGGGTACGAATAGGAAGCGAACCCCGTCCATCGCCCCTTCCAATGTCAGGGAACGGATTGCCAGGACAATGAAGAAGATGAACAGAAGCGGCATCATCCAACGACTCGCCCGTTCAATCCCGCTTTGCACTCCGCTTTGAACGATCCATACCGTCAAGAGCAGGAACACGGCTTGACCCAGTAAGACTTCCACGGGACTGGCAATGATGGAATTGAAAAGGTCAACGTGATTGACGGTGTCCAGTTTGAAAATAAGGGAACGTGCCAAATAAGATAAAATCCATCCCCCAACGACACTGTAAAAGGACAGGATGATGAATGAAGCGGTCAAGCCCATCCAACCGATAAACTGCCAGTTGCGCCCTTTTGCCAACCGTTTAAGGGAAGTAACGGCGTCGGCCTGTCCCATCCGACCGATAACAAATTCCGCGAGCAAAATCGGTAACCCGATTGCTATCGTACAAATAATGAAGAGGAGAAGGAAAACACTCCCGCCATTCGTCCCCGTCATATAAGGGAATTTCCAAATTGCACCGAGGCCGATCGCACTGCCCGCAGCAGCGAGAACGAACCCGATTTTTGAAGACCATTGATCCCGTTGTTTCATAACCAACCACACTTTCATTTTATAAGACCTCATTTATTTTACACGAAATAAAATCGAAAGCCATCATTATATGTAACAAATTTCGACAAAATATCTAACCGTTTTCCCTATATTTGTTCTGGTATAGTGGTACTAAGGAAGTTGTTGCGTTAAAGGGGTTGAAGTTTCATGGAGAAAAACGAATTGGTACAACAAACGATCCCAGAGAATGTTTCCACATTTGAGGGATGGATAGATAGAAATGCTAACCGCATTGAGCGATTGGCCATCCAATACGGTTGTACAAGGGAACAGGCGCGAAACGTAACGGAGGAAGTATTTCGCTCTTGTTATTTGGATTTGCTTGATCAGCGGGAAGAGGAATGGAATCCGATCACACTCTTTCACAAGGTAGTGGAAAAGCTGGACGGGATGGCAATGGAAGAGTCTTTGGATACTTCCTTTTTACCGTTTGAAGAAGACCGCCATTTACATGAAAAAATCATCCATCTGCCAAGGGATCTAAAGTTCTCTTTGATTCTAGCAATGTTTCATGAGATGGATGATAGCGATATCGCCGCCCTTTTGGAAATTTCCGTAGAAGCCGTCAAAGACGCGATTGATCAAGCGTTTCTGCAGCTCGCCAAGGAAAGTGACCGTCCGCAAATGACAAAACAGCTTGAGTTCCTCAAGTTGTCTTATGGAAGACTGCGTCCCACATTCAGAAAAGAACGGATTTTTGTAGCTGAAGAGCTAGAAAACGAAAAAATTATAAAAAAGAAAACCCCTAAAAAAAGGATGCTCCTTTGGCCAGTGGGTCTTCTCATTTTGCTTGCTCTCATTGTGTCCTCTGTCCTCACGAGTGAGGATTATCAAAAAAAGGCAGCTGAAAAATATTTGGAGCGTTTCAAGACGTTATTTGAGGACGAGATGTCAACCCGTTATGCGAAGCTGGGCTTACCTCAATCAACGGAAGAAGATGCGCAAAATACCTATTTGGACTTTTATGGTAGGGAGGCGCAAATGGAATTCCAAAATTTAACGCGTAGACTCGAAAAGGAACTACAAGATACGGGGACAATCAATCGGAAGAACGCCAAAGAACAGTACGCAGCAATCAGCGAGACCTTAGCGTTTCCATCTGAAATGCTTGAAAAGCTCATCAAAAAACCGCTGACAAATGATCGGGAGCAAAGTGAACGATTCATAAAAGAGTATATGGAGCGCTATTACGAATTTCAAAATGCCTACCAAATGTTGTTGTCTGAATATCCTACAGTAATTGAACAAGCAATGGCAAACGGCGAGATGGACCCCGAACAGTCGATCCTTCCGGAAAAAATTCAAAAAGCCGTGAAAGGAATGAGGACGCAAAATATCTACCCGACTGTCGTACCGCAGTGGCATACCATTGTTCCTATATTTCAAAAGAATGAAATCAGTGCGCAGATGCGTGCCTCACTTCATAAGGATCTAGGAGGTTACGTAACGCTGTTAGAATCGACCCCGTTTGTCGATTACCCGGATTTGGCCTACTCCTACAATGAATCTATTGAATACTTACTAGACATGGAAAAATCATTACTTGCCAGTTGGGAGGGTGAAAACTTCTATTACATGTTGGAGCATTCCTATCAGGAATTGCTCTATACGCTCATAGGAGGCTACGAACCCGATCTTATTTACGGCCAAGATGGAACCGTGAAAGAGGAAGTACGTGCGGCTTGGCGGACAATCGCTTCCAATGGAGGAACATCACCTTCCGCAATCATTTTACAAAAAATCATTGGTGAAATGGAAGCGAATGATTGGGCGGAATCTGAAAGCCAAAGACGTGTAACTGAGTACCATATCAGTCATGCGGTACTACTGGCAAAGGAAGGCCGACTGCAAAACTTTAAATTAAGCGGAATCATTTCAACCGGACATGATTCCGATATAGTCTCGTTACCTGATTCGCAATTTGAGCGACTAGTAGAAGATACGTACGAACGGTTCTCTGTCGAATATGATCGGAAAGTATTGCGAGACGTTCATCCGATAGTCATTTTTTTGATGTTCATCATGGCGAATAATCATGAAGACATCGAGACGATGGAGCAACTTTTCGGGACTCTTTATGGGTCACTGACGTTTGAGGAATACATAAACGGGTGGGAACAGGTGCACATTGACCTTTCTCAAGTCGATCATGTGCAGTTCAGCAAGTCCGATGATAACACAGGCACTATTTGGGTAGAAACAGACCGTTCCACTTCTGCGGGAGCGATGATGATCAAGAATCTAGATCATATTTGGCTTGTCCAACATTTTCATTATGAGGCTCCTATTTTTGAATAAAGAGGACTCACATCAGAGGGGGGCGCAACTTGTCCCTCCGTCTAAGGATGAATGAAAAATCTGGGCTTTGAAGGGGAAGGGGGAGATTGCGTGGGGAGATATGAACGAATGCGGGATGAAGATCCGACCGCCTTTGAAAAGTGGATGGATCACTATTGTGCAAAGATCGAATTATTTGCGATTCAATATGGCTGTACACAACAACAAGCCGCAGAAGTGACAGAGGAAACATTTCGTCAAATGGTTGCGGAATTGGAAAACGTGACGGATGAAGACGGACTGAAGGAACGCTTCTATCGAGCTGTGCTAGAAAATCTACCATCCTTACAGCGGACGGATCCAGAAGAAGCGATCTCACCGTTCGAAGAGGATCGGGAAATGCATGCGCTCATTCTTCATTTGGACAGGGAAGCAAAAATGAGCTTCATATTGTCCCGGTTCCATCAGATGAATGAGGTAGAAATCGCTAAGATTGTAGGGATTCCAAAGGAGGCCGTAAAGGAGCAAATCACGCAAGCAATAGACCAACTTGCGTCCGGGATTGGGCGTCCCCTATTGGATAAACGACTGGCGTTTCTTGAAAAATCGTATGAGAGAATACGACTTTCATTCCGGAAAGATCAAGTCTTTACACCACCGAAACAAGAGAGGCAGAAGCCGGTCCGAAAGAAAAATAGGAGTTCCAAAAAGATCCTCCTATCCTGGGGCATCGGACTAATCGCTTTAGCTGCAATCATACTCATCCCAATTGTTACAGGGGATGAGTATCAAAAAGCTTCAGGAGAAAAATATATCGAACAGCTAAAAGAATCTTTTGAAGAAGAAATTGCAAGCCGCTATGAGCAATTGGGCTTGAAAGAAAGTACTGAAGAAGACCATCAAAACTATTATTACTTTACCGCATATGGAAAACAAGCGAGGGAGGATTTTGAAAGAAGGATTGAACATGAAGCATTCAGCCTTGCAGAAACCGGTCGGCTGAATAAGAAAAAGCTTAAAAAGCAATACGATGAAATCATCAGGCAACTGGCATTGCCATCCGAGATGGTGGAACAACTCATTAAACAGCCATTAACCTCCGACAAAGAGAAAAGTGCGAAATTTATCAGTGAGTATATGAAACAGATGTATGATATCCGAGAATCTTATATAACATTTACATTTCAACACCAATTGCTTATTGAAGAGGCTAAGGTGGAAGGAACTGTTCAAATTGAAAAGTTTCTTGGCAATAAAGAATCGTACCCGGAAGAATTACAACAGGCACTCAATCGTATGGAAGAGCAAAATCTATACTTAACGTCTATGCCACAATGGGACAATGTAGTTCCCGCTTTTTCAAGAAATGAGTTAAGCGCGCAAATGAAAGCATCCATCCACCCGGATTTGGCAGGTTATATTACGCAATTGGAATCTTCAACCCCTGTACCAGACTTGAATAGGACATATGCGGAAAAGGTGGATGATTTAGTGGAAATCGAATATACGTTGTTGGCAAGTGATGAAATTGAATTGCCATATATGTCGCTAAGGGATTACTATTCAACTTTATTTTATGGAATGATTACCGACTCAGAAACGAACCGGATCATTGGCCCCGATGGAAAAATAACAGAAGAGGTACAGACAGCTTGGAAGAGAATCGCATCGGGTGGAGAAGAGTCTCCATCTGCATATGTAATGAGAAATATAATTCGTGAAATGGAAGCGAGTGGATGGACACATTCCGAAACCCAAAGCCGTTTCACTGCCTATCATTTGAGTTATGCAATGGGACTCGCCAAGGCGGGCAAGCTTCATACATTTGAGATGAAAGGGATTTTACAACCTGATAAAGGTTTTGATATTGTCGCTTTCCCTGATCCATCTTTTGATCAGTTAGTGGAGGACACGTACAGGCTCTATACGGCGAACAATGATTCCACCTTGTTACAAGACGTGCATCCTTTCGTTATTTTCGGTATGTATTATTTGGCAAATGACCAAAAGGACCCCGTAACAATGTGGCATCTGTATACGCCGAGGGACAACCCGCAGCCGCTTGAAACGTATCTTGCGGATTGGGAACAAGAGAATTTTCATCTAGATGAAGTGGATGGACTTCTATGGGATTCTTCAGATGGTTCAATTGCATGGATACGGGGAAACATGGCTCATTTTTACATTGATTTGGAAGCGGATGATAAGATCGGCTGGAAAATCACCTCGATTTATAGGGATTGGGAAGAAATCGAAAAATAGCCGCCGGTTTTTATTGTAAAAGCGTATAGAGATTGAGGCCTGATGAATCTTATTAATTTTCGGATAATTCCAGTCAACTTTTTGCCCGGCACTCTCAAACATGGTATAATTTTGGATGGCCTTAACGGCAGATACGATACAAAATAGATTGGGAGCTGTTTCAAATGGCAAAAAAATATGAAGCGGGTGAAGAGCTTTCCGGAAAAGTTACAGGTATCCAGCCATATGGTGCGTTTGTCGCACTGGATGAAGAAACACAAGGGCTCGTTCACATTTCGGAAATTACGTATGGATTTGTAAAAGATATTCATGACTTTCTTTCGGTTGGGCAAGAAGTGAATGTCAAAGTGCTGGAAGTCGATGAAGGTGCAGGGAAAATCAGTTTATCCATCCGTGCGCTCCAAGAGTCACCGCCGCCGGCAAAAAGAAATGACCAACCGCGTAAATCACTACAAGCGCGTGTCAAAGAAAGAGACGCAGAAGGCTTCAACTCCCTGAAAGACAAGTTGAAAGACTGGATTGAAAGATCAGGGCAATAAAGAAATGCGGAAGCGGCCGTTCAGATGCGACAGGCATAAGTCGATCCAGCGACGTGGCGCTCTTTGCCACAGAGCAGGATTGCTTATGACCCGAGCATCTGGCCGCTGGAGTCTGGACAATACAAAAAACGAGGAGAAGGCATTAAGGAGCCTTTTCCTCGTTTTTTATTTTTCGCAATCGATATTGCAGATTTTGTCTACTCATACCAAGCGCTTTTGCTGTCTTCGTCACATTTTCCTCATTATGCTTCATGGCCTTTTGAATATAATAGGCTTCCGCTTCTCGCAAAAATTGGTCGAGCGGCAACAAGTCCTTCCCGGGTTGGACGATGAAATCCGAAGCTTGCTTCGGTTCTTCCGTCGTTTTCTCACTTTTCATTTTGAAGTGGAGCGGGAGCATATCATAAGTGATGACTGTTTCCGTTGTAGCGAGTGACGTCACCTCATCCAGCAATAATCCGAGCTCGCGTATATTGCCAGGCCAATCATATTCGTGGAATAGCTGTTCCACTTCACTTGAAATCCCTTCCAGAGCAGAGCCAAATCGCTCCGCACGTCTCGTCAAATAGGCGGAGATGTACGGCATAATGTCCTCCGTCCGTTTGCGCAAAGGCGGAATGCGGATTGCGAATGAAGAGAAAAAGTAATAGAGCTCTTTTAATAATGAACCTGAAGCGATCAATTCGACGGGATCCTCTCCGATACTGGCCAAGAATAAGCGATTTTCATGCGACGCTGCATCCAAGATAGCCAGCAATTTCTGCTGGAGAGGGATGGACAACAAGTCGATCCGTTCACAAAACAAGGAGAGTGGTTCTTCACCATTCAGATTATCCCGCAATTTTTCAATCAGATCTGGGTTGGAACTATGGCAATATAGCGTATAGAACCGGTCGTTGGAAGGCGTTAACTCATGATGGATACTTTCTGCAATCAGGTCTTTTCCAGTACCCGTTTCACCAATTAAGAGGACCGGTAATTTTGCACGTGCCGCTTTTCTTGCGGTGGAGATGACCGCTTTCATCGATTCGGATTCTGCAATAATTTGACTGAACGTGACAGGATCACTATTTTTCCGAAAGGGTTGAAAAACAAATTTTTCAAGCGCGGTTACATCGCTTGCCAACTCAATTGCACCGATCAGTGTATCCCCATCCCAAATGGGGTATGTGTCATTAATGGTTGTAATTTCCGTTCCATTCCGGTTCCAATAGGTCTGTTTCACATTCAATTGTTCTTTGCCACTATGTAGCACTTTTAACAGCGTACTCTCTTCTTGTTCAAAATTGAACAATTCCAAAATGGAACGATCCCCGACATCTTCTAGCGCGAGACCCTCGATTTCTTTCATCTTGTCATTGTAAATAACAGTTTGTCCGTCCTGATTGATGGCATGGATACCGACTCCGACATGATTGACGGCAAACTTGAAGAAAGGGAGGAAAGACTTTTCATTTTTCAACATCATCATCACCTTCTGTAACATTTTTGCGAAAATTTTAAAATAATACTTGAAAAGAGCAATAATATCTTGCATTATTATAAGTGTAGATGAGGACTTAATGCAAATATTTTTTGCGCAAGAAAAAAGGAGGATTACCATGATTCCGTATAAACATGAACCATTCACAGATTTTACACAAGAAGAGAACAAACAGGCTTTCTTGGAAGCTTTGAAAACAGTGGAAGGGTATCTTGGGCAAGACTATCCACTTATTATTGGCGGAGAACGTATTATGACGGAAGAGAAATTGGTTTCCACAAACCCTGCGAATAAAGAAGAAGTGATCGGAGCCGTTTCGAAAGCAAGCAGAGACCTTGCGACGAAAGCGATGGAAATTGCTGACGAAACATTTGAAACGTGGAGAAAGGTGAAACCTGAATTCCGTGCGGATGTTCTTTTCAAAGCAGCAGCTATCATTCGACGCCGCAAGCACGAATTTTCAGCGCTTCTGACTAAAGAAGCGGGGAAACCATGGAACGAAGCGGATGCGGATACAGCTGAAGCAATCGATTTCTTGGAATATTATGGCCGCCAAATGCTGAAGTTAAAAGATGGCATTCCTGTGGAAAGCCGTCCAGGTGAATTCAACCGTTTTGACTATATTCCACTTGGAGTCGGAGTCGTGATTTCACCTTGGAACTTTGCCTTTGCCATTATGGCAGGAACAACTGTAGCAGCACTCGTAACAGGAAACACAGTGCTATTGAAGCCGGCATCCACAACGCCGGTAGTCGCTTATAAATTCATCGAAGTGCTTGAAGAAGCAGGAATGCCTGCAGGGGTTGTCAACTACATCCCTGGTTCCGGTTCCGAAATCGGTGATTATCTAGTCGATCATCCAAGAACCCGTTTCATCTCCTTCACGGGCTCACGTGAAGTCGGAACGCGTATTTATGAGCGGGCGGCAGTCGTCAATGAAGGGCAAATCTGGTTGAAACGCGTCATCGCTGAAATGGGCGGAAAAGATACGATCGTTGTGGATAGTGAAGCGGATCTTGAGCTTGCAGCACAATCCATCGTCAAATCGGCATTCGGTTTCAGCGGGCAAAAATGTTCGGCTTGTTCCCGTGCAGTCATCCATGAAGACGTATACGATCAAGTCGTAGCGCGTGTCGAACAGTTGACAAAAGAATTGACATACGGCGACCCAACAGATCCAAAGAACTTTGCAGGACCGGTAATCGACCAAGCGTCATTTGATAAAATCATGGGGTATATCGAAATCGGTAAAGAAGAAGGGCGCCTCATCGCGGGAGGAACAGGCGATAGTTCAAAAGGATACTTCGTGGCACCGACAGTCATCGCTGATCTTGGTCCGAATGCACGTGTTATGCAAGAAGAAATCTTCGGACCAGTTGTCGGCTTGACGAAAGCCAAAGACTTCACTGAAGCGATTGAAATTGCGAACAACACAGATTATGGCCTTACAGGTGCAGTGATCTCAAACAATCGTTTTCATATCGAGCAGGCACGCGAAGATTTCCACGTCGGCAACCTGTACTTCAACCGTGGTTGCACAGGAGCCATCGTCGGTTATCAACCATTCGGCGGCTTTAATATGTCTGGGACAGACTCCAAAGCGGGCGGACCAGACTACTTGCAACTGCATATGCAAGGCAAGACAACATCAGAAATGTTATAAGAAAAGCGGCGGATGCACGCTTAGGTTTGATCCAATAAAATAAATAAGACCCATCCAGAGGGTGGGTCTGACCACTACATAACAAAGGGGATGGAATAGATGTCAGTATCAGAAAAAGTGATTGTTCAAACAGAAAAATTCGGGGCAAATAACTATCATCCACTACCAATCGTCATCTCTGAAGCAGAAGGTGTTTGGGTAAAGGATCCTGAGGGAAATCAATATATGGATATGCTCTCAGCATATTCCGCGGTCAACCAAGGACACCGCCATCCGAAAATCATCCAAGCATTAAAAGACCAGGCGGATCGAGTGACTCTTACCTCAAGGGCTTTCCATAACGACCAACTCGGCCCGTGGTATGAGAAAGTCTGCGAAATCTCCGGTAAAGAAATGGCGCTGCCGATGAACACAGGTGCAGAAGCGGTAGAAACAGCTGTCAAAGCGGCGCGCCGTTGGGCTTATGATGTAAAAGGCGTAGCAGAAGGGCAAGCAGAAATCATCGCTTGTGAAGGAAACTTCCATGGCCGTACAATGACGGCTGTCTCTTTATCATCCGAAGCGGAATATAAACGAGGATTTGGACCGATGCTTCCGGGCATCAACCTCATTCCATACGGCGATCTCCAAGCGTTGGAAGCGGCGATCACGCCGAATACGGCAGCATTCCTCATTGAACCGATCCAAGGAGAAGCGGGGATCATTATTCCGCCGGCAGGTTTCATGAAAGCGGCATATGACCTTTGTCAGAAGCATAATGTGCTGTTCATTGCAGACGAGATCCAGGCAGGACTTTGCCGTACGGGGAAAATGTTTGCTTGTGAATGGGAAGGGTTTGAACCAGATATGTATATTCTTGGAAAAGCGCTAGGGGGCGGCGTATTCCCGATTTCATGCGTAGTGGCAAATAAAGAAATTTTAGGCGTTTTCAATCCAGGTTCACATGGTTCGACATTTGGTGGAAATCCAATGGCTTGTGCCGTATCAATTGCATCGCTCGAAGTGCTTGAAGAAGAAGAACTTGCAAAAAAATCACTTGAACTCGGAAATTATTTCACAGAAGCATTAAAGAAAATCGAACATCCGTCGATTAAAGAAGTGAGAGGGCGCGGTTTGTTCATTGGAATCGAGCTGACGGAAGCAGCACGTCCATATTGTGAAAAATTGAAAGAGCTCGGATTGCTCTGTAAAGAAACACATGAAACAGTCATCCGTTTTGCTCCACCTCTCATCATTACGCAAGAAGATTTGGACTGGGCAATCCAAAAAATCGAAAAAGTTTTCGCGAATTGATATATATTCCCCAAAACAGTGACGATTATGTTACAATATGTCCGAAGTAAATATTATGAATCAAAGAGGCGAACCATTAAATGACTGAAAACCTGAATCTATTTACGTCTACACAAGATGTCATTAAAGAAGCACTTGACAAATTAGGCTATGATGAAGGAATGTACGAACTTTTAAAAGAACCTCTCCGTATGGTCGAAGTACGGATTCCTATCCGCATGGACGATGGAAAAGTGAAAGTATTTACGGGTTACCGTGGACAGCATAATGATGCGGTCGGACCTACAAAAGGTGGAGTCCGTTTCCATCCAGAGGTAACAGCAGAAGAAGTAAAGGCCCTTTCAATGTGGATGACACTGAAAGCGGGAATTGTTGATCTGCCATATGGCGGTGGTAAAGGTGCGATCATCTGTGATCCACGTGAAATGTCTATGGGTGAGCTTGAGCGCCTAAGCCGTGGCTATGTCCGAGCGCTTAGCCAAGTAATGGGACCTGCAAAAGATATCCCAGCTCCAGACGTTTTCACGAATGCGCAAATTATGGCATGGATGATGGATGAATACAGCCGCATCGATGAATTCAACTCCCCAGGTTTCATCACAGGGAAACCGATCGTGCTTGGTGGATCCCAAGGACGTGACCGTGCGACAGCGGAAGGTGTAACCATCATTATTGAAGAAGCCGCAAAACGCCGTGGAATCGATATGAAAGGTGCACGTATCGTTATTCAAGGATTTGGAAACGCTGGAAGCTTCCTATCGAAATTCTTGCATGATGCAGGCGCGAAAGTAATTGGTATTTCCGATGCTTACGGAGCCCTTCATGATCCGAACGGTTTGGACATCGATTACCTATTGGACCGTCGTGATAGTTTTGGAACTGTGACGACATTGTTTGATAATACGATTACAAACCAGGAATTGCTAGAGCTCGATTGTGATATTCTAGTACCGGCAGCGATTGCAAACCAAATCACTGAGAAAAATGCGCATAATATTAACGCGAAAATCGTTGTGGAAGCGGCAAACGGACCGACAACTGCTGAAGGAACTCGAATCCTTACAGAGCGCGGTATCTTGCTCGTACCAGACGTTCTTGCAAGCGCGGGCGGTGTAACGGTTTCTTACTTCGAGTGGGTTCAAAACAATATGGGCTATTACTGGTCCGAAGAAGAAGTTCGTGAAAAAATGACGGCTAAAATGGTTGAAGCATTTGAAAATGTATATACAACAGCATCTACACGAAATATCGATATGCGTCTTGCGGCGTATATGATCGGGGTACGTAAAACTGCAGAAGCGTCCCGTTTCCGTGGATGGGCATAAGTTGAAAATAGAAGGCATTTCCCGATTCGACTCGGGAAATGCCTTTTATGCTTCTTCCGCTGTCGTCACTTTTACATCGTCTCGATCCCGCCAATGATCGAATAACAGTCCAAGATTAAACAGACCTGAAATCCCAATGATGAGATAAATAAATCGGGCAAGTGGTTCCGCTGCACCACCAGCCAATTGTGCTACAACGTCGAAACGGAAGATTCCTGCGACTCCCCAATTGAGTGCGCCGATAATCGTTAATGCGAGGGCTAATTTATGCAGATTTCCCAATTGTGAACACCTCCTTTGCTTACTATGCCCAAGCAGACTTGTTTCATACGGGCTATCTTATTTTTGCAATCTCACCTCTTTTTTTGGATAATTAACTAAATGGAAAGGAGCGGATTTATCTTGAACGACTTTATCTTTCAGAATCCGGTTAAATTGATTTTCGGTAAAGGACAATTACAAAGCTTACCGCAAGAAATAACGAAATACGGAAAAAAAGTGCTAGTCGTCTACGGAGGCGGAAGTATTAAACGCAACGGCCTTTATGATGAAGTGATGGAGCTATTGCATTCAAACAATATGGAAGTACATGAACTTTCCGGCGTTGAACCGAATCCGCGGGTTTCCACCGCACGTAAAGGGGTTGCAATCTGTCAAAAGCATGACATCGAATTTGTCCTTGCTGTCGGAGGGGGATCGGTTATCGATTGTGCAAAATTGATTGTAACAGCAGCAAAATATGATGGTGATGCTTGGGATCTGGTCATAAGAAAAGCGACTCCACAAGATGCTCTCCCATTGGGCACCGTACTGACTTTAGCTGCTACCGGTTCAGAAATGAATGCAGGGTCCGTCATTACTAATGAAGAAACACAAGAAAAATACGGTTGGGGATGCTCTTTTAACTTTCCGAAGTTCTCCATCTTAGATCCGACGTATACACTTTCTGTCCCGAAAGACCAAACCATTTACGGGATTGTCGATATGATGTCCCATATCTTTGAACAATATTTCAATAATGCGCAAAATACACCTGTTCAAGATGAAATGTGTGAAGGTGTATTACGTGCGATTATGGAAAGCGGACCTAACCTTGTAGAAGACTTGGAAAACTATGAGTTGAGGGAGACGATTCTGTTTGCGGGAACGATCGCATTGAATAATTTCCTTCAAATGGGCTATCAGGGCGATTGGGCGACACATGATATTGAACATGCATTGTCCGCGGTCTACGATATTCCCCATGCGGGCGGCCTAGCTATTTTATTCCCACATTGGATGCGCCATAACGTCAAAGTGAATCCTGAACGGTTCGCAAGACTTGCGGTCAAAGTCTTTGGTGTGCATCCGGAAGGAAAAACACCGGAAACGATAGCATATGAAGGAATTGACGCTTTAAGAGCTTTCTGGACAGCGCTTGGGGCACCGGAAACGTTAGCGGACTATAAAATTGACGGTTCAAAACTGGAATTGATGGCTGAAAAAGCAACTGCAAATGGAGCGCTTGGTCAATTTGTAAAACTCGACAAAGCAGACGTCCTGTCCATCCTGAAAGCCTCCTTGTAATCAATCACGCCTCGGCGTGATTGCGTCCAGATTTTGAATTGCGCTTGCGCAATTGACTCCTTTCAAAATCTGTGACATCCGCCGGAGGCTTTATCTTCGTTCAGCGGGTGTTTGAACACCTGCTGAACAGTAAACCAAAACGCATTCATCCCGCCACCGATGGAGGTGGGAGTCTTCTGCTGAATGAAGATAAAAATGACGAAACGTCACGAATGGATAACTCCTAACGTGACGTTTTTTGTTGAATTGTGCAACGCTTATTCAGGCAGTTTTGCTGTGACTTGCTGATCAGTCCGAGGAGGGTTGGCTTTTCGCCATGTTTTGATGCCATCATCTTCATCAAATGAAATCACAACATCCCGCACGCCTTTTTGATTGAGTACCAAGTCCATAAGACGATCGCGGATATCATCCACATAAGCTACCGTTAGTGACGCGTCCACTTCTGCGACAATTTCAACGTGCAGAAATTCTCCTTCCTTAATAACTTCCACTTTTTGGATATCTTTTACGTCAGGGTCTTCCGCGATGAGAAGAGCAATATGTTGCAGCATTTCTTCATCGGTCTCACCGATAGCACCACGGGCATTTTCAAGAAATACTTTCCCGACAACATAAAACATCATAAGCCCAATTAACACTGATGCTATCCCTTCTGCAATGAGCAAATCGAAAAAATGCGCTAATAAGACTGCGATAAACGCGAGAAGCCCACCAGTTGTCGCGACGAAATCTTCCATAAAGACCAGTTTAGTCGGCGGCTTTGCCTTATTCAGATGAGCAAAGCTACTAGTGAGTGGTGCTAAGCCCCCTTTTTGAATCCCTGCTTCGTGTAAAACTTCTTTCCCAGCTTTATAAAGAACGGAAAATTCAAGAATGATACTAATCCCAAGAACGGATAAGTTAATCAGAAATCCGCTTGACTCCACCGGGTTTAAAATATGATGGAGTCCGCCTTTGACGGCTTCGTAAGACATGATGCCGACGACGATGACAGCGCCGAGACAAACTAAATTGACAACCCGGCCAAAGCCATTCGGAAATTTCGGTGTTGGTGCTTTTTTGGACAAAGCCGAGCCGATAAACACAAAAAATTGATTGGCGGCGTCTCCGAATGAGTGCATCATTTCGGCAAACATGGCGACGTTACCAGTAAAGAAAAAAGCAATCGCCTTCAAAACAGCGATTACAGTATTCACGATAGCCGCGAGAAGGGAAGGCTTATTCCCTTCTTTTAAAAGTTTGAGCATGTCTTTCATCTGAATCCTCCATCATGGGAATATTTCGATTTCAACTGATTCGATGTAGGGGAGTGTGGATAACTCTACATATAATTGGGATGTCTTCTTTTTAGGAAGCGCGGAAAGCCGGAAATCCAATTCATGTTTTGACGGCTTATCATCCATTCCTAGTTGCCGAATACGTAAATTTTCAATGACCATTCCTTCAGATTTTAAATGATCAATGAGAGCCTCGATTTTTGATTTGTCCGATAAAATGAACAGGAAGGCTGCGTCTTTGGTCCGGAGTCTTTTCGGACCGAACTTTCCAAGCGCGGGTGCGATGACTTCGATGACGAACATGACACTGAGCACGGCAAAAGCAGCTTCAATATAGAAACCTGCACCGACAGCGATCCCGATACTAGCCGCACCCCAAATCATGGCCGCTGTCGTTAGGCCAGTGATATTATCGTTATCCCTCCTTAAGATGGCTCCGGCTCCAAGGAAACCAATGCCGCTCACGATTTGTGCAGCAAGACGTAAAGGGTCCATTGTGACATTGATATCATCACGTGCCGGTACAAGATAAGCTGCCTCGATCGAGATAATTGTCAGTAAACAACTAAAAGTGGCAATAACTGCACTCGTTTTTAACCCGATCGGTTTCTTCTTCATTTCCCTCTCTACACCGATCACTAAACTTAATATTAAAGCGAGCATGATTTTAATAAGGACTTCGGGATACATCGCTTCATTTAAAATCCATACCATCATTATTCCCCCTTTGTCTGTCATCATGTTCTTTTTAACTTGATTCAGCAAATCTTTTTGTACTGAAAGCGAAGCGTCAGCTACAGAAGTCACCCGTTTCCATAAGTGGCGGGATGAATGCCAGAATCATTACAATTAGAGGGAGTCCAAACTCCCTGCTGATTAGAGGAACTCAGGCTAAGGTCGCCGCGTCCTGAATGAAAATGCCTTAATTTCTGCAAAAAACGCAGAAATAGGGCAAATCAAACCCTTCGCTGTTTGATTGGCAACGCCTGAGTGACCAATGTTCTGTTGGTCCAAGCCTCCCGCGGATGTCACAGATTTTGAAAGGAGTTAATTGAGCTTTGCTTAATTCAAAATCTGGACGCAATTACGCCGAGGCGTAATTGATTCAACCATGTTATACTATTTACTATTCCTATAACCTAAAAAGGAAATTGTAACCTTATTTGTCTTCATACAGCAGAGGACTCCCACCTCTATAGATAGTGAGATGAATGTGGTTTTGTTTCCCTGTTCAGTGCGTGTTCAAACGCTCGCTGAACGAACAAAGGATGTCACGGGTTTTGAAAGGAATGACTTGAGCTTTGCTCAATTCAAAATCCGGGTGCAATTTATTGAAAGTGAAGTGTCTGAAATGGAAAAGCCCGCAATTCATCCCTATATACCAATTATCATTGGTGTCATATCCGTAGCCCTGTCTGCAATTTTTGTGAAACTTGCCACGGCCGATCCAGGAGTCATCGCATTTTATCGGATGTTGTTTTCGGTTCTGCTTATGCTACCGATATTCCTCATTAAATACAGAGGAGAAATTTTTACCCTTGGCAAAAAAGATTGGATATTTTCTACGATCGCTGGGATATTCTTAGCGTTTCATTTCATTCTATGGTTTGAATCCCTAAACTACACTTCAGTCGCAAGTTCCACTGTGCTCGTTACACTACAGCCGATTTTCGCTTTCGTGGGTACTTATTTCTTCTTTAAAGAAAAAATTTCATTTAAAACGTTATTATCAGGTGTCATTGCCATAGCGGGAAGCGTCATTATAAGCTGGGGAGATTTTCAGTTGAGTGGCAGCGCCTTTTATGGAGATATGTTAGCTTTGGCAGGATGCGCACTGATCACAATCTATCTTTTATTCGGTCAAGACGTCCGAAAAAGAATCTCTCTTATTACTTATACGTTTGTCGTGTATTCAATAAGCACAGTGACATTGTTTTTTTATGTCCTTATTAAAGGGGAGTCGTTCGGTCCTTATTCCGGGTCTGACTGGTTTTGGTTTTTGATGCTTGCATTGATTCCGAATCTGCTTGGCCATACGTTGTTTAACTGGGCTCTTAAGTGGGTGAGCACGAATGTCATTTCAATTGCCATCTTGTTTGAGCCTGTTGGAGCTGCTGTCATGGCGTATTATGTGTTTAATGAAACATTGATCGCACCACAAATTATCGGCGGAATCATTGTCATAGCAGGGATTGTCTTGTTTGTAGTAGATGAAAGAAAAATAAAAGAGAAGTTTTTTTCGAAAAAGGCTTGATTTCTTAAATCGTTATGTTGTATATTAGTACATGTCCTCCGGGAGCGAGAAACAACGTTGAAAAAGAAGTTTCAAAAAGTTGTTGACTCGTTCTGGAAGAGATGTTAATATAGAAAGCGTCGCATTTCCGATAAGCGGAAACGACGAAAAACTTTTTAGAAAAGTTGTTGACAAGCGACGATGAGATTTGATAAGATGTAAAGGTCGCTGTCGAAAAGTGGCGAGATATGAACCTTGAAAACTGAACAGCAAAACGTTAACAAATATAGTTTGTTGAACCAACTCTGTTGGGGACACAAACATAAACGAATCTTCGGATTCAAAGTCAGCAAGAAATGAGCTATTCATTTTCTTCTTTTATGGAGAGTTTGATCCTGGCTCAGGACGAACGCTGGCGGCGTGCCTAATACATGCAAGTCGAGCG
>NZ_JAKRNU010000006.1 GCF_022346545.1 Sporosarcina sp. ACRSM | reverse complement strand
CCATTACGCAAGTAAGTAAGATCCCTCAAAGAAGATGAGGTTGATAGGTCTGGGGTGGAAGCGCGGCGACGTGTGGAGCTGACAGATACTAATCGATCGAGGACTTAACCTTGATTAAAAAGCTATAGTTGATCTTGATTTACACAATGTTAGTTTTATCCGGTTTTGAACGAACAAGCACCGTTCTTTTTTAAAAAAGTGCTTGCAATTATAACTAAGTTCTGTTATAATAAATAATGTCTTAAAGAAAAGGAATTACAAGTCTGGTGCCGATGGCGAAGAGGTCACACCCGTTCCCATACCGAACACGGAAGTTAAGCTCTTCAGCGCCGATGGTAGTTGGGGTTTTCCCCCGCAAGAGTAGGACGTCGCCAGGCTTGGATAATTCATTACATAATCATTATACTTTGGACAAGATAGCATAACAGTACATGAACATAACATAGTATTTTATAACGGAGGATTAGCTCAGCTGGGAGAGCACCTGCCTTACAAGCAGGGGGTCGGCGGTTCGAACCCGTCATCCTCCACCATTTACCTAAACAATTGCCGGTGTAGCTCAATTGGTAGAGCAACTGACTTGTAATCAGTAGGTTGAGGGTTCAAGTCCTTTCGCCGGCACCACTTTTAGAGCCATTAGCTCAGTCGGTAGAGCATCTGACTTTTAATCAGAGGGTCGCAGGTTCGAATCCTGCATGGCTCACCATTATCACGACTTATCAAGTTGTGGCGAACAATGCGGGTGTGGTGGAACTGGCAGACACGCTAGACTTAGGATCTAGTGCCTTCGGGCGTGGGGGTTCGACTCCCTTCACCCGCACTTTCAACGCGGAAGTAGTTCAGTGGTAGAATACGACCTTGCCAAGGTCGGGGTCGCGGGTTCGAATCCCGTCTTCCGCTTTAAATGATTTAGCCGGGGTGGCGGAACTGGCAGACGCACAGGACTTAAAATCCTGCGGTAGGTGACTACCGTACCGGTTCGATTCCGGTTCTCGGCATCATTATCATTTTATTTAAACATTACGGGAAGTAGCTCAGCTTGGTAGAGCACTTGGTTTGGGACCAAGGGGTCGCAGGTTCGAATCCTGTCTTCCCGACCACTTCACGGGGCCTTAGCTCAGCTGGGAGAGCGCCTGCCTTGCACGCAGGAGGTCAGCGGTTCGAACCCGCTAGGCTCCACCAACAAATATCATATAAAGATCCTGGCGGCGTAGCTCAGCTGGCTAGAGCGTACGGTTCATACCCGTAAGGTCGGGGGTTCGATCCCCTCTGCCGCCATCTTAAAGGACCTTTAGCTCAGTTGGTTAGAGCAGACGGCTCATAACCGTCCGGTCGCAGGTTCGAGTCCTGCAAGGTCCACCAGCTCTATATATTTACGCGGAGGTATACCCAAGTTCGGCTGAAGGGAACGGTCTTGAAAACCGTCAGGCGGGTTAAACCGTGCGGGGGTTCGAATCCCTCTACCTCCTCCATTTTTCACTAAAATGATGAACTGTAAAAGAGCAGATTTAAAAGTAGTAATTAATATTGTCGCGGGGTGGAGCAGTGGTAGCTCGTCGGGCTCATAACCCGAAGGTCGCAGGTTCAAATCCTGCCCCCGCAACCAAATGGTCCCGTGGTGTAGCGGTTAACATGCCTGCCTGTCACGCAGGAGATCGCCGGTTCGATCCCGGTCGGGACCGCCATTTTTTTACAGAATACATAGAAGTGGCTCAGTAGCTCAGTCGGTAGAGCAAAGGACTGAAAATCCTTGTGTCGGCGGTTCGATTCCGTCCTGAGCCACCATGAAATTGCGGGTGTAGTTTAGTGGTAAAACCTCAGCCTTCCAAGCTGATGATGAGGGTTCGATTCCCTTCACCCGCTCCAATTTAGGGCCTATAGCTCAGCTGGTTAGAGCGCACGCCTGATAAGCGTGAGGTCGGTGGTTCGAGTCCACTTAGGCCCACCATTCCGCAGTAGCTCAGTGGTAGAGCAATCGGCTGTTAACCGATCGGTCGTAGGTTCGAATCCTACCTGCGGAGCCAATCTCGGGGAAGTACTCAAGTGGCTCAAGAGGTGCCCCTGCTAAGGGCATAGATCGCGTAAGCGGTGCGAGGGTTCGAATCCCTCCTTCTCCGCCATAAGTTTGGCCCCTTGGTCAAGCGGTTAAGACACCGCCCTTTCACGGCGGTAACACGGGTTCGAATCCCGTAGGGGTCATATAAGAAAAAGCATCCTTTTAAGTTATAAATAACTTAAAAGGATGCTTTTTTATATTCATCAAAACGCCGTAAGCGAGTGATTCTTCAAGGGCTCATAAATCACTATGAACGCTCAATCCACCTGGTAAACGATCATTACCATACAATGAACGCTCATAAACCTCAGCACGCGCTCATAAACACGTTGTAACCGATCAAAGCACCCCTCACGCGCTCATTAACTTACTTTCGGAAACAAGCACTCACATACCTCCCTCCATATAAAAACACCATAAGCCATTCAGGCCTATGGTGTGCATTTATTGTTTTTTATCCTGAACATAATTATCAGTTTCATGGTAAGGGATATCGCCTAAAGGAGATTCCATGTCTTCGGCATCCAAATTTGCTTCGTATTGTTCAGATGCAGCTGATCTGACAAAACCACGGGAGCGGCCATTGATATCTGTACCTGTAAATTCTTCGATTTCTTCCGTTGCACCATCTTCAAGTTCACTATCGTATAACGAATTGTAATCATCGCGATCTCCAACGAAATCTGATGGTGTCTCTGAGGTTCCGGATTTTGCGATTTCCTGGAAGCTATCTTCACCATCACGGTTTGCTCCCTCTCTACGATTTGCAAACGTGTTCGGTTCGGCCATGATCAGGATATCCTCTTCAACAGGACGATCGTTTGCTATTTGCCGTTCGGTTGAATGCTCTATACAAAGAGTCGTATGGGGAATCGCTTCGAGCCGTTCAAAAGGGATTTCTTTCTGGCAAACTTCGCATATCCCGTATGAACCCTCTACCATTGCTTGTAAGGCGTCCTCGACCTTTTCTAATTCAGAGCCTGCATGTACATTCAAAGCGAGGTCTTTTTCACGCTCAAACAGTTCTGTACCCATATCACCTGGATGATTGTCATACATGGATAATTCGCCGACACCATCCTGTGCACTCTCTTTAATATCTGTTTCCTTTTCGGTCTTTAGCAATTGTTTTTTCATTGAAAGAAGTTCGCTTTTAAGAGAGGATTTCTGCTTATCAGTTAACAACGTTCGTCACGTCCTTTTTTATAATACATGTAGTATGTTCATCCAAGTGTCTCTTGATTACGACCTAGATGATTTCGTAACTCTTTTTCGTTGTTTTCCTTATTCTACTCGTATTTAAACATTTCATGTAAAAAGCCCAAGACACTGATGAGAGCAGATGTCTTGGGCGGAATGGTGTATTAAAATAAATGACCGATTAAAATACCTATGCCGAGCAGTAAACCGAATAGTGTATTGGTGATTGCAGTGTTTTTCATCGCGGGCGCCACTTGTAATGGAAGAACATGCTTGCGGAAAGTGGAGACCGCTTGAATTGGTTTTTTAACGCTGAGCAATATGAGTAATGCCCATGGTGTTAATTGTCCAAATAGGACAAGCGCAATGATCCAACCATAAGAAATCACAAAAAACAGTGTTAAAATCGTAATGGCATGCGTTCGACCGACGAGGATGGTCAGTGTTTTCCGACCACCTATCGTATCTTCCTCCACATCACGGATATTATTTGCCAGCATGATTGCAGCAACAAGTATCATACTTGGAATGGATAGCAAGATAGCATGGGTCGTCACTGTGCCTGTTTGAATATAAAACGCGATAAGGATCAGAAGCATCCCCATAACTACACCGGAGAATAACTCTCCGAAAGGCGTATAGGCGATCGGATACGGTCCGCCCGTATAAAAGTAACCAATCATCATGGAAACACCGCCAACGAGTGCAAGCATCCATGATGTTTCCATACAAATATAAATCCCGATGAGTACGGAAATGCTGTACAGCAGTAAGGCCAGATTCAATATAACTTTCGGCTTAACACCATGCCGTACAATTGTCCCGCCGATGCCGATGGACTCTTCGGTATCGAGCCCTCTTTTAAAGTCATAGTATTCATTAAACATGTTTGTCGCCATCTGAATCAAAATACTTGCTATCAGCATTGCGAAGAAGAGCGGAAAATGCAAGCTTCCATATGTTAACGCAATCATCGTTCCAAGAAATACAGGTGCAAAGGCAGCCGTAAGCGTGTGGGGACGTGTTAATTGCCACCAAATCCGCCAATCTTTATCAGCTTTTATTGTTTGTTGCAAAATTTTTCTCTCCCTATCATTTTATTGACCGTATCTATTGTACTCCAAAATCAGCAATGTGGGTATATGGCGCACATAACTCGCTAATTGAAATTGATGCATTTGAGAGGTCGTGCCCTGAATGGAAAGGGAGATTTTGAAACTCGGTCCATTTCTTATACAGGTACATTGTCTGATGGGTGTGATAGAATAGAGGTATGATCTTTAAATCAGTCGAAGAATTTACGGAGGGAACATGATGAATCGGAAGTTAACAACTACCCGTGAATCACAATTGAAATTGAATCAAGATACATTGCGATTTTTCACAGAAACAATCGATGCGGGTCGAATTTCGCCACTGGCCTTTTTTGAAGCAGGGGATTCTTGTTATAAAAACGAGCGTTTCTATTGGCAAAATGCCGATAAAACATTGACGCTCGTCGGACTCGGACATGCTACTGTTTTGACCAGCAATGGCAGAAAAAATCGCTTTGCACATATATCTACTGAGTGGAACAAGTTGCGTGTAGCGCTTATCAAAGAGGAAAAGGATATGGAGCCTGTTCTTTTTGGAGGGTTTTCTTTCGATCCGGAAAATAGAACGGAATCCGAGTGGAGTAATTTTCCGTCTGCGCATTTTGTAGTTCCTTCTTTCCAATTGATGATAAAAAATGGGAAAACATCGATTTCGATCAATTATATTACGGAAAGCGGCAATGCGGCGGAGGAATTCGATCGGTTACGGGATGAGCGCGATCGACTGATCCATCTTGCTCAAGTCGAAGAATTTGGTCCGACGGCAAAGCCGGAAGTTGTCTCGGTCGAGGAACTTGGAAAAGAACATTATATGGAGACGGTGGCAGGTGTCACGAAAAAGATCAATGCAGGGGAAGCGGAGAAAGTCGTCATCGCACGCTCTGTTAAGCTGCATTTTGACAATGACGTATCTGCTGTTACGGCGCTTCATCATATTTCCAATGAACAGCAGGAAAGTTATCATTTCGGATTGCAAAAGGATGAATCCCTGTTTTTTGGTGCGACGCCAGAACGTTTGGTCGAGATTGAAAATGGGCGGGCCTATTCGGCATGTGTCGCCGGATCTATTAGACGTGGGAAAACAGCAACGGAAGATCGCTTGTTGGGAGAAGAATTATTAGAGGACCGTAAAAATCGGGAAGAGCATCAATATGTCGTCAACATGATTTCACATGTCTTTGAAACATATTGTACCGATATTGTGATTCCTAAAATGCCAAAACTGATGAAAATCCGGGATATCCAGCATTTATTTACACCAGTGGAAGGACGACTTGTGCAAGGGATCGATATTTTCAGTTTGGTCGAGGCCCTTCATCCGACACCGGCACTTGGAGGTGTTCCGACGGATGTCTCGTTGGAGATGATTCGGCAAGAAGAGGGGATGGACAGAGGTTATTATGCAGCACCGATCGGTTGGACGGATACAGCTGGAAACGGTGAATTTGCGGTTGCCATCCGCTCCGCTTTACTACGAAACAACGAGGCGTATTTATATGCGGGTGGAGGAATCGTAGCAGATTCTGAGCCAGACAAGGAATACGAAGAAACTTGGGTGAAATTCAGACCTGTTCTACGGGCGCTTGGAGGAAAGTTAAATGGATAACCGGATCGTATTGACGGATTATGTTCGTCGAATGACGGGCGCATTGATGCAGGCAGGAGTGAAATCGGTTGTGATCAGCCCCGGTTCACGCTCGACGCCGCTTGCCTATGCATTTGCTTCCACGGACAACCTGAATGTCTATATGCAGATCGATGAACGTTCTGCTGGGTATTTTGCGCTCGGATTGGCAAAGGCATCAAGGGAACCGGTCGTCCTTCTCTGTACATCGGGAACAGCTGCCTCGAATTATCACCCGGCGATTACGGAAGCATATTATGCGCGTATACCGCTCATTGTCATTACGGCAGACCGACCGCATGAGTTACGAGAAGTCGGAGCACCGCAGGCAATTGATCAGATCAGAATGTATGGCCAACATGTAAAATATAGCATCGATTTTCCACTTGCCGAACGTAATCCTGATATCGATGATTTTCTCGATCGGCATATTAATCGTGCGCTATCCGTCGCAATGACAGCACCGTGGGGACCAGTCCATCTGAATGTCCCTTTCCGAGAGCCGCTTCTCATCGATTTCGATCGGCGGGTTCCGGGTTCGACTTTCAGCGAGCGGATTGCTGGCGAAGCGATGCTCGACACACCCGCCGCTAGACAAGTGACAGCCCTTCTTGGAGAGGCTGAACGGGGCATGCTTATTGTCGGTGACTGGCCGCACGACATGGATAAAAAAGCATTCTGGGACTTCGCAGACGCTTTGCAATGGCCAGTCTTATGTGATCCATTATCCAATCTGCGCTCAGAAGTGCCTGAAAACGTCCAGGCCCTTTGCATCGATCATTATGATGCGATATTGAAAAGTGAAGTATTCAAGGAAAATGCGGTTCCGACGACTGTTCTGCGATTTGGTGCACAACCTGTTGCGAAGCCGTTATCGCTTTTCTTGAAGAAAGCGAAGCCGGCAGTTGTCATTGCGGTTGATGAATCTCCTGAATTCCGCGATTCACTCGGCATTGTCACGCACCATATCCAAGCTTCACCGACGTCGCTTTTCCAACTGGTGGTCAATCAGTCTCGCACGGCTTATACGGAACGATGGGTGAGAGCAAATGAGCTGGCATCCGAAGTGACGGCCAGTTATGAAGGCGGCCCGGGAGATGAAGGGATTATCGCCAAATTGCTATTTGAACATTTACCGGATGGTGTCGATCTCATTAGCGGTAGCAGCATGCCAATTCGAGATGTGGATACCTTTTTTAGGAAAACAGGGAAAGATATTACACACTTTGCAAACCGTGGAACAAATGGTATCGATGGTGTCGTGTCGACTGCATTAGGCATTCAGGCGGCAAGGAAGCGTCCGGCCTGGTTGTTGATTGGTGATTTGTCATTTTTACATGATGTCAATGGTTTGATTGCTACCCGTTTTCATGAAACGGATTTGACAATTATTATTGTGAATAACGATGGCGGAGGCATTTTTTCTTATTTGCCACAATCCACGGTGCCGGAACATTTTGAGGAGTTATTCGGTACACCAACTGGTCTCACTTTCGAACATATTGCAGCGATGTACGATGCGCAATACGCTGCAATCACTACTTCTGAAGCGTTTCAGGCAGAGCTTGCCAAACCGAAAAATAAGCCGATCCGAATGATTGAAGTGTTTACCAATCGGCAAATGAACGTGAAAGCGCATCGTGAGTTATGGCAACAAATTACGGAAAGGCTTGATGGGGATGCGTGAACAGTCCATCCCTACTAGGGGAATCGATATTCAGGTAGCGATTCACGGTGAAGAGCATTTGCCTACGGTTGTCTTGTTACATGGCTTTACAGGTAGCACGGCTACATGGACCGAAGTGTCAAAGCGATTGACAGGTGTTGCTCGAACCGTGGCAATCGACTTGACCGGACATGGGAAAACAACAGCTCCTGTGGAATCGGATCGGTATGAAATGGACCAACAAGTGAAGGATCTGGAGGCTCTTTTCGATCACCTCGGGCTCCGGTCGTTCGTGCTGGTCGGCTATTCGATGGGAGGCCGAATTGCCCTAGCCTACACCATCCTTTATCCAGATCGGGTTTCATCTTTAATACTGGAGAGCGCTTCGCCGGGACTGAGATCGGAAAACGAAAGAGTGGAGCGGTGTCAGGCGGATCACCAGTTGGCGGAAAAACTGGAGACGGATGGCTTGCCAGCTTTTGTTGATTTTTGGGAGAACATCCCTTTGTTTCACTCGCAGAAACGATTGTCGGATGAAGTACGGCAAACAATTCGACAGGAGCGGCTCGGACAACGTGCAACAGGGCTTGCCAATAGTTTGCGCGGCATTGGGACCGGGAGTCAACCATCCTATTGGTCGAGGCTTGGAACCGTCCATATGCCTGTCTTGCTTCTAACGGGGGAGTATGACACGAAATTTATAAATATTTCCCGGGAAATGGGAGAGCATTTCCCTACTGTCCGACATGAAACGATCCCGGATGCTGGACATGCAATTCACGTGGAAAAACCGGATGTATTTGCTACAATGATAAGTGAACATCTATTACAAACGAAAAATGGAGGAGGGGCAGTATGACACGTCAATGGGAAACAATACGTACATACGAGGATATTAAGTACGAAAAGTACAACGGAATCGCGAAAGTGACGATCAATCGTCCGGAAGTGCGCAATGCATTCCGCCCAAAAACGACAGCGGAGTTGATTGATGCATTTTCACGCGCGCGTGATGATGAGAGCATCGGTGTTATTATTCTGACTGGTGAAGGTAAGGATGCATTTTGTTCAGGCGGAGACCAATCTGTTCGCGGACATGGCGGTTACGTTGGGGAAGACGATATTCCACGTCTGAACGTCCTTGATTTACAGCGTTTGATCCGTGTAATTCCAAAGCCGGTCGTGGCGATGGTTGCAGGGTATGCAATCGGCGGCGGACATGTTCTACATGTCGTCTGCGATTTGACGATTGCGGCAGATAATGCAAGATTTGGACAAACTGGACCGAAAGTAGGTTCGTTTGACGCGGGTTATGGTTCAGGTTATCTAGCCCGTATCATCGGCCATAAGAAAGCGCGTGAAATCTGGTATCTTTGCCGTCAGTACGATGCACAGCAAGCATTGGATATGGGGCTTGTCAATACAGTCGTACCGTACGAGCAGTTGGAAGACGAAACGGTTCAATGGTGTGAAGAAATGCTCGAAAAGAGCCCGACAGCACTCCGCTTCCTAAAAGCGGCAATGAACGCCGATACAGACGGTCTTGCAGGACTTCAGCAATTGGCTGGAGACGCAACGCTTCTCTATTACACTACGGACGAAGCAAAAGAAGGACGCGATGCATTTAAGGAAAAACGCAAACCGGACTTCGGGCAATTTCCACGTTTCCCTTGATCTAAGAAACGTTGGTATTGGTCGGCGAATAGCTAGATAGAAAGCTGCCTTATCATGGGCAGCTTTTTCTCAATGGAAGGTGAAAAAATGATTCCAAATTGGTTAATACAGCGGGCGCATTTGACGCCTGAGAAAAAAGCATTATCTTTTAGAGGTGAAACTTGGACATTTGAGCAGTTGAAAGATCAAGCAATGACCCTTGCCCGGAAATTGAAAGCGAACGAGTTGAACGAAGGCGAGCGGGTGGCACTACTCGGCTTCTCCAATGCAGAGATGGTCTTGACCATTCATGCCTGTATGCTTGCCGGGCTAGAAATTGTCATGTTGAACAGTCGCCTCACGCCAAAAGAATTGGACTGGCAGCTTGATGATTCAGATGCAGTTGCAGTCATCGTGGCAGATGAGTTACAGCATCTCATTTCCAACTCCTCTACACGTCAACTTCCGTTTTCAACAATCCGCCAATCTGATGAACAGCCATTTCACATCCAAGAGATATGGAGTGCTGACAAGACGATCACTATTATGTATACATCGGGGACGACCGGTTTTCCAAAAGGAGTGCGCCAGACTGTTGGCAATCATGTTTCCAGTGCACTTGCTTCCGTTCTGAATCTTGGACTGTCCGACGATGACGTTTGGCTTTGTTTCATGCCGTTATTTCATATTAGCGGTTATTCCATCCTCGCCCGTTCCGTTCTCTACGGCGTGGAAGTGAAGCTCTATGAAAAATTTGACGCCGTTGCTGCTGCCGAAGAAATTCGTACGGGTTCCGTTACGTATATGTCTGCTGTTTCACTCATGCTAGAGAAAACATTGCATGAACTGGAAAAGGGCTCTGCGATTGCCCATCCTTCATTTAAAGCGATATTAGCGGGAGGCGGACCAGTTCCTGTAGGCTATTTGGAACGGGCGAATGAGCGCAAAATGCCCGTCTTGCAAACGTACGGCATGACGGAAACGAGTTCACAAACAGCTACGCTTGCAGCGGAAGACGCCATTAGGAAAATGGGCTCCGCCGGAAAACCATTATTTTTCAATCAAATTAAAATCAAAAACAGTCAAACACCGGGAGAAATCGGAGAAGTGCTCCTTCGTGGTCCCCATATTACGCCAGGCTATATCGGAAGGTTTCAAGAAACGGATCCTTTTGAAGAAGGCTGGTTTCCGACAGGCGATCTAGGCTATTTGGATGCAGAAGGTTATTTGTTCATCGTAGATAGAAGGTCTGACTTGATTATTTCGGGGGGGGAAAATATATATCCTGCTGAGATAGAAAATGTGCTTGCCGGGCATCCAAGCGTCAGGGAGGTTGGCGTTTGCGGCAAGGAAGACGCCAAGTGGGGAAGTGTACCGGTTGCATTCGTTGTCATCTCGGATGATGTGACTGCAGAACAACTCACAGACTATTGTACGGAACGTCTAGCCCGTTATAAAGTTCCGAAGGCGTTCTATGTTGTCGAGAACTTACCACGCAATGGAGCGAATAAATTGGTGAGGCGTCAATTGAGGGAATGGACAGAAGCGCAGCAATAAAAGATGTTCCTAATGAGAACAAGCCTGTTCCGCAAGGTGGAACAGGCTTGTAACCAATTATTTAGTGCTCAGCGCTTTGCCTAGCGTTTCGATATTGTGCTCCATTAATGAAATATAGTCTTCGTTATTTTTCACATCGTCAGCTGTCAAAACACCAAGATTATGGAGCATAAGTGATTCGGCTCCGATTTCTTTTCGGATCACATCTGTCAATTTCGAAGATACATTTTGCTCAAATAGCACATATTTTACATCCAGTTCCTTTGCTTGTGTAACGAGAGTAGCCAATTGCTTTTGGGAAGGCTCGCTTTGCGAATTCAACCCTGCGATGGCGATTTGTTCAAGCCCGTATGCATCCGCGATATAACCGAATGCGGCATGGGAGACAAAGAACGTTTTGGATGGCGCATTTGCTGCCATTTCTTCGAATTGATGATCCAGTTCCACTAAATCAGTTTTCAATTGTTGGAAATTCTCTTCGAATTCTGCTTGCATATCAGGCATTTCTTCGATTAAAGCATCTTTGATGGAAGTCGCAAGCTCGATACTGAGCATTGGTGAAATCCATACGTGTGGATCGAATTCACCATGATGGTGATCATGCTCGTCATGTGCAGCCTCGGTATCGTGGTCATGCCCTTCATGCTCGTCATGTGTAGCATCAGTCCCATGATCATGTCCTTCGTGGTCATGCCCCTCGTGAAGCATCTCTTCCGAAATTCCTTCCGCTGTCGCGACCATTTGGACATGTTCGCCTTTTAATGTTTTTTCTGCATTCTCTACAAATCCTTCAAGCCCCAAACCGATATAAAAGAATAAATCAGAATCGGCAAGTGCCATCATATCTTTTTGCGTAGGATCGAATGTGTGTTCATCTGCGCCAGGAGGATAGATGGATTGGACATTGACATGTTCGCCACCGATCCGTTCCGTGAAATATTGAAGTGGATAAACCGTCGTATAAACCGAAAGCGTCTGCGTGCCGGATTCGCCGTCTGTTGGCACTTCCGACTCGTTTGTTTTGCCACATGCCGCTAATAAAAGGGTGGCAATGAGTGCGATGTAGAATAATTTTTTCTGCATTTAAAATTTCCCTCCTATGTTATTAATAGTAATCATTACGATTTAGATAACTGACTTTATTATCATACAAGAATGTTGGTCAGATAGCAACTGGAAAATGATTTTATTTTGACCCTGATTATTGGAGAAAGCCAAAATGATTAGATTAGATTTAATACAAGTTATCTCATAGCAGGTACCTCTACATAACTGAAAAAAGATGTTTGTATTTTTTTTGTTATAGATTTAGGTGCTATGCTCTATCGACAAGATTAATATTAAATTATCTTTATCTAAGTATTCATTGAAAATGAAATGATTGAATGTTTAAAGTCTTATTTACAAAAGCAGTGGACGATGGTATGTTATTGTGTAACGTTTTATAAACGTTATAAGGTATCTTTGTTATGATTAAGGAAGTGAAAAGATATCTATAACATTTTAAAAACGTTAAAAGCATAAAGGGTTATAGGGGGAGTGAGTGGTCGGAGAATCGGAAGAGAGGGTTAGGTGTTTCAAATTATCAATCAAAAGTTGAAAAATTGTTTGGGCGAAAGGGGAATTGTAATGTCAATAAATGTGAAAGATCACTACGATTCGGCATTGGGATCTGCTGGGAAGACAACAACGGATCCGGCATGGCCTTATCAGGATAGAACAATAACAGAATCAGGACGAACGTATATTGAGTTAACTAGAACGAAAGAATTTACGGACCTAATTAAGAAAAAAAAGGCATTTCTTTTACCAACAACAATTTTTTTCTTAACCTTTTATTTTCTATTACCAATTCTTGCAGCGTATACAGACGTACTAAAAGGGGATGCGTTTTACGGTCTGACGTGGGCATGGGTGTATGCACTTCTGCAATTCGCAGTGGTTTGGATTGGAGGGCTCGTTTATATGAGGACCGCTGCACAGTATGATGTGACAGTTAAAGAGATATTAACAAAGCATAAAAAGGAGCTGGAGAAATGAGCTTTCTTTCTTTATCACTTTTTTTAAGTATTGTTTTGTTAACGCTTACAATTACGTATTTTTCAGCGAAGAAAACGAAAAATGCAAGCGATTTTTATACAGCGGGCGGTGGACTGACAGCCTGGCAAAATGGGTTAGCTGTTGCTGGTGATTTCATGTCTGCAGCTTCATTCTTGGGAATTACAGGTGCAATCGCGCTTATCGGTTTCGATGGATTTTACATGAGTATTGGAAATTTGATGGCGTTTCTGTTTCTGCTTTACTTAGTGGCTGAACCGCTTAGAAATCTTGGTAAATTTACACTTGCGGATATGATCACCTCACGCTTTAATTCGAAAAAAGTGAGAGGAATGGCGGCCGTCAGTACACTTGTTATCTCTATTTTCTACATGATTGCCCAACTTGTCGGTGCAGGTGGTCTTATTAAACTTCTACTTGGCATCGACTATGGACTAGCCGTTCTAATTGTTGGGATTATGATGACGATCTATGTCATCTTCGGAGGGATGACCGCGACGAGCTGGGTTCAGATTACGAAAGCAGTTCTTTTGCTCGGTGGCTCAGCGATCTTGACGTTCATGGTTTTTTCGAAGTTTAACTTTAACGTTTCCGAAATGTTCCATCATGTGAAAACAGGTACTCCACTTGGGACGGACTATCTGCAACCAGGGAATAAATACAAGGATGGACTTGACATGATTTCGTTAAATATGGCGCTCGTGCTTGGCGCAGCCGGCTTGCCTCATTTACTAGTGCGTTTCTTCACAGTAAAAGATGCAGTGACAGCACGGAAATCAGTTGTCTATTCAACGTGGTTTATCGGCGCTTTCTTTGTGATGACAATTTTCTTAGGTTTCGGTGCGGCAGCATTTGTAGGATTTGATACGATTGTCGGTGCAGATCCAGCCGGAAATATGGCAGCACCTTTGTTATCATTAATCGTAGGTGGGGATTTCTTATTTGCTTTTATCGCAGCAGTAGCATTCGCGACAATTTTGGCTGTCGTATCTGGACTCGTGTTAACATCTGCATCTGCATTTGCACACGATATTTACGGTGAGATTATTAAGGGCGGCAGAGTTACTGAAAAAGAGCAAGTACTAGTGGCACGTATTGCTTCAGTTGGTGTGGCGGCCGCTTCTATTGTTCTCGCTCTATTCTCCCAAACGCTGAATGTTGCCTTTTTGTCTGTTCTGGCACTTGGGATCGCAGCAAGTGCCAACTTGCCGGTCATTTTGTGTACGATTTATTGGAAACGCTTCAATGCATCGGGTGCAATTACGGGTATGCTCGTTGGATTATTGAGCTCCGTCATTCTTGTATTTTTAAGCCCGAACGTTTGGAATTCAGAACCTGGCGCGGCTATTTTTGTAGGGGAAGCATTATTCCCGTTAGGAAATCCAACAATCTTCACCGTTCCACTCGGCTTCTTAGGAGCTTATCTAGGGACTATTTTATCCTCTGAAAAAGTGGATGAAGAAAAGTATGCGGAAGTTGTTTATAAGTCAAATACTGGTCACGGCGTAAAATCTGTACAAAATCACTGATGTTTGAAATGAAAAGGAGAATTCACGTACATGGGTTCTCCTTTTTCTTAAGAGCTATATAGTGATCCCAAGCATATGTTGATAAATTGTATTGACTTTAATTGATATTATAAGTTTTCTGATTTTAGTGTTGACAATCCTTAAATTAGGTATTACTCTATAATCGTGTTACAAAATAAAATCATCCGTAAATATACCGTTATATTAAAGTCGCAGTTAAAGGAATGAGGAGGAGTTTACATGTTCAATCCACAAATAGAAACGTTATCACGATCTCAGATGGAAACTCTACAATTGGAAAGGCTTCAGAAAACCGCAGAGAAGGTATACCAGCATGTTGATTTTTACAAGCGAAAGTTTGGAGAAGCAGGGGTTACTCCGGAAGATATAAAAAATCTAGATGATATTACTAAATTACCTTTCACGGTTAAAAAAGATCTTCGTGACAATTATCCATTTGGTTTATTTGCAGTGCAACAAGATGAAATTGTTAGACTGCACGCTTCTTCCGGAACGAGTGGAAAACCGACCGTTGTTGGCTATACAAGAAACGATATCGATAACTGGGCAGAGGTAATTGCACGTGCGGTCGTATCAGCGGGTGGTAAAAAAGGAGATATCTTCCATAATACATATGGCTACGGTTTATTTACGGGGGGGATTGGAGTCCACTACGGAGTCGAGAAACTAGGCGCAGCTGTTGTTCCGATTTCAGGGGGAAATACGGAAAGACAAATTATGCTTATCAATGATTTCAAACCAAGAGGAATCTCAGGAACACCATCATATATTATGACGATTGCCGAAAAGATGAAGGAGATGGGCATTGACCCAAGAGAAACGTCCATTGAATACGGCATTTTTGGAGCGGAACCTTGGTCAGAAGAAATGCGCAAGAAGCTCGAAAAAACATTCAATTTGAAAGCGATTGATATTTATGGATTGAGCGAAATTATGGGACCGGGTGTTTCCATTGAGTGTCATGAAGCACAAGATGGCTTGCATATTCAAGAAGACCACTTCTATGTTGAAGTTATTGACCCAAAAACACTTGAACCAGTTGCAGAAGGGGAAGAAGGAGAACTTGTATTTACAAGTTTAACGAAAGAAGCATTCCCGATTATTCGTTACCGAACGGGTGACATCGCTTCCATTACAAGTGAAAAGTGTAAATGTGGTCGAACGACGACCAGAATGTCACGTATTAAAGGGCGTACGGATGACATGATTATTCTCCGCGGAGTAAACGTTTTTCCATCGGAAATCGAGCGTGTTCTCCTACAAGTCGAAGGACTTGTACCGAATTACCAAATTCATCGTTTGCAAAAAGGAACAATGGAAAGCGTAGAGCTACACGTTGAAATTACAGATGAATTATATAAAGAAATTGCTGGTGATCTTCGCCATCAAAAAATACAGACTTTATCTAAGGGAATTGTGAAAGCGATCTCATCCAATTGTTTAGTATCGATGGGTGTTATTTTTAATAAACCGAAAACGCTTCCAAGGTCGGAAGGAAAGGCGATTCGAATCCTTGATCTACGGGGAAAAAAAGTATTAGTAGAAGTTTGAAATGCTAATTATAAGGAGGAAAGTATATGTCTGAAAATCAGAAAACTTATGACGTAACCATTATCGGTGGAGGACCTGTCGGCTTATTTACCGCTTTTTACGCTGGACTGCGAAACATGACCTGTAATATTATCGAAAGCTTACCGCAACTAGGCGGTCAGTTATCCGCTTTATATCCGGAAAAATTTATTTATGACGTGGCTGGATTTCCAAAAATTACAGCACAAGATTTAATCAATCGCTTAAAAGAACAATTGGAACAGTTTGAACAGACGGTTAGTCTTGGTCAAATGGTTCAGCAGATTGAACGACAAGCAGACGGAACGTTTAAACTTACGACGGACAAAGCTACGCATTATTCGAAAGCAATCATTATCACTGCTGGAAATGGGTCTTTCCAACCAAGAAGACTTGAGCTTGAAGAAGCAACGAAGTTTGAAGACTCGAATTTGCACTATTTAATAACAGATTTAAATAGTTTTGGAGGAAAGAAAGTCCAATTATTCGGCGGCGGCGACTCTGCTGTGGATTGGGCACTTATGCTTGAACCGATTGCAGAAAAAGTGACAATCGCTCACCGCCGCGATCGATTCCGTGCACATGAAGCGACCGTTGAAGAAATGCATAACTCTTCCATAGAAGTATTGACGCCATACGTGCCAACGAAATTTATCGGAGATAACAAAATCGAGCAGGTTGTTCTTCAACAAGTAAAAGGAGATGAAGTGAAAGTGATTGATGTAGATGATGTCATCGTCAATTACGGATTCGTCTCTTCACTTGGACCGATTAAGGATTGGGAGCTTGAGCTAGACAAGAACTGTATTGTCGTCAATTCAAAAATGGAAACAAATATCCCAGGTATTTACGCGGCTGGCGATATTTGCACATATGAAGGAAAAGTTAAATTAATCGCCAGCGGGTTTGGGGAAGGCCCAACTGCTATAAGTAACGCGAAAGTATACATCGATCCGACATCGAAAGTCCAGCCAATTCATAGCACAACAGTGATGGCTAAAACGGAAGACTCAAAGGAAAAAGTTACCTTGTAACAATTAATAACACGAAAGAGAGGTAAATCGATATGTCAGCATACACAATTGTGAACCAAGAAACTTGCATTGCATGTGGGGCTTGCGGTGCAAGTGCCCCTGATATTTTTGCGTACAACGATGAGGGTTTTGCTTATGTTATTTTGGATGATAATGAAGGCTCTGCAGTAGTACCGGAAGATTTACTAGATGATCTTGAAGACGCATGTGATGGTTGCCCAACAGATTCTATTAAGATGAGTGAAGAACCATTGTTAGTGGAGTCATTCGATTGAAACACCTTATTTTTTTGATCGGAGTATTCGGAAAAAGGCTTGCTTTCCAATGTAACAATAATGTATGCTATCGTTATATAATCGTTACATAAGAGATGGGATAAGAAGGAGGAGTTAGAAAATGGTTTTGGCAGCTACAAGAACGGAAGAAGAAATGCAGACAGAATTTCTTGCACGTATTGAAGCAGGCGAGAAAATCGAAGCAGATGATTGGATGCCGGAAGAATATCGTGTGGCACTTATTAAATTGATTTCCATGCATGGCATTAGTGAGATTATGGGGGCACTTCCCGAAAAGGAATGGGTTCCGAAAGCCCCTTCACTACGCCGAAAGCTTGGCATTATGTCAAAAGTGCAAGATGAGATGGGACATGGACAGCTACTCTTGCGTGTTGCGGAAGATTTATTGAAGCCTTATGACAGGAATCGTGGCGACTTGATGCAAGATTTATTCAATGGAGATTTGAAGTTCCACAACGTGTTCCATATGGAAACAAAAACATGGGCGGATGCGGGGCTGATCGGCTGGCTCGTCGATGGAGCAGCGATCATCACACAAACAAACATGCTAGGTGCTTCATACGGTCCATATGCAAGAGCATTGCAACGAATTTGTGCAGAGGAAGTATTCCACGCACAGCACGGGGAATCAATCATCCTTGCTTTAGCAGAAGGAACGGCTGAGCAAAGAGCAATGATTCAAGAATCACTGAACGGTTGGTGGGAATCTCTACTTATGTTCTTCGGACCGGCAAGTAGTAATACAACGGGCTCTTCAAAACAAGATGTAACGATTAAATACAGAATCCGTACGAAAACAAATGAACAATTACGTCAAGATTTCTTTGATAAATACATTCCACGCATTCAGTCGCTCGGCCTGACAATCCCAGATCCAACTCTTCGTTATAACGATGAGGAAAAACTATGGGAATATGCACAGCCGGACTGGTCTAAATTTAAGAAAATCATTAAAAACGAAGGGCCGCGTTCACAGGCACGCCTGAACTTACGCCGTACTTCTTATGAATATAACGCATGGGTACGTGATGCATTGAGTGCAGTCATTGACTAACAGAAAGGAGACGTTAACAGATGGGAAAAGAAGCAACATTTTATCAAGAGTTTGAAGTTTTCAGCAAACGAACACCGTCAGCATCGTTCCAGCACCAGTTTAGCTTACTTGCTCCAAATAAGGAAATGGCACTGGTCATGGCACAGGAAAACTTCATGCGACGTGAACCGGTCGTTGATATCTGGATTGTGAACCGGAAAGATATACGTGGCCTGGAAGGTGAAGAGAAACTGATCCTTGGGCGTTTGAATAATAAGGATTATCGAGAGACAAAAGGTTACGGCTACTTGAAGAAGAAGTGGCGTCATTATGAACAGCAAATGTTGGATGAAAAAGAGATCTTATCTTGGGCAGGTGATAAAAAATGACAACTCATACTGAAGCATTGAAAGAGCTTTTATTCCAATTAGCGGATGATGACTTCTTGATCTCTTACCGTGGATCTGAATGGCTCGGCTTGGCTCCACACATCGAGGAGGACGTCGCTTCCTCTTCGATCACGCAGGATACGATGGGGCATGCGACGATGTACTATAACTTGCTTGAGGAACTCGGGGCAGGAAATGCAGACGCGCTTGCACATTTGCGCCCGTCAGCGGAAAGAAGAAATAGTATTTTGGCTGAGCGTGTAAATGGTGAAGGCTACTACATGGAAACCCCGATTTACGACTGGGCTTACGCGGTTGTACGAAACTACTTCTATACACAGGCGAAACGCGTGAAAATCGATTCACTTCGTGAAAGCTCATACGCGCCGCTCGCGGAAGGAGCTGTGAAAGTGAGCATGGAGCTTCACTATCACCTCATGCACTGGAGAACATGGTTCACACAGTTATTGAGTTCTACGGATGAAGCGAAAGAGCGGATGAACAAGGCAATTCAACTTGTGATGGAAGACTTTGGCGACATCTTCTCATATGGACAATATAAGGAAGCAATTGAAAGTGAAGGCCTCATAGCGAGCGAAGACGAACTGACAAAGAGTTGGCTTGCCGCGTTGACACCTGTTTTTGCATCACTTGGCTTGGAAGTACCCAAAATCCCGGCACCGACGAAAAACGGACGAAACGGCGAACATACGGAGGAACTAGATGCAGCGATTGCAACACTTTCCGAAGTGTACCGATTAGATACAGAAGCTGTTTGGTAATCGATAATTAAAGGAGGATTCCCCTGATGACATTACTTACACAACCAACGAACGAGAGCGTATACGGTGCGCTGATGAATGTGAAAGACCCGGAGATTGATACGGTGAGCATCCTTGATCTTGGGATGGTGGAGAATGTCACGGTAGAAGGGAACGATGTGAAAGTTGTTCTTCTGCCGACGTTCCTCGGCTGTCCAGCGCTAGAAATCATCAAGAAAAATACAGTCGAGGCCGTGCAGGAACTTCCGGATGTGTCGGAGGTGGAAGTAGAATTCATTTTCAGTCCACCGTGGACATCCGATCGAATTTCGGAACAGGGGCATGCAGGGCTACGGAAGTTTGGTATTGCACCGCCGCCACGCCATTTTGAGGAAGATGGCTCGTGGCACGTCGACTGTGCCTATTGCGGTTCTACCTATGTGACGATGGATAATATATTCGGGCCGACAGCTTGCAGAAGTATTCTTTACTGTAAAAGTTGCAAAAACGTTTTTGAGGCAATGAAGCCGGTTTCAACATTAATGTAAAGTGAGGAGATTTATGATGGCAAAACTTGTAGCGTTGTATAAACACCCGGAAGATGAAAAAGCATTCGATGAACATTACTTTAATGTCCACGGCCCAATAACAGCAAAGATTCCGGGCCTGCGTGAAATGAAAGTAACAAAATTCACAAACTCTGTAATGGGCGGAAAACCACCTTATTATTTGATGTGTGAAATGATTTATGATGATGCGGAAGCATTGAAAAACGGCATGCGTTCAGAAGAAGGGAAAGCATCCGGTAAAGACTTGATGAGCTTTGCGGGCGACCTCGTCACATTGATCATCGGTGAGGATGCGTAAAATGGATGGTTTTGAATTCATTGAAACATCCTTAGCGGACGGGATTGCAAGTGTCGTTTTGAATCGTCCACGTCAGCTAAATTCGCTGAACCGAAAAATGATCGGTGAAATTCTTACGGCAATGGAAGAATTTGATCGGAATTCAGATGCACGAGTCATCGTGCTTTCAGGAAAAGGCCGTGCCTTTTCGGCTGGCGCAGACATCGACGAAATGTCCGAAGATGATCCAATCCGCTTGGAATTGTTGAATCAGTTCGCGGATTGGGATCGAATTTCTAACATTAAAAAACCAATTATTGGTGCTGTGCAAGGCTTTGTTTTCGGCGGTGGGTTTGAACTTGCTCTTTGTTGTGACTCGCTCGTTGCGGCAAGTGGAACTGAATTTTCATTTCCGGAAGTGAATCTTGGTGTGATGCCGGGGGCAGGAGGTACACAACGGTTGACGAAACTCGTCGGACGAACAAAAGCGCTTGAATGGATTTGGACAGGAGAACGGATCACCTCAGAGACAGCCCTTCATCATGGCGTTATCAATCGGATTGTTGCACCTGAGCTCTTACTGGAAGAAACCATGAAGTATGCAGCAAAAATTGCTCAACAGCCACCACTTGCCGTACGCCTTATCAAAGATTCAGTGAACAAAGCTGTTGATTATACATTATATGAAGGCATGCAATATGAGCGTAAAAACTTCTACCTTTTATTTGCTTCCGAAGACCAGAAAGAGGGCATGAGCGCTTTCGTTGAAAAAAGGAAGCCGCAGTACAAAGGGAAGTAAAGGAGAATTGCTGTATGTACGAGACGATTCGATATGAAGTAACAGACGGAGTTGCTTGGCTTCGACTGAACCGCCCCGACAAACTGAATGCGTTTACGGAGCAAATGAACAAAGAAATAACGACTGCGATAAAATCCGCAGCGGCGGATGAACAAGTGCGTTGTATCGTCCTAACCGGTGTAGGAAGAGCGTTTTGTGCCGGCCAAGATTTGGCGAGTGTGGATGAACAGATGGATCATGGTGAAGTGTTACGTAACCAGTACGGTCCAATGTTGAAAGCGATTCGGCAACTTGAAAAACCGATTGTTGCAGCTGTGAATGGGGTTGCGGCTGGCGCAGGATTCAGCCTCGCATTGGCGTGTGATTTCAGACTTGTCTCAGAGCGTGCCAGTTTCTTAAATGCTTTCATACATGTCGGACTCATCCCGGATTCAGGGAATTTACATGTCCTTACAAAGCTCGTTGGACAGGCGAAGGCAGCTGAACTTTCGATACTTGGTGAGAAGGTTCAAGCGGCCGAAGCAGTACAATTGGGGCTCGCGAATCGCTTGATTGCGGTCGATGAGTGGGAAGCTGAAGTGTCGGCGTTTGCGGAACGTTTAGCTGCTCTGCCAACAAAGGCAATCGGATTGATTAAACGTTCATTGAATGTGGCTACTGAACTATCTTATGAAGAATTTCTTGAACAAGAAGCACAAGGGCAGCGCATAGCGGGTTTGACTGCTGACCATCGGGAAGGTGTCACAGCGTTCATGGAAAAAAGAAAGCCTGTTTTTATAGGTAAATAAAAGGAGTGTTCGATATGTCGACAATTATAGAGGAAACGAAATTAGAAGTTAAACGGGATTTTTATTCGCTACTCATTAATGGAGAACAAGTGAAAAGCAGTACAGGTGAAACGATTAAAGTTTATAATCCGGCAACAGGAGAGCTCGTTGCAGAAGTGGCAAAAGCTTCACAAGAAGATGCGGAACGCGCAGTTCAAGCAGCACGCGATGCATTTGATCATGGTAAGTGGAAAAAACTACCTGTAGGCTATCGGGCACGCACGCTGAACAAAATTGCAGAAATTATGCGCTCGCGTTTCAAGGAGCTTGTTGAACTCGAAGTGCTCAATACAGGGAAGACAGTAGATGCAGCACAAGGGCAAATTAACCAAGCCATTGAAGATTTCGAATTTTACGCGGGTGCAATTGTTGGCCACAGAGGTGTTGTAAATAACCTTCCTGGTCAGTTCCAAAACTACACAGAAAAAGAGCCAGTAGGCGTTTGTGCGCAAATCATTCCGTGGAACTATCCACTGATGATGGCGGCATGGAAAATTGCACCTGCCATTGCAGTAGGTTGTTCAATTGTTGTCAAGCCAGCATCATTGACACCGCTTACGGCAATTGTTCTCGGTGAAATCTGTCTTGAAGCGGGCGTTCCTGCCGGCGTGGTCAACATTGTCCCAGGATCAGGTGCGGACGTTGGAAATTACTTAGTTGAACACCCGAATGTAGACAAAGTGGCATTCACAGGATCTACACCAATCGGTAAAGACATTATGGGCAAAGCATCTCAAACATTGAAACGTGTAACACTCGAACTTGGTGGAAAGTCTCCGAATCTCGTATTTGAAGATGCGGACGTGGATGCAGCTGTTGATGGCTCTCTTTACGGTATTTTCTATAACTCTGGCCAATCCTGTGAAGCACGTTCAAGACTGTATATCCATGAAGCCATTTATGATGAGTTTATGGAAAAATTCGTGTCGAAAGCAAAACAAATCGTTTTGGGCAATCCGTTTGATAAAGGAACACATATGGGTGCCATCATCGACCAAGGTCAACTAGATACGATTGATGGGTATGTCCAGCGCGCGGTAAAAGAAGGTGCAGAAGTGTTGGTGGGCGGCAAAGAAGCGAAGCCTGAAGGATTTGAAAACGGATTCTGGTACGAGCCGACCATTATTGGAAATGTAACTCAAGATATGGAAATTGTTCAGGAAGAAATTTTTGGACCTGTTGTGACGGTCATGAAATTCAAAGACGAAAAAGAAGCAATCGCTTTAGCAAATGATACAATCTACGGTCTAGGATCCGCGGTTTGGTCAAAAGACGGTGCACGTGCGACACGTGTAGCGAACCAAATTCAAGCTGGAATTGTGATGGTCAACTGCCCGTTTTCCGCAATGCCGGGAACACCGTTCGGCGGCTATAAGCAATCCGGTTTTGGGCGCGAATTGTCCATCGAAACATTGGATCTTTACACGGAAACGAAGAGTATCGTCTCCTACTTCGGTAGCCGCCCATTGAACCCACTCGGCCTCTAAGATACCGATTCATTACGACGCGGACGGGGATGTTCTCTGTCCGCATTTTTACCTTTATTCAGCAGGAGTCTGCTACCTCTATAAGTAGTGGGATCAATGTTAAATAGGTATGCATTTCAGTGTGGTTCAAACAGCTGCTGAATAAAGGTAGCCTCCGGCGGATGTCACAGATTTTGAAGGGATATAATTGCGCAAGCGCAATTCAAAATCTGGACGCAAATACGCCGAGGCGTATTTGATTTATTAAGGAGGAATAAACATGATTGAACGTATCGTTGTCGTCGGTTCCGGCGTCATGGGAAGAGGGATCGCCTACGTTGGGGCATTGGGAGGTTATGCTGTTTCCATCGTTGACATTAACCCTGATGCACTGAAAAACGCAGAAAATGAAATTTCTGTAATTTTTGAAAAGGGAGTCGAAAGAGGAAAAGTAACAGCAGAAACAGCTACCACTGCCAAAGAAAAATTATCATATGTGACAGATTTAGCGCAGGCGGCAGCTAATGCAGATCTCATTATCGAAGCGGTGCCTGAGATAGCTGCAATTAAACAGCAAGTATTCGAAACGATTGAAGCACATGCTCCAGAAGCATGTTATTTTGCAACGAATACATCTACGATGAGCCCGACAGAAATCGCGTCATATGGGAAACGACCAGAAAAAACAATTGCCATGCATTTCTTTAACCCTGTACATAAAATGCCGCTCGTTGAAATTATTCGCGGGTTGGAGACGAATGATGAAACGGCTAAAGTCATCCGAGAAGTTGCTGAAAGAATGGGCAAAGAAACGGTTGTGATTAATGAATTCCCGGGATTTGTAACGAGTCGTATGAGTGCACTTGTAGGAAATGAAGCATTCCACATGTTACAAGAAGGACTCGGTACGCCAGAAGAAATTGATAAGGCTATTAAGCTAGGACTGGGCTATCCGATGGGACCATTTGAGCTCGTTGACCTTGTCGGGTTAGATGCACGGTTGAATAACTTGCGCTATATGCATGAAAAACTGGGTGAAAGATTCCGTCCGGCTCCTCTTTTGGAGCAGTATGTTCAAGCAGGACGTCTTGGAAGAAAGAGCGGTAAAGGTGTTTATGAGTATGCACAGCATGAAACAGAGAAAGAGTTGGTGAAAAAATGAAAGAAGTAGTGATTGTTGATGCCGTTCGAACACCGATCGGAAGGTACAACGGCGCGTTAAAGGACATTAGACCGGACGATTTGGGCGCTGTCGTTCTAAAAGCACTTGTTGAGCGGAACCCGGGTGTTCCAGTTAATCAGATTGAAGAAGTTATTTTTGGTAATGCAAACCAGGCAGGAGAAGATAATCGTAACGTTGCAAGAATGTCGACATTACTTGCGGGGTTGCCGATCGAAATTGGAGGGACAACGCTGAACCGACTATGCGGTTCGGGGCTAGATGCGGTCATTTACGCCGCGAGATCAATTGCAGTAGGCGAAGGAGATATTTACATCGCAGGTGGAACAGAAAGTATGACACGCGCACCTTTTGTTATGGCAAAACCAGAACGTGCAAATCCACGCGGCGATATGAAAATGTATGATACGACAATCGGTTGGCGTTTCACCAATAAAAAGCTTGAGGAAATGTACGGCGCCGATACAATGCCAAAGACGGCTGAAAATGTTGCCCAGCGTTTCGATATTAGCCGCGAAGCACAAGATCGTTTTGCACTTGAAAGCCAAGAACGTGCGAAAAAAGCAATGGAAGCAAACCGCTTTGCAGAGGAAATTGTTCCGGTCGTTTACAAAGACCGCAAAGGGAATGAAATCGTTGTCGACACGGACGAACATCCACGTCCCGAATCGACACTTGAAGGACTCGGTAAACTGCGCCCAATTTTTGAAAATGGTACGGTAACAGCAGGAAATGCTTCCGGCGTCAATGATGGAGCTTCTGCACTATTATTAATGAGCGCCGAAAAAGCGAAAGAACTTGGTTTGAAGCCATTAGCAAAGTACGTGGCGGGAGCAACAGCAGGACTTGAGCCAGCTGTGATGGGGCTTGGTCCGATCTATGCGTCCAGAAAGGCACTTGATCGTGCAGGTTTGAACAAAGACGACCTTGGTTTAATTGAATTGAACGAAGCATTCGCTTCACAATCACTTGAATGCATAAAACAGCTTGAACTTGATCAGGAAAAAGTAAATGTTAACGGTGGAGCAATTGCATTTGGACATCCACTTGGCGCGAGTGGAGCACGTATTTTGACAACGCTCATCCATGAAATGAAGAAGCGGGATGAGAAATACGGCCTTGCGACAATGTGTATCGGTGTCGGACAAGGCATTGCGGCTATTGTCGAAAATATCCGGGAATGATCGTCAACAAAAAGCTGTCCAGTAAATGTTGGACAGCTTTTTGGACTTTATTCTAACGGAGTATGCTAAATAAACCAAGCTATAAATTTGATAAAGGGGAGAGAAAAATGACAAATATTTTATTGACAAAAAAGAATGGAATTGCCACTGTCACAATCAATCGGGAAGAAGCGTTGAATTGTTTCAACTATGATACGCTACGGGAGTTACAAGAAGTAACAGACATAATCGCATTGGATACAGAAGTGAACGTTGTCATTTTCACTGGAGCGGGGGACAAAGCATTCAGTGCAGGTGCCGATTTGAAAGAACGAAAAACATTAACGGAGACTGAAACAAGACGGAATGTGCGGGCAATCCGGGATGTGTTCAACAGCATCGCCGATTTACCGCAACCAACAATTGCTGCTGTGAACGGATATGCGCTTGGCGGCGGTTTTGAATTGATGCTTGCGTGTGATTTTTCAATCGCGGTACAAGGAGTTCTTATGGGGCTGACCGAAACAAGTTGGGCGATTATCCCGGGCGCGGGTGGAACCCAGCGACTTCCTCGACTCGTCGGTGAGATGAAAGCGAAAGAACTGATCTTTACGGCAAAAAGATTCACAGCTGAAGAAGGACTTGAGCTTGGCGTCGTACTGAAGATTGTAGAAAAAGATCAGCTGTTGGGAGCATGTGAGGAGTTTGCATCCAATATAACGAAAAATGGACCGATAGCGATCAGACAAGCAAAGTATGCGATTATACAAGGGATGAATACCGATTTACAAACAGGACTTGCGATTGAGTCGAAAGCATATGAGCTTGTGATCCCAACGGAAGACCGTATTGAGGCGCTAAAAGCCTTTAGTGAAAAAAGAAATCCAGAATTTACAGGTAAATAAGTTCCCATTTAAACATATAACGATATAATGGAAAGGAAAGTGGTTCTTGAAATGCTGTAAGGAAAGAGTGATAAACTATGTCAAATACGCAATCGATGATTTTTACGATTTTTGGGGATTATATCCGGCATTACGGTAACAAAATTTGGATCGGTAGTCTCATTCGTTTGCTCAAAGAGTTCGGTCACAATGAACAGGCCGTTCGTGTAGCCGTTTCAAGAATGATGAAACTTGGCTGGTTTCAATCAGAAAAACAAGGAAATAAAAGTTATTACTTCTTGACAGACCGTGGTGAAAAACGGATTGAAGAAGCTGCTCGCCGTATTTACCAAGTGCAACCGCATGAATGGGATGGCAAATGGCGCATGTTGATGTATACGATCCCAGAGGACAAGCGGCACATTCGTGATGAGTTGCGCAATGAGTTGATGTGGAGTGGATTTGGCAGTTTCTCTAATGGCTGTTGGATCTCTCCAAATGACTTGGCGATTGAGGCTAGATTACTTGTGGAAAAATACGCGATAGATGACTACGTCGATTATTTCTTGGTTGAGTACCGGGGACCGCAATCGGATAAAGCGCTTGTTGAGAGAAGTTGGCCACTTGAGAAAATCGAAGCGAAATACGAAGAATTCGTTTCTGTGTACAGTAAAAAGTATATCATCCATGAAAGTATGATTAATGAAGGAAGCATGACGGATGCAGAATGTTTCGTCGAACGAACAAACCTTGTCCATGAATACCGAAAATTTCTATTCGATGATCCAGGTCTGCCAAAAGAACTGTTACCGGAAATGTGGAGTGGGACGCATGCGACTCTTTTATTCGAAAAGTATTATAAATTACTTGCCGAACCAGCGAGCCGATTTTTCGAAGAAGTTTTTGCAAAAGATAATGATTTGGGGCGAAAAGACAAAGGATATGACGCTAACGAGCATCCGCTAATCATCTCATAGTCCAGTAAAACAGAACACGCCCCTATTGGTCATAAAAAAACCTCGATGAGAAAAAGGGGCTGCTTTGCAAGTCGATTCAATTTACGACTTTTCAAGCAGCCTCACTTCATTTTACCGTAACGATGTCCGGGAAGATTTCACGGTATTCATATCCTTTTTGAACGTAAGAATCGATTGATAATTGAATAAGCTCCAAGTCTTTGTCCGTCAGTTCCCGGACGACTTTACCGGGTGAACCGATAACAAGTGAGCGAGGCGGAATTTTTTTGCCTTGCGGAATGAGTGTATTGGCACCGATGATGCACTCCTCTCCAATTTCTGCATGGTCTAGTATGGTTGAACCCATGCCGATAATGGATCGTCTACCGATCGTACATCCGTGCAAAACGACATTGTGCCCAATGGTCACCTCGTCCCCTACGGTAACTGGTGCGCCTTCGGATTGATGGATAGTAGAATTATCTTGGATGCTACATCGTTTACCGATAGTGATATTGTCTTCATCACCACGTAACACCGCGCTAAACCAAATTGTCGATTCTGCTCCGATTTGAACATCTCCGATCACTTTGGCACCCGGCGCAACGAACACGGTTGAATCGAGTACAGGTGTGTGATTGTTATGCTTAATAATCATGTAAATGTCCCCCAGTAAAGTTGATTATTTTTCTTGTTTTAACTATAACATAATTTCGTTAGGAGGATGAATAAATGTTACATATATGCGAAATACTTCAGATTAATTACCCGATCGTTCAAGGCGGAATGGGAAATATAAGCAACGCCCAATTGACAGCTGCTGTATCGGAAGCAGGGGGACTAGGAACAATCGGTTGCGGTACGATGACACCAAAAGAAGTGGAAAACATTATTTTGGAGACGAAAGGAAGCACAACAAAAAACTTTGCACTTAATATTGCGATCGGCGTGTCGCCCTATACGAATGAATTAATCGATTTAGCCATTCTACATAAAATTCCAGTCGTATCACTTTCTGCTGGTAACCCAGCACCGTTCATCCCCAAGTTACAGGAACACGGTATCAAGGTACTGGCGCTTGTCGCTTCCGTAAAGCACGCTCAAAAAGCGGAAGCGGCTGGAGCGGATATTTTAGTCGCGGAAGGATTCGAAGCAGCCGGTATCAATTCGCACTTGGAGTTGACAACGTTTACCCTCATTCCACAAATTGTGGCAAACGTCCAAGTGCCTGTCATTGCAGCAGGCGGTATAGGGGACGGTAAAGGACTTGCCGCTGCCTTCATGCTCGGTGCGAGCGGCGTCCAAATCGGTACCCGATTAATCGCAACCAAGGAAGCACCGTTTCATAAGACGTACAAGCAATCTGTTGTCGAAGCGGAAGATACGTCGACTGTTATCCTCGGTCGGAGTATAGGTCGTACGAGAAGAGTGCTAACGAATGCTTATGCGAAAAAGATTGTAGAGCGTGAAAAGGCAGGGATGACACTTGATCAATACATGAACTGGACAACTGAAGACCAACATATCAAAGGCGCCATCGAAGGGGATATGGACAACGGTTTTATCAATAGTGGTCTTATTGCGGGTTTGATCGATGACATGCCAAGTGTCGAAGAGTTGCTGCAGGCCATGATAGTCGAGGCGGAAGAAAGGATTCAATTAACCGCCGACAGGTTTCGAAAAATTAGCGGTAAGTAATAGACGGAAAGAATAGAGAAAAATGTTCATAATACAAGTGAACTGTTCGAGAAAATGAATTTAAAAGTACAGATCGATTCAAACAATAAGGCAGCTCAGCTCTCGGGATGATTTTGGATAAGCAAAACAGCTTTTCTATTATTTTTCCTTCTCACCCTTTTCCGGCACCGGATCAAAGCCGCCTTCATGAAAGGGATGACACTTCAAAATCCGACGTATTGTAAGCCACGAACCTTTTAACGCACCGTGTTTTTCAAGTGCTTCCAGTCCGTAATGAGAACAGGTCGGGTAGAAACGGCAAGAAGGCGGTGTCAGTGGCGAGATAATCTTTTGATAGATTTTGATGAATCCCATTAATATTTTTTTCATAACGATGACTCCCTATTTTCCTGAATATGTTTATTGTAGTGGCTTATGTGGTAAATGAACAGTGGGACGAATTAGATCAATATATTAGGGAGCGATTTTTATGTCAAAAGAACTTATTCAAGAATTGAACACGCAAGTATCCACATGGTCTGTTATGTATACAAAGCTTCACAATTACCATTGGTATATAAAAGGCCATCATTTTTTCACCTTACATGCTAAATTTGAAGAGCTTTATAATGAAGCGACTGCCCATATGGACGAGATTGCCGAAAGGATTTTGACATTAGGCGGAAACCCGGTTGCGACGCTGAAAGAGCATTTGGAACAATCGGTTGTCAAAGAAGCGTCAGGTGAAGAGAAGGAAGATCAAATGGTGAAGACGGTCGTCGATGATTTCGGGGAAATCATGAAATCGCTGAAAAAAGGGATGGAACTGGCCGCGAAGGATGGCGATGATATGACAGAGGACTTACTGAATGCCACTTATCAAAGCATTGAGAAACACCAATGGATGCTGAACGCATTCCTTGGTGAGGACAATAAATAATCGATTCCGCTTAAAATCGATAAGATACTGCCGATAGGAAGGGTATGGAGGGAGATGCGAAGTGGATATCAATTCCATCATGGCCAGCCAGCTGAGAAGTCTTCAATCGACAGTTCAGTTGAGCGTGTTGAACAATGCCCTTTCAATGAGCAGTACCGCCGCGACGGACATGCTGAAAAGCTTACCGGATCAGCCTGTCGCTGCCCATCCTCATAAAGGGGCTTCGATTGACGTCAAAGCATAATCATGAAAACATGCACTTCCATTTCTTTGGAGGTGCATGTTTTCATTCGAACGGACCATCCTAAAATGAAAAAGGATGTGTCCACATGCAAACGTATAAAATGTATGTATCCGTCGCTAATCAGCAAGTGTATCATCGCCCGCATGATTCGCCTTGGGAATATGAAGTCGAAGTGCCGAATGCTTATGTACCGATTTTCCATCGGTTGTTTGAGCAGATGTATGAGCTTGAAATCCGTAATTTTTATAGGGCTCATCTACCGTACATCCCTTATCATTACGATAAGGATAACCATGATATCGATTTGCGGACGATGAAAGTGTATGCGCTCATCCATGAATTTACCAATGACGAGTCAAAACGATTCATTGAGAAACTGCCGTATTTCCGTTGATTGGTTGGCCGTCCTTCGTTACACTTAGTGTAAGGACGTGATAACAATGTACCTCTTTGAGGATATAAATGGGGGACGTGTCGAGCTGACTTTCGGTGAAAATCGAATGGGCATGCCGGCTAGACACGTCCTTGTCATATTAAAACATAATGGGAAATGGTTACTTACCCGTCACTCTACCCGCGGCATCGAGTTTCCTGGCGGTAAAGCGGAAAAAGGGGAATCCATCGAAGAGGCAGCGATACGTGAGACATTTGAAGAAACAGGTGTGATCATTTCAGAACCTGCCCGGTTTGCGCAATATGTTGTACATAATGAACAGACATTTTGTAAGGCGGTCTTTACCGCAAAAGTGGTGGACATTGAGGAGCATCCGACATTGCATGAGACGGAAGGTGCTTTATGGCTGACAGACGAAGAACTGGAACGTTGCGAGACGTTAAGCTTTCATATGAAGGGAACTGGAATGGAACAGCTAAGAAAGTGGGTGGAGGACAATGACGCATAATGGAGTCATCGTTCATCGCAGACCGTATCCTTCCCCAAATCCGCATGTTGTTTTGGAGGAAATCACTTATTGGTCGGACGGCATAAAGGTCAAAGGGATGATGGCGGAACCGATTGCTGCAGGCAACTATGAAGGAATCATTTATTTGCGCGGCGGGATGCAGCATATCGGCATGGTCCGTCCAGCAAGGATTGCGCAGTTTGCTACTCAAGGGTTTGTTGTTTTTGCACCGTATTATCGGGGAAACCGTGGTGGCGAAGGACGGGACGAATTCGCTGGGGCCGATCGGCAAGATGCGATCTATGCCATTGATGTGCTTAAACAGAATCCGAAGACGAATCGGGAAAAAATCCACTTATTCGCATTTTCAAGAGGCGGCATCATGGCGCTTTGGACCGCCATTTTACGGGATGATATCACCTCTGTCGTCACATGGGCAGGCGTCTCGGATGTTGTATTTACGTATCAGGAACGGAAAGATATGCGGCGCATGATGAAACGTGTCATCGGTGGAACGCCGAATAATATGCCGGAAGGTTATCGAGAGCGGACGGCATTATTTCGGGTCGATGAAATCGATGCACCTGTCTTGATCATTCATGGCATGCTTGATACGAATGTTTCTTTTCAACAGGCTGTGTTACTGGAGAATGCCTTGCGTGAACATCAAAAGGATTATGAAACATGGTATTTTCCGCAATATACCCATTACTTCCCGCCGGTCCAAAATGCAGAGCTCGTCCGTGATTTATGTGACTGGATGAGAAAGCAGGGGGAACAAAGAGGTTGAAAATTAAAAATCGTGTAGCACATTTGATATGTGCTACACGATTGTTTGTTGATTAAGCGATTGGTCCGCCTTTAAGAACGATATCTTCAGAAACCGTTCCGAATTTCTTGAAGTTTTCACGGAACAGGTCTGCTAATTCTTTTGCTTTTTCGTCATAAGCTGCACCATCAGCCCATGCATTGCGTGGATTCAATACTTCTGTTGGAACACCTGCGATGGATGTTGGCATTTGAAGTCCGAATACAGCGTTCACTTCTGTTTCAACATCATTTAGTTGTCCTGCAAGTGCTGCACGTACCATTGCGCGCGTGTATTTCAGATCCATACGTTTTCCAACGCCGTATTCGCCGCCAGTCCAGCCAGTATTGACAAGGAACACTTGCGCGTTATGCTCATCGATTTTCTTGCCGAGCATTTCCGCGTATACTGTTGCATGGAGCGGTAAAAATGGCGAACCGAAGCAAGTTGAGAATGTAGCTTCCGGTGATGTGATGCCACGCTCAGTTCCAGCGAGTTTCGACGTGAAGCCGCTTAGGAAATGATACATTGCCTGCTCTTTCGTTAACTTTGAAATCGGAGGCAAGACGCCGAACGCATCTGCTGTCAAGAATACGATTGTTTTCGGATGACCGGCAACAGAAGGGTCAACGATGTTGTCAATCGCTTGAATCGGGTATGCTGCGCGTGTGTTTTCAGTCAAGGAGCCATCGTCATAATCAGGGATACGTGTTTCCGGATCGATAACAACGTTTTCCAAAACGGAACCAAATCGGATTGCACCGAAGATTTCAGGCTCTTTTTCTTGAGAAAGGTTGATGCATTTCGCATAGCAGCCCCCTTCAATATTGAAAACGCCATTATCAGACCAACCGTGCTCGTCGTCACCGATCAATTTGCGGTTTGCATCAGCAGAGAGCGTCGTTTTTCCAGTTCCTGATAGACCGAAGAACAAAGCGACGTCCCCATCCTCGCCGACGTTTGCCGAACAGTGCATTGGCATAATGCCATTTTCAGGAAGCAAGTAGTTCATGATGGAGAAGATGGATTTCTTCATTTCACCTGCATACTCTGTTCCACCAATCAAGACGATTCGTTTTTCCATGGAAACGATGATGAATGTCTCGGAATCCGTTCCATCGATTGCAGGATCCGCTTTAAAGGAAGGAGCTGAAACGATAGTGAACTGCGGGACATGCGTTTTCAATTCTTCTTCGTTCGGGCGGATGAATAACTGATGGACAAATAGATTATGCCATGCAAATTCATTGACGACCCGGATGGATAGACGTGAAGCGGGATCTGCACCTGCGAAACCATCGAAGACGAACAGTTCATCTCTCTCTTTTAAGTGGCGGATTACTTTTGTATATAAGGACTCGAAAATATCGGAAGAGATGGGACGGTTCACTTTACCCCAATCGATTTTATCTTTCGTTGACTCTTCCTCGACGATATACTTATCTTTAGGAGAACGGCCTGTATATTTACCGGTTTGAGCTGTGATTGCTCCATCCGCAGTCAGTTTAGCTTCGCCGCGTGATGTCGCCTTTTCTACAAGCTGTGGTACCGAAAGCTGCATATTCACATTTTTACCAGACAACAGTTCTTGAAGCTCATCGCCAATTTTCGCAGATATCATAATTTATTACCTTCCTTTACGTATAATCCCAATCTTCTTTGGGTAACATCACATTATGGAAATAGTATAACACATTTAACGGATTAGTCTATACTAATTCAAAGAACAATTACTTTGTACGCGAAAATTGAAAAAAGATTTGACATCAGTGACAATTTTCCGTAGGATGTATAGTTGAACGGATACTCTTATCCCGAGCTGGTGGAGGGGTCAGGCCCTATGAAGCCCGGCAACCTGCAATGACTTTTTTGTCAGCGCAAAGGTGCCAAACCTGTAGCAAGGCGTTTTTTGTCTTGTATGATAAGAGTGAAAGGTGCATTTAAAATCATGCCTTTCCTCATGTATTGACGTGAGCGAAAGGCTTTTTATATGAAATCGCCCTTAATCCTCGTGTATAGAGCTCGAAATGGCTTGAAGTCCGTTCTTCTGGAGGGCTTTACATGGGACATATGAGTACCGTATCAATCTCGTAGGATATAAGGAGGAACTGGAATGACAAACCGCCGACTGTTTACATCAGAATCGGTAACAGAAGGGCATCCGGACAAAATGTGTGACCAAATTTCGGACGCTATTTTGGATGCCATATTAGAAGAAGATCCCAATGCGCGTGTAGCGTGTGAAACGACGATTACAACTGGACTTGTCCTGATTGCAGGGGAAATCACGACGTCCACTTATGTCGATATTCCGAAAGTGGTTCGCGAAACTGTGAAAGGAATTGGCTATACACGTGCTAAATACGGATTCGATTGGGAGACCTCTGCAGTGCTAACTGCAATCGATGAGCAATCTCCTGATATCGCTGCAGGGGTTGACGAAGCGTTGGAGTCGCGTGAAGGCTCCATGACGGACGACGAGCTTGAAGCGATCGGAGCGGGCGACCAAGGGCTGATGTTCGGCTATGCTTGTAACGAAACACCTGAACTGATGCCATTACCGATCAGCTTATCCCATAAGCTTTCCCGTCGCCTTGCACAAGTGCGGAAGGACGAAACACTCGACTACTTGCGTCCCGATGGAAAAACGCAAGTGACTGTGGAATATGATGAAAACAATGTGCCAGTACGGATCGATACAATTGTCATCTCTACACAACATCATCCGGAAATCACACTTGAACAAATTCAACGCGATATTAAGGAAGTTGTTATTAACCCGGTCGTACCGGCTGAGCTGATCGATGACAACACGAAATACTTCATTAACCCGACAGGCCGCTTTGTCATCGGTGGACCTCAAGGGGATGCCGGTTTGACAGGCCGTAAAATCATTGTCGACACATACGGTGGGTATGCTCGCCATGGCGGCGGCGCGTTCTCGGGGAAAGATCCGACAAAAGTGGACCGTTCCGCTTCATACGCTGCACGCTATGTTGCTAAAAACATCGTCGCTGCAGGACTTGCAGATCGTTGTGAAGTTCAACTAGCATACGCGATCGGCGTTGCCCAACCCGTGTCGATTTCAATTGATACATTTGGGACAGGCACAGTTGCTGAAAGCGAACTAGTGGAATTCGTTCGTGAACTGTTTGACCTTCGTCCCGCAGGCATCATTCAAATGCTCGACTTACGTCGTCCAATTTACAAAGCGACAGCGGCTTATGGCCATTTCGGTCGCACGGATGTCGAATTGCCATGGGAACAAACGAACAAAGCAGAAGCATTAAAAAAACTAGCTGGACAATAATATATGAAGCCGGAAGAGCAGACGTGCATCTTCCGGTTTTTTTTCTGTGAAAAAACCTAATTGGGGGACCCCCTCATTCGTATTTTGCGGCTAGCGAGTGAAACAGAATAATGCATAAAAACAAGAAGTCACCCAATTCAAAGGATGACTTCCTGTTTTACTTTCCTATAAAAACACTTACCAACGCGCAGTTAACATTTTCCTTCTTGTATAAAATTCTATTCCGTCCGTTCCGTTCGCATGTAGATCTCCGTAAAATGAATTTTTCCATCCGGAGAATGGGAAGAATGCCATCGGGGCAGGTACTCCTAAATTCACTCCTAACATACCTACTTGGATATGTTCACGGAAGTAACGAACGTTGTGACCGCTTGCTGTAAACAAGCAAGCGCCATTGCCGAAATCGGATTTATTGGTCAACTCAATGGCCTCTTCAAGAGTTTCCACTCGGACGATTGAAAGGACAGGCGCAAAAATCTCTTCCTTCCAAATCCGCATATCTGTTGTGACATGATCAAAGATGGTTGGGCCGATGAAGTAGCCATCAGCTGTCATGCATGCGTCTTGACGTCCATCCCGAAGGAGAACCGCACCTTCTTCTTGCCCGGTTGCGATATAATCAACTGTTCGTGCCTTATGTTCCGGACGAATGACTGGCCCAAGGAAAGCCCCTTCATCTAAACCATTCCCGATAGTGATCGAATCTGCGGCTTCTTGAAGTTTTTCAATCAGGGGTTCTGCAACTTCACCGACCGCAATCACAACGGCACATGCCATACATCTTTCTCCTGCTGAGCCGTAAGCTGCACCAATAATTTCTTTGACGGAAGCATCCAAGTTTGCATCCGGCATGACGATGGAGTGATTTTTGGCACCGGCTAATGCTTGAACACGTTTCCCATACCCAGCACCTGTTTTATAAACATATTCCGCAACAGGCTGTGATCCTACGAATGAAATAGCAGGTATATCTTCATGGGAGAGAATTCCGTTCACCACATCATGTGCACCATGGACAATGTTGAAAACCCCATCTGGAAGTCCGGCCTCTTTAAAAAGTTCTGCTAAACGGTTCGCAAGCAGGGGTGTTCTTTCCGACGGTTTTAAGATAAATGTATTTCCGCATGCTATTGCGAGAGGGAACATCCAGCAAGGTACCATCATTGGAAAGTTGAAAGGAGTAATCCCGCCAATGACACCTACAGGATATCGATACATTCCGGATTCGATGTTTGTTGCAATATCAGGTAATTGTTTTCCCATCATAAGGGAAGGCGCGCCAGCAGCGAATTCTACACATTCAATTCCTCTTAGCACTTCGCCTTGAGCTTCCGTGAGGTTTTTCCCATTTTCGATGGTAATTAACTTTGCAAGTTCCTCACTCTGTTCAATGAGCAATTGTTGAAATTTGAATAGGATTCTAGCGCGTCTTGGAACGGGAGTTTGGCTCCAAGTGGAAAAAGCTTCCTTAGCTACTTTGGTAGCATCATTGACATCCTCGATTGTGGAGATGGGTACTTCAGCTAAAATCTCTCCGGTCGCAGGGTTTGGAACTGGAATATAATTGGTTGTTTTTGCTTCTACCCATTGGCCGTTAATGAAGTTTTTTAATCTATTTTCTGTCATCTATAGTTCCTCCTAGTTGTTCGTGGTTTTTAAGGACTGGTAATCTGAGTTGCAAACTGGTAATTATAAATAAGTTGGTACAGCTCTTCGATTTCTTTCTTAGACGGGACGCGAGGATTATTGGCAGGACTTCCACTACGAATTGCGTCCGTAGCCATTCTTTCAATATTTTTCAGATAGGTTTGTTGTTCAATTCCCAAGTCTTTCATATTCGGGATACCTAGTTCATAGCAAAGGCTTTTAATTTGTTTCACTGCAAGATCAGCCATTTCCCTGTCGCTGAACGATTGGGATTTTGAAAATATCCTTCCAATTGTCGCAAGCCTTTCTACGCACGAGTCTTTACTAAATTCCAGAACAGCGGGTAATAGCATGGCATTCGACTCGCCGTGTGCGACATGGAAAAGGGCGCCGATCGGACGGGACATCCCATGCACCAAGCAAACGGATGCATTTGAAAATGCCATTCCTGCGTACATGGATGCGGTGGACATCGCTTCTCGGGCAGCGAGATGAGTAGGCTCTTCATAGACGGTCTTGATATTTGAAACAATTAGCTCAATGGCCGATAATGCTAGCGAATCCGTCATCGGTTGGGCCCGTTTCGATAAATAGGCTTCAATTGCATGACTAAGTGCATCGATCCCTGTGGCAGCCGTCACTTTTTTAGGTGAGGATAAGGTCAGCACCGGATCCACAATAGCGACGGAAGGCATGAATAAGGGCTGCTTAATCATCATTTTTTCTTCATTTTGTGTGTTTGTAATAACAGTGACATCTGTCACTTCAGATCCTGTTCCGGCTGTTGTTGGAATGGCGATATGAGGAACCGGCAATTGTTCCACCTGTTTAGCGCTCCCCATATAGTCGCCGATGTAGCCGCTATTTGTAGCGAGAACAGCGACCGCCTTTGCAGTATCGATACAACTGCCGCCCCCAAGTGAAATAATCAGATCACATTTGCTTTTTTGGAATAAAGATAAAGCTTCCTGAACATATACATCCGTTGGCTCCGATATAACTCCCGTATAAATTTCTGCCTGAATCTGTTCATCTAGAAGATATTCGATACATTGATTGATATTCCCTAGACTTTCCATTATGGGATCGCTAACAATCAATGCTTTTCTTCCTCTTTGAACAGCTTCAGTTGCAACACGGTGAAATGATCCGCTTCCGTACAATACAACTTGCGGAGCTCTGAACACGTTGATGTTTACCAAACGACTCCCCCCTTTAGTTGATACACTACTACGTATATGCAAGAAACTTGCCATAAAAAAGACCATCCCGAATGTAACGGATGGTCCCAGATTGTAGACAAAGTTGTTTTTTACTTTGTCTACAATCTTTTTTAAAGTATATGCTGTAAATTAGGAATTCCCTCAGCCTGATTGAAAACGCTTGTCAGCCTAGGCGCGAAGTCGAGCGAAGACGCGAATCGAACTAGAGTTCATGAGTGGACGAGCGAGACGAGCAACAACGGATGCGAGCGTTTGTCAACAGGCTGAGACCATCCCGAATACAATGGATGGTCCTGTAGAGAAGAGGCTCATAAGCCATATTTTTTAAGTTTTTGATATAAAGTAGTTCGGTGGATGCCAAGCAGTTCTGCAGCTTTTGATTTATTGCCTTGTGCATTGTTTAAAGCTTGAAGGATCAGTACTTTTTCAACGTTATCATTTTTAGTTCTAAATTGATCGATCAAGGAATTCCTGTTTACATGTGCTATTTGTTGCGCATAGGAAGGGCTGTTCCTGATCATAGTTGGTAAATCGTCCAGTTCAATATGGTCTTTGTCTGTCATTGTGACGACATGTTCAACTGTATTGACGAGTTCACGAATGTTGCCTTTCCAATGGTAGGTCATTAGGGTCGCGACCACTTCCGAGGACAATGTTTTTTCAGGTAACTGATACTTTTTACAAATATCTTTTACATAATAAGCTAATAAGATCGGGATATCCTCCACTCGTTCACGAAGTGGAGGAAGGTGTAACCGGATAATATTCAATCGGTAATACAGGTCTTCGCGGAATTGACCGTTTTCCACCATTTCCTCTATATTTCGATTCGTAGCGGAAATGACGCGAACGTTGACTTTATACTTATTTACACTACCGACACGCTCGGCTTCCCTTTCTTGCAGGACCCGTAATAATTTTGTTTGCATGATTAAGGACAGCTCGCATATTTCATCGAGGAAGATGGTACCGTTTTGAGCAAGTTCAAACTTTCCCAGTTTCCCTCCTTTTTTTGCACCTGTAAATGCCCCTTCTTCATAGCCGAAAAGCTCTGATTCAAATAATTGTTCCGGGATGGCCCCACAGTTGACACTAATGAACGGACCATTGAAATAAGAGCTTTGTTGGTGAATATTTTTTGCAAACACTTCTTTACCCGTACCACTTTCACCGGTGATCAATACGGTGGCTATCGTTCTTGCGGCTTTCCTCGCAAGTCTTTTGATATCTTCTATATTTTCACTTGAACCGATAATTCGGCCAATCACCGTCGCATTGGTAGGCTGCTGTTTGGAAAGGGAAGGAGTGGAGGTGCCTTTCTCCTTTATTTTCTCGCTTTGCAATCGATCTAATATTTCATAGACTTCCGATACCCCTTCAAATATAAGCATGCCGATTGCGCCTACTACTACACCGTCTTTCCAAATAGGTATACGGTGGACAACCATTGGCTGACCTTGAATGATTTGCAATACCCCTCTATCAGGAGTTGCTGTTTTGACAGTCATATGCAGATTGGTATTTTCAATGACTTCTGTTACATGCCTTCCAATTGCATCTTTTCTTTTCACCCCGGTGAATCGACTATACGCTTCGTTAAATTCCAATAAAATTCCGTTCGAATCAACAACTGCTATACCCTCGTAAGCCCTTTCCAAAATAGCACTTAAAATCTCTGCATTGCTTTTTTCTTGTTGCAGCCGATGCATGTAATGGCTGATTGCGTTCAATACGTCATTTCTCGTTAAAATGCCAATCAGTTTATTGGAAGAATTGACGACTAAAAAACGTTGGTGTGAAATGGTTAAGAGATCTAAGATGTTCGTATTTTCCTGTATGATAGCGTGATTTTGTACATGCGCTGCGGAATTGATTGTCTGATGATGTTTTCCATGTAATAAGGCATGCATTAATTCGTTTACCGTAATGGTTCCCACCGGATAGCCTTTAGCATTGATAATCGGCAAGCAACTCAGTTCTAATTTTTCCACTAACCTTGCAGCTTCTTCATATGTTTTTCCGGTATCTAAGGTATGGGGAGGGGAGGTCATCCAGTTTCCCGCACAGAGTAGGTCCATTTTTGTATTGTCCATCGCTTGCGTTAACATAGTTGGTTTACTCATCCTTTCTATGTAATGAACGATCTGGAAGTTATTGAGTTTGGAATCATTTATTTGATTATTATAACATATCAATTTTTTATTCTTTCAATAGGGTAGGAGAGTATCCAATAAACTACTGAATTGTAGAGAAAAAACTACACTGTAGGGCTACATTGTGTTGTTTTTATGCTACAGAAAGGCAACTATCTCCTTAAACTTCGTTTGAATAGAATTGGCACGGTATTTGCATTTTAATTTTGAAGTACCCATGATTCGAGTTAACACTAAATCATTAAAAGGAGGAAATGTCATGTATGATTTTTTTATGCCGAATGTAAACTTTTTTGGCCGCGGTTGTGTGAGTGTGGTAGGGGAACGGTGTGAGATATTGGGAGGAACAAAAGCATTGATTGTAACGGATCGTTTTCTACGCGGCTTGGAAGACGGGGCGGTTTCGAGAGTGGCATCTTCATTGGAAGAAGCCGGCATAGCGTATACGTTTTTCGACGGAGTGGAACCCAATCCAAAAGATCATAATATTTACGACGGCTTGAAAATTTTCAAGGATGAGCAATGCGATTTGATTATTACAGTTGGTGGTGGCAGTGCCCATGACTGTGGGAAGGGAATCGGGATTGCAGCGAGCCATGAAGGGGATCTTTACGAAGACTACGCGGGAATTGAGAAGCTGACCAACCCACTCCCACCAATCGTTTGTGTGAATACGACCGCAGGCACGGCAAGTGAAGTGACTCGGCATTGTGTCATTACGCATGCTGAGAAAAAGATCAAATATGTGATTGTGAGTTGGAGAAACACACCGCTTGTCTCCATCAATGATCCAGAATTAATGGTAGGGAAACCACCTGCATTGACTGCAGCAACCGGTATTGATGCACTTACACATGCGGTCGAATCATATGTTTCGTTAGGAGCGAACCCTGTCACGGACGCAGTTGCCATTCAGGCGATTAAATTAATCTCACAAAATTTAAGACAAGCTGTTGCGTATGGACAGAATTTGGAGGCACGCGAAAATATGGCGCATGCTTCATTACTAGCTGGGATGGCCTTTAACAATGCCGGATTAGGCTATGTGCATGCGATGGCGCATCAGCTCGGCGGTTTATATGATATGCCACATGGTGTTGCGAACGCGATTTTGCTTCCACATGTAGAACGCTTTAATCTCATCTCCAATCTTCAGAAATTCGCAGACATTGCGGTATTCATGGGAGAAAATATTGAGGGGCTTTCACTTAGAGAAGCGGCAGATAAAGCGATTGAATCCATTAAAAAGCTTTGTCAAGATGTCAACATCCCATCAAGTTTAAGGGAGTTGGGCGTTAAAGAAGAGGATTTTGAATACATGGCAAAACTTGCCCTTCAAGATGGTAATGCGTTTAGTAATCCGATTCAAGGAACCGAGACGGATATTGTGAACATCTTTAAAGCGGCTTATTGAAATGAAACCTCGCCATTACAATTGTGTTAGCTTCGATTAGTTTGTTTGCATAGTCCAAAGTTCCTCCCTCTATTCTAGTGCAGCGCTGAACTAGAATAGAGGGATACCTTTGCTTGCCGCCCCTGATCAGGCGCTTACGCTTTTGTTCACTTCTGCAGACTCTTATAATACTGCCCTTTCTCCGCATATTCCCTAACAATTCGTTCCATATCGATTCGGTCCTCGTCGTTCAATTCACGGACGACTTTTGCGGGTGATCCCATCGCGAGTGAGTTCGAAGGGATTTTCTTGCCGGGTGGCACGAGGCTGCCGGCTCCGATGAATGCCCCTTCCCCGATTTCTGCACCATCCAAAATGATCGAGCCCATACCAATCAGAGCTCGTTTTTTCACTGTACAACTATGTAAAGTCACTTGGTGGCCCACTGTCACTTCATCTTCCAAGATGAGAGGGCGATTTGGACTTTGGTGAAGGCAACATAAATCTTGAATGTTCACTTTCCGTCCAATGATTGTAGGCGCTACGTCCCCACGGATGACCGTATTGAACCAAATGGATGATTCAGGACCTATTGTCACGTCTCCAGTAATGGTTGTATAATCTGCGATAAATACGGATGGATCGATTTTCGGTGTATGTTCATGAAATGGATAAATCATCGTGCCAACTCCTATTCGTTGAGTAGTGTATAATTATCTTAACAAAGTTCAAGTTTTTATTGAACGAATATCGGGAAAATAGCTAAACCGAGAATAAGGTGAGTAGGGGGAGAGCTCAATGTGGAAATGGGAAGCGGCAGGGCAACCGAAAGCAGTGGTAGCCCTTGTCCATAATGCGTACGAAGACCATAATCGATATGCGTGGCTCATTCAGAAACTGCGAAATAGCGGTTTTCATGTGGTGACTGGGGATTTGCCGGGTCACGGGGCCGACGCGGATCGGAAAATACACAATGAGTCATTTGATAAGTACGAAAAATATGTGAAGAAATTGATGACGGTCGGACTGGCGGATAATTTACCGCTATTTGTCATTGGCCATGGACTGGGTGCCACACTTGTCATGCATGCCTTGCAGAGAGGCAAGTTTGAGTGTGCAGGTTATATCTTCAGTTCACCATGGCTATCCCTTCTTCAACATCCGCCTAAATTTTCATCGGTTTTGACAAAATGGACTTCATCCATGAAATTGAATCATGAAATCGGCATTGAAATGCTGACACGGAATGTTGAGCTATATGTGGAAGCGGGCGAAAATCGGACGTATAATCCGATCGTTACAGCCACTTGGTATAAGGAATTGCAAACTTTCATGAAGACGGTCGTCCACCATGAAGGGGCTATCGACGATGTACCGATACTGGTCCACACGGCAGGCGAAGACAAAATTGCAGATATTACATTCGTGAAAAAATGGCTGCTACACCAGAATCTTTCCGAATTCCAGTATAAGGAGTGGAAATGGCTTTATCACGATGTTTATCAAGAGCCGGAACGTGAAGAAGTGTATTTGTATACGGAAGCCTTTATGCATAACGTATTAAGATCGCTTGGCTACGTCGTGTGAATAATAGGTTGAAAGTCCTGGTTCGCCGATTTTTCATATGCGAGCGCTGATATTTATCCTGTTAACGCTGATAACTTTCTAGAATAATGGATATCAAAAATTTTTACTGGAACAAGTGAACAATGGGAGGCTGTTTCTATTGACGACATTCGGATTTGTCAGACATGGCGTAACTGCCTGGAATAAAGAAAAAAGAGCGCAAGGAAGCTCGGATATCCCGCTTGATGAAGAAGGAATCGAGATGGCCGAGCGAGTTGCAGAGCGACTTTCCAGTGAACAATGGGATATCGTTTACACGAGTCCGCAACTGCGTGCAAAGCAAACTGCGGAGATGATCGCGGAGCGCCTGCCAAATTTGCCTTTCCACACCGACTTCCGTTTGCGAGAAGTGGGCGGAGGCTTGATTGAAGGGACGACAGAAGCAGAGCGCATTGCGAAATGGGGAGAGGCATGGAGGGAATTGGATTTAGGGACCGAACCGTATGAGGAGGTCATTGCCCGCGGTGCAGATTTTCTCGAGGAGATGAAAGAGAAGTATCCTGGTAAAAGGATCCTCGTCATCAGCCATGGCGGATTCATCTGGCGACTGTTAGGCGTGCTCATTCCTGAACGTGAATTTGAGAAGAATTTACAAAATACCTCCGTTACAGTAGTGGAAGTTCAAGAGGATGTAAACCTTTGCCATCTCTTTAATTGTACGAAACATTTAGACTCTAGTTTCTAATCTATATTATGGAAAGCGCCAGCTTTGGCGTTTTTTTTTATTTTTGCATAAATATTTTGTTTGTTGAAAATATTCTACCTTCTACTTGTTTTATCGCTTATAATAGGTACTATGATTCTTTTTTACCGTGAATAGATAGAACTAGGAATGAGGGGAGAAAATGAAGTCAATTAAAGGGAAATTGATTGTCAGCGTATTTCTGTTGCTTGTGATCGTTCTTTCGGTGGTGTATTTCTTAGTCAGCCATCAAGCGCAAAGACAGACGGAACAAGTGCTGATCAATCAAAGCAAAGTGGCGGTGGCGGAAATGAGCAGAGCCATAGAAAATCATATGTTGCAATATGAGAAAGCATTATATTTACTTACGGAGCACCCGTCAGTTATTGGGTTCATGGAGACACAGTATGGCGGAGGGAACGAAAGTGATTTAGATGAAGGAATTGAACAGGCATTCAACGAGTATATGGGACAATTGACGGATGCAGATTTGATGTATTTTGGGTTTGAAAATAAGTTTACGAAATTTGTTCCACATACAGAAATTCCGAATTTCAACCCGACGAGTCGTTTGTGGTATCAGACAGCTATTCAAGATCCAGATCAAGTCCATTGGTCATACCCGTATATCGATGCTGCTACAGGCGAGCATGTGATTACCGCGTCCAAAGCGATGAAAAGAAATCAAATCATCGTTGGTGTCATCGGGGTCGATATCGGTTTACGGAATATCACGGAACGAGTATCCACAAGTGATTTTGGATTCGATGGCTATCCGTTTTTATTTGACAGCAGGAATGGAGCAATGGTCCATCCTTCTCGACAATATGACGACAAAAGATTGGTCGATTTGTCTTATATGGAGGCTATATTTGATGTTAATAAAGCGGAAGGAGTCGGGTATTATCACGAAAATGACAATCAGATGATCGGCGTTTTTACTGAAGTCCCCCACTACGGTTGGACTGTCGGAGCTGCTTTCAACGAAGCATCCATTGTCGGATCATTTGATCAAGCAAAGCGCATCATCGTCCTTATATTCCTTGTTGCGGTGGTACTAATGATCGCTATTCTATGGTTCCTCATATCGGGGATTGTCAGTCCGATCCCTAAAATCCGCGAGGCGATGAACAAAGTGGCGGTTGGGGAATTGAATACGAAGATAGAAGTGAAAGCACAAGACGAATTCGGTCAACTAGCCTACAACTTCAACGAGATGACGGAAAAAGTTCGCAATGCGTTTACGGTCGTCCACCGTTCTGTCGATAAAGTCCGTTTTTCAGCAGAAGGATTAAGTGCTTCTGCGGAGGAAACGAATGCCGTCAGTGAACAAATAGCGGGTGCAATCGATGACATCGCTTCGGGTGCCACAACATCAGCCACTAATTCCGATGATGCCATGAAAACGATTCATTATTTGGACCATCAACTCATCAATATTCAGGAAAAAACAGACATGATGGCCAAAATCGCAGAAGACGCAGAAGAAGCCAACCAAAACGGGATTAGTCAAGTTGATCAGCTACAACATTCGTTTGATGATTGGAAATTGAATTTGCAATCGATGGCTGACGTCGTCAGTGATTTAGAATCGAAGTTTGGGGCAATCGGTGTAGTGATGGAAGCGATTACGCGAATTTCAGCCCAGACAAATTTATTGGCCCTGAATGCTAGCATTGAAGCAGCGCGTGCGGGAGAACAAGGGAAAGGATTTGCCGTCGTTGCGGATGAAGTCCGTAAATTGGCCGAACAATCCGCCCGTGCAACGGAGGAAGTGAAAGCGACGATCCAAGAATTGCAGAACGGTTCCCATCAAGTGTCTGTCCAAATGAGAGAAACCGGAGAAACATTTCAAACACAAGGAAAAGTCGTACAAGCAACACAGGAAACCTTTAGCAATATTTCGGACATGATGCATTCGTTGAAGCAATCCATCAACGCTGTATACGTTGAGGTGAACCACATTGTCGAACAGAAAGAAATTGCTTTAGAACCAATTAAAACATTGGCCGCGACCGCCGAAGAAACTGCGGCGGCGAGTGAAGAAATCAGCGCATCGTCGAATGAACAGCTCAGTGCGATCCGGCAAGTGGCAGAAGCCGCCGACGCATTGTCCAATCTGAGCGATGAATTATATACGACCATCAATCATTTTAAACTATGAACTAAAACGTCTTCCTGAAAAAGGAAGGCGTTTTTTCATACAGTAAGAAACTTTTTCGTATGGGCAAAAGTCCAGTATAAAGAATACAATACAATATCCTTTTTAGCCGAGTCCCGAATATATGGTAATATAAAAGATATCTAGACTGAACGGGGGATTTTCGATGAATGAAAAAGGGAAGCGTGAACTCATTTCTTGGATCCAATCGATTGCGATTGCTTTCATTATCGCCATTGTGATCCGCCAATTTCTCTTTACACCGGTCATCGTATCCGGTCAATCTATGGAACCGACATTTGAAAATGAGAATAAGATTGTCATTTCCAAAATCCATAAAGTTGACCGTTTTGATTTGATCGTCTTCCATGCACCTAACTCAGAGGACGATTTCATTAAACGGGTGATCGGTCTGCCTGGCGATGTCGTTATCATGAAAGATGACCGACTTTTCATTAATGGGGAAGAATACGACGAGGATTATATCCAAGCGAACAAAGATAAGCTTGCCGATGGGCAGAAATTGACGCAAGACTTTGAAGTGGAAGTGCCGGAAGGGTGTTACTTCGTTCTTGGCGATAACCGTCGGCATAGTACGGATAGCAGAATAATCGGTTGCATTGACGCAAGTTCCGTCGTTGGGGCAGTGAAATTCAGATTCTATCCATTTAAGGAAATCGGCATACCGAGATAAATGCCGATATGACACCTCTACACAGTACCCGTGTGGAGGTTTTTCTTCTTATGATAGGTTTGTTTCTTCAAATCGGCGTTCGTATGCTAAATTAGAAGAAGCGGAATTAAAAGGAGTTATAGCTGAATGATTGATTTTTTTGAACGGAAAAAGCAAGAACTGAATATAGAGTTGAATGAAGTCCAAAAGAAAGCGGTGCTGCAGACAGAGGGGCCGCTTCTTCTATTAGCATGTCCAGGTTCGGGGAAAACGACAACGATGATTATGCGAATCGGTTATTTGATCGAAGAGAAAAAGGTCGATCCGAAACGTATTAAAGCCATTACGTTTAGCCGGGCATCTGCGCGTGATATGGCGGAGCGGTTCACACGTTTTTTCCCGCAAAGCGAACCCGTCGATTTTTCGACGATCCACAGTTTGGCGTTCTCGATTGCGAGGACGTATTTAGAAAGAAGTGGAATGACCTTTGAACTGATCGAAGGGGGAGGAAAAGGGCGCCAGCCGGTAAATAAGGCTTTTTTGTTAAAAAATCTTTATAAAGAACTGCTCCATGATGATTGCACGGAAGATCAATTGGCGTCCCTATCGACTTTCATCAGTTCCATTAAAAACCGGATGATCCCATTAGCCGAGTGGGGAAAGCTGGATGGACCCGTTGAAAAAGCGGGACGGATTGCCAAGAAGTACGAGGAAGTGAAAACGCAGACAGCCGGACATTTACTATTGGATTTTGACGATATGTTGACGATCGCCGAACAAGCTCTCCGTGAGGATGAATCGTTGAATGAACGATTCTGCAATCGGTATGACTATGTGTTAACAGATGAAAGCCAAGATACGTCACTTGTCCAGCATCGGATTGTCGAGCATCTCGTCGCTTATCATGGCAATCTATGTGTCGTTGCGGATGATGACCAGTCCATATATACGTGGCGGGGAGCCGAGCCGGATTATCTACTCGATTTCAAAAAAGTGTATCCGGATGCTCAAGTGTTGATGATGGAACGGAACTATCGATCGTCCAAAGAAATCGTCGAAACAGCTTCAGCATTCATCAAACGGAATACGAAGCGCTATCCGAAAGAAATGCAGACGGAAAACGAAGCGAAAGGGCCTATTTTTATTAAACAATGGGATGATCCGAAACGGCAGTTGGAATATGTTACATACGAATTGCTTAGTGAAAAGGATTTAAGCGAGGTTGCCATTTTGTTCCGGAACAATTCCTCTTCTACGATGTATGTGAACGAGCTGCACCGTCGTGGCATCCCTTTTTATATGAAAGATGCGGATGATAAGTTTTTCTCCCATTGGATTGTGGAGGATATCTTGAATTTCATGCGCCTTAGCTTTAATGTGGAACGCAAAGATGTATTTTCTAAAATCATTATGAAAATGAATCTCTTCATTTCTCGGAATATGCTTAACAAATTTCAAAATACGGAAACAGCGGGAAATGTATTCGATGCATTTATTCAGACGGTGGATTTAAAAGAGAGCCAAGTAAAAAAACTGAAAGCCTATAAGGAAGGATACGCAATTATTCCGGAGTTGCGGCCGGATCGGGTCATCAAGGTGATCCGCCATGATTTAGGCTATGAGGCTGCCTTGAAAAGCAGAGCGGAAAAATTCGGGTTCCGTTTTGAAAGTTTGCTGGGTATTCTTGATACGCTCGAAGGAATTGCGGCACAACTACGGACGATGGTGGAGTTTGCCAATCGTTTGAAGGAACTTGAGCAAGCTGTCCAAAATGCGAAGTTCAATCCGCCGGACAATGCGGTGACCTTATCGACATTCCATAGTGCCAAAGGGCTTGAATTCCGTCGTGTCTTCATGATCGATTTGCTGAAAGGGATCATCCCATCGGAAGAAGATGAAGGGGATCGGGCGTTGATGGAAGAAGCGCGGAGGCTGTTTTATGTAGGCATGACGCGGGCGAAAGAAAAACTTGAACTGCTTTCTTACGGGCAAGATGACGGAAAAGCGAAAGAGGATTCACGCTTTTTGAATGAAGTGAGGGGACTGCTTCTGAAACCTGGAATGCAGGACAAAAGTGATAAGCCAGTGAAAATCACGAAAGCCAAACTTGCAATCAATCCGAATGGTATCCAAGACGGAAATGAGTTGAAAGCTGGGACGGCCGTCAAGCATCGCGTGTTCGGAAAGGGCGAAATCATCAAGCGGGAAGGCGATGAGATCCATATCCGATTCGGTGTCTCCGAAAAGCGTCTCGACCTGGATACTGTCCTTTCGCTTCGATTGCTTGAAAAGGTAGGGGGATGAAAGGGCTTATGGGTAATCCAAATACACGGCACAGTTACGGTAGAGTGGCAGTATGAAAAAGTTGCTATGGATCGGCTTGGCAGGTGTAGTAGGTGCGTGCGCAAGGACATTCATCGGACAGCTCGTGCACGTTGAAAGTGGTTTCCCTTTGGCTACATTTAGCGTGAATATGATCGGGACATTTTTATTGTGTTTCATTACGGCAGGGGCTTGTCGCAAATTGAATGTCTCCAAAGATTTGAAAGACGTTGTCACGACAGGGTTTCTCGGATCCTTCACCACATTTTCGGCTTTCGGGATGGAAACGGTTTTGTTCGTTGAAGCCGGTCGCTTATGGTTTGCGCTTTTCTATGTGGTCTGTAGCATCTGCGGAGGACTCGCCATCGGGATGCTCGGTTTTCAGCTAGGTGGAAAGCAGGTGAAAGAATGACGCTTTTGGATATGACAATGGTCGGTATCGGCGGATTCTTCGGTGCAATGATCCGCTATCTCTTTGCGAAACGATGGAACCGGGGTGACAAACTTCCAGCGGGGACATTGCTTGTAAACTTGAGCGGTGCGTTGTTGATCGGTATCGTTTTTGGCCTTGAATTACCGATGATGTGGACATTCTTGCTGGCATCCGGTTTTGCAGGTGCACTTACGACGTTTTCCACGTTGACGAAAGAGCTCATTGAAAATTGGCGGAATGGGAAAAAGAAGCAGGCTGTAGGTTATTTCCTGTCCACTTATGTAGGCGGAATGATGCTTGTTGTAGTCGGTTATACGATGGGAGGACACTTCTAGTATTGAAGCGTTTCGAAAATGCATATGACAATAAAGGAAGTCGGCGAATCATTTTTCGTGGACTTCTTTTTATCTTCGTTCAGCAGAAGACTCCCACCTCTATAGGTGGCGAGATGAATGCAGATTTGTATTCCTGTTCAGCGGGTGTCCAGACGCCCGCTGAACGAAGATAAAGCCTCCGGCGGATGTCACAGATTTTTTAGAGGAGCTTTTCGAGCAAGCTCGAAAAAATCTGGACGCAATCACGCCGAGGCGCGATTGATTTGCATATTGGACTCTAACGTTTGTCCATTGAACCACTGTGCGGTATGAAAAGACTTGTCTTGCCTCTGTCAGTCAGAAGTCCCTTTTTTAGAAAAAATCCGTTTGAGCGTACGCCGTTGGGGAAGAGTGTGATAGAACTCTAAAATTCTGAATGGAGGAAACGATATTGAATAACAACCATTCTTTTGATGAAACAAGCAAAGATAAGCAATTGGAAACGTTCCGTTCATATGAAAAAGGGAAAAAACTGACGACCAATCAAGGGTTAAAAGTAGCCGAGGACGAACATTCTCTAAAAGCGGGTTTGCGTGGCCCAACATTGATGGAGGATTTTCATTTCCGCGAAAAAATTACGCATTTTGACCATGAGCGGATTCCTGAAAGAGTTGTACATGCGAGAGGCTATGCAGCTCACGGTGAATTTGAACTGTATAAATCGATGACAGACTATACAAAAGCGGCATTTCTCCAAGAGCCGGGTTCGAAGGTTCCTGTCTTCACACGTTTTTCCACAGTGGCCGGCAGCCGGGGATCCGCGGAAACCGTACGAGATGTACGAGGGTTTGCGGTGAAGTTTTATACGGAAGAGGGAAACTTCGACTTGGTCGGCAACAATATACCGATCTTCTTTATTCAAGATGCCATCAAATTCCCCGATCTAATCCATGCCGTCAAACCCGAACCGCATAATGAAATGCCGCAAGCGGCCTCCGCACATGATACCTTTTGGGATTTTGTCGCCAATAACCAAGAATCCGCTCATATGATCATGTGGCATATGTCGGACCGGACCATCCCGCGAAGCTTCAGGATGATGGAGGGCTTTGGTGTCCATACGTTCCGTTTTGTGAACGCCGAAGGGAAAGCGCATTTCGTAAAATTCCACTGGAAACCGAAACTGGGCGTCCACTCTTTAGTATGGGATGAAGCACAGAAAATCAGTGGGAAAGACCCTGACTTCCATCGGAGGGATTTATGGGAATCCATTGAACGTGGTCAATTCCCTGAATTTGAGCTAGGCGTTCAGATCATTGAGGAAAAAGATGAATTCATGTTCGATTTCGATATTTTAGATGCGACGAAAATATGGCCTGAAGAAGTGGTGCCTGTTCAACTGATTGGAAAAATGACGTTAAACCGCAATGTCGATAATGTGTTTGCAGAAACGGAACAGGTCGCCTTTCACCCCGGACATGTCGTTCCAGGCATCGATTTTTCGAATGACCCGTTGTTGCAAGGAAGATTGTTCTCCTATACGGATACACAGCTGATCCGTCTGGGTGGCCCGAACTTCCACGAATTGCCGATCAATCGTCCGGTTTGTCCGTTCCATAACAATCAGCGAGATGGCTATGGCCGGCAGACAATCAATGTCGGGCAAGTCAGTTACCATAAAAATTCACTGGCGGATAATTCACCTTCCACAGCTACAGAAGAAGAGGGCGCCTATGTCCATTATGAGGAAAAAGTGGATGGGCGTAAAATCCAGGCACGCAGCGATTCGTTCAAAGATCATTTCTCACAGGCGCGACTGTTCTACAATAGTATGACATTGGCTGAGAAGAGGCACATTGTCGATGCGTTTAGTTTTGAAGTCGGTAAAGTGAAAGATAAAAATGTCAGACAGCAAGTGGTCGATATGTTTGTCAATGTCGATAAAGGATTGGCAACGGCTGTGGCACAAGCGATCGGTGTGGATCATCCGGATGGGGAAGAATCGGCAGTAGCGGAAACCTCGCCGGCACTGAGTCAGGAGACGACTGCCAAACTGCCGGAAACCCGTAAAGTCGCCGTGCTGCTCGGTGAACAATTCGATGGAAACGAACTGGAAGCAATTGTGACAGCGTGTCTAGATGCTGGGATGGTCGTCGATATCGTCAGTGATAAATTCGGCATCATTCATGCCCAAAATGGCTTGGCTGTCGAAGTGGATGAAACATTTTTGACCGTCCATTCCGTGTTATACGACGCGGTCTTGGTCGTCGGAGGCGAAGTGGACAATCCAACCAAGTTTAAAAAGGACATTATTAACTTTGTGAACGAAGCATTCCAGCATTATAAACCAATTGGTGTGGCATCAACTGGCGTTTCCTTTTTCGACGCATCCGACGCCGAAGCAGGACCGGGTATTGTGATGGCAGGCGAGTCATCTAATTTCAGTAAAGACTTCATCGCCGCGGTGGCTGCTCATAGACATTGGGATCGCAAGATTTATGGGTAAAATCAAATGGACAATGGCCGTCACATAGGTGGCGGCTGTTTTCAATTCACTATGAAACTGTTAACATAGGAAAGGGTCAAATACATAGTTGTAAAGGATGTAACGATAGTGAGTACTAGAAAATCAGATGCGCGTTCATGGATGAAAAAGCCGGCAAGTTTAATAGGCGCGGCTGCTGTCTTGTTAGCCTTATTTTTGTATAATACCTTTTTCCCGGAACAAGATCCAGAACCTAGCCGGGCGGGTTTGATCCCCGTCGAGTTGGTCAAGGTTATCGACGGTGATACGATCAAAATCAATTACGAAGGCAAGGAGCAGAATGTCCGCTATTTGTTGATCGATACGCCTGAAACGAACCACCCTCGGCTCGGAAAGCAACCATTCGGGGAAGAAGCGAAGGAACGTAACCGTGAGCTGATCAACAGTGGAAAATTGGAAATTGAATTCGATATCGGGGAGCGGATCGACAAATATGGTAGATTGCTCGCTTATATTTATGTAGACGGAGAAAGTGTGCAAGAAACGCTTCTGGAAGAAGGGCTTGCCCGCGTCGCTTATGTCTATCCACCGAATACACGCCATCTCGATACGTATGAAAAAGCGCAAGACAAGGCGAAAAAGGCGGGTGCCGGCATTTGGTCCATTGAGGATTACGCGACCGATCGCGGCTTCGATAGTCAAACGCATCCAGTAGAAAAGTCAAAGACAAAACCGACGACGGAAGGGACGGAATACTTCAAGAACTGTACGGAATTGCGCAAGAAATATCCAAACGGCGTCAAGAAAGGGCATCCTGCCTATTCGGAAAAGATGGATGGGGATAAAGACGGCTTTGCGTGTGAGCGGTGATGTGATTGAACGTTCCTATTTACGCAAAATGAAAGAGATGAGAATGCAAGCCATCATGCTGCTATTCTCATCTCTTTCTTATTTAAAGGTAGGTTGACCAAACAAACCTTTTATTGAACAAACTCGATGCCATGAAAATAAAGACTATAATCCTTTTGATCTTCATCTTTGTTCTTCACTTTTAGATGACCTTTATAGAGGGATTCTCCAGTTTCTACATCGCCTATAAAGAGGGTATGACCATTCGTTGTTGCGTAAATGAGATATAGTTTTCCATTCATGGCTTGCATATAAGGAGCTTCGTTAGCCTTCGCATCTCCTAAGTCAAATGCCGGTTTTGTGCCCCATTTGTCATTGTCAATATCATACTGGTTGATTTCCACACCATTCGCTGACTGTGATGAAATAAAGAGCGTTGAATTAAAGATAGACGCACTGCCTATAGAACCAAGTAATTCATCAGAGCCCACTATTTTTTTAGACTGATTATTTTCGATATCGTAAGCGATGAATTCATAAGCGGCATTCGGTTTGCCATCGCTATGTCCCATATCATCTTCAATAGTTTCTATTTTAATTAAAAGATAGTTGTTTCCATCATCATTGATAATTCTTAAATTAGACCAGCCATTTTCTATCCTCGGAGTGGAAGCAATCGTGTGATGGCTGACTAGTTTTTGCCCATCCAAGTCAAATGTATAGACACGGAATTCATCTCTACCGCCTATTCGGAAACCCCGTGTAATGACCTTTAACTCACTGTCTATTACTTGGACTTTATCTACATTCATCCAACCATAGTTTTCTTTTTCGGGAATCTCTAACTGGATGGATGTAATTTCGTCAGATTGTTTATGTAACACTTCAATTTCAAAGGTTAAATCTTTCATTGGGCGTTCATAGGGATTCCTAATTTGCACATAGGCTACTACATGTTCATCTTCAAAAAAATAATTCGGCTCTAAATCCTTACTGCGCATAAAATTCTTATGCTTTTTTACCAATTTTTCAAGAGGATAGGGAATGCCCCTTCCAGATAACTTTCGGAAAAAGGAATGGTTATTCGGGTTAATCGTTTCTTCACTCGTCATTTGTAAAGGAGTCTGCTGTCGGGACCAGTAATTATGATCCACAAAGTAATCACCGTATAGCATTAGATTCTGCACTTCATCCTCATTGCCATTCACTTTTTCAAATTCAACTGTTAAATGCTCGCTTGTAGCGAAACTGGATTGTATATAAAAAGTGCCAATCACCATTAACGTAATGAAACAAATTGATATGATTTTCCAATAGCGTTTCACTTGTGTGACCTCCCATCAAACCCTTATTTTATTCTTGATCAGAAAATTACCTGTCCAAATCGCACAAGCTAAAACGACAATCCCTGCTACTAATTCAATGAAAAATAATTCGATCGGGTAAAAGTAACTTCCTAAAATAAACTCATTCATAAGTATTGGTGCCATAAAGATGAAAAGAGAAATAGCACAATAGAGAACGCCGTAAATAATCCCTTTGATGCGAAAAGAACGTTCAAACAAAATTGCTGTAAAAACAATAAATACCGCTGTTATTCCACCGCCATAATAAAGAACAAACTCAATAAAAGTATGTGGAAACAAAATCCTTAAATCAGATAAGCCGGTAATTTGGCTAATGGTTAGATCGGTACGAAACTCACTTGGAACCATCCACTTTAAAACTTGACTTTCAATTGGCAATAAGATGAGCTGCAATGCAACGAGGCCTAAAACATAGAGTAAAATCGTTGTTGCCTTCGCTAGATACACATGAATGCGTGCTATTGGTAACATCAACAAACGGTAACTAAATGTATTTTTTCCAAGCCAATCACGATACCAAATAAAAAAGACATAAATGATTAGCGTAACACCGCAAATTACAATGGGCCCCATAAACCAAGCTGAATAGGAAATTTCAATTAAAGATATTGTCCGATAATTTTCGAGAAACTCTGCGATCGGCACTAGATCCTGGTAAATTACCCTATTTGCATGATTTAAATAGTTTCGCGACTCAACAATCACCCCAATGATTTGCGAAAGGATCGTAATGCCAAATAAAACGAGATAGAGCTTTAAAAAACGGTTAAACTCGAAATCGACTAACTTCAAATAACGTTTCATCCTTGATACACCTCTCTCATGACATCAATAACCGATTTCCCTTCGTTTTCCCTTACTTCTTCCACTTCGAATTCCTTTAACACGACGCCTTCATCTAGTAAAACGACTTTATCAACTAAATGTTCGATATCATTAATTTCATGTGTCGTGATAATAACACCACGGTTTTCAATTAAATGACTTGTAAATACATTGGCAATTTGCTCGCGACTGAAGATATCAATCCCTGAAAAAGGTTCGTCCATCAAGACATAATCGACATCCAAGGCTAAACCGAGTAGAAGGTTCACTTTTGCGGTATTGCCTTTTGATAGTTCAGAAATGCGATCCGTTTCGTTTAGTTTGAAAAACTGCAGCAGTTCAGTGGCACGTTTTTGGTTCCAACTGTCGTAAAAGTCAGCCATAAATACGAAGGCATCCCGTATTTTCATTTGCGGTAACATCGTGATGGTATCAGGAATAAAGGTGATTTTTTCATAGCTCCCTTTATGAATTTTTTCACCATCGATGAGGATTTCACCACTATTAATGGGGGTTAACGCCATAATTGCTTTCATAATGGTTGTTTTCCCAACCCCATTAATGCCGATTAAACAAGTAATCTGGCCTTTTTCAGCAGTAAAAGAAACGCCTTTTAACACTTTCTTTCTACCAAACTTTTTGGTTACATCTTTTATTTCAATCATGAAGATCCCCCCTTTAATTATTTTCCCTTTCGTACGTATCCTTCACTAAATGCAAGGCTTCCTGTACCGGAACATTGATGGATCGAACCGATTGAACAAACGTATCCACCGCCTCTAAAATCAATTCCTCTCTTACCATTTTGAGCGTTTGCTCATCCTTCGTAATGCGACTTGGCAAATTTCCCTCTGTAAAAATCAACCCTTGTTCCTCCATTTCTTTATACGCCCGCTGCGCCGTATTGGGATTAATCTTCAGCTGATTCGCGAGTTCCCTTCGCGATGGAATTTCTTGACCCGGTTCAAAGGTACCCCTTGCAATTTGCTCTTTAAAATGCCGGATCACTTGCACATAAACAGGATCACGATTGTTAAACTTTACACTCATTGAGTCAACTCCTAAAAAACATAGTGTACTAAGTGGGTAATACATCAGTGGCAAAAATAAGAGACGAAACGTCATTGACGATACCTGTATTAAGATCGTAATACAGGTACGATAAAAAAATACATCATGAAGGAATATTGTGTATCAAAGCCTTAATACAGTAATTGCGAAGAAAAACCACTTCATACAGTTACTTGTCGTTCAATTATAATGTATTAATCGCTTAATACGCATTGCATAATGTATTATATGCTTAATACACATTGGAAGTCAAATAAGAATTGAGGGTTCTTATGGAATTATGTTAGAACCTTCAATTTATTAATCGATTCAGTAAAGTTGCATATTAAAAGAATTGGACGGCGCACGGTACTCGGCGAACTTATGCGTACATTGATCAGTTTCACTGAAAAGGATAGGCACATACAGATCCCCATTCTTTTTTTAAAAACAAAAAAAGAAACTCCGTAATATGATTAACTTTTGTTTTAACAACAGCATTGCCTGTATAATATATATCATACAGCTGGGTCATGGAACGGTGTATTTTGAAGAGGAGGGATTGTTATGACTTTTTACAGGAAAGTTGCGAACAGTGATATTCTGAAAAAAGTTATTGATTTACCTGAAAGCCTTCAGAATAAGGAAGTAGAAATCCTTATTTTTCCGTATGAAGATAATAAGGATGAAGAAAAAGTAAGTGAGAAGAAAAAAAGTGCTAGGGGAGTATTGGAAAAATATAAGGATATAGATCTGTTAAAACAAGAAAACGGCGCATGGTCGAAAGCGGTGGAAGATAAATATGAAAATCGCTGATGCAAACGTAGTATTAAGATACCTACTAAACGACTCTGAAGAAATGTCGGAAAAAGCAGCAGAACTATTAGAACACCATGAAGTATATATACCTAACGAAGTAATCGCAGAGATTGTCTACGTATTACAAAAAGTATACAAAGTAAAGAATAGCGAAATTAGCGAAACATTAATGCTTTTTTTAGACACCAGTCAAGTCCAAGTAGACGACCCCCTAATTCTAAACACAGCATTAAATCTTTTTGCAGAACGTAAATTAGATTTTGTTGACACACTTCTTTATGCGTATCAAAAAGTAGGAAATCATGAAATATACACTTTCGATAAAAAATTGAACAATCTTCTCAAGTAATTTGCTTAAGACACTGGTATTTTTCACTATGTATGAGAAGTTTGGAAAAAAGGGCAATAGTTAATCTTTTTGTTAAACCCTTGACTTGTGAGATGAACATGTTAAGATTCAAATCAATTACTATTGCGCAAAAGTAGGCAAAGAATTTCAGTTGAATAATTACGAGAGATGGTGCAGTAGCCGGATTGTGGGCAGCAAGTAGAGACTGGATGGCAGGTGAAAGTTCAGGCAGCAATCACAGTGAAGTACGCCATCCGTTTTTCTCGTTTAGATATGAAGTGGATGGTCGGCTAAAGCCGGCTCATCAAGTAGGGTGGTAACGCGGAGAACTCCTTCGTCCCTTTCCAAGGGATGGATGGAGTTTTTTTGCGTGACAAAAGTTTTTTGGGGTATTCAATCATCAAGGAGGATTTCAGCATGTTTCGCATAAAAGCAGTCGTTTCGCCTACCTTTATCGAGTCGCTTGCGTTGATTGTGGCGATTATCGCGGCGATTAGTATAAGTATCACTCAATTGGGTGCGGTTCCACATTTGCCGATTTTAGGGTCTATATTATTATTATTTGGCTATGGTTTATTGAAAAAAGTTCCGTACCGTAAGCTTGAACGCGGGTTAGTAGAAGGGGCAGGCGCCGGCATGAGTGCGGTTTTCCTGTTTTTCTTTATCGGGATGCTAATCAGCAGTTGGATGATGGGCGGGACAATTCCGACGTTGATTTATGCAGGTTTTCAGCTAGTTACACCGCAGTTTTTCTTCGCGATCGTTTTTGTGATCACTGCAATTGTCGGCATCTCGATCGGCAGTTCACTGACGACGGTTGCGACAGTCGGTGTCGCTTTTATCGGGATGGCAACGGTCTTGGATGTCTCGATGGCCATCACGGCTGGAGCGATTGTCTCAGGTGCTTTTTTTGGTGACAAAATGTCGCCTTTGTCAGATACGACCAATCTGGCGTCTTCCATCGTCGGAGTTGATTTATTTGAACATATTCGCAATATGGGCTGGACAACCTATCCTGCATTCGCCATATCGTTGCTCATTTTCGGTTTCTTATCTCCGAACGTATCCCAGGGCGAAGTTGAGCAAATTACATTTTTCCAAACTGGGCTGTTGGAAACTGGGATGATCCATTGGTATACCGTCATCCCGCTCCTTGTCCTATTCGTTTTGACGATATTGAAAGTGCCTGCGCTTATGACATTAGCTTTAAGTTCCATCAGCGCGGTCCTCATTTCATTTTTCCATCAAAGCTTTACGGCTTCACAAGTGATGGGTATCTTATTTAATGGGTATACTTCAACGACAGGGATTGAAGACGTTGACACACTCATCTCCGGTGGCGGCATGCAAAGCATGTTTTTCACGATCGGTTTAGTGTTATTGGCATTGAGTATGGGTGGCTTATTATTCACGCTTGGGATTGTTCAATGTTTATTGGCCAAAATCGAAAGTTTGTTAAAGAAAGTGTCTTCCGTGATCGCGGCTTCCGCGTTAACCGCAATCGGCATCAATGTGTTAATCGGGGAGCAATACTTATCGATTTTATTGACAGGGCAAGCGTTCCAATCCCAATATGAAAAAGTGGGGCTGGCAGGTAAAAACTTGAGCCGGGTGATGGAGGATGCTGGAACGGTCGTCAATCCTTTAGTTCCTTGGAGCGTCTGCGGGATTTTCATCACAAGTGTGTTAGGGGTCGCAACCCTTGATTATTTACCGTTCGCATTCTTTTGTTTATTGTCACCGATTTTAACCGTGTTGTTTGGCTTTACGGGAAAAACATTGACGTATCGGACAGGGAATACTGAGAGTAAATGAAAAAAGAGCTTCTTCGTCAATTTAACTTGACGAGGAAGCTCTTTTTTAAGTCATTGGGGAAGATTAATTTATTCTTGATTGGCATAGTTTGTATTCCTATTATTCATTTTACACATAGGTGATTGTGATGTAAACTAAGGATTAACAACTTGTTGGAAATTTCTAAAATATGATAGCGGTTTCAACTTCGATTCGAAGTTCCCAAATTGCAAAGTAATAAGAATAGAAAAGGAGGATTTACTATGACAACAGCAGGGTTAGAAGGGGTCGTAGCCACACAGTCCGGGATTAGCTCCATTATTGACGGGGTACTTACGTATAGGGGAATTAACATTGATGAGTTAGCGATGTATGCTAGCTTCGAAGAGGTCCTCTATTTGTTATGGAATGATGAATTACCTACGGCTGAGGAACTCGCTAAGTTAAAGGAGGATCTTGCTATTCAAGGGGTCTTGCCTACTGAAATTATTTCTCTGATGAAGTCATTCCCGAAAGAGACTCATCCGATGGCCATACTGAGAACGGTCGTTTCAGCACTTGAGATGTATGATCCGGATGCATATGATATGTCCCCCGAAGCGAATCTTCGCAAGGCATTAAATATACAAGCAAAGATTTCGACAGTAGTAGCTGCGATTCAACGTGTAAGGGAAGGAAAGGAGATCCTATCTCCTAAAGCCGAGTTTACTTTTGCGGAGAACTTTTTATATATGTTAACGGGCGAAGTTCCAGATGAAATCGCTAGTAAATCGATCGATACAGCACTGATTCTTCATGCGGATCATGAACTAAATGCATCAACATTTGCTTCGCGCGTAACAGTAGGGACACTCGCTAATATGTATGCAGGTATTGTATCTGCGATTGGTACATTAAGTGGACCTCTGCATGGTGGTGCGAACGAAGCGGTGATGGAAATGTTGGAGGAGATCGGAGAAGTAGAAAATGTTGAAGCTTATCTATCCGAGGCTTTTCGTAGTAAGAAAAAAATCATGGGATTCGGGCATCGTGTCTATAAGACAGGAGATCCACGTGCTAAATTTTTAAAGAGCATGTCAAAAAGTTTGACTACGCTCAAAGGGAAGAAAAAAATGTATGAAATTTCCGTGAAGATAGACGAAATTATTACGAAAGAAAAAGGGCTTCTTCCGAATGTGGATTTTTATTCAGCCTCGACTTACGACAGTCTTGGAATTGCGAGAGATCTATTTACGCCCATTTTTGCCGTCAGTAGGACTTCGGGTTGGACAGCACATATACTTGAACAATACTCGAATAATCGCTTAATTCGCCCGAGAGCTGAGTATGTCGGATCTCAGTTACGGAGCTATGTTCCAATTGAAGAGCGTTAATGCGGGATAAATGAAAAAAGGAGCTTCTTCGTCAAGTCGGCTTGGCGGAAAGCTCCTTTTTCATTATTTTAATGAAAACTTTGCCTCATAATTTGTCGCTTCCCTCAATGCTTTTTCCTCAGCGGGAATGCGAACGGACAACATCCAAGCATTTAAAAGCCCAAAAACGATTGCTGTCCAATAAGCACTGAAGAACAACGGCAAAACAAGCAACTCAGTGGTCACGATCAAGTAATTCGGATGACGGATCCATTTATAGGGACCTTTCCGCACGACATCTGCACCTGGCAGGATGATGATCTTCGTATTCCAAAACTTTCCGAGTGAAGCGAGACACCAAATGCGCAGCACTTGTGCAACAACAAACAGCCCAAGGAAAAGCGGCCAAATCGAAGAGAGGGGACGATTAAACAACATGACTTCCAAAATAAGTGAAAAGAAAAAGGTACTATGCATCGCCACCATCCACGGATAATGGCCAGCCCCTACTTCATAAGCCCCTTGGCTACGCATCCATCTTTCATTGTCTCTCGCAATCAAGAGTTCAACGAGACGTTGCACAATAATGAATGAAATGATAAAGAGAAATAACATTTACAGCACCTCTCATTCCCATCTCAATAACAGTAATTCCCCGCAAAATCCCGGTCCAAGGGCAGCCATCAGTCCGTAATCACCGGCAACAGGCTTGTTTCTCATGAATTTCTCAAGGACATAGAGAACAGTCGGAGATGACATATTCCCATTTTCACGCAATATGTCGCGGGAAATTTCCGTTTTGGTTGGATCAAATCCAAGAGCCTTTTCATAGGCGCCCAGCACTTTTTTACCGCCGGGATGTGCAACAAAATGAGTCAGGTCATTTTTCAGTAGTCCATATTTCCCGATAAATTCATGGACGAATGGACCGAGCCAATTCGTAATAATGGCAGGAATGCTCTTGGAAAAGACAACGTATAAACCATTGTTTTTCACATCCCACCCCATAACATCTTCCGACTCCGGCATCAGTTTCGAAGTCGTTGCAATAATCGCAGGAGCAGTTATTTTCGACTTTACCGTAGACGCATTGCCGGCGACTAACGCACAGGCCACGCCGTCCGAAAACAGTGATACACCGACGAGATTACTTTTCGAATAATCATCTTTTTGGAACGTCAAGCTACATAATTCCACGGAAAGAACAAGGACATTCGCTTCCGGAAAAGCGCGACAATACTCTGACGCTCTACTGATCCCGGCAGCTCCTCCCGCACAACCGAGACCCCAAATCGGAATTCGCTTCGTATCATCGCGGAAGGGGATCCGGTTCATAATGCGTGCATCAATACTCGGCGTTGAAATCCCGCTGCTGGAGATGAAAAAGATTGCGTCGATCATGGACGGATCAATCGGTGCTTCCAGCATTCCATCACCTTGCAGGCAAGTTAGCACAGCTTGGATCCCAAAGTCGACTGCATGGTCGATATATAATTGGTTGCGTTCTTCAAAGGTATGCGCCTTCCCGTACCAATCAAGGGGCATGCAGACATTCCGAGTTTCGATCTCTCCATTTTGAAAGACTTTCAGTAGCCGTTCGATATCTTGAAATTTTTCGCTGAACAACGATCGTGTCAACTCGACAGCCTGTTCCTGTTTCACTTCATAAGGCGGTTTGAATGTACTGACAGAAAGGATTTTGGGCATAGAATACCTCCTGTGCGAATGATAAATTGACTGGAAACGTATTGGATAATAATTGACTTAAGCTAACTTACGCAGGTCTTGTACAAAAGATGCCTCTTAAATCAATTACGCCTTGGCGTAATTGCGAATCGAACGGCGAAGGGTTCGATTTGCCTTAATTTCTACGATCTGTGCAGAAATTAAGGCACTTTTCATTTAAGACGTCGCGCACTTAGACTGCCTTCTTTATCTTCATTCAGCGGAAGACTCCCGCTGAATGAAGATAAAGAAAGCCTGTCGATATGCTGACAGGCTTTTCATTTACTTATTTTTAAGGCTTGCACATAACTTTTTTAAACTTTCTTCAAATTTGATATTGCTTTCCTTCGATCGTTTTTTAGGCCCGCGCAATCTTCCGCCGGCCATTCGTACTTTTTGAGCGGTATGGCGTGCAAACAGCAGTTGGTCAATATTCTCCGATGTATAGAGCCTACCGTTTTGATCGATGGGATGCCCTTGTTTTGCAAGGACCATCGCTGCCAAACCGTAATCTTGTGTAACGACAATATCATCTTTCTGCACCCGATTGACAAGAACGAAATCGACGGCATCCGCCCCTTTGGAAACGATGATCGTTTCCGCGCCATCCCGGTGCATTTCATGTGCAGTATCGCAGATCAGCATACAGCGGAATCCGAAGTTCTCTGCGATTCGAATTGTTTCATTCACGACTGGACATGCATCCGCGTCGATAAGAATTGTCGTCATTCAGCCGCCCCCTTTATATACTCTATTATGTCGGTCCCGTCCAACATAGAACTCAGTAGTCCGTATTGTGAGATGCAGTCAGCTCCAAAGCCGATTTTCCAACAATTTTTGCTACGTTCAGCAGTTTTTCCTTACTGATTTTATCAATGGTATCGTCAGGGGAATGATACCATTCTTCCAGAGGATAATAAATGAAAAGGGCGGCATCGATTCCTGCCTTCTGAAAAGGTGTATGGTCACTTCTGGCTCCGGTATCGATTGAAACTGAATGACCATGCAACTCTTCATACGCTTTACTGGCGGCTTTTGTGACAGTATTAGCCGTTCCATCAACGGTCTGAATCGCCAATTTTCCAGCATCCGAACTGCCGACCATATCGAGATTGAACATGGCGACCGAATGTTTGCTATCCTTTTTGGACAACGTGCTGACATAGTATTCGGATCCTAAAAGTCCGACCTCTTCCGCTCCAAAGAATAGAAAACGGATTTCCTTATGTGTCGGGACATCTCTCAATGCGCGTGCAAGCTCAAGGACGACTGCTGTTCCACTGGCATTATCACTCGCGCCAGGCGCTTGTTGGACGGAATCGTAATGGGCACCAATTGTAATGATCTCTTTGGATTTGGCTGTTTTGAAATCAGGTTGTTTCAAAGCGATCAAGTTTTGTGACTCGGCTTTGTCAATTCGCGAACCTTCAATAGTTACCGTCCCTTTGATGGGGACATCGGTTTTCATATGATCCAGCACTGCCCTCCCTTCGTTATACGATAAAGCAAGGGCGGGGATGAATGCATTATCATGCTTCCCAAGTGACCAGCGATTGATTGGATAGCCTTTTGGGAAATAGATGATGATAGCGGCGGCTCCCGCATGCCCCGCATTTCGTACGAGCTCATGAAAGGAAGTGCGCTCGGCAGCGACGATCGCGATCTTTCCAGCAACGTCAATGTCATTGTAGTCCGATTCCAATCCGAAGCCTGCTTCCACGATTTCTCCCGTCACCTGTCCGGAAACTGAAAACTGAAAGGCGGCAGGAGAAAGCGTCCCGTTAAATCCATCGACCATTAAGCGTAAAGAAGTAGGGGCTCGATATTTTTCAAATTCAAATGATTGGACATTAACGGTATAACCATAGCTCTCCAATTGATCGGCCAAAAAAGAAGCTGCCTGTTTTTCAGATTCTGTCCCGGTCAGGCGTGGTTCTTTCGTTAACTCTTCAATCGAAGTGAACATATTCTCCGCGTCTAGCTCTTCGAAAAATGCTGTTACGGAATGTTCCAGACGAGGCGTTTCTGACATAGGTTCTTGTGGAGAACATGCAGATAGTAGGGTGGAAAATAATAATAGAGCCATAAAAATCCAACGAAAGGAACTCACAATATCCTCCCTTCACAAATTATGGAAAGCATACCCATGAAGTTTAACTCACACTCTAAAAGGATATACGATAGGAAAAGGCTTTATTCGGAAAGGGGAGAACTTGTAGCATGTTCAATAAACCTGAAGACGCACGAATGACAAGGGAAGAAGCGGAAAAGTACGGCAGGGAAATCGACGCCAAAAATGCCCGATTAGAAAACGTTGAAATTGCGGAGGAAATTACTCTTTCCACAGATGCAATTACCCCTCGCATATCAGAAGCTGAAGTGAAAAGACGCGTAGGCGAACAAAATTATGAAAACATGAAAGATGACAGTACGGCAAATTCCATCAATAGCTAAAAAGAGAACAAACAGGGTCTGCACGCAAATCGATATAAAGCGTACAGGCTCTTTTTTAGTGAGAATGTGTAGGTAGGCTATGATCGATTGTAGAATGATCAAATATGGTGTTGCGCGCTCAAAGTGGCTACCGAGTGATCAAACAAAGTTCGACGCGCTCAAAGCCGCTGTCGAAGTGATCAAACCTAGAGAGTTGCGCTCGAAGCCTCCAACAAGTGATCAAACACATTTCAATTTTGTGTTTGCATTCTTTTGAGGACTACATACTTATAAATTGAAAAATCAGACATGAATCTTGATGGGAGCGAACGTTCGTTTTATAATTAGGGTAAAAGGAATGGGAGTGAACACATGGTTTCTCTGTTACGCGAAAACAATGAAGTGTATGAAGTTGACTTGTTGGATCTCCGGAATGATGTCGTTTTTAAAACATTTTTTGGTGACAGGCGTAATAACAAGCTGTTACTCGATTTCTTGAATGCAATCTTGGGTGGGACAATATTGTCGGTAGAACTGACGGATCCGAATCTTGAGTTAACCCATGCAAACGACAAATTGTCAGTGATGGACATCCGGGTAGTCACAGATCAAGGTAAACAGATTAACGTGGAAATCCAGTTAAGGGGACACCAAGCATTTCCGGAACGGATGCTAATGTATTGGGCCAAAATGTATGCCAGCCAGGATGAAGTCGGTAAGGATTATATACTTCTAAAAAAAGCTATTCAAATTGTAATTACCAATTTTAAAATGTTGTCCAAAAAGCATTTCCATAGTATGTTCCAGTTAATTGATCCGGAAGATGGAACTGTTTTTTCGGATCATTTAGAAATCCACGTTTTAGAACTTCCGAAATTCCGGAAATATCAATTGCATGACATGAATGCCCTTGAAAAATGGCTGTTGTTTTTGAAGAGCGATAAGCAAACAAAGGAGGAGTTGGCAATGGAAAGTCCGATCATGAAAGAAGCATTTGAGGAAATTCAGCGTCTAAGCCAGGATCCTAAAACACGTGCCCTAGCCATTTCAAGAGAAATTCAATTGAAAGATCAAATGCAACGGGAATATGAAGCAAGGATGGAGGGAATGGCAAAAGGGATAGAACAAGGAATAGCAGACATTGTTATCAGTATATATCGGAAACCAACGCCTGTGCCTGTTATCGCAGAACTTACTGGCATATCGCCCGAAAAGATAATGACTATCATCGAAAGTAATACGAATATTGCGGATGAAGGTCACCAATTATAAGGAACTCCAGGAAAAGCTTTGAAAGAATAGCGGATAGGAAAAAACTGCACCTCCCATAGGTTTGAAGGTGCAGTTTCCCAATTTCATAAAATTTCAAAAATCACACCAACAATAGTATTCCACTCATTTTCGTAGCTCTTTAAAAGTTATCTTCAGCCAAAATGCTTCAACGCTTCCCTCTTACTTAGCGGTTTCAAGGGATGTTCTTCCACAAATGCTTTCACAATCTCGGGGTTAGTTTTCGCATACTCCCTCAACGCCCAGCCAATCGCTTTTTGGATGAAGAATTCGGTTGAAGCTGAATGTTGTTGAATAATGTTGAATAGCAGGTCGGTATCTGTTTCGTGCTTAAATTTTAACTGATGAAGAATCGCGGAACGATTTGTCCACATATTGTCCGAGCGTGACCATTCCATCATCACTGATTTTCCAAATGCCCGATCCATTTTCACTAGTTGACCGACAAAGTGGGGAGCGATGGAATCGACGCTATCCCACCATGATTTCGTTTCGATGAATTGGCGTAATACAGGAAAGTCCTCCATCGTTAGTTGTTTTCTCATTTTCTCGATCAACGCAATTCCTGCATATTGATACTCCCGTTCCGGCAACTCATATAGTTTCCAAACTTCATCAAACAGCTGATCAGGTTCCGGCAACACATATTCCGCGAAAAGTTCTTTCAATAATTGCTTACGAAGAGGACTTTTAATCCCCAGGAAAGGAAAATGGTTCTTCATATAGGCTTCCATCGGTCCAGCCAGCTCCTCATTGCGGTTCGCTTCAAACATTTCAATAATTCCTTTATGATTCCATGTTTTTTTCAAAGGGCATCCCTCCATTAGTTTTGTTAAAAGTGTAGCATAATCAAGAGGTGAAAAATGAATCTTTCCACTCTTAGAAACGTAATAGAAATAAGGGGAAGGAGTGATTTAAAATGGATAATGGCTATTTCGTAGGATGGGGCACACTTGCGCTGATCAATGCAGGCCTCGCACAAGGTAAAAACCGCAGTGGACTGAATTGGTTTCTCCTTTCACTTTTATTAGGTCCAATCGCTACATTCTGTCTCGTACTTGCCGAAAAAAGATGATGGATGCCTACAGTTGTTCTAAAACAATAACAAAAGTACTCAGCATAAAACTGAGTATTTTTTATTATCCAGCTGTCAATTGTGAATGGATGTATTTAACATTAGCAAAATGAGAAAAGAATGCTACTCTGTCAACTACCCACCACTTAACGCTCTCCGAGTTGTTTGAAGTGGGGCCTTGAAAAAAGCCATTAGTTGTCTAGCCTAAGTTCTTTAGGAACTACGTTGGTTTGGTTATCACACCCTCGGATGATACCCTAGTCCTAGGCTCTGTGCAGGCGCTGTAATAGTTCTGAATGGGTAGGAACGGTCAACCTGATTTGGCAGTATAACTGCAAAGCCTTACCAACATTGGCGAAGGGTAACAAACTCTAAGGATGGAGCACGCCATGATCGTGTTCGTCATCAATAAGCACGGAGAACCATTGATGCCATGTAAGCCTAGAAAAGCACGGTTACTCCTGAAACAAAAGAAAGCGAAGATTATTTCGTATCAACCGTTTACGATTCAATTGTTCTATGGAAGTAGCGGTTATAAGCAAGAGATCAACGTTGGGATTGACTTAGGTGCGAAACATGTCGGAATGGCCATCACAAGCGAAGAAAAAGTGCTTGTCAAAGGTGAAATTGAATTACGCCAAGACGTAAAACAATTGCTCGATATAAGACGTACTTACAGGCGTTCAAGAAGGAATCGAAAGACCCGTTACCGCAAGCCACGGTTTCAAAACCGTACGCGATCAGAAGGATGGCTGCCCCCAAGTATTCAAAGTCGGATAGGGAATACATTTTTTTGGATTGATAAGTTTTGTTCACTTGTACCCAATCCTAAACTGACGATTGAAGTTGGTAAATTCAATCCACATAAAATGATCAATCCAGCCATTCAAGGTGTCGACTATCAGCAGGGACAAGCGTATGGCTATCATGATGTTCGGTATTTTGTTTTCGCAAGAGACCAGTACACATGCCAAGTATGTAAAAAGAAAAACAAGATCTTGAATACACATCATCTTGTCTATCGTTCACATGGAGGAACGGATCGTGCCGATAATCTGATAGCGGTTTGTACAGATTGTCATACCGATGAAAACCACCAAAAAGGTAAGGTTCTTTGGAATTGGATGATGGATGGGAAAAGATTGCCAAGCTACAAAGAAGGACCATTTATGAATATATTTCGTAGACGAGTCTTTGCGAAATATCCAGAAGCAAACATTTCCTATGGCTCTATCACGACACCTAAACGAAAAGAGTTAGGGTTAGAAAAGAGTCATGCGAATGATGCGATTGCGATTAGCGGCATTGCTTCCATAAAACAGAATGTGAACACGATGTTCAATATCAAACAGTTTCGCAAAAAAAAGCGTTCTCTACATGAAGCAACAGCAAGAAAAGGTCGGAAAACCAAAAACACAACAAGTAAGCGCAACGTCAAAAATGTGAAGAAACTCAAAGGATTTTATTTGAATGATAGAGTGCAATTGTTTGGACAAGTGGGCTACATTACAGGATTCACAGGAGCAAGTGGTGCTTATGTAAAGTCCATTGACGGCGACTACATCACGATTCCAACTAAAAACTATAAACAAGTTGGACTAAACGTATTGAAGCGTACTTGTCATAACAATAATTGGCAATACGAACAAAGGAGTCTTGGTTAACGCCAACCGAAATTCATCTCCCACTTATCGTTGGGCTACGCCCTGCGCACGCTTGAAGTGGGAGACTTTTTTTCGGAGTGCTGTTAAAGATAGAAATTAAATATAGGAATAGACGTCAGCAACTTTTGGTGATAGTTGTTATTATGGGAATATGATCACCACTTTTCCATTCAATCATCAATATAACATAATCATTCAATAAAAGAGGTAATTTATGTGATAAGGACATTACGATTCTGGATTATGCTTCTTCTGACCTTCACTATGATTGGCATCCTGGGCATCACATCAATCGCCGGCTATTTTGTGGAAAAAGAAAATGTTGTTAATAATACATTAAAGATGAACAATGTGTATTCCGCAAAATTGGCACAATTGACAGAAGAGGTCTTTGAGGGGATGCAAAGTCAGTTACAAGTGAAAGCCTTTGAAGTAAGTGCTGATATAGACGACGCTACGAAATTAACTGAAGAACTGGATGTGTTACTCAGCAGCAACAAAAATTTCAACTCACTCTCAGTTGTCAATAGAGATGGAGTGGTACTGGCCACCTCGCCTGAAGTGGGAATCGTGGGAAGTAAATTAGAGACGCCTGGACCGAAAGAAGCGCTCTATGAGAGAAAAAATCTCATTTCAGCCCCTTACCAAGCACAAACTGGCAGATTGCTCGTTTTGATTTCTACACCTTTATGGAATGATAAAAATGAGTATCTCGGTTTTTTAAGCGGAACGATTTATTTGCAAGAAGAGAATACGATTCGTGACATCCTTGGCGATCATTATGCGCCGGACGATTCGTATGTTTGGGTGGTCGATCGAAATGGGATGGTGATTTACCATCCTAATGCTGAGAAGATTGGTACACATGTCGCGGAAAATGATGTTGCACAGAAAATCATGAGACATGAAAGTGGGGCGCAAAATGTGCTCAATTCGGATGGTCAGGAATATCTTGCCGGCTATACTTTTATTAAAGCGAGCAAGTGGGGAGTCGTGTCACAAACGCCAATTGCAGTGAGCGTCAAATCGGCGGCAGATGTTGTTTCCCGAATGTTGTTGTATGCTTTGCCATTCGTAATTTTTTTCTTTTTCGTAACGATTCTCTTGACCAATGGATTAGCGTCTCCTCTGCGGAAGTTAGCCTTATATTCAGCTAGTCTACGAGAAGGACAGCATATGCAGACGGCCATTCCGACGTGGTATTTTGAAGCGAAGCAGTTGAACGAAACGATACGTGAATATGCGGAGTGGCAACAACAAACTGTAGATGAATATAAAGAACGTTCCTATACGGATGCCCTCACTGGGTTGAAAAATCGAAGATATCAAGAGGAGCTGATAGCGAAATGGATACACCACAAAAAGCCATTTTCCCTCATCATGATTGATATCGACCATTTTAAAAAAGTCAATGACACATATGGCCATCAGGTCGGGGACGAAGTATTAGTATTCCTCGCTGAAAAAATGCGTGAAGTTGTTCGAAGTGAAGACGTTTGTGTTCGACTAGGGGGAGAAGAATTCGTCATGCTGTTGGCTGAAACGGATCATATGGAAGCATTGAAAGTTGCGGAAAGGCTTCGTCGAAATGTAGCTGCAGTTGTCTGTCCCACGAATGATATCATTACAGTTTCATTAGGTGTGGGCTATTACCATAACCCGGAAGAAACGGTGGACCACTTATTTGAGAGAGTGGACAAAGCGTTATATCGAGCAAAAGCAGAAGGAAGAAATCGGGTCGTCTTGGCGGATGAGTAAGGAAAGCTGTATACAAAAAGACTTCGCGAATGGCAGCGAAGTCTTTTTTTTATTCACAAATAAGAATTTGACGGGAAAATGTCCCTTTTTTGGCAATGCAGCGATCGGTAATGCCAAAACCGGCGTCGGCTACCAAATGATCAATCGTGTCAATTGTCACGACGATGACTTTCTTCGCAAACCGGCGTGCTTCTTTTAAAATATCGAGCTGTCCTTCTGGCGTAATATGGGTAAATAAATTATAAGGCATATCGATGATCGCCACATCGTAATGGTCTACGACATCTGCAATGGGGCCAATCGTCACATTGCCTTCCAATCCGAAATAAGCGATATTTTTACGTGAACCTAATACGACGAGTGGATTGATATCACGACCGACAATGTCTATGCCCATCGATAATGCTTCTACTAACACCGTACCGATGCCGCAACAAGGATCAATGACTTGAATACCTTCGGGTTGTGGGGCCGCAATATTGGCAACAGCCCTTGCGACACGGGTACTGAGCGCCGTTGAATACATATGCGGTTTTTGCTGATGCTGAAACCAGATTGCTTCACTTTCGACATACTGTCCAAAATACCAAGTGTTACCGAGCAGAACAATGCCGAAAACGAGTTCCGGATTATCCAAATCCGGTTCACCTTGGATACGCAATCCGATTTCCCGCTCTATTTTCCGCCGTTCAGCATGGCCGATTTTTTTTGTTGTGTCCAACTCTGTCGTATTCAAACAGACAACGCGAAAAGTTTTGTCCTCTATTTCAAGTTGTCCTACCTGTTCCTGAAGTCCTTCCAGGCTTGTGTCTTCATACAGGATATCCAGCCGTTCTTTCATGAATGGACTGCGGCTCGGATTGATTTCAACTGTACTTTTCAATACATTGGAAGGTGCGTCAAAACCAAAAAAAGCACGCATTTCCAACTTGCATAGATCTTGTTCATCTTTATGACGTACATAGGTGTATATAAATTCCGGATCTCTCAAACAATTCCCATCCTTTACTGCGCTTCCTCCATCGCTTCAACCAATTTGAAGACGAAGCGATAAATCAAATCATAAACTTGTTTAAATGACAATTCTTCGGTGAATCCTTCCATGGCATCTAACGCAAAATTGACGTCCCATAACCCGTCTTCCCCTGAAAACAGTATACTGAATTTCGCAACCTTACCATGTAAATGATCGTCCATATAAGATTGAATCGCCGCTCCAAATTTCTTTTGCAGTTTCAATCCGAACAATGCGACATTCGTTTCAAATACTTCATCAAATTCCATGGCAATTGCATCGACCCGAATAGCGTCGAATGCACCAGATTCTACATAGATGAATTCATTTGGATGCCGCTTTAAATATGAAATTGAAGAGTCTAAGAAGCTTGGCTCCTCAGCTTGGATGACGTCTTCCGTTTCTTTGTCACAACGTTCAATGAGATGAAATTGAAGGTTTTTCTCCATAACAGTCGCTCCTTCGCGCATTTATCTATTCTAACAGTATAACCTACATTGACAAATTGTCGATGCACGACTAGACTTTTTAGAGAATCCTTTTTCCATTAGAATGAAGGGCTTATGATTACACATAGATGAACGACTAAATGATATCTAGCTGAACGATAGGTGGATGAAGTGATGAAAAGAAGTGAAAGAAGAAAAAAGAAACGGAGAGGCCTACGGTTCGTGCAATTCACCATCGTTTCTCTCCTTATCATAGGGGTTGCCTATTGGGTCATCCAATACAATCATGGTTTATCCATCGCGGGAAAAAACGCCATGAAAGATGAAGTATTTGATCCATTTGAAGGTGCGGAGCCAGTATTTGGTGAGATTAATGTGTTGCTGTTAGGTAGCGATGCAAGGGGAGACGAGAAGGCTCGAGCTGATACCTTGATGATTGCACATTACAATCAAACGACAAATGATGTACGACTCGTTTCTATTATGAGAGACATTTATGTGGATATTCCGGGGCATGGAAAACAGAAAATGAATGCTGCATTCGCAATAGGCGGACCAGAACTTGTTCGAAAGACGATTAAGGAAAACTTTGATATCGACGTTCATTATTATGCAATGGTGGACTTTGCCGGATTTTCCAAAATTGTAGATGTCATCGCACCCGATGGGATAGAAGTAGATATACCTTATACGATGTCTCATGGAATCTACATGACACTCCATCCGGGAAAACAAGCGTTAAACGGTGAACAATTATTGGGGTATGTCCGATTCCGTCATGATCGGCTAAGTGATTTTGGACGGGTTGAGCGGCAGCAGGAAGTAATGACGAAATTGAAAGATCAAGCGATCAGTTTCCATACATTCGTGAACTTGCCCAAACTGCTCGGTGTCGTAGAGCCTTATATTGAAACCAATGTAGATAAGATGACGTTACTTTCGATCGGAAAAGGCATGTTGCTGAACAAAAATGCGACGATGGAAACGCTGAGGATCCCCGTAGCCAATTCTTACGTAGATAAGCGCGAAAGTGTCGGTGAAGTATTGAGCATCGATTTCGAAAAGAACAAGCAGGCGCTGAAAGAATTTCTATCGCCTACAGAAGAAGACAACAACTCTGAAACAGTAGAAAATCAACCATAAAAAAACGCGTAACGGGTTTTCGTTACGCGTTTTTTTTATAGTCAATCATCCTCATACCATGGATTTAAGTGAATAAGCACTTCATCCACATCACGATGCTGTTCCATGATCGTTTGCTTAATCTTTCGCGAAACATCATGTCCTTCCTGGATGGTCATTTCACCTGGAACACTCGCCCGTAGATCTACAAGAATATAATGACCATGTTCACGGGCCCGCAAGCGATCGATTCGTTTCACTTCAGGGATGGTCAGGATTAACAGCGCAAACTCATCCAACCGTTGTTGGTTTATATTTTTCTCCATCAGCACATCCAGTGCCTCTTTCCCGATATCGTAAGCAAGCTTCAACACCAACCCGGATACGATAATCCCAGCAAACGGATCCCCATATGCGAGGAAGTGGATGTCATATAAATCCCCAATCAGCGCAAGGCCGATCCCTAAAACAGCGGCAAGGGAAGCGTAGACATCTGCAAGGTGATCATAGGCCGTGGCGATGAGTCCTTTACTATTCGTCAGTTTTCCGAGTCTGATTGTATAGATGTACAATGCCTGTTTCCAGATAAGCGAGATGAAGGCGGTCAGTAAGGCCAGCAAGCTTGCTTTTGCCGGTTCTTCGAAAAAGGCCATTACGGCTTCGAAGGCGATATAAAGGGCAGCGATCCCTAAAATAAGCGCGACAATGGCGGAGCTAATGACTTCGGCTTTTCCATGGCCATATGGATGGTCATCATCAGCGGGACGTTTCGAAATGCGCATCGATGTCAGGGCAGCGCCTGTTGCGATGACATCTCCGGCATTATGGAAACCATCCGCCACGAGAACCGGACTTTTGAAAAGCACCCCTACAACGAGTTTCAGGATCGTTAACAGGATATTGCTGATTAAACTGATCCATACAGCCACGATTGAAGCACTTGCGTGACGATCTTTATTCATCTTCCATGACCCCCTATTTTATGTCTTTCCCCCGGGAAACAAAAATCCTTGACAGATTTCTGTCAAGGATTCAAACGTTCAAAATTATAGTGTTGGTTCAATATCGTTAGCATATCCATCACTCATTCAGTTTAGACGTCTCACTTGATTCAGCAGGATTCCCCCACTTCCATAAGTAGTGGGATGAATGTCAGAAAGCTTTTCAATCAGGGGGAGTTCAAACTCTCTGTAGCTGACGCTTCGCTTTCAGTACAAAAAAATTTGCTGATTCAAGTTAAGCCTCCGGCGGATGTCATAGATTTTGAAAGGAGTTAATTTTATTTAAGTGCCTTAATTTCTGCAAAAAGCTCAGAAATACGGCAAATCGAACCCTTCGCTGTTCGATTCGCAATTCAAAATCTGGACGCAATCACTCCGAGGCGTGATTGATTAAGTATAGCATTGGAAAGTTTCGTCAGCAAGTAACCATTCAATCCGCCCTGCGCTCGATCCAGTAGTCAATCGTCAAAAAGGACCATGCGAAAATCCACATCTGATGTTCTGCACGCAATGTCCCATCCGGATTTTCGTGGACAAGGAAGTTCTCCTCAATCGGTAGTTTAAACAACTGGTTTTCCCGGAAAGTTAGGTAGATGCCTGCATCCGAATTAGCTACACCCGTTGTCCGGCTCGTTAACTGTAATTGATCGCCAATCTGATTCAACTCCAAAATGCCGGTCATCGTAGCCAAAGGCAATGGGAGGGCAATGTTCATATAGGTTCGCTGTGCTGTTTGATGCTGTGAGTAAAGTGCAACAAAGACCGTATCCTCCTCGATTTTCCGCACCCAAGCTCGCACATGATCACGCCCGTCCACATCATCTTGAAGGGCAAGGATGTTGCCGGTCATTTCCACTTTGTCGTCATGAAACGGCAGATTGATCTGCTGCGTTTTTTGGCTAGCCAATGTATACAGGAAAGCGAACGGTTTAAACCAGTTCTGCCATTTCACACGGGCAACGAGCCGATAATCCTTCGTGTTTTCATAAAAATCGATGATACGCGGAGGTAAAGAGGAATGACCATATACTTGCATATCATCTACAAGTCCCCGATGTTCATTGTTCACAATTTGATTCAAAACCTGCTCACCAACTACCCATTTCCCACGTATAGTGCTAATCGGGAAGTGTGGCATTTCATAGGTTGGTGTCGGGATGGCTAATGACCAGCCGAGGATTCCAAGTAAGGCAAAAAGTACACAGTTTAACAGTCCATGGAAACGGAGCATAAAATCAATGTTGACCGATGTCAGCCCAAAGCCGTTTCCAAGTGCATACAATAAGGAAAAGATGATGGTCACCCCAAGCGCACTAAAGGAAATGCGGACGAGCCATTGTTGAAGCTTGTGAGCGAAAGGCGCCTTCCAAGCCATGCCGATTAATCCGCCGATCCCGATAATATAGAGCAGGACAGAAAGCAATTCAAGCCATTTGGAAAACGTAATGCCGATTGCCACGACCATTGGTGCCACAATGAGGATCAAACAAATCAAGGAATACTTGGCAGGCTTATAAATCCTTCCCAATAACCCGATGAATAGGGGGAGCAAAAATGACGAGTAATGGAAATGGATGGCTGTCAACCAAGTAATGAGCGGACTAAAACCTGTATCGATGCCCACTACATAGGCAAAAAACCAAGCGCCTCCCAAAGAAAGGTAAATCAGCCCTATATCAATTGCAAACTCTTCCATATGGGTGAATCCCCGGTTGAAAAAACGTGATAACCCGTACAGCGCCACAACAACTGTAAACGATAAATAAACAGTAGCCAATAGGATTTCCCATTTGGCCGAAGCAGTGAGCTGCAGCAATACAACTGCCATATACGCAGGAATGAAAATAAAAGGAAAGCATTTTGTAAACCAATCATCCTTTTTGACAATCAGTCGCAAGGCGATCGGAACATAGACAAGTTGGGCTACCGTCAGCATTAGGGAAGGCCATGGATTGACACTGAAATAAGCTACACCTAAAAACAGGACGACATAGAGTATGAGGAAATTACGATTCAGCATCAGCAGCAAACGTCCCTTCATAAGCAAAAACCGTGCCGATCAGAGGATTCCGTACGGTGACATAGATTTGATAAAGTCTTCGTACGTCATCATATTTCTCCTGGACCGTTGCCAAGCCTTGAAATAGTCGCGGCAATGGAATTTCAAGTTTCCCGAGTACAAGGCGTTGTTCTAATGATTCAATTGTCAAAAATCCGTCAGCATCCACATGGAAGGCCAAATCCGAGTAAACTAAATGCGGTTCTCCAAGATAATCCTGGATGATTTGTCGCTCGGCATTCAAGCTCATCAGTGCATTGAAATAGCGTCTTTTCTGTCCAAAATGAAAAATCCGTTCCCAATGTACTTGGCTTTCTCCACGATTCCCGACAAACGCGCGGTTTTGAATGGTGAAGGGAATATTCTTTCCATGCTCGGGAAACAGCAACTTCCAATAGATGCCAATCCGGAAGAGCGGATAAAGCCATTTCGGGCCACCGTGAATTTCTTTCATGATTCCTGATGCGCTAAAGACAGTCCCTTCCGGCAAGTCATACCTTTGTTGCAGCATCGGATGCAGCCGGTTGAAATCCTCGCCCATCACTTGTTTGTAAATCGACATCAGATCACCTACCTTTTCCGCTTACAGCTTGTCGCTGTCGGGACGTCTTTACTGATCAACAAACCGACGATCGAAAGTACAATAAGCGCAAGATTGAACGTCACCGGATTGAATGGATGAAGAACCGCCGTTGGAGCCGCAATCATCGCCGCAACGGTCAGAAGCGGGAATACAATGAGTTGCAGCATGAATAACTGCCGTTTCCGCCGGTAGAACAGCCAGCCGATTCCAAATAACAGTTCCGCAATCCCAAGTATCAGCACTGCAATTGGCATCTGATTTTCCGATAAAGACAAAGCGTTTCCAATCATCGCTTGTTCATCTGGATGCATGCCGATGATTTTTGGTACAAGTCCTTGATAGATCCATAAAAAGGCGAAAAACAAGGTCAATAGGTATGTACTAAAAAAGCGCATGTATTGCAAACGAGGGAGCTCCCCATGTTCCAGCCATCTCTTCAAAACGTCAAAGCTGAGCGCTGTTGCCCAACCGATTAGCGGGCGGAAAGTGAATTGATCAATCCATTTGCCGACCTTGCCAAAATTCACATCATAATCATATTGCGTCAAAAATTTCACATGATCTTCTTGTGGTACATAGTTCCAATAACCACGGCCTTCGCGGATGGGTGAAATCCGCTGATCCGTTCCAAAATGAAGGGAAGAGGAGCGGGTGCCATTTTCTCGGTGTATCGTTCCAACGCTCTTTCCCCAACCTTCCACTGTCAGAAAAGGTCCGACAGTCCGTGAATAGACGAATTCCTGTGGTTGTCCTTCTTCTTTCGGCAAATAGGTAATGGAAGAGAAGCGGAGATCCCATTGTTCGTGTAAACTTGGATCTTGTGAAGCCTCCCATATGTTGTCCATCTCTGTACGAATCGGCACTTCTACGTAGATCGGTTTCTGTTTCATTTTGTCACCTCAATTCTTACTTTCTATCAATGATCGAGCTTAAAAATGGCTATACTCTAGTATACAACGAAAATGATCGTAAACGGTCAGCTATTGGCAGTCTATAATCGAACAAGCCGGTTAACTGCCTTCGAGCGTATGAAATCCCATGCACTTGGTCAAACTTGCAGTAAAAATCGTTGTGAAAAGCGGGTGTATGTAGATGGGCATTGGGGGAGGAGACGAGGTAGGAAACGAAACACAAAACGTTTTGATTGACGAGGTTCAGCGGCAATTAGAAGGAATCGATGATGCAATCTACAAAAAGGTTATCGTTTCAGGTGAAATGGTGAGTATCCTTTATCTTAGTTCACTTGTAGATCATCTTAGATTCCATGAAACGGTCATCATTCCTTTGTTTAATGGTCATGAGGACTTGACTCAAGTTTGGGAAGAAGCGAGGCCGGCCAATCTCCACACCTTTCTTACGTTAATAACTGCAGGATACACCATCCTCTTTTTTCACGAGCGGAATCACTATTTAAAAGTAAATACATATAGTCCACCGACGGGAGCAATTGAAGAATCCGATACTGAATCTACGATTGCGGGCCCAAGAAATTCCTTTACCGAAGCGATGCAAACGAACATCTCCCTCATTAAAAGACGTATTCATAACAGTGGGTTAAAAAGTGATGAATACAGAATCGGTTCGGAAACGAATACGAAAGCAACCGTCCTTTATATGGAGCATCTCGTGAACAAGAACAATCTAGAAAAAATAGTGCAACGACTCCATTCGATTCGGACAACTGGCATTAATGATATTAATGAACTCAGTCAGTTAATGGAAGAGAGCCAATTCTCCCCATTCCCTCAATTTCATAATACAGAAAGACCCGACAGTGTTGTGACTTCGCTTTTGGACGGGCGTATCATCATTTTGTTGGACAATAGTCAAACGGCACTCATTTGTCCAAGTTCGTTTTTTGAATTTTTTACATCCCCGGAAGACCAGTATAGTCGTTGGCCGACGGCGACGCTTCTGCGGTGTATCCGGTTTTTTGGTTTCTTTTTAACAATCATGCTTACCCCTTTCTATATTTCGGCGCTTTCCCACCATCCCGAAATGTTGCCTTTCGAAGTATTGATCAACTTGCAGGAATCGAGGAGCAGAGTCCCTTTTCCACCGGTGATTGAAGTGCTTTTCATGGAAATCGTCATTGAAGTGTTAAGGGAAGCGGGATCACGGATGCCTACGAAAATTGGTCAAACGATCGGGATTGTGGGCGGTATTGTCATTGGGACAGCTGCCGTTGAAGCAGGACTGGTCAGCAATACATTGATTGTGCTCGTTGCGATTTCTGCATTGCTTTCATTTTTACCACCAAGTTTTGTTATGAGTAACACGAGTCGTATCATCCGGTACATCTTTATTTTATCGGCAGGCTTGTTCGGTTTATATGGTCAAATGATTGCTTTTGCTTGGCTCATATATCATCTGATTTCATTGAAGTCAATTGGAACGCCATATATGGCACCGGTCATTCCAAGGAAATGGACCGATTTGTTGGATGGGATTTTTCGAGCTCCCCTTACCCTTAGTCAGCACCGAAAAGGTATTTCAGGTGAAGTGGAAAATAGGACACTTCCTACGGATGGAGAGGAGTAAGCGATGCATATCCATCAATCCAAAACACTCAATGGCTATCATGTTGTTTTCCTCGTTCAGAATGTCATGATAGGGAGCGCCTTATTATCCTTACCCAACTTATTGAGTCCGGTAGGGTATAGCCAATGGTGGTTCCCGATCATGTTCGGTGCATTTGCAAACCTATTGCTGATTCCAATGATCTGGATTGCCCGACAGAACCATGAACTGACCTTATTCGGCATTCATCAAAAGCTATTCGGGAAATGGGTCGGAACATGCATCAATACAGCAATTATCGTTTATGCCATCATTTTGTTGGCGTCTGTTTGCGAAGGATATTTAGAACTGATTCAAGTTGTCGCACTTTCGGATCGCACCATTACGGGACCCCTGTTCATTTTCTTTTTATTGCTGATCTACATTGCGAACAATGGGATTAAGTCGATTGCCCGTTTTTGTATTGCCAGTTTTTTCTTGGTGACATGGCTTCTGTACTTTTTGACATGGGGATTTACGGAAGGGGATATCGGACATACATTGCCTCTCTTTAATTTCACAAGAGAGGAATTTTTGGCGGCGACGCAAAAAGGGTTTATCTCAGTCGTCGGCTTTGAGGTCATCTTATTTTATTTCCCTTATATTATTCAGCAAGAAAAGGCTTTTAGACATGCTTCGTATGGAATTTGGATTTGCATCTTATGCTATCTTTCAACGACCCTGGTCAGTGTCATGTATTATTCACAATGGCAGCTGGAGAATGTCATGTATCCGGTCCTCTATTTGTTCAATGCGGTGAAACTATCCTTTTTGGAGCGGATTGACGTATTGGCCATTACGCTTTGGGTCTTTTTCATATTAACGACAACGGCTGCCTATTTATGGGTCGCGAAAAAAGGCGTTGACTCAATCCGTGGGATGGAAAAGAAGAGCCATCTCTATATCATTGCATTAATCATCTATCTGATGATCAGCCTTCCGCTTCCAAAAGAATTTCAAAAAGAATTGTATGAACGTATCTATTATGTAACGTACGGACTGATGATTTGGCCGATCTTTTTATGTGTAGTGCAATTCGTTAAAAATAAAAAAGAGGGAATCCAATGAAACGATTATTATTCAGAACGTCAATTATAGCTCTCATGCTTTTGTCTGGATGCACGGAGAGAGGACAAGATGCTTATGTGGAAGATTTGGCCATGGTGAGTAGCATTGCCTTCGATTATATCGATGAAAAAACGGTGAAAATGACGGTGTCCATTCCACACCCGACAAGCGAGTCACAAGATGTGACTCAACATTATTCGGTCGATACGGAATTGATACAAGAAGGGTTTGTCCAAATCTCATCCAAAGCGGATAAAATGGTCATTTTAAACCAATTGCGAACCTTACTGTTCAGTGAGGAGTTTGCCAGGGAAGGCCAAGTTACAGAAATCATCAAGCATTTTTATCGAAATCCGAAGGTTGGAAACAATGTTCAGTTAGGGATTGTAAAGGGGAGTGCAGAGGAAATCCTTAAAAGTGAATTTCCTGACAAACCGAGTACAGATACGTATCTATATGATCTGTTATCACCTAAACTGCATACGGCATTCAGTCCGTTTACAACGATGCATGACTTTCTTTACACAGAAACGAATCCGATATTTTATTCCATGGTCCCGTATCTAGAGTTGGAAAAGGATTCGGTTAAAATCGAAAGCATTGCTTTGTTTGATAGTGGGAAAATGATAGCTACAATAGCGGAAAAAGAATCCTCCTATATCCAAGCATTAAAAGGAGTCGTCAAACTTGCGCCGTTAGAAATTTCATTTGGCGAACACAATGCCGAGGAACAAGTGCATATTGAATTGATCAAAAGCAAAGCGAAGATCACTAGCAATAAAAATATGGTATCACCGAAAGTGAAGCTTCAACTGAACTTGCAAGGCGCCTTATTTGAATATAAAGGGAAACGCGACTTGGAGAAGACGGGGGAGTACAAGGCGTTGGAGAAAGAAGTGAGCAAGCAGGTGAAAAAGGAAATCGAACAGCTACTTGCGCAACTTCAAAAATTGGAGGTCGATCCAATCGGTATTAGTGAGGAGTTCAGGATGTATTATAAAGGGAAATGGACAGAAGAGTTGACGAAAAAAATCATTCAAAATGTGGAATATGATGTACAGGTAGAATTTAAGTTACTGAATACGGGGATTTTAAAATAATGTAGTTGACGAGTAAAATTTAAAAAGCCGGAAGGACGTATAACAGTCCTCCCAGCTTTTTCTTAACCCATTATATGATAGCCGCCATCTACATAGATAACTTCTCCTGTTACCCCACGGGAAAGGTCACTTAAAATGGCGATGGTCATATCGGCCACTTCTTCTTGTGTCACATTGCGTTTCAATGGCGCGATCTCTTCGATTTTATTCAAAATGGTATTGAAAGAAGGGACGCCTTTTGCTGAAAGTGTACGCACAGCCCCTGCCGAAATCGCGTTGACACGGATGTTATCTTTACCTAAATCCGATGCCAAATAACGGACGGATGCTTCCAATGCCGCTTTCGCTACACCCATGACATTATAACCTTCAAGGACACGCTCAGCGCCCAGATAACTCATTGTTACAATTGTACCGCCATCTGTCATATATGGACGCGCTTCTTTCGCCGTCGCAATCAGTGAATAAGCACTTGTGTCTTGTGCAAATGCATAACCGCTACGTGTCGTTTCGACAAAATCGTTTTTCAAATCGACTGCATGTGCAAAAGCGAGTGAATGGACGACACCGTGAATCGTTCCGACTTCCGCACCGATTTTGTTGAATGCCGCTTGAATGCTTTCATCCTCATTGACATCACATTGTACAATCAATCTAGCCTCATAGCCATTCGATTCCAAAACTTTCTCAAGTTTTGCCAAAGAACGCTCTTTGCGGTAAGTGAAAATGACATTCGCACCTACTTTGAATAGCGCATTGGCCACACCCCAAGCGAGACTCCGTTCGTTTGCGACACCCATGACAACGATATTTTTACCCTTCAGTTTCAGTAGATCCTCCATGATAGCCTCCAATATACTTCATATTTTAAATAGTTACTATTAGTACCAGTTACTAATCCGATTATAACATAATCAGTTCTGCTAGAACAAACCTATTGAAAATCAATGGAGATGGGGAAATATATGAAAATTTACTTGCCAAATCATTTTGGGTGCGCTACCATGTATCCGATTATTCAGAATGTGTCATAAGCTTAACGAGATTATTAAAAATAGAGTAGGGGGAGTTAGATGATTAAAGAATTGATCGGAAAACAATCAGAACCCGTTAAAAATACGGTGGAACGAGGGGCCGTTAAAAAGTTTGCCCAAGCAATCGGGGATCCTGCACCGATTTATATTAACGAAGCAGCGGGACGCAATTCGAAGTATAAACGAAATATAGCGCCTTCCACCTTTCCGGTCACTTTCGACTTCGGAAGCATCTCTGAATTGAAGCTGCCGAATAAAGGACTCATCCACGGTGAACAATCGTTTCATTACAAACGTCCGCTTTTGGTCGGAGAAGATGTCTATTGTCATATGGAAATAAAAGATTATGTTGAAAAAAAGGGAAGTAATGGGTACCTGGGTTTTTTAATCCTTAATCAATATGGGATGGATACAAACGATGCACTTATTTTTAAGGAAAAAAGTATGATTATCATCAATGAAACGGTCAGAAAGGAGATGCTTGTGTGAGTCACATTGCTGAACTTCAACAAGGGGATTCCTTGAAAGCCATTCAACTTGATCCAGTTAGTAGGCTGGATTTGATTAAATATGCAGGCGCATCTGGAGACTTCAACCCGATTCATACAATTGATGAGGAGGCGGAAAATGCAGGACTGCCCGGAATTATCGCCCATGGTATGTGGACAATGGGCAATTTAGCTAAACTATTCACGCCTTATATAGAAGAAGGATTTATACAAGATTATACAATACGATTCAGAAAAATGGTATTTCTCGATGACGTGATTATATTGACAGCAAAGTTGCTAAACAACGATACAGAGCTGATGGAGTTCCGTGTTGCAGCGGTTAATCAACATCAACAAGAAGTGATGAACGGTGTTGTAAAATTTCAATGCTATCAGGATTAAGCTTAAGCCGAATTCATCTCGCCTTGGTAGAATACTCATGCAAAAGAATAATGATATCAAACATAGAAGTGCATCGTATCCTTGTGCGCTTCTATTTTTCTTTTAATTATGAAAACGTATCCAAAACTGTAATATTAGAAAATAAGTAAAAATACAGTTGACTTTATATTTATGCATACATATAATAAGTTTAACTTGTTAGAAGGGGTGACTGAAATGAAGGTTGGAATCATTGGTGCATCAGGGTATGGGGGACTTGAGCTCATTCGGCTATTACATAGTCATCCCGGGATCGAACATATTGAATTATTCACATCTTCGGAGGAAGGAACAGTGTTTTCGAATAAGTATTCACATTTGATGAATATTATCGATCAGCCGCTTCAGAAAATTGAACACGAAACATTAGCAAACTATGACGTTGTCTTTTCCAGTGCTCCCGCAGGTGTTGCGAGTCAACTTCTCGCTCCATTATTAGGCATTGGACCGAAGCTAATCGATCTGTCAGGAGATTTCCGGTTAAAAGATCTTTCATCATACGAGCAGTGGTATAAAAAAACACCGGCTCCGGCGTTTGCGGTCGAACAAAGTGTGTACGGTCTGACGGAGTGGAATCGGGAAGCGATCCAGCAAGCGGCATTGATCGCAAATCCTGGTTGTTACCCGACCGCGGTTCTATTGGCACTCCTTCCATTGGTGAAAGAAAATCTGATTGATGTTAGTCATCTAGTCATCGATGCGAAAAGCGGCGTCTCTGGCGCAGGCAATGGACTAAATCGCATGACACATTACAGTGAAACAAACGAAAATACAGCCATTTATAAAATAAACGAACATCAACATATACCAGAAATCGAACAGGCCTTTTCCATGTTTGCGCAGGATACACCGCCGATCACATTCAATACGCACCTCGTTCCGATGACACGGGGCATCATTGCCACTTGCTATGCACCTGTCATGGAAGGTGTGACGGAAGCTCAGCTTGTTCAATGTTTAGAAGAGAAATATGCCGAAGAACCTTTTGTCCGTGTGCTACACGAGGCTAATAAATTCGGAACGAACCAAGTGTATGGTTCAAACTATTGTGACCTGCATGTCAAAGTCGATCCACGAACAAACCGTGCGACGATCGTGTCGGTGATCGATAATTTAGTCAAGGGCGCTGCAGGGCAAGCGATTCAAAACATGAACGTACAATTCGGTGTTGAAGAGACATTTGGCCTGACACATGTCCCGGCATTTATCTAATTTAGGAGGAATAATATGACAACATCAGCTATTAACATCAAGCGCATCTCGGGGAATAACATCGTGTCTCCTATCGGTTTCAAAGCCGCGGGCATGCATTGTGGTATTAAACATAAGAAAAATGATTTAGCAATACTTGTCAGTGAGGTCCCTGCAAATGTAGCCGGTGTTTTTACGACAAATGTCATTCAAGCTGCACCGTTGCTTGTTACAAAAGAAGTCGTGCAACAGACGGGCAAAATGCAAGCCATCATCGTCAATTCGGGTAATGCAAATGCTTGTACTGGGAAACAAGGGATGAAAGATGCCTATTTGATGCAAGAAAAGACTGCAGAAAAATTAGGCATCGCACCGGGATTGGTCGGCGTGGCATCGACAGGTGTCATCGGAGAACAGATGAAAATGGAACCGATTGTCAAGGGGATTCAAGCGCTGGCACCAACTGCGAAATTGGAAAGCTCCATCCTCTTTTCACAGGCGATCTTAACGACAGATACAGTGACAAAAAATACAGCATATAGCTTAACCATCGATGGTAAGATGATTACGATTGCGGGAACAGCCAAAGGGTCTGGGATGATTGAACCGAATATGGCAACGATGCTCGGATTTATCACAACGGATGCGAATATCGAATCGATCCATCTGCAAGGGGCACTAAAAACGGTGACGGATTTGACATTCAACTCAATCACGGTCGACGGTGATACGTCAACGAATGATATGGTCGTTGTCATGGCAAACGGGATGGCGGGGAACGATTCGTTAACACCGGCACATCCGGATTGGGAAGCATTCGTCGCCGCTTTGCAAAATGTTTCGCAAGATCTTGCGAAAATGATTGCCAAAGACGGTGAAGGTGCGACGAAACTGATTGAAGTCGAAGTGAAAGGTGCCGTTTCGGACATGGAAGCGCGGAAAATCGCCAAAACAGTTGTCGGCTCACCGTTAGTTAAAACAGCGGTTTTCGGTACGGATGCGAACTGGGGACGAATCATTGCCGCTGTCGGATATAGTGGTGCGACCATTGATCCGAATACTATCACGATCGAGATCGGAACAACAAAAGTGGTAGAAAATAGCGAGCCTGTCCATTTTTCAGAAGAAGATATCATTCTTTATTTAAAACAGCCTGAAGTGAAAATAGTCGTCGATCTACATCAAGGAAATGGGAATGGTTTAGCATGGGGGTGCGATTTAACATATGACTACGTCCAAATCAACGCAACATACAGAACATAAGCGCATTGTCATTAAGCTCGGAGGAAGCATGCTGGAAGGATTGGAACCATCTTTTTTTAAGACGTTCCACGAGTTTCAGCATGCAGGCTATGAAATCATCATTGTCCACGGCGGGGGCCCCGCCATCAATCGGGAACTTGCCAAAAATGGCGTGACTTCCAGCGTGGTGAACGGGATCCGTGTCACTTCGAAGGAAGCGGTCAGCATCGTACAAGCCACTTTGGTCGGCCAAGTCAATCCGTCTCTTGTCCATCAGTTGAACAAAGCGGGGATCGAGGCAATCGGTCTAAGCGGTTATGATGGAAAACTTCTTTCTTGCACTGTATTGGACGAGGCGGTCTATGGATCTGTTGGTCAGATTCAACAGGTTCAGACTGAAATGCTAGAGAAACTAGTGAAGGCACAAATGGTTCCGGTCATCTCCTGCATTGGAGCTACAGAGGATGGAGCACCGTTGAATATTAACGCAGATACAGTTGCAAGTGAAATTGCACTCGCAGTAAAAGCGGATAGTTTGCTACTTGTGACGGACACACCAGGCATCCAAATCAATCAAGTTGTCCAAGCGACCGTTTCTCCGGACGCCATTACACAATGGGTGGCGTCTGGTGATATATATGGAGGTATGATACCGAAAGTGGAGGCGGCGCTTGCTTGCTTACAATCGGGAATCCCTTCCGTCCAAATTGTTGGACAACAATTAACAGGAACCGACATTACATTACAGGAGGTTTTGGCATGACGGCACTATTCCAAAACTACGCAAGACGTCCTGTCCACTTAGTAAAAGGGCAAGGGACAACGGTAACAGATGTGAACGGAAAAAATTATTTGGATTTTATCAGCGGAATCGCTGTCGTCAGTTTGGGACATGCCCATCCTGCCATCGTCAAAGCGATTCAAACGCAAAGCGAACAATTATGGCATGTATCCAACTTGTTCGAAAGCCCGGAGCAAGAACAACTAGCCTCCACTCTCGTGGAAAACTCGCCATTCGATCACGCTCTATTTTGCAACAGCGGTGCGGAAGCGAACGAAGCTGCCATTAAATTGGCACGGAAACATACACAGAAAAATGTCATTATCACTTTTGAGCAATCTTTCCATGGCAGAACTTTCGCAACGATGTCTGCAACAGGACAAGAAAAAGTGCGTCAAGGTTTCGGTCCGCTATTGGAAGCGTTCCGCATCATACCTTACAATGATCCACAGCAACTTGAAGCGGCTGCCGGCGAAGATGTGGCGGCGATCATGCTGGAAGTCATTCAAGGGGAAGGCGGCGTCAACCAGATCGATCCGGAATTTGCCCAATTGATAACAAAGATTTGTGAGGAAAAAGGGATTTTGCTCATCATCGATGAAGTGCAGACAGGAATTGGCCGAACGGGCAGTCGTTATGCTTTTGAGCAAGCCAATCTCAAACCGGATATTATGACATTGGCAAAAGGTTTGGGAGGCGGGTTCCCGATCGGTGCCATGCTCGGAACAAGTGCGCTTTATGACACATTTGGTCCCGGAACTCACGGCACGACATTTGGCGGAAATCCCCTCGCGGTGGCAGTTGCACAAACGGTTGTTGACCATGTTTTCCAAGAAGAGTTTCTGCAAGAAGTAAAAGCCAAATCGGATTACTGTGTGGAGAAATTGCAGGCTGTATTGCCGCAAGAACAATTTCAAGTACGCGGCTCTGGCCTATTGCTTGGCATCGAATGTGAGGAAGACGTCCAGTCATTCATCCAACAAGCGGAAGAAGCTGGTTTGCTCGTCGTCCAAGCAGGACCGAAAGTCATTCGTCTCTTGCCGCCATTAACGGTCTCCAAAACAGAAATCGATGAAGCAATCGCTATCCTTGCGCCTATCTTGTTAGCCGAAAAAACAGTAAGCATCTAAATGGTTTTGAATTAAGGCGTTCAGTGAAGCGCTATTCAAATGATACATTTCAAAAACAAACGGATTTTCCTATTTTGAGGGGAAATCCGTTTGTTTTGGTTTGTGCGAATGGTTAGGTCTTTCCTCTAATTTGAAATGACTCCAACTGAACCCTCGGAATCATTTTCTAAAATTAATGAAGCCAAAATTATGAAAATACCGTAAAATAAAGTGATTTCATCTGTAGATAATGAAATGGGGGATGCGGTATGGAGGCAAGTGAACGGGAAGAACTTTACAACGGAATCCGTAACTTCCGTGAAAAGGAAGTGACAATTGGATTAACGGAAGAAGAACGAAATGCGCTAGCTCAATTATTGAAGCAGGCAGAAGCCGATATGAAACAATCCGTCAACATTCAAGTTGACTACAATGAAAAACAATTGCAGGCGCCCGTTATTGTCGAAGCGATCCGACAAGTTACATTCATCGAAAGTCCAGTGAAACAAAAACTATTAGAGCGTATCATGAAAAAAGAACAACTTGTCTACTACGAGCTCCATGTCCCACAGAGGACGGACCAATTGTCTTATGAATGGTCTTATCAGTTTACATTGGAAGTGAAAAAGTTTATCGAGGAAATTGGATTGGGTGACAAGTGGTCTACATTACTGTCGGCTACGATGGAAATGTCTCCACGTCATATTTTGAATAAAGAAGAAATGGAATGGCTGAATCTATTGCCGGATCCCAATTGGTGCTTGCGTGTATTGGAGGAAGTGCCCGATTTGAAGGCATTAGCGAAAAAGCATAGTGAAGAGATGCATGATAGTATCCTTTGGTTAAAAGAACAATGGGAAGAAGGCTATCAGATTTACATTGATTGTACCGAATTGAATTATATTCAAATCGATTGAGAAGCAGGGGATTTGATTGAAAAAAAGAAAGCAAAATCGGGATTGGAAAAGGATCGGCTACGAGCTCTTGGCGTTTGCTTTTTTCGTTTTCTTGCTCTATATCATCTTCGTCAACTGGCAAAGGAACGAAGAGGTCAAAGAAGCGCAGAAATCGAACCCGACCGTTGCCATCGTTTATGATAAGACAGCGGAAAAGCATCTGTTCAGCGGAATATCTTATATTGTTCTACTCAAGCCGGGATTAGTGGATAAAACGATATCCAAGCTTTCGACAGGCGATTGGGCGACGGTAGCGAAAGCGGAATTCGAAGCACTGGAAATCGGTGATACGATTGATGGTTATTCGATCCAAGGGGTCTTTCATACACAAAACGAACTGGAAACCGATTCTAAATGGTTTTATATCGTTTTATGTATCGTAGGCATTTATCCGTTCGGCTATATTTGTTACTGGCTACTTAAAATTAAAAAAGTACAGGCTTTTATTACCCGATATGATTTTGGGCTAGGTATTGTCATGAACATCATTTTAGGAGCGGGACTACTGTTCCTCCTGTTGTTCATGTTCCGTGAAATGATTGCTGATTTGAAAAACGGTCATGAAAAATACTTCGGGGACCATCATATTGAAACGACTGCGATGGTTACGGATAATCATCGCGAACATAGAGGGAGCAGAAGAGCCCCGACCTATTATTATTTAGCAATCGCTTTTGAGGATGAAAATGGTCGACTTTATCATGTTACAAAAGAAGTGAAATATCATACGTATCGTACATACAAGGATGATGTACTAGCAATCAGCTTTAAAAAAGAGGATCCATACACGGTTTACGTCCAGCAGCCGTTTGCAAGAGATGTGTTCAATTTCTTGCTATCCCGAGATTTCTTCATGTATTGTCTAATGATCATTCTCACAGCGTTAATCGGCTACACCTTCTTTTTATTGAACCGGAAACGGCGGACAGGCAGTTATCTTCATTCAGCAGAAGACTCTCAACTCTCTAGGTAGTCGGTGAATGCGGTTTTATACTCTATTCAGCGGGTATTCAAGCGTCAGCTGAACGAAGATAAAGCCTCCGGCGGATGTCACAGATTTTGAAAGGAGTTAATCGAGCAAGCTCGATTCAAAATCTGGACGCAATCACGCCGAGGCGTGATTGATCAGGCTGCCCAAGATAAAAAAAGAATAAAAGTGTAACTTCTAGTAATCTATCTCGTCAAATTCGTTAAGTAAGGAAAGTGAGGAGAGAAGTTATGAAGAAAATTGGTACAATCGCTATGGCGGCCCTGTTGACAGGAAGTCTCGCAGGAGGGATTCCCGCATTTGCACAGGAGGAAGCAGCGCAAGTCATTAGCGCAAAAGAGGAAGACACGACGAACTATATGAAATTTACGGGTGTCATTCAGCACATCGAAAAAGGGGACGGCGAAATCCGACTGACCGTTGAAAACGAAGAGGAACTGATCATGATTTTACGCATCAATGATGATTCTCTTCTATTGAACAGTGGTACAACGGAAAAGATTCAAAAAGAAGATTTAAAGAAAGGTGCAACAATCGAAGGTTATTATGACAAAAACAAACCGATGATCCTCATCTATCCCGCAACGGTGACGCCTGAACTTGTTATTGTGAAGGATGAAGACATTTTCGGTGAAGTGAAAGTCAGCAAATTCGACGAAAATTTCTTGAGCTTGGACAAGGCGTTAAAATTGAACATAGCTGAAGAAACGATTTTGCTCAACCAACAAGGCGAAGCCATTGAAAAGAAAGACCTAAAAGGAAAAGAGCTAGTCGTCTTCTATACAGCTACGACGAAAAGCCTTCCACCACAAACAACGCCATCCAAAATTATTGCATTGGATTATGTAACAGAAGAGATGGCGCAAGTACAAGAAATCATTGCGGCAGATCACTACATGAAGGATGGCGTCAAGATGATTCCGCTTCGTAAAGTGGCTGAGCAACTTGGCTATACTGTGCAATCCCAACCGAAAGTGAACGGGGCACTCGTCACATTGGGAAATAGCTCCTTCACCATTACACGTGGCGACAAAACATACGGATACAATAAAAGTATTCGGACTTTCGAAGTCGCTCCAGAACTAAAAGGTATGAAAACCTATGTATCAGAGGATTTCTTAGAGCTTCTAGTTAGAAACTAACAACTGAAAACAGCGTGGCTATATGAACAGATGAGCTTGAGACGATGGGACTGTCTTTGTACAAGACAGACGTTTCAAGCTTTTTTGTATGGAACAGAAGAATAACGGTAATGAGAATTTCCATTAGCAAAATATAACTATACAGAATCTTCATTCTCCGTTAAAGTAGAGTTATTATGAATTTTGAGGTGGATGAGAATGTTAAAGAGATTACTAGTCAGCTTCATCGCGCTTATTGTCGTGTTTACGACCATGGGTAGTGCATCTGCCGCGCCATTATTCAAAGATGTCAGCGATAATTTCTCAGCAAAAAAAGAACTAGAATATTTAGCGAAACGGGGGATTATTACTGCGGATCCGACTGTAAACTTCGGAGTGCAGCAGGAAATCACCCGCTTAGAAGCATCTGAAATGATTATCAAAGCGCTTGGTCTTGAAACGGCTAACCGCCCGGCACCAAATTTTACAGATGTACGGCCTGAAGATGAGGGCTATGCCGTGATTGCAACGATTGCGGATGAGGGCATCATGAATGGCAATGCTGACGGGAAATTCATGCCTCACGACAAATTGACGAGAGGACAAATGGCTGCCATTCTTGTCAGTGCATTTGAATTGGAAGGGACAACTGACTATGTTTTCCGCGATGTGCCTGCCACTTATTGGGCATCGGGTGCTATTCAGACCCTTTTTGCAGCGAACGTCACAACAGGCTATCCGGATAATACATATAAGCCGACCGCTTTCATCACAAAAGCGAATTTCGCCGTTTTCATTGCCCGTATTTTAAAGCCGGATTTCAATCAAACAGCTGCCTGCTATCATCCTGATAACACGAAAAAGCATGTGGTCAATGTGCAAGTGACAACTTTATGGAAACAACCGGGGAAAGCCCGCGCAGTAGATCGACCTTCCTTGACGAGTCCGACAGACATTGAAAAGTGGGCAAAAAGCATGAGCATCAGCCAAAAACAATGGCTTGTCGGTAAAATCGATACACAAGCGTTGTATGGACAAGAGGTCGAAATTCTTAAAAGCAGCGGAGACTGGTACCAGATTGCGGTCAAAGATCAGTACGTTCCGCATCAGAAAGCCGGTTATCCTGGATGGGTCCCAAAATCCCATATTACGGAAGTCTATCCAAACTATCAAGATTGCCCGATAGCCATCATCGATGCAAATATCGCGAAACTTTACGATGCACCGAAGCTATCGGATAAATATAAGTTTATGGACATTAGCTATACGACTATTTTGCCGGTTGTCAAAGAAGAGAAGGATTGGTTACATGTTCAAACACCTGCAAACGGTGTGAAATATGTGCGGAAACAGGATGCCAAAGTAGTGAAAAACTATGCGGCAATTCCAAAACCGACCCAAAAGGATATCGTCGATAGCGCTAAACAATTCCTTGGTTTGCCTTATCTTTGGGCTGGGACATCCGGATTCGGTTTTGATTGCTCAGGAATTATCCATTCTGTCTATAAAAATCATGGAATCATCATCCCGCGCGACTCTTTCGTTCAGGCGGTCAACGGAACGCCGGTCGCCAAGAAAAACTTGCAGCCAGGCGACTTGATGTTTTTCGCCTATAATGGTGGAAAAGGGAAAGTCTATCATGTCGGGATGTATATCGGGAATGGCAAAATGCTCCATGCTCCGAATTCCAGTAAGAAAATCGAAATCATCTCCTATGAAGCCGGAATTTACAAAACGAATTATGCGGGCGCAAGGCGCTATTTGAAATAAAACCGAAAACCAGGTGTTGCATCCGTTTCTAGGATGTACATCTGGTTTTCTTCTATTTATTGATAGAACACATTCAGGCCCCAAGAAACATAAGATAAGCAATAAGGCGTAATCGTATGAGTACTTTGGAAAAGGGTGTGAGCAAGCGTGTCTCAAAAAAATTCCAATCATAAGTCACATGCTTCATACACACTAAGTGATTTATTAAAAGGAAAAGATATTGAAATTGTGGCGGCTTCATTGCTACTCCTTGGAAAACTCAAAGTAGATTCAATACAGCTATTCAGAGATCAGCCGGTTATAGCAGTTTCACTACTGGGTCAGTTTAAACAAATGGGCGATACAAAGGCCAACGAACTAGCGGATTTCTTGGAGAAGAATGGTGATATGACATTGGATGAAGTATTCGAAGGGATTAAGAAAAGAATGGCCAAAGATGGGGTGGATGAACGTGGAAGGAAAAAATGAATTTGATTCAATTAAATTTATCAATACAGTCATCTTGATTGTCTTTTTACTGTTACTGATTTTCGGTTCACGAAATTTAGGCGGGCTGACAGAGGTTGAAGATATCGGTTGAACCCGATATCTTCTCGCACAATCAAGGCAATTTAGATAAATATCGCTTTATTCACGCTGCCGTTTTTAATTCGCATTAAATCCGATATGGTTGTGATATTTTTCTTTTCCAACCGCTTGACCAATTCAACAAAGAGATGGGCAGTTGACAAAGCATCGCCAAGGGCACGGTGCCGTTGAAAACGTTTTGTTCCAAAAAGGCGGGCATACTCATCAAGATCAAGCTGGTCCGAAGTCGGATATAAATATCGGATCAAATCCATCGTATCAAAAGACAGCGGTTCCTTATACGTATAATTCGCCCGCGCCAATTCCTTTTTGAGGACGAGCTGATCGAAGCTAATGTGATGACCGATCCAACTAACGCTTTGGCATGTCCCCATAAATTCGAATAACTGTCCAATCGCTTCTAGAGAAGAAGGGGCATAATCGATATGAACTTGTTCGATAGAGGTCAAGTTTGTAATGTGATGCGGTATGGAGCGTGCTGGATTGACAAATGTCTGGAAGGTACTGTCTGTCACTTCAAGCTGTTCAATATGGACAGCTCCGATTTCAATGAGTCCGTCCTTGGCACCGATGGCAAATCCCGTCGTTTCTGTATCGATAACCGTAAAAGCCATGTCTTGTATCCGTGTATCCAATCGAATCGCATAGTCAAGTTGAATGTTTAATCGTTTCTTTTTACCGAACAAGCCCGATCCACTCCTAGCTAGGTCATAATTTCGCTGCCAAATGCGATTGCAATGAAGAAACCGTCGACAACATGGAGCGCAACTCATCTTGCTCCCATTGTCGGATAGCTGAGAATTCGATAGCAGTTGTAATTTCCTCTTCTCGTAAATGTTTCTTCCATGATAGTTTGATCCGTGTCCGCAGGGCAATTTCATAAGCGTGGCGAATGTCTTCCGCAAAACCGGAAGAAAACTCACCTACGCGGACTAAGCTGGCTAGCAACTGCATCGGGGTGGCATTGAGGATGTTCCGGTGCACCGCTAAAATTTGCAAGCAATGGTGAAGGGGAAACAAAGCATGTTTTTTAATATCAATCGTTTGGCGTTTCCCTTTACCTTTGAACAATGTCAGAAGGGATAGGTTGTACGGAGGCGTATCATTATCCAGTTCCTGTTGTGCCATCGCATACAGAAACGTTTGGGCATGTTGCAATTGTCTTTTTACCATGGTCGAAAAATGCCGATGGACGGTCGAGTCGCCGATTAACCATCGGAATGATAAAAAATTATAGCTGACTAAAATTTGGTTGTCAGTCATTTCCAATGCCCATGTGCGAATACGTTGTTGCCATTCGGAAACGGAACCTCTCCACATCGCTTCGCTAGCCATCATCTGACCTTTGCATCTGGTATAACCAGCTTGCTCCAAATGCCGGACAATCTCCTTGCCAAGCAATGAAAAATAGTTGCGCGCGTGGTCTTTCACTTCCCCTTCGCAATCCGCATAGACGAGAAAATGATCTTGATCCGTCAACATAAACTGTTCGGCTCTGGCTCCGCTGCCCATCAAATACCATGCATAAGGAACAGGTGGAATGCCTTTCCCTTGGCGTTCTAATGATTGTACGGCTAACTTGACACATTGACGGGCCAAGCGATCGTATAATTTTGTAATGATTTCAAGCGTCTGGATGGTGGAAATATCATCATCGATTAACGTCGAGAGGACGTCATAGATTGCAGTTTTAACAAAAGGAAGCGATTCAAATGAAGCCCCTTCAATCTGTTTTAAAATCCCCATTGATCCACGATCTCGTTTTGTCAGTAGATTGGAAAGCGTCACGACCCCCACTGGACGACCGGCTTCCACAACGGGTAAATGCTTCACGCCATAGTGATAGAACGTGGACAGCGCCTCGTAATAATAGTCATAGGGCGAAATTGTATGGAGATGCTTGGTCATAATATCTTTTGCGTTCAGAGGTCCGCATGCTTGTTGGGCAACTACCCGGCGAACAAGGTCTTTTTCGGTTATGATGCCTACCAATTGCCCATGCCGATCGATGACCAATACGGAACTGATCGATTTTTGTACCATCCTTTTAGCAATCTCTTGGCTCGATTCTTGTTCAGTTACCGTGCATGGCGGTGTAGTCATCAAATCTTTCACGCGATAGACATAAGGCTCACTCGTACCCCATTCGTCTGCCAACCGTACTTGTTCACCAAGCGAGGCGTAAACATTTGCCAAACGAAGGGACATCTTCTGCAATAGCATGTCGCGTACGCGCTCATCGACAAGTCGTTTCTTTACGACAGAAAAGGGGACTTGCAAACATCGTGTACTTTTAGATACAACGAGTTTCATTCGATGACGATCAAGTGGCCGGTTTAGTTCTCCCAGGAAGTAGGCAAGATTCGAAAAACCGATGATTTCCCCTTCCTGCAATAGTTCAAGTAGAGAGGACTGTCCGTCCACGTTTTCAATATAGATTTCTGTCAATCCTTCTAAGATGAGTAAAAGCCCTTCCTCCGGATTTTGGAAATAATCCACTTTTTCTACTGTACGATAGTTTTTCAAGGTACATTCAGCCAGCAAAGCCTCGAATTCAGCATCCGTCACACCGTTGAACAATGGAGATTGCTGAATGCGCTTGCGAATGTCAGAATCTAATTCCGTTTGCATTACCACTCCACCTTCCGTTATGAAGATGAAAATGAACTCCCCACCCTTAAAAGTTCAGGGTGGGGAGTGTATTCATCAATTTCACTTAGTTTTGAAGTTCGCGGTAGCCTGTTTCCGCTTTGAATTTAATCTCGGCGTAATCGACTTCTTCTTTTCCTCTAGAAGATAGAATCGTGCCGACATAGGCAGCTAGGAACCCGGCAGGAATCGAGACGATGCCCGGATTGGCCAGTGGGAAAATAGGGTTTCCGGTAATGAGAGCTGCGCCTTCGACAGGGCTCATAACGCTTGGACTAATTGCAACTAGAACAAGTGATGTGATCAATCCAGTTAGCATAGAAGCGATGGCGCCAGTTGTGTTAAAACGTTTCCAGTAAATAGTCATTAAAATCGTTGGCAAGTTTGCGGCTGCCGCGACACAGAATGCAAGCGATACTAAGAAGGCCACATTCAATTTTTCGGAACCAAGGGCAAGGATGATGGATAGAATTGCGACTGAAATGGCTGCGATTCGTGCAGCAGTCACTTGTTGCTTATCCGTTACTTTCCCTTTTTTGAAGACTTCGCCATACAAATCATGTGCAAGGGCGGACGCGCCAGTCAATACAAGACCAGATACGACAGCGAGGATTGTCGCGAATGCAACCGCGGCAACAAAGGACTCCAGCGCATTTCCACCTAAAACCGCAGCCAACATCGGTGCAGCCATGTTACCCGCAGCATTTTCGGCAACAATCGCTTCTTCACCAACAAAAATCGCTCCACCGAAACCTAAAATCATCGTGATGAAATAGAAGACCCCGATGATCCAAACCGCATAAATGACGGAAGAACGCGCCGTTTTTGCATCTTTTACCGTGAAAAAACGCATTAAGATGTGTGGTAGGCCGGCAGTACCTAAGAAAAGTGCCAGTAGGACAGAAATAAGACCGAGTGGATTGTCGTAAAGAACTCCTGAATGTAAGTAGCTTTCGCCATGCTTTGTTGCTGTTGAAACCTTTTCGAACAAAGATGTAAAACTGAAATTTGTGCGTAATAGAACAAGGAAAGCAATGACGATTGTCCCGATCATCAAGAGTACGGCTTTAATGATTTGAACCCAGCTCGTAGCTGTCATGCCCCCGAATAGTACGTACACCGTCATCATGACGCCAACAATAAGAACAGAAATCCAGTAATCAATGCCAAGCAATAATTTGATGAGCGCACCTGCCCCCACAAGTTGCGCGATCATATAGAAAAGAACGATGGTAATTGTATTCAAAGCGGCAGCTGCCCGAACTTTCTTAGCCGAAAAACGTGAACCGATCATATCGGCCATCGTAAATTTCCCAAGATTCCGAAGTGGTTCTGCAACGAGGAACAGTACTACCAGATAAGCTGCTAGGAAACCGAGGCTATAATAGAAACCATCATAGCCGTTCAATGCAACTGCCCCGGCGATTCCAAGGAAAGAAGCTGCGGATAAGTAGTCACCTGCAATTGCCAAACCGTTTTGCCATCCCGTCAACGACCCCCCAGCTGTGTAAAAATCACTTGCCGTCGACGTTTGTTTGGCAGCCCAATAAGTGACGCCAAGCGTTAGTCCGATTACTCCGACGAATATTGCAATAGATATGAAATCCATATATAAAATCCCCCTTTATCTCCCGAATAAGTCCCCTTTGTGCTGTTTACAATGTCTTTTTCAGTATTTCATCTACGTCTTTGTCAAAGCCAGCCGCTTTTTTCGTATAGATGGTTGCAAGTGCCCAAACCATGATGAATATGCCGAAAGAGTAGATCCAAGTCCATGTGATCATCCCGATCGCTCTGTTCTCAAGGATGGTCGTATAAGATGTAAGAATTGGCAACAAAGCATAGATAGCAGTAAAAAAAATCGTATAAGAAAGTAAAAATCCATTTTTTCGTTTACTTAACTTTTTAAATTCAGGTGTATTGATCAGCTTTTCATAATCCAAGGCGGCCGGGCCCTCTTGCAAAGCGGATGACTCGTTGTTTCGGTCATGGCTCGAACTTTCAAAAGTTACTTCTTCGTCAATTTTCACACTCATTTTGCATTCCCCCTTAATGTTGAAAATGAATGAAACACTAACTGCATGTCCCTTGTATTGTGTTCTAAAGATCAGTTAACCTCCAATCCGTTGAAATCGCTTTCACCAATTAGGTAAAACAGAGCAAAAATTTGAACCTTGATATAGAACACATATTCAAGATACCAAATCTTCTTCCAATAAACAAGATGTTTTTTCAGAATAATAGGAAATTTACTTTATCCTTATAAAGATAGAAAATAACAGCTAGTTTTTCCAGCTGTAGGAAGTTGGAAAAGTAAAGAATCAACAGATAGATAGACAGGAAATGCGGTAATATGACAAGATAAATCAGCAAGTACAAATCAGAATCCATATAAAAAGGGCTAAGTAATAGGAGGACAGAACACTTGGGTGGTATAACGAGGCTTCAATAGAATAGGTGACTCAAGGGTGGTCGGCCCATCCCCGAAAGAGAGGGGGGCTAGTGGCAGTTTTCGAATCATTGATGTTTGCGGTAGCATTCGCAACGTTAATTGTATTCAACATCTACATTTACTAGACAATTCAACTTTTTTATTGCAAGGAAGTGAAATCTAGTGCATATATGGACGTAAATAAGGGAAGTTCCTGATTGATGGATATAATCAAGTTATCCCACTCTATATGTTACAATTTAGGGCAGGATAATGCGCTAACAATAATGGAGGTTATCTAGATGAAGTTCATTCGCAACCAGCTGCTGAAATTTGAAATGGATCCAACCTTAGCTGGTTATCTTTCGATTCTAATTATGCTTCTTTTTATAATACTTATTTGTGTTATGGCAAATTTTATCACAAAACAGGTCGTCATCCGGATGATTACGAAAATCGTAAAAAATACAAAATACCAGTGGGATAATATGCTATTGGAGCGAAAAGTTTTTCATAAGCTTTCTCATATTGTTCCCGCTATTATTATTTATCACTTTGCTTCCGCATTCCCGACTTATCATAATGCGATTGAAAAGGGTGCGATTGCTTATTTGACCATTATGGGATTGATCGTTATCAATAGCCTTTTGAATGCGATGAATGATATTTATCAAACTTATGAAATTTCCAAGATCAAGCCCGTTAAAGGATATATACAAGTTATTAAAATTATCGTTGTGCTATTTGGGAGCATCCTGGTGATCGCAAATTTGATGGGGAAGAGTCCACTTCTCCTTCTAAGCGGGATTGGTGCTCTCTCAGCTGTACTGATGTTGGTTTTTAAAGATTCATTACTAGGCCTTGTCGCAGGGGTTCAGTTGACTGCCAATGATATGGTGCGCGTAGGGGACTGGATTGAAGTGCCGAATTACGGAGCGAATGGAGATGTTTTGGATATCTCTTTAAATACAGTCAAGGTGCAAAACTTCGATAAAACGATTACGATGCTTCCAAGCTATGCCCTGATATCCGAATCTTTTATAAACTGGAGAGGGATGCAAGCCTCTGGAGGGAGGCGGATAAAACGATCATTATTTGTCGATACAACGAGTATTTCGTTTTGTACCGAAGAGATGATCGAGAAATTTAAACACATCCACTTCCTGTCAGACTATATCATCGAGCGAGAAAAAGAAATTGTGACGTACAATAGCAAAAACAAAATTAACCAAACCAATCGGGTGAATGGTAGGGCTCTTACAAATATTGGTGTCTTTAGGGCCTATATCAGCCGTTATCTACAAAATCATCCGGGGATCAATCAGGAAATGACCCTCATGGTAAGACAGTTGGCGCCCAACGAAAACGGCTTGCCAATCGAAATATATGCATTCGCCAATAGTGTGCAGTGGGCTGTATACGAAACGGTGCAAGCGGACATTTTTGACCATCTATTTGCCGTAGCACCCGAGTTTGACATCCGCTTATTCCAAAATCCATCTGGAAGTGATTTTAGGGCATTGCGGATAAATTCAGAAGAAATCGGGTAATAAAGTAAAAATAAAGGCATACCATCCGAAGTAACGAGGACGGTATGCCTTTTTCATCGTTAAAAATGACTAAGTTTGGAAGTGAAATGCAATGGAAGGATGCAACGAATGTCCCGTAATCCATTTGCCTTAATTTACCGGAATCTGTCTAAAGATGAAACTCTCCGTGCTCACTCCCGTAAATATACATATATCAACTAGAGGAGCGTGATTCAATGGAACCGATCATTCAATTTTTATTGACACCGGCAGGGATGATACTTGCAGCTATTGTTCTCGTCGTACTGATTATTGGCGGGATCTATAACCGCTTTGTTTCACTTCGAAATCGGGTGGAGGAAGCCTTTCGGGCGATTGATGCTTACTTGGAGCAACGATTTGACCAATTGACGAAATTAGCAGATGCCGTTGCATCTTATAATGAACACGAAAGAAAGACGCATACGGAACTGGCAAAAATCCGTTCAGGTTATCGTACGATGAGTCCTGATGAAAAAATTGCCGCCGCCAATGAAGTGGAAGGGCTTGAATCGAGAATGCGTGTTCAAGTCGAAAGATATCCCGAGTTGAAAGCTTCTGAAATCTACAAAGATTTGACGAAGGCTATTACGGATATCGAGGAGAAATTGTCCGCAAGCCGTCGAAGCTATAATGCGAATGTCTACAAATTCAACACGAAGCTTGGACAATTTCCTACAAATATTCTTGGTTCGATCATGGGCTTCAAAAAAGCCGAAATGTTCAAAGCGACGGAAGAAAAAAGGCAGGATATCGATTTACGCGGCAGATTGAGGGGGGAGTAAATAAATGTTCCCGTCATTTGAAACAATCTTGCCATCTTTACAACCTGCACTGAAAGAATCTCAGCAATTCAGAAAGAAGGCGCAGCGGAAACTGTTACGCAATGTGTTGATCGGGCTAGTGTTATGGGGGCTTTTCTTCCTCAGTCTATTATTCAACCAGTCTTCAATGGTTGTAGGCTCACTGCTGGCCGTTGCTTTTTTTGGCATGTGCGTATTGCTCGGCTTGAGCTTGCGGGGCGTTATGGAATTCAGACGAAACTATTCACATCGTCTCGTAGGCGGACTGATCACTTCATTATTCAAGAATATTACACCGCCTCCAGAGGAATCTGATTATGAATATCGGGCTTCTTTTCAACCTGGCAGGAGAATTGGGAGCCTCAATATCCGAAGAAGTAAACTCGTCGGGGATTTTACACATATGAGTGGGGAAGATTATACGAGTGGTAAAATCGGGCTGACGACATTTGAATTCTCCGAAATTGACTTGAAACGTGAAGTAGAGTATAAAGACAACGATGGGAAGAAACGCAAAAAAATGAAAAAAGTTTTTAAAGGCATCGTTTTCATCGCAGATTTCCATAAAGATTTTAGGGGACAGACGTTTCTTGTTCGGAAGCAATTACTCGGAAAAGATAAATGGCGACTTCGTATGGATGGGATCATGACCATTGATATGGAAGATATGGAATTCAATAAGACATTCCAAACGATGACGACAAACGATATCGAAGCCCGCTATATTTTATCTTCCAACTTGATGGATAAAATTATGGAATTCAATCGCCGTGCAAAGGGCCCTATTAAAATCGCTTTTGTCAGGTCAAAAATGTATCTCTTTACAGAAACGAATAAAAACCATTTTGATGGAAAGTTTTTTGAAAACAACGACGAGAAAACATTGGAGCAAATCTACAATGATTTCAGATTGTATTTCGATATTATCGAAGAGTTCACATTGAACCGACGGATTTGGAGTAAAAAATAATATTGCTGGTCAACAGAGTGCGATAACCTTTGAGGTTTATCGCTTTTTTTATTGAGTCTAAAGTCCTGCGATGCAATCAACTTGGCAATAAGTGCAACCAAACAATCCACGAATGCAATCAAATGTAGTTCGAGTGCAAGCAAACCCTTCACGAGTGCAATCAATATGGCGAGGCGTATTATACCGTCCATTGAACAATCTGTATTATCGGGCTATAATGATTAGATACTTTTTGGCACAATTAGACGGAGGCGAAATTGAACATATGGGTGTTTTAGGAAAAAGAAAGAACATCACTTTATTAACCCAACTAACGATTCTGATCGTCCTCGTCATCTTTATTAGCTCTTTGTTAATCACCGTATTATTTTCCACCATGCTTGATGATATTGTTGAGAGTTATATGGGCGAACAAGCACTCACTGTTGCCAAATTAACGGCACAAAACAAAGACATTATCCAGGCGTTTCAAGATGAACAGCCATCTGAAGTCATCCAAACCATTTCTGAAACAATCCGCCATACGACGGGCGCAGACTATGTGACCGTCGCCAATGACAAAGGCGTCCGCTATTCGCATCCAAATCCGGAAAATATTGGTGAACCGACAATGACGAGTAATAAAGCCGTCTTGGAAGAACATCGATCGATCATTTACCGGGGAAATGGGGTTTCCGGTCCGGCCATCAAGGCGAAGGCCCCTATTTGGAATGAAAAAGGGGAAGTGATCGGTGTTTCATCTGTAGGTTTCCTTGTCGATCGGCTTGAAAAGCAAGTGCTCGATTACCGCAAACATATTTTTCAATTGTCCATCATCCCGCTTGTTTTTGGAATCGGTGGTGCCATCTTGATCGCAAGGCGCTTGAAAAAGCTTACTTTCGGATTGGAGCCTGAAGAAATTTCTTATCTATTCAAAGAGAAGGAAGCGACGTTGGAATCGATCCGTGATGCGACCATTACTGTCAACAATAGCAAGCAAATCACATCGATGAATAAACGGGCCAGGGAATTATTCGGCAATCAACACCTGTCGGTCGGAATGACGATCCATCATCGACAATTGACGACTACCATCGATCAAGTCGTCGATAAGAAGGAAAGTACTTATAATCAGAAATTACTGCTAGACCAGCAGTTATATGTTGTGGATGCCTCTCCGATCATAAAAAAAGAAGAAGTCGGAGGGATTGTCTTAACGATCAGAACCGTTTCCGAAATCGAGCAATTGACGGAAGAGTTTTCTAAAATCAAGAATTTTTCCGAGAATATGCGGGCGCAAAATCATGAGTTTTTGAATAAGCTGAACACGATTTATGGATTACTCGTCTTGAAACAATATGATCGCGCGATAAGCATTGTTTCTTCTGAAGTGAGTGAGCGGCAAGATATCATTTCATTTTTAATGTCATCTGTAAAAGATCCGTTGATTGCGGCGTGTCTACTTGGAAAAGTGAATCGTTCCAAAGAATTGCAAGTCCAGTTGGTCATCGATCCGGAAAGTCATTTGAGCAGCGAACTGGAAATGACGAGATCCAACCATTTCGTTCCAATTATCGGGAATGTCATTGATAATGCGATGGAAGCTGCTCGGAAAAAGAATCATAGCGAAGGGAAAGTGTATGTATCCTTTACAGATTTAGGAAAGGAAATCATCTTTGACATTGAAGATAATGGGGCAGGGATACCTGAGAAGATGACGGAAGTAATATTTGAAGAAGGCTATACGACGAAGAGTGAAGGAGACCATGGCATTGGGTTAGCCATTGCCAAAAATGCACTGAGCGCCTTGAATGGTCAAATGTATGTGGATAAAAGTGAGTTAGGCGGAGCGAGGTTTACAATTGTGATTCCGCAAGATCAGTAAAGGAGTAGTTTTCATGCATGAAGAAACGATAAGCGTCCTCATTATAGAAGATGATGCGGATGCGGCAAATATCTATAAGCAATTTACGGATCAAATGGAGCGTTTTCGCGTCGTTGCAACTGCAAGTTCCGGAGAACAGGCTTTGCAGTTGTTGAAAGTCATTCAACCTCAATTGCTGTTACTCGATGTTTTTCTGCCGGATATGAACGGCATTGACCTCCTCCGGGAGATCCGGAAACAGTACCGGGGGATCGATGTCATTCTCATCACGGCGGCGAATGATACGGAGACTGTGAGTGAAGCGATACGGGGCGGCGCTTTCGGATATTTAGTTAAACCGATCATTGTAGACAAGCTGATCGCAACATTGAAGGAATATGAAATCGTTAGAGGACAATTGCATCAGGAACAAGTTGTGAATCAGGATAAAATCGATGTCTATTTCCGAAAAAATCAACAATCAGCCCTGATTGAAGAAGTACCAAAGGAGACCTATCCGAAAGGAATCGACAAACATACATTGAAATTGGTGAGAGCCACGGTTCAGGAGATGCAGGGCAGCTTAAGTGCGGACGAACTCAGTCGTCAAGTAGGCATCAGTTATTCAACGATGCGACGGTATTTGGAATACTTGGTTTCGCTTGAAGAAATGGAAGTTGAAATCTTCTATGGCAATGTTGGAAGACCGGAAAGAAAATACAAAAGAACTGTCAAATGACATCCCGCGTTGCGTATGAGAGGCAACGCGGGATTTTTTCCATCTCCTTTGAAAATGGCTATAAAAAATATGGAAACAATGATAAAAACGATTAAAACAAACATTACGCTTTTAAACTATTCCTCTTAAAAAATTCTTGTTACGATTATTCCAACTTGTAAGCGGTGTCACCGGAATGCAGTTGCAAAAGCAGAAGAAATAAGTAGTTTTCGGACACCTTTGAAATAAGTTTACAACCTACATAGAAACAAAAGGGGGATATAAGATGTTAGCAATATTAGGATTTTCAATGGTTGCAGTCTTTATGTATTTGATCATGTCGAAGCGAATGTCGGCATTGGTTGCGATTATGGTCGTACCGATCGTATTTGGTATTCTCGGTGGATTCTTAACTGAATTGGGGCCGATGATGCAGGCGGGTGTCGAGAAAGTCGCCATGACGGCCATCATGATCTTGTTTGCGATTCTTTACTTCGGGATTATGATTGATACGGGGCTGTTTGATCCTTTAATCGCTAAGATTTTGCAAGTAGTGAAAGGCGATCCATTAAAAATTGTTCTTGGGACGGCTGTCCTTTCCATGATGGTTGCCTTAGATGGGGATGGAACGACAACTTATATCATCACGTGTTCCGCATTATTGCCACTTTATAAACGTCTTGGGATGAATCGTCTCGTGTTGGCGACTGTCGCGATGTTATCGATGGGTGTTATGAATATGACACCATGGGGCGGTGCATCTGCAATGGCGATGGCATCACTAGGACTTGACTCTTCGGAACTGTTCATTCCGATGATTCCTGTCATGGGGTTCGGCTTGATTTGGGTGCTGGTTGCAGCATTTTTGCTAGGGAAAATGGAACGGAAAAGATTGGGTGTTGTGGAACTTGAACCTGTTTCCAAGTCGGAGGCAGATCTTCAATTAGCAGCAACAGCTGCTGCTGGGTCCGCTGACTATAAGCGTCCAAAATTAGTTTGGTTCAACTTGTTCTTAACGATTGTATTGATGGCCTGCTTAATTATCGACTTTATGTCATTGGCAATCCTCTTCATGATTTTCTTTGGAATTGCTTTGCTCGTCAACTATCCGGAATTGAAACTACAGCAAGAGCGTATCGCGGTGCATTCCAAAAATGCATTGGCGGTTGTCTCGATCGTTATCGCTGCGGGAATCTTCTCTGGGATCATGGCGGGTACGGAAATGATTGACGCAATGGCTCAAACATTAGTCATCATTATCCCGGATGCATTAGGACCTTATTTGGCAGTTCTTGTCGCGTTCATCAGTGCACCGTTCACGTTCTTTATGTCCAATAACGCTTTTTACTTCGGTGTTTTGCCTATCCTCGCACAAGCTGCTGAAGCATATGGTGTGAGTGCAGTTGAAATTGGACGTGCATCATTGATCGGCCAACCGATCCACGTATTGAGCCCATTAGTCGCAGCGGCACATTTATTGATCGGCTTAGTCGGAACAGAATTCGGCGATTTACAACGCTTCGCAGTCAAATGGGCATTCGGAACAGTTGTTGTCATGACACTTGCCGCACTTCTATTAGGCGTCATCACAATCGCATAACTTTAAAATGGCGATGAATCATTATGGATTTATCGTCATTTTTGTCGTTGCGCCGTGTTTAACAGCATTTAAAATGACGGTGGATGCGATCTTCGAAAGATTCATGACCGTATCCAATCGTGTATGATTGAGAGAACTCGCGGGGAAATGGGGATCCAAATAATTCACAACCCCTTTCAAATGATAAATTCCGACTTCCGGTAACGGGTTATGGATGGCATATCCAGGAATAAGCGGTCCATCTTTTAATAAAATTGAACCGATTTCATGATGTTCTCCTAAGCAAGCATCTAAACTGATGATGGCGGGGTGTGAAAAGCGCCGATGGATTTCTTTGAGAACCGAGTTCAAATTCAATGCATGGACGGGTTCTGCGATGGTACCAAAGACAGGATAGGGACATTGATTCTCCATTAGGGTAGTGCCTACTAAAGGACCGAACGCATCTCCTGTAGATCGGTCTGTTCCGATACATAAAAAAACCAGTTCTTTTTCAAACGGTTGACATAATGTCTCAAGGATCATGGACATTTGATCCATATCTTCTTTTGTCGATGATGTTAGGGAATAGCGATAATACAATTTACTTGTCCTCGTTGGCACTAATTTATTTCTTCTGAATGGAAACATCCAATAACCCCCTTTGCAAAAAGATACAGTTATTCCTTACTTCTACACAAATAGTCGGAATCCTTTTAATTTTAAGTGGTGTTTTTATACTGGAAATGATAAAAAAGCAAAATCGACCTTTTTATAGAGTCGATTTTGCTTTTTTATTTTGCTGTGTATGAAGAAAAATATTATATCCAATCAATTAAACAACGCCCGTGTGAAAGGAAACAATATAATAAAAAAGTAGACAATGTCACTGCGATAGGAAACAACGCAATTAGAAAACTAGCCGACGTTTTCCCCTCAGGTGCAACTTCTTTTATTGTCAACAATTCAATTACTCCACTCCTGATACAAGTGCAAATCACTCGCCAGCTTCTGCCGAAAACTTACGTTGACCAAGTTCTTTTTCATAAATGAACAACGCATTCTTATCTTCACCGATTCGCTTCAAATATTCGATATGGGTATCGAAGGAAGCTTCCTCTTCCACTTGCTCGTCCAAGAACCATCTCAAGAAGGAAATCGTGGCATGCTCTTTCTCTTCCCAAGCCAAATCCGTTAGTTCGTAGAAGCTTCTTGTCACATTTTTTTCTTGGTGCAAGGCGGACTCGAATGTATCCAAAATCGATTCGAAATCAATTTTAGGTTGACTCGTAGCAGAAAATTTAGCATGGATTCCACGGTCATTCAAATAGTTGTAAATTTTCATCCCATGAAATCGTTCTTCTTCTGCTTGTTGCAAATAGAAATTGGCGAAGCCGCTGTAGCTATTGTGTTCACAGTAGGCAGCCATTGCCATATACGATTGGGCCGCTTCAAACTCGTTATTCATCTGACGATTGAGTGCATCTGCTAAATGTGGACTGATCATCGGATCGACTCCTTATCATTGAAATAGTTAGCTTTCCTCCATCATAGCGCAATTCACCTTTGCAATCACGTAATTTGTCCACCTATATGAAAAAATGTCCAATTATGTCGAAATTCATTGTGAAAATTAAAAGGATATATGAAATAAAAGACAGTTCCTATATGACGAAGCGGTAGGGGCTGTTTTTGAACCTACATAAAATTATAGATTTCGACATGTCATTTTAGACGGATTATGAATCTATATGGTAAAATAGTAGGACTAATCAGATTTCGGTGAGGTGTAAGATAGATGCATGGAACTCATGATAGTACGCTCATCCTATTATCTTTTATCATTGCATTTCTGGCATCATTTAGTGGATTGGATACGGTACGAAGGGTATTTCTTTCGGCAGGGAGACGTAAGCTATTCTGGCTCACTGGTGGGTCGCTCGCCATGGGGCTTGGGATATGGGCGATGCATTTTATAGCAATGCTTGCATTTCAATTACCCGTTCTGATTCACTATGACTTTTATCTAGTGAGCTTGTCCGTCATCATCGCAATTGCCGCCTCTTTCTGGTGTCTTTCCTTGATCAGTCTTTCGGAAGCGAATCTTGTAAGATTATTTACAGGAGGCATTATTCTCGGAATCGGCATCAGCGGCATGCATTTAGTTGGAATGGCTGCGATAAAAGAACTATTCATTCATTATCAAATGCTACCTTTGACGTTTTCAATTAGCTTTTCGATCGTCGTATCGAGCATTGCCCTTTTACTTGCGTTCCGATCTAGTGAAAGTGGAAAACGTATAAGGAACAGTGCGAAAGTCATTTCGAGTGTTGTTATGGCTATGGCGATCGTCGGTACTCATTATACGGCGATGACAGCGACAACATTTACCGGTTACCGGCCATTCCAAGTAGGAGCATATATGCTCAATTCACAAACGATAGTCATACCGGTTACAATCGGTGCGCTCATCATTCTCGGTGTTTTTCTTGTCATATCATTTATATCGGATCAAAAATGGGAAGATGAAATTACCTTTAAAGGAGCGATTCTTGAATCGGTTTTGGATTGCGTCATCATTATTGATCAATATGGAGAAATTATGGAGTGTAATCCGGCTGTGAAAACGGTATTCGGTTATGCTAGAGAAGAGATGATCGGTCAGCAACTGGAAAAGACATTATTGCTACCATCATCCATGAAAAATGGAGAGCAGACTTTTACCTTCAAGGCGATTGAAGGAAAGATGATTTGTGATGAACGTCTGGAAGTCACAGGTGTTAGGCAAGATCGCAGTACAATTCCGCTCGAGTTGACTGTCACTAAAATTAAAAAAGCAGGTTCGTCATTATACACGATTTATGCCCGGGATATTACGCCTCTCAAGCAGACTGAAGAAAACATTCGGCAGTTAGCTTATCATGATACACTCACCGGTTTACCGAATCGTCGTTTTTTCGAGGAATCACTTCGCAGGTCTTTAGAGGAAGCAAAGAAGGGGCATGCTGAAGTGGCCGTTCTATTTTTAGACTTGGATCATTTTAAAAAAATCAACGATTCCATGGGTCATTCCATCGGAGATCTGCTACTGAAAAGTGTTGCAGAAAGGTTAAAACAATGTCTCGATCAGAAGCATTTCGTTGCAAGAAATGGAGGGGATGAGTTTACCATCATCCTTAATAACACATCCGAACAAAAAGCGGAGAACATTGTGAAGCAAGTCATCGACTGCATCACATCCCCGTTCCATCTGGAGGGGCAGACGATCGAGATTACGACCAGTATAGGTGTGGCGCTGTTTCCGAAAGATGCGTCTGACGAGGAGACACTGGTCAAGTATGCAGATATGGCCATGTACGAAACGAAAAAGCGTGGGAAAAATAATTATACGTTTTATCATCATTCTGCAGGCTCCTCGTCGTCATGATGTGACCCTGCCCATGTATAATAGAAGAAAAAGGGGAATGCGAAATGTGTTTGATCACTTTTCATTATCATGAACATCCGAATTATCCGTTAATCGTCGTTGCGAATCGGGATGAGTTTTATGAACGTCCGACAGCACAAGCGCATTTTTGGGAAGACAACCCAGCCATTTTAGCAGGACGAGATTTATCACGGCTGGGCACTTGGCTTGGAATCACGAAGACCGGTCGTTTTGCCGCACTGACAAATTATCGGGAACCGGGAGAAGAGAGCATCAATAAAAAATCTCGCGGAGATATCATTCGCAATTTCTTGGCGGCTGATGGAACGACAATAGAATTTATGGAAATGCTGGAAAAAGCGAAAGACCAATACGCAGGCTTTAATCTTATTGCGGGCCGCTTGGGGGAATTAGTTTATTTTTCAAATCGACACGATGGGATAATCGGAATTCCAGCAGGAACGCATGGTTTAAGCAATCATTTGCTCAATACACCATGGCCTAAAGTGGTGAAAGGAAAGACGCGATTGCGTAAATATGTAGTACAACAAGAAGAATTGGAGACGGACTCACTTTTTGAGGTGCTTTCTGATGAAACGCCGGTGCCGGATGAAGAGCTACCGGACACAGGCATCGGACTTGAGCTGGAGCGGCAATTGTCTTCGCAATTTATCAAACTGCCGTATTATGGGACGCGTTCCTCCACTGTATTGCTCATCGATTCGAATCAATCTGTTACTTTTGTGGAGCGTACATACGTGAAGGGAAATCAGATAGATGAACGGAAGTTCCAGTTTCAAGTAATGGAACAAATTTGTTGAACAGGTTATGTTTCAGTTTTAGCAGGAAAAATCAAACGCTCCTGTATAGGTTTGACTAATGGCTTCATACTAAACGTAAACCGTGGAAGGAGCCAAAAATAGTGGAGCAACAAGATGATCTGCAACAACAAATTCAACAATTACAACAGCTGCAACAACTCAAGCAGTTGCAACTACAATTGGAGCAAATGGAATCTCAATTAAAACAAAACCGGGAACAGCAACAACAAGAGAAAAAGCCCGAGCAATCTGAGCAACCGCCTGAACAATCTTCGGAAAAACCACCGGAAAAACCGCCTGAACAATCGTCGGAACAACAAACAACTTCATCCGGCGAGGCGGATTCGGAAAGTCAATCGGAACCACCAGCATCGCAAAGTGTCCCACATGAAAAATTCCTGTATGCACTCCCTAAAGTTGTATCTGTAAGAGATGCCGCTTTTTTACAGGATATCCTTCGTTCGAATTTGCATGCAGTGAAACAATTTCGACAAGCTGCACAAAATTGTCAACTTCCCGATATAAAAAGTCAAATCGAAGAAGCGGGCAAAATGCATTTGAAACACGTAGATAGCCTGATTGCTTTTATTGATGAAGCGGGAGGGAAAGGCTAATGGCATCGAACAAAAAAATTGAGAATCCGAAAACCGAGCTTTCGAAAAAGGCGGCCATCACCGATTATGATATGATCCATATGGCCCGTGCAACTGAAAAAATGATTTGCAACTCCTATTTGCAGGCGATGGAAAATGTTAGCCATGAACAGTTATTTTCTCTCTATACCGTTATGTTGAAGGAGAGTTATCAACAACAACGGAAGTTATTCGATTTACAATTTCAACATGGATGGTGTTCTTTCACCCAAGTCGATGAGCAGGAACTCAAGTCGATGAAAGAACAATTTGCAAATGAGAAAAAATCCTTGAAATGAAAAGAGCCTGGTTCCTTTCTTAGGAATTGGGCTTTTAACGTTAGAGTAAAAATTCAATTTTCAATAAAAGGATAGATGCAGTGATTCATGCGATAATAAGGGAAGAATGTGAGGTTGAAAATGATGAAATTCGAACAATATCAATTGAGTCAAGAAATACTAAAGGCGTTGGAGGGGCTTGGCTATACTTCGCCGACAGACGTACAGGAACAAGTGATTCCTGTCGCCTTAAATCGCCAAGACTTGGTCGTCCGATCGCAAACAGGAAGCGGAAAAACAGCGGCCTTTGGGATACCGATTTGCCAACTGGTGAAGTGGGAAGAAAATAAGCCACAGGCGCTCATTTTAACACCGACTCGTGAATTAGCGGACCAAGTCAAACAGGATATGCAAAATATTGGTCGTTTTAAGCGCGTTAAAGCCGCAGCCGTCTATGGAAAGCATCCTTTTGCTTATCAAAAAGAAGAATTAAAACAAAAATGTCATATTGTCGTCGGTACACCGGGGCGTGTATTGGACCATATTGAACGTGGTACACTCGTGCTCGATCAGATTAACTATCTCGTATTGGATGAAGCGGATGAAATGCTCAATATGGGCTTCATCGAGCAGGTGGAAGCAATTATCCATCGTTTGCCTGAAAAGCGGATGACAATGCTTTTTTCAGCAACGCTACCAGAAAATATCGAAAAACTATCCCAACAGTATATGAAGGAACCGACACGGATTGAAATAGCTTCCACCGTCACATTGACCGATCGAATTGAACATTCTCTTTTCATCGTGAAAGAACAGCAGAAATTCGAGTTGCTACGCGATGTGACGGTCGTTGAAAATCCTGACAGCTGCATTATTTTTTGCAGAACAAAAGAACAAGTGGATCGCGTGACAGAACAGCTGGAAAACTTATTTTACACATGCGATCAATTGCACGGCGGCATGTCGCAGGAAGTCCGCTTCGATGTAATGGATGCTTTCAAGCGTGGCGAGTTTCGCTACTTGGTGGCAACCGATGTCGCGGCACGCGGCATTGATATCGACAGCATTTCACATGTCATTAACTATGACCTCCCTTTGGAGAAAGAAAGCTATGTCCATCGGGTTGGAAGAACGGGACGAGCTGGCAAGAGAGGCAAAGCGATTTCATTCGTCACCCCATTTGAAGATAAGTTCTTGGCGGATATCGAAGCCGCAATCGGTTTTAAAATCCAACACCGGAATGCACCTTCACAACAATCGGTCAATGAAGCAAAAGCTGCGTTCATTGAGAAAATGGAAATGCGGCCTAAGTTGAAAAAGGATAAAAGTGTTGAGTTAAACCGGAATATATTGAAACTCTATTTCAATGGAGGAAAAAAGAAAAAACTAAGAGCGCTGGACTTTGTCGGTACGATTACAAGCATTCCAGGTGTAACTGGTGAAGATATCGGTATCATTAAAATTCAGGATACGGAGACGTTTATCGATATTTTAAATGGTAAAGGGGAGCTTGTGCTGAAAGAAATGAAATCGAAAACGGTAAAAGGGAAACAGTTGAAGGTGCATAAAGCAAAGAGATAAGTTGCACAACTGCCCAAAGATAGCAGATTTTGCATGGCCAGGGGGAGAGTATCATCACATTTTTAGGACTCATTTTTTTACAAATCATTACGCCAATTTTAATTCTGATCGTAATTGGGGGAGCTTTGCAAAGGAAATTCGCGTTCAATTTGAGGGCGATTTCCAATTTGATTACCTATTGTTTAATGCCGGCTGCTGTTTTTATCAATGTGTACAAGACGGAAATTGAAATGCAAGTGTTGATGCAAATCATCGGCTATTTGATCGTCTTTTCTTTGGGTTTAATGGTCATGGCTTCGCTCGTCTGTAAACTACTGAATTTGGAAAAAGGGGATGCCACTGTTTTTAAAAATGGCTTTTCGTTAATGAACTCTGGGAATTACGGGATTCCCGTCAGTCAGCTTATCTTCCATGCGAATCCATTAGGCATCTCCATCCAAATCATTGTAATGATCTTTCAAAACGTGTTGACGTATACATATGGTTTATATAATTTGATCGCTGCAACGAAATCGGGATTGGAAATTCTTCGGGAGTTGCTAAGGTTACCCATCATCCACGCACTCATCCTAGGTAGCTTGTTAAATGGGTTCAATGTCCCTATTCCTTCATTCATCTGGCTACCGATTGAACATCTTTCCGATGCCTTTTTAGCGATTGCCCTTCTATTATTAGGTGCACAATTGGCGCAAATCCAATTGAAGGCGATGATCAATAAAATGGTCATCCTCACGAGCTTTGGGAGATTGATTATCGGTCCGGCAGTATCCTTGCTTTTCATCTATCTATTTGGCTTGGATGGCGTAGTGGCACAGTCCCTCTTTATCGCCAGTTCCTTTCCCACGTCCAGAAATAGTTCAACACTGGCCTTGGAATATGATGTCAAACCGGATTTAGCTGCCCAAACGGTGTTATTTACAACCATCTTAAGCAGTTTGACCGTGACGGTGGTTGTCTATGTGTCTACGGTACTCTTTTTATAAGATTGAGAAGGGATTAGGAACGGGAATAAAGAACAAGAGCAGAACCAACTTACGACTGGTTCTGCTCTTTTTTACAAATGGGTATTAGCTATCGATAGATAGAAGAAAACATTATTTTATCATCGGAATTCAGTTTATATATGTAGCAGTAGTGATTGAATGTAAGTATGATACTTTATCCATTCAGTATTGTGAAATATGCTTATGAAAAGAGAAAGTGTTATTTGATAGAATTAGAACATATTGTGAGTCAGGTAAAGTAGGCACTGTATTTTCAGGGTTAGATTTTATAACGATTAGTAGGTGATAAATATGGACATTAGAAAATATTTAGAGCGTATTCAAGCCGTGCAGGAAAATGAATTAACGATTGAGTATTTAACCCATCTACAAAAGAGTCATGTTCTTAATGTGCATTTTGAGAATCTAGATATCATCAATAAAAAACCCCTTTCCTTAGCTAAAGAAGATATCTATCAAAAAATCGTGCTCGCACAACGCGGCGGGGTTTGTTATGAGTTGAATGGATTATTTTATCATTTGTTAATGGATCTCGGATTTAAACCTTATCTGATGGCGGGGACCGTTTATATTGGTGATGGCGTATGGGCGATGGAAAATGCACACTTATTCTTAATTGTACCCGTAGATAAAAAGGATTATCTTGTGGATGTAGGGTTTGGCGGTAAATGTCCTAGAATACCAGTACCTATGAGTGGGCAAGAAGTGATCGATTCTGACGGGAAGTACAGAGTGAAAAAAGACGAAGAGAAAAAGTGTTTCTATTTGCAAAAAGAAGGCGTTGAGGGCTGGGAAATCTTGTATCGATTTGAAACACCCTTGCATAAATGGACGTTCGATCATGTAAATTCAGTGTGCGTACTTACGGAGACGTCTGTCCAATCCAAGTTCAATAAGAAATACTTTTTTTCTAGGGTGATGGAAGAGGGACGAATCACCTTGCTAGGAGATGCATTAATTATTGTTAAAGGAAGGGAAACAATAAAAGAAAAACTAGCACCCCATGAGATTGTTGAAAAAGCACATCAGCATTTTCAAATAAGTATCCCTATGTAAAATCTCTTACTCTTTGAGGTCAATTTTGTACCATGGTTACTAATAATTCAACAGAATTCCTTGCAAATTATTGATATATTATTAATAAAAGTCTTTTAGGTCAATCGAAATTTGGCAAATGGTAAGGGGTATTACGCTTAGAATGGAAGTTTTTTTATAGACAGTAAACATAGTGAAAGGGACTTTGACAAGGCGAGTATCAAAGGTAGCAATAGAATTCCGAATCCGTTTAGGAAAAAACAAACCCTTGAAATGAGAGAGCAGTAAATCTAACGATTATGATTTGATTCAATCAAATTATAAAAACTACTTATTATATTCATTCATAAACTACTTCTAGAGCTAACCGAAGTGAGGATTGACCTACACTTTCGTTAGCTCTAGAAAAAATGTCTAGGAAATTGGATGGTGAATTGCACCTTCAAAAATGCTTTTAAGCTTATTCACATCCAATAAATGTAGATTGCCTTTGTGATGTTCAATCAATCCTTCATCTTTCCACTCATTTAGTATCTTATACACGGTAATTCGTGACGTGCCTATAAATCTAGCAAGGGCGACCTGGTTAATCGATAGAGAAGGCTCATTTTCCTGTTTGTAAAGCTTATATAAAAAATGGGCAAGTCGATATTCGGCAGGGGCATTTAAAATGGTCGTGGCATCTGCCAATAATCGGATTTTATTAATTAAAGAGTCCATAAAGATGTTTGCAGCTTCAGGTATTTCCCCGCACAGTCGATCGAATTCTAGTTTCGAAAAAAAGTAAAGTGTAGACGGTACTGTAATAGTAGCCGTTGTAAAATAGGGACCATTATTAAAACCTTGTTCACCTAGTAAATTCCCGGGTGTTACGTAATCGATATCTCTTTCGCTTCCCTCCTTGGATAATAAGCTGATTTTTACAATTCCTTTTTTAAGGTAGTAAAATCCGTTTCCGATTTCACCTTGATGATACAAGAAAGTCTTTTTTTTGAAAATCATTTGTTTTCCATACCCTTTTGCTATGAAAGTTTCCCATGCATGATTTGTGTCATCCATTTCCTATCACCTCTACAATAAATTAGTAAACAATTCGTATAGATGTAATTTAAGCAATTAACTATCAGAGCACTTTTCAACATTTTATTTGATAATATTGATAATTTCAATAGCAGGAATTAGAATAACGTACTATTATGTTAACAGAGAATGTCTATAATCTAATTGCTTAAAATCAGAGCAGCTTAAAACATTGGAGGAGTATACTGAAATGGATTTAAAATAGTCGTAATATTCAAACTGAAATAACGTTGAAAAAATGTTTTGATTTCTTATAATGAAATATAAAAATGGTAGGAGGATTTCCATGGCACAGTTTAATGTAAAAGAGGCTAGAAGAATATTTGTGAAAAAGAATACAGTCATCTATGAGCAAGGACAAATGGGAGATGGTTTCTACTTATTGTTTGACGGTAAAATAAAAATCAGTATGAAAGTTTTTGATGAAAGAGAAAGGATTCTTGAGATTCAAGATTGTGGCCAAATATTTGGAGAACATTCTATGGGAAAAAAAACGTATATAAATTCGGCGGTAGCTTTGGAGAATTCTGTTATCTATTCTTTCACGGATCGACAATTTCAAGATCTTGTTATGGGCGATGAAGAAATCCGTTCTCTATTTTATAATTCAATGATCGACAAATTAAAACTGCTCGGAGGTATTATTCAACATAAATCTCTTTCTGTAGAAGAGCAATTGGCAAATTCTATTTTGGAAATAAGTCGCAAATACAATAGTTGTGAAATCCCTCTTAATCAGCAGCAATTATCCAACTATACAGGATTGACTCGGATTACTGTTTACAAGATCATGAAGATTTGGATGGAAAAAAAGCTTATATCAAAGACAAAGGGTGGATTTTTTATCCAATGTCGAGAAACCTTACAGAAATATGTAAGCGCTCTCTAATATAATGGTGTTCTTTATGTAATTTAACATTTTTTAAAATTACCTAAATGACAAGTTGACTTAACAGAAGTGCATGCCTTTATAGCTATTGGGTTGAGTAAAAAATGACTCGAAATCAGAGTAAGTCTATTATCTCCTATTGATTTGAGAATCTCAGATAGAGGTTACTGCAATTCAGAGCAACGCTTTTGTCGAGAGTTTAAGACTTTGGAAGAAAGTGTTATCTTCATTCAGCAGAAGACTCCCACCTCTGTAGGTGGAGAGATGAATGCGGTTTTGGTTTCCTGTTCAGCGGGTGTTCAAACGCCCGCTGAACGAAGATAAAGCCTCCGGCGGATGTCACAGATTTTGAAAGGAGTTAATCGAGCAAGCTCGATTCAAAATCTGGACGCAATTACGCCGAGGCGTAATTGATAAATCTTATGGTGAGTCTGTCGGTGGAAAAATAATTTACTCAATAATTATTAAAATAGTATTGACTATAACAAAGGTGGCATGTCGTTTAATGTTAAGCGGTATGTCGCTTTTTTGTTTATATTACTAGCTATCCGTTCGATCAGTACATAATTCCAATCCATAGACTTTGAAAAATCTTAACAAAAAATATCAGTAGCCGTATTTTGTAAGCTTAATTTTAGACTGAACTTTTTGTAAAAGTTTTTATGGTAATATTTCGAGATGTCGAATTTATAGTTAGAAAAATTAGAATAGGTGGAAATGTGAAAAATATGTTAATGGGTTAATAGTTTATATAGGCGATTACAATTAGAATTTATCTATACTTAAAACATTTACAGGAGGTGATTGTAAATAAGCGTTCAGACAATATTGTAAGGTGAATGCCAACAGTTTAATGTAACGCTTAAGATTATATCTCATCATGATCTACTGTTTCATTAAAGTGGGACCATTCTACAAGTATTATTGAAAACGCTTTCAACGATATTCAATATTAATTTGTTGTTGAGAAAGATATGCTTCAAAAGTTGAAAGATAACTTTAATCTTGACTTGTAGCTAATTTAAAAATAAGGAGGAGTAATGATGAATATTGAACTGAATGCAGAGCAACAGAGAGTGGTTAGTATTGGTAAGGAGTTGGCACAAGATTTTGCCACGAGAGCAGCCGAACATGATCGGGATCGTTCAGCTCCAGAAGAGAACTATGAAAAATTAAAAGAGTCTGGCCTGTTTGGTATTGCCATTCCGAAAGAGTATGGCGGTCTAGGCGTCGGATTTTTGGGATACTCAGCTTTTATAATTGAACTTGCACAGGGATGTGCTTCTACAGCGAACTCATACAATATGCATGCGAATGCAACTGGATCCATTATGCAACACCCTGATATTCCTACAAGTACAAAGAAGAAGATTGCAAAACTGGCTATTGAAGATGGCAAGCTAATGTGTACATCCGTATCTGAACCGAACTCATCGAGTCTATTGGCAAGCGCGTATACACCATCATTAGAAGCCAGAAAAGTAGAAGGGGGTTATACACTTCATGGAAAGAAAGCATTTTGCTCGATGGTTGAATCAAGTGATTACGTTTTCTTATATGCACACCCAGAGGGAGATCCGAATCTACAAGCGAGCATCGGCTTTTTAGTACCCATTGATAAAGGAAAGGCAGAGGGTGTAACGATTCATGACGTTTGGGATATGCATGGGATGAGAGCAACCAGAAGTAATACAGTTGAATATGATGGTACCTTCGTTCCTGACGAATTGATGCTCCATCAAACAGATGAGTTTTTGAACGATTTCATTATTAGAGGTGCAAATTGGTCATTTGGTGGTTTTGCCGCTGTTTACTTAGGGATCGGTGTAGGAATTTTGAATTTTGCTTCTGATTTCCTAACTAGTCGCTTGGCGAAGGGATACGCACAGCCTCAAGCATATCACCCTGATATTAGACGCAGAATTGGAAATATAGCCTCGGAATTACATGCAGCAGAGTTAGCGATGAAATATGCGGCGTGGCATAGTGACACACACGGAGCAGGAATTGAAACATTTTATGCATTTATCCGCGCGAAAAACACAATTGGACAAGCTGTAGCCAATACTGCAAAATCAGCAACCATCGCATGTGGAGCATCTGGTCTAATGAAGAAAGTACCGTTAGAAAGAATGATAAGAGATGCAGCTACAGCACCAATCATGCCACCCAACGTGGATGCAGCAGCTGATCAAGCTGGATTATTGACGATGGGACTTAATCCGGCGGATGTACTTCCACCGTTAAAGTCTACAGAAACCTTAGTTGCACCTGCAGTTCTTATTTAAATACAGTAAGAAGCAATAGGGATATGTGATTAATAACATCAGTGAAAAGGTAAGGTGAGCAAAAAAGCAAAATTGATTAATTGTCTAACGAAATACTAGCAGAAAAAGTACGTTAATTTCCCTTGGATTAATTTAAAAAAATTGATATGGAGTGAACAGATTGACTAACGATGCGTACAAACGTTTAGTAGGTAAGGTTGCTATTATTACTGGAGCGGGTAGCGGAATTGGAAAAGCAACAGCAAAGAATTTTGCAGAACAAGGTGCTTTGCTCGTTTTAAATGACTTACATGGAAATCGCTTAGAAAATTTGCTGGAAGAAATTAGGGATAGAGAGAATCATATTATTATTGCAGGTGATATCTCTAAAGAAGAAACCGTAAATCAACTAATTACCGCAGCTATCAAACAACATGGGAAAATTGATATTCTTGTTAATAATGCGGGCATCCATTATATCGAAGATATTGAAGATGTAACGCCAGATGATTTTGATCGCTGCGTTTCAATTAACTTGAAAAGCATGTATTTATGTGCAAGAGCAGTAATTCCCCATATGGTGAAACAAAAGAAAGGATCAATTATTAATCTCGGTTCTATTTCCTCGTTTGTTGGACAGGAAATGATGGGTAAAAGCACCTTCTTATACAATATTACAAAAGCAGGTGCTGTTCAAATGGCGAAATCGCTTGCGACACGGTATGCAAAAGAAGGTATTCGAGCAAATGCTGTTTGTCCAGGTGCGACGAAAACGGATCAAATTACGGAAGAGCATACGCAAGGTGCTTTGAGTCTGGAAGAATTTTGGGCTGGAGCTGCTAATGCTCAACCGATGGGAAGAGCAGGAGACCCATCAGAAATTGCGAATGCCATTTTATTCCTGGCTTCGGATGAATCATCCTTTGTTACAGGAGCTTCCTTAAATGTAGATGGAGGATATTTGGCACAATAAAGATAATGATTGTTAGCAGGAGGGAGAGTCGTAATCAAAAGAGAAGCGGTCTTCCTTCCTTTTCACTTTGGAGGGATTTTATTGAGTAAAATTAAAGTTTTCATAGAATACAAGGTCATACCTGAAAAAAGGAAACAGTATTTGAAGCTTGCAGAAAAGATTACAGACCAGTACAAAGACTTCCAGATACAAAATTTTTCGGTATATGAGGGAATTGAACAACCCAACTTGTTTGTAGAAGACTTTGTTATTACAAACTATGAATTTTTTAATCGACTGAAAAATTTTCGTTTAGAAGAGCAGATACCATTCTGGCAAGATTTGCATTCATGTATTTACGGTTCTGTTTCAAAGTTGAATATTTTTGCTTTTGAAGAAATTTAACTTAATTAAAAAAATCTAGGTTTATGGGGTGGCTAACAGTTGAAAAAAATCTATAATCTATTGCTTCTGATTACAATTGTAGGTCTAATTTGTACGGGTTGTGGAGGGGAGACGGATGCTTCCGGAAAGAATGGAGGCACAGGTGAAATTAAATTAAGTTATGCATTTTTTGCTCCTGAAAATACATTTCCAGGCGTTCAAATGGAAAAATGGGCAAAAGAATTAACTGAACGTACAGATGGAAAAGTTAAGGTAGACCTCTTCGCGGGAGGAACTTTGTTAGAAGCATCTAATATGTACGACGGAGTGAGGGACGGTATTGCCGATATTGGAATGTCGGCCACATCTTATGAACCAAATCGTTTTCCTTTATTAACCATTTCGGATTTGCCTTCCGATTATCCGAATTCTTACGTAGCTAGTCGTACAATTTATGATTTAATTCAAGAATACCCGCCAGAAGCTTTTGATGATTTTAAGATTATTGCCGCATTTGCTGGAGAGCCGTCTTATATCCAAACTAAAAAGAAAATTGAAACAATCGATGACATGCGTGGTCAAAGATTAAGGATTTCGGGATCGTTAAGTGATATTGCGACGAAATTGGGTGCTTCACCTGTTGGTATGTCTCAATCAGATGTACCAGAGTCACTACAAACCGGCGTTATTGATGGTTATATTACTTCTCGAGAGACGTTAAAAGACTTTCATCTAGGTGAAATGATTGGACATATTACGGACTATCCTTTACATGTCAATACATTTGTTGCGGTTATGAATAAGGAGACATGGGACTCACTTCCTGAAGATGTACAGGCAATTATTGATGAGTTGGGTGAAGAAATGGCAATCTTCACTGGCGAGTATCATGATACAAATGTTCAGGAATCGATTGAATGGAGTCAAACCGAGCATGGTACTAAAATAATCTCCTTATCAGAAGAAGAACGGAAAAAATGGGATGAAATAATTTCACCAATACAAAACGAATATGTCGAAAAATTGGAGAAAGAGGGTTATCCCGCTAAGGAATATCAAGCAAGACTTTTTGAGCTAATTGAGAAGTATAGTAACGAGTAATCTTGCACTACTGTATATTTAAATAATCCTGGCAGGAATTGAACAAAGGAGTGTTTATAAATGGAAGCAGTAGCTAAAGCGCCTACTAAAAGACTAACGGTAGTCGAGAAGTTGGACAAATTCGATTTATATCTAAACAATTTTTTAGCAACGATGGCCGGTATATCACTGTTTTCTATGATGTTCTTGATAGTAGGAAATTCAATCATTAGAAAATTTTATGTTCCTTTTATAGGAACGGTTGAAGTTGTAGGGTGGCTTGCCGCCCTTACAACGGCATTTGCTGTTGGACATACACAAAGACATAAAGGACATGTCGTTCTGGATATATTAATGGAAAAGTGTCCATTGAAATTACAAGCCGTAGTTAGTATTACAGTGAATTTAATAAATATCGTATTTTTCACAGTCGTCTTTTACTACTTGTTTTTATACTCCTTAAACTTAAAACAAAGTGATCTCGTATCGGAATCTTTAGCTATTGCATATTATCCATTCGTTACTATGTTATCAATAGGTTTTTTCGGATTACTATTTGCACTAGTTGTTGATTTAATCAAGGAGCTAAAAAAGGGGGATTCTGAATGAGCCCCACATTAATCGCAGTTTTAGGGATTGTTCTACTTTTTGTATTAATGCTCTTAAAAATGCCGATTAGTTTTTCTATGTTTGTCGTTGGGTTTATCGGATTGTACATGATGACTTCATCAAAAGCCGCAATCGGTGTACTGACGGCAGATTTGTGGATTCAGCTTTCTAGCTATAGTTTAAGCGTTATTCCACTCTTTATTCTTATGGGGGAAATTGTCTTTCGAACTGGAATAACCGAGAAACTGTTTCAATCGGCTTATAAGTGGGTTGGACATTTTAAGGGCGGAATGGCATCTACAACTATCGTAGCAAGCGCAGGGTTTGCGGCGATTTCTGGTTCGAATTCAGCTACAGCAGCCACAATGGGAACGATGGCATTACCTGAATTGAAAAAATATAAATACGATGACAAGTTAAGTACGGGAAGTGTGGCCGGCGGAGGGACATTAGGAATTATTATTCCACCGAGTACCGTATTAATTGTCATTGCCCTACAAACTGAACAATCGATTAAAGATCTTTTTCTAGCGAGTGTAATACCGGGTATTTTGTTAACTGTTTTATTTCTTCTGACGGTTATTTACATTTGTCAACGAAACCCTGAACTTGGGCCGGCGGGTCCTAAAGCCTCCCTCAAGGAGAGGTTTCTGTCGTTAACAGGTGTAATCCCAATTTTACTTCTATTTGTTTTTGTAATAGGCGGTTTATTTATTGGTTGGTTCACGCCAACTGAATCGGGTGCATTCGGAGCGTTTGGAGCGTTAATCATCGCCTTGGTCATGCGGAAATTGACGTGGAAGAACTTGGTCATTGCGACATCGAGTACATTACGATCTTCAGCGATGGTGATGATGTTAATCGTAGGGGCGATGCTTTTTGGACGTTTCCTAACAATAACCCGATTACCTTATAATGTTGCTGATTGGGTCGGATCGTTAAATGTTGCACCGGTCTTCATACTGGTAGCAATCCTATTCATCTACCTGATTGGTGGAGCGCTAATGGATGCAATGGGCTTTCTAATCATCTCACTGCCTATCTTTTATCCTGTGGCGATGACTTTGGGATATGACCCTGTTTGGTTTGCTGTTATTTTATGTATGGTGACGAGTATGGGGGCCATCACGCCACCAGTAGGAGTAAATGTTTTTGTTGTAAAAGGATTAAGAAAGGAGGTACCAGTCGAAAAGATATTTATGGGTATTGTTCCATATGTAGTCGCTTACGTAATTTGTATCGCTATATTAACAATCTTCCCTCAAATCGTACTTTTTGTACTGTGACTCCGTTCTAGGCTTTCTTATAATTTTTTAATCTCGGTTGAAAATTGTTTTACAAGCGAAATGTAATATAAGTTATAGGGGTGGCTGAAATGACAAAAATTATAGAAAAAGATACAGAGATATCAAGGAAATACAATGACCTAATCTACCAATCCGATTTAGCAAAAAGAAATGTTGCGGATTTACAAGGTATTATCGAGCTGCTGAAAAAAAAGGACATGCTCGTACGCGTAAAATCTGAGGTTCAGATGAAACATGAAATGGCAGGAATCGCAGCGAAATTTCATGGGGGAAAAGCTGTTCTTTTTGAAAAGCTTCATAATTCGAATGTTCCACTAGTAACAGGATTATATTGGAACCGGAAAGTCATTGCCGAAATTTTCAATGTAGAAGAAAGACAGCTACCATTCCTGACTGCAGATGCAATCCAAAAGTGGAGTAAAAAGCCGATTGACCCTGAAGTCATTGACAAAGGGCCAGCAAACGAAATAATTGTAGACACTCAAGATGACTTATTGAAGGATATTCCTATTCCCACGCATGGGCTTCAGGATGGCGGACCTTATCTGGACTCATGTGTGCTCATTGCTAAAGATCCGGAGACTGGAGTGCGAAATGCTTCCATTCAACGAATGATGGTTACGGGTCCAAATAGACTGACGATGCTCATGGACATGGGGAGACATTTACGGGATTATTATGAACGAGCTGAAAAAATAGGGAAACCATTAGAAATTACGATTAATAATGGTGTGGGCCTTGCTGTTCATTTTGCTTCCACTACACCGAGTAGTGCTGCCCCTTTAGATGCTGATGAATTAGGGGTTGCATCAGAATTATTGGGGGAGCCATTGAAATTGATTCGTTCACAAACGGTCGATGTTGAAGGTATTGCAGATGCCCAGTATGTAATAGAAGGGGAAATATTACCTCATATTCGAGAGAACGAAGGACCAGCTGCTGAAGTTACTGGATATTATGCTGCCGCAGGCGACCGATGGGTTGTGAATGTCAAAGCTGTGACGCGAAGAAAAAAACCGATTTTTCACACGATAATGCCGGGAAAAGAGGTTTATAATGCAGTCGGTCTAATGGCCGAAGCGAGTGTATACCAAAAAGTGTCGAGTATGGTTCCTGATGTACAGGATGTTCATTTATCCTATGGTGGGTGCGGGTTTTATCATGCAAATGTTCAAATTAAGAAAAGCATTGAAGGGGTTCAAAAAAATGCAATTATGGCGACGTTAGCTGCATTTCCACCATTACGGCGTGTTACCGTCGTAGATGAAGACGTTGATATCTATAATCCTGAGGATATTGAGTGGGCTTTGGCTACGCGTCATGATCCAGAACGGGATATGATTCTTATTCCGGACGCCAGAGGCCATGAGCTAAATCCAATTACTGATGATGGAATTGGAACGAAAATAGGAATTGATGCAACAGCTCCATATCCACGACCATGGGAATTTCAACGTCTTGATATGCAACAGGTCAAACTGCAAGATTACGATATTGAAGCATAAGACATGAGGAATAAATAATTATGAAAAAGAGGAGATGTTATGGTAGAAAAGCGCATTGTTATTGGGATTACTGGAGGTTCTGGCTCCATATATGGTATTCGGTTGTTAGAGAAACTGAAAGAATTGGAAGTCGAAACTCATTTGATCATTAGCAAATGGGGAGAAACGACCATGCGCGTGGAGACACCCTATAGTTTGGCTGAAGTGAAAAAGATGGCTACTGTATATCATGAAAATGATAATCTAGCGGCTTCAATTTCATCAGGCTCATTTCGTGTGGACGGAATGATCATTGCACCTTGTAGTATGAAATCATTAGCAGAGATTGCTACGGGAGTGACTTCCAACCTAATAACGAGGTCTGCTGATGTAATGTTGAAAGAAAGAAAAAAACTAATTTTAATGGCTAGGGAATCACCGTTAAATTTAATTCATATCCGTAATATGGAAACGGCAGCACAGGCCGGAGCGGTTATTTTTCCGCCGGTACCGGCTTTTTACAATAAACCTCAAACGATAGACGATATTGTTGATCAAACTATCGGACGTGTATTAGACCAATTTGACCTATCGCCTGATTGGATAAAACGGTGGGGGGTATCACCGAAAAAGCAAAGGGTATAAGTAATTTTAATCTCATAGCGGACGAGAGATGTTCATACACTATCTCTTTACAATACTGTTATGCAATTTTCCGTAGTAACAAAGAAAGTCCAATTTCTCAAATTAAAAGTTGAGAAATTGGACTTTTTTGTATTTAGTGTTTAAACGCAGGCCTATAATCACAAAAAGTTTGATTAGAGTAGTTAGAAACCCCGATAAAAGACTTTGACTAAAGCTTCCTGAAAATAAAATAAAGCAAACTTCGTTAAAATCTTAACAGTTCAAATAATCTAAAATCGGTATATTAAAGGAGAATCAAGCGGTTATAGACGAAAGGGTGGCGACATTAAAAATGTACTGTTTATTGATGTTTTATGAACTCATTATTTCTGAAAAAGTGCTAAATAAGGGAGGAAGGGACCATGAAAGTAATTCCTAGAGCTATTTCTCATGTTGGACTCAATGTAACCGACATGGAAGCGGCAATTAGTTGGTATGAGAGAGTATTTGGGTTTACCCTAATTGCACCGCCAGTAACATTTAAAGCGGATGGATCAGAAATGGGAGATGTTTTAGCAGATTTGTTGGGGGAGCAAATTAAAGAAGTGAAAATTGCACATTTAAGCGCTTCCGGTGGAGTAGGCTTGGAGTTATTCCAATTCATTAATCCGGAATCAAAACGTTATTCATCCCATGACTATTGGCAGGGCGGTTTCTTTCATTTATCGATTATTGATCCAAATATTGAAGAAGCAATTGAGAGAATCGTTGCAAATGGAGGGAAACAGAGGAGTGAAATCTGGTCGTCTGTACCAGGAACAGATTATAAAATGGCTTATTGTGAAGACCCTGATGGAAACTTAATAGAGATATATACGCATAGCGTTGAAAGAATGTACAGTAATTTAGGCTAATTATATATAGTTAAACTTGATTCAGCAGAAGTCCCCCACTTCCATAAGTGGCGGGATAAATGCCAGAAAGTATTTCAATTAGAGGGAGTCCAAACTCCCTGCTGATTCAAGTTAAGCCTCCGGCGGATGTCACAGATTTTGAAGGGAGTTAATTGCGCAAGCGCAATTCAAAATCTGGACGCAATCACGCCGAGGCGTGATTGATAAAATAACGACAAAATCTTTTTTGGGGAGGAAAATGAATGAAACCAAATATTGTTTATATTGTTTTGGACGATGTTGGTTTTTCCGACCTTGGATGTTACGGGTCAGAAATCAAAACACCGAATTTAGATCGACTTGCAGAGAATGGGCTCCGGTATAACAACTTTAATGTGACCCCTCTATGTTCGCCTACCCGTGCATCTTTGTTAACTGGGAGAAACTGCCACTCTGTCGGTATGGGATCCGTGGCTGACTTTGATTTGGGACCTGATCATCCAAGTATTAGGGGAAGAATCTCACCATCTGCTGCAACAGTTGCTGAAATACTCAAAGGAAATGGATACAGTACAATGGCCTCTGGAAAATGGCATTTAGCCCCTATCCATCAATTAACACCTGCGGGGCCATTTGAGAACTGGCCGCTAGCTAAAGGGTTCGAACGCTACTATGGATTTTTAGGGCCGGAAACAAATCAATTTTACCCGGAGCTTACGTACGATAACCATATGATCGACCAACCTAAAAAAGAAAACTACCATTTATCCGAAGATCTGGTGGATATGGCGGCTCAATTCGTTACGGATCAGGTATCTGTCACCCCAGATAAGCCATTCTTTTTATACTTGGCATTCGGAGCTCAGCATGCACCGCATCAAGCCCCACAAGAGTACATCGATATGTACAAAGGAGTCTTTGATAGTGGCTGGGATAGTATTCGAGAACAGAGATTGCAACGGCAAAAGGACTTGGGGATTATTCCTGAGACAACCCCGCTTACACCGCGGAATGACGGCGTCAAAGCGTGGAAAGAGTTATCTGAAGAAGAGAAACTTGTATTTGCCAAGTTTCAGGAAGTGTATTCGGGATTCCTTACCCATACGGATACACAGATAGGGCGCTTCCTGGATTTCTTGGAGAATATGGGAAAGCTGGATGATACGGTCATTGTCTTTCTATCCGATAATGGAGCCAGCCAGGAAGGCGGGTTTAATGGCTCTGTCAATCAGTCTATGTTCTTCAATGGTATGGAGGAAGAAGTGGAAGATCTGCTGCAAAGGGTGGACGAAATGGGCGGTCCGAAGGCTGGTACGAATTATCCAAAAGGCTGGGCTCAGGTTGGAAACACACCGTTCAGGCAGTATAAGCAGACAACGCATTTCGGTGGAACCCGGGTTCCATTTATAATGCATTGGCCAAATGGAATTAAGGAAAAAGGAGCTATTCGAACGCAGTTTCACCATGCCATAGATGTCACCCCTACTGTTTTGGATATTCTTCAACTTGAAGTACCAAACGTTAATAATGGAGTCCCCCAAATGCCGATGCATGGGACAAGCATGAGGTATTCATTTGAAGAAGCAAATCGTTCGTCTGAGAGAAATACACAGTACTTTGAAATGTTTGGACACCGTGCTATCGTCCACGAGGGTTGGAAAGCGGTTACCCACCATAAGAAGGGAATCCCATTCGAGGATGATGTCTGGGAATTGTATGACCTTAGGGAAGACTTTGCCGAAGCGAATGATTTGGCGGGGACATATCCAGAAAAACTCCAGGAACTTAAGGATCTTTGGCTGATCGAAGCAGAGAAATACAACGTCTTGCCGTTGAATGATAAGACTGTTGAACTATCTTCCTTTGTTCCACCGGATTCGGTTACGGCCCGAGATATATTCACTTATTATCCGGGAATGGCCCATTTAGGTACTTTTGCAGCACCACAAATAACGAATAAATCCTATACAATCACTATTCCAATCGAAAGAGCCGACAGTACTTCTGAAGGTGCTCTCGTAGCGCACGGAGATCATGATAGTGGCTATATCATTTATATAAAAGATAACCGATTGGTATTTGAATATAACTATGTAGGCACTGTTTATAAGGTTGAATCGAACTGTTTAGTACCTGTAGGTAAGACTACAGTCAGGTTTGAATTCAATCATATGGGCAATGGAGTTGGAACTGGAATTTTATCAATAGATGGAAATAAGGTAGGAGAAGCACCGATTGATCAAACACTCCCCTATCGCCTAGCACATGGAGGCTTAGACGTCGGCAGGGATGGCATGTCCCAAGTAAACGACTTATACTGTGATCAAGGATTCCCTTTTACTGGAAAAATAATGAAAGTGGTTTATGAACTGTATGACGGAGCGGAGAGCAAGGTTGTTAGACAAGAGAAAGAAGTAGCTAGAGTGTAGAAGCTATTTAACCATTCTTCCTAACTTATTTAGAGAAATCGTATTTTCTCTACAAGAATAAAATTCCGACTGTCCGGTTAACTTTAAAAATTCAAGTAATGTTAAAACCTTAACACCAAGATTATTGAATTTCTGATAAATTTTTACTCAGAAGGATAAAATTAACGAAAAAAACTGGAGGAATTAATCATGATGAACTTCACATTTACCGAAAAACAACAACGAGTAATTGATTTGGCCAAGGAGCTAGCAGCAGACTTTAGTACCCGTGCAGCGGAACATGATCGTAACCGGACAGCTCCAGAGGAAAACTATCAAATTTTAAAAGAAAAAGGTTTATATGGAATGAGTATACCGGAGAAATTTGGCGGATTGGGGATCGGATTTCAGGGGTATGCGGCGGCGGCAATTGAGTTGGCTAAAGGCTGTGCATCGACTGCGAATTCATTTAATATGCATGTCAATGCCTGTGGAACAATTATGCAACAGCCTCTCATTCCGGAAGAGGTAAAACATAAAGTGGCGGACTTGGTACTAAATCAAGGAAAATTGCTTTCTGCTTCTATATCAGAACCAACTTCTTCAAGTTTAATTATTACTTCAATGGTACCACAGCTCAAAGCAATAAAGGTTGACGGAGGATACAAGCTATATGGAAAGAAAGCATTCTGTTCCATGGTTGAATCCAGTGATTATGTATTCCTTTATTCCCGACCTGAGGGAGACTCAAATCCGGAAGCTAGCCTTGGGATGTTAGTGCCAATTGATAAAGGAAGGGCTGAAGGAGTAACAATACATGATGTATGGGATACACATGGTATGAGGGCGACTCGGAGCAATACGGTTGAATATAATGGAACGTTTGTGCCAGATGAGCTCGTATTGTTTAAGACGGAGGATTTTATCAATGACTTCATTATCAATGCTGCGAATTGGACAATTGCGTCCTTTGCTTCTGTTTATCTAGGAGTTGGAATGGGGATTTTGGAATACACTTCGGAGATGTTGAGCTCTAAGAAACCAAAAGGATTTGCTCAGCCTCAAGCGTACCATCCTGACAGCCGCCGAAGAGTCGGTGAAATGGCTGCAGAGCTTCATGCAGCATATTGGTCCAATATGTACGCGGCTTGGTATAGTGATACTCATGGTCCATCAGTGGAGACTTTCCATAACTTTATGCGCGCGAAATACATGATTGCTAGCGCTGTATCCAATGCAGCCCGTTCTGCTCAGATTGCTTGCGGAGCACATGGTATGTTTAAAGACCTTCCATTAGATCGCATGGTTCGTGATGCAGCTACAGCTCCTATTATGCCACCGACAATCGATGCTTGTGCGGATCAAGTAGGATTGCTGACAATGGGATTGAATCCTGCAGATACTGCACCTCCATTGAAGGCAGAAGAGCCCGTGAGAGAAGGGGTACTTCAATAAGCAAGTCCTGAATCGGGGAAAACTTCAGTTTTCCCTGATCTATATGAAAGCGGTTACAATGGATTGGAAAATTGGCAATCCGTTAATGCGATGGAGCCGTAATATTTTTTCTTCCTCTCCACTGCTTTATACAGGGATGAGGGAACTTTGTTCATCTTATTTAAGTGGTATCCTGTTATTTTGGAAATATGACATCCCAGTTACACATAAGGCAAGGCTAGATTGATTACCATAAGATCTTACAATAATAAAAGATCGCAAGGACTAAGTAAAGCCGACTATAGGGGAGGAAACCATGAAATATCGTTGGATAATAATAAGTTTTATTACGGTTGTTTTTTTTATACAGTTTGTCGACAGGGTTATCATTTCGCTTGCCACGGAAGCGATTATGAATGAATTTGGTTTCAGTCCAGGTCAATTTGGTATTATACTGAGTGCGTTCTTTTGGGGGCTAGTCCCTGCGGGTGTTTTTGCCGGTCTTGCTGCCGACCGTTGGGGATCTAAGAAAGTATTTACTTGGGGAGCAACCTGGTGGTCCCTTTTTACTGTAGGAACAGCCGGGGCATTTAGCTTTGGATCATTTGTCATTGCAAGGGTGCTTTTCGGGGTTGGTGAAGGTCCGGCATTATCAAATGCCATTCGTATAGTAACAAACTGGTTTAGTCCCAAAGAATATTCTACTGCATTGGGTCTGGCCAATTCGGGTGTCTATATTGCACCTGCTCTTGCAACGCCGATTATTGTTTGGATGATTGGAACTTACGGTTGGAGATCCCCTTTTTATGTCATGGGGGTGCTTGGATTAATCTGGGTCCTATGCTGGCTTAAGTGGTTTACGGACAAGCCGGAAGCAAATAAGTATATGAAAGAAAAAGAGAAAAAATGGTTGAAGTTAGAACAAGCACATTTGACTGAAAATTCTGGAACACCGGAGAGAAAGAGCTTTAAGGAAATGCTAACTGTTCCTAAAGAATTCAGACGTACGATTTATGCAAATCTTTATGTTCTATTCTGCTTTGGCTTTGTATTTTACTTCTTGCTTACTTGGCTCCCAGGCTATCTCATGTTGGAGAGAGGTCTGGATTTGAAATCGATGGGCGTTGTTGCATCCATTCCATGGATAGGTGCTGCTGTGGGATCTCTTGTTGGAGGAAGAGTAAGTGATCTCCTTTATCGTAAGACGAATAGTAGGCGAATTGCCAGATCGTTTTTAGCTTCAGGGTGGTTTGTCATTCTTGCGATATGCCTCATTTTGGTTAATCAGATGACTTCCATTGTAGGGGTGGCTTCCATTCTTACGCTTGCATGTTTTGTGCTTTCATGTGCACATGCACCGATTACCACAGTGATAGTTGAGACTGTACCTGAAAGAGCGGGATCAATAGGTGGCTTGACTCAATTGGCTCAAACCCTTCCAGGGGTATTTGCACCAATTATTACTGGGTTCTTGGTGGAAATAACCGGAAGCTTTGATTCCACATTTGCCTTTGCGGCTGGCATGATACTCTCAGGTATTGTGGTTATCGTGTTATTTCTGCATCCGCCGGAAATTAACCAAAGTGTCAAGCAGTCTATCACGGCACCGGAAGTTTCAGAAGTTTGAACATCAAGCTGTAAGGAACATAAAGCAATTTATGTTCCTTACAATTATTATATTTCACCAAAGGAGTGGATTACATGATAGAAAAAGGAAGTGCTTCATGCTGTGTACTAAAAAGATCAAAAAGCCATGGCTCAATTAGCGTATTAGAAAACGCCACTCCAACAGGTTTGCCTTCTGGAAAAAAGCAGAATCAAGAAGGGATGATACGTATTCCGGGAGGCGAATTCTTAATGGGAACGGAGGATAATGAGGGGTTTCCTCAAGATGGAGAAGGACCGGTACGAATCGTTAAGGTCAAATCATTTTACATAGATCCTTGTACTGTGACCAACGCAGAATTCACAGAATTTGTATATGATACCAATTACATTACTGATGCTGAGCGTTATGGATGGTCTTATGTCTTTCATTCACATGTGACTAAGGAAGTTGCAAGTTATGTCAGTCAAGTCCCTAAGCAGGCCCCATGGTGGTTTGTAGTACAAGGTGCTTCATGGAAACAGCCGGAAGGGCCGGGTTCTATAATTGAAGACCGAATGGATCATCCTGTTGTACATGTTTCATGGAATGATGCTATCAACTATTGCAATTGGGCGGGAAAGCGTCTTCCGACCGAAGCGGAATGGGAGTATGCCGCACGCGGTGGACTCGTGCAAAAAAAATATCCCTGGGGAAACAAATTAAAGCATAAAGGAAAATACCAGTGCAATATTTGGCAAGGGAAATTTCCTTTGGAGAATACCGCGAAGGATGGCTATATAGGCACAGCCCCTGTGAAGTCCTATCAGCCCAACGGTTATGGGTTGTATAATGTCGTAGGAAATGTTTGGGAGTGGTGTTCAGACTTTTTCGGTGCGGATCATGCTAGTAGCTTACTTGAAAACCCGACCGGTCCATCTACAGGTGCAGGTAAGGTCATAAAAGGTGGATCCTATCTTTGTCATAAGTCTTATTGCAACCGCTACCGGGTGGCTGCCAGAAGTTCCAGCACACCCGACAGCTCAAGTGGACATTTAGGCTTCAGATGTGTTTCAGACGAATGGTCATAATAATTTCAATGGAAAAAATGTTAATTGGTTAACCGTACGGATTGCACTTAGATTGTATCTTTATAGTAAGCACTCCAAGGGAAGGGGGACCAGTGGTACTCCTAGCTTCTTTTGTAGAACGTTGTAATAAAAACAATTTACATGAAGAGGTGAAGTTAATGACATTTGATGAAAGTAAACCAATTATAAACCTTCCTGATTTATTATTTGTCAAGTATTGTACCGAGACATTTGGTTTAAACAGAGGTGTATACAATACCATTGATGAATGGTTCTATTTGGAGAATGTTCAGGATATCAAAGTACGGCGGGAAAATATCTTAGATTTCCTTTTGTACACAAGCGAGTCTATGGATAAAGGTGACAAAAAAGGAAAATTGAAATTTGGTAAAGGGAACCTTGTCAATCAGCTTGAAGAGTATTCCGAGCATCAAGTAATGCTAGTGTGATGCTTAGTCTACAACGAAAACTATCTAACACATAATAAAAATATGTACTTGAGTAGTCGTGCTTGTCTGAGCCGACGATTGAGGAAGGGGGTAGCTTTGTGAAACGTTCTGATGTAGTGATTGTAGGTAGCGGTATCAATTCATTGACTGCAGCAGCGGTTTTATCAAAAAGAGGGCATAAGGTTACAGTATTGGAGAAAAATGACTGGATTGGTGGCTGTATTAAGACAGAAGAACTTTTGGCGCCGGGCTTTAAGACTGATGTTTTCTCTGGATGGCATCCTTTATTTGTTACAAGTCCTGCGTATGCGGAGCTGAAAGACGACCTTGAGAAATTCGGACTTACCTATTTGAACACGGATATACCGACGGGTGTCATCTTGCCAAACAATGAAAGTGCAGTTCTCTATTCAGATCGAAAGAAGAATGTAGAGAACTTTAACCGAATCGCAATCGGGGAAGGTGATCGTTATGATGAATTGATGAGGAACTTTGAGGGTAACTCTGAATTCGTCTTTCATATGTTATCAAACGAGCCTGTATCCTGGAACTCAATGCGTACACTTTCCAAATTTGTGAGAAAAAAAGGGTTAAAAGAATTTAAGTCCGAAGTTGGAAGCATGATGAAGTCTGCGGATTCACTGCTTGATCAATATTTTGAAAGTGACTTGGTTAAGGCTCTGTTTGCTCCGTGGATTCTCCATACAGGCCTTGGACCAAATGACGCAGCCGGCAATATTATGATGCAAGTATTAGTGTTTTCTCTTGAAGCTGCCGGAATGCCGATTCCAAAAGGTGGTGGAGGAGAACTTGTTAAGGCACTCATGAAAATAGTCGAGGCTAATGGTGGGGAATTTTTTACAAATGAACAAGTCGACCAGATTTTAGTGGAGAAAGATAAAGTGGTGGGGGTTCGAACCCGAAACGGAGAGTATCTTGCCAATTATGTTCTTGCTAATGTAACGCCGCATCAATTGTATGAGAATTTACTGACGGAAGTTACCATTCCTGAATCTTTACAAAGAGATGTTAGAAATTATAAATATGGCAATGCAGCCATGCAAATTCATTATGCTTTGGATGGACCATTAGAGTGGGAAAATCCAGAACTAAACCGAGCAGCTATGATCAATATTACCTCTGGAGTTGAGGGCGTAAGTCAATCGGTTAATGAGGTGTATAACGGATTACTGCCAAAAGAAGGTACGATAGCGGTGGGGCAACATACGGCATTCGATCCAAGTCGTGCTCCCGAAGGAAAGCATACATTGTGGATTCAATTATTGGAAATGCCTAGAAAATTGAAAGGCGATGCGTTAGGACAGATTGATACATCGAACGGTTATACGAAAGAAGTCATTGAGGCTTACGTTGAACGAATTGAAGAACGTATCAGTAAACATGCCCCCAATTTCAAAAAGATGATTATCAAACGTGAAATCATATCACCAGTTGCATTGGAAGCAAATAATATGAACTTGGTAGGTGGAGATCCATATTCGGGTGTAGCTTCTATTGATCAACTATTGTTATGGAGGCCTACCTCTAAATATAAAAGACACGAGACCCCTGTTAAAAATTTGTTCCATATTGGGGCTTCAACTCACCCAGGGCCTGGACTTTCGGGCACCTCAGGCTATCTGGCAGCTCAAGAAGTTAAATAAATTATACAATAAAAAGGAGAGATTGATTATGCAGAAACAAGAGAGCCAAAATCTTTTTAAAAAAATATTGGGGAACTATCCTACTGGTGTAACGATTGTCACTACCACTACTGAAAGTGGGAAGCCTGTTGGTTTAACAGTTAGTTCTTTTGCATCTGTATCGCTAGATCCTCTTAAGGTGCTATGGTCAATAGATCACGGCGTGTCTACTCTTAAAGAGTTTACGGAAGGCGGGAAATTTGCTATTCATGTATTAGCTGAGGATCAAGCAGAGCTGTGTAGAACCTTTGCTAGTAAAAACGTTGATCGCTTTAGTTCTTGTGATTGGAAAATGTCTAGTAATGGTTTGCCTATCATTGATGGTGCATTTGGTGTGTTGGAGTGCACAACATTTAAAGCTATCGAAGCGGGTGACCATACAGTTCTAATAGGGGATGTCAAAAACCTGACCGTCAATGAAGAGAAGGATCCAATGCTTTATCATCGCCGTGTGTTCGGTCCAATCCCTGAGGAATTTTATAATCAAAAGCAACCTGTATCTTAAATATAGACTTTCGTACAATGCAAAAGTAATTATGAATTAAGTGACAAGTACATGGACTTGCTAAGTGCAAGTCCATGTACTTGTGGCTAAGCTTCTACTGCAGTTTTATAAAAACCTTAGCAGTTTGAGTTACCCAGAATAGGCAGCTGTATAAAGTGGTATAGTTATTTTATTAATTTTTCGTTTAGATCGTTTGGATTCAGAATGAATATTTTTCTGTTTTTAATGGAAATAATACCTTCTGATACCCACTCTTTTAAAATTTTATAGACCGTTATACGTGTTAAACCTACATAGTGAGATAACTCCTGCTGCGTTAAGTTGATTTCCGTGTTTTGATAAGATTCCATTAAGTATATTAATGAACGGGCAATTTGATATTCCGCACTGGCACTGCGATCATTTATGATATTTAAAAGGATCTTCTTTTTGTTAATAAGTGATTTGGCAAATAAAAGGGTAATTTCAGGGTAGTGTTGGGATAAGTTCTCATAATCTTCTTTGGTAAAGTAATATAAGACACTGTCTTCATGAGAAATTGCTGTTGAATAATAGGGGAGTTGATCAATTGTATGTTCGCCAATTAAAATACCAGGCCCGGTGATATCTAATATTCTTTCATTAGTATCTGTATTTAAAGAACATACTTTAATAATTCCTTTTTCGATATAGTAAAAACCTTGTCCCATTTCTCCTTGACGAAAGATGATTGTCTTTGCTTTAATGAATATTCTTTTTCCGTATGGCAGAATATCTTCCCATGAATCTAATGTATTCTTTGTCAATGTGAACAAAGTCAACCCTCCAGTGTTTAAAATCAGTTTATTTTAATTACCCAAAAAACGAAAGACAAAAATGTTGACGGTAAGGAAATAGTTTAAGTTTGTTCATAAAGCGCTTTCATTCCAAGAGGATCAGTTACCACAATCTTTCTGTTTTTCTGAAGTACTAAATTTCTCTCCGTCCACTTCTGTATTATTTTATAAACCGTTGTACGAGATGTTCCAATATATTGAGCAAGGTCGATTTGGGTAATTGGAACCGTTTGACTGTCATGCTTTTTACATAGTAGCATTATGAAGTGGGCCATCTGCTGTTCATAAGGTTTGTTTAAAATAGCATAAGTTTCCTTGAGCAATCTCATCTTACTAATAATTGAGCTTATAAAAATTTCTTTTGCATTCGCATGGTCTCTTAAAATTGTTATAAAGGATTCATTGGAGAAATAATAAACTGACACATCAGTATCGGCCATCGCAGTAATATAATAATTGTCACTGGAGACTCCTTGTTCCCCAAATAAAAAGCCTTCTAACATGTAATCTATAATCCTTTCCTTGCCATCTTCGGAAAGTAGCCGAAAACTGATTTTTCCCTCTGTCAAATAATAAAATCCTTTACCTTTCTCTCCCTGTGAATATAAGATTTCTCCTTTATTTCTTCTCCTTTTTTGCCCGTATTGAACAAATGGTTCCCACATATATCTCATACATCTCCACATCCCCTTCAAGGTGGTAATTTCTGATCAGGTCTAAGCTCTTTATATTTTAATGATTCGCTCTTATCTGAAAATTATTGATGGAATTTTACTTTTACAAACAATCAAAACATATTGTAGAACAAGAAAGATAGAATATCAAACTAGTTTTACAAAAAAAAATAAAAAATTGAAAAGTATTGTTAAGTTAAAGGGGTTAACGTAAAAACAGATAGTATCCCTTACTAGATTGAGCTTTGTATAATAGCCCTTGTCCATATTATTCGATAAAAAAGCTCATAAAAGTGTAAATAATTTAACATATATTTTAAATATTCATATAGTTTAACGATATTAAATATCAAGATTGTTTTAATTCTTAAAATCAAACATTATATGGTTATAAAGTAATTGGAAATGGAGGGAAAGCTAAATTAGTATAAGAATATGTTAACGAGTTAACATACTTTGTTACGAATATTCTGATATGATATAGTTAATTTAGGAGGTTTAATTACCAGATTTATGTGATAATTGGACGAGCAATTCATAACATGATCGTTGTGAACAACCTCATTTTTTCGCAAAGGGAACTCGTTATGGGTCTGCAATCCTATAAGAATTTATTATGATGATGGAGGGGAAATGGGAATGGAAACTTTAACTCAAATCAGTCCAAACGAAGTGAAACTCAATGAAAAGTATGGTCCATTTATTAATGGGGAATCAGTTGAAGCAGCTAACGGATACATCGATGCGGTAAATGCTGCTACAGGAGAAGTTCTTGCACAAATCGGCCGTGGGGGAAAAGAAGATGTTGACAAAGCAGTAAAAGCAGCAAGAGCAGCTTTCCCAGGCTGGGCAAACACAACGATTGAGGAACGTTCAGCACTGATCAATAAAATTGCCGATGTACTAGAAGAAAATCAGGAACGCTTAAAGTTGATCGAGTGCATGGATACAGGTAGAGCTCTCCATGAATTCGATCTGGATTATAAACTTGCTATCTATCAGTTCCGTTATTTTGCATCGGCAATTCTGACTCATTATGAAGGCGCTTCCAGACCCGTGGAAAATGGCTATTTAATAACTAAGAAGGAGCCGCTTGGCGTCTGCGCTCAAATCATTCCTTGGAATGTGCCAATGATAATGGCTTCTTTCAAGTTGGCGCCGGCTTTGGCGGCAGGAAACACTGTTGTCCTGAAGCCTGCAGAAGACGCTTGCCTTTCTGTCATGGAACTTGCCAAGCTTATAGGAGACATTCTTCCTAAAGGTGTAGTCAATGTGGTTCCAGGATACGGTACTGAGGCTGGTCAGGCTTTGATTGATCATCCTGATATAGATAAGTTGGCATTTACAGGGAGTGTAGGGGTCGGTAAACTTGTCGGTAAAACAGCAGGTGAAAGAATTCTTCCTGTCACTCTTGAGCTCGGGGGCAAAGCGCCTCATATTGTATTCCCTGATGTGGACATCGATCGGGCGGTTGAGAATGCGACGCTGGGCTATACATTCTTTAATGGCGAAAGCTGTATTCTAGGAACGCGACTTTTAGTTCATGATGACATCTACGATGAGTTCGTAGAAAAATTGATTGAAAGAGCTAAAAAGGTGAAAATCGGTCCACCAACCGATCGTTCTACACGATTGGCATCTATTATTAATAAAAAACAAGGCGAACGTGTACTGAATTATTTTGAGATTGCCAAACAAGAAGGTGCAAAGATTCTCTATGGTGGTAATCGTGTGACTGTTCCAGGTCATGAACATGGTTATTTCATTGAGCCGACAATTATTGAGGCTGAGCCAAATATGAGAATTGCTCAGGAAGAGATTTTTGGCCCTGCTGCAACCATCAGTCGATGGAAGGATATCGAAGAAGTCATTGAAATCGCCAACAACGTTGAATACGGACTAGCCGCCGGAATTATGACGACAGACTTGGAAAAAGCTTTGGAAACAGCTAATAAAATAGAGGCTGGAAGTGTCTGGATCAACTCTTATTTCAACTTCCAATCCGGAGCACCATTTGGCGGTTACAAAAACAGTGGTGTCGGCAGAGAATATAGCAAAGAAGCTTTGGATGCGTACAGCCAGTCCAAGACGATTGTCGCAGCATACCAGCTTCCGCCGGCAGGGCTATTTATATAAAACAAGCTAGTTGATAAAAGTGCAGAGTTATGAATATCCACATGACTCTGCATCTTTATTTAAGGTGTTTTCTGTTAATTCTAAAAATATGATTAAGATGTTAATTAATTAACATCTTAATCATAAAAGCTATTTTATTATGAATTTACATCTAGATGACAAGAACATTTGATTAGGAGGAGTTACATTGTATACAACAGGTACAGCCTTTTTGGAGGCCTTACAAGAAGCGGGTGTTTCCTATATTTTTGCCAACTTAGGAAGTGATCATCCTTCGATCATTGAGAGCTTGGCCATTGCCAAGCAAGAGAACCGGGAATTGCCTACAGTAATTACATGTCCACACGAATTTGTTGCGCTCAGTGCGGCCCACGGATATGCGCAGGCAACAGGTAAGCCACAAGCGGTCATTGTTCATGTGGAATGTGGTACGCAGAATATGGGTGGAGCCATTCATAATGCCTTTAAGAGCCGTGTTCCCGTATTGGTTTTTGCAGGTTCATCTCCTTACACACAGGAGGGCGAGTTGACTGGGAGTCGGAATGAGTTTATTCACTGGATTCAGGATGTTTTTGATCAGCGCGGCATTATGCGCGGCTATTCAAAATATGATAATGAAATCCGAACAGGCGCCAATGTAAAACAGTTGGTCCATCGCGCTTTGCAAGTGGCTAAGAGTGATCCACCGGGACCTGTTTATCTAATGGGTGCACGAGAAGCAATGGAACAAGAAACTAAACCTGTTACGATTCAAAAAGAGTTGTGGGAGCCAATAGCTCCGGCGGCAGTTCCTCCAAATTTAATTGAAGAATTGGCCAAAGACTTGCTGGCCGCTAAAAAGCCTTTAATCGTTACATCTTATCTGGGTAGAAAGAAAGAAGCAGTCAATGAGCTTGTCCGTTTGAGCGACAACTTGGCGATTCCTGTTATTGAGTCTGTTCCGCATCATATGAATTTTCCAGCTGACCACCCAATGCACTGCGGTTCATATTGGAATGATGCAAAACAAAATGAGCTACTTGCTGAAGCTGATTTGGTACTGGTTTTGGATAGTGACGTACCTTGGATTCCGACGAAAAATAAACCGTCCGAAAATGCAACCGTTTACTATATTGATATAGATCCGTTGAAAGAGGAAATGCCGCTATGGTACATACCTTCCAAACGTTTCTTTAAAGCCGATGCACATACGGCTCTTCAACAAATCAACGTATTGCTTGAAGAGACCAAGGAAATCGACCAAAAGGCGGTTGCTGTGCGACGGGCAGAATATACTGCGCTTCATGGGCATTTAAAAGAAGAAAGACGCCAAGCTGAGCAAGCTGGTGAGGATGTCATCACTCCTGAGTACCTGACCGGTTGCGTAAGAGAATTGATGGATGAAAATACGATTATTTTAAATGAGGGAATCACCAACTATGGAGTCATCTCCAACCATATCGAAGCAAGTGTTCCAGGGTCTTACTATGGAAGCGGAGCAGGATCATTGGGATGGAACGGCGGCGCGGCCATCGGTATGAAACTCTCTCAGCCCGACAAAACGATCATCAGCTTAACAGGAGACGGCTCGTATTTATTCAGTGTCCCTTCGACTGTTCATTGGATGACGAAGAGATACAATACGCCATTTTTAACGGTGATTTACAATAATCGAGGATGGCGTGCACCTAAACATTCGACCTTGGGCGTACACCCAGACGGTGTAGCAAACGCCCATCAAGATTTTTATGTACACTTCGATCCGCCGGCAGATTTAGCAGGGGTGGCTGCAGCTGCAGGAGATGCTCATGCCATTACGGTGAAAGAGCGCTCGAAATTGAAAGAGGCCTTAGCAGAAGGCTTGAAACAAGTAAAGGAAGGTCGTTCAGCTGTAATTGATGTTTATATTCCACACGTATATTCGGATGAAGTAGTGACTATTGAACCAGTAAAAGAGACTGTACGATAATTGTAAAAACATACGGGGGGGAATTGGGATGAATGTTCAATCGCAAGTACTAAGTAAAAAACCGGGAAATCAAGCTTTAAATCAAGTGCTCGAAGGTCTAGCCAACGATTCAATTGAAGTCGTGGATCTTACACAAGTATTAAATGAGGATACACCGGTGATTCAATTGCCAGAACCTTTTGTCAATACAAGTTCATTTAAATCCACGCAGATTTCAAAATACGATGCAACCGGCCCTGTCTGTTACTGGAATGACCTCACGTTAGGTGAACATTGCGGTACACATTTCGATGCACCGAATCATTGGATTTCCGGTAAGGAAAACGATAGCGTCGATAAAATCCCTGCAAAAAGACTAATCGGTGAAGTGCGTGTCATTAATATAAAAGCAAAAAGTGAAGAAAATCCCGACTACTGTTTGACTGTCGAAGATATAAGAGAATACGAGGCAGAGTACGGAGAAATCCCTAAAGATTCTTGGGTACTCCTCTATACTGGTTGGTCCGAATATGTAAATGGCGACAAATTTTTTAATATTGATGAAAATGGTTTGTCACATACACCGGGGTTTACACCGGAAGCCTCGAAACTCCTTGTAGAACGGGATATTTTAGGTGTAGGTGTTGAAACGGTCGGAACGGATGCAGGGATAGCACATACATTCAATCCTCCATTTCCAAGCCATCATTTTATGCATGAGGCAAATAAATATGGATTGGCACAGTTGACCAATCTTGATAAGCTACCACCAAAAGGGGCAATCCTGATTGCTGCTCCATTAAAAATCGAGCATGGCAGTGGAAGCCCGATGAGAGCAATCGCTTTAGTGTAATTGAATAGATTATCTTTATAAAACCAACGGAAGATGCAAGCCTTTCTATATTGGGATTTATAGAAAAAGAATAGGTCAATCATTAAGTGCAGGAGGTGCATTATATGCAAAGCAAGCATAGAGAAATTATTAATCCTAGTACGATTCATGATCCCATTGGTTTTACTCATGTGGTGATTCCTAAAGGGAAAAAGCTTGCTTTTCTTTCTGGTCAACTAGCCTGGGATAAGGAATTCCAAGTGGTTGGTGAGAACGACCTCGCAAAGCAAACCAACATGTGTTATCAGAATATCCAACATGCTCTAAATGAGATCGGCGCTACTTGGGACCATGTGGTGAAAACTACAATATTTACTACAAGGCCGCATGATTATGAAATTTTTGGAGCTGCTACAAAAGAGTTTTTTGGCGAAGTACCTCCGCCCGCACAAACGCTCATCGGTGTCACAGGATTAGCTTTACCTGAATTCTTAATTGAGATTGAAGCGACTGTTGTCATGGATGAATAATATCTTCCTCTTTACGGGACCCAATTGATCGCTCGTAGATAATTGGGTTTCGTATTTTTTATAAAAAAGCATGGAAAACGGATAAAGTTTAACCATTTTAAACTATGTTCTTGTGAAGAACTTATTTGGCAACTATATTAATACATATTATTCTATCTTTTTTGACAACTGGGTGGTGTTACAGCAATGTCTATCGGCGGGGGAAAAGGGGGAGAAGAGAGACTATTAACTATTTCATGATGATGTAATCATTTTCAAAAGTGAGCTGTAAATATGATGCTATGTTAATTGCAGATTGGAGTATAAAAAGCCTTGGATGAATTTTTGTACCTACAAATAACGAAACAAAAGGAGCTGTTCATGTGAAACAACAATTACAAAAGTCCTCATCTTATTCGAATACCGCAACAAGTCCTCCGCTGGATGCGGTTGACTTTGAATCCAATTCTATTCCGAAGGTGACTTACCTCGTTGTGTTTATGTGTTTTTTTTGCATGTTTGCTGAAGGTTACGACTTAGCGATATACGGAGCCGTACTCCCAGCGTTACTGGAATATCCGGCATGGGCATTATCCCCGGCAATGGGAGGTTCCATAGGAAGCTATGCCCTGATCGGTATGCTTATAGGAGCCGTATGTGTTGGGACGGCTACGGATATTTTTGGGAGAAAAAAGATATTGGTATTTTGTATAACTTTATTTTCGATAATGATGGCTCTTTCGTCTATAGCCCCTTCTCCGGAAATGTTCGGTTTATTCCGTTTTATCGCTGGTCTTGGATGCGGCGGTATTATTCCTACAGCGTCTGCACTGACTATAGAATATTCACCAATTAAACGCAGATCACTCATGTATGCCATTATGTATACAGGATACGCCTTCGGAGGTGTATTTTCCGCTTTGATTTCCATGTTTTTTTTGGAGGAGCATGGCTGGCGTATCATGTTTATGATTGGAGCAGTGCCCATTCTAGCAGTTCCATTCATTCTCAAATTTATGCCTGAATCAATCGATTTTCTAATAGCCAAAGGCAGAAGAGCAGAGGCTGAGCGTATTGGTAATCGCTATAATATTTCTTTGGAATCGATTATTCAGAAACAGCCGGATAAAGAACAGGATGGGAAAAGTAAATCGAACAACATTACCACACTATTTTCTAAACAAAACATTCGGGCAACAATGTTTTTCTGGATTACCTTTTTCTTTGGGTTGTTTATGATCTATGGATTGACTACATGGTTGCCGAAACTGATGAGAGAAGCTGGATACCCACTGGGTTCGAGCTTAGGGCTTCTTTTGATGCTTAATCTTTCAGCGGTATTTGGGTCTCTTTTAGCAGGAATAGCTGCAGATCGATGGGGCTCAAAAAAGGTTATCTTCATTTCTTACTTACTGGCTGGAGTTTCCATTTCTTTATTAAGTATTAAAACATCGATGTTCATTCTTTATGGACTTGTAGGTGTTGCAGGCTTTGGAACTATTGGCACTACGCTGATATTAAACGCATATATCTCAAAGTATTTTGATGCCGAAAATCGCGCAACAGCTTTAGGATGGGCACTTGGCTTTGGTAGAATAGGGGCAATTTTGGCGCCTATACTCGTTGGCTTGTTCATGTCTTGGAAATTTGACCTTTCGATGAATTTCTATTTGTTCGCTATTGCAGGTGTCATAGCTGCGTTATCTATTTTATGCATACCAAAACATGAAAATGGGAACATTTAAAAGACTAAAGGAGGGAATTTCGCCTCTGTCTTTGTGGTATATGATAAGATGAACTGTTTACGCATAAAAAGTTGGAAAACTATCTTTCAAGTCGGAGATTATTCGATTTGGAAGATAGCTTTTTTTATATGAAAGAGAAAATAATGAAAATCGTTATTTACGTTGACTGAAAATGTGTAGTCCATAAGTGGAAAAAGAAAAGGCTCTCTCAGAATGAATCTAAGAAAGCTTCTAATCGCTCAACGTCCGTTACATAATAAAGCCCTTTGATTTTTAGGAGAATCCCTTCTTTATCCAAATGCCCCATCACCTTAGAGACAGTTACCCTCGATGCTCCAATTAAGTCAGCCATTTGTTGGTGGGTGAATTTAAGTGTGATTTTTTTCCCCATCGGTGTATCTTCTCCAAATATGTTCGCTAGTTTGAGGATGTAATTGATAATCTGTTCTTGTGCTGACATGAAGCTGGAATCATTAATGATATTTGCTAAAGTCTTGACGATGTTACTTAATGTATATGTCACTTGCATAGATAATATAGGGTCGTGGGTAACTTTATTTAAAAATTCATCGCGATGCATATACTTTAGCTCGCAATTTTCGTTGGCCCTGGCGTTCAGTAGGGAAGAGCCTCCTTCAATTGCTGTGCTTGTGCCAAAAATGCTTCCTTCAGTAAAAATCATACAAGTCCTCTCATTACCGTCATTGGCAATGAGCGAGACAGCAACTCGACCTTTCATTAATAGATAAATATATGGTTGTACTTGCCCCTGATAGTAAATGAAATCTCCTTTTTTCACAGTCTTTTCCTGACAAACTTTAAATAGAGAACTCCAATATTCCAATTTATTGGACTGCCATGGTGAACTATTAAGTTCTTCCCTAAATGTACTTTCAGATATATTCATCGTATTACCCCCTTCTTAGAAAATAACTAAATAGGTTGAAATGAAAAAAGTTTGACTGAATCCTTTTCTGCGTTACAGGATACCTTCCATCTCCTTATAAGGTACTTTCGCTATTTCTTATGTCAATTCGTTGTTTTCCTCTATATTTCAAATGTTTTTTAAAATCTAGTCAAATCATAACATAAATTAAGCTTATTTGTAGCTTAGTTTACAGAATATTTCGTTTTATAGAGGTACAATTTCATTAATCCATCGATATGGATTAGAAAGTAATTGGAGGTGGATTCGATGAAACAGTCATTATCAGATCGTGCTTGTTTAGTTGGAGTGGGGGAAACAGATTATGTCAGAGGAACTGATAAAACACTGGCGCAACTGATGATTGAAGCGGCAATCCACGCTTGCCGTAATGCGGGAATTGAACCTGCGGAAATTGATGGAGTAATCTCCCCTTGGTTAACGAATGTTCGCTGTGAAGACTTTGTCGCTCATCTAGGAATCAAGGAGTTGAAATTTAGCGGACGGCACGAAATGGGAGGAGCCAGTTCAATTGCAGCCATTCAGACGGCAGCTTTGGCAGTCGATCAGGGAATTGCAGAATACGTCTTGGTAGCTACCGGACAAAAGGGCTATTCAGGCGTACGACTAGGTGCAGGTGATCCTTCGTTTTTGGAACTGAATAACCAAATTATGCCTAACCCTGACTATCGGGATAATTTGGAATATCCTTATGGATTAATGGTACCGATGCAATATTATACCCTTCATGCAAATCGCTGGTTTTATGAATATAATCCGGATCCTAAAGGAATGCAAACGGTTGCATTAACTTGCCGTAAGCATGCTCAATTAAATAATAAAGCATATATGCAGGGCAGACCGATGACGGAAGAAGACTATCAGAACTCTCCAGTTTTAGTCGCTCCCTTCCGGTTACTTGATTGCTCTTTGGAAACAGATGGTGCGGGGGCGGTCATCGTGACCTCTGCAAGGAATGCACACCGGTTTAAAAAGCCGATTTATATCGGGGGGATTGCCGAAGGGCATCCACAAGGACCAGATGATCTGATTAGCCGACAAGATATCTTGAATATGGGAATTACACAGGCAGCTCCACATGCGTTTGATATGGCGGGTATCAAGCATGATGATATTGATTTTGCTGAAATCTATGATTGCTTCACTTTTATTGTTTTACGTCAATTAGAAGAAATAGGATTCTGCGAGCGAGGACAAGCTTCTGAATTTGTAAAAGATGGGCGGATCACGTATGGCGGAGCTTTGCCAATCAATACGCATGGCGGCCTATTATCACAAGCTCACATCGTAGGCATCAATCATGTGATTGAAGCAATTCACCAATTGCGGCATGAAGCGGGAGCAGCTCAAGTGCAAGGCGCACAAATCGGTTTAGTGACGGGCTATGGCGACCTTGGTGATGGATCACTAGCCATTCTGCATAACTGAACAATAGGAGAGGTGAAGAATATGAATGCAGTGAATGTAACCGAAGAAACATTGTTTAGACCATTACCAAAGCTGGACTCTGTCCTATTTAAACCCTTTTTGGAAGGAGCCGCCAGAGGGGAATTGCTTGTACAAGAATGTCAGCAGACAAGGAAGAAAATTTGGCCACCCCGCTTGATTTCTCCGTATGCCCCGGATGCGGAATTGAGATGGGTACCTATCGAAGGGAAAGGGAAGGTTTACACGTTTAATGTTGTTCACCGAGCTTTCTTTCCCTATTACAAAGAAAAAGTACCGTATGCCATTGTAATTGTGGAGTTGGAGGATGGCATTCGCATGTTGGGGAATACGATGGGCATCAATCCTAATTCTATTTCAATAGGCATGCCAATGGAGGTGGCCTTTGAAAAAGTAGACGAAGAGATTGTTTTGGTACACTGGCAACCGCAGAAAGATGATTAAGGAAGGGTGAAAGTAGATGAAAGTGCAAGATGAAGTTTTAAACGGGGTACGCGTGCTTGATTTTACTTGGAGTGTATCAGGAGCAACTACGGCCCGTACGTTGGCCGCTTTCGGTGCAGAAGTGATTAAAGTGGAATGGCCTAAAGCTCCAGACTATATGCGCTTTTCCATGTATGCCGAAGGAGATGAACCTGGTCTTGATAACGGAGCATTTTTCAATAACTTAAGTGCAGGAAAAAAAGGAATCAGCCTGAATTCGAAATCGGAGCGCGGCATGGAACTTGTGCACGAACTGCTAGCGAAGTCGGATATAGTCTTGGAGAATTTCAGTGCAGAGGTATTTGAAAAGTGGGGTCTCACTTATGAAGAACTGGAGAAGATTTCCCCAGGAATTATTTATATGAGTATTTCCGGTTTAGGTCATACAGGGCGCAATAAGATGTACGGCACTTGGGGGCCGACAGCACAAGCTTTGTCGGGGATGACCTTTACTTCTGGCTTACCGGAAACACATCCTGCAGGTTGGGGCTATTCTTATCTGGATAATATAGCTGGTTACACGGGTGCATTGACCGTCTTAGCGGCTCTCAGGCATAAGAGGAAAACAGGGAAAGGACAATATATTGATATCTCTCAAGTTGAATCAGGTATTCATTTAGCAGGCGCGAACTTACTTGACTTTACAGTGAATGGCCGCTCTTCACGCCGGCCCGGCTTTCCTCCGGGCAACCGCTCTATCAGTTCCACAAAGCATTCCGAAAATACTTATCGTGGTCGGGAGGCATGTCCGCATAACAGTTACCGTTGTAAAGGAGGAGGAGAAAACGACTGGTGTACAATCGCTATTTTTACGGATGAGGAGTGGGAATCCCTCGTACGAGTGATGGGATCACCCAACTGGGCAATTCAAGAAAAGTTCAAGACGAAAGAAGGGCGCATTGCTAATCAGGATGAAATAGATGCCCGACTTGAACGTTTTGCTCAAAAGTACAAGAAGTTTGAGCTGATGGAACTGTTACAAAGCAATGGGATTACGGCCGGAGCCGTACAGACAAATGAAGAAATCATGGATTATGACCCCCAAGTCAAAGAACGTGGATTAATCGAAACATTGGAGCACCCCTTACTGGGAGCAAGACGTTTCGAGGGTCTCCCTATCGACATGTCCAAAACCCCTCCTTACCTGCATAAAGCTGGTCCGTTAATGGGGGAAGACAACGACTATGTATTTGGAGAAATTTTAGGTTATAGTCCGGAAGAAATAGAGCAGCTAACTAACGATGGTGTTCTTTGGCCAGACGACATGCCAAAGGAATCGATTACAGGCATTCGCCCATTATGGTAGAAGGGAGCTAACGTTAATGATGAAACAAGGTGCATTAGAAGGAGTTACAATCGTAGAAATTGGTGATGAGTTAACGCAGTATGCCGGCAAGTTGCTAGTCGATATGGGAGCAGAAGTGATTAAGGTCGAACCGATCGAAGGCGTTCCCGCAAGACACGTCGGACCTTTTTATGAAGATAAGTTTGATCTGAATGGCAGTTTGTATTTTTGGCATTATAATACCTCTAAGAAATCGGTTACGGTCGATATGGAAACGGAAGAAGGACAACAATCTATCAGGGAGCTCCTTGGCCGCGCTGATGTTCTTCTGGAAGGCAATAAGCCTGGCGAAATGAAGGGATACGGCTTGGATTACGAAGTGTTAAGCAAAGAATATCCCGAGCTCATTTATTGTTCAATCACTCCATTTGGGCAGACGGGACCTTGGAGTCATTATCAGGCATCCGATCTGACTCAGCTTGCTTTAGGCGGCATTATGCAGGTGACAGGGTATGATGACGTACCAAATGCTCCGCCAATCGCTCCGACAGGTGGTCAACGGGCTCATATAGCAGGGTATTTCTCTGCTATCGCAATTATTGGAGCTTTATTGCATCGCGATGTCAAAGGAGAAGGGCAGTACATCGATATTTCAGCTCATGATTGTATTGTTGTTTGCACGGAGATGTCCATCCCTTATTGGGAATACCAACAGGCACATGTTTATCGTCAAACAGGGCGCCATGCACTTCCTCATGCGAGTAGTCAGTGGAATTTTAAATGTAAGGACGGGAAGCATATCATTTGCTTAATGACTTATTTAAATGGGACAAGGTGGGATAGTCTCGTTGCTTGGCTAGATTCTTACGGAATGGCAGAAGATTTAATGGATGAGCGGTATAAAAATGATAATTTCCGGGCAACACAAATGACCCATGTGAATGAGGTATTAGAAAAGTTCTGTGTCACCCATGATTCGGCGTATATCGCACATACTGCACAGAGTTTGAATTTACCATGGGCACCGATACGTGCACCTGAGGATATGTTGGAAGATTTACATTTAGTTGAAGATCGCAAAGCTTTTGTCCAAGTGGAGCATCCGGAATTGGGAAAAAGCTTCATCTATCCAGGCGCACCTTATCTTTCCAATGAAACTCCATGGCAATTGCTAAGTAGAGCACCACAATTAGGCGAGCATAATCAAGAACAGAAGCAGTTGAAGGAGCAAATATCTATGTTGTAAAGAATATTAAAAGATTGGGAAAAGAATCCATAGCAACTAGAAGCCGTTTCATCTATCAACTTATACAATTGATCTCGGGGGTGTTAATTTGAACCAGGAAAGCGAAGTTGTGGAGAATGACGTATCTACTAAAAAAATGGGAAGAAGAGCACTTGTAGGGTCTACCGTCGGAACAATCATCGAATGGTATGATTTCTTTCTCTATGCAACGGCTTCTGCATTAATTTTTCCCAAACTATTCTTTTCAGACTCGGATCCTTATGTGGCGACATTATTATCCTTCGCCACTTTTGCAGTCGGATTTCTTGCGCGTCCGGTTGGAGCGATAATTTTTGGTCATTTTGGGGATCGCGTAGGACGGAAAAATGCATTGGTCATTACACTTTGGATAATGGGATTAAGCAGTTTTCTTATGGGAGTATTGCCTACTTACGCAACAATTGGATTTTTGGCTCCACTAATGTTAGTTATTCTCCGATTATTACAAGGTATTGGAGTAGGCGGAGAATGGGCTGGCTCGGTTCTCTTAGCAATGGAATGGGGAAATAAAAAGAAACAAGGTTTTACGGCAAGCGTGCCAAATGCCGGGGTTGGTGCTGGAATGTTATTATCTTCCGCTGTAGTGGGGCTTTGTATTGCCTTTACAGGAGACAATTTCTATGTTTGGGGTTGGAGAATCCCGTTTATTGCTAGTTTACTTCTCCTGCTTGTTGGAATGGTCATTCGACTAAGAATTTTGGAAACGCCTTCATTCCGTAAGGTTGAGGAAGGAAATCAAGTATCTAAAATGCCGGTGTTGGAAGTGCTTCGTTTTTATCCAAAGCAAGTAATATACAGTGCGATGGCCAAAATGTCTGAGCACGCACCATTTGCCATATTTACAACATTCATGATCAACTATAGTATTAATAACTTTAAGGTAGAATCTGAGTATATGGTGAATGCCAATACGTTTGCAAGCATTTTAATGTGTATCAATATCCCCTTATTCGGTTATCTTTCTGATAAAATTGGAATTAAAAAAATGTATATGATCGGGGTAATTGTAACGATCCTTTGGGCATTCCCTTATATAGGATTGATGAGTACAGGTGTACCAGTTGTGATTTTACTGGCAACGATACTATCCATGTTTCCACATAATATACAAGCTGGAGCACAACCAGCTTTAATCTCGCAAGCGTTTCCAGCAAGACTCCGTTATAGCGGTGCCTCATTAGGAACACAAATACCCGCAGTGTTTGCTGGCGGTATTGCTCCGCTAGTCTGTACTTACCTCATCCAGACGACAGGTACCTTGTATTCTATCGGTTTTTATATCGTTTTTGTCGGTTTAATCAGTTTAATAGGAACCATTTTACTGAAAAATATCTCTCAGGTTAGTGAGGAAGTTTCCATAACTACAAATTACGATGGACATCTATCGTTAACGAATACGGAAGACGTAAAAGCGTAGTAATGTTCCTTTTGAAAGTGTCATTACTACAGTGAGGTAAAATCGGTACGATGATTGTTTATATAATGAATCGTATCCAGCAAGCTTTAAATGGACATTATAAAACATCTTCAATGTAGTACACTTGTAAAAGTTACTAACGTCGAAGGTGTTTTTACATGGGTAAAAACGTGAATTAAGGTTATCCTGCTATTTTTTATAGTTAAATCGAAAAAATTTCACATTATGAAAGATTAGATTTGTCATCAATAAACGCCTCAACTATACTAGAGTGAGTATTCAGTAATTTCAGGATGTTAAATTAAACGAAGGGGGAATGCACGAGTAGGGGTGATGGGAACGACAAAAAAACATTTAACTTGATTCAGCAGAAGTCCCCCACTTCCATAAGTGGCGGGATGTATGCCAGAAAGCACATCAATCAGAGGGAGTTCAAAGTCCCTGCTGATTAGAGGAACTCAGGCTAAGGTCGCCACGTCCTGCGGCAACGCCTGAGTGACCAACATCCTGTTGGCCCAAGCCTCCGGCGGATGTCACAGATTTTGAAAGGAGTTAATTGCGAATCGAACGGCGAAGAGTTCGATTTGCCTTAATTTCTGCGTTTTTTGCAGAAATTAAGGCACCAGCCATTAGAAAGCGCAATTCAAAATCTGGACGCAATCACGCCGAGGCGCGATTGATATTCTTTAAGTCTCATTTAATGAATGCGGTTACAAAAAAGGGGAAAAGGGGTGGATTTGTTGTGATTGCTTCTGTTCGAAAAGCATGTCAAATTATTAGTTGTTTTTCTAGTGATGATCCGGTGTTGGGGAATGTAGAAATTGCTGAAAGGCTAGAAATGAGTCCAAGTACAACACATCATTTACTAAATACGCTTTGCAAAGAAGGGGTTTTAATGAAAGATCCCAATAGAAAATATCGTCTTGGTTGGAAAGTGCTCGAATGGAATAACAATGTGATGTTTCAGCAAGATATATACGATAAGGCCATTCCGCTTGTTAGAGAATTGACGCAGCGCTTTGAAGGAACAGCACATATCGCCATGTTTGATAAAGGGGAAGTAGTCTTTGTACTCAAGATGTCTTCCCAAGCATCCTCGCCGGTTCATACGTATATTGGATCTAGGAAGCCTGCCTATGCAACGAGTGTAGGTAAAATATTACTTGCATATAACACTTCTTATCTAAAAGAAACGATTAGCAGGGGATTGGCAAAACAAGCACCTAATACGATTACTGATATTGCCAAATTGAAAGAGGAATTGGCACAGGTTCGAAAGATTGGTTACTCAATCAGCAATAATGAAAATTCAACGAGCACATACGCAATTGCGGCCCCCATTCTTTCTTATTCCGGGAAAACGATTGCTGCAGTCAATCTAGTTGGACCCATTTCATATATGCAGAGTTGCAACCGTACGACAATGATTCAAAGTGTTTTAAAAACCGCTCAGTCAATCTCTCAAGAATTAGGATACATTGAAGTTTAAGTCCTATTAGATTTCTACTTTGCAGTAAAAAGTATTGAAATTTGAAAATAATTGACTGAAATTTCACAGTGTTAAATTTTCGGAGTGTAAAATAAGTCATACTTCATTATGATGGTTGAAATTGGGAAAAAGGGGGTCTGAAGACACTTTAACTAAATGAGTAACTATACTCATTCGATTGGTTGGTAACGCTTACATCGCTTTTGAACGTCAAAAAAGCAAAGAAAAGAGAGAGTGGGGGATTGGATGATGAAACAGAAAAATATGTTCGTTGCGGTTATCTTGGTTCTGATGCTTATGTTGGCTGCTTGTAGTGGTGGGGAAGACCAAACTGCAGAAGGAAGTACGGGAGATGGAACGTATAATTTTAAACTTGCACATATTGCGCCGCCTGATCATATTTGGAACGAAACGGCAAAGAAATTTGCGGAAGAGTTGGACGAGCGATCCGAAGGCCGCATGAAAGTGGAGCTTTACCCTGGAGGACAATTAGGGGGTGAGCCGGATATGGTGCAACAGCTTGAAACAGGTTCCATCGACTTCGGCTTCATTACAACTGCTTATTTAACCTCAAGATCCGATGCATTTAGTGCTTGGTTTGCTCCATTTCTATTCGATTCCTATGAGGAGGCATTCGAAGCGAAAGATTCAGAAATTGCAAAAGAACTCTTAACTACATTGGATGACCAGGGGCTTCGCGCGATGGATTATTTCTTTTCCGGACATCGGACAATGATGTTCCGTGAGAAAATTAACACGCCTGAAGAAATTAAAGGATTAACGTTACGTGTAACACCAAGTCCGGCTTTACAAGATTGGTACCGTTCTTTAGGGGCAAACCCTGAATCGATTTCTTTACCGGACGTTTACCAAGCTGCTCAAACAGGGGTCATAGACGGGATGGAGATGGATTTAGATGCCGCAGTTACTTCAAACTTTAATGAAGTGACAGGTTACGGTGCGATGACGAACCATATGGTTTGGCCTTCTGTCATGATTGCGAGCGGTAAGAAATTCGACGCTATGCCTGAAGACGATCAAGCTATTATTCGAGAGGCGATGGCCGCGGCGTCCGAATACGGGACGATGAAACGTGCTGAACTAGAAGAGGAATATATCAAGACGTTAAGGGATCGAGGTATGGAGCTATATGATATGGATGAAGCATTATTCACATCGTATATGGAAGAGTTCGATGAAACTTACAAAGCAAAAGATCCATTAATCAAGGAGTTTATAGAAACATTCCGTAAGTAGGGGGAATCCAATTTATGTATATCTTGAGTATTTGGATTGAGAAATTCGAAAAAGTCATTGCAGCTATCTTAGTTGCTGCAATGACTATTATTATCGCTTTGGCAGTTGTGTTCAGATACTTTTTTAATGCCCCTATTTATTGGGCGAGCGAAGCAAGTATTTTCTTGATGGCCTGGTTGACGTTCATCGGAGGGAGCTTGGGACTCAAATATAAGTCGCAAGCTTCCGTTACTTTTTTAGTAGACCGATTTTCAGATCAGGGAAAGAGGATACTAGAGATTATTTCCTACACTGTTATTCTAGTATTCATGGCACTTTTAATAAGCTTAAGTTACCAATGGGTCTTTTCCGCTCAACATCAAATCTCCACGTCGATGCGAATTCCAATGTGGATCCCATACCTTTCCGTCCCGGTCGGTCTAACATTTGCTTTCATCCATCTCTTAAGTCACTTAATTGAGTTGTTTAAGAAACCGGCGCAAGGCGGTGAAAAATTATGATGTTACTTATCGTTATTGCATTGTTTATTGTATTTTTACTGCTAGGTATTCCTATTTCCCTAGTACTAGCTATGACATCACTTACCTATTTATTTCTTGGCGACTTAACGTCGTTAATGAGTTCAGCGCCGCAGAAAATGTTTTCCGGGTTAGATAACTTCGGATTATTGGCTGTTCCGTTGTTTATGCTAGCTGGGGAATTAATGAATGGTGGCGGGATCACAAAGCGGCTTGTCGCATTTGCAAAAGTGTTAATCGGACATTACCGCGGTGGATTGGCGTATGTTACAGTTATTGCGAATATGTTTCTAGCATCGATTTTAGGATCGGCTAACGCACAGGCAGCCATGATGAGTAAAGTAATGGTACCGGAAATGGAAAAGGAAGGATATCCACGTGATTTTTCAGCGGCCATTACGCTGGCATCCTCCATCGTTGCGCCTATTATTCCGCCAAGTATGTTGTTCATTATTTATGGAACTCTTACAGGCGCTTCCATTGCGGATCTGTTTATGGCGGGTATTATACCTGGGATTTTAATGGGTATCGGATTCGTCATTGTAATTGGGTATATGAATTATAAACACCAGTTTCCTAAAAGCGAAAGAGCAAGTCTGAGAGATGCCTTCAGAACGTTTCTGCAAGTGATTCCCGCAATGCTTATCCCATTTACAATTATTTACGGTATTTTAGGTGGTATTTTTACACCTACTGAATCTGCAGCTATTGCGTGTGTCATTGCCTTTATCATTGGCTTTGTTTACCGTGAGTTAAAGCTGTCCAGCATTCCGGAAATCCTTGTCAATACCGTCATCAACACAGCTATTATTTCCTATTTAATTGTCACGGCAAATCTTTTTGGATTTGTCATTGCATATGAACAAATTCCACAACTTGTCGCAGAATCCATGCTTAGTTTATCCGAAAATCCATTAGTCTTTTTGCTGCTGGTAAACTTGTTTCTATTATTAGTGGGAACAGTATTGGATGGAATTGCAGCGTTGATTATTTTAGTACCGGTCATGATGCCGCTACTCGCGACGTATCAGATTGATCCTGTCCATTTCGGTGTTATCATTTGCATTAACTTAACGATTGGATTATTGACACCACCAGTAGGAACCGGATTGTTTATTGTATCTTCAATAGCAAAAGTAAAATTTGAACGATTGGTGGTTGCAATTATGCCGTTTTTAGCGATGGCAATCGTCATTTTACTCATTCTCACTTATTGGGAAGACGCTGTGATGTGGATTCCAAATCTCATGAAAAATTAATGTGTAGGGCCCAGTTTCTATCAAAATGAAACTGGGTTTTTTATTTACGAAAATAGAATAGAAAATATTTAGAAAATTCGACATCGTGAAAGATACTCGTTGAGCGGTTTATGCAGATAATTTATATTTAGGTTACTTCAGAAGAAGTCCTTTATAGGAGATGGAGGTCACGCTGAAATAGTATTTCAAAAAGGAGGAAAGAGGAAAATGGATAGTAAAGAATTAAGGAATTGTTTTGGTCAATTCGCTACCGGTGTTACGGTAGTCACATGGAAAGATGACGAGGGAAAGAACTGTGGCGTAACGGTGAATTCGTTTACATCCGTGTCACTGGAGCCTGCGCTTGTCCTTGTATCCATTATTAAAAATACGAACTCTTGCAAAGCGTTACAAAATCGTTCATTTGTCATTAATATTTTATCCTCTGCGCAGGAAGCGGTTGCATGGCAGTTTGCAGGGCGTCCGAATCCAGATCTTGTCATTGAGTGGGATCAGGATTCGCCAAGTGGTCCAAGGTTGAAAAATGTACTCGCAACAATTGAATGTGCACCTTGGGCTGAATATGACGGTGGGGACCATTTGTTATTCGTTGGAGAGGTTAAAGACTTCGCTTACGATAGTGAAGCAGATAGTTTGATGTTCTTTAGAGGAAAGTTTTTGAAAAACGAAAAAAACAGCGTAGTAGCTAATTAATAATCATAAGGGGGATTTTTCAATGGGTATTCGTACAGGAGCAGATTATATTAACGCAGTTAAGTCACGGCAGCCAGATGTTTGGATCGGGGGAAGAAAGATTACGAATTTATACGAAGAGCCAATTTTTCGCCAACCGATTAATGAAATGGCAAGATTATTTGATTTACAACATGATCCGGAGTTTCAAGATCAAATTACGCATATTAGTGCAGAAACAGGGGAGCGTGTCAACAATGCGTATTTAAATCCTCAAAATGGAGAAGATTTGCAAGCGCGCAGACGTCTTTTTGAAGTATGGGCAGAAGCAACGTTCGGCTTAATGGGCAGAACGCCTGACTTCCTTGGAACAGTTGTGACGGCAATGGCTTCAAACGACTGGTTCTTCAGAGAATATGGCGAGGATCGCTTTGGAGATAACATCATTAATTACTATAAATATATACGCGACAACGATCTATTTTTGACACATGCGATCGTCAATCCGCAAAACGACCGAAGCAGATCATCTGCTCAGCAAGCGCATGAGGATATGCACTTAGGAGTTGTTAAGGAAACAGAAGAAGGATTGATCGTTCGCGGTTCTAAAATGCTTGCAACGCTTGCGCCGGTTACGGACGAAGTGCTTGTTTATTCTTATCCGGGCTTTAAGCCGGGCGATGAAAAGTATGCAATTTCATTTGCGCTTCCGATTGAAACGCCTGGCATCAAAATCCTATGTCGTGAAGAAACACAAAACGGAGAGCGTTCTACTTGGGATCACCCGCTTGCTTCGAGATTTGAAGAAATGGATGCTTTGCTTGTGTTTGAAGATGTATTGGTGCCTTGGGATCGTGTCTTTATCAATCAAAACGTAGAGGCAGGAAATTTACTATATCCGAAAACAGGCATCAACTTGCAGCCGTCTCATCAATCTGCCGTACGCGGTCTGACAAAGATTGGTTTTGTTACGGAAGTGACGTGCGCAGTTGCAGATGCAATTGGTGTGGACGGGTTCTTAAATGTTCAAACTCAACTATCAGAACTCATTCAAGGTGTTGAAACGATCCGTGCGCTCGTTCGTACGGCAGAAGCTGAATTTGAACTTACGCCGCTAGGGGAAGCGCGGCCAAATATTGTACCATTAGAGGTTGTTCGAGGTATTCTGCCAACGCTCTATCCGAAGGCAGTAGAGATTCTTCAAACAATCGGGGCTGGAGGACTGCTCATGATGCCAACAGGGGCAGACTTCGAGCATCCTGAACTTAAGGATATCATGGATAGGCATTACGGCGGTCGGGAAGGCATCACTTCTGAATACCGTGTACGTCTTTTCAAACTTGCATGGGATCTTTGCGGTGAGGCATTCGGACAACGTCTTGTTCAGTACGAACGATACTACTCAGGAGACCCAGTACGTAAACTTGGTATGTTCTACAATGTTCATAAACGGAATAACCCAGTTTACCCACTGGTAGAAAAAGCATTAAAAGATTCACTTGAGCTGTCGAAAGACAAAGTTTTAAACTAATATATTTCTTAAACCAAACGCATGTGAAGAACTCTCACTTGCGTTTGGTTTTTGTGCAACCTCTTTTATAGAGGGTTTTTCACATTATGAAATTTTCATATTGTGAAAATTCATTTTTTGTTTTATGGTGAATGAATAAGAAAGCAGAAGTTGTTAAGGAGGGACTGTGATGATTGCTTCTATAAAGAAAGCTTGCCAAATTATTAGTTGTTTTTCAAGTGATGATCCGGCCCTCGGTGTAGGAGAAATTGCCGACCGCCTCGATATGCATGTCAGCACAACCCATCATATCGTCAGTACGCTTTGCAATGAAGGCGTATTGATGAAAGATAGTCGGAAAAAATACCGTCTAGGTTGGAGACTATTGGAGTGGAATAATCATGTCATGTTCCAGCAAGACGTTTACGACAAAGCAATGCCATTTGTAAAGGATCTGATCTCTCGATTTAATGGAACAGCCCATATTGCCATGTTTGATAAAGGGACGGTTGTTTTTGTGTTGCGGGTATCTTCACGCGATGCAACCCCTATCCAAACATATTTAGGGTCTAGAAAGCCTGCCTATGCAACAAGCTCTGGAAAAGTTTTATTGGCGAATAACACCATTTATTTAAAAGAAACAATTAACAGAGGACTATCGAATGATGGCCCCAATACAATTACCAATATTGAACGTTTGAAAAAAGAATTGGCTGAGATTCGCAAAAAAGGCTATTCGATTAGCGATAGTGAAAACTCAGACGGAATGTACGGGATTGCAGCACCAATCCTTTCGTACTCAGGAGAAATTATCGCTGCCGTCAATTTGGTAGGACCGTCATCTTATATGCAAGGAAATCATCGTGATACGATGATTCAAAGCGTTATGAATACAGCACAGTCGATTTCTAAAGAGCTAGGGTATATAGAAGTCTAATAAAATTTTTTATCACAGCGGGGGAATGAAACGTGACTGAAAAAATAAAGGACATTGAGAAATTCGAGTTAGAACTTTTAAACTTGATTAACAGTTTCTTGAAAAGTGTTGGCGGAAAAGGTCCGAAGCAAACAGAAGTACGGATGATGGGAGATACGATTGTTTATATTCTTAGAGGCATTTTAACAAAGCGTGAAAAAACATTAATGTTGAATGCAGAGGGAAGGAAATTAGTCTTAGATTCCAGAAGATCATTTATGGAAATGGTGAAAGATCGTCGCGATCGGGAATTTGAACAATTTCTTGGTTGTAAAATTGTTGAGAGTTATGAATCATGGAGTTTGGAAGACAATACCGCTATTGCTGTCTTATTATTGGACAGGGCTATTTTTAAAAAATTATAAAAAAGCGTTTACAATATATTGATGATTCCGTATAATTAGTTTACTAGCACGCAGTTCCCCTGTGTGTTTCATAACATTCATAGCAATGGGTGGTCTTAAAAGAAGGCAAACCATAGCTGTTATCGACGGCTCCTTATGAGCGGTCTATACGGCTATGGTTTTTTGTTTTCAATTTTTTGAAGTGGAAAGGATGAAGTGAATTGTTTACGGTCGAAAAAAATGTCGTCTATGGTGAAACGGAAAAGGAATACTTAACAGCAGATTTGTACATGCCATCACAGGCCAAAGAATCTTTGCCAATATTGGTCCTGATACATGGTGGTGCGTTCCAGGCAGGTTCAAAAGAGATGTATGAAGATTGGGGTGAAAAATTTGCGCAAGAAGGTTATTTTGTAATGGCTGTCAACTATCGACTTGCCAAGCCTGATTATGCATCTTTTCCAGGCGTAATTGAAGATCTAAAGCAAGCGATGAATTGGCTTGTTTTCAATGCCAATACAAGAGATTTGGATATCAATAAAATCGGCTTGATCGGTGATTCGGCTGGCGCTTATTTATCGTCATTATTTGCCTTAAGCAATCATTCGTTTAGTTATCGGATTTGTTCAGTTATTGGCGTCTATGGACTTTATGATTTAGCTTATGAATGTAAAAATCCAATTATTATTCGGGATGTGAATATGAACGAACGCCTTTTAGGACTTCCTTTCTATGGCAATGAAAGAGCTTTTTACGAAGCTTCTCCGATTGCTTATGTTCAAGATGCGATGGGGGTGGCAACTTTTGATACAAGCTTTTATTTAATTTGGGGTGAAAAAGATACGATTGTCAATCCAGCCCAATCCGAATTATTTTATGAAGCTTTGAAAAAGGCGAACATTGAAGTTGAAGTGACGAAGATAGAAGACAAAGGTCATTTTTGGTTTAATCAGTTACCAGAAATTGCGGGAGGGAAGGTAAGCGATTACCCGAATAATGTGCTGACGCCTAAAATTATGGATTTTTTGCACAGAACTGTAAGACAAGCTTTAAATGGTCATTATTCAAAAAGGCAAATTCAAATACTAAGTAAAATTGGAGGCGATGTATAAGATGACGGCGAATGTAGATAAGACTTTTGAAATACTTGAAAAGAAAAATTCTGAAGCAAATACAGTTGGGATTAAATCGATCAGTAAAGTAACGCTTTTAGTAATGATTATTTGCTGGTTTACGATTTTTGTTGAAGGTTATGACTTAGTTGTATACGGCGTTGTTTTACCAGTTTTGATGGATCCAAGTGGCTGGGGGCTAACGGCAACTCAAGCTGGTGCAATGGGAAGTTATGCACTGCTTGGCATGTTTTTAGGTTCTTCGATTGGTGGAATTTTATGCGATAAAATAGGGAGAAAAGTGATTGTCATCGCTTCGATAGCACTCATGTCCATCATGATGGTATTGACTGCATTAGCTCCTACGCCTGAATTGTTCGGGATGTATCGTTTCTTGGCGGGATTAGGCATCGGCGGTATTGTTCCATCTGCTTCTGCTTTAACGACAGAATACTCTCCGGCAAAATATCGCTCGTTTTTCTTTGTCATTATGTATTCTGGTTTTGCGGTCGGTGGAGTGGCTGCTGCCCTTTCTGGTGTATTTTTTATTGAGAGTTTTAGTTGGAGATCGCTCTTTTGGTTAGGGGCAACGCCAATTTTATTCATCCCTCTTTTTATCAAGTATTTGCCAGAATCCATTAAATTTTTGCAAGCGACCAATCAGCAAGAGAAAGCCAAACGCCTGATTGAAAAATATCAGTTACCGGACGAGTTTGTAAAGGAAGAACAATCCGAAGGAACAGCCGGCGGGTCAACGTCTATTTTTTCAAAAAAATATTTAGTTTCTACGATTTTGTTTAGCATCATCTATATTGGAGCATTTTTGCTCATTTACGGTATGAATACATGGCTGCCACAAATTCTGAAAGAAGCCGGTTATCCAATGAATTCAAGTTTACTATTTTTACTGGTTTTTAACTTGTCTGCGGTTGTGGGCGGAATTATCGCCGGGGGAGTAGCGGATCGACTTCAACCGAAAAAAGTCATTAGCTTCACTTATTTCTTGGCTGCTATCAGCATTCTTCTACTTAGTATCAAATTCAATATGGTAGTTCTGTATATACTAATCGCAATTGCCGGATTCGGGACGACTGGAACGACGTTTGTGCTCGCAAGTTATGTGATGAGACAATATAATGACCAAAATAGAGCTAGCGCTTTAGGCATCGCCACGGCAATTGGTCGATTCGGTGCAATTGCTGGTCCGTTATTAGTTGGGATTCTTATGGGGATGAACGCAGGATATGCAATTAATTTCTACTTGTTTGGAATCATTGCAATCATCGCATCGATAGTAATTTTGTTCATGCCGTCATTTAATAAAGTTAATGCTGCTAAATAATTCACTTCATAAAACCTATGTTGAAAGGGGCAGTTTTTAATGAAAGAAAAATATAACTTAATTCCTAACGAAACAGCTCTTCTGGTCATTGATATGCAAAACAGCTGGTGCCATCCACAAGGAAGTATTGGGCGAAACGGCTATGATGCTTCAATGATGAGGGGCATCATTCCCGAAGTAAAAGAACTTGTAAATGCCTGTAGAGAGTCAGGGATACTGGATATATGGACGATTCAAAACCATTATCCAGATGATATCACTCGACAAACACATCGGATTCGCCCACATACTCACCGCTGGAAAGCTGGTCCTCCGGGTCTTAAAGACACTTGGGAAGCCGAGGTTGTAGATGAGCTTAAGGAATTGGCACAGAAACCGGCGGAGATTATCGTTAAACATCGCTTTAGCGCCTTCTTTGATACGAGATTAGATACACTTTTAAGAATGAAAGGGATCAACACGCTCCTCATATGTGGAGTAGCAACAACACATTGTGTGGAAACATCGGTTAGGGATGCTTATCAGAGGGATTACGACGTGCTTATCGCAGAAGAGGCTGTTGCCGCATTAACAAAAGAGGATCACGATGCCAGTCTTAGGTTAATGAATAAAGTGTTCGGGGTAGTATTGAAAAATGAGCAGTTACTTAGTCTTATTCAAGGTGAATCAATTCCTTTAGGTTTTGAAACTGAAAAAATAAACAATTAGGAGGCCCCACACTAAAGTCTGGAGTATATTAGTCAAATTGGACAGCGTAAATTCATAAAAAAGTTTGGATTAAATTCACACAACAGTGTAGGCATTGGTAATAGTGATAGCATCAATGGTGATTTTACTGATGCCGTCGATAGAATTGATAAACGCTGGGAAATAGGCTTGGTAAGAAGTGACTGTCTTCGGTTCATTTAGAAGGCAGTTATTTTTTGTTCAAAATGACAAAATGTTATTGACATGACGTCATGTAGTTGTTATAGTTCTAATATACTGAAAATTCTATGTTGACAGGATGAAAGAGGTGAAAGCTAGAAATAGAGTAGACGGAGGTCTTGATTTTGAAATCAAATGAAAGCGTTTTCAATTCCTGTGGAAAGGACGAAAGATGTCCAGAAGAAATAATTTGACAGTGGGGAGGAAAAGGGAATGACAACAGATCGACAGCTTCAAGAAATCATTGATCGTGAAAAGGGCCTAAGGCGTGGTTTGACGACACGACAGTTAACAATGATTGCGATTGGCGGCGCAATTGGAACCGGTTTATTTTTAGGAAGCGGTTTTGCTATTAGTACGGCTGGTCCAAGTGTGATTATAAGCTATGCAATTGGGGCGCTTATCGCGTTATTACTTATGGGGTGTCTTGCTGAAATGACAGTTGCACATCCGACTTCCGGATCGTTTGGCGCTTATGCGGAACGTTATGTGAGTCGATGGGCCGGTTTCTCTGTTCGATATTCTTATTGGTTTTGTTTAGTTTGTGCGGTTGGAACAGAAGTGACAGCGATCGCTATTTATATGAAATATTGGTTTCCAACAGTACCGGCTTTTGTTTGGGTGCTATTGTTCTCTGGTCTCTTAATATTTGTCAACGCAACGAGTGTTAATTTATTTGGCGCAGTAGAATATTGGCTTTCGTTTATCAAAATCGCTGCAATTACTGGTTTTATTTTATTGGCAGTCTTCGTAATTGTCGGTGCAGATCCAGCGGCAAATATCGGTCTACAAAACTATACAAATGACGGTGGTTTCTTCCCGAATGGGCTTACAGGCATGTGGTTTGCAATTTTTATATCGTTGTTCAGTTACTTAAGTATTGAAATGATTGCCGTAAGTGCCGGAGAAGCCGAAAACCCTGAAAAAGCAGTGCCGATTGCACTTAAATCCGCTGTTCTTCGACTCGTTATTTTTTATTTGTTAACGCTGTCGTTAATGTTGATGATTGTTCCTTGGGGTGGGGCAGGGATTGAAAAAAGCCCATTTGTAAAGGTTATGGAGATTGTCGGTATACCAGGTGCGGCGGGCGTGATGAACTTTGTCGTTCTTGTAGCGGCACTTTCCGCTATGAATAGCATGCTCTATGTATCTACAAGAATGATGTTTTCATTATCGCGTGCAGGATTTGCACCAAAAGCATTTGGCAAGCTAAATAAGCGATCTGTTCCTGCGGTTGCATTAGCGACATCTGCGATTGGAATTGCCATCGCAACACTTTATACAATTATTTCACCAGCAACAGCTTTTGCTACCATGATTTCGATTTCTAGCTTTGGCGCGATGTTTACTTGGTTTATGATCTTTATCACACATTTGAAGTTCCGGAAAACATGGGATGCGATAGGGGGACGAAAATTGCCAGTCCGCATGATTGGTTACCCTTATTTAACAATGGCAGGCGCGGCTTTACTATTATTAGTCGTTTTATCCACTTGGTATTCACCTGATTTTCACGAAACATTGAAGTATGGAATTCCTTGGCTTATCATTCTGACAATCTCTTATTTTATCTGGAAGAAAGTGAACGTTAAACAGCCTTTGAAAGAATTAAAAGCTGAAGAAAGCACAAATCTTATGAAATAATTGGAAAACTGAAAGGTGCTAGCACATCACTTATGACTGTTTAGAAAGTCTGTTGAAAGGGACTTTCTAAACAGTCTTTTTGCATTATTTAGAGAGACATAGATTTATTATTCTAACTTTTTCAGGTCGTGAAAAAATAGGAGAGTTTAGCATAATCGTTTTTGATAAATTAAGATAACAAATACTAATCAAGGAGCGATTGACGATGAGCAAACCAACTGATCTGGAACGTCTGGCTGTAATGGAATATCCGAATGAAGAACTCTTGAAAGACACGCAAGATGATTCAAAAGGTTGCGGGAATGAATGCAAAAATTGTAAAGTTTGTTTTTACCGCGAGGAACAATGGGAAGAAGCAGACCTTGTATAAAAATTGTCATAAGAAGTGCGGGATTAAAAGTTTAAAAAACTTTTAATTCCGCACTTCTTTATTTTGTTTTCTAATCAAAAAAAAGATATTGACGTTATGTCATAAACATTATACAATTGCTATATATTCAGAATAAAAACAAAATTAAATGAGGTGGGAAGTTTGAAAAGAACAATTGAATTAAGTAGAGAACATGCACAACAGGAAGATAGAAAGGATAAATTAAATAAGTATCGAGATGAATTTTATCTGCAACCAGGAATCACTTATCTTGATGGGAACTCTCTTGGACTAATGTCAAAACGCGCAGAAAAAAACGTCGAAGAATTAATGGATTCGTGGAAGCAGTATGGAATCAGAGGGTGGACACAAGGTAAATACCCTTGGTTTTTCTTACCCGAAAAATTAGGGGAAATGTGTGCACCACTTGTCGGTGCGTCAAAAGAAGAGGTTATTGTAAGCGGTTCCACAACGTCGAATATTCATCAAGTCGTATCCACTTTTTATAAACCGGTGGGGAAGCGTACGAAGATTTTAGCTGATGAACTGACATTTCCGTCAGATATTTACGCATTGCAAAGTCAAATTCTATTGCAAGGCCTTGATCCGGCGGAACATCTGATCCGCGTAAAAAGCCAAGATGGTAGAGTTATTGAAGAGGATGACATTATTGCAGCGATGACTGACGAAGTCGCCTTGATTTTTTTACCGACAGTTTTGTATCGAAGTGGTCAATTATTAGACATACAGCGTTTAACTGCAGAAGCGCATGCGAGAGGGATTTTGATTGGATTCGATGCATGCCATTCAATCGGAGCGGTCCCTCATTCTTTTAGTGAGTGGGATGTGGACTTTGCCGTATGGTGCAATTATAAGTATTTGAACGGTGGACCAGGATCGGTGGCGGGTCTATATGTTCATAAAAAACATTTTGGTACACGTCCAGGTTTGGCTGGGTGGTACAGCTCGAAAAAAGACAAGCAATTCGATATGTCTCACACATTGGATGTCGAATGTTCCGCAGGCGCATTACAAATAGGGACGTCACATGTACTTAGCTTAGCGCCGATCATCGGTTCCTTAGAAATGTTTGCCGAAGCTGGTATTGAAAATATCCGTGAAAAGTCATTGCATATTACACGATATATGATGGATTTGATCAACCAGGAATTAGCTGGCTTAGGATTTACGATTGGGAATCCGAAAGAGGATGAACGTCGCAGTGGTCATATTTGTTTGGAACATAAAGAAGCGATTAGAATTTGTAAAGCACTCATTGATAATGGGATCATACCGGATAACCGTCCGCCGAATATTATTCGCTTGGCACCGGTCGCATTTTACACGTCCTATGTTGAGGTTTGGGATACTATTCAAACACTAAAGAAGATTATTGAAGAGAAGCAATATGAGCAATATAGCAAAGAACGGAATGTTGTGTCTTAAAGGGAGGATTTTGTGAGTGTCCTGATAGATTGATCCAGCGAATGTAAAGGACAGTCTAGTAGTCGATTTATAGCTAGATTGTCCTTATTAATTAAGATTTAGTAGTTGATCCCAAATATAGTCCATCAATATACATGGTAGTAATCGTTTCAGCAATTTCTTCAAGCGGAGCGATATTTTCATTTCGTACGATTTCCCATTGATAGTTTTCATTGGCAAAGAACCATGAACGAGCAACAAGCGCGGCTTTTACATCGGTTCGAGCTAGTCCCTCATTTTGCACATACGTTATATCTTTTGTGATGTAGTGAATAAATGCATGCCGAATTTCATTCCATTTTGCATTCACAGAGGAAGAATGGCCATTTGCTTCTAAGAAGACTTTGAACATTTCCCGATTTGATTCTGCTAGTTTGAGAAAAGATGTCACTTGGGCTAGAACAAGCTCTTTTGCCTCTTTTTTTGATGTAGGTTTGAAGGGTGTTTTAGCCAACTCTAAAAACTCTTGCATGACGTTTTCCATTAGCATTATTAAAATATCATCTTTACTTTTAAAATGAACATAAGCAGTTCCATAACCGGTTTTCGCTTTTTTTATAATTTGGGAGATCGTCGTTTTTTCAAATCCACGCTCATAGAAGATTTCATAAGCCGCATCAAGTAACTTTTGTCGAGTTGCGATTGACCGTAATTTTCTGCCATCGATATTTTTATCACTAGTCTCCATATCTATCCCTCCATGCACAGGAAAAATTCCCTTAACTTAATTTTATCTCAATTTTAAGTATTCAACAATGGGGTACTAAAGCGACAAAAGTATAAGCAGGATAAAATCAATGTTCCGTTGAAAATCTTTTTTATGGAAAGAAAATAAATAATGTGAGGTGCCCTATGCCAATTATCCAAGTTCAAGTGATTAAAGGAAGAAGTGTAGAACAAATTAGAGATTTTATTGCCCATGTAACAGAAGTCGCAGCAAAAGATTTAGAGGTGAATCCTGAGCAAGTGCGAGTAATCGTAACCGAAATTGAAGATACCCATTGGGGAGCTGGAGGTCTTCCGATTAAGGAGTATAGGAGGCAAAAAGCGTTAGAGGAAAGCAACAAGATAAATTGAATCCCATAATATTTTCAACCTGGATAGATTTTGATGAAAAATGTATTAAAAAGATTCTAGAAATTTCACACTGTGAAAAAAGCGGATTTTATCCAATATTCAAATCCTTTATATTGTATATACACCAAAGGTCATCACATGGCGTAGGCATTCTAAAAGAAAGGCTTTTCGCTAGAGTTGCTTGACTGGGAAAATTAATTCTATAAAAAACAATTGGAGGTTGGAAAATTATGGCTGAATCTACAATGACGAAATTAAATGCTTTTAACTTAGTGAAATGGATCGAGGATAATAAGAACGAACTAAAGCCGCCGGTCAATAATAAAGTTCTATGGGAAGACTCAGAATTCATTTGTATGATTTTGGGAGGTCCAAACAAAAGACGTGACTTCCACGTTGACCCTTCTGATGAGTTTTTCTATCAAATCAAGGGAGATTGCTATGTTGAAGTGATTAACAATGGTAAACGTGAAGTGGTTACGGTAAAAGAAGGTGAAGTTTTCATGCTTCCGGCAAACGTACCTCACTCTCCGCACCGGGTCGCAGACACATATGGACTTGTCATCGAGCGGAAACGTGCGGAAGGTGAACTTGAAGATTTCGTTTGGTTCTGTGATGAATGTGACCAAGAAATGCACCGTAAAACAGTTCAATTGACGAATATCGAAACACAAGTAAAAGGCGCGATTGAAGAATTTAACGGGAGCGAGGAGCTTCGTACTTGTAAAAACTGCGGACATGTGATGTCTGAAGAAGTGGGGCTTTGGAAATGCGAGTAGATTTTCACACACATATTATTCCTGAAAACATTCCTGATTTTGTTGAAAAGTTCGGTGGTGAACGGTGGCCGACACTTGAGAAGACTTGTTCTTGCGGAGCAAACATTATGGTCGCTGGACAAGTGTTCCGTGAAGTGACGGATCAAGTATGGAGTCCAGAAAAACGAATCCAAGATATGGATGCTGAAGGCGTCGATATTCAAGTCCTATCACCGATTCCTGTCACTTTTTCTTATTGGGCAGAGCCGCATGCAGCGGAAGAGATGGCAAAAATTCAAAACGATTTTATTGCAGATACAGTCAAACAGTATCCGGACCGCTTCGTCGGTTTGGGCACTGTTCCCTTACAAGATGTCGAAGTTTCGATTCGAGAAATGGATCGCTGTATCCATGAACTAGGTCTCAAGGGCATCGAAATCGGGACAAATGTAAATGGGGAAAACTTGGATGATCCTGCTTTTACTAAGTTCTTTGAAATGGCGGAAAAATGGGAAGTTCCATTATTCATTCACCCATGGGAAACGTTAGGAAGAGAGCGGATGCCAAGACATAATTTTATGTATACAGTCGGCATGCCGAGTGAAACCGCACTTGCAGCAGCAAGTTTGATAAACGGTGGCGTAATGGAGAAATTTCCAAAATTGAAAGTTTGCTTCGCACATGGTGGAGGTTCTTTTCCATACATTTTACCGCGTCTAGATCAGGGCTGGAAAGTTTGGCCGCATTTGCGTCAAACGAGTCATCCACCTAGTCATTATGCGAAAAACTTTTATTTTGATTCCTTAAATTATGATCCTTTGAACTTAAAATATTTAATTGACCGTTTTGGCTATGAAAAAATTGTTATGGGTTCGGATTATCCATTCCTGCTCCGGGAGATTCCTCCAGGTAAAGTTATCGATGACACAGTTGAATTGACGGAAGAACAGAGACAGGCAATTTTGGGCAAGAACGCGCTTGAGTTTTTGAATATTAAGGTAAAGGAAGAGGTAAAACGATGAGTGAAGTAAAAGTGTTGACACCTGAAGAAAGGCTTAAAGAACTGGGACTTGAACTACCGCCTCTTCGCCCAGCCCATGGAGATTACGTCGGCTGTGTACGAACAGGTAATTTATTGTTCACAGCTGGCCAGGGCGTGGATCAGTATCACGGTAAACTAGGTAGAGAGTTAACGGTTGAAGAAGGGTATTTAGCTGCACAACAATCGATGTTGAACTTACTAAGCGTTGTTAAAAACGAAATTGGCGAATTAAGCAAAGTGAAACAATTCGTGAAAGTGCTCGGCATGGTGAACTGTACGGAGGAATTTACGGACACGCCTAAAGTGATGAATGGTGCATCCGATCTAATCGGCAAACTGTTTGGCGAAAAAGGGAAGCATGGACGTTCGGCGGTAGGTATGCAGCAATTGCCGAATAATACAGCGATTGAAATCGAGATGATTATTGAAATAGAGGAAGAGTAAGGAGGAGCGACAGTGACAAAAGCATTAGTAGCTGAACAAAAGAAGATTCAAGATGCAAAACTTTTTATAAACGGCGAATATGTAAATGCACTTTCAGGAGAAACGTTCGATTCCCTGAATCCAGCTACAAATAAAAAATTAGCGACTGTCGCAAATGGCGGACAAGCAGATACTAAGCTTGCCATTGACGTAGCGCAAAAAACATTTGTGAGCGGTGTCTGGAGCAATATGCCGGTAGAGGAAAGATCGAAAATTTTATGCAAGATGGCTGACTTGATTATGGAAAAAGTGGACCAACTCGCTTACGTTGAAACGTTAGACGTCGGAAAGCCGATTAAGGAAAGCCGCGATTTTGATATTCCACGCGCTGCCTCTAACTTCCGCTTTTTCGCAGAGATGGCAAAGTATATGGTTCATGAGCATTATGACATGAGTAAACATATGTCCTATGTCCAATACGCACCAGCGGGTGTAACGAGCCTGATCATTCCTTGGAATTTGCCTTTCATGCAATTGACATGGAAAGCATCTGCTGCATTAGCTGCTGGTAATACGGTTGTGGTGAAACCCGCTTCCTATACACCGTTAAGTGCTGTGATGTTAGGGGAAATCGCGAACGAAGCAGGATTGCCGCCGGGTGTGCTGAACATTATCACGGGCCCTGGAGGAACAGTAGGAACAGAAATGGCAACGCATCCATCTGTCCGCCGTATTTCTTTTGTAGGTGAATCGAATACAGGGAAAACAGTCATGCGTAATGCGGCTGAAAACTTAATTCCTGTTTCGCTTGAACTAGGCGGGAAATCTGCAAATATTGTATTTGAAGACGCAGATCTTGATGAAGCAGTTGCGGGTTCAATTGAGGCAATTTTCCGCAACCAAGGGGAAATTTGTTTAGCAGGTTCAAGAATTCTTGTTCAAGAAAGTATTTACGATCAATTCTTAGATAAATTTGTTGCAGCCGTTAAGAACATCAAAGTCGGCGATCCGCTTGATGAAACAACAGATATGGGAGCTCTTGTTTCAAGTGGTCACTTAAAATCGGTTGATGACTATGTACAAATTGGCCTTGCAGAAGGCGCGAAGCTGGCTTATGGCGGTAAAGTAGTTGCTGATCTGCCTGAAGGAAACTTCTACGAGCCGACGGTTTTATATGATGTGGACAATAGTATGCGCGTAGCACAGGAAGAAATTTTCGGACCTGTTCCTGTCGTCATTCCATTTAAAACGGAAGAAGACGCCATCCGTATTGCGAACGATTCCATTTACGGATTAGCGGGTGTTGTCTGGACAAATGATCTTCGCCGTGGTCAGCGAGTCACTTCACAAGTCCATTCAGGTCTCTTATGGGTCAACTGCTGGTACGTCCGCGATCTGCGTACTCCTTTCGGTGGGGCGAAAGCGAGCGGGATCGGGCGCGAAGGCGGTCGACATAGTTTCGATTTCTATACAGAAGCGAAAACAATAACGATTAAAAAGTAAGGAATATAAATGAAGACGAAAGATAGGAGCATGAACTGCCTACCTTTCGTTTTCCATTTGAAGGAGTGCTGTTCAGATGACTGTAAAAACGATTGATTTTGCGAATGAACTATTGGAAGCCGAAGAAACACGTAAACCAGTTGACCCTTTGACAAGTCGCGATCCGGGCTTGACAGTGGAGGATGCTTACGGCATTCAACTGGAAATCGCGAAAAGAAAAGTCGAACAAGGCAAAACAATAATCGGGAAAAAAGTAGGGTTAACCAGTGTAGCGATGCAAAAAATGCTGAATGTTGACGAGCCTGATTATGGTCACTTATTTGACGATATGCGTATTGAAAATAATGCATCTATTAACATCGACTCTTTGATATCTCCAAAGGTAGAGGCTGAAATCGGCTTTGTCTTATCAGAAGATCTCGTTGGACCAAACATTACGTATATAGATGTTCTGATGGCAACGAAGTATGTCGTCCCGACAATTGAAATTATTGATAGCCGGGTGGCAGATTGGAAGATTAAGCTGATCGATACAGTGGCAGATAACGGTTCTTCGGCAAAAGTTGTGGTCGGTGACAAACAGACAACAATTAACAATGTTGACTTACGCACAAACAGCATGGTGTTGTTTAGCAATGATGAGCTCATCGCAACGGGTGCTGGAGCTGCCGCCCTTGGTCATCCTGCTCATGCGATTGCATGGCTTGCGAATAAACTCCATGATTTTGGTATTACATTGAAAAAAGACGAACTTATTTTACCGGGTGCGTTATCTGGTGCTGTGGCTGTTTCTGCAGGGGATACCATTAAAGCGGATTTCGGTGCACTTGGTTCGGTTTCCGTCCATTTCGAATAAGAGGCTAGAAGATGGGGTATTGTTGATTGGCGAAAAAGAATGAAGTGAGGGTGGAATGAATGACTCAGGTGAAAAATAACCATAAAGAAATTATTGATTACTTATATTGTGCTGAACGTGATGTACGAGAAGTAACGAAAGTAACGGATGACTACCCTGCGTTAACTGTCCAGGAAGCTTATGAAATCCAGGACGGTTTGTTGGAGCGCAGGTTACAGGAAAAGGGTGCAAAAACGATCGGTGTGAAACTCGGTTTAACGAGTAAAGCAAAACAAAAAATGATGGGTGTGGATGAAGCCATTTACGGCTATTTACATAGCGATATGCTTGAGCTGGAGTGGGAGCCTGTTGATTCTTCAGAACTCATTCATCCGAAAGCGGAACCCGAAATCGCATTTATGTTAGGGGAAGATTTGCAAGGGGTCAATGTCACGGCTGAAGACGTATTGCGTGCGACCAAGTGTGTAGCACCTGCGCTAGAAGTGATTGACAGTCGTTATAAAGATTTTCGATTTACATTAGTAGATGTCATAGCGGATAACTGTTCTTCCATTAAATTTGTTGTTGGAAGTAAATGGGTTTCTCCTGAAACGATCGATGTCGGGAATATCGGGATGGTCATGTCTAAAAACGGAAAAGTTGAGCAGACGGGTTCAAGTGCTGCAGTATTAGGTCACCCGGCAACTGCCATCGCATGGGCAGTCAATGAACTAGGGGCGCGCGGGAAAGGTTTGAAAAAAGGAGATATTGTACTGAGTGGTGCGATGTCGGAAGCAATTGCTTTCGAAGCAGGCGACACGATTGTTGCTGATTTTGATGGTTTAGGCACGGTTTCAATGTCCATAAAATGAATGAACCAAAAGGAGAGTGCGACTAACTAAATAGCCACTCTCTTTTTTACATAATGGAAAAACGATAAAAAGAGAGGATGTTAAATGAATTCCATATCCTTACTGAGAAAATCCCCATTGGCAACCGCTTGACGAATGTTACTCTGTTTGTTAGCGGCTCAGTTGATCGTCTCATTTGTCGGTAGAAGTTTAGCGCCATTAACTGTCCTGATCAGTAAAGATCTTTCATTAACCCATGCTCAAATCGGTATGCTACCTGCTGCATTGTTTTTCGGTCAATCGCTTGCCGCAATCCCGTCGGGTATCTTGGTAGATCGAATCGGCTCCAAAAAGCAATTATTAATCGTCACCATTATTTTAGCATTGGGTTTTGTAATGATAGCCAAGTCAAATGCATTTCTACTATTATTAGTCTTTGTTGTAATTGCTGGTGGTGCTTACGGTGCGATGCATCCAACGACGAATCGGGGAATCCTTTATTGGTTTCCACAGCAGAAACGTGGAATCGCCATGGGTATTAAGCAAATGGGGATTACGGGAGGTTCTGCATTAGCGGCAATTGTATTATTACCATTAGCTAATTCGATCGGTTGGCGAATGGCACTGATTTTAAGTTGCGGATTATTACTACTGATTGGCATCATTTCATCGTTATATTACCAGGATCCTGATGGAAAGGAAGAGAAAACCGCTAGCCCAGAAAAAATCTCGCTCGCTAAGCAATTTCGCAAAATGTTAAAAAATAAACCGTTACTCCTCATTAGCATAAGTGCTATGGGTTTACAAGGTGCTCAGCTTTGCTTAACGACATATATCGTCCTGTTCGCCTTTGAACACTTATCCTTCTCACTCGTGATAGCTGGTGCTTTACTCGTCATTGCCGAAATTGGTGGATCTGTCGGAAGGGTCGGATGGGGAACGATTAGTGATCTCATAATGAAGGGGAAGCGCATGCCTATCATGTACTTGGTCACGTTAATCACAGCAGGCTGTGCATTATTATTAACACTTTTACAACCGGGAACTTCTCTATTGTATATTATGCCGATCATTTTCATTTTTGGTTTCTGCATATCCGGTTATAATGGCGTGTGGATGAATATTGTCACGGAGCTTGTTCCAAAGGAAGAATCGGGTCTTGCCACGGGTATTACTATTACAATTAGCTCTTTGGGCGTTATGTTTATACCGCCATTTTTTGGATTTTTAATTGATAAAAGTGGAGCTTTTTCGGCAGGGTGGGGATTTCTTGTCCTGTTGATGGGTGGAATCGTTCTTTTATTGCGAAGCACTAGCGTTGCATTGAAAAATAGCTAAAGTAGATCCAGTTCAGTTTTGCAAAATACAGGTGTCTATAAATTATTCAAAAACAGGTGGAGAAACATTTCCTTCACCTGTTTTTTAGATATAATGAATCCACTTAAGCGGACGCTTCGGAATGTGCTCCTTTTTTATTATCCCAATAATTCAATAGCCTAAAGAACGGGGGGAGTATGACACAGACGGAAATGACACGTAGCACTTGGACTGCGACGACAAATGTTGAGTCTGCATCGAGGACAATGGCAGTGGTGGTCATTTCGGCGATCCCGCCAGGTGCAAAAGCCAAAGCGGACGTTACGAATGATAAGTCGGTGATACGTGTTGTTAGATAAGCGCAAAAGAACATGGAAACAATGAGGAAAGTGGTACTTAAAAATGAAATGGCTAGCGTTTTCTTAAGTCCGATAAACATATCTTTATGAATTCGGGAGCCGATGCTAGCACCGATGATCACTTGTGAAAAAATGATAAGCACAGAAGGCCACCAAGAGACAAGTTGATAGCTGATGACGATTGAACTGAAAGACTTTACAATCGCAACCGCGACCATGCTACCAATTAGCCATGGAGCCGGAAATTTTAGAAATACACCTAGATAGTAGCCTAGACATGCAATCCCGACGAGTAAAGCGGTCGCCAGAAGATGCTCCATTTGAAAAGGAATGGAAGCTGCATCGATATGCACAGCTGTTTGCACGGGGGGGACGACCCAAAGCGATAAGACGAGGGGGACAGAAAGAACGACCAAAAAGATTCGCATCGTTTGAATGATACTGACAACCCCTGTATTGGCCCCAACTTCTTCTGCAATGCCTGGGATGGTAGACAATCCTCCGGGTGCAGTGGAGAAAAAGCTCGTCAACATATCCAGATTACTGAATTTCCATAAGACCAGTCCCGATAGCAAAGCAAAAATGATAGACAGTAACAGCATGGTCGTGATCGTCAACCAGTTTTCCAGAAAAATAAAGTACACAGCATCATTCATTTTTTGCCCTAGCTCAATACCTAAAATACATTGTCCGATGGCCATCCAATATTTTGGAATCCCTTTTTGATCAGCTGATATTTTTAAAAACTTTGGTTTAAAAATAAATAACAGTGTGGCGGTTAAAAGCGTCCCAATCATCCAACCGACAGGAATTCCTGTGAAAGATAGAAGAAAGCCTCCCATTCCACTAAAGAGCACAAATAGGGATGTTTTCAAAAGCTCCTTTTTCTTGGACAATCCAACCTCCCCCTTCATGATGAGTAATTAGATAGTATATTGATCTAAATAATTTGCTTGCTGTATTCAGTATAGTACACTAATAGAAATTGAAAAAATATCGTTTTTTTATGTTTGGGCATAAATAAAATTGATAGCTGAAAGTGGGGACCTATGATGGATGAACGTGATTGGCTTATGTTAACGACGCTTTATCATGAAAAGAATATTACAAAGGCTGCCCAGCAATTATTTATTTCACAACCAGCCTTGACCCATCGTCTTCAACAATTAGAAAAAAAGTTTAACGTGAAAATTGTAGTGAGGGGGAGGCGTGGTGTTCAATTTACACCGCAAGGGGAATACTTGGCAAAATGTGCAAAAGAAATGTTAGCAACCTTTCAACAAATAAAAGAAAATGTGTTAAATATGGATCATAAAGTGGAAGGCGTTTTGAAGTTGGGCGTTTCAAATTTTTTCACGGATTATAAGCTTCCGAATCTGTTAAAACGATTTAAAGAACAATACCCGTCTATTGAATTCAAGGTGACGACAGACTTTAGCAGTGAAATTGCTCATTTAATTTACAATCAGGATGTCCATGTGGCCTTTGTGAAGGGGGAGTACGGTTGGAAAGAACAAAAACGGTTGTTATTCGATGAAACATTATGTATTGCTTCGAAAGAGAAGATTACAATCGAAGATCTGCCTTCCTTGCCGAGGATCGATTACCGAACGGATCCTTTGCTGCAAACAGCCGTCGATCATTGGTGGTATGAAAATTTTAGCAAGCCATCGTTAGTAAGCATTGAAGTGGATAAAGCGGACACATGCAAAAAAATGGTCGTTAATGGATTGGGCTATGCCATCATGCCAACCATGATTTTGAGTGATGTGGAAGACGTGCATAAAATTATCATTAAGACAAAAGATGGTATGCCGATTATTCGAAAAACTTGGATGTTTTTTCATGAAGAATCATTGCAATTAAACATCGTCAAAGCATTTGTCGATTTTGTGGAAAAGTTGAGCTTGGAGGAGGGGATTTGAGTAGATCCAGCTAAAGCTTTTGTATAGAAAGCATGGCACAATGGATAGATAGATGTCGTTTGATGGTTTTGTTATACTATCTATGTCATAGTCGAAATGAAGTAAACCAAATCAGTACAGTGATTTAAGAAAATGTTAGATTAGAGGTGTCTGGATGAGTCGTATTATAAAACCTGAATCGCTTCATTTACAAGCGTACAATATAATAAAAAAGTCGATTATGGAAGGTGAGTACAAACCTTCTGAACGTGTGGTAGAAGCTCGAGTAGCTAGCAAACTTGGAATAAGTAGAGGGCCTGTTAGAGAGGCGATTCGTATGCTTATCCAAGACGGGTTGCTAATTTATAACGATGGTTTTGTTCGCGTCTATAAGCCGACAGTGCAAGACGTGATAGACATTTTTGAATGTCGGGAAAGCTTAGAAGTCTTAGCGATCCGGCTAGCGATCAAAAACATATCCAAAGAGGAAAAAGAACAACTAGCTACTAATATCAAAGAAACAAAAGAAGCAATGAACCGTGGCGTAGTCGTTGAATTGGGTCAGTTAGATCAACAGTTTCATGCAATGATCATTCAAGCATCGAAAAACAAGCAATTAATGGAATTATTGGAGGTCATTAAAACCAAAATTCATTATATGCGTAATAGCATGATTAAAGGCGAATTTTATCCGACATTTGTTGAAGAACATGAATGCATTGTGAAGATTTTACATGAAGGTAATGAAGAAGAAGCGGTAAAAGTAATGAGCTTACATATTAAAAAGGGGCTAGAAGGAGTTCTGTTGCATCTTGATAACAACTAGCTATTATTAATCCTAATCCATTTCGTCTGGTTAGGATTTTTTTATTTGCGGAATATTCGGTTGACAGTTAACAGTTAACCGAATATACTCGGATTATATTAAATTGTTCAATAATTCAAGAGGGGCTAGAAGTGAACATCGGCTCTCGTGTGCAACTGTATTCAGTTAATGTAAGCGGATACAAAAAACTGAGTTACATTTGCTATTTTTTGAAATTAAAGAGTCTAAGAGAGGAAGAGAATAATGGTAAAGCGGCTAAAGATAGGCGATTCACTTACAACATCGATAAAAGTGACGAAGGAAATGTTTGCTCAATTTGAAGGGGAAGTCGTTCATCCAACTTATTCTACCGTATCGATGGTTTACCACATGGAGTGGGTATCTAGAAATCTAATTTTACCCTATTTGGAAGATGGTGAAGAAGGGATGGGTGCTGCTGTAACGGTCAAACATATCGCGCCTTCAGGATTGGATTCTACAGTCGAAGTGATAGCTGTTGTTTGTGAAGTAAGTGAACGCGAGGTCGTTACGGAAGTAACTTTAAAAAATGAATACGGGGTAATTGGGGTTGGAGAAGTAAAGCAAGTGATTCTTCCGAAAGAAGTCATTCAGAAAAAATTAAAAAAGCAAGATGCGTCACACGCTTAATGAGTTGGGATATAACAAAAGATTAACATGGGGGAATGAACAATGAAACCAATAGAAAAATCAGGAATGCTAGCGCAGGACATGTTTTATAAAATGGCTGATCATGAGCAAGTCGTATTTTGTAATGACCCGACAACAGGTTTACAAGCAATTATTGCTATCCATGACACGACGCTTGGTCCTGCTCTTGGTGGAACTCGGATGTATCCTTACAAAAGCGTGGATGAAGCATTGGAAGATGTCCTTCGTTTATCGGAAGGGATGACTTATAAATGCGCTGCTGCCGATCTCGACTTTGGTGGTGGGAAAGCAGTAATCATTGGCGATCCGGAAAAAGATAAATCTCCTGCTCTGTTCCGGGCATTTGGTCAATATGTAGATTCATTGAATGGTCGTTTCTATACCGGTACTGATATGGGAACGACTATGGAAGACTTTGTCCACGCGTTAAAAGAAACCAATTTTATTAATGGAATCCCTGAAGCTTATGGGGGTAGTGGAGATTCGTCCGTCCCGACCGCACAAGGTGTCGTTTATGCATTACAAGCGACAAATCAGTATCTCTCAGGAACGGATTGTTTGGAAGGCAAAACGTATGCAATTCAAGGATTAGGCAAAGTAGGCTATAAAGTTGCGGAGTACTTATTACAAGCTGGTGCTGATCTATATGTGACGGATATTCATAAAGAGGTTCTTGCCTCCATTCAAAACAAAGCCGAAGAATTAGGTGGAACTGTAAAGGTAGTCGATAGCGATGAGATATATGGCGTGAATGCAGATATTTTTGTGCCATGCGCAATGGGTTCTATTCTTAATGATCAGACAATCTCTCAATTAAAAGTCAAAGCGATTGTAGGATCAGCGAATAACCAGCTGCATAAAGAGGAGCATGCAAAAGTACTTGATGAAAAAGGTATTCTTTATGCGCCGGATTATATCGTCAATGCGGGTGGTCTAATCCAGGTAGCTGATGAATTATATGAACCGAATCACGAGCGTGTTTTATTGAAAACAAAGGCTATTTATACGTCTTTGCTTGATATTTATCGCCAGGCAAACCTAGATAGTATTACAACGGTAGAGGCAGCAAATCGAAAATGTCAAAAAACAGTAGAGGATCATCGAAATCGAAATAATTTCTTTTCTCGTACGCGTAGGCCAAAGTGGAATATTCGTGAATAATAGGCCACAAAAAATATAAAGTTGGAGGTAAGATGATGAAAGAAAAATATCCACTTCTAGAAATTATAGATAAAACAGGGAAGTTGGTTCCGAATGCGTATGAAATAGAAATAACGGAAGAAGAAGTGAAGCGATTTTATTATCATATGATTCGTCTTCGGATCTACGATAGAAAAGGAAGAGCTTTACAACGTCAAGGAAGAATTGGGACGTATGTGCCATTTGAGGGCCAGGAAGCCTCCCAAGTCGGAAGTGCGTTGGCTCTTCAGTCGGATGATTGGATGTTTCCGACTTACAGGGACCATGGTGCAACGCTAACATTCGGTGCTGATTTGGATCGGCTGTTGCTACACTGGAATGGGCGAGTTGAGGGATGCGTGCCGTCAAAAGAGAAAAATATATTTCCAGCGGCCATTCCGATTGCGACACAGTTACCTCATGCAACGGGTGCTGCAATGGCGGAAACGTATAAGGGAACGAAAAATGTGTCCATCGCTTATTTTGGCGATGGGGCAACATCAGAAGGCGATTTTCACGAGGGACTCAATATTGCGAGTGTCTTTAAAGCACCAGTTGTGTTTTTTAATCAAAACAATGGATTTGCGATTTCAGTTCCGATTGAAAAACAAATGAATTCAGAAACGATCGCCCAAAAGGCTGAAGCTTATGGCATACCCGGTGTCCGTGTGGATGGGCAAGATGTGTTCGCTGTGCATTTTGCTGTAACCGAAGCGTTTGAAAGAGCACGCCGCGGCGAAGGACCGACATTGATTGAGGCGGTTACATGGCGATTTGGTGCACATACAACTGCCGACGATCCATCCAAATATCGTGACCAAGAAAAAAGTGAGCAAATGCGTGATGATCTAGATCCGCTTTTACGGCTTGAACGTTTCATGAAAAATAATGAAATGTGGGAAGAAGAGTGGATTACACGAATAAAACAAGAGATTGAACATGAACTTGATGAGGCTATTGCAAGGATGGAGGCTTATGAAAAACCAAACCCCGCTGATATGTTTGATTATGTTTTTGAAGAGCCAACTTGGACGATTGCAGAGCAGAAGGAAATGCTAAGGAGGTCAGTCAAATAATGGTCATAAATGTAAAGAAAATTGCAGCTGAGCAAGTGGGAAAAACAAAGTCACTTACTCTTATTCAAGCGATTAATGACGGTTTGAAAACGGCGCTAGCTGACGATGAAAATACGTTGTTGCTTGGCGAAGATATCGGCGTAAACGGCGGGGTTTTCCGAGCAACTGATGGACTGCAAGCACAGTTCGGGGAAAAACGAGTTGTCGATACACCACTAAGTGAGGCTGGGTTTGTAGGGGCGGCTGTAGGGATGGCACTCAATGGATTAAGACCTGTCGTGGAAATCCAGTTTCTCGGGTTTATTTATCCGGCTTATGAACAAATCGCCACGCATGTGACACGTACTCGCTCTCGAACGATGGGACATTATCATTTGCCGATGGTAATCCGTGCGCCTTATGGTGCGGGAGTAAGATCACCGGAAATTCACTCCGATAGTGTTGAAGCACTTTTTACGCATTTACCCGGCATCAAGGTTGTTTGCCCATCGAATGCTTATGATGCCAAAGGCTTGTTACTCGCGGCAATTGAAGATCCGGATCCGGTGTTATTTTTAGAGCCGATGCGTTTGTATCGCGGAGAACGCATGGATGTACCATTGGAAAAGTATACGGTAGAAATCGGAAAAGGTGAGCAGATTGGAACAGGTGAAGATGTCACCGTTCTTGCATGGGGTGCCATGATGCCGATTGTTCAAACGGCAGTGGAAGAAATGAAAGAACAAAGTATCACTTGCGATGTGATTGATCTTCGGACGTTGTATCCACTCGATAAGGAGATCATTGCCCGGTCTGTTCAAAAAACTGGCCGCGTTGTCATCGTTCACGAGGCGCATGCAACGGGTGGTGTAGGAAGTGAAATTACTTCGATTATCAATGATACATCTTTTCTCTATTTGAAAGCGCCAATTGAGCGTGTGACAGGGTTTGACGTTCCAGTTCCCTTGTTTTCATTGGAAAACGAGTATTTACCAACACCAAAACGAGTGAAAGATGCAATCCAAAAAGTAATCGATTTTTAGGAGGGAAAAGGCCTGATGGAGGTAAAATTTCATGATATCGGAGAAGGTTTGAATGAAGGGGAAATTGTACATTTTTTTGTTCAAGTAGGAGAGAAAGTAACGGTTGATCAACCATTAGTTGAATTGCAAACGGATAAAATGGTAGCGGAAATCCCTTCGCCAATAGCAGGTACAGTTAAGGCAATTCACTTCGAAACAGGGGAATCGATATCCGTAGGGGACATTATTTTGGAAATTGATGATGGACGAGAAAAGACGGTGCCTAAAGAAGCGAAGTACGAAGATAAACAAGTAGTTCCGCTACAGACTGAAAAAAAAGTTCCACCTGAAAATAACTATAAACGTATACTAGCGGCACCTTATACGAGAAAGATTGCCCGCGATCAAGGGGTCGATATCGAGAAAATCCAAGGCACGGGACCTGGGGGACGTATCACAGAAGACGATGTCTATCAAAGCATCGTTGTAGATAGACCACTTTCTACAACGGAGGTAGTCGAAGAATCCGTGATGATGGACGTTCCGGCTGCTACTATACGAGAAGAACAGGCAGCAAGTACGATTCCTTTCAAAGGGATACGTAAACAAATCGCGAAAAATATGAGTCATTCTTTACAAACAATCCCGCACGTCACTCATTTTGAAGAGGTGGATTTAACGAATCTATCTAAATTACGAAGTGAACTGAAAGAAGCAGGGGATAATATCTCTGCGGTTGCTTTTTTCCTCAAAGCACTTGCCATCGCTTTGAAAGAGTATCCATTATTTAATGCGCAGCTCGATGAGGAAAATGATGTGATTCGACTTATTAAAAACTATCATATTGGTCTTGCAACGGATACGAAAAATGGCTTGATGGTCCCTGTTCTATCCAATGTGAATAAGAAGTCTTTACGTGAAATTCATGAGGAAATGAAAGCGTTAACAAAAAAGGCGCAAGAAGGAACTTTAAGTATGGCTGAAATGCAAAATGGCACATTTACAATTAGTAATGTTGGACCCATTGGCGGTATTGGTGCAACACCAATTATTAATCATCCGCAAACAGGGATTATGGCTTTTCATAAAATGAAAAAAGTGCCTGTTGTAATGGAAAATGATGAAATTGCGATTCGTTCGATGATGAACCTATCCTTTTCTTTTGATCACCGTGTTGCTGACGGTGCGACGGCTGTTGCATTTACAAATCGATTTGTAGAGTTAATAGAAGAACCTAAAAAGCTATTACTGGAGCTGGTGTAAATGGTTGTAGGGGAATTTGTAGAAACTCGTGACTTGATCATTATCGGTGGAGGGCCTGGTGGGTATACTGCGGCCATTCGTGCAGCGCAATTAGGGCTTCAAGTAACCATAATTGAAAAAGAGAGGCTAGGCGGCGTTTGTTTAAATGAAGGGTGTATTCCATCAAAAGTTTTCACCCATGCAGCGAAAGAATACGCCTCGCTTTCAAATCTCTCGTCTTTAGGGATCTCTACGGGTGAAGCGACGTTCGATTATGGCGAGCTACTGAACTATAAAGATCGAACAATTGCTCACTTGCGACAAGGCGTTGAGAAATTATGCGCTGCAAATAAAATAGAAATCATTTATGGCGAAGCGAACTTTACTGCAAAAGATCGAATCGGCGTTGAAGTAGGTCACCAATTTGAAGTGTATGAATTCAAACATGCGATTATTGCTACAGGGAGTACGCCTGTTGCACCGGATTTTCTAGCTAAACAAAACGAGCGTGTTGTATTAGCAAATGCTATCTATAATCTACCGGAAATGCCAAAGGAATTAATTGTTTACGGTAGTGATTCTCTCGCATTGGAAGTGGCTTTTAGTTATCAAAGTCTTGGAGCCTCTATAACTCTTATTGTAGACGAAAAAGAAGACTTTTTATTTGATGAGTCGATTAATAGGGAATTAAAACGAGTATTGAAAAAGCAGAAAATAAAAGTATATAGCGGATTTCAAGTCGGTGACATACTCTCTTCTGCTGAAGATGTAACGGTTCACTTGACCAAAAAAGACAAAACAGAATCTGTAACAGGAACGCATATGTTTGTTGCGACGAAGCAAAGGCCAAATACGAAGTCATTGGGGATTGAACGGTTCGAGATTGAAATGACAGAAGACGGTTTCATTATAACAGATAAACAAATGAGAACGTCTCTAAACACGGTTTTCGCAATTGGGGATGTAACATCTGGGGGACCGTCCGCTGCGAAAGCAATTAAACAAGGAAAAGTGGCGGCAGAAACGATTGCTGGGCTGAATAGCGAAGTAGATTTAACATTTTTACCAACCGTTGTTCATACCATTCCACCGATTGCTGTAGTTGGGTTGACAGAGGAAGAGGCGAAAGCCGCGGGATACAAGGTGAAGGTCAGTCAATTTTCCTACAGCGGAAATGGTTATGCAATGATTACCAATGAAAAGAATGGACTCACAAAAGTGATTAAAGATGAAGAGACTGACTTGCTCTTAGGTTTCCATACAATGGGAGCAGGGGCTGTCGAGTTAATAAGCTTAGGGATTACCGCGCTTGAAATGGTTGGACGGGATGAGGACTTACATTTTCCATTATATCCACACCCAAGTTTCAACGAAACGATATTAGAAGCGATGGAAGGTTTAACTGGGAAAGCTATCCATATGCCGCCAGTGAAAAAAGAAATTGCAATCACTTAAAGAAAAGGGGATTTTGTATGTTTCGTATAAAAGCTCAACAAATGCCATCTTTAACTGAGACGCTACTCTTGGTATTCACTTTTTTAGTCATTATGAGTTCCAGTATTATTTTATTTGACGCGCCGCCGCATATACCAATAGTTATCACAATGTTACTGTTAATCATTTATGGGCTTTTTAAGAAAATCCCCTATAAACAATTAGAGTACGGAATGACAGAAGGTGCGAAAGCGGGCATGGGCGCAGTGATCCTCTTCTTCTTCATCGGGATCTTAATTGCGGCTTGGATGCTGGGTGGTACGATACCTACCCTCATTTACGCAGGATTTAACCTTGTTACACCAAGCTTCTACTTTGCGATTGTTTTTATTGTCTCGTCAATTGTTGGGATTTGTGTTGGAAGCTCACTGACAACAGTGGGGACGGTCGGTTTAGCTTTTATCGGCATTTCAGGCGCGATTGATGTTTCGCTTGCCATTACTGCAGGTGCGATTGTTTCAGGTGCGTTTTTTGGTGATAAAATGTCACCATTATCAGACACAACGAATATGGCGTCATCTATCTTAAATGTAGATCTGTTCGATCATATTAAGAATATGGGGTGGACAACGATACCTGCATTCGTCATTTCGTTTATCTTGTTTGGTATTCTCTCACCGAAGATTACCGTAACTGATTTTGGAAAAATGGAGGTATTTCAACAAGGTCTTTTGGAGACAGGGCTTGTCCAATGGTACAATGGCATCGTCCCAATCGTTGTATTGTTAATCTTTTCAATTATAAAAGCGCCTGCCCTATTAGCGCTTGCCGCTGGGTCAGTGAGTGCAATTGGGCTTTCATTTATAAATGAAGTAAGACCGCCTGGAGAACTGTTCGGTATTATATTTGGGGGATTTGTATCGAACACAGGCGTAGAAGAAATTGATAGTTTATTGACTCGTGGCGGTATGGACAGTATGTTTTTTACAATAGGACTTGTCTTATTAGCCTTAAGTATGGGTGGTTTGCTCTTTACGCTAGGGATCATTCCGAGATTACTTGCTTCTGTAGAAAAATTATTGAAAAAAGTGAGTTCGGTCATTGTAGCGTCTGCCTTATCAGCTATCGGGATTAACGTCTTGGTAGGGGAACAATATTTGTCAATTCTATTAACAACAGAGACTTTCCAATCCCAGTATAAAAAAGTAGGTTTAGGAAATTTGAATTTGTCCAGGGTGGCAGAAGACGCTGGAACTGTTGTAAACCCATTAGTGCCATGGAGTGTTTGCGGTGTATTTATCGCAGGTGTTCTAGGCGTTTCAGTTGTAGAGTATTTACCTTTCGCCTTCTTTTGCTTGTTATGTCCTTTATTGACGATGTTTTTTGGAATTACTGGTAAGACGTTAACTTATCTAGAAATAGATAATGAAGACTTAGTAAAATTGGGGAATGTTAAAAAAGTGGAAGAAAACAAAAGTGTGCGTAGTGTGAACATCTGATTTATCTCCATTTGGCAAATGTTTTTGTACTGAAAGCGAAGCGTCAGCTACAGAAGACGCCCACGCCTGAAAAGGCTTCCTGTATCACGAAGATTTTTACTCGTTCAATGCGTTTGGAATAGATGAAGTAAACATGTAATAGTGTTGAAAAAAGGCGGAGCCAAATTACAAGAGGTTCTGCCTTTTTGATTGTTTTAGATAACAATTCACCTAAATTAAAGAGGTAATACATCTGGCTGCTATTTGACATATACAATTTACAAATTTCTTAGTATAAAATCACTCCTATCACACCAGCACTCATAATAACGAAGGCGGGATGTACCCGAAATTTAACGAGTGCGAGGAGTGATAATGCGAATATGCATAATAAGCTGAATGTATGTGTGGAAATTGTTCCAATTAGTTGGTTAGAAAGCGCAAATTTTATGGCAGCATAGACAATCAAGCCAACGATTATAGGGCGGAGCCCGTAAAAAGCGGATTGTACAGTACGATGTTTATTGGCTTTGTTAAAGAACATGGAAATCAATAGAATGATGCATAACGATGGCAGTATCATTCCGAGCGCAGACACAACCGCACCAAGAAGCCCGGCAGTTTGATAACCGACGAAGATGGCACTGTTTGTAGCGATCGGTCCAGGGGACATGCCGGCAATTGCAATGATATCTGTAAACTCTTGTAACGTCATCCAATCGTGTTCAGTAACCTCCAGTTCGATGACAGGAATCATTGCATAGCCTCCACCAAAGGAGACAAGCCCGATGATGAAAAAAGTTTTAAATAGTTCCCAAAAAATCATGTAGCGATTCACCTACTTTCCATTTCGTATTCTATTGCAAGAACACCTCTCTACAGCCTGTGCTGATTTACATGTCAAACTATTGCGCCGATCTGTATTAAGATGTGCTTATTTTTATTCTCCTAGATGTACCTCGTGTCCAAGTTTCTTTTTTGTTAATACAAGGAGGATACCGGCTAAGGCTCCGCAAAGAATAATAACCGCTGGGTGGATTGGCAAAGTGAGCAGTAAAACAACGGTTATGAATGCCGTCACTAAAGTCGTTTTATCTGTAATTGCCATTTGTCCAATTTTGTAAGCTGCAAAGCTGATCAATGCGACAATCGCGGGACGTATTCCTTCGAACGCTGCTATCATTTTGGGATTATCACTAAAATAAAGATAAGAAATACTTAATGCGATAATAATAAAGAAAGTGGGAGTAAGTATACCGAACATTGCAACAATCGCCCCGAGAGGCCCCGCAATACGGTAACCGATAAATGTAGCAGAATTAATGGCGATTGCTCCGGGAACCGATTCTGCTACTGCAAAGACATCTGCCACATCTTCAGCTTTTATCCAGTTCCTTTTAGTAACGACCTCTCTCTCGATCAAAGGGATCATTGCATATCCACCACCAAAAGTTACAGGACCAATTTTGAAAAACGTAACGAAAATTGCCCAAAGTAGCTTCCATTTGATTTTCATAGAGTCTTCTCCTTTAGACTTCATTTCTTTCATTGTACCATACTTATATCCATTTCGGTTTAAAGTGAGGTTAAAAAGATTGAGTCAAGTAGTTTTGGGTGATTTGCTTGTACATGTGCGGCCATTGAAACGCTTAGACATCCTAATTCCATCTTGACTTAAAGGTAATTTCACAAAGAGAGCCTCTTTTTCACGCCTTGAAGCTTACCGCACTATCGCTATCCTTCCGCTCCCACTAAATTCGAACTAGGATTTCAATTTAGTGAGAGCTGTTCCTATTGAGTCACTCACAAACATTTTACTCAAACGCAAAAAAATGTCCGTTAATTTTTTAACGTTAACGGACATTTCTGTTCATTTATTCTAGAAAATAGCTTAATACCATTCCTCCGGCACCGATTGCGGTCGCATTTTCACCAAGATTCCCCTTGGAAAAGGTAATTGTATGGTCAGGATAGATCACTTTACTTCGCTTAGAGGCCAGTTCGGTGACTGTATCGTAAAATAAATCCATGTGAGTGTACGTTGGTCCACTTAAGATGACCAAGTCGGGTTGAAGCACGGTGATTAAATTAGATAGACCGACGCCAGCATAATAGCCCGCATCTTTTATAATTCGGCAACATAACGGATCGTTTTCATTTACAGCCTCACAGATATCTTCAAATTGAATCTCTTCAATATTATTGATCCAATCTTTAAGAATGGAGTCTTTACCTAATCTCAAACTATCAATGACATCTTTTTTTATCGCGCTCATGGAAGAATACGCATGCACACACCCATATCCTCCGCAAATACATTTACGTCCGTTTATATCGACAACCATATGTCCTTGGCCATACATTCCTAATTTATCTGATCCGCGTGCTAATCGTCCGTCCAAAATGATGCTTGAACGGTTCCCAACTCCTTTTATGACATAGACCACATTTTTATAGGATTTAAAAAGCTCATTTTTATATTCTGCTAGCAACGCCGTATTTACTCCGTAATCGATGACAACGTCAAACCCTAGTCGTTCACTTAAAATGTCGTTAATCGGTACATCCACCCATCCTGGGGAAGGGAAGTCGACGGGATTTAAAATCATTCCACGCTGACGGTCGAGCGGACCAATTGCCCCAATGCCCACACCTAGAATATCCCTCGTTTCAAGTCGGTGTTCACGTAGCATATCCTTAATTTTTTCCTCAATGAAATGGATGGTAACGTCGGGAGTACTTGTCTTATCCATCTTTAAGCGTGCCTCGGCCTTAATGTTAAAGCGAAGATCCATTAATAAAACTTTTGTATACGTACGAGAGATATCAATCCCAAATAGATGATATGCATCTGCCTTAATTTCATATAAATGCGGTTTACGACCGCCGCTTGATTCACCGAAGCCATTTTCAATAATTAAGTGAAGGTCTATTAGTTCCTCAATCAGCCGTGAACAAGTTGTTTGGGTAAGCCCGGTATGCACAATTAAGTCACTTTTAGAAATAGGCCCCAGTTCATTTATTAATACATATAATTGCTTTAAGCTTTTTTCTTTTTGAGATAGTGCTTGGTTGAATTGTCTTAGCATTTGAATCCCCATCCTTACGATTTTCTTCTTGTCATTATACAACTTAAAACCGAATTGGTCATATGGTTAGATGGGTATTCTAGTTCATTTTAAAGAAAATGAACAACATAATTGTCTTCTCTTACCAATTCTTATCTACAAAAAAACATTTGACTAAAATGGTTAAAAGTATTATGATTCTGACAAGTTAGAAAAAACTTTTTAAGTATATGAGGAGGAAAAAAAGTGAATAACTTAAAGGTCACTATGCTTGGAACAGGGAGTCCTAGACCCGACTTAGAACGCTCTGGCCCGTCACAACTTCTTTCAGTAGGAAATCAGCATATCCTTATTGATTGTGGAGAAGGGACGACCGCTCAGCTTATGAAAGCGAATGTTCCACCGGAGAGCATCCATTATTTGTTTATGACACATTTACATTCCGATCACATTTTTGGGTATGGGCAGTTTCTATTAGGTGGATGGGGGTTGGGAAGAAGAGAGTTAACCGTTGTCGGTCCTAAGGGGATGAAGCATTTTCACGAAACAATTCTTAACTTATTCCATGACGATATCGCTTACAGAACATCGTTAGGACGACCAGGAAACGGTGTGCTTGATGTGAATATAATTGAAGTCGAGGCACCGGGGGAAATTGTTACTAAGTTATCGATGAAAATTACAGCCGCCCAGATGGTTCATAATGTTTTAACATACGGATATCGCTTCGAAACAGACGAAGAAGTAGTCGTGATTTCTGGCGACACCGCCCCGACTCCAAATATAGTAGACTTAGCAGCCGGCGCTGATCTGTTAGTCATCGATGCGGCTTTGGCACCAACGGCTGTTTATCGTCATACAACTAATCCGGAACTTCAGAAAATCTGGGATAACTTACAGAAAGAGCATTGTACACCTGCTCAAGCAGGCCAGATCGCTCATAAGGCAGGTGTCAAAAAAGTTGTCCTGACACATTTCTTACCAAATATTGATGAGGAGGAAACATTGAAAGAAGCGGCAAGTACCTTTGACGGAGAAATTGTTATTGGTCAAGATTTACAAGTGATTGCTCTTCAAAAACAGGAGAAGGCTATCTCTGGAAATCTATAACCGCTAGCACGAGCAAAGAAGACAATGGGTATTGGAAGATAGAACAATGGGGGACTGGAAAGAATTCAGTTCCTTTTTTGTTTAATCCAGAATAAAGGAAAGTCTTTAAGTGATGAGTCTAATTAAAAGAAAAGCGTTTAAAAATATATTTTAAAAAATAATCAAAATACTTTTGACTAAAATGGTTAAAAGATATACAATGAATTCTACTGGAATTCCAAATATTCTATTATCTAGATCATATATTATTTTATATATTAATGGTCAGCGGAAGAAATAATTGAAAAAACATATATGGTCTTTAGGTGTTGAGATGGTTGGAATCTAGTGAGTATTCTTTATTCTTTTTTGAAAGGATCAGTGATACTGATGGTTAAGCTTGCTGTAAGAATGGTAGGAACAGGGAGCCCACGTCCGGATTTGGAAAGTTCAGGGACCGCACAAGTACTATGGCTCGACGATTTGCCAATTTTAATCGATTGTGGGGAAGGCACAACGACTCAGCTATTGAAAGCAGAGGTTCCTCCACATCCCATCAATCATCTTTGGTTAACACACTTACATTCAGATCACTTTTTGGATACGCGCAGTTTTTGATTGGTGGGCAAGGAGATGGACGGAGAGAGCCTACGGTTGTCGGTCCGGTTGGAACGAAGAAGTAAAGAAAGTTTATGCGGGTGAAATCGTTATTAGAGAAGATTTAAAGCTTATAGAAGTGGAGGATTGTTTTGTCGAAACTGTAGATTCACAAAAAGTAAAGAGTGAGTGTATTGAATAACAGTAGCCTGAATTTGTCACAGGCATCTAAGTGGGTTCTGGGAAGCATATGAATAACTCATTTTACAAGTTGTTCGGATTGAACAGGCAGTTTCTTAGATCTGATTTGTAAACGTTTACAAATATGAATCATTAGTGAATGGAGGAGATATTAATGATGAAGAAAAAACTATATTCACTCTGTATGTTTCTTTCTATCCTTGCATTGATCCTTGCGGGGTGTGGAAGTGGGAAGGCTGAAGAAGGTGCAGAGGGTACTGGTAGTAAAGTATCCGGAATTGTTCCGATGTATACGCCTGGAGCGGGAGGACCGAACTATATAATTTCAGCAGGGATTGGTCAAATTTTTAAAAACTCGAATGTGATGCCGGGAGTTGTTTTAACAACAGAGGCGATGAGTGGTGTTGTCGAAGGTACAAATCTATTGATAGATCGTTATAACCAAGGAAAGCCTGCATTTGCAGCTTTTACCGGAGAAGCACTAGCGCAAGCGGTACAGGGAGAACTTGAGCAAATTCCAGGCGAACACCCTGAATTGAAAGCGGTAGGCTGGATTAACTCAACTGTTAACCATGTCGTGGTGGCAAAAGACTCGCCAATTAAATCGATGGCAGATTTAAAAGGAAAACGGATCGGTGCCTTACCTCCGGGAGCGACAGCAACAAACCTTTTTAACGTAGTTCTCGAAGAAGGTTATGGCGTTAAGAGTAGTGATTACAAACATATCCCGATCGGCTATGCGGAAATTATTGAAGGCATTCAAAATGGGAGTATCGATGCAGGTGTATTACCAGGTAGCTTGCCAAATCCGAATGTAACTGAGCTTGCACAGTTGTACCCAATTCGAATTCTTGAAGTAGAAGAAGATATTTTGAAGAAAATGGTAGAAAAGCATCCGTATTTTTCATATGTCAATGTCGAAAGTGGAATGTATCCAGGTCAGGATGAAGATACATTAATGGCTGCATTTGAATCCGTCATTTATACACATGAAAAGACGGACGAAGAGCTTGTGTATAATGTTGTCAAAACAATTATGGAAAACGGAGAAGAGCTTCGGAAAGTACATCCATCCGCGAACATTAGTAAGGAAACGATCTTAAACGGAATAAAAACGCCTTTCCATTCAGGAGCTGAAAAATATTTTCAAGAAGTGGGAATCGAAGTAAATCAATGACGCAAAGAGCAGCCTGTGGTGAAGTAGTAATTTTACTGCAGGCTAATTTCTTACAGAAAGGACAAGAATAAATGAGAAAATGGCTAGCGGGAATAATAGCAGTACTTGCTTTAGTTATGGCTTTCTTTCACTTATATTCTGGCGGAATCCAACTACTCCCGGCTACTCAACAACGGGCGATTCATTTAGGATTGGCTTTTGCTTTAGTTTTTCTTATCTATCCAATCTTTCAAAAGAAAGATGAGGATAAGAAAGCGGAGCAAAAAGGGATTTCGCTTTTTATCAATATCACTCTTGCCATGCTTTCACTAGGTGTTGGATCGTATATGACGGTCCGATATTTAGAGCTACCGTTAGAGTTAAGCGCTCCATCAACGCTGACGTTAACAGTTGGAGTCTTGGTCATCCTACTAACGCTTGAAGTTGCAAGAAGGATGCTTGGTGTAGCACTTCCCATTATCGCAATTGTTTTTCTTGTATATGCCTTTATTGGCGATAAGCTACCTCTTATGATTCAACATTCGGGGTATTCATTCGAACGGATCATTACACAAATCGGTTTAACAAATCAAGGGATTTTTGGAATTCCATTGGGTGTTTCGGCGAGCTATATTGTTCTATTCGTTGTTTTTGGCGCAATGCTCGAACGCTCTGGTGCAGGTGCGATGTTTATGGACCTTGCACTCGCCTTGGTTGGACGATTCCGTGGTGGACCAGCAAAAGTATCGGTCGTTGCGAGTGCACTTTTTGGTTCGATTAGCGGAAGTCAGGTTGCAAACGTTGTCACAACAGGTGTTTTGACAATACCACTTATGAAACGCGGAGGTTATAAAAAAGACTTTGCCGGGGCAGTTGAAGCGGTTGCATCGACAGGCGGAATGATATTGCCGCCTGTGATGGGGGCTGTTGCTTTCTTAATGGCAGACTTTTTGCAAATTAGCTATGCGCAAGTGGCACTTGCCGCTGCAATTCCAGCCATTTTGTATTTTGTAGCTATTTTTATTATGGTGGACTTACGAGCTGCCAAAGATGGCTTAAAGGCAACAGAAGTTGAAAATAAAGTGGACTTGAAGCAATTATTGAAGACTAGGGGACATTTAATGTTGCCGCTTTTGTTGCTAGTTTACTTATTGATGGTTATGCAAATGCCTGCAACAAATGCTGCATTCTGGTCAATTGTTTCTGTACCTATTGTTTGTTTAATTCGAAAAGAAACGTGGATGTCTGTTCGTCAAATTTTGTTAGCGCTACAGGAAGGGATTAGATTGTCCTTAATGGTCGTCGCTGCATGTAGTTCGGCGGGGATTGTCATCGGTGTTATTGATATGACAGGAATGGGGCTGCGTTTTTCAAGTGTTCTTCTTGATCTAGCAGGTGGAAATTTACTTCTGCTTTGTATACTAACGATGGTTGCTTCAATCATCATGGGGATGGGATTACCACCGGTTGCTTCTTATTTAGTGCTTGCGATTTTAGCAGCACCTGCAATGGTTGATATGGGAGTTCCTGCACTAGCTGCACATCTATTCATCTTCTATTACGGTACATTGTCGGCGATTACGCCACCAGTCGCACTCGCTTCCTATGCTGCGGCAGGTATCGCACAGTCGAGTCCGATGAGAGTATCCCTTGTTTCTTGTCGATTGGCACTCGTTGCATTTATCGTGCCTTTTATGTTTGTCTACGGGCCTGCTTTAATATTAGTAGGATCAATAAGTACAATTATTTTCGCGGCTGTTACAGCATTGATCGGTGTCTATGCCATAGGCATTTCACTTGAGGGGTATTTCCTTTCACGAGTGAACATTGTCAATCGGATAATTCTTTTTGCGGGAGCTATTTTATTGATTAACACCGCATGGCTTTCGTCGTTAATCGGATTTGTTCTTGTAGCTGCAATCTTGCTTTACGAATGGAAATTGAAAGTGCCAGCGAAGCAATCAATTGCATTAGAATAAGAATGAGTCTGGAAATAAAAAAACTGATCGTAAATGCATTGTCATTTCGATCAGTTTTTTTCATTCTTCAATTTAAGTCCATAATGGTAAATTGTTTACAAGTAAGTCGATGCTAGATCTAAACTAGTTCTTTGCTGTAGATTTAATTCAAATTGAGAAAAGTTGAAAATATTAACTATCATTGTATAAGAACGAGAAAAATATTTATGAAATATCCAAAATACTTTTGACTAAAATGGTTAAAAGATATACAATGAATTCAATTGGAATTCCAAATATTCTATCACGTATATCATATATCATTTTATATATCATTGTCCGGAGTAAGAATTAATTGAAAAAACATATATGGTCTTTATGTGTTGAGTGGATTGGAATCTAGTGAGAATTTTTTATTCTATTTTGAAAGGATCAGTGATACTGATGGTTAAGCTTGCAGTAAGAATGCTAGGAACAGGGAGTCCGCGTCCGGATTTGGAAAGGTCTGGGCCCGCACAAGTATTATGGATCGATGATTTGCCAATTTTAATCGATTGTGGGGAAGGAACAACGACTCAGCTATTGAAAGCAGGGATTCCTCCACATACCATCAATCACCTTTGGTTAACGCACTTACATTCAGATCACCTTTTTGGATACGCACAGTTTTTGATTGGTGGGCAAGGAGATGGACGGAGAGAGTTGACGGTTGTCGGTCCGGTTGGAACAAAGAAGTATCATGAAAGAATTTTACAATTGTATGAAGAAGATATTAATTATCGATTATCGCTCGGCAGATCCCCTAAAGGATTACTGGATGTAAATATAATTGAAATCGAGGAACCAGGTGAAATTTCGACGGATATTCCCGCAAAGGTGACAGCCGCTCAGATGATTCATAATGTGACGACTTTTGGCTATCGTTTTGAAGTAGGTGGGAAAGTAGTCGTCATTTCTGGAGATACAGCACCTACTCCGGAAATCGTGAAATTAGCCGCTGGTGCGGACCTTCTAATACAAGACGCTGCCATAACGACTACGTCTGTTTACACAAAAGGTGAGAACAAAGAATTCAGTAAAGTATTTGAGAAACTGCAGAACGAACATTGTACGCCAACCCAATGTGGAGAAATTGCACAGGAAGCAGGTGTGAAAAAGCTTGTTCTTACGCATTTTTTACCTGGTGCGGATGGCGAAGAAGCGCATGAAGAAGTAAAGAGAGTATATGCGGGTGAGGTCGTCATTGGAGAAGATTTAAAGCTCATAGAAGTTATTGATGAGCTGGTAGGGAAGCCGAATTCAAAGATAAAGTGTGAGGTGCATTCATAATGAAGAAAACCGGATTTCTTTGTCACGAAAGCTATTTTTGGCATTATACAGGAAATGGTGCAATGATGGCACCCGTTGGAGGATGGATTGAGGCGGATGCACATTCAGAAAACCCAGCGACAAAGCGACGCGTTAAAAACTTGTTAGAAAGAAGCGGTTTTATCAACCGATTGGAAGCGCTTTCCCCTAGGGCTGCGACTAGAGAAGAAATTGGGTGGAATCATTCAGCTGAATATATAGACCGTGTAGAAGAGTTAAGCAATACAACTGGTGGAGATGCAGGTGACCTAGCGATTGTAGGACCAGATTCTTACGAGATTGCATTACTGTCTACGGGAGGTACGTTGACTGCGATTGACGCAGTAATGGAAGGGACCATTGAAAATGCTTACGCTCTTACAAGACCACCGGGTCATCACGCAGAAAAAGAAAAAGGAATGGGCTTCTGCTTATTCAATAATGCCGCAATCGCTGCCAAATATGCGCGCAAAAAGCATGGCGTGGAGCGTGTTTTAATCCTCGATTGGGATGTTCACCATGGAAATGGGACGGAAAGTTCGTTTTATGATGATCCGAATGTCCTTTTCATTTCCCTTCATCAGGAGTATACATTCCCTAAAGACAGAGGGCATGTAAGTGACGTGGGGGAAGGAGAAGGAAAAGGCTATAACATCAATATCCCATTACCTGCTGGCACAGGCAACACGGGTTACTTATATGCGTTTGAAGAACTCATCGTTCCTGTTGTGGAAGAATTTAAACCTGAGCTCATTCTGATTTCGGCGGGACAAGATGCAAGCAAATTCGATCCATTAGGTCGGATGTTAGTCGACGCAGAAGGCTATAAACAAATGGCAATCATTATGAAACAGCTAGCTGAAAAACATTGTCACGGCCGACTTGTTGCTTTGCATGAAGGCGGATACAGTGCGGCTTACGTTCCGTTCTGTACGTTGAAAATTATCGAGGGGCTAAGCGGACTTGATAGCGGGGTAGAAGATCCATTTCCAGACGTTCATGTAGCACCTTTTTATGCAAATCAAAAAGAGGCGATTGATAAAGCTATCGACATTCAATCTGCATTTTGGCCAGTGTTAAAAGATAAAAAAGTACCTTCAAATGTATAACCTAAAAAAATAACAGAAAGAAGGATGAAAAATGACAATTGTAAAAAGTGAAGTGACCACGTATCAATTATATATAAATGGCGACTGGGTAAATCCCATTTCAAATGACTATTTTGACGTTGTGAGCCCGGCCACTGGAGAGGTCATTGCAAAAGCGGCGCATGGTGACGAACAAGATACGAAGTTAGCGATTGATGCTGCAGCTACCGCGTTTCCCGAATGGTCCCGTAAAACAAGTAAAGAACGAGCGGACATTCTTACACGATTACATCAATTGATGATTGAAAACGCGGATGAATTGGCCAAGAAAATCTCCGAGGAAATGGGTAAGCCCATTATGCAAGCGCGTGGAGAAGTGATGAATGCAGCTGACTATGTCCTTTGGAACGCGGAAGAAGGAAAGCGCATTTATGGCGAAATTATTCCCGCAGCAACGCCTGATAAACGTCTTCAGGTCATACGACATGCTGTTGGACCCGTCGCGGCGATTACGCCATGGAATTTCCCATTAGGAATGGTTGCAAGAAAAGTAGCCCCAGCTTTAGCTGCCGGTTGTACAGTCGTACTGAAGCCAGCAGAACAGACACCTGGAAGTGCGATCTTATTTTTCCGATTAGCAGAAGAAGCAGGAATCCCCAAAGGCGTCATTAACTTAGTGACAGGTACCCCTGATAAGATCGGTGATGTGTTATTAACGGATAAACGAATTCGAAAAGTTACATTTACAGGCTCGACAAACGTCGGAAAAACTCTGTTGAAAAAAGCAGCAGAACAAGTGAAGAGAGTTTCGATGGAATTAGGCGGACATGCTCCCTTTATTGTATTTGAAGATGCTGACTTGGAGCATGCGACAGAACAACTTGCACGCAATAAGTTTTTAAACTGCGGTCAAACGTGCATTTCTGCTAACCGTATTTATGTGCAAGCATCGATTAAAGATCAATTCCTTTCAATGCTAAAAGAAAAAGTTGAAAAACTGCAAGTTGGTTACGGTTTGGATGTGACTACACAAGTTGGACCATTAGTGAGTGCAGCAGGATTAAAGAAAGTGGAGGATCAAGTGAAGGAAGCCGTTGCGAAAGGAGCACAAGTTGTAACGGGCGGAACAAAGCCTGACCTCAAAGGATATGAAGAAGGATTTTTCTACCAACCTACTATTTTAGCCGATGTCAATGAATCCATGCGCATTGCGAATGAAGAAACTTTTGGACCGATTGCACCTATCTATACGTTTGAAACGGAAGAAGAGGTGATTGCAAAAGCAAACGATACAGATTTCGGTTTGGCTGCTTATTGCTTTACAACAAACTTATCCCGATCTATCCGTGTATCGGAAAGCTTAGAATACGGCATGGTAGGTCTCAATGATATCGTACTTGCCCAAGTGGAAGGACCTTTTGGAGGCGTGAAGGAAAGTGGCATGGGACGTGAAGGCGGTCCAGATGGATTAGCTGATTTCTTGGAGAAGAAGTTTATTTCAACAGTCTATTAAACCTTAGATTATCCCATTACGCCCAGAATCGACTAAGAAGGCAGACTGGTGGTCAGCGAAAGAAGTAGTTTGTCAATAAAAACTAGAGCATAAGGAAACTATAGAAGGAGGGGAAAATATGTTCAAGAAAAATTTTCGGTGGGCGATGATGGTTTTCATTATGCTCATTTTCTTTATCCAATTCGTGGACCGAGTAATTATCTCAGTGGCGACAGGACCGATGATGGAAGAGTTTGGCTTATCGCCTTCACAATGGGGGATCGTTTTAAGTGCGTTTTTCTGGGGGCTTGTTCCATTTGGAGTAATTGCGGGGATTGCCGCTGATCGATTTGGCGCAAAAAAAGTATTTACAGTAGGAGCAATCTGGTGGTCGCTTTTTACGGCTGCTACAGCTGGTGCTTTTGGCTTTGTATCTTTAATTATTGCACGGATATTCTTTGGAGCAGGTGAAGGACCTTCTTTATCTAGCGGCGTCAGAATTGTGACGAACTGGTTTAGTCCAAAAGAATATTCCTCCGCTTTAGGACTCGCCTTTTCGGCTGTTTATCTTGGTCCGGCCCTAGCGACACCGATCTTGGCCTGGATGATTGTAGATTATGGATGGCGTTTTCCCTTCATTGTCATGGGAATTGTAGGACTGATTTGGACGTTTTTCTGGCACAAATTATTTACAGATCGTCCGGAAGCAAACAAACGTATGAGTAAGGAAGAGAAAGAATGGTTACTTCAAGAGCAAGGTGACCTCGCTAAGCTAGCAACTTCAGGTGAGAAAAAGTCGGTTAAAGATTTATTGACGATTCCAAAAGGAGTCCGCGGCACTATGTTAGCAAATATGTGGGCATTCTTCTGCGTTGGGTATGCGTTATTCTTTCTATTAACATGGCTGCCAGGTTATTTAAGTCTGGAAAGAGGACTGGATTTAAAATCAATGGGATTTGCCCTTTCCGTGCCGTGGATTGGCGCGGCACTCGGTCAGGCAATTGGTGGGAGATTAAGCGACACTATTTATAAACGTACAAATAGTAGGCGTATTGCAAGGGCATACTGGACGGTCTTTTGGTTTTGTATCTTAGCCGTTAGTCTTGTTCTTGTTGTCCAATCCCAGACAGTGATAGGAGCAGTAGTTTTTCTAACAATTGGAGCAATGAGCTTGGCTTCAGCAGCTGCTCCACTTGGTGCAGTAGTAGCTGAAACAGTTCCGGAGAAGGCCGGTTCCATGGGAGGACTAGCTCAAGTCGCGCAAACACTTCCTGGGATTTTGGCCCCAATTATCACTGGTTTTATCGTTGAAGCAACAAATAGTTTTAACAATGCATTTTACTTAGCGGCGATCATTATTGCTTCAGGTGTCGTAATTGTAGCTCTATTCTCCCGTCCACCTGAAAGACTAGCGGAAACGTCAGAAGAAGCACGCTCTGCTGTATCAATAAACATCCATTAACTATTTGTGAAAAAGAAAAAACAAATACCCATGAAAATGGAGAGTGAAAAATTTGACAGTCCAAACAAAAAATATGATAGCTACATTTAATTTTACCGTCCCAACTACAGTGAAATTCGGTTGCGATATTTCAAAGGAAATAGGTGAAATCACTAAAGGACTCGGGGTTGAAAAAGTTCTTTGTATTTATGATGAAGGCATAAAAAGTTCAGGGATTTCAAATCAAATTATTGAACATTTAATTCAAGAAGAACTAAAGGTAGTGACATTTGAAAAAGTCACTGCTAATCCGACTGATTCTATTGTAGCGGAAGCAGCTGGATTTGCCCGTGAAAATGAAATAGAAGCTATCATTGCGATTGGGGGTGGTAGTTCAATTGACTGTGCGAAAGCCGTAAATATCTTATTAACAAACCCTGGGTCTATTCATCAATATGAAGGCCGTGGCGTTGTAAAAAACCAAACGAAACCGTTGATTGCGGTGCCGACTACTGCGGGAACGGGTAGTGAAGTAACTTCTGTCACTGTTGTTACAGATTCAAAGAAACTAAGGAAAATGGTTATTGGTGGACAGCATTGCGGGGCAACGATTGCGTTAGTAGATCCACTCCTCACTGTAGGGCTTCCTCCTGCTGTAACAGCTGGGACTGGAATGGACGCTCTTACCCATGCAATTGAAGCCTATATTTCCAAAGGTGCATCTGTCATGACGGACATCAACGCATTAAAGGCTATTGAACTCATTTCTGGAAGCATTTATGAAAGTACTGTTAATGGTACAAATATTGACGCGAGGTCAAACATGTTACTCGGTAGTTTAATAGCCGGTGTTGCATTTGATTCTGCAGGTTTAGGTCTTGTTCACGCTATTTCTCATCCTATCAGTTCCCACTGTGGTGTTCCACATGGCACTGCAAATGCAATCTTACTTCCACACGTGTTGGCCTTTAATGGTGGAGATGAAAGAGTTCGGCAACGAATGAGAGACGTTGCATCGAGCATGGGATTACCTATTCATAGCATAGACGATCAAGAAATCGTAAAGAGCATTGTTGAGAAAGTAACTGATTTAAATCACAAAGTCAACATTCCACGATTACGGGAAGCGGGAGTTAAAAAAGAAAATTTCACCACAATCGCTGAAGATGCATTAAAAGAAAGAAGTATGAATTTTACTCCACGAAAAGCGACAAAGGAAGATATCATAGCAATTTTGGAAAATGCTTATTAATGTAAATGGGGGGAATTGAAATGAGTTTAGTGACAAATGCGGTAGATGTAGAGCAGCTAAGGGAGTTGGATAAAAAACATGTTTTTCATCCAGTAACAAGTTTGAAACAACATCAGGAAAACGGACCTACCCTTATTATAAAAGAAGGAAATGGAATTCATGTAACCGATGTAAACGGAAAGCAGTATATCGATGGTTTATCTTCCCTTTGGAACGTCAATATCGGGCATGGACGGGAAGAATTAGCGGAAGTGGCAAAGGAACAAATGACGCAGTTGGCTTATAGTTCGAGTTTCCAAGGGATGTCTCATGAACCGGCCATTCGCCTAGCTGAAAAGATTGCGTCATTAACGCCGGGAGATTTAAATGTCAGCTTTTTCACATCGGGCGGTTCAGAGTCGAATGACTCGGCATTTAAAATTGCCCGACATTATTGGAAGTTAAAGGGGCAGCCGGAACGGAACAAGATTGTTGCGTTAAAACGCGGATACCACGGCATTACAATTGGTGCGACAAGTGCGACGGGAATTGAACAATTTCAAAATATGGCTACCGCTCAGGCGCCTGGATTCGTCCATGCGACCACGCGTTTTAATACAAACTGTGAACTTGGAGATCGAACGGACCCTGATTTTGCTGGTAGTTTCCGGGGCGTCATTGAAAAAGAGGGGCCGGAAACAGTAGCAGCTATTATTTTAGAGCCGGTTCAAGGTGCAGGTGGGCTATTTATTCCACAAGACGGCTATCTACAAGCACTTCGTAAACTTTGCGATGAATATGGAATTCTGATGATAACGGATGAAGTTATCACCGGTTTTGGCCGGACAGGAAAGATGTTTGGAGTGGACAACTGGGACGTGGTGCCTGACCTAATGTCAGTGGCGAAAGGTATTACAAGTGGCTATAGTCAGCTAGGTGCAGTTATTATTCGTGAATCGCTGCGTGATGAGTTGGTGGAGCTATCCGGTGATGGAATGTTCTTCCACGGTTTTACGTATAGTGGGCATCCGGTGGCTTGTTCGGTTGCGTTAAAGAATTTAGAGATTATTGAACGAGAAGATCTAGTAGCAAATGCGAAAAAGATGGAAGCTGTTTTGAAGAAAGGCTTTTCCTATTTAGAAGAGAAGCATCCAATATTCACGAAGTCGAGAGCGCTCGGATTGATGGCGGCTTTTGAATTATATAAAGACCGTGAAAACGAAATTCCTTTCGATCCAACTCTCGCTGTGGCACCACGGTTTGTCCAAGAATGCACGAAAAGAGGTTTAATCATTCGCCCGGTTATTTTTGAAGGATCAAATACAATTGTCATGGCTCCGCCATTATCGATTACAGAAGAGCAAGTAGAGCAAATGATTGCTATTTTTGATGAATCCTTGACTGCGATTGCAACAAGCATTTCCTAAACTAACGAACAATGAACTATGGAGAGGAGGCATCCACCTCTCCATAGTTTTCAATGAAATGAACGCTAATTCATATTTTTGCATCGATAATTATCCCAATATACTCTCATAGGGGAGGCCGTCAAATGACTGGAAGCATTGTAGGTAATGAACAAGGTTTAAAAAGAGTGTTACGGACAAGGGATTTAGTTATTTTTGGGCTGATTTTTATCTCGCCTAACTCAGCGCAATCGTTATTTGGTGGATTGACCATTACTTCTAATGGGCATGGGGTATTATCTATTCTTTTTGGGCTTATTGCCATGATTTTTACTGCGTTTAGTTATGGAAAAATGGCAGGCATTGTACCGAAGGCTGGGTCGACGTATAGTTATGCTACACATAGTTTAAATCCGAGTCTTGGTTTTATTGCAGGATGGGCTATTTTGCTGGACTACTTAATATTTCCGATGTTGGTGTATAAATTAAGTTCAACATTCGCTATAGAACTATTTACGTTTATTCCGCTGTGGGCCATGTTATTACTTTTAATGATACCAATGACTTACTTCAATTTTCGAGGAACTAAATTATCAGCTCATTTAAACTTAATCATGTTGATTTTAAAACTTGGGAGCGTTTTCTTGTTTATAGGATTTGCTATTTATGCATTGACGAGCGCTGATGGGCTTGGAAGTATCTTGAGTTTGGATGGTGTTTACCAAAAGGAAACATTTTCGATAAACGCATTAGTAGCGGGCACTTCAATAGCAGTTCTTGCGTACCTTGGCTTTGATGCGATCACTGCGCTATCAGAAGATGCAATCGTATCGGGCAAGACAGTGGGGTTAGCCGTCATCATTACATGCGTAATTAGTGCATTTTTAATTGGCATCCAAGTGTATTTCATGACACTCGTTCAAGGCAAGTTGGGGACATTTGGCAATGAAGACACAGCATTTTATGAAATTGCGACGGCTGTGGGCGGCAGCGGTTTGGCAGCTATTACAACGGTTGCTCTTGTCATTACGGCAACAGCTACAGCGTTGGCAGGACAAGCTTCTGGATCACGCGTTTTATTTAGTATGGGGCGTGATAAAGCATTGCCGGGATTTCTCTCTTATTTGCATCCGAAACACCAAACTCCAATTTACAGTATTTATATTTTAGCTGTAGTTGGCTATATTGGAGCACTTTTGATCCCGATTAGTGTGTTTTTTTTAATTGTCGTTTTCGGAGCATTAGTAGGTTTCATTTTCGTCAATATCTCAGTAATTATAGAGTTTTATTTTAAAAGGAATGAAAGGAAAGGCAAGCAACTATTTGGTAGTCTTATTTCACCCATCTTAGGCATTGTAGTCTGCTTGTATATCTTGATTGGAATGGAGCCGATTGGCAGAGTTGTCGGTTTTAGTTGGTTAGTTTTGGGTGTTATCGTCCTGGCGATGAAAACAAAAGGATTCAGAAAGAGCTTGCCCAATACGGAGGCAGAACTTAGTGAGGAATTATGACGCTTAGGCGTTCGAACATGACCTTATGAAATTGGAGGGGATATCCAAATGGAGATTATATGTTACATTGCTGTTTTGCGTAACAATAACTTGAGTTATTAGGGGGATTGTAATGCGTTGGGTAATTGTACTATTCCTATTTTTGATGTACATCATCAATTATTCAGACAAAGCGATTTGTCTTGATTTTTACGAACCTTGATAAAGAAATTCATAAACGAGGCCAACTGATTAATACGCCTGTGTTTATAAAGTAAGTACAAATATACTCTTCTCTCATTAAATGTGCTAAATAAGGAAAGATAGGATTTACAACAAGGATGGGGATTTGTTCAAAAGGTGTTTGACTCAAGGATATTCTTTGGGTCAAACACCTTTTTGGATAGTAATAGATAATAACTTTTGTCAAATCAACAATGGATTGTGCAATGTCAAAAGAATTTAGCAGATGTTACACTTTGGGTATAATCATAATTTTCATATTAGTGAATCATTTGGCGATTTGTTACTGTAAAATGCCCAACTATAAGAGGAGGTTTTTTAAATTGATCATTAAAGAATTGGAGCAAATAAAAGAAAAGTTGGATGAGGGTTATTATCCGCAATGGGTAGTAACGGATCCGGAGATCTACAAGCTAGAACAAGAGAAGATCTTCGGCAAAACCTGGCTGTTTTTAGGTCATGAATCTGAGTTGAAAGAAAGTGGAAGCTATATTACAAGAATGATGGCAGATGATCCGATCTTACTCATGAAAAATAGAAAAGGGGAAATAAAGGCATTTCTAAACTCTTGTTCCCATCGAGGGACACGACTTTGTACAGAAGATTACGGAAATAAGAAAGCGCATACATGTCCTTATCATGGGTGGACATTCAATCTTGACGGGGAATTGATTGGAATTGTGGCAGGGAATAAAGTATATGGTGAAAAAATGGATAAAAGTGAGTGGGGACTGCGACCAGTGCCAAGAGTGGAAAGTTATCAAGGGATGATATTTGGCAATCTCGACCCTAACGCGATGTCATTAGAGGACTACCTAGGGGATATGAAATTTTATTTTGACATTATGCTGGGCAGAAGTGACGGAGGAATGGAAGTAAGAGGAGTGCCACAGCGGTGGATAGCGAAAGCAAACTGGAAAATGACAGCCGAAAACTTTGCAGCGGATCCGTATCACGTGCAGACAACACATCGATCCGCCACGGAAATGGAGTTAACACCGAAAGACCCGTTGTATGCGTCTTATGGTCACCAAGTTGTTTTACAACATGGACATGGCATTAATGTCATTACATCTGCCACTGGGGAATCGGCTAATAAGTACCAAGGAATGCCAGAAGACATGTGGCCCATGTTTGAGAGGAATTTAAATGAACAGCAAGTTGAAGTCTTCTCCAAAGTAACAAACTTTGTGGGCGGTGTCTTCCCGAATCTATCATTTTTAAGTTCAGGCAGCGGATCAGAAGGGGTTAAACATAATCATCTCAATTGGCGTGTGTGGCGACCGATAGCACCGGATAAAATCGAAATCTGGGTATGGTATATGATCGACAAAGCACTCCCAGAAGAGTATAAAGAAAAGTCTTACAAAGGGTTCCTCGCAACATTTGGAGCTGCAGGTACACTTGAGCAAGATGACACGGAGAATTGGGCACGCATTATCGAAGCAAGTTCAGGCAGTATGTCACGAGATCGGAAACTCAGTTATAACAATATGGCGAATTACTTAATGGGCTTCGATAATGTGGAAAGAGATGAAAACTTTCCAGGGCCTGGTGATGCGTATCCGACGTGCTACACAGATCATATCGCTAGAAGCATGCACAAATATTGGTTAGAACTGCTGACGAAGGAATCCGGAGGTGAGGACTAATGCAAGAACTCATGCAACTGTCATTACAGGAAGAGATCACGCAATTTTATTATCGGGAAGCTTATTTATTGGACCATCGCAAGTATCGGGAATGGCTTGATTTGCTTACCGAGGACATTCAATACGTAATGCCGGTACGGGTAACCTTAGAGAATAAAAGGGGATCTAATTTAAATCATGATATGACCTATTTTTCGGATACAAAAAAAGACATTACGATGAAAGTAGAGAGACTTTATATGAAATCTGCTTGGGTAGATGATCCAGCACCGAGACAGAGGCATTTTATTAGTAATGTGATGATTGAACAAACGGATAGTCCGAAAGAATATAAAGTAATCAGTTACTTTTTATTTAAGAGAAGCAGAAGTTCAGAGCCGCATACTGAAGAAATATTTGGAGAACGAGAAGATATTCTCCGAAAAGTAGATGGAGGATGGAAAATTGCTGCGCGGACAGTGAAGGCTGATCAATCTGTCTTGACGGTTATGAATTTAGCGATGTTTTTATAAGAAAAAAGGGAGACGATCCTCCCTTCTTCTTTTAGATAAAATCACCCTTTTGTCGGTATTCTGTGGGACTAACCCCAGTAGCACGACGGAAAGCTCTGCTCAACTGGCTTTGATCATCAAAGCCGATTTTCTCTGAAATTTCTTTTAAGGAAAGATTGGTTGTTAACAATAATTTACGTACCTTTTGCAATCTGCTTTTCCTGACATATTCCATAGGCGCCATTTTCACATTTTGACGAAAAAGGAGACTTAAGTGACTTTCGCTTAAGAAAACTTCTTCGGCGAGTCTTTTTAAACTTAGTTTTGTAGCCAAATTATTTTCAATAAAAGTAAAAAGATGCTGGAGACGCGAATCGAACGTTGGAAATAATTCAGCTGCACGAGGTCGCAACAATGTGAAGACTTCTACAAACCAGTCAATCGTTCGTGCATTAAATCGAAGAAGTTCAATCGTCTGGTCTAGTCCAAAGTTCAATTCTCCATTCGTAGGAGAAAAGGGGTTTCTTTTGTCAGGCGTCCATTCGTCTATAAGCCGTCTCCATAAATCGATTAATAATGTTTCTTTAGCCGCGTCAATGAGGTTGGTGACAATTGGAAAATCATATAAGGTCATTAAATTAAATGGCCCAAGTTTGTTTTCTACAGCTATTTCCAAATGATGCATGGCTATTGCACTTTCAGATTCCACAATTTTAAAAGACGTTTGGGAAGGAAATACTACGAAATCCCCTGTTTGGACATTATATTTTACATCGTTGATAAAAATGGTTTTCTTTCCGGAAACTACATACCAAAAGACGTCATAAGGACGGTCCACTTTATCGATGTGCCAATCGGCTGAACGCGTATTTTCGTCGATTCGATGTATGCGAAAGGAGACTTGATTCAATTCGCTTTGTGATTTGAAATCATTTTTTAGATCAGTAGTCAATTAAACCACATCTTTCATAAATGGTCATAGAAGATTGTGTCTACTTTCAAATGGATAATTAACTATATTTTCGAAATATATATTATCATATATGAATATATTACAACAAAAATAGTGAGTTAACAAAAGAAAATTCGGAATTGCAGTTACTGTAACGTGGAAAGGGGCTTGTAAGATGTCTCAAAGCGAAAATATTTCCGATCTTATTGTGATTGGCGGAGGACCGGCGGGTTTATTTACCGCGTTTTATGCAGGGATGAGACAAATGTCTGTGGAAATTATTGAAAGTCTGCCGCAGTTGGGAGGGCAGTTGGCCGCTTTATATCCCGAGAAATATATTTATGATATTGCCGGTTTTCCAAAAGTGCGAGCTCAAGAATTGGTTGATAATCTAAAAAGTCAAATGGAAGAATTTGAGCCGGTCATTTGTCTTGAGCAATTGGTAGAAAAAGTGGAAAAGCAAGCAGACGGGATATTTAAAGTGACAACAAACAATCAACAGATCCATCATGCCAAAACAGTTGTTATTACTGCCGGGAGCGGGGCTTTTCAGCCACGGAGGATCCAAATTGAGGATGCGGAAAAGTACGAAAAAGAAAATCTCCATTATTTTATCAACGACCTAAGTAAGTTCAAAGACAAAAGAGTAGTCCTATTTGGCGGGGGCGATTCAGCGGTTGATTGGGCTTTGATGTTGGAGCCTATCGCTAAAGAAGTGACGATTGTCCATAGGAGAGACAAATTTCGGGCCCATGAACATAGTGTTGAAAAACTGAAAAGCTCCACAGTTACAATTTTGACGCCGTTCGTCCCAATAGAGTTGGTTGGCAATGAAAGAATTGAGCAAGTCGTTCTGGAAAAAGTTAAAGGTTCGGAAATGAAAACGCTAGAAGTGGATGAGGTCGTTGTGAATTATGGTTTTATATCATCACTCGGACCGATTCAAGAATGGGACTTGGAAATTGAAAAGAATTCGATCGTTGTGAATCATAAAATGGAAACGAATATCAAGGGCGTGTATGCAGTAGGAGATATTTGCTCTTATGAGGGGAAAATTAAGTTAATCGCAACTGGATTTGGAGAAGCTCCCTTAGCGGTCAGTCATGCAAAAATCCATATTGATCCTACGTCACGACTACAACCGCTTCATAGCACTAGCATTATGGGGGAAAAAGAGCCTGTAGCAACAAGATAATTATTAATAGGAATGTAAAAAAATCTTTTGGAGGCGATGATAGTGTCAACATATACGATTGTGAATAAAGACACATGTATTGCTTGCGGGACATGTGAATCTATTGCGCCCGATATTTTCGCATATGATGAAGAAGGAATTTCTTATGTAATTTTAGATGATAATAAAGGGATTGCAGAAGTGCCTGAGGAATTCGTGGAGGATTTGGAAGATGCGGAGGAAGCATGCCCATCTGAGTCGATTAAAGTAGGCACGTGCCCATTTTCGGAACTGGCACTAGGATAGCTTGGATAGAAATAAAAGTTAGCATGACAACGTTTTTTCCCATTTCATTAATTATTTGTTTAGTGGAATTAGGCTTTTGGGGATCTATCAGTATTGGTACGTTGATAGGCCCTTATCGTTTTGGGAAGATAGCCGGGATTCTCATGATTTGATTACAGTTCCCTTTAAGAAACTGGATTTCTACATCGAACTAAGAAAATGACTTGAAAATTACATCAGTATTTAATTCTAGGGTTGGTAATTGACTGAAAGGACAGTAGAGTGACCTATACAAAAGATTGAACACCCCATTTGTCGCTAATTCCCTATATGAAAAAGTTAAACCTACGGAATATTCTCTAAAATCTGCTTGTTGACATATACAAAATAATATATGATTAGGTTTATAAAATTTTAGGGGGAGAAAATGTGAAAGTACAGTTTCGTGAAAAAAGGAAACCTATTTTCCTTTTACTTATCATTCTAGCAATGGGCATGGTATTGGCAGCATGTAGTAGCGATGATCCAAAACCTAAAGCGAGTTCAGGATCTGCAACTGATATTGCGTTAGACTTGTCCCATGTTTGGCCGCCAAGTCACGCTCAAGAAACGGTTACGGTAAAGGAGTTAATTGCAGATGTTGAAGAAGCAACGAATGGACAGGTGAAAATTACATCTTATCCTGGGGCATCATTAGCGGCTTCGGATGGGCAGTTTGATGCTGCAGCTACAGGAGCCGTTGATATTGGATTTAGTGTAAATAGTTATAACCCAAATCAATTTCCACTTACTTCAGTTATGGAGCTTCCATTTATGAGTGATGAAGGGGAACATGGAGCAAAAGTATTATGGCAGTTGTATGAAGAATTTCCAGAGTTTGAAGAGGAATATGCTGGAACCGTTCCTTTATGGCTATTCACTTCCGACCCTGGTCAAATATTTACAGTTGGAAAGCCAGTGAAAAGTCTTGAAGATCTAAAAGGAATGAGAATTCGATCCCCATCCGCGGAAACAAATGAATGGCTGACAGCGATTGGTGCTACACCAGTTTCTATGCCGATGAACGAAACCTATGAGGCGCTTGAGAGAGGGGTTGTCGATGGAACGATTGCTCCGTGGGAAGCATTGCTTGGTCATAGTTTAATAGACGTGATTGACTATGCAACGGTCGGTAATTTTTATTCGACGACTTTTTATGCAACGATGAATGAAAAAAGTTGGGCTTCGCTCGGTGAAGAAAACCAAGCCGCAATTCAAGAGTTAACGGGTGAAAAATTGTCGATGAAAGCAGCGGCACTTCACGATCAATCTGGAAGAGAGGCTGTAGAGCAAGCGAAAGAAAAAGGCGTTGAAATTTACGAGTTAAGTGAAGAAGAACTCGATGAATGGAAAGTCCTTATTAATCCAACGATAGAAAAATGGATTGAAAAAGTGGAAGGAAGGGGCTTGTCAGGACAAGCGATTTATGATCGTGCAGTAGAATTAAGTGCACAGTAAGTTGTCATATGAAAAGGTATTTTGCATAAACATAACGTTTTAACTGATATTCCCATGGCTAAAGCCGCGCTATGTCCATTTACAGAAACGGCTGTTGGTTAAGTCAAGCCATGATAGATATGATTAGTTAAAAAGTAAGCTCCTTTTGATCATGTAGGGAACGGATTGAGTTGCTGTTACCATCTCTACAAAAGGAGCTTTTATTTTCGATGAAACTCACTGATTATTTTGTAAGAAACCAGTAAGTTGATTAGGATAGTATTTTTCTTAAGTTGAATGCTCAAAACATCAGTCGATTGAAGTTTCCGGTAAATGGATCCGGTTCATACTGCCGATTCTACAAGGGATAATAAGACCCGGGTTATTCAATCAAACTGTTGTGGTTTGGACTGCTAACAACTAATAGCACAGACGGGGGAGATTACAATGGGAGCAAAAACAGGATTTATTTACGATGAAAGTTATTTTTGGCATGATACAGGAAATGGAGCATTGTTTCTTCCACCAGGCGGTTGGATTGAAGTGGATGAACATGGCGAAAGTCCAAAGAGTAAGAGACGCGTCAAGAACCTATTGGAAAGAACAGGATTTATCGATGAGTTAAAGGTGATAAAACCACGTACAGCTACGAAAGAGGAAATTGAATTAAATCACGACACTTCTTATATTGAAAGAGTTGAGCGATTGAGTAATACGACCGGAGGAGATGCGGGGGATTTGGCGCTAGTGGGGGCAGGTTCCTATGAAATCGCCTTATTATCTGCTGGTGGTGCACTAACAGGGATTGATGCAGTGATGGAAGGGAAGGTTGAGAATATCTATGCCCTTACAAGACCACCTGGACATCATGCTGAGAGAGAAAAAGGGATCGGATTTTGTTTATTTAATAACGTAGCAATTGCCGCGAGATATGCGCGTGAAAAGTATGGATTGAAGCGGATTATGATTTTAGATTGGGATGTCCATCACGGGAATGGGACGGAAAATTCATTTTATGATGATCCTGAAATCTTGTCCATTTCAATCCATCAAGAAGGGAATTTTCCGTCAAATACGGGATATTCCGAAAAGGTCGGGGAAGGCAAAGGCGCAGGATACAACGTAAATATTCCCTTACCAGCCGGAACTGGAAATGCTGGGTATCTTTACACTTTAGAAAATGTCGTCGTTCCTATCGCGGAACAATTTAAACCCGAAATTATTATTGTTGCGGCCGGTCAAGATGCGAACGTATTTGACCCCCTATCTCATATGTTGGTGACTGCAGATGGATATGGTGAAATGGCCAAGGTTGTAAAAAGTCTGGCTGAACGATTGTGTGAAGGACGCTTGGTGGTTTGTCACGAAGGTGGTTATAGTGCTGCATATGTACCGTTTTGTACGTTGAGAATTATTGAATCGTTAAGTGGATTGCAAAGCAAAGTGACAGAAGATCCATTCCGCGGATCTACACAAGGGCTTCCAACGAATATTTTTGCAGACCATCAAAAGGAAGCGGTGAATCGGGTAATCAAAGTGCAATCTCAATTTTGGAATTTTGATTTAGTGTATAAATAAAGAGTGGCGACTTACCATGTAAATTTAAATGGTAAGTCGCCATTTTTTTTATGTTCTTTTTAACTTTTTAATTCTTCATAAAGCTTCATTTTCCGGTAGATTGTATGTCTTGTTATCCCTAATTGATTGGCTGCTTGCGTCATGTTTCCGTTATTTCTTTCTAACGCCTGTTTGATCAGCATTTTCTCCACTTCTTCCAATGTTTGGATTGGATATTCCGGTTCAATATACTTGGAAGGAGTAGATGTTTTTTTCGTTTGATTTAATTGTAGGTGCCATGGCTCAATCACCTTGCCATCCGTCAGAAAACATGCCTGTGTAATGACATTTTTTAATTCCCGGATATTACCAGGCCAGGAATAGGTTTGAATCACCTCAACTGTTCTTTTGGAAAATTGCATCCCGGTAGTAGTTAGCTCCTTTAAAAATGCCTCAGCAAGTTCTAGTATATCTTTACGCATTCTTAAAGGAGGTAAAAGTAAATTTATTTCATTCAGTCGATAATATAAATCTTCCCTAAATCTGCCGTCCTCAATTTCCTTAAGCAAGTTTTTGTTTGTGGCGGAAATAACCCGAACATCAATTGGAATTGGAACATGATCTCCGATTGGGACAACTTCACGTTCTTGCAGTACGCGAAGCAAGGAGCTTTGCGCTTGTAAGGACATATCTCCAATCTCATCTAGAAATATTGTCCCTTTATTTGCCGCTCGAAACTTTCCAATGCTTCCAGAATGACTAGCGCCTGTAAACGCGCCTTTTTTATAGCCGAATAACTCACTTTCAATTAAGTTTTCAGGAATTGCACTACAATTTACAGCAACAAAAGGTCCGCCAGCGCGAGAACTTTCCGCATGAATGGATTGAGCGAATACTTCCTTACCTGTTCCACTTTCACCATTTACAAATATAGATAAATCCGTATGAGCTGCTTTCTTAGATAGTTGAATAGCACGATGGATAGCTGGACAAGTATCGCTGATTTGATCGAAGTTATATTTTACAGATGATGACTGAATAGGCGGATTTAGAAAATAGGATTTGTTATATTTTTGTACCTCATTTAACAAACTCTTATTTTCTATTTCTAGTTTTTTTGTAAAGACTGTATTTGTAATGGCTTTTGCAGCGAGAGTTGCTACTGTTAGAGGATAGTTATTCACCTCATTTTTTGTTGTGCTATAGTTTACAATCGCTACCATGTTACCGTTGTTATCGAATATTGGACTAGAAGAGCAGATGAGCATTTCTTTATCTAAAAAAAAGTGTTCCCTGCCTATGAGAGTGATAGGTTTTTGATGTTCAATACTAAAGCTAATGGCGCTCGTCCCCTGGTAAGTTTCTCCCCATTGCGATCCGATGACTAATTGGTTATTATGCTGGATCTCGGTCTGTTGGTGAGAGTACATTAGACATCCCTGTGCGTCAAAAAGATCTATATTATAGGGATATCCTTTTAGTGATTGACCGATATGTTGAAATACAAGTTTGGCAGACTCGATTAGTAGCTGATTTTTTTTTAATACTTCCTCTAATTGCTTTTTTGCAAGTAAATTTACAATTGAATTTCCACTTCGGTCCAAACCACGTGATTGACAGCGCTTCCAAGAAATTTCAAGCAATCTCCTTTTTTCACCATCAGCAATATGCATAATTTCCCATTCCTCCTCTAGCTAACAAATCTTATGTACTATTTTATCACGAGACGGAAAAGATACAAAGTGACTTTGCTGAATTTTGGATTTACTTCAGCAATAAAATGCAACACTTGTTATATTTCTCTCCAACAGATTGGAATAAATTAAACCACGAATCATTGAAACAGGAAAATTAGCATTGAAAATCAAGGTTTTTAATATTGGCACACTATTTGCAATAGAAAATACTAAATAAAAAGGAGGTTGTTAGAATGGAGAGTCTTGGTAGTCATTCCCGGTCTTATGAGTGGAAAATTGTGATGATTATCTTTTTGACATGGGGGTTTGTATTTTTAGATCGAACAGCGATTTCTTATATTCTCCCGGTACTCGTTGATGAAATGGATCTAACTGCAGGACAAGTCGGGAGAATTAATATGTGGCAAACTATTGGCTATGCACTTGCCGGACCAATCATTGGCATCATATCCGATCGAACGGGAAAAAGAAAATCGTTACTCATCGCGATGGTCATTGCAACGGCTATTTTTTCAGCGTTATCCGCATTTGCAAATTCGTATGGTGCCTTGCTGGTCATTCGATTTCTAGTAGGTGCAGCGGAAGGACCGATTTTACCATTGGCTGTCACATTAGTGGCTGCGGCTTCATCTACAGGTCGGTTTGGAAGAAATGTTGGAATTGTCAATGCGGGAGTGGCTGTCATTTCAGGAACGCTCGGTCCAACTTTAACCACACAATTGGTTGCCATTACAAATTGGCATTTGGCTTTCGTTATAGTGAGTCTTCCGAGTTTTATTCTAGCGCTAATCATTTGGAAAGTCGCTATTGAAGTACCTGCCCCAAACGTCCATGCATCAATGAAAAAAGAAAAGAAGAAGGTTAGTATACTTGAGTTGTTTAAGTATCGAAATGTTGTAGTCAGTATCTTCATTTCTATTAGTATGATGGCAGGTTTTTGGATTCTTATCGTATTTGCTCCACTTTATTTAACGACGGTTGGGAACCTCTCGATGAAAAATATGGGGCTCATCATGTCAACCATGGGAATCGTTACGATTTGTACGAGTATTCTTGTTCCGTTATTTTCGGATAAGTTTGGTAGAAAACCAGCATTGATTTTATTTGCTTCATTAGCTGGATTAGCTCCCTTAGGGTTGTTTTTATTCCCCGGCGGAATGTTCGGTAACATTGCATTGATTTTATGCGGCGGTCTATTTGGTGCTATAGCTCCTATCTATATGAATATTATTCCCGAAGAAACGATGCCGCCACATTTACGTGCGACAACTAGTGCTTTAATCATCGGAATCGGAGAAATTTTTGGCGCTGCATTTGTCGTGGGAGGAGCAGGTACAATTGCAGATTCCTACGGGTTGCCAATCGTTATGATTATCGCTGCTGCAGCTGGACTACTCATCGCATTACTAGGGTTTGGCCTGATTGAGACCAATCCGCGTAAAAAACAGAAAGCTGCCACTACTGAAAGTGGAGCTGTTATTTCATGACAGATTACTAATTGTGTAGCAAAAAGTTACATTGTACCTTTTTGCTACACAAGAAATGGATAATTTAGTTACAACCCTGTTGGTGCATTATTTAGAAGGCTTGGAATATAGACTTTAAAATAGTGGCATGGTTCTTGCATTTTAAATGCTTGTGAGTAAAAAATTTAATTGTGGGGGAATAGACATGACAAAAATTAGTGGAGAAACTGCAGTTAGAAATCAGGGGTCGCCAATCAACAAAACGTACCAACTGTTTATTGATGGGCAATGGGTAGATGCTGTGAGTGGAAAAACTTTCAAATCCTATAATCCCGCGACTGGTAAATTGAATGCTGTCGTTGCGGAGGCAGGCACAGAAGATGTAGATCTCGCGGTGAAAGCGGCTAGAAAAGCGTTCGAATCGGGTCCATGGGCAACAATGTCACCAAGTGATCGAGGGCGCTTATTAAATAAGGTAGTGCAAGCGCTATGGAGTAAAGTCGATTTTCTCGCTGAAGTAGAAACGAGAGATAACGGATTACCCATCAATGAGACGAAACATATCGCCATTCCCGGAACAATAGATGTACTTGAATTTTACGCCGGCTTAGCCAATAAAGTACAAGGGGAGACATTATCTTCTCCGCCAGACCGTTTGAATTATACGTTAAAAGAACCGCTCGGTGTAATTGGAGCGATCATTCCATGGAATTTCCCATTGATGTTGACCATGTGGAAGCTAGCTCCTGCATTAGCGACAGGTAATACAATTGTTATTAAACCAGCAGAAGAAACGCCGATTAGTACATTAGAATTGGTTAAAATATTTCAGGAAGCGGGAATTCCGGACGGAGTCATTAACGTTGTGCCGGGATATGGAAAAGTGGCCGGAGATGCGCTTGCCAACCATCCCGATGTGGATAAAGTTGCGTTTACAGGGTCAACGGAAACGGGGCGCATCATCATGCAGGCAGCCGGTAAAAATTTGAAACCTGTCAGTTTGGAACTGGGCGGAAAATCACCGAATATCGTCTTCGATGATGCGAATGTTGAGAATGCTGTCAATGGTTCTTTATTCGGCATTTATTTTGGACAAGGCCAAGTTTGCGCATCAGGAACAAGGCTATTTGTTCAAGAAGGCATTTATGATGAATTTATGGAGAAATTCTTAGAAAAAGCGAAGAAAATTCGTGTCGGTAATCCAAGTGACGAATCCACGCAAATGGGGCCGCAAGTTTCACTTAAACAATTGGAACGAATTGAGAAATATGTGGAGATCGGGATAAAAGAAGGCGCGGAGCTTCTAACAGGCGGTACAAGAACGACAGACGTCGGAGAAGGACATTTCTTTACGCCGACAATATTTGGAAACGTTACAAACGATATGACGATTGCAAGGGAAGAAATTTTCGGACCTGTATTGTCTGTCATTAAGTTTAAAGATGAAGCGGATGTGCTAGAAAAAGCGAACGATACAATCTATGGATTAGCGGCGGGCGTTTGGACGGAGAATTTAAAACGTGGACATCGTATGGCAAAAAAGCTCCAAGCAGGTACAGTCTATATCAATACATTTAGTATGTTAGATAGCGTAGCACCGTTTGGTGGGACGAAACAAAGTGGCTTTGGACGGGAACTTGGCATGCAAGCATTGGATATGTTCACAGAAACAAAGCATGTTTGGGTTGATTTAAATGACGAACATTTTAATTGGTATGGCGTTTAATCAACACATTATCCAACTACATGTACGACAACAATAAAAACAGGGGGCTATACGATGCAATTTGAATTTGGAATTCCGAGTCAAGTAAGTTTTGGAGCTGGCAGTGCTAAAAACATTGGGGAAGTATTAAAAGGGATACAAGCAAAAAAAGTTTTATGTGTGTATGACCAAGGCGTTAAACAAGCGGGGATTGTTGATCAAGTTTTAGTTTATTTAAAAGAGAACAATATCGAAGCGGTAGAATTTTCTAAAGTAGTACCGAATCCTCCTGATACAATTTTGGAAGAAGGCGCGAATTTAGCCAAAAAAGAAGAAGTGGATGCAATTGTAGCTGTAGGGGGCGGAAGTCCGATTGACGCAGCGAAAGCGATTAATATCTTAGTGACCAATCCAGGTCCGATTCATCAATATGAAGGGGTCAATCTAGTGACTAACCCGACAAAACCGTTAATTGCCATTCCAACGACGGCTGGTACCGGGAGCGAGGTCACAGGAGTGACCGTCATTACTGATACGGTTGGTGACAAGAAAATGGTAATCGCTGGTCGCCACTGTGGTGCAGATGTTGCACTTTTGGATCCTGAATTGACGGTTGCCTTACCACCTGCAGTTACGGCAGCAACAGGAATGGATGCACTTACCCATGCGATTGAATCCTATGTGTCAAAATTTTCGTCTGTCCCTACTGAAGTAAACGCTTTAAAGGCGATTGAATTGATCACCAGCAATTTAGAAGAAGCTTATACTAATGGAAGCGATATCGAAGCGCGTACCAATATGCTATTGGGTAGTTTACTGGCGGGGTATGCTTTTAATTCTTCTTTCCTAGGACTTGTACATGGCATTGCTCACCCACTAAGTGTATTCTGTGGCCTTCCTCACGGTGTCGCAAATGCGGCTACGTTACCTTATGTAATGTCATTTAATGCGGAAGAACCATCTGTCCAAAAACGATTTAAGGACATTGCAATTGCAATGGGGATTAATGTTGCGGGGCTTTCTGATGGGGAAGCTTCGGATAAAACAATTGAAGCAGTCAAAGTGTTATCTGAAAAAGTTAACATTCCAACATTAAGTGAAGCTGGTGTTCAGCGCGAACAATTTGAAGTGCTTGCTGAGGCAACTTTGAAGGAAGAAATCAGTATAGTGGCAAATCCAAAAGCGGTGACGAAAGAAGATGTCCTTGCTATTCTCGACATTGCTTTTGTAGGTGAGGACATCAAGAAAGGTAATTTCGTTTAAATAAGAGGAAATTGGGTCTGAAATCATCCATTTCAGATCCAGTTTTCGTTGTGTGAATAGTTAATTAATATGATAGTAAATTAAAATATCACAATTTAGAAATAAAATTATAGGAATATTCAAGTTATGTCATTGACACTATATATTTAATCATATATGATATTCCACAAGTAAACCCTTACAATTCAGTAGACCTACATATCCAAGTTGTAAACGCTATCAAACTATTTTGTAGGACATAATCACTATGGTTACTGTGAATTGATGAGGTTTACAAAAATAAGGGGAGTGAGACATTTGAAGGAACGTTCATTTAAAAAGAGAAATCTTGCCTTACCGCTTTTGTTACTTCTTAGCATGATATTGGCAGCATGTGGGGGAACGGGAGAGGCTGAATCCACATCAGGAGGAGGCGAAATAGCGCTCGACTTTTCCCATTTCTTCCCGCCAAGCCATGAATCAGAAACCGTTATCGTACAAGATTTTATCGCTGATGTAGAGGAAGCGACGGATGGTCAAGTGAAAATCACTTCTTACCCGGGCTCATCATTAGCAGCGCCGGATGGACAATTTGATGCGGCGGCTACAGGTGCTGTCGATATCGGAATGAGTGTTAATAGTTATAACCCGAATCAGTTTCCCCTTACTTCAGTAATGGAGCTTCCATTCATGAGTGATAAAGGTGAAGAAGGTTCAAAAATATTGTGGAAATTATACGAAGAATTTCCAGAGTTTGAAGCCGAGTATGCCGGTACTGTTCCTTTATGGTTATTTACTTCGGATCCAGGACAACTCTTTACAGTCGGAAAACCGGTTAAAAGTGTTGAAGATCTAAAAGGAATGAGAATCCGATCCCCATCTGCGGAAACGAATGAGTGGTTGACAGCTCTCGGTGCAACGCCGGTTTCCATGTCGATGAATGAAACGTATGAAGCACTTGAGAAAGGTGTAGTTGATGGGACGATTGCTCCTATGGAAGCCATTGAAGGTTATAGTTTAGTGGATGTCGTCGACTACGCAACGATCGGAAACTTTTACATGACGACGTTTTACATTACGATGAACGAAAACAGTTGGGATTCTCTTGGGGAAGAAAATCAAGCTGCCATTCAAGAGCTCATCGGAGAAAAGATAGCGATGAAGTCGGGAGCCAATTTCGATGATCTCGGACAACGTGGGCTTGACAAGTTGAATGAAAAAGGTGTCGAAATCTACGAATTGAGCGATGCTGAATTAGCTGAATGGAATGTCTTTATTAATCCGACAGTAGATAAGTGGATTAAGAAAGTAGAGGACAGAGGATTGCCAGGACAAGCGATTTATGATCGTGCAGTAGAATTAGGTGCACAATAAGACAGGAGTGGGGGAACTTATGGTGCAATTATTAAAAAAGCTTGATAACTTATTAAATAAGTTATCAAGCTTGCAATTATTGATTTCAAACGCTCTGCTCATTTTTATGATGCTGATTATCAGTTTTGACGTAATTGGTCGGAACTTCTTCAATAAACCGTTAGCGGGGACTTTTGAAATGACGGAGTTAAGTTCCGCGTTACTCGTTTTCTTTGCTTTAGCCATGACGCATCGATATAAAGAACATATTAGTATCGACTTTGCCGTTGCAAAACTTCCTGCTAAAGCAAAACATCTATTGGATGGCATCATTGAACTTGTTATTTTTATAACAGTAGTTATCATGGCCAATCAAGTGTTGGCGAATGCGATTCGTATAATGGAAAGAAAAACAACGACAAGTGATTTAGGTTGGCCAATCTATCCGTTTTACTATGTCGCTACTTTTGGACTTGCTATTTTTGCACTCGTTGCTTTAGCTAGTGCAATTCAATATTTTGCATTGGCGGTGAAGAAATCATGAGTGCAGAAATGATTGGTTTATTAGGGATTATCGCTTTACTCGTCTTATTTGCGTTGAAAATTCCAGTGAGTGTTTCTTTGGTCATCGTTGGGACTGTTGGAATCGGAATGATACGAAACTGGGAAACAGCACTCGTTCAATTGGGAAGTACTCCGTTTAGCACGGCTAGTTCCTATTCGTTAAGTGTTATTCCGCTCTTTATTTTAATGGGAATGTTTTTATCGTATAGCGGATTTGGAAATGATTTATATACTGCAGTTGATTCTTGGATTGGTCATATAAGAGGCGGCTTGGGTATTACGACGATTGGGACAAGTGCGCTTTTTGCATCGATATCTGGATCGGTGAATGCGACGACTGCCACAATGGCGAGAATTGCGTTACCGGAAATGAAAAAGTATAAGTATGATGAGGGCTTATCGACTTCAGCTGTCGCTGCGGGTGGGACATTAGGTATTTTGATTCCACCAAGTGTTATATTGGTACTTTACGGCGTTCTGACGATGGAGCCGATCGGTAAATTATTGATTGCAGGAATTATTCCTGGGATACTTCAAATGGCACTCTTTATGGCGGTCATTTACTTTATCGTCTTGAGAAAACCTGAGCTTGCACCCGTTACGCCTAAAAAGCCGTTTATGGTAAAAGTGAAATCGTTGAATAGTGTATGGCCATTTGCTTTATTATTTTTACTGAGTATCGGTGGAATCTATTTAGGTTTCTTTACACCTACTGAAGCGGGTGGAATTGGTGCGTTCGGTGCGTTCTTATTGGCGATCGCTACAAGAAGACTAAGTTGGGCTGACTTTAAAACATCGCTTAATGAGACGACAAGATTAACTGCGATGATGTTTTTCATTTTAATTGGTGCAGATATTTTTAGTAAGTTTCTAGCGTTAAGTCGTATTCCAGTTGCCATTACACAATATGTGAGTGAACTGGATGTTTCTCCAATGTTGATTATGTTTTTTATCTTAGTCGTTTACTTTATTTTAGGGATGTTTCTAGAAGGACTTGCTATTTTCGTATTGACGTTACCCGTTGTTTATCCATTAATCATTGAATTAGGATTCAATGGCGTATGGTTCGGGATTGTGATGGTGTTAGTGATGAATATCGGCTTAGTGACACCGCCACTAGGACTGAGTGTCTACATAATTAGTGGAGTTGCAAAAGATATTCCGATTGAAAAAATCTTCCGTGGGATCATTCCGATGTTGCTAGCAATGATTCTATGTTTAGTACTGATTGTGCTATTCCCACAAATCGTAACGATTTTACCTGATTTTATGAAGGGGTAGCACCCGAATGAACAGCCTTCCATAGGCTGTTTATTTTTTTGAAGCAGTTCAACAAAGTTTGTCTGTTTATTAAAAAACATAGACATTTTTTGTTGTATACAGTCTCCGCCGAATTGATTATGATAGATTTAACAAATCGGAAAATAAAGAAAAAACAAAAAGGGGATGGTCAACAATGACAACACAAACAAGTATGACAAAGATTGGTAGAATGATGGATGGGAAAGATTATATCGAAAGTTTAAGAGATGGACGGACGGTCTTTTTAAACGGTGAAAAAATTGACGATGTGACGACGCATCCTGCCTATCAAAATTCGGTCCGTTCCATGGCGCGTCTTTACGATGCATTGCATGATCCAAAGTCGGCTCCAACGCTAACAACGAAAACGAAAGCAGGAATTACGACACAAAAGTTTTTTAAAGCATCGGAAAGTGCAAAGGAATTGCTGGAAGCACGGGATGCGATTGCAGAATGGTCAAAGTTAAGTTATGGATTCATGGGTAGAACGCCGGATTATAAAGCGGCATTCACTGCACACTTAGGTCCATACGCCGACTTTTACAAAGGATTCGAAGATAACGCGCGGAGATGGTATGAAAAAACAACGCGTGAAGTGCCATTTTGTAACCATACGATCATTAATCCGCAAATGGATCGATCCAAACCGCTTCATGAAAACAAAGATGTCTTTGTCCGCGTCGTCAAAGAGCGGGATGATGGAATCATTGTAAGCGGTGCCAAGATGGTTGGAACTTCCGCGGCGATTACAAACTATAACTTTGTTGCCAACTACTCGCCGGTTGATCTCGTAGAAGACGATCTGGATCATGCACTTATTTTCTTCGTGGAAATGAATGCGCCAGGATTGAAAATCATCAGTCGGCAGTCCTATGAGCTAACAGCTGCGACATCGGGTTCGCCATTTGACTATCCATTATCCAGCCGGTTCGACGAAAACGATGCAGTCATCGTTCTCGATAATGTATTTGTTCCATGGGAAAATGTATTTGCCTACCGAAATGTTGACATTGCCAATGGTTTCCGCGCTAAAACGGGCTGGATGAATCGCTATACGTTACACGGCTGTACCCGTTTTGCGGTGAAACTCGATTTTATGGCGGGCTTGTTGATGAAAGCGACAGAAATGTCAGGTACGAAAGGGTTCAGAGGGGTTCAAGCGAGTGTCGGACAAGTGATCGCTTGGAGAAATACATTTTGGGGACTCTCTACTGCGATGGCTGCTGAACCAATACAAGGTGAAAATGGTGTAGTTCTGCCGAATCTGCAATATGCCACTGCTTACAGAGTACTTGCGCCACAAGTTTGGCCACAAGTAAAAGAAATTTTTGAAACAGTTGTGGCAGGCGGTTTAATCCAACTTCCATCAAGTGCAAAAGATTTTGCGAATCCGGAACTTAGACCGTACTTGGACCAATATTACAAAGGTTCTGGTGCAAATGCAGTTGAGCGGGTAAAATTAATGAAAATGATTTGGGATGCAATCGGGACCGAGTTTGGCGGTAGAAATGAATTATATGAAATTAACTACGCGGGTAACCAAGATAATATCCGCCTTGAAACGCTTCGGATGGCTGATGTATCGGGACAATCGGCTAAATATAAATCGTTCGTAGACGAAGCAATGAGTGATTATGATCTGGATGGATGGACGAATGATACATGGATCAATGCCCATAAACAATAAGTGAGGGAGGCATCCGAAACGCGAATGAATGTAGGAGAGCTGTTAGGTAAAGAACAAGACGGAGTCATTACATTAGATGGTGAGCGCATTGTGCTCACCTCTTCTGCTATTTTCGGGACGCTACGCAAAGATTTGACGGAAAATCTAGGAAAGAAACGGATGAAAGGGTTTCTCATGAGATACGGTTGGAATTTAGGTGCGGCGGATGCCAAAAAAGCGCTTGAAAAACCGTATGCTTCCATCGAAGAAGCACTAAGACAGGGCGTTCAGTTCCATATGCTAAAGGGGTATACGAACGCCAAAACGACAAGCTTCGAAATGGGACAAACACCAGATGGAATCGTCGAATCAATCCACGTGACGGGGATGTGGCAAAATTCGTATGAAGCAGAAGAATATATCGGTATGTTCGGTGAAACGAGTGAACCGGTATGTCATACGCTTACGGGATATGCTAGCGGATTTTATTCGACTATTTGCGATAAGGAAATTATCTTTAAAGAAATCGCTTGCCGGGCAGCCGGGGATCCGGAATGCCGTTATATTGGAAAGTCGGTTGAGGAATGGCTTGACGAGGCGGAAGAAGAACGGCGACATTATGAAAATAATGCAATCATCCACGAACTTGAACAAACCTACGAGCAACTGCTGGAAGAAAGGAATAATCTGGCGAGAGCGGCGCTCATTCACAAAAGATTGTCCGAGGAAGTGATGAATGGAAACAATCTGACCTCAATTGCAAGCGTGATGTTTGAAATAACGGAAATACCCATTGTGATTGAAGATGTGAATTTTCAAACGATAGCATCTGCTGGTGTATCCTTCGATGAGTATGAACAGATGCAAATCGATTTCCAACAAACTATGAAAGGATATCAGCCTTTGCGCCTTGGACAAACGATTGAATTGCGTGTCGCGCAACATCGACGAGTTGTCACACCCATCGTTTTACAAAATAAATTATTCGGTTATTGTTCGTTTCTGTACGGCGCTGATGAAGTAAGCATAGGGGAAATCGATAAGATGATTTTGGAGAGAGCGGCAATGGTCTGCTCGATGTGTATATTGAATGAGAAAACGAGCTTCGAAACAGAAGAACGGATAAAAGGGAATTTTTTAGAGCAGATACTAAATGGACAACTCGGAGGAAAAGAGGAAATCTATAAACGGGGCGGTTATTTTCACCTCGATTTGCGTCTCTCCTTTTATATGCTCGTGTTGAAGCAGGCATATGCGGAAAATGATTACTATTTTAATGAGAAAATGATAGAAGAAATTGTTCATTATTTTAAAAATAGCAAGCCGGGCGTACTCATTGGACAGAAAGATGGCTCGACAGTCGTCTTTGTCCAAAAGTCGGTTCTACCGGAAACATGCAGCATTCAAGAATACTGCGGACAGTTAAGGGACCATTTGAAAAATGCTTATCCCAAGTTTCCGATCCGGATCGGGATCAGTACGGAAAGCGATTCGATTGATCAAGCTTCCCGATGCTTTGATGAAGCGTTGACAGCATTGAAAATCGGGAGACGTAGCGCGTCGATTGTGTCATTCGACGATTTCGGAATTACGAGTATTTTAGTCCATGAACAGAATAAGGAAGCAGTGGAACAAAAAGCCCGTCAATTGTTGCATCCACTTTTCGAAAACGATCAACGTAAAGAAACGGAACTATTGCAAACAATGTACAGTTTCTTATTGAATGGCGGCAACTTGGAAAAAACGATGCAAGATCTATCGATTTCCATGAGTGGACTTCGATACAGAATTGACAAGATCGAATCGCTTCTAGGGAAAAATTTACGCGATCCGGAAACGGGTTATGAGTTGATATTCATTTTAAAAGCATTGTTAGCTACCAAGAAATTGACGTTCTAAGCACGGATGGCACTTTGCAAATTTCTTCACAAGAGAAAAAGATCCTTCCATCAGACTAGAGTCATCGATGGAAGGATCTTTTTCTCTTGAGTACTTCGTGAAGATGAAAACTTAATGTTGGTTTTTAAACGCTTCGAGCGTATTCAACTTATGGGTCCGTGCAATTTCTTCAATCTGTAAACTGTCCGCTTTCTCCTCAAGTAGTTGGATGAGGTAATCATGTTCTGCAATGGATTTCGGTGTTCGTTTTGAAAAAAAGGTGAAATTTGTTCTGCGGACAATATCCAATCGTTCCCAAACTTGCTGAATGTTATCTACCAATAGTTTATTGGGACAGAAAGCGTAGATAGCGAAGTGGAACTTCCGATTGAGATCGCCCAGTTTCTCCAAATCATAGTTTTCTAGCATTTCTTTCATGTTGCGATTGATGATTTTCAATTCTTCGATTGCCGCAGGAGGGATATGCAAAGCGCTTAACGACGTTGCATAACCTTCCAATAAAGCTAGCAATTGAAGGGATTCCATATAAAGACTACGGTCTATTCCTCGAACGATGGCTCCAAAATTAGGTTTGTATTCGATGAATTGATCGGACTCCAATTGATGGATCGCTTCGCGGACAGGAATATGACTGGAGCCCACTTCTTTAGCAATTTGATCGATCACGATCCTTTGGCCAGGGACATAAGTTCCGTCCACAATTCGGGTACGGATGACTTCATAAGCATATTGACGTTTATTTATTTTTTTATCGTTTATCATACCATAATTATATATGATTTTATATATAATTACAATTTGAAAAGTGTGAAAAGTTATGCGAAATCAAAACTTGAATTACTACTAAACAAAAGTGATAAGAGCAAGTATTTCCCTATCGTTTCGACCTTCAATGAATGGCATTAATTCATCACGTTTATTTCGTCATCAATGGACGGAATAGACTGCCGTCCATCCGAATGGAAGGTTTCTAAAAGATGGCGTGCACTTTTTGACAGATAAGCATTTTTCAGCCAAATGATTGCAGAGTTTGATTCGATCGGATGATGTTCGATATCAATCGCTTTCACGCCCTCTATAGGGTAGGAAATCAAGGACGACTTTGGCAAAATGCCAGATGCCACTCCTGAACGGACAAGTGATAACAGCATGGTCGGATCTGGGCATTGAAAATTGATATTCGGTTCCAATCCCCTTAATTTAAATGCATTGACGACCATTTCGTATAAGCCTTCTCCACTCTCACGGTATAACACCATAAGCGGTCGTTTGGAAATTTCCTCAAGTGAAATGGACTCGCGCTCCATACCATCCTCTTGTGTAACAAAGACAAAGTGATCAGCCGGTAGGGGAATCGAGTGAAAATCATCAAGGTTCAAAGGGAGCTGAATGATTGCAAGTTCGATTTCCCGTTCTCTCAGCCTGTTTGCCAAACGATAGGAATCCCCAGAAAAAAGCCGAAACTGGACATTGGGGTATTGCTCATGAAACGGGCGGAGCCGCCTGGACAAATGGAAAAAATTCGTTTCGACAGCCCCGATCGATAAAGTTCCGCTAAGGCCCATGCCGATTTCCTGAATCTCCTTGCTCGTATCGTCTACATCTTGCAGCAGCTTTTGAGCGCGTTGATATAATACTTTCCCCGCTTCTGTCAATTCGATGTTTCGGCCCGTACGTTCAAAAAGGAAGGTTCCGAGTGATTCTTCCAGTAATTTCAGTTGCTGACTGAGCGGAGGTTGAGCCATATGTAGCCTTTTGGCTGCTCTTGTAATTTGTCCTTCTTCAGCGATTGCGATGAAATAACTTAGTTGTCTTAAGTTCAAATCAATCCCTCCTGGAATAATGCATATGATTTTCATATGGGACATCAACTTTTTAAGTATTTTTAATATTACAACCTCAATGATACTATAAAACTGTAAGCGATACCAATTCAGAAATATACTAATTTTCGGGAAGGGATGAGCGATAAGCATGTCTAAGCAATCTAAAATTCAAGAAGCAAGAGAAAAACTAAGAGGGTCAATCGCCCCTGTCATTACACCGTTTAAAGAAGATGAAAGTCTTGACTTAGAGACATTCAAAAGTTTAATAAATTGGCAAATCGAAAGTGGTAGCCATGGAATTTCAGTAACAGGTACTTCCGGGGAACCGAGCTCCTTAACAGTGGAAGAACGCGAGACAGTTATGGAAACTGCCATTAAAGCAATTGACGGTCGCGTACCATTTGCTCCGGGCACAGGTTCTGTAAATCATGCAGAAACGCTTCGCCTCACAAAAGCGGCACAAGAAATGGGCGCAGATGCGGCGATGGTCATTGTTCCTTACTACAACAGACCGAACCAAAGTGGTCTTTACAAGCACTTTAAAACCGTTGCAGACTCTGTAGATATTCCAATCATCATTTACAACATTCCGGGGCGCACTGGGGTCAATATGGAAGTTGGCACAATGAAACGCCTCGTGGAAGATTGCTCGAATATTATCGGGGTGAAAGAAGCGAACAAAGACTTTGAACATGTCAACCGCGTGATGTTGGAATGTGGAAGAGACTTCCAACTATACTCCGGAATCGAGCTTCTTTGCTACCCGATGCTGACAATCGGCGGCGCTGGATCCATTAGTGCTACATCCAACGTAGCACCAGCTGAAGTTGCTGAAATGCACACTGCATGGATGGAAGGCGATACGGAAAGAGCACTTGACCTTCACTATAAGTTGATGAATTTGAATGACATCCTCTTTAAGGATACAAACCCGGCTCCGGCCAAGGCTGCTCTAGGCATGATGGGCAAAATCGCTCCAGTATTGCGCAAGCCGATGGATCTGCCATCTCAAGCTTTACAAGATGAAATTCGCGAAGTACTCAAACAGTACAACATTCTACCTGAAGGTGTCGCGGTTAAGTAATTGTAGAAAATAAGTTCATGTATATTACTAGTTCCCTTTTAAATCAAAAGGGAACTAGCAAATCAAAAAAGGAGCGTGATAGTTATGCAAACGACAATTACACATGAAACGAAGCAAGTGAAAGTGGACGATGTCAAGCTTTACATAAATGGGGAATTCACGGGCGGTCAAGGGAAAACAAGTTATGCCAACCGCAGTCCTTTTACGAATGAAACAATCAATAACATCGCTGAAGGCCGAAAAGAAGACATCGAAGAAGCGGTGAAGGCGGCAAAAGAAGCTTTTGAGCAAGGGCCGTGGGGCAAGTTGAAAGTGAAAGAGCGCCTCGTTTATATCAATCGGATTGCTGATCTGATTGACGAAGAAGCTGAAGAAATTGCTTTGCTGGAGTCGATTGATACAGGACTTCCAATTAGTCAAACTAAAAATCAGGCAGCGCGTGCGGCTGAAAACTTCCGTTTTTACGCACGTATGGTGGAAACAAAACTACACGGTGAATCTTATCCGGTTGATGAAGATTTTATTAACTACACAGTGTATAAACCGCTTGGCGTAGTTGGTTTAATCACACCTTGGAATGCGCCGTTTATGCTTGAAACGTGGAAAGTGGCACCTGCGCTCGCAACAGGAAACACTGTTGTACTCAAACCGGCCGAGCTTTCTCCGCTAACAGCCAACAAGCTAGCAGAAATCATTCACAAAGCCGACCTTCCAGCAGGTGTCTTCAATGTCGTTCATGGATTTGGCGAAACGGCGGGAGATGCACTCGTTAAGCACCCCGACGTGAAAGCGATTTCGTTTACAGGCGAAACGACGACGGGTTCAACGATTATTAAAAACTCAGCGGATACATTGAAAAAGACATCGATGGAACTTGGTGGGAAATCACCACTCATTATTTTTGACGATGCAGATTTCGATCGTGCGCTCGATGCGGCGGTTTGGGGAATCTTCTCATTCAACGGTGAACGTTGCACAGCCAACTCACGCGTTTTCGTACACAAGAATATTAAAGATAAATTTGTTGAAAAGCTAAAAGAACGTGTACTGAACATTAAAATCGGTGACCCGTTGGATCCATCTACAGAGCTTGGTCCATTAATCGAAACAGAGCATTTCAATAAAGTGAAACACTACATTGAATTAGCTAAAGAAGAAGGGTGCGAAGTCTTCCAAGCGGTTGTACCTGAAGAATTGAAAGCGGGTAACTATGTACCACCTACACTATTGTTGAACGCTACAAATGATATGCGAGTGTGTCAGGAAGAAATTTTTGGACCTGTTATGGCCGTCATTGAGTTTGAAACGGAAGAAGAAGCGATTCAAGCGGCAAATGATGTCCGTTATGGGCTTGCTGGATATGTATGGACAAATGACATGAAAAAAGGGCATCGTGTAGCACATGCGGTAGAAGCCGGAATGCTCTGGATTAATTCGCAAAACGTTCGTGATCTTCGTATCCCATTCGGTGGGACGAAAGATAGTGGAATTGGAAGAGAAGGCGGTCACTACGCAATCTTTGAATTTTATACAGAACCGAAAGTCATTCATGTGGCCCTTGGAGATCACCATATTCCACAATTCGGGAAGAAGAAGTAATCCAAGAAGAAACTTGAAAGGGGAGAATGAAATGGGAGCAAAAACAGGTAAGCAGTATATTGAACGAGTAGATGCAGCACAAGCAAATGTGTGGATTAATGGGGAGCAGGTGAAAGGAAAAGTCTCCGAGCACCCAGCATTTAAAGGCGTTATGAAAACACAAGCCGAGCTTTATGATCTGCAGCATGACCCAGCGAAAAAGGATTATATGACCTATGTATCACCGACGACAGGGAATCGAGTAGGGACATCTTTCATGCAGCCTAAAACAAAAGAAGACTTGGAAATGCGTCGCAAAATGATGCAAGAATGGGCGAAACATAACAATGGGATGATGGGACGATCCCCTGACTATATTAACGTCGGCATGATGGCTTATGGAGCAGCCGCGGAAATGTTCGGCACGCAAGACTCCATCTATGAAAGAAACATGAAAGATTACTTAGAGTACTGCCGTGAAAACGACTTATCGCTCACACATACGTTAATCCAGCCACAAGTGAATCGCAGCGTCACACTCGACAAACTACCAGATCCATATATCGCAGCAAGAATTAAAGAAAAAACGTCTGAAGGTGTTGTCATTAAAGGCGCGCGTCTACTAGCAACGCAAGGCGGAATTACAGATGAAATCATGGTATTCCCATCTACGTTATTGAAACAGTCGGAAGAGGAAAATCCATATGCTTACGCGTTCTCCATTCCGAATAATACACCGGGCTTGAAATTCATTTGCCGAGAGTCATTTGACTATGGCAAATCCAATTTTGATCATCCGTTGGGATCACGTTTTGAAGAAATGGATACAATCGTTGTGTTCGATGATGTTGTAGTTCCTTGGGATCGCGTGTTCAACCTAGGTGACGTCAATGTTTGTAACCAAGCTTACAACGAAAGTAATGCTGTTGTTCATATGACACATCAAGTTGTCTCCAAAAACATCGTGAAAACAGAGTTTATTCTAGGGATTCTTCAATTGATGGCTGAGACGATCAATATTGGTCAGTACCAGCATATCCAAGAGAAAATTTCAGAAGTCATTATCGCACTCGAAACGATGAAAGCGTATGTCGTTGCAGCCGAAGCGAATGCCAAATTGGATAAATGGGGCACGATGACTCCGGACTTCGGACCATTAAACGTTGCGCGCCATTACTTCCCGAAAATCTACCCACGTTTCACTGAAATCATGCAACTTATGGGCGCAAGCGGTTTGATGGCGATTCCATCTGAAACCGACTTCAACTCTGAAATTAGACCAGATCTTGATAAATACTTGCAGTCCGCTACAGGTAATGCATATGACCGTGTGAAGTTGTACCGTTTGGCATGGGATGTTTGTATCAGCACATTCGGTTCCCGTCAAACACTTTACGAGCGTTTCTTCTTCGGCGATCCAATCAGAATGGCAAGCGCGCTTTATAATGGCTACGACAAACAGGAATACGTTGACCGCGTAAAAGAGTTTCTTGAGCGTTCAGAAGAACTAGCAAAAAACTAAAAAACAACTCACAAGGGGGAAACAATTATGAACTTCAATATTATCCGTATTGGAAGAACCATTCTTAATGTAAAAGATTTAGAAGTATCAAAAGCATTTTACTTAAATGCTCTTGGCTTCATCGAAACAGAAAGCAATGATGAGTATGTATATTTAAGAGGACTTGAGGAGCGTAAGCACCATAGCTTAGTACTCAAGAAATCCGACAAGCCAGGCGTTCATGCTCTAGGCTACAGAGTGGAAAAAGATGCAGATCTTGATGAGTTGGAAAAACTATTCAAATCAAAAGGTTTGAAAACAAAATGGCTTGAGAAAGGCACACAACACGCGCTTGGACGTGCACTACATGTACATGATATTTCCAACTTGCCACTTGAATTTTATGCGGAAATGGACGATGCTGAGCGCATGCTTCAACGTTACGAATTGTACAAAGGTGCCAAAGTTTTGCGCATTGACCATGTGAACTGTGCTGTTCCTGATGTTCAGAAAGCCTATGACTTCTTCAAAAATGAGCTTGGATTTGCTTGTTCAGAATACACGACGACAGAAGATGAGCGCGTTTGGGCTGCATGGCTTCACCGCAAACAGACAGTCCATGATCAGGCATTTATGAACGGTAATGGACCAAGTCTTCACCACGTTGCTTTTTCATTGCCAGATCCATTAGCTTTAATTCATTGCTGTGACGTGATGGCTTCTCTCGGTTACGCGAGTAATATTGAGCGTGGACCAGGACGACATGGTTTATCCAACGCATTCTTCCTTTATTTGAGAGATCCGGATGGTTATCGTATCGAACTATACAGTGGCGATTACTTAACAGCCGATCGGGATAACGAGCCAATCAAATGGGACTTGAATGATCCACGACGTCAAACGTTCTGGGGAGCAAAAGCGCCAGATAGCTGGTTCAATGAAACTTCTACGTTCCTAGATATTGAAACAGGTGAACCAGTAGCTCGCATCGATCCAAACCTTGAACAACGTAAGCCAGAATTTGCTCTATAAGTACTACATGAATGGAGGAATTTCAAATGGATGATCGTACATTTCGAAATGCCATGGGGAAATTCGCGACAGGCGTGACCGTCATTACGACGGATCACGGCGGCGAGCCGCATGGCATGACGGCTAACGCTTTTATGTCGGTATCGCTTAATCCGAGATTGATCGTTGTCTCGATTGGCGAGAAGGCACGTATGCTCGATAAAATTCGGGAATCTGGAAAGTTTGCCGTCAACATCTTGTCAGAACAACAGCAAGAAGTATCCATGCTCTTTGCAGGCCAGCTGAAAGAGAACCGGGAAGCGGATTTAGACACGATTCAAGGTGTTCCGGTCGTAAAAGACGCACTTGCAAATGTTGTTTGCAAAGTGTATGGCACGCAAATTGTAGGGGATCACACATTGTTTATCGGGGAAGTAGAAGACATTGTTCTACGCGATGGGAAGCCCCTTACATTCTATGAAGGAAAATATGGGAAGCTTGCCGAAACGCAATTGATCTAATCTCGGGAAGAGAGGTGCAGTAAATGGAAATCATTCACATTAAACAGGGAGTTTCATCAGAAGTGGTAGCCGAAATGAAATCATGTGTACTTGCATTGGGATTCTTTGATGGCGTACATCTTGGACACCAAGGAATTTTACAACAAGCAAAAGAGATAGCTGAAAAAGAGCAATGTACATTCGGAGTGATGACATTTTATCCTCATCCGAAAGACATTTTGTTTCCTGATCAAGGACCGATGACGTACTTGACACCGCTACCATTAAAGACGGAACGATTTGAAAGCCTAGGTGTTGAGAAACTGTTTATTGTCGAATTCACCCAAGATTTTGCTCGCCTCTCTCCAGAAGATTTTGTTGAAAGCTACATAAGTAAACTTAAATGTGTTCATGTTGTAGCTGGATTTGACTACCATTACGGCTCTAAAGGAGCAGGGTCTATGGAGACGTTGTACGAGCACGGTGGTGGGAGATTCGCAGTCACAAAAGTACAAAAAATAGATTTTGAATGTGAAAAAATCAGTTCAACCGCCATTCGACAGTTACTTGCAGAAGGTAGTGTAGATGAAGTGCCTGCCTATCTTGGCGATTTTTATAAAGTGAAGGGCGAAGTGAAGCAAAACGCCTTTTTCTATAACAACGATCAATTTGTAAAAGTAAATGTTGATCCATTATACCGATTGCCTAGGTTAGGCACATACCGGGTAGAAGTGGAAATTGACGGTCAAGTATATGCTGGAACATGTCACCAAATGACATGGAGTGATCAAGGTTCAACCTTGTTAATTAGGATACATCATTGCTCACCGAACACTTTACAAAAAAGTATAGAAATCCATTGGATTGACTTTTTGTACGGTAAGCAAAACGAAGCATATGGAATCTATGAATATGCCTATCCAGAAGAAAGAGCCATATAAACTTCAACATGATTCGGCTGCAAAATTCCCGCCACTTTTATGAGTGGCGGGATGAATGCTAGTATGCCCTATGATTTAACTTGATGCAGCGTCCAATTTTGGGGAATGGAAAGGGATGGACAAATGACTACACAAACTGAAGTGAAAAAACATTTATTTATTAATAATGAATGGAAGGAAGCTGCAGGTTACAAAGCTTTAACTTCCCCTTATTCAAACGACACAATTGCCCATGTTCCGGTTGCCAATGAAGCTGAAGTGGATGAAGCGATCGAAGCTGCTTATCGTGCTACTAAGATAATGGCTGCCATGCCAGCTCATGAGCGTGCAGCCATTCTTGAACGATTGGTCTCTTCGCTGGAAGAACGTTCAGAAGAGGCGGCGGAAATTATTGCTAAAGAAGCTGCTAAGCCGATTACAACGGCAAGAGATGAAGTGAAACGTACGATTCAAACATACAAATTTGCAGCTGAAGAAGCGAAACGTATTTACGGAGAAACATTGCCTCTGGACGCGGTGCCGAGCGGAGAAAATCGCATTGCCTATACCGTACATGAACCGATTGGCGTAATAGGTGCGATTACGCCTTTTAACTTTCCGATGAATTTGGTGGCACATAAAGTGGGGCCGGCAATCGCTACTGGAAACACAGTTGTGTTAAAACCCGCAAGTCAAACGCCGCTATCCTCCTATTTCTTAGCAGAGTTATTGAAAGAAGCCGGATTGCCTGCAGGAGCGCTTAATGTCGTATCGGGTAGTGGACAGCTAATCGGTGACAAACTTGTCACGGATGATCGAATTGCTGCGATTACATTTACAGGAAGCCCAGCTGTTGGAATTGGCATCCGCAACAAAGCCGGTTTGAAACGTGTCACGTTAGAGCTTGGATCGAATGCGGCCGTTATTATTGATGAAGACGTCGATCTGGATAAAGTCGTCGCCCGCTGTGTAGCAGGTGCTTATGCCAATCAAGGACAAGTCTGTATTTCATTGCAACGTGTCTATATTCATGAGCGTGTCTACGATGCGTTTGTTGAAAAATTTGTGGAAGCTACGCGCAAAGTTCAAATAGGTGACCCATTAGATCCTCAAACTGTCGTGTCCGCACTCATTTCCAAAGGGGATGTCGAACGTTCATTGAATTGGATTGATGAGGCGAAAAAGAGCGGGGCAGAAGTGGCAGTTGGAGGTACATCTACAGGGAATATTCTACATCCTACAGTCATTTTGAATGCCGATACGTCGATGAAAGTATCATGTCAGGAAGTATTTGCTCCGATCGTCATTTTAAACAAATGTCAATCGGTTAAAGAAGCGATTGAACAAGTGAATGATTCGAAGTTTGGCCTTCAAGCGGGCGTTTATACAAATAACGTGCATACAGCGCTGGATGCTGCTGAAAAGCTTCATGTCGGAGGCGTGATGATTAACGACATCCCTACCTTCCGTGTGGACCATATGCCATATGGTGGTGTAAAAGAAAGTGGTACAGGCAGGGAAGGAATCAAGTATGCCATGGAAGATATGATGGAATTGAAACTTGTTGTGTTTAATCGAAATTGAGTAATGGATAGTAGGATGTAATTCTGGGGAAATGATAACTTCATAAGATAAGGACGTGGAAGAACATGACAGAAGTACAAATTCGTAATGTGAATCTTCGGCGCGACATTAGAGGGAAAGCGGGAGAGACCGCTTCAATTTCGCGAAATTCAATTGAAATTGGAACTGTGTATGGGACGTTATTAAACTATCAAGGGACACTTGCGGCACTTGGGGATGCAGTAAACGAGGCCCCCTATAAAGCACCGCCGAAAGCGCCTGTGCTCTATATTAAACCGGTGAATACAGTGAGCGGACACCAGGCACCGATTCCAGTGCCGCATGGAACGGACCAATTGGAAGTGGGGGCGGCGCTTGGGCTTGTCATCGGTAAAGTCGCAACACGCGTCACGGAACAGGACGCTTTGGATTATGTTGCAGGTTTTACCATTGTTAATGATGTTAGCATTCCGCATACAAGTTTTTATCGCCCAGCGATCAGCCAAAAATCTCGAGATGGGTTTTGCCCGATCGGTCCTTATATTGTAGAAAGAGAAGCGATTGACAATGCAGATGCCTTGACAGTCAAAGTATCGATAAACGGTGAAATCCGCCAAGAAAACACGACGGCGAACTTGGTTCGTTCTGTTGCTCGTCTGCTAGAGGATGTCACGGATTTTATGACATTGCACCCTGGAGATATTTTACTTGTCGGTGTTCCGGAAAATCCGCCTTTAGCAAAAGTTGGCGACGTTGTCCGTATTGAAATTGACGGCATCGGTTATTTGGAAAATACACTTGTTAATGAAAGTGATATAGATGGAGGTGCTTCGCAATGAAAACAGCAAGAGTAGCCTATGGCGGTGCGATTCATCAAGCAGTCATCAAGGATGAGGAAATTCGTTTACAGGATGGTCGGGTTGTGGAAGAACAGGAAGTCGTATGGTTGCCGCCAGTTGAACCACGTACAGTTTTTGCCCTCGGGTTAAACTTTGCGGACCATGCAGCTGAACTCGCTTTTAAAGCACCCGAAGAGCCACTAGTCTTTTTAAAAGGACCCAATACATTTATCGGCCATAACGCGGAGACACGACGTCCAAGTGATGTCACGTTTATGCACTATGAATGTGAATTGGCAGTTGTCATCGGTCGTCCGGCACGCAATGTGAAAAAAGAAGATGCGTATGATTATGTTAAAGGGTATACGGTAGCGAATGATTATGCTTTGAGAGACTACTTGGAAAACTATTACCGTCCGAATTTACGAGTGAAAAATCGGGATACATGTACGGTGATCGGTCCTTGGCTCGTGGATGCTGCAGATGTGAAGGACCCGATGAATTTAACGATGCGTACGTATGTGAACGGGAAATTGACGCAAGAAGGTTCTACAAAGGATATGATATTTGATATCCCAGCTTTGATCGAGTATTTGAGCAGTTTTATGACGTTGAATGAAAATGACATCATTTTGACTGGTACGCCTCACGGAACGGTTGACACAGCTATTGGGGATGAGGTTGTTACAGAAATCGAATCGATTGGCAAACTTGTCAATACGATTGTGTCTGATGAAGTTTTTTCCATCGAGCAGCCGAAAGAGTTGACGGTCAGAAGGTGAAGGGAGTTGCAACATGCCACATATTATTGTAGAATACACGGATAATTTGAGGGATGAAGGGAATATTCCTGTGTTGCTGAAGAATGTCAACAAGGTCTTGATCGAACGTAGTCATATCTTCCCGATTGGAGGAATCCGTTCAAGAGCAATCGAATTACAACATTACTGCGTTGCCGATGGAAGTGAAGACGATGCTTTTGTTCATGTCACTTTAAAAATTGGCGCGGGCAGATCTCCAGAAGATAAAAAGGAGGCATGTGATGCACTTTTTCAAGAAATAACGGATCACTTCGCAGGGCTATTTGATAAACGCTACTTAGCGATCTCGATGGAACTGATTGAATTTAGTGAAGCGGGGACGTATAAAAAGAATAATATTCATAAACGTTATAAGAAGTAGCAGCCAATTGAGAAAATGAAGACGCCATGGAAATCTCTTTCTTTGGTGTTTTCATTTTTTGACTGGCGATATATATCCTTCATTTTAAAATTCGTCTGAAAGCGCTATCAACTAGATTGGGGGAAAATACATATGAAAACAGTTAATCCCATAGATGTGATTAATAAAAGTCGTGTTCATTCGTTTCACATTCTGTTAGTGGCTTGGCTCTTTTTCGTTTTGATGTTTGACGGTTACGATGTTGTGATTTACGGTGCGGTTGTGTCTACGCTAATGGAAGAATGGGGGATGTCCGATGTGATGGGCGGTGCAATCGGAAGTTATACGGTTGCAGGTACTGCGGTCGGGGCAGTCATCTTCGGATTGATGGCGGATAAAGTCGGACGAAAAAGAGTCATTATTTTATGTACGGCGGTATTTAGCCTGTTTACTTTTCTTGCAGGCTTTGCAACAAGTGCAGGGATATTCACTGTCCTTCGAGTAATAGCGGGTCTCGGTCTTGGTGGTGTCATGCCGAATATCATCGCACTTGTGACAGAGTTTGCACCCCAAAAAAGGCGAACAGCACTTGTCGCATTTGTCTTTGCGGGCTATTCAACGGGAGCGGTTGTTGCCGCGTTAACAAGTCGTGCATTACTTCCCACAGTAGGATGGAAACCTACTTTTTGGATTGCGATTATTCCCATCATTTTGCTGCCATTAATCATGAAGAGTGTACCAGAATCCGTCGCCTACCTCATTGAAAAGGGGAAGATGGATAAGGTGAAAGGGATTTTGACAAAGGTGGATCCAACCATTAGTCCGGCAGATCGGATCGAAATACCGAGACGTGCACAAAGCGTAGTTGGGTCAACCTTTAGCCAGTTATTCCAAGAAAAACGGACATTTAGCACGATGATGTTCTGGATTGCCTTTTTCTGCTCATTACTTCTCGTATTTGCAATGAATACCTGGTTACCGCGCCTCCTAATGGCAGCAGGTTTCGATTTGAGCTCCAGCTTACTCTTCACGGCAGTGATGCAACTAGGTGCCATTCTTGGAACAGTCGTTTTAGGGCCGGTGATGGATAGAATTGGATTTAAAAAAGTGCTTGTGCCACTTTTCTTTTCCGGTGCAATTGCTCTTGCTCTTATTGGGTATTCAAAGAATACCGCGATTGTGTTGGGGTTGATTACTATAATAGGTGCTGCAACAATTGGTGTTCAAAATTTGTCCAATACATTTGTTTCTCAATATTACCCTACCCATATGCGTGCTACAGCAATAGGTAGCACAATGGCATTTGGCCGGATTGGTGGCATTTTAGCGCCCCTCATTGTAGGTGTTCTCTTATCGATGAATCTGCAACCCCAATATAATTTTGGTGTGATTGGGATTGCTTCATTGATCGGTGGGTTAGCCTTGCTGTTTGTGCAGGAAAAGCATGCGGTGTACCGTGAGGAAAAGCAAGTGGACGAAAAGCCTGAAAAGGAACGTTCAGAAGCGATTCCCAAAATCGCCGAGGCAGATGTGAATTAGTCCTATGGCCCTTTCACAATTCAATGAATTGATGAAGGGGCTTTTTTAGTTAAGCAACAAATTGGAATAAAAAGAAGAGATACATAGGTCTATCTTTACAAAGTTGTCATCCCATTCGTATTGCTCTATCCACATTGTGGGTATACTTATGATAAAGCCGAATGGTAGCCTTACTCTCTAGACTATTGAAGAGTGATGACTAACTAAGTGAAGGAGGCATAAGATGACAGCTTTAATCGGAAAAACGTTTGATACCGGAATCTTGCTTGTAGCGGATACGAGAATAACAAATAGAGGTTTAGCCACATTCAAGGATGATGAGAAAAAGATCATTGTTTTGAACAAAAGGCTTGTATTTGCTTATGCGGGAGTGAAAAATATTATAGATAGAGGTTTGGAAGAATTGAGAAAAAGTGCAACAACTGGCTCAACAGAGGAGATCATGGGAGAGGCCAAAAGATTATTTAGTGCTGCCTTAGCATCCTTCAAGAAATCGTATCCCGGGCAAAGTTATGCAACTGTTATTGTTTTTGCAGGCTTTAAAGAGAATGATCAGACATTTGCCTGTTACTTTTCTTCGGATGACAATTTTACAAAGCATTCCCCTCTACAAGTATTCTTCAAGACCTTTCCAAATAAAGAAATGCCGTTATTGCGTGATTTTTTAACCTATCAAATTGATTATTCAAAACAAGATATAGACTATTTCGTACAAAAATTCTCTCTTGCCATTAGGAGGATCAAGAATCGATATGTCAGTAAAAATGCCTATGCCGTTTATTTATCACAAGCAGAAATATTGGAGATAAAGATTAGTGGACAGGGAAAATATATTATTCATCGTCTGGCAATAAACGATTAAATAGGAAAAAATGATTTAATAATCTTATAATTAAAATTAATTTGAAATATATACTTGTTAAGTGCCTAAATAGACTGTATAATACTATTCAATGCTTCTTGAATTAACAGAAAAAATTTTATGGCTTCTTGTATACATTGTCAGATAATTGAGATAAATGTGATGGGGGTAGTTGACATGTTTATAGAAATTGATTCTTCCCAAACGCTTCAAAATCAAGTTTATGGATATTTACATGGGAAAATTATGAATGGAGAACTGGCACCTGGTGAACGTATCGTTGAACAACGAATTTCACAAGAAACCGGAATTAGCCGGAGCCCAATACGGGAAGCGATTCGAAGATTGGGAAGCGAAGGGCTCGTGGCGGTGAGCCCTAGGGGAGGAGTCCGTGTCTATCGTGCAACTAGTTCAGACTACAAGCATCTTTATGAATGCCGATTGAGCTTGGAGCCGACAGCTGCCCACTTAGCCGCTTTACGAATCAATAACACTCAACAGGTTCAGTTAGCAGATTTAATAGAGGCCATGAATTTAGCGGCAGAAAAACGGGAAATTGAGCAGCTCAAACGCTTGAGCAGTAGCTTTCACCGTATGATTTTGGATCTAAGTGGGAACCCCTATTTAGCAAAAATGATGCATCAATTAAATTCTTTAATCACCTTGTATCGAAACGCCGTCTTAAACATACCTAACCGTCTTGAAGATGGCGCTCGTGAACATAATTCCATAGGACTGGCAATATGTAACAAGGAAGCAGAACGAGCAGAGGAGTTGATGAGAGAGCATATAAACAAAGATTATCAGTTCTTTTTATCCAAACATACTGACTAAAAAAAATGAGCATAAACTGAGTGAAATGTGGGGAGCGTGAAGAGAATGAAGTTTCCTGAATCTATCGAAGTTCGGGATGTGACGTTACGAGATGGTTTGCAAAATGAATCGATTTTTTTCGAAACAGATGAAAAGCTCAAAGGGCTTGATCAACTGATTGCCGCGGGGTATAAAAGGATTGAAGTGACATCATTTGTTCATCCAAAATGGGTTCCGGCTCTACGCGATGCGGATGAGCTGGCAGAACATTTGCCCCTACATCCTGATGTCGAATACGATGCCTTAGTTCCGAATCGTCGAGGACTGGATCGTTTTTTAAATACTTCTATTCATAATGCGGTATTTTTTCTTTCAGCGAGTACGCTTCATAATCAGGCGAATCTAAATAAGAGTACGGATGATTCATTAGACGACATCAGAGCATTGATTATCGAAGCGAAAAACAAAGGTAGAAAGACGATTGGCGGTATCGCGACAGCATTTGTTTGTCCGTATGCTGGCGTTGTTCCATATACGGAGGTTGAAAAAGTCGCAGAAAGATTAGTCACAAGTGGAATTGATGAACTTGGGTTAGGTGATACAATCGGAAAAGCCACTCCTCGAGTCGTCTATGAGTATTGTAGTCGATTACGAGAGAAATACCCGAATTTGGCGTTAAGTCTGCATCTCCATGACACATATGGATATGGGCTAGCCAATATTTTAGCCGGATTACAGGCTGGTATTCAATCTATCGATGTAGCCCAAGCAGGACTTGGAGGCTGTCCTTATGCGCCTGGATCCCCAGGGAATATCAAAGCAAGCAGTGTCGCATCGTTTTTAGAACAACAAAATATCCAAACGGGTTTAGATTTAGCGAGGGTAATTGAATTAGATAAGGCGTTTTATGAATTAACGAATCGATCATCTGCGGTGGCAAAATAAGTTCGGGCAATTGAATGATAAGTTAATCATTTTCATCGCTATTTATTGTATACAATATCTGAATAATCAATCTACTAAAAAGAGAAGGTGGGAATTAGATGAGAAAGCCACTAGAAGGTATTAAAGTACTGGAATTAGGGAATTTTGTAGCTGCTCCGTTTGCGGGCAAGATTTTTGGAGAATTTGGTGCAGAAGTGATTAAGGTGGAAGATCCAAAGAATGGGGATTCCCTGCGAAATTGGCGTGTTATGCATAAAGGAACATCGCTTTGGTGGTATGTGCATGCACGAAATAAAAAATCCATTACACTGAACCTACGCGAGATGGAAGGGCAGGAAACGGTCCGGGAGTTAGCGAAGGAGGCCGATGTCATTATTGAGAATTTCCGTCCTGGAACATTGGAAAAATGGGGGATCGGTTACGAGGATTTGAAAAAAGTGAATCCTAGTATTATATTGACACGAATTTCCGGTTACGGACAAACGGGTCCTTACAAAGATAAGGTCGGCTTTGGAAGTGTTGCGGAGTCCATGGGAGGGCTTCGGTATTTAACCGGTTTTCCTGATAGACCGCCAGTACGTGTAGGGTTGGCAATTGGCGATTCGATTTCAGGTCTCTATGCAGTCATTGGCACATTGCTGGCGCTTAGAGCAAGGGACTCAGATACATTGAAAAGAGGTCAGGTTGTAGATGTCGCATTGACCGAATCCGTTTTCTCTTTATTGGAAGGGGTGTTACCGGAATATGATTTGAAGGGAATTGTCAGAGAAAGAACCGGAGCTACATTGGAAGGGATCGCACCTTCGAATACGTATCTCTGTGCAGATGGAAAATATATCGTTATCGCAGCAAATAGCGATAGTATATTCAAACGCTTTATGGTTGCGATAGGACGAACAGACTTAGCTGATAACCCTGCATATGCGGATAATCAAGGAAGGGCGAGGCATGCTGAGTTTCTCGACGAATTAATTGAAGAGTGGACAAAAAAATATCCACAAAAGATCGTTCAGAAATTGCTAGATGATGCTGGAGTGCCGGTTGGTCCGATTTATAGTATTGAAGATATCGTACATGATGACCAATTTCAGGCGCGTGAGATGTTACAAACAGTGGTACTTCCAGATGGTGAAGCAGTATTGGTGCCAGGAGTTGTTCCAAAACTTTCTGAAACTCCGGGTAGTTTGAAATGGATTGGGCCTGAATTAGGACAACATAATGAAGAGATTCTGCATCAGAAATTGAACCTACAAAAATAGCAATGGCAAGGATTTACGAATAAGTTAAGAGCAATTTCTTATTACAAGGATTGACCGTATTCTTCATTAGTGCAACTTAGAGGAAACTTACTAAAAAGAGAATGTAAGCGGTGCCAACTAAGCCACTTGAGGAGGAAAAAATCGATGTTGTCTATTTTAGGGTTTCTGATGGTCGTCACTTTTTTGTCTCTGATCATGTCCAAACGGATATCACCATTTGTTGGGTTAACAGTTATTCCGATACTTTTTGGACTAGCTGGTGGATTTGGATCGGAACTGGGGACATTTATGATGGAAGGGATTCAAAAGGTAGCACCGACGGCTATCTTACTATTGTTCGCCATATTATATTTTGGGATCATGTTGGATACCGGACTATTTGATCCAATGACAACAAAAATTATACAGTTAGCGAAAGGAGATCCTCTAAAAGTAATTGTAGGATCAGCCATATTGGCGGGAATCATCGGCTTTGATGGTGATGGTTCAACGACAATGATGATTTGTGTAACCGCTTTCCTTCCCTTGTATAAAAAACTGGGCATTAATCCTGTCATACTGGCTTCAATCGTTATCATGCAAATTGGCATTACAACACTCGTTCCTTGGGGGGGACCGGCTGGCCGAATTGCAAGTGTGTTGAATCTTGATCCGACCGCATTATATTTGAAAATGCTTCCGGGGATGCTGGTTAGTTTACTTTATGTAGTCGGCGTTGCTTATATCATCGGTTTAAAAGAGCGAGCTAGGTGTAAGGAAGCGGGGCTATACCCGGTTCAATCTGACTCCTTTTCGAGCCAATCTGCCATTATAGAAGATGCTGCGATCGAACAAGCTTCTATTGAAAATATAGAGAACCCCAACCAAGGAAGTAAGAAATCGAAAATCATTTGGGTGAATTTCTTTTTGACAGCCATAATTATGGTAGCCATTGTAGCGGAATGGTTGCCAGCTGCAATTTTGTTTATCGTTGGCACGGCGATCGCGTTATTTATCAATTATCCAATGTTAGCGGATCAGCGAGAGCGAATTGCTGCCCATTCACCAAATGCATTGGCCGTTGTCAGTATGGTATTGGCAGCTGGTATTTTTTCAGGGATTTTTAAAGGCACCTTAATGTCTGAAGCGATGGCACAAACAGTCGTCAATGTCATTCCGTCAGAATTAGGACCTATTATGGCATTAATCACAGCAATTATCAGTGTTCCGGGACTCTTTTTAATTGGACCTGACGGATTTTACTTTGGCATCTTGCCAGTTTTAGCGGAAACGGCCGCAGCTTACGGCATCGATCCGTTAGTCATCGGGACGGCATCGTTATATGGAACTCCATTTGGCATTATGGGTCCCCTTGTGGCCTCCATTTATTTGCTCATTCAATTGACAGGCATCAGTTTAGGAGATCTCCATAAATATACCGCAAAATGGGCGATAGGTATTGTGGCTATTTTTATTATTGTCGGAGTTTTGGTTGGAACGATTACTTTTTAAAAATATTTTTCTTGTCCTAGATTTTATTGTATACATTATCTTTCTATTTAGATAATTGAATGATGTAATTTTAGTGTTTGAAACAGCTGAAAGAGGTGGATGAAATGATTACAAAAGTTCAAACGGAAAATTCGCGGCAATTCCAATTGGTTCAAGTGATAGATAAGGATGGGAAGTTTGTTGATGAATCATATAAAAGTAAAATAACGAAGGAGCTCGTTCAACTTTTTTATCGTCAGCTTGTCTGCATGAGGACATTTGATCGGAGAGCGGTAAACTTACAACGTCAGGGACGCCTTGGTACGTATCCGCCGTTTGAAGGGCAAGAAGCGGCGCAAGTTGGCAGTGCACTCGCTTTGGATAAAGATGATTGGATGTTTCCGACCTATCGGGATCATGCAGCAAGTATTACATTTGGAAAGTCCTATGGGATTTTATCATCTTGGAATGGAAGGGTGGAAGGGAATCTGCCGCCTGAAGGACGCAATATTTTACCACCATCTGTTCCGATAGCTACCCAACTGCCACTTGCTGCCGGTGCGGCAATGGCAGCCAAATTTAAAGGATCATCACAAGTGGCGATTGCTTATTTTGGAGATGGGGCGACATCTGAAGGCGATTTCCATGAAGGTTTGAATTTTGCGAGCGTTTTCAAAGCACCTGTTGTATTTTTCAATCAGAATAATAATTATGCGATTTCCGTACCGATTTGGAAACAAATGAACTCTAAGACGATTGCACAAAAGTCAGTTGCGTATGATATTCCAGGTGTTCGGTTGGACGGAAACGACATATTCGCTGTCTATTTTGAAACCCAAAAAGCAATCGAAAGAGCCCGGGCAGGAGAAGGTCCTACACTTATAGAGGCTGTTACGTGGAGATATGGTGCACATACCACTGCAGATGATCCAACAAAATATCGCGATCAGGAAGAAAGCAAAAAACGTCGTGAAAATGATCCGATTATTCGTCTGGAGCGATTTATGAAAAATTATAGTTTTTGGGACGATGAATGGAGTCGACAAATTCAGGAGGAGGCAGCCGCAGAAATTGAGGCTGCGGTGAAAGAACTGGAAACCATGCCACCGCCAAATGTGAACGATATCTATGATTATATATTTGAAAACCCGACATGGACAATTCAACAGCAAAAAGAACGCTATCTAAAACATTTGCGAGGTGAAGCATAATATGTCTACAGCCATAAAGATAAAAGAGCTTACATTGCTTCAAGCTGTCAATGACGGCTTGCAAACGATGCTGAGGGAGCGGAATGAAGTTGTTATTTTAGGAGAAGACGTAGGGGAAAATGGAGGCGTATTTCGCGCAACGGATGGATTGCAGAAGGAATTTGGAGAACATCGGGTTTTCGATACACCTTTAAGTGAGGCTGGGATTATCGGTTCATCCGTTGGCATGGCAATGAATGGGATGCTGCCGATTGCAGAGATCCAATTTTTCGGTTTCATCTATCCGGCATATGAGCAAATTATGAGCCAAGCCACACGTATGCGCTATCGTACGAAGGGGATATTTACGGTCCCTTTGGTAATTCGTGCGCCGTATGGGGCGGGTGTGCATGCTCCAGAAATCCACTCAGATAGTGTCGAGTCTTTGTTTACTCATATGCCTGGTATTAAAGTGATTTGTCCTTCAACACCTTACGATGCAAAAGGTTTATTGATTTCTGCGATTGAAGATCCCGATCCCGTCCTGTTTTTGGAACCGCTTCGGCTGTATCGCTCTGTACGAGGGGAAGTGCCTGAAGGAAAATATACGATTGAAATTGGCGAAGGAAAGAAATTGAAGGAAGGCGATGATGTCACGGTTATTGCGTGGGGCGCGATGATGCCGGTAGCGATGAAGGCGGCTGAAGAAGCTGAAAGACAGGGAATCACTTGTGATGTGATCGATTTACGCACATTATACCCAATCGACAAAGACATCATTGCGGAATCCGTTCAAAAAACAGGACGCTGTGTCATTGTGCATGAAGCACATGCGACAGGTGGGTTAGGTAATGATATTGTTTCAATCATTAATGATACATCGTTCTTATATATGAAATCGCCGATAGAACGTGTTACGGGAGCCGATGTGCATGTGCCGTTTTGGGCCTTGGAACAACACTATTTACCGACTTCGGCACGTGTATTGGAATCCATTCAAAACGTTATTAATTTCTAGGGGGAATCGAAATGGTCGAAGTAAAACTACATGATATTGGGGAAGGGATGACAGAAGGGGATGTCCTTACCTATTTTGTTAAGGTAGGTGACCATGTCGACGTCGACCAACCATTAGTGGAAGTGCAAACCGATAAAATGGTTGCAGAATTGACTTCACCTACTGCAGGCGTTGTGAAAGAAATTCTTGTTGCAACACAGGAAACGATTCCGGTTGGTACGACCATATTGACAGTGGAAACAATCGGTGGATCCCCCAAAACAGAAAAGAAAGTAGAAGAACAGCTAGCAACCGTTGAAAAGCAATCCGTTGCGACTGTATTGACAACAATAGAATCACCTAAAGAAGCGGGATCTATAGAACGGATCATTGCTGCGCCCTTTACGCGAAAAGTGGCAAGGGAACATGATGTTGATCTTACATTCATAAAAGGGACAGGGAGAAGGGGCCGAATTACAGTAGAAGACATTCATCGTTTTGTTGCCGATCGAGAACAACAACCGACTAAGCATGCACCTAGTATAGCCGATTCCTTGCCTACTCCGAAATCACAGAAAGTATCAGGTGAGGATGAGCAAGTGGAGACGATTCCGTTTAAAGGTCGACGCAAACAAATTGCCATGAAGATGAGTATGTCTCTTTATACCATTCCGCATGTTGCTCATTTAGAGGAAATTGACATGACCAATTTACTTCTCTATCGACAAGAATTAAAAAAAGTAGATATGAATTTATCTGTCGTTTCTTTTTTTATAAAGGCACTCGCAATCGCCTTAAAAGAGTACCCTGTCTTTAATGCAACGTTAGATGAAGAGAATGAAGTAATACAACTTAAGAAAATGGTTCATATGGGAATTGCAACCGACTCCGAGCTAGGATTGATTGTCCCGGTATTGCGGCATGTTGAAAAGAAATCATTGCTTCAAATCCAAGCGGAAATGAAAAGTTTAACAAAAAAAGCACAAGACAATACACTAACGGTAGAGGAAATGACCGGTAGTACGTTCACCATTAGCAATGTCGGGCCAATGGGTGGAATCGGAGCAACACCGATCATCAATTATCCAGAAACAGGATTGATGGCGTTCCATAAAACGAGGAAAATGCCTGTCGTGACGGAAGATGATGAAATTGTCATTCGTTCGATCATGAATGTCACTATGACCTTTGATCATCGCGTGACAGATGGAGCAACCGTTGCTGCATTTACCAATCGCTTTAAAGCAATGATTGAAAACCCCCAACTGCTTATGTTGGAACTGATTTGATTGAAGAAAGAGAGGGAAAATCTTGACGGAAAAATATACGATGATAGATTTTAGAAATGTGGTTCATAAAAGGGCGGCGCCTCCTAATTGTGATAGTACGTTACAAATTGAAGCCGTTTATGCGGAACAGGGCGAGTCAAAAGGGATTTGGCAAGTCGACGATCAGTTTCTTAATGGAATTGGTGTGGCGATGGGCGGATTTCTCACTTCGGCAGCTGATATTATGATGGCCTACGCTATTGCAACCAAACTGGATGAACAGCAGTCATTCGCCTCTATTGATATACACACAACATTTCATCGCCCGGTAAAGACTGGTCAGGTTCTAGTTTCAGCTAAAGTCGAAAGAATCGGGAAAAAAGTGGCTTATGTTGTTGCGGAGTTAGTACAAAACGACAAGACAGTGGCCAGTGCGGTTTCTTCAATTATGATTTTGGAAAATGAGTGATTGTCCGATATCCGTTAAAGAAGTAGCGTTTTTTCCTTTAATGGATTTATTGAATCCAGCAAATGGATTTTTTCCTTATCCCTATAACCTATAATGAAAAAGCAGCATCTTTTGCGATGCTGCTTCCATTGTGTTTACATTTGATTGACGCGCGTTTCAATGGCATCAGACTATAGATTTAATCAATGATTTATATAAGCACTATCCAAACGGCTTCTATTTAAAATTAGAAAAGAAAATGAGAGATACCAAAGGAGCTGCTAAATACATTGGTTGAGATCTGGCATGCTGATTATGGAATTTCGTACATTACGATTGAGGGTTAATTATTTTATTGACACTCACTTCAGAAGATGGTAAATTATCTGTAAGTAACCGGTTACATATAGACCTATACATTTTGAAGTGAGGGGTAAAGCAAATTGAAAGAGTCACCTTCTATAGTTATCATTGGTAGTTTAAACCTAGACATGGTATTGCAGTCTTCCAAATTTCCCGAAGAAGGAGAGACTATCATTGGTCAAAGCTTTTTTTCTAGTATGGGTGGAAAGGGAGCAAATCAAGCAGTTGCGGCTGCCCGTCTAGGAGCAGAAGTAAGTCTAATCGGGGCAGTTGGAAATGATGCCTATGGAGAACAATTGATTAATAAACTTAAGGAGGAGGGGGTAAACACATCTTATATCACAAAAATCAGTGATCAGCCCACTGGAATTGCATGTGTGCATGTAAGTTCAAATGATAATCGAATAACGGTGATTCCTGGTGCAAACTATCATTTGCTTCCAGCTCATATTGATCAAGCTGAGAGACTCATTGAAGCCGCAGATATCGTAGTACTGCAGATGGAAATACCGATTGATACCATCATCCATGGCATTACAAGGGCTAAGTATTTAGGGAAGAAAATAATATTGAATCCTGCACCGGCATTTAATTTACCTAAAGACATCCTGAGTCAAATAGATTATTTAACACCTAATGAAACCGAACTTCATATTCTCGCATCAGGATCTGATATTGAAATTGATATTCTTAATTCAGCCCAGCGGCTTTTGAAGATGGGAGTTGGGAATTTAATCGTAACACTGGGTGAAAAGGGGGCCAGATACTTCTCGGGAAAAAGTGAAGAAAAGCATTTTTCATCGCATTGTGTACAAGTAATCGATACTACTGGGGCAGGAGATGCTTTCAATGGGGGGTTAGCGTATTCATTGGCAAAAGGAGATGAAGTGGATGAAGCAATTACTTTTGCTACGAAGGTTGGAGCGCACGCAGTAACGAAACTGGGTGCACAGGCAGGCATGCCATCGAATAAAGAGTTAGACGCTTTTTTTATGAATGTGATGTAACCGGTTACATATAATGAGGAGGAGATTGTTATGAAAGTATTATTTATTGGAGAGTCTTGGACAGTTCATATGATTCATGCGAAGGGATATGACACTTTCGAATCTACAAAATATGAAGAAGGTGCAACTTTTTTATTAGATTGTTTAAAAGAAAATGGCGTGGAAATTGACTATATGCCATCACATGAAGTGCAAGTAAGATTTCCCAATAGTCTTGAAGTGTTGGAACAGTATGATTCGATTGTAATCAGTGATATTGGAAGTAACACTTTCTTGCTTCAAAATAAAACTTTCTATCAAATGGAAAGAATTCCAAACGCATTGGAATTGATTCGCCAATACGTCGAAAACGGGGGCGGACTGCTCATGATTGGTGGATACCTATCCTTTATGGGAATCGAAGGAAAAGCCAACTATAAAAATACTGTTCTTGCTGATGTATTGCCGATAGTGATGTTGGACAGAGATGACAGAGTGGAAAAACCTGAAGGCGTTTCTCCGGAAACAATTGCCGAACACGAAATTACGAAAGGTCTTGAAAAATGGCCACCATTCCTAGGGTATAACCGTTTTACTGCCAAAGAAGATGCAACGACATTAGTGAAAATTGAGGAGGATCCGTTATTAGTCGTTGGTGAGTACGGTAAAGGAAAAACAGCTGCCTTTGCCAGCGATTGCGCACCTCACTGGGGATCAATTGAATTCCTTCAATGGGATCAATATACACAGTTATGGAAAAGGATTTTAGAGCAAATCAAGAGGTGATAAATATTATCTATTAATGTTATCTATTATGGAAGGTGAAGAAAATGGCTTTGAAAAACATCCAAGCTCGACTTAATGAACATCAGGATCAATATATTCAATTTCTGAAGAAGCTGGTTCAAACCGATACGATGGTTATTGGACACGGCATCGATGGTGGGAACGAGAAGGCTGGACAGGTCATCATTAAGAAAGAACTTGAAAAATTAGGATTCGAAATTGATGAATTTGAGGTTGAAGATGAAAAAATAAAAAGGTATCCAGGTGCCAACCTTGGTCATGAAAATAAGGGGCGTCCCAATATCGTTGGGACCCTGCACGGAAAAGGCTCTGGTCGTTCGCTTATACTCAATGGACATATTGACACAATGCCTTATGGAAACAAAGAAGATTGGAATCACGATCCTTTTCTTGGGGAAGTAATCGATGGCTATTTGTACGGATTGGGAGCGACTGATATGAAAGCCTCCCTCTCCGCTATGATCATGGCAGCCGAACTGCTTCACTCATTGGGAATTCAATTAAAAGGAGACTTAATTATTCAATCCGTTGTAGATGAGGAAGGTGGCGGTAACGGAACGCTTGCCTGTGTAGAGAGAGGGTATAAAGCGGATGGAGCGATTGTTGGTGAACCAACGACTTTAAATATTCAACCAGCTCATATGGGTTTTCTTTTTCACGAGATTGAAGTGAAAGGGTTAGCTTTACACTCAAGTCAGTTATGGCAGGGTGTCAATGCAATTGATAAGGCAATGGATATTTATCGGGCCATCAAAAAGCTTGAACATAGATGGCTAATGACTGAAAAACATCCATTGTTACCAGGACAGACGACAAACCTTGGCGTTATCGAAGGGGGGATTGCAGGGTCTGTTGTACCAAATAACTGTAAGATGAATTTTTGTACGCATTACCACCCAAAAAAAGGAGTTTCACATCAAAAACGAAGAGACGAAGTTTGTGATGAAATAATGGGAGCGATTGAAAGTGTTGTAAGCGGTGATAAATGGCTTAAGGAGCATCCACCGAAAATAACAGTTTATCAAGAAGGATTTCCATTTGAAACTTCGATAGACGATCCCCTTGTTAGGGAGTCTAAGGAATTGGTGACGTTTATCCTTGGTAGGGAAGCAGTCATTGAAGGAATGCCGGCAGGTTGTGATGCTAGATTATTGTCGGGATATGGGGAGATTCCAACGATTATACTAGGATGTGGCGATCCAAAAGTATCACATTCCGTCAACGAATCAGTAGAAGTGGCACAGTATATTAAATTGATTGAAATCTATGCAGCATTTATTATCCAATGGTGTGGGATTGCTGACATACATAAAGAGGGGGAATGAGGATGTTTATGAAAAAAAACTTGTTAGTGGCTATGATGGCATTTACTTTATTGATTGCGACAGCTTGTAGTTCTGGAACAGCAAATGAAAAAGAGGAAGGTCAACTTACAGTTGGTGTAAGTACAATTACACTTCAGCATCAGTTCTTTATTGAAATTGATAAAGGGATTAAAAAAGCTGCAGATGAGATGGGCGTGAAATTACTTACAAATGATCCAAATCAGGATTTGGCCAAACAAGTTTCGGCAGTGGAAGATTTTATTCAAAAAGATGTTGATGGTTTAATACTAATGGCAACGGATAATGCAGGCGTTATTCCAGTAGTCGAAGAGGCGGATGGTCTAGGCATTCCTGTTGTTACAGCAGACGCAGTTGTAGATTCCCCAGGAGTTACGACATTTATCGGTACTGCAAATTACGAAGCCGGTGAAGAACTCGGTAACTATTTCAAAAAATATCTTGAAGAAAATAAAAAAGCTGATGAAAAAATTAAAGTTGGTGTTGTCACTTCCATCAAGTCATTGGTACAGCAAGAGAGGTTAAAAGGATTCAAAAGTGCATTGGAAGATGTAAATAACGTTGAATTCCTAAATGATCAGCCTGGATATGACCGTGAGGAGTCAATGAGAACGGTGGAAAATATCTTGCAGGCAAATCCTGATGTTGATTATATCTTTGCCTCGGCTGAAAATGGTGTGCTTGGTTCACTTGCTGCACTTGAATCTGCAAAAACAAAGGATATTCAGATCTTAGGATTTGATGTGAATAAAGAAGCTGCTATTGGTATCAAGAATGGTCACATCCTTGCGATGATACAGCAACAGCCTGAATTAATTGGAGAAACTGCTTTGAAAACAGTTGTGGACGCCATTAATGGCAAGGAAATCGATAAGAATATTAGCGTTCCAGTTATACTGATGGATCAAAAAAATGTAAATGACCATTTCAAAGATTGATCAAGGATTTTAGCCGGAAACGGAGGTAATGTCTTGTGTCAACCCCAAGGCTTCAATTAAATCATATAACAAAAGAGTTCTCAGGAGTTAAGGCATTGAAAGGGGTTTCCCTCACGTTGATGCCAGGAAGCGCGCATGGCCTTGTTGGAGAAAATGGGGCTGGAAAGTCGACTCTTATTAAAATCTTAACAGGTGCCTATGCGAAAACGAGTGGAGAGATTATTTACGAGGGAAAAACAATTGAAGGAATGAACCCAAAGAAAGCAAAAGAGCTTGGGATCCACTGTATTTATCAAGAATTAAACATTGCGAATCATTTATCAATTGCTGAAAATATTTTCCTAGGGGAACAGCCGACGAAGATGCTAGGCTTGATTGACTGGAAAAAAATGAACAGTGATGCGCAGGCAGTACTGAGTTCACTGCAAATTGAACTAGACCCTAAAACAATGGCAGGTGAATTAAGTATTGCCCAGAAGCAAATGATTGAAATAGCTCGAGCTATTTCTCAAAATGCCAATGTACTGATTATGGATGAGCCTACTTCATCTCTATCGGAAAGAGAGACAGAAGTACTTCTGTCTCTTGTAGAAAAGTTGAAATCTAAAGGTGTTAGCGTTATTTATGTGTCTCACCGAATGCCTGAAATATTTAGGGTTTGTGATACCGTAACGATTTTACGTGATGGTACGTATATTCAGACACTTCCAGTCGATCAGATTGATGGAACGAATGATCTTGTGCAGTTGATGGTAAATCGAAAGCTTGAAGACTTCTTTGGGAAAACGGAAGTCCCACTTAAGGACATCGTAATCGAGACAAGGAAGTTAAGGAAAGATGGCATATTTAAAGATATCAGCTTCTCCGTAAGAGGAGGAGAAATCTTGGGTGTTGCGGGTTTGGTAGGATCAGGGCGTACTGAAATAGCAGAAGCCTTGTTTGGAGTGATGTCCCTCAACGAGGGGGAGATCTTGATAGATGGTCGAAAAGTCAACATTAAATCGCCTAGAGAAGCCATTTCAAATGGTATTGGATTTGTTACTGAAAATAGAAAGGAAACAGGGCTAGTCTTGAAAAGAAGTGTAATGGAAAATATCTCACTAGCGAATTTATCTTTACTTTCGGGGGGGATGTTTGTTTCAAATAAAAAAGAAAAGGAGATTGCGAACCTTTATAAGCAGAAGTTGAATATAAAAACAGCTAATTTGGAGCAAAGAATATCGAATTTAAGTGGTGGAAACCAGCAAAAGGCTATTTTGGCACGGTGGATGATCCAAAAGCCCAAAGTGCTCATCTTGGATGAACCATGCCGCGGTGTTGATGTTGGTGCGAAAACAGATATTTATTCACAAATTACTGAAATGGCAAAGCAAGGTACGGCTATCATTATGATTTCATCAGAAGTTGATGAAATTGTCGGGATGAGTGATCGAGTTATAGTCATGCATGAGGGTGAAATATCAGGAGAATTGAGCCGAGTAGATATCAATCCTGATAACATTATAAATCTTGCATTTGGAGGAACTGTTAATGCAAAATAATACAACAGAATTAAAGACCATGAATACAAAATCCGATTTTTCTAAGAAAGCGGTTCATTTTTTGTTAGATAAAGGTATAGCGATAATTGGTGTTGTGCTTCTTTTCATTATTATGTCCATTGTTTCGAGTGACTTTTTAACAGTAGATAATTTGCTAAACGTATCTAGACAGTCTGCTGTATTGTGTATAATGGCTGTGGGAATGACGTTCATTATTATTACGGGTGGTATTGATTTAAGTGCGGGATCACAAATTGCAGTTTCAGGAGTAATTATAGCTAGTTTGCTAGCGGCAGGAGTGCCTTTACCATTCGCAATATTACTCACAATTGCCGCAGGTGGAGTAATTGGTTTCATAATAGGAGGTATTGTTGCTACACAAAAAATACCACCATTTATTGTAACATTGGCCATGATGACCATTTTAAGTGGCTTGGCCTTTGTTATTACCCAAGGAAGTCCGATTATCGTTTCAAACGAAGCATTTCGCTTTTTAGGAAGAGGATATATTGGACCTATCCCTGTGCCTATACTCCTACTAGTTGTCGTTTCAATTATTGGTTATCTTTTGTTATCTCAAACTAAATTTGGAAGGTATGTCTATGCCGTTGGTGATAATGAGGAAGCTGCAAGGTTATGTGGGATTAACGTTAAGAAAGTAAAAATGGGTGTCTATGTTTTAGGTGCATCTATTACAGCGTTAGCAGGTATTTTATTGGCTTCAAGGTTGTCAACGGGGTCTCCTAATGCCGGTACAGGATCCGAATTGGATGCAATTGCAGCTGTTGTACTAGGCGGTACAAACCTATTTGGTGGAGAGGGGAAAATTACAGGGACACTCATGGGGGTAGCAATTATCTCTATCCTGAACAACGGTTTGAATTTATTGAATGTTCCTTCATACCATCAGTTGATTATAAAAGGTGCAGTAATTTTGCTTGCGGTATGGTTAAATTCGTTGAAAGAGAAGAGGACAGCTGCGTGAAAATTGCAGACCTAGCTGTTCTCCGAGAAACAGGAGAGTGCAGTATGGCTACTATTCGTGATGTGGCAAAATTGGCAAATGTGTCGATTGCTACGGTTTCAAGAGTTATTAATCAAAACGGTTATGTAAACGGTGAGACAAAGAAAAAAGTGAATAATGCCATTGAATTGTTGAAGTATAAGCCCAATTCCATCGCCAAAGGATTAGCCAGTGGAAAAACAAAAACAATGGCTTTGATTCTCCCTGATATTTCAAATCCTTTTTTTAGTGAGTTGGCTCGTGCGGTAGAAGACAGTGCTTCCAGTCAAGGTTATACGGTATTTTTATGTAACACGGACAGTGATACGAACAAGGAAAAAGACTATATTAGAAAAATGAAAGACAGATTTGTAGACGGTATCCTATTTGCTGGACATACACTCCAGGAACCAGAAATAAAAACCCTAGAGGAAGAAAAAATCCCATTGGTTGTATTGGACCGGGCGCCGGGAGAGGACATATGTTTAGTGGTTCGTTCTAACAATAGAGAGGGCGCAAAGTTAGCAGTGCGGCATTTGTTGGAAATAGGATGCAACAAAATCGCTCACATATATGGACCTCAGGAAGTAGCGACAGCGAGAGAGCGTTTGTTAGGATTCGAAGAAGCTGTAAAAGAGTTTTCTTGGTATACGCCAAGTCTACTTGAGCAGGGTGATTTTACAATTAAAGGCGGTATGGATGCGGTTGGACTACTATTAAAGAGGCATCCAGACGTAGATGGCATTTTTACTGGAAATGACTTAATGGCGCTAGGGGCTTTGAAAAAACTTAAACAACTAAAAATTAAAGTACCTGACCAAATTTCTCTGATCGGTTTTGACGGAATCGAACTGACTGAAATAACGGAACCAGAAATTACTACGATTGCTCAGCCTATTTATCAAATTGGATCATTAGCTACAAGTCTATTAATCAAAAAAATAGAAGGCTCTTTATTACTGCACAAATCACATGAAATAGATGTTGAACTTGTAGTGAGGGGATCGACAAAAGGGAATTCGAAAGTGATTTCCTAAGGGAGGAATAAGTACATTGCATGAACAAGATTCACTACTCAGAAAGTTGTTAATGAACTACAGCGATAAGGAATCGGATGTTGACGGAGTAAAGGGTGGGAGAATTGCCGAACGATTAGCTGAATTAGCTAAAATTGGAATGACTGAAGAAGGGGGTTCCCGGCGCCTAGGTTTTTCTAAAGAGGAGAGACAGGCGAAAGAATTAGTGAAAGACTGGATGCGACAGGCAGGGTTAGTGGTACGTGAAGATGGGGCTGGAAATGTTTTTGGTAGAATGAAGGGGAAAGAAGATGATCGGCCCGCTATTTTATCTGGATCACATGTTGACACAGTTCCAAATGGGGGTCATTTTGATGGAGCGTTAGGAGTAGTTGCGGCATTAGAAGTTGTAGAAGCCTGGAATAAAACAAATTATCGACCGGAATATCCATTTGAAGTTGTCATTTTTTCAGATGAAGAGGGCTCCCGTTTTAACGACGGATATATCGGAAGCAAAGCGATGATGGGTCAAGCTAAGATAGAGGAGTTGATGAAGCAAAAAGATGGTAATGATCTAACTTTTGAAGAGGTATTGAATTCAGATGGTTTATCGATTGAGGGCTTTAGACGAGCAAAACGGAATCGCGAGGAAATTGAGTTATACGTTGAGGTTCATATTGAACAAGGTAAGAAACTCGAAAAGGCAAATCTTCCTTGTGGGATAGTTAGTGGCATTGCGGGGCCCTCATGGTTCGAGATCACATTTTATGGAGATCCAGGGCATGCAGGTAGTACACCAATGGACATCAGATCTGATGCGCTTGTAGCTGCCGGCAAATTTATACACGAACTAAGTCATCTGCCGAAACAAGTTAGTGATTCATCCGTTGCAACAGTGGGGAAAATGTTTGTTGAGCCTAACGGTGTGAATGTGATACCTGGAAAAGTGACGCTTTACGCAGATATCCGCGACATTCATGAAGATACAAGAGAAATACTGATTACCCGTATGCAAAAGCTGATAATAGGTATAGAAAAAGAGTATTCAGTAAGGGTGCATACGAAAGAATTAATGCGAATTCCACCCGTCTTGATAAAAACGGAGTTACAAGAAGAATTATCCGAAGCCTTTAGCGATCTTAATCTCGATGTTTTAAAAGTCCCAAGTGGTGCAGGGCATGATGCGATGATTATTGGTGAGGATATTCCGGTTGCAATGTTATTTGTTCGTAGTAAAGATGGGATTAGCCATAGCCCAATGGAATGGTCTTCACTCAACGATTGTGTGCTGGCGGTGCATGTACTAAAAAGATTTGTAGAGCGTATGAATAAAGTTTCAAATATCAAAGGAAGTTGTATTGATTAGTCAGGGATGCTTGATCGAATATTGGTGTGAGAGAGTATCTTACATCGTGAATAGCAGACAGTATATCGAAAGTATAAATAGAAAAATCCGTTCAAGGACTGTCAAAGTTCCTTAGTGGATTTTTTTGTTTTCAAGCATTCGCCATGCGATTGAAGTATAAATGGTTTACGTTATTAATTGACGCGATTGAGCGGCCATATGAACAGCTTGGATGAATATAAAAATGACCGGGAGAATGATTCTTCCGGCTTTTTTGGGGGTAAAAGAGACAATTGAGCATTTTATGGTAGAGCGTGAACGTTGTTTAGCTATGGTAAGGCATTATTAGGTTTTCTTAGAGCGTTGTTTAGTTCATGTAAAGCGTTGCGAACATGTCGGGAAGCGTTGTTTACTTGTGCGGGGATTGTGTAGTTTTGATCAAGTATTGTTGGTATTTGTCGAGAGTATTGTCTAGTTCGCCTGAAACGTTGTGAACGTTAGGTAAAGCATTGTGGATAATGGAAACATTAAAAAGCAGCATCTATTCCGATGCTGCTTCCATAGTGTTTACATTTGATTGACGCGCGTTTCAACGGCACCGATAACATCTTCGATGGACATGCCTTTCATACTGACGACGGGAAAATCAAATTCGTCATTATTTCCTTCGTTGATGGATCTGACGACGCCGATATCAAAACCTGAAACATTTTCATCCGTGTTAAACATTTGTACTTCATGTCCTTTTTGCTCTAGGGCTGTCTTAACGTCTTCAAAAGGTTGTTCCACTGCAATTTTTGCCACAGTAAATTCCCTCCACTCATTGAGAAATATGCATGCTCTCATAATATTGCCCAAAACGGAGAAATTATATCAGAAATTCCATTCTGATTTTACTTTGTCATCATCATTTCCTTTGTATCGTATCCTTTGAATTTGATTGTTAATTTCAGTGTGGTGTAATCGATGACTTCGAATGCCTCCGAAGCTTTCTTTACCATGTCTTCGGCGTCCATATCCGGTTCGATAGATAGGTCGTTGAAAATGGTATCGAGTTTATCCATTGCTGCGTTGCCGTGTAAGTAAAGGTCCTCGATTTTGTTTTCATAGATGGCTTCTGTTTTGTCACGTTTTTCATCGTAATTGGCTGTCATCGCTTGTTTCATTTCTTTCGTATCAATGGCCACGTTGAATTGTGTGAAGCCGTATGTTTCGCCAAGGGATTCTTCTGCTGTTTCTGAAGGCGGGTTGGTCACGAGGTTTCGATTGGTGCATGCACTCAAGACGAGCATAGCTGTACATAATACCAAGATATGTATGGTTCGTTTACTTTTCAAGGCGATCGTCCTTTCTACAAGTCCGCTATCTTCAATTTAACCGATGAAGCGCCAAGTTATACGAAGAAAGGAAATGTTGCTAAGGTGGATGCAATTGCTTGGTGAAACTGTTAAACACCAAGGAACAGCAACACGACTGGAATCGAAAGGATACTAAGGATCGTCGTGATGAAAGTGGTGAATGATACAAGATCAGGCTCTGTCCCGAATTGCAAGGCGAACATCGTCGTATTAGCAGCTGCAGGCATCGAGGATTGAAGAATGATTACCGCTTTTAATAAATCATTGATTGGCATGAAATAGACAATCGCGACGGCGAGTATTGGCGACACAACCATTCGAATGACCGAGACGGCGGTCACGTAGCGGTAAGCGACTCGTTTTCTTGCAATGACAGCAAGTTGCATCCCGAGGACCAGCATGACGGTCGGAATCGAGGCATCTGCCACCAGACTGATTCCTTCCATTAACGTATTTGGAACGTGCACGTGTAGCAATTGAAGGCCAAGACCTAAAAAAGCCGCATAAATGAGCGGCATACGAATCACACGTTGAAAAGCTTGGCGCCATGTCGCTTTTTCTTCTCCTCCTAACGAGGCAAAAAAGATGCCAACAGTGTTCATTAACAAAGATTGGAGCACCATCATAATGACCGCGTAGTCAAAGCCGACAGCTCCAAAAGCGAAGAGGACGACTGGTGCACCGTAATTTCCGCTATTCATGAACACACCACCAAGGATCATTGCGGAACGTTCAGGGCGTGTCGCTTTCATGGCGACTGAAGTGAGCCAAACGATGAGTAGCAGAACAACTGTCAAAATTAAACTGAAGAGAACGATATAAAAATAGTCCATCGTCAACTCGTTCGAATAAAATGTGCGAAATGCCAAAAAGGGCGACATTAAATAAAGAGCAGCTGTCGAAATTGATTTAATATCGAATCCGATCAGTTTTTGTCCCATATACCCAATGAAGAAAATAATAAAAACGGGTAATAGAATCATGATTAAATCCATTAGTATTCATCCCTATTCACATGACTTTTCAATAGTATAGCAGAAATTCATAACATTCATGAAAAGAATTTCGGGTTTCGAATTGAAAAAAATGCGTAATTCACTTACAGTTAACTATAGAATTTATAGCGTGAATTTTGCAAATCTACATATGAGGGGGATTTATGATGAATGAAATCGTTACATTGAAAAATGTTTCATTCCAAAGAGGGGATAAAGAAATTTTACAGGACATTGATTGGAATATACAGCCTGATGAGCATTGGGGAATCCTTGGTTTGAACGGTTCGGGGAAGACGTCGTTGCTCAATATTGTATCGGGATATCATTTTCCATCAAGTGGTGAAGTGCAAGTGCTCGGTAATCTGTTCGGCAAAACCAATTTGCCGGAGCTACGGAAAAAAATCGGGTTCGTCAGCAGTTCCTTAGATCGCTTTGCGGACTTCTTTAATAAGGAAAAAGTGGAGCGGGTGATCGTGAGCGGGAAATTTGCGAGTTTTGGTATTTATGAGCAAGTGGCGCCGGAGGATTGGGAGAAGGCGGATCATTTGTTGGAAAGTTTGCGATTGGCTTATTTGAAAGGGAAACCGTATCATCTATTGTCCGAAGGGGAAAAACGGCGTGTCTTGATTGCGCGTGCATTGATGAGTGATCCGAAGATGCTTATTTTGGATGAGCCTTGTTCCGGTCTGGATATTTTATCACGTGAGCAATTTCTTGGCGTGCTGGAAGAAGTTGTTGAGAAGAAATGTCATATCATTTATGTTACCCATCATATTGAAGAATTGGTAAAAGAGATTACCCATGTGTTGCTTTTAAAAGATGGGAAAATTGTTGCCAAAGGCCCGAAAGAAGAGGTATTGAAGCCGGAATTATTGTCCGAAACGTACAAGGTTCCTGTTACGGTGAGGTGGGAACAGAATCGTCCTTGGCTTGCGGTTAAGGAAGAATCGACAATCCGATAAGATGTTCACAAAAAAGTGCTCAATTTTAGGGCACTTTTTTGTATATTGCTATACAATTAAAGGAGACATGAATGTCATTAATTTGATCTAATTGAAATTGGAGTGAATGTTTTGAAGAACATTGAAGGTACGTCAAAGCCGTTTCAAAAACGGAATTATAGACCGCTGATTATTGCGTTATCTATCATTTTGATCGGGGCGATTGGTGTGTTGTCCGGTTTGCCGGGCGTTGAGGATTTCGATTTATTTGATGTGACGATATTACCGTTGATCAATGCCATTTTAAATAGCTTTACGTTTTTATTTTTATTGGCTGCGCTTATCGCGATTGTGAAACGCAACGTCACTGTCCATCGCCGTTTCATTTACGCGGCGTTTACGACGACGTCCCTTTTTCTTGTTACATATGTAGCGTTCCATTATCTATCGCCGTCCACGCCTTATGGTGGAGAAGGTTTTATGGCAGGATTCTATTATTTTGTGTTAATTACCCATATTCTTCTTGCGGCTGCAATTGTTCCGCTTGCGCTGACCACTGTGGCTCGCGCTTGGAATATGGAAAACGAGCGTCATAAGAAAATTGCACGCTGGACGATGCCGATTTGGCTCTATGTTAGCTTTACAGGTGTATTAGTCTATATTCTAATCTCGCCTTATTATTGAAGGATGACAAAAGGTGTCCAACTTGTCGGAAAGAAGACAAGTCGGACACCTTTTTCAATTAAGGATTTGTCGACCACAAACCTGCTGATTTCAGGAGAATGCGCGGGTGCAGTTTTAATTGTGCGACCATTACTTCCGCGAGGTCTTCTGGTTGCATCACTTTGTCCGGATTGCCGTCTGTCAGATTTTCGGCGAAAGCCAAATCCGTAGCGACCGTGCTTGGTGTCAATGCGCTGACACGGATATTGTGCTTTCTCACTTCCAGCATGAGGGACTCTGTTAGACCGAGCAGACCGAATTTTGATGCACTGTATGCGCTTGTGACTGGTGCGCCTTTTTGACCTGCAGTGGAGGAGATGTTAATAATATCACCGGTTTCCCGTTCAATCATTTCTGGTAATACCGCTCTTGTTACATAATAGACGCCCATTAAGTTAATATCGATGATGTTTTTGAATTCTTCCGGCGAAAGTTCAAGAAATTTCCCGAACTTGCCGACGCCTGCGTTGTTGATGAGGATATCGATCGGTCCGAGTTCGGATTTGATATGTTCGACAGCCGCGATGACGGATTCGTTATCCGATACATCAGCAGTCGCCATTGTTACATTCACGCCGTATTCTTCCAGTTCTTTTGCGACCGCTTCAAGGTTAGCAGGTGTTCTTCCGAGTAGTCCTACGTTGATACCTTCCTTGGCGAATGCGATGGCTGTTGCGCGACCGATCCCTTTGCCCGCTCCTGTAATCAATGCGTTTTTACCAGTTAAATTTTGCATGAAATGTCTCCTTTTTCTTACACATTTACTAGAGCAAGTATAACAAATGGGACTCCTCTGTCATAAGGAAATGCATTTGTCTGACGAAACATCATCCTCGACACAACTTGGCAATAAGTTTTTAGTAGAATGAAAGGAAGTAAGGAGTGGAATTTATGGCAAAGGACGAAACGATATTAATAATAGAAGACGAAGAATCAATCATGGATATATTAGCTTATGCTTTGCGAAAAGAAGGTTATCGTGTACATGGTGCAGCTACCGGACAGGAGGGGTTGCAATTATTCGAAGGGATTGGTCCGGATCTTGTCATTTTGGATGTCATGCTACCAGATATGGATGGATTTGAAATATGTAAGAAGTTGACGGTCATGGGTAACGTACCCGTTCTGATGCTTACCGCACGGGATGATATTGTGGACAAAGTGCTCGGGCTTGAACTTGGTGCGGATGACTATATGACAAAACCATTCGATGTGCGGGAAATCATTGCTCGTGTAAAAGCATTATTACGCCGTCAAAATCGTCAAACCTCTTCAATGCATTTGGTTATAAACGAAAGCATTCGAATTGAACCTCGTTCTCACACCGTATTGAAAGATGAAGAAGTTGTCATGTTCAAGCCGAAGGAGTATGACTTATTGCTATTTTTTGCACAACATAAAAATCAGGTGTTCTCCCGTGAAGAGATTCTCGATAGCGTTTGGGATTTTGATTATGCAGGGGATTTACGGACAGTCGATGTCCATGTGCAGCGGGTGAGGAAAAAGCTGGATGCTGTTGCGCGCCCTTCCATTATTGAAACGGTATTTGGTGTCGGTTATAAGATGAGGGGGAATTGAGCGGATGAAATGGACCATACAAAGGAAGTTCATTGTGGGTTATTTCATTTTATTCACATTGGCTGCATTCATTGTCGATCGAGTGATGAAGGACTCCTTGGATGCAAATAGTACGGTCATGATTGCAAATGAAGTGACGAAACTTCAGCATACGTCGAGAGAACATATGAAACAATTCGCTTTGATCCATCCTCCGAAGCAGGATTTTTTAAAAGAATATGGAGGAGTGATTGCGCAGGAATTAAGCAAGCTCCATGGTCAAAATGTGGCTTTGTATGATCGGGACGGCTATTTTTTGTATGAAGCGATTGCGATTGATGAACCGTTACTCGTCGAAAATCAAACATTCCAAACTAATTTGAATGACAACTCTAATGAAGAGTTGAAAGCGGCTTTCAGCAATAAAGCGGCATTTACCCGTGTCGATGTGCCGGGTGGCAATTTGGTTTATTTTTCGTATCCTTTCTATTTGAATGATGATTTATATGGCGTTTTCCGCTTCACAGGGGATTATACAAATTTATTTGCGGCGAATGGGACGATTTTACATAGTTTTCGCGTGCTTATCATCTGTTTGTTTGTAGGGGTATTTTTATTATCTTCGTTATTGACGAGCCGGATGATTAGACCATTGCGACGATTGACGGCCGCGACGAAAAAAGTGGTAGCGGGGGATTATAGCGTTAACGTACAGGTGAAAACGAGGGATGAGCTGGAAGTATTAGCGGCAAGCTTCAATGATATGCAGCAGCATATCAAACGACAAATTGAGACGATTGAACAGGAAAAAGAAAAAGTTGTCCAAGCGGAGAAGAGCAGAACAACCTTTTTTAATAATGTAACGCATGAGTTAAAAACGCCCCTCGCCACCATTTCAGGCTATGCCCAAATTATCGGGGAGGAAGACTTTGATGATCCGGAATTTCTGCGGAAAGCGACTTGGAAAATCCGTTTGGAAAGCGAGCGACTTAATCGGATGGTCATTGAATTGATTGAGCTATCGAAGAGGGATGCAATACCTCTTTTAAAGAAGCGAGAACCGGTTCATATGCTTTCATTTATCGAATCGGTTTGTGAAGATATGACGTTGAAAGCGCAAAAACGACAGATGACAATTGATGTGCAAGGGGAAGACTTTATTGTCTATGGAAATCTGGATGAGCTCCGACAAGTCTTTCTCAATGTGCTTGATAATGCGATGAAATACGGAGTGAGTGGAACACAAGTAGTTGTCAGAATTGAGGCTGAGAGGGTGACAGTGACGAATGTCTGTGATCCCGTACCTCATCAGATCGCTTTACATGTATTTGAACCATTTATCCATACAAAAGGGGAGGGGAATAGCGGTCTCGGTTTGTATATTTGTAAACAAATTATCGAACAACATAACGGGACAATTTCTTTTGAGGATGACAATGGACAAGTGACGCTTTCTATTTATCTTCCTCCTTGGAAACAAGACGGCAACAATTGCTGAAAGGTTGGCAATAGGTGAGGTGTATGCTTGGATTGTACACAAAAAGGAGGAATGGATGATGAAGGGAAAGTGGAAAGGATTTGTCTTGCTTACCGCAGTCAGCCTATTGGCGGCAGGTTGTTCAACGCAAGGGAACGCACAAACGCAAGAAACGGTCATTGTGAATGAAGATGTTCAGCTTGAAAGTTCGTTGGCGGATAGTACTTTGGAAGTGTCTCGATTGAAAGATATAGAAATCGGGCAGACGATTGAAAATCGAGGGCTTTATAAAGGCTCTCATAATGAAGAATGGTTTTTGGGTGATCAGCTTTATTACAATAAAAAAGATGGACTTTATTCACTGGATATTGTGACGAAAAAAGAGAAGAAGCTTGCGGAACAAGAAGTGATTTCGGTTTCCAATAATGGAAACTGGGCGTTAACACAACAGGAGGAGAAAGTTCACATACTCAATTTACAAAGTGGTGATATGCAATGGCTCGAGAAGGCATCTCAGTGGGATGTGCGTTTTGTGAGTGATGATGTCGCTTATTACCATTCCACGACATATCAATTGAATCTTTTCGATGTTGAGACGCAAGAAGAAGCTGTATGGGATTTGAGTGATTTTGAAGGCTTTACCCTATCTTTTATAAAAAAAGAAATGGGGAATATGTATATCGCCGCCCATAGTGAAAAGAATGGCTACGGTGTGTATCAACTGAAGGATCAAGGACAAATCGCCGCTGTTGCAAATTTTGGAGGTGACGATACCCAGTTTAATGATTTCAATCTTTTACAAGATGGGTCTCTGCTTTTTAATGGTACATACGATGGAAAAACGGGGATTTATTATTGGGACAAAAAAACAAAAGCAGTCCAACAACTTGTGTCGGGAGGCAAAGACAGCGAAGGTATATGGGTACCATTCTATAACTTGTCTCCTGACGAAAGTAAAATCATGTTCGATATGCCTGTGCAAATTGAAGGTGATTTCAAAACGAATGTCTATATGGCAGAAATAGCAGATGGTCAACTAACCAATAGTGTAAGAATCATGGAGAATACCGATGATCTATATGCGGTCATTTCATTATCAGGACATTGGAGCGAGGATTCCAAAACGGCATATATAACGACATCGAAGGATGATCATGAGCATGTAGGGGATATTGCCGTTTTTCAGTTGAAGGAATAAGTTTAAAGGCTCGAGTTGCAATCAGTTGGCGATTGAATACAAGCAATTCTGACCTGTGCGCAAGCAAATAGCATTTGAATGCAAGCAAAAGTTGCAGAACGAATAAATAAGAAAAGATGCAAGAGCCAAGTGGCGGGTTCTTGCATTTTTTGCATTGCTATCCAGTTACTCATCATTTATTCACTTCTACATGGCTTTGATTGATCAGCTCGGATACTGTGACAAATTCATATCCTTGTTTTTTCAGTTCCGGCAAGATGACCTTTAGTGCTTCAACGGTTTGGGAACGGTCCCCGCCGGCATCATGGAAAAGGATGATGTTTCCTGGGGTTGTGCCGTTTAAAACGGTATCGATAATGTTCTTTGTCCCTGGCATTTTCCAATCTTTCGTATCTTGATGCCATGACCACATGATGACTTTATAGCCGCCTTCAACCGCAGTATTGATAATTTGTTCGTTATAGCTACCGCCGACAGGCCGATAGAGCACGGAATGAATTCCGGTGATGTCATAAATCAGTTTGTTTGTCTTATCCAGTTCCTTTTTCAGTTGCTCGGGCGATATTCTAAAGGGGTGCGTATACGTATGATTAGCGATTTCATGGCCTTCTTCGATTTCCCGTAGGAGTATTTCTGGATGCTTTTCAGCCCGTTCACCGACAACAAAAAATGTCGCTTTTGCATCGTACAGCGCAAGCAAATCTAAAATTTGGGGTGTATAGGTGGAATGAGGACCATCATCAAAGGTCAGTGCAACGACTTTATCTTCTGTCTTGATTTCCCAAAGTACAAACCCTTTTTTTTCGTAATAAGGCCTTCCTTTTTCCGTTGCAAAAGAAGCGAGAGCAAAGGAAAAAAACAGGATGATGACTAGACTTGTTTTCAATCCGGGAAGTTTCACGACGATATCCTCCTTGCTATCCGTGTGTGCCTATCATTCGTTTAGTGTTCGACAAATACATCGATTTATACGAGGTATACTTTTTGAATAACATCATCATTATAAAAAAACAAACGTAAATTCAAAAAGACCAGACTTACCGACAATTCAACCCTGTCGGAAAATCCGGTCCTTTTTGTTTAGAGTATTTAAATGATTTACTGTTCTGTTTCAGCCAACTTCAATAAATAATAACTTTCCTCGCGCGCCATATGATCAGCCATTAATGGGGTCAATGGGCCAAGCGATTCTTTTTTTAGCCCCATTTCCTCCAATTCACGCAAAAAGGTTTTGAATAATGCCATTTCCAATTGGATATCGTCATGAAACTTGTCTAGCGCAGGAAACTTCATGACATTCGTCCGAAGGAATCCAGCAAGCTCCACCGCTTTTAAATAGAAGTCTTCCCAGTCTTTTGTAAAATCCCGACTTTCTTCTTTTAACTGTTTTTCCACTCGATCAAGATTTGCGTCTATGGCTCCCGCGTGACCTGCAGCGTCCAACAACCATAACAAATCATGATGGAGCGGGTGAACAGCCAGGGGTTTTTGACCTTTTTCCAAATAGGAAAACACGCGGATGGCCTCTTCGACTTCATTGACCATGTGGTTGATGAATGTAGGCGTAAGGGAAATGTGGATGGTCCCGACCAATTGTTCTTTGATCAAATGTAATTTGAACTTCCGGATTTCTTCACTTGTCTTTTTTGTTTGTTGTAGAAGTGAAAGAAGTTGCTGTTCGTTGAGTGGCTCTTTTGAAACTGCAAATGATTCTTCAAACCACTTCTTGAAGGAGCTTGCCGTTTCGATGTTTTCGCGCTCATTCGGGGCTAATGAATCATGGATAAACTGACTATGATTTTCTAATATTTGAAGCCAAAAATGAAGTTCATACAGCGCTTCTTCTTGGAATGATTTGACCAATAAAAGACCTCCTATTCTATCAATCAGCATATGAGAATGTCTGACTGGTTATGAAGTCCAGAAGTATACCTGAAATGGCACTGGTGAATTTGCCGTTACACAAGAGTATGTGAATCAGATAAAGCACACTTCTTGGGAGCGCTTTTTGACATGTTAGTATACAATCTAATTAGTGAATAAATAGAAAGGATTCGAGTGAATGTGCAACTGACTATTACATTTATCATTTTGGCATGCAGCGTCATTTTATTTATGAGCAATCGTGTGCGCGCGGATCTTGTCGCTGTGCTCGCATTGCTGACGTTAGTGTTGACTGGCGTGTTGGATGCTTCAGAAGCGCTTGTCGGCTTTTCGAACTCTGTCGTTATTATGATTGCCGGCTTATTTATTGTTGGGGCGGGAATCTTGCGGACAGGGCTTGCTCAAATGGCAGGCAATGTGCTCCTTCGTTCATCGGGGGATAGCGAGAAAAAAATATTTATTTTATTGCTGGTGATCGTCGCTTTTGTTGGAGCATTTATGAGCAATACCGGAACCGTCGCCTTGATGCTTCCGATTGTCGTGAGTGTAGCCATTAGCATGAAAAGTAGTCCGGCAAAGTTTTTAATACCTTTATCTTATATGGCCAGTTTTTCTGGCTTATTGACGTTGATTGCTTCACCACCGAATTTGATTGTCAGTCAACAATTGGTCGATCAAGGTTTTGAAAAGCTTGGTTTTTTTGAAATTACGCCAATCGGGGTGATCGGTGTCATTGTTGGCATCATTTATTTGTATGCTGTGCGAAATATATTGCTTCCGCGTGGTGAAAGGAAAAACAGTTCGAAAGACGAGCATCGGCTCTCGCCTAAACAGCTTGTTGTCGATTACCAATTAGGCGGTCAATTATATCGGGTCACTGTACCGGAAGGCTCCTCGATGATCGGGAAACGGCTCGCCCAACTGAAGTTGCCAGGAACGTATCAAGTCTATATTTTAAAAATGGAACGTAAATCTTCAGAAGGTATGAAGTTATTGCCGATGACCTATCAGGAAATGGCAGGACCCAATAGCATTGTGCAGGCGAAAGATATATTACATATTCAAGGTTCAATGGACAATATGGAAAAATTGGTCAAAGATTTTTCGCTTGTGCTGATAGAAGGGGATGCAGAAGCGGACGATCTTGTATCGAAGCAACTGGGGATGGCGGAAGTATTATTGACCCCTCATTCCAGCCTGATCAATGAGACCGTAAGAAGTGTCAGTTTTAGAGAAAAATACAATTTGAATATTCTTGGAATCAATCGTCGTGGGGAATATGTCGTGAAAGAAATGTCCAAAGAGCGACTCCGTTTTGGCGATGCGCTGTTAGTGCAAGGTTCTTGGGATGAGATTGAATTACTGGCCCGGGAAACAAGTGATGTGGTCGTTGTTGGCCAGCCGAAAGAACATGCGGGCATGGCTGCGGCGAATGGAAAAGCTCCGATTGCTGGCGGTATCATGTTACTAATGGTCGCACTGATGATTTTGGAAGTGTTCCCGGCTGTCATCTCGGTTTCCATCGGCGCGGTACTGATGATTGTAACGGGATGCGTGCGGAATATGGACGATGCTTATAGCAAAATCAATTGGGAGAGCATCGTGCTCATCGCAGCCATGTTACCGATGGCGACGGCTCTCGAGAAAACGGGTGGAATGGTCATGCTCTCGGAAGGGATTATTCAAATGCTTGGTGGATTGGGAGCGATTGGGGTTCTTGCAGGCATTTATTTTATTACAATGGTATTTGGTCAATTCATCAGTAATACGGCAACGGCCGTGTTGTTTGCCCCGATTGCAATGAATGCCGCCATCAGTTTGGATGCAAGCCCTTATACGTTTTTAATTGCCGTGGCAGTTGCTTCAAGTATGGCTTTTGCCACACCTGTCGCTTCCCCGACCAATGCGCTTGTCATGACTGCGGGAGGTTATCGCTTCTTTGACTTTGTGAAGATCGGGGTGCCTTTACAACTTGTGATGTTCATCGTCATGATGATTGCGATACCGATTTTCTTTCCCCTATAAGTGAACTATTCATAAAAGTGATGTGATTGATATGCAAATTCATTTGGTCGCAAAAGACAGATTGGAAGCGGAAGGCATTCGATGGATTGTCGAGAGTCATTTGTCCGGTTCGGTGATGACGACGTTTGCTTCATTGGAAGAATACATTCAACAAGTGGATAAAAATAGTCCAGACTTATTGCTGTTGGATATGGATGGGTGGACAACCGAAAACAATAGGCTAGATGAGCAGTTGCAACAAGCCAATTTTCGTTGGATCGGGATTTCCTCTGAACGGATCTTTCAAACGGCCTATCGTGGCTTACGGTTTCATGCGGAAGATGTATTGTTTCGCCCGTTTTCTCCAACGGATTTGATTAAGCAAATACAACAAGTCCGTTATCAGTTGCGGAATGCACAGCGGCAAAATGCGATGAGGATGAACATCGAATCGACGGATGCGTCCATTGATTATGCCGATTTGTTCTTTTTGGAGCGCGAACGGGCAGAGTCGATAACGATGGCCGCTTTTTTACCGAAACAATCATCGGTACTGCCTTCAATTTATGATGAACTTCAACGATTTTCGTTTACAAAAAAGCATCAGCTTTTTGCACTGACGGATTTTATCCTTTGCGTTCATGACACGCATGACAAAGTTTTTTTTCAAGAGGAATATCGAACTTTCCTCGGGCAATGGAAAGAGCGTGTTGGGGAGCCGCTAGCGATTGTTTATCATGAAAGCGCAGAAGTTCAATCGATCAAAAAAACGTTTGAACAGACGAAAGAGCGGACGGAAGAAATCTTTTTTGAAGGCTATGATATTATTCTATCGACTAACCAACAAGTACATTGGCTCCCAATGGATCCGTTTCTGACACCACTTGAACAACGGCAATGGATTGAAATGTTGGAGACGCGGGATGTGAAAAGAATCCGTCATTGGGTGGAAAAAGAGTTTTTGACGTATCAAAGACCGTATCCTGATCCTGAAATGGTCCGCATCCGCATGACGAGTGTCCTCGCGCAAATTCGTCGCTATATGAAATCGTATCAATTGCAAACAGATGAATGGGAATCCGCTTATTATGCGGTGTTTCAGCAAATCATTCAAAGTCCGATCATTTATGAAATGGTGCAAGACTTGCTTGCATTTACCATTCGACTATTTTCGGATGAAACGGCAAATGTGCATTTAAGGAATGGCGAACAATCGCTGGTTGAAAAAACGAGGGCTTTAATTGAAGCGAATTATTGGGATGCGGGATGGGGATTAGCCAACTGCGCTGAAGCGTTGCGCATTAACAAAAGTACATTAAGTCGCAGGTTTGCGGCGGAGTCCGATCAGCCTTTCCGTGTTGTGTTGCACCGTGTACGAATTGAAGAAGCGAAAAGATTGCTTCAGGAAACGGACCTATCCATTGAGGAGATTTCCCGTTTAGTCGGATATGTCCATCAAAGTTATTTCTCCGCCAAGTTCAAGCAATTTGAAAATTGCACGCCCTTCGCGTACCGAATGCGTTGAGGAGTCGCACACCATCTTTCAATAAATGGGAGATGGTGTTTTTTATTGGAGAATGAATCATGCGCTCAAAGCTTGCTTCAGGAGTTCATAGAATTGTACTCTCGCTCAAAGATTGCTTTAGGAGCTCATAGATATGTACTCTCGCTCAAAGATTGCTCTAGGAGCTCATAGAATTGTCCTCTCGCTCAAAGTTCGCTCTAGGAGCTCATAAAAATGTTTCCGCGCTCAAAGATTGCCCCAGGCGCTCATAATCATGTGCCCACGCTCAAAGCTCGCTCCAAGTGCTCATAAAAATGTCCCCACGCTCAAAACCCAAATCACATCTTATTTCTAATTCAAGCCAAAAATGATAATCTACTATTCAAAATGAGATGAATTATAAAAAGAGCTAAATTAAATAATTATTAATAAACAAATCATAAAAATAGCACTAAGTTATAAAATAAAATCAGAATTGACACCCTATAATGAAATCATAGACAAATAGGAGGCGTTAGTATGAAAACGGTTGCAGAACAAAAGGTAATTCGCTATAGAGGAACAGAATTAAATACAAAAGGCTGGCAACAAGAAGCAGCACTACGTATGTTGATGAATAATTTGGATCCAGAAGTGGCAGAGCACCCGGAAAAACTAGTCGTCTACGGAGGAATCGGAAAAGCGGCAAGAAACTGGGAAAGCTTTGATGCAATTGTCAAATCCCTAAAAGAATTGGAAAATGATGAAACCTTGCTTGTTCAATCGGGTAAACCGGTGGCCATCTTCAAATCACATACGGATGCCCCGCGTGTCCTGATTGCCAATTCTAATATTGTGCCGGCATACGCCAATTGGGAGACGTTCCATGAGCTTGATAAAAAAGGCTTGATGATGTACGGACAAATGACAGCGGGCAGCTGGATTTATATCGGTTCACAAGGGATTGTGCAAGGGACGTACGAGACATTTGTAGAACTAGCGAAAAAGCATTTCAATGGTAGTTTGCAGGGAACAATCACGGTGACGGCTGGTCTGGGCGGCATGGGTGGCGCACAACCGTTAGCCGTGACGATGGCTGGTGGAGTTTGTATCGGTATCGAAGTGGATGAGACGAGAATTGACCGCCGAATTGAAACACGTTACACAGATGTGAAAACGGATTCATTGGAGGAAGCGATCCGTTTGGCAGAAGAAGCGAAAACAGCAGGTAAAGCATTGTCTATCGGATTATTAGGAAATGCCGCTGATATTTTACCAGAAATGATTGCGCGCAACTTCATTCCAGATGTATTGACAGACCAAACGTCTGCACATGACCCGTTAAACGGCTATATCCCTTCAAAAATGACATTGGAAGAGGCAGAGCGATTGCGTACGAATGACCCGGATGGCTATGTGAAATTATCCAAAGCATCGATGGCTCAACATGTTCGGGCGATGTTGGAAATGATGGAAAAGGGTGCAATTACATTTGACTATGGAAATAACATCCGCCAGGTGGCAAAAGATGAAGGTGTTGAAAATGCATTCGATTTCCCGGGATTTGTTCCGGCTTATATCCGTCCGCAATTTTGTGAAGGGAAAGGACCTTTCCGTTGGGTAGCGCTATCGGGCGATCCGGAAGATATCTACAAATTGGATGAAGCGATTTTACGGGAGTTCAGCTATAACGAACATCTGTGCAACTGGATTCGCATGGCGCAGGATAAAATCGAATTCCAAGGTCTTCCATCTCGTATTTGCTGGTTTGGCTACGGGGAGCGTGCGCGCTTCGGGAAGATTATCAATGATATGGTGGCAAGCGGTGAGTTGAGTGCACCGATCGTCATCGGACGTGATCACCTTGATTCCGGATCTGTTGCATCACCAAACCGTGAAACGGAAGCGATGAAAGACGGATCGGATGTCGTTGCGGATTGGCCGATCTTGAATGCCATGATCAATGCTGTCGGCGGAGCGACTTGGGTTTCATTGCATCATGGGGGAGGCGTCGGAATGGGCTACTCCATACACTCTGGAGTGGTCATTGTGGCAGATGGGACGAAAGAAGCGGAAATTCGATTGGAGCGCGTATTGACGACTGATCCAGGAATGGGAATCGCTCGTCATGCAGATGCAGGCTATGAAATTGCGCAGCGGACGGCACGCGAAAAAGGGGTCAAAATACCAATGCTTGATAAAGGAATTGATCAATAATGACAAAACCAATTTGGATTAAACATGTAGCACAGTTGGCAACGCTTGCTTCTTCCGAGAAAGGACCTCGCTCTAAAAAAGCGATGTCCGATCTTGGTTTAATTGAAGACGGCAGTCTATGGATTGAAAATGGCTTGATTCAAGCAGTTGGGACCACAGCAGATCTTGAGAAACAATACGCGGGACGCGAGCATGAGGCGGAAATCGTGGATGCGACAGGACATCTAGTGACACCTGGGTTAGTAGACCCTCATACACATGTCGCATACGGAGGTAGCCGTGAGCGTGAATTTGAGAAGCGGCTCGAAGGTGCCACATATATGGAAATTATGAATGCTGGCGGAGGCATCCATGCGACTACGAGAATGACACGCGAAGCATCGGAAGAGGAATTGATCGAGCAGACGACTAAACGTCTTGATTTATTTTTAGAACATGGTGTTACGACAATTGAAGGGAAAAGCGGTTACGGCATGGATTTGGAAACGGAGTTGAAGCAACTTCGGGTCATGAAGACGTTGCAGGAAACACATCCCATTGACATCGTACCGACATTCATGGGGGCACATGCCGTACCGGTTGAATACAAAGGACGGGAAGACGAATTTGTCGACTTATTGATCGATGAAATGCTGCCTGTGATTGCCGAAGAAAAGCTTGCGGTCTTTAATGATGTGTTTTGTGAAAAAGACGTCTATACACCTGAACAATCGGAGCGTGTATTGGAGGCAGGAAAGCGTATGGGGCTAATTCCGAAAATCCACGCCGACGAAATCGAGTCATATGGTGGTGCGGAGCTAGCTGCAAAGGTCGGTGCTATTTCGGCAGAACATTTACTGAAAGCTTCAGATGAAGGTATCAAAGCGATGGCGGAGGCTGGCACGATTGCTTGTTTACTTCCTGCTACCGCCCTCTATTTACGAGAGCAAGCGGCAGCTGGACGGAAAATGATTGACGAAGGAGTAGCTGTCGCCATTTCTACGGACTGCAATCCGGGTTCATCTCCTACGACGTCTATGCCACTTGTCATGAACTTGGCCTGTATTTCTATGCGCTTGACGCCGGCTGAAGCATTGACGGCGGCAACATACAATGCGGCTTGTGCGATTAAGAGCGAAGACAAAGTCGGTTCTCTCGAAGTGGGAAAACAGGCGGATATCGTCTTATGGGATGCGAAAAACTATCAAGAAATCCAATATTTCTTTGGTGTCAATCATGTGAAATCCGTATGGAAAAAAGGTGTGCAGGTGGTGGGCAAATGAAACAGCATTGGCTTCAACCGCCTGAATGGTCCTGGAATGTAACCGGAGGGGAGGCAACTCATGTTCATCAATGGGTTGCTCCCCTCGGGGAAGGATCGGATAAACCCGATCTCATCCTCTATGGGGCGCCCTTATCACGGTCATCTATCAGTGTATCCGGCGCTTCGTTATATCCAAATGAATTTCGAAAAATGTGGAAAAGCTTTGCAACCTATAATTTAGATGAAGATGTCGACTTGAGCCCGTTTCGCGTTGTGGATGCCGGGGATGTCACGATGCATACGACCGATATCCTAACATCCCATCAACGGATCCAAGAAGCGACGGCCTCTCTTACGGCCAGTTATCCTCAGACGTTGACATGTATGATTGGTGGGGATCATTCGACAACGGCGTGTGCAGTGCGAGGGATCAAGGATGTTCATCCGGAAGAAACAATTGGAATTTTGCAGCTTGACACGCATCTTGATGTGCGAGATCCAGCCGAATTAGGCCCGGCCAATGGAACGCCAATCCGGCAACTCATTGATGGAAGCGTTATCAAAGGAGAACATGTTATCAATATCGGATTGCATGGCTATTACAATGCAAAACCGCTTATCGACTACGCTAAAAAGCATCAGATTCAAATGGTGACATTAAAGCAAGCGCGTAAACAGGGGATAGTCGAAACGATTGAAGAGGCACTGCATCAGCTATCTTCGAAAGTGGACCGGATCTATGTCACGGTCGATAAGGATGTACTCGATATATCCGTTGCACCGGGCGTCCCTGCATCTACACCGGGAGGAATGACAGCGATTGAATTGTTTGATGCTTTGCTTGAAATTGGCAAACATCAAATTGTTCAGCATATTGATTTTGTCTGTCTGGATCCAAGCAAAGATTCTGCAGTATCTGAAACAGTCAAAATCGGTGTCTATGCATGGATGCAATTGATCACGGGGCGTGTCTGCAGCTCGAACTAGCAAGAGGGGAAAGGGAAGGGGATTCAGTATGACGACAAATCAAGAGGTGAATAGACAAGTAGAAGTCGCTACGCAAAAATCTCCGCAAATGTGGAAATTCTTTGTATACAGTATTATTGGTGCATTTATGTTTTTCATCCCTGTGACAATTGCAGGGAAAAACTCCATTATGCTTGATCATATCGTTTCGTTTATTCAATCGTTTGCCACACCGGCTTTGCCTTATTATGCATTGCTCGTCATTGGGGCGGGAACAATTTATCCATTTTTTACAGGGAAATGGAAGAAATCAAATGTTGATATCGTTTTTTCGATGTTCAATATTATAGGGTTGCTCGTTGGAATCATGCTTGTCTTCCAGTTTGGTCCATCGTGGTTATTCGATCCAAATATGGGTCCTTTTCTGTTCGATAAACTCGTCATTCCTGTTGGTCTACTTGTTCCCATTGGGGCAGCTTTCCTCGCTTTATTAGTAGGGTATGGATTCCTGGAGTTTGTCGGTGTATTGGCAAAACCGATTATGCGTCCCATTTGGAAGTCGCCAGGTCGTTCGTCGATTGATGCAGTGGCCTCCTTTGTCGGCAGTTATTCCTTGGGTCTTCTCATCACGAATCGTATCTATAAAGAAGGAAAATATTCCGCACGGGAAGCAGCTATCATAGCGACTGGATTTTCAACTGTTTCTGCTACGTTTATGGTTATTGTCGCTAAAACACTTGGATTGATGGACATGTGGAATACATACTTTTGGATTACACTCGTTGTGACATTCGCTGTCACTGCGATCACCGTAAGGATTCCACCATTATCCAAGATCAAAGATGAGTATTATGAGGGATCAACTCCCCAGCCGGAAGCAGAAATTAGCGGAAGTCGTTTTGCGGCGGCGTGGAAAGAAGCGAAAGCGACCGTATCCAATTCGCCTCGCTTATTGGATAATATCCGTGTAAATGTAAAGGACGGTCTCGTTATGGCGATGGCTATCCTCCCATCTATTTTATCGGTTGGCTTATTGGGGTTGGTATTGGCAGAATTCACACCGGTTTTTGACTGGATTGGATATATCTTCTATCCGTTCACATTAGCTATGCAACTTCCTGAACCAATGCTTGTTGCGAAGGCGAGTGCGCTTGGAATCGCGGAAATGTTCTTGCCTGCATTATTAGTGACAGAGTCTGTGTTGATCGTGAAGTTTGTCGTTGCGGTCGTATCCATCTCAGGTATCATCTTTTTCTCGGCATTTATCCCTTGTGTTGTGTCGACGGAAATTCCAATATCGATTCCTCAACTCGTCCTTCTATGGGTGGTGCGGGTCATTCTAACAATTATAATTGTAACGCCGATTGCGTATTTGATACTTTAGACAGCATAGAGAGGAAAAAGGTTGTATGAAAAAATGCCGAAAGGGTGATTTTTTATACAACCTTTTTATTATGCTCTTAATCCCATGTTACAGAATCAAATGGATTATTTCCCGGGAAACTTTTATTTCTAAGCAATAAATTGCATTTCAATGTGATAACCTTAATGACCTAAAATATCTAGCGGCGGACATTTCTTGAAAAACATATGGGGCGAAATAACCCTTTTATACGAATTAGTGAAATCGCTTACAAAATAATTTTGAATCATATTGACTTTCCGGTACTGAACCTTTACGATGCTAATAACGACTATTAAGCGACAGTTATTAATTTTGTGAAAATAAATGATTTGGGGGAATTTAGATGGAACAAAGGAATGGGAGAGAAGTTAGTTTTTGGCTGGCGATATTACCCTTAACAGTTATGATTATTGTAATGATATTCACCGTCGTGAAATTAGAGCAAGGTCCGCATATTCCGTTGATCGTTGGAACAACGACAGCTGCGTTAGTCGCTTGGAAAATGGGCTATACGTGGAAAGACATTGAAGAAATGATGTATAAGGGGATTCGATTGGCGCTACCGGCAGTTGTCATTATCATGTTGGTCGGCTTGACGATTGGTGCGTGGATGGGGGGCGGAATTGTTGCGACGATGATTTTCTATGGTTTGAAGATTATTACACCATCTTGGTTCCTCGTTGCGATTTGTCTCATTTGTTGTATTGTATCCCTAGCGATTGGGAGTTCATGGTCGACAATGGGAACGATTGGCGTTGCGGGAATGGGGATTGGATTGAGTATGGGTATTCCAGCAGGGATGATTGCTGGTGCCATTATTTCTGGTGCTTATTTTGGAGATAAGATGTCCCCATTATCCGATACGACGAACTTAGCGGCCGGTTTGACAGGTACAGATTTGTTTGACCATATTAAGCATATGTTGTTTACAACTATTCCAGGGTTACTCATTGCCCTTGGCGTCTATACTTTTTTAGGGAAGAAGTTTACGACGAGCCAAATTGAAGCGGTCGAAATTGCACAAACGTCACAAGTGTTACAAGAAAGTTTCCTGATTACGCCATGGCTCTTACTTGTGCCACTTGCGGTCATCGTTATGGTCGCTTTGAAAGTCCCGGCGATTCCGGCTTTGCTTGTCGGCATTGTACTTGGTTTCCTGTCCCAAACTTTTGTACAAGGTGGTTCGCTTGTCGGAGGGATTGAAGCGTTGCAGAGTGGATTTAAGATTGAAACGGGCAATGAAATGGTCGATGGGCTTTTCAATGGAGGCGGTTTGGATTCCATGATGTATACGGTGTCCATGACGATTGTTGCGATGACTTTCGGTGGAATCTTGGAATTTTCGGGTATGCTGAAAGCGTTGGTGAACCAATTGTTGAAAGTGGTGAAGTCTACTGCTTCGTTAATCGTCTCGACAATCGGGGCTTGCTTTTTAACAAATGTGTCCTGTTCTGAACAGTATATTTCCATCGTTGTTCCAGCAAGGATGTTCAGTAAGGTATACCGTGATAAAGGCTTACACTCGAAAAACTTATCCCGTTCCCTTGAGGACGGCGGAACGCTTACTTCTGTGTTCATTCCTTGGAATACATGTGGGGTCTTCATTTTAGGTACGCTAGGGGTTAGTGTTTTCGAGTTTGGACCGTACGCTATTTTGAACTTCATGGTTCCGATCATCTCAATTGTGTATGCGTTTACAGGATTTACAATTGTTAAATTGACTGAACAGGAAAAAGTGGAAATTGCCAAAAGAGAGTTGGAAAAAGAAAAGCTGGAAGATCAAGAAGTCAGCCTAGGGTGATTCGTCTCTATTCAAAAAGGAAAGTCCATCAGCATGTTGAGGGCTTTCCTTTTTATTATAAATATATGGGTAGGTTAAGTTCATAAAGGGAACGAGGTCTACCTTGTTTGTAGGCCATCTCTTCCCCAATGATTTTGGCATAGTTGAAGTCGACAAGCTTTTTAAGTGTCCGTTCCGCGGTTCTTCGGGAAACGTTCAAATAGAGGGCTAAATCATGTGCGGTAAACTGTTTCGTTTGACGGAAATGGCTAAATGACAGCAGTTTTGAAACATTGGCAGGACTCAGTTTTGTTTTCTCGGCCATTGCCACTAAGGCGGGATCGTTGACCTTCATTTCAATGGCAACGCCAGTTTCAGGGAAAGGACCGTGCATTTTTTTGTCGCTATCCAGCATATAAAAAGAGTGATCATCGTTTTGCTGTATGAAGTCTAGAGCGAACTGCGCGTTTTCAGTAGCTTCGACAATCGTCTCCCCGCAGCCAAAAGCCAGTTCAGCTTTTCCTTCTAACGGTTGGTAAGCAGATAGAAAATCGTTTCTTTTCAATGCTTGTTCAACGTTCCCCATCGTCGTGAAAAAAGTAAATGTTTGTTTCTTTTCCTCCCAATGGGCTTGCAGGATAGACGCCATCTTTTCGATGGTGGGGGTTATGTCTAAGGAAAAATCATTATTTTTTACAATGCCGACCGCGATTTGAGCTGCGTTGCTTTTATGTAAAATGGCCTGCTGTTTTGCGAGTTCAATCGTCCGCAAAATGGAGCTTTCAGGGTCAATCATTTTCATGGCCGGGATATTTTGCTGGTGCAGTTGTTCGTGCACTGCATGAACACTCGTGATGGCCATATCCGTTTTCTGTTGTAACGCCAATTGTTTGTGAAACGCAACGATGGCTTGTATCGGTTCATTGTCTTGCAGGATATGGACGAAAGGTCTTTCTGTTGTACAGTTCAAATCTTTTAACACAGATTCAATATTCTGTTTGCTACGCACGTCAATGGAAAGCCGTTTCAAATCCTGCGGCCTTTGTAAAGCAAGATGGAGAAGGGTAATGGCAATCTCTGTTTCGTCCTGCTTCAAATAGACAGAAGGGATCGGGATGTTTTCCAAGGTCTCTTTCGCGTATAAGTAGGGAAGGGAGCCCGAGAAAAAGAGGACGTCACAAGGTGTAAGCGAACGGATCAAATCGGGCGCCTGTTGCGGTTCTTCATATACATATGAATTCAGCTCGATATCCGTCCGAGCTGAGGTAAGCTGTCTCGTGCGTTCGCAAAAATCTGTAGACCCGATGACCGCAATTTTTATTTTCAATATAGATGACCACCTTTTTATTAGCGACTATTTAACGACAATGATACAATGAAATAAATAATTTGCCAACGGAAAGGACTTTTAGACGATGAAAATTTCAGAAATCGAGATTTATGCTATTCATTTACCGCTCTACGAACCATTTGTCATTAGCTATGCCTCTTACGATTACATGCCCTCAATTATCGTGAAGATTACAACGGATACGGGTGTTGTGGGGTACGGAGAAGGTGTTGCAGATGAACACGTAACTGGAGAGAGCTGGGAAGGCACCTTTGCTATTTTGAAGAATACCCTTGCACCGAAACTGATTGGAGAAAATCCATTGAATATGGAACGGATCCATGCATTGATGGACGCTGAGATTTATGCTGCACCGACGGCTAAGGCGGCGATCGATATTGCTTGCTATGACGCAGCCGGTAAAGCGCTTGGAGTCCCTGTCTATGACTTGCTTGGCGGAAGATACCATGAGGCGTTTCCGATTACGCATGTACTGAGTATCGCGTCTCCGGAAGCAATGGCGGACGAAGCAGAAGAGCGTGTGGCAGCAGGTTATCGTTCTATGAAAATGAAAGTTGGGACGCAAGTGGCTGAGGATGTCAAACGCATTGAAGCGGTGCGTGCGCGCGTTGGTGAGGATATCGCCATCCGTGTAGATGTCAACCAAGGCTGGAAAAATAGCGCTAATACGTTGCAAGGCTTGAAGAAACTGGAACATGTTTCGCTTGATTGGCTGGAACAGCCGGTAAAAGCGGATGATATCGATGGCATGGTTGAAGTTAAATCGAAGTCATCTGTTCCGCTGATGATTGACGAAGGCTTGCGCGGATTTCGTGAAATGAGGGAGATCATTGCAAAACGTGCGGCAGATAAGGTGAATATTAAACTGATGAAATGTGGCGGTATTTATCCGGCGATGAAACTGGCACATATGGCGGAAATGGCGGGAATCGAATGCCAAGTTGGTTCAATGGTGGAATCGTCCATCGGATCAGCCGCAGGTTTCCATGTGTCATTTTCCAAGAAAGTTATTACAAGTGTCGAGTTGACGGGACCTTTGAAATTCAGCAAGGATGTGGGGAATTTGCAGTATGACGTGCCATTTATCTGTTTAAATGATAGACCAGGACTTGGAATCGATATCGATGAAGAAACACTCCAAGAATTGACGGTGTTTTCTGAGAAGGTAACCGGATGAACAAGAAACTTACATTGAAAGATGGCCGTAACCTGTCGATTGTCCATTTAACTACTGAACAACTTCCCGAAATTCTCGAGCTACAGGAAAGAGTGCTTGGCGCTTTGACAACCGGTGCTTTTTTACAGCCGCTGATAGAAGAAGAATTTCTCTCCATTCTTCAAGGGAAAGGTATTATGATTGGAGCTTATTATAAAGAACGACTTATTGCCTTTCGGGCGATGCTGGAGCCGGAAATTGATGCCGAGCATCTAGGGCTTGATGCAGGTTTACAGGATTGTGAGCTTGATAAAGTGATCTATTCGGAAATCTCGAATGTCGATCCCGATTTCCGGGGAAATGGGCTGCAATCCCTTTTAGGCGAGCGGATTTTCCAAGAGGTCGATACAAGGCGCTTCCATTATATTTGTGCTACAGTTGCACCGTTCAATATTGCCAGCCTCAAAGACAAGTTTGGGCTTGGAATGGCAATCGTTGCGTTGAAAGTGAAATATGGAAACATGTTGAGATATGTATTTTTGAAATCAATCGTACAGGCGGAGAAAAAGCATTTTGCGGAAAAGCGATTGATTGGAATGGAACAAACAGAAGAACAGCAAAGGTACCTGCGAGATGGTTGGATTGGTACGGGCATGGAAAAACATGGTGATAACTGGTTCGTATGTTATGAAAGATCAATAGACGTTTGATGACAACCCCTATTCCATGGAAATTGGAATAGGGGTTTCTGATTGGTTGGCGCATGATTTACAATAACTTAACAGAATCATTACTCGCTTGTGATAGAGGACCCTGCACTATTCGATAAAATGGATGTAATGACCTATCGAATGGAGAGGGCCTTTTTGATTAAGTTAGAGGAAAATTATTTACAGAAATTATTTTATCGGATTCTCCGCAATAAGGATATACAAACGGTTTTTCAGCCGATACTTTCATTGGAGGACGGAACAGTTCTCGGATATGAAGCATTAAGTCGCGGACCAGTTCGTACCCCCTTGCAAAATCCCGCGAAACTATTTACATATGCAATGGAAAATGGACAGTTGTGGGAGTTGGAATTATTATGTCGAACAAAAGCATTGGAGGCTGCCCATGCACTGCAGACAAAAGGAAAACTGTTTTTAAATGTCAATCCCAATATTATGAGTGACCGCAAGTTCAGACAAGGCTTTACGAAAGATTATTTAAGACGCTTTCAGATGGATGCGGAAACCATTGTTTTTGAAATTACCGAAAAAGAAGCCATTAGCAATTTAAATCATTTTAAACAGACTGTTCGTCATTATAAAGAACAAACGTATCACATTGCGATCGATGACGTAGGGTCGGGCTATTCGGGCTTGAATATTTTAACGGATATCCATCCGCATTTTATGAAGCTGGATATGCAATTGATCCGGAATATTGATAGTGATCAAACGAAGCAGTCACTTGTGAAAAGTTTATGTGAATTTGCAGCACATTCTCAAATCCATATTATTGCCGAAGGGATTGAAACGGAAAAGGAGTTGGTCAAGCTCATTGAATTAGGTGTCCATTTTGGACAAGGCTATTATATTCAGAAACCGGCTCCAGATCTATTACCAATAAGGGAAGAGGTCAGTGCATTGATCATAGATGAAAACAAACGTAAACAAAACCGGTCGTTAAAAAGGTTGGGAGGCCCATTTGTGAAGGAAATGTCCACTCCTTTTCAAACATTGGAAGCTCACGTTTTAATTGAAGAAGTAAAAACGTTGATGCATCAAGATCAATCGGTGCCGGGATTTTGCGTCGTTCAAGGCAACCGGGTCATCGGGGTAATCACTCGAAATGAGTTGCATGTAAAAATTAGTGGACCTTATGGATACAGTTTATTCAGTAATAAACCGATTATCGAAATTATGGATACGGATTTTTTGCAAGTGGATGTGGAGACACCGATTCATACCGTCGCAAAACTGGCGATGAGGAGAGATGCGAAGCACTTGTATGATTTTATTACGGTGACGCAAAATGGGGATTATTATGGTATTGTCACAGTCAAAGAATTATTGGAGAAGACGATGGAAATCGAAGTGAATGTCGCCAAACATTTGAACCCGTTAACGGAATTGCCGGGGAATCTTCTGATTGAACAGCAATTGCAACATTGTGTCGAAGTGCAGGAAGGGTATGCTGTACTCTATTTGGATTTGGATAATTTTAAGCCCTACAATGATGTATACGGTTTTGAAAAAGGCGATCAAATTTTAATGCACGTGGCGAAACTATTAAAGGAAATTGTATTGCCTTCTGATTTTATCGGTCATATTGGCGGGGATGACTTTATCGTCGTGGCGTCTGCGGAACAAAGTGTGAAGTATTGTGAACAAATTATTCGGCGATTCAATGCTTCCATCAAGCAATTCTACACACCAAAAGATGTCGCGAATGGATGGATCACTTCCAAGAATAGGCATGGGGAAGACGAGTTATTCCCATTGTTGACGATTTCAATCGCGGGTATTATGAATCATCATTTTCATACGACGTATGACTTGGCGAGAATTGTCAGTGAAGTGAAGAAGCAATGTAAACAATTGATTGGCAGTAATTATTTGTTTGCCGAATGAATACTCCTATTACTTTGCGAATTATACTTGCTCCTTGTTGGTGAGAATGGTAGAATGCAGTTCTATTCTACCGCTATGATCCCTCAACATCTCACCTTCTCAATCGACAGGACGCAAATACGCAAAATGGAGGGCTGTTATGACAGAGCAACATCCTGATTTTGAATTTGAGTACCAGCGTCTTGATTATACAAAACAGTACATGCAACAGTTACTGGAAGAATCGAGACGCGAAGTAAAATCCTCTCAAGAAGAAATTCGCCAATCGATGGCCGATTTGGATTATTTGGATTCCAGTTTAAGTTACATCAATATTTTAACGAACGCTCGTTTTTTTGAGATGGCTCGCTCTCAGAAGGAAGGCTTGGAAGCGATTCAGCAGAAGCCTTATTTTGCAAGGATTCATTTTCAAAAAGAAGGGGATATGGACGAGTTCCTTTATATTGGGAAAACGTCTTTGTTTCACAGAGAAACGCAAGAACCGATCATTGTCGACTGGCGATCGCCTGTTGCGAATGTCTATTATGATGGTAGGCTTGGTGATCTCACCTACCAAGTACATGATGAAACCTTTAAAGGTCATCTATTTTCCAAGCGGCAATACAAAATTGAAGATGGAGAACTGCTTGCGATTCGTGATATCGACCTGACAACGAATGATGAATTGCTTCAAGAGGCACTTGCCGGCAAGGCGGATACCCGCCTGACAGAAATTGTTTCGACCATTCAAGCAGAACAAAATGCGATCATACGGGCAAATTTAAAACAGCCGATTATCGTGCAAGGGGCTGCCGGAAGCGGGAAGACAACAATCGCTTTACACCGTATTTCTTATTTCCTCTATACGATGGGAGAACATTTCCCTTCCGACAAGTTGATGATTTTAGCGCCGTCGAAACTGTTTATGGACTACATTGCGGATGTCTTGCCTGAACTCGGAGTCGGTCGGATTTGTCAGATGACCTATGCGGAGTATGTCCTACAGGCAACCGGCTTGAATTTGAAATTGACAGATCCAAACAGCAAGTTGGAATGGCTGACGGAGACGGATGTACTTGAGAATCGTCATCTATTTAGCACAAGTGTAAAAGGGACGCTTGCTTATAGAGATATCATGCAACGTTATGTGAAGCGGTTGGAGCTTGAAATGGCCGAGCTTTTTGAAGATATTTATATTGAAAAGTACCGGATTATGAAAGCTACCCGTTTGAAAAAACTATTTTTAGACGAGTTTGCGTATATGCCCGTTGAGAAGAGGCTTGAGCGAATTAAAATCATTGTACAAAACGATGTGAAACGGAAGCGAAAACAACTACTGGATAAACTTACTGCTAAATATGAGGAAGCACTAGATAAAGTGCTCTATGGAACCCGTGACGCTGAGAAACGAAAAGCGAAGCTGACAAAAATATTGGAAGAACGTGATGAAAGACTGCCTTCCATTGAAAAGGAAGGTAGAACGACGGTCTCCGTCTATATGCGCAGATTTAAAAAGTTCAACATTAAGAAATTATATCGAAATTGGCTTTCGGATAAACAATTACAAATGGAGCTCGCTTTCCAATGGTCTGAAGAGGAAAGGGCTATTTTTTTTGCTGAACATAAAAAGGAAAGATGGGAAATTGAAGACTTAGCTTCCCTTTATTATTTACATGCAAAGTTGAAAGGTGTTAGCGTTCAATGGAAAATGCGGGTGGTGTTCATCGATGAAGTGCAGGATTATAGTGAATTTCAACTCGCCGCTTTAAAGGATGGACTGGAGACCGATATGTTCACCCTTGTTGGCGATTTGGCGCAAGGGATTCATAGTTATCGGTCGTTAACGTCTTGGGATCCTGTCAAAGCAATTTTTCCGAGGGCTACGTATACAACGTTGCAAAAAAGTTATCGGACAACGATTGAAATTATGGATTTGGCGAATCAAGTGTTGGCAGAGATGGATGAGGAACTTCCACTGGTTGAACCGGTCGTCCGTCATGGAAGGGAGCCGGAATTCCATACGATGACGACTTTTGAAACTGACCGGATTTGCCAGCTCTATCATGACATTCTCGATCGCGGTCATCGCTCAGTCGCTTTGATCTGTAAAACGAGGGCCGAGGCTGAACGGAATTACACAAGGCTCCATGATGCGGGAGTACCTATCCAATTGTTGGAGGAGCAGTCGGATATAAGTGCAGATCATCTGTTGATTGTCCCTAGTCACTTAGCGAAAGGGCTGGAATTTGACGCAGTTCTCATCGCGGCTTTTGATGAGCCGTTCAGGGATCATCCGATCGATCGGAAGCTGTTATATGTCGCGATGACAAGACCGATGCATGAATTGCATCTTCTAGGTCAGTTTACTTCGAAAAGGTGGCTTGTAAAATGAAACAATGGACAAAGGAAGTTGAAATCGATGCACCTATTGAGAAGGTGTGGCAGTTTTTCGATGGGTCGTTGGAAAATATGCAAAAAATCATGCCGCAAGTCGTTGAAAACAAAGCGATACACGTGACAGATGAAAGAGTTGGAAGTGTCTATTTGCAAAAGTATAAAGAGGGCAAGCGTGTCATGGAATATGAAGTAGAAACGTTTGTGTATATGGATTCCATAGACAAAAAGCAGATGAAAGTCGGATTTACACTGGCGAATATGTTTGACATAACGGCACAATATGAATTGAATAGACTGGATGCGGTTAGGACCTCTTTCAAATACACCACCACGAATCGACCGTTAAAATGGTTTGTCAAACCATTTCTACTGTTTGCCAGTGATAAAGTGGTGGTAGAATTTGTTCAACGCGTAAAATCGGTTGCCGAATCAGAAAGCGAAAAGGCCGTTCTTTAGGAAATGAATTAAAGGATTTAGGGGGCAAATGGAGTGCAACTTCATTGCTTAGGAAAAAAGTAGCGCATATGCCGCATGCCAACACACATACTAAACATTCATGAGAAGTATGTTTCAAGTGGAAAGGAAGTTAGACGATGATCCGGACGATGGGATTGACAGATGACGATGAATTAATATTCGATTTCCCACTGGCGGAAATAGCAAGCCGTCCTATGCAGTGGTATTGGGTGGATTTTGATAATCCGAGTGCAGATGAAGAATCATTGTTACATTCATTTTTTCACTTTCATCCACTGGCAATCGAAGACTGTCTGCATCGTTTGCAGCGCCCGAAGCTGGATTATTATGATGAATATGCATTTTTTGTCTTATATTCCATATGCCAGGAAGACTTAACAGCTGAAGAAGTGAATCTGTTCTTGGGGGAAAACTATATTGTTACCTTTCATTATCAGGAGATCGAGGAACTGACAAAAACACGTGAACAATGGATCGAAAACTCCGGGAAGTGGGAACGGGGACATGTGTTCAAAGCGTATCAAATCATCGATAATGTAGTCGATCATTATTTCCCGATTCTCTATAAAATTGAAGATCATTTAAATGAAATCGAAGACCAACTGTCACCCACGACGGTCCACTTGTCGATGGATTATGTATTCGAAGTACGCAGTGATTTGTTGCGCTTACGGCGTACGATTTTCCCGATGCGGGAGTTATTGTATCGGATGCTTTACTCACATCGGTTAGATCTCAACTCCCATGAACTTACTTATTTCTCGGACATTCATGATCATTTGCTACGGTTGGGTGAAATGATTGAATCGAACCGTGAATTGACGTCCGATATCCGGGATAGTCAATTATCCATCAACTCGAATCGAATGAATAGCATCATGATGACGTTGACCATTATTTCTTCCATCTTCATACCATTGACTTTCATAGCAGGCGTGTACGGGATGAATTTCGATGTTATGCCCGAGTTGCATTGGCATTATGGTTATTTTATTATTCTAGGGATCATGTTCATCTTAGGGGCGGCAATGGTTGTGTATTTTAAATATAAAGGATGGCTAAGTTTTTTTAAATATTGAAAAACCCGTTTCCATTGGAAACGGGTTTGTATGCGAATAATGAAGCCGCCTTTGCCGTATGTGATTAGAAAGTTTTAAACCACCACTCCTCAAAGTGGGTGTTCGCAGAAATTTTCCTGTCTGTCCTTGTTATTCAAAAAGAACAAGGCCTGCCATTTCAATTCCGATTTAAACTCCCTTTTACAGCTTAAAGGTTAAAACTTAATGGAATACGAACAACGCAGCTTGTATTAATGATTATAAATGAAGTATAACGGATAAGCAATGGTAATATATTGTATACTACAAATTGATAGGCATTCAAGAAAGCGTAAATGTCTTAACAGCCTCATACTTTGGGGATTTCTCCGGATGGATCGTGAATAGAGAAAAGGAGTGAACCGGGACTTCAATCGGTTTCCACTCTTCTTTTTGAATGTAAAGCGGTTTGGTCGTTTTGCGTTTTTTTGCGATTGTCATATGCGGTGTGAACCGGTCTGAAATCGACCGATTCAGAAGAGTAGCGACTGTTTTATCAACTTCCTTTTGCAAGGTCCTTATTGCCTCGGAAGCATCAACTGAAAAATAGACCACACGCGGACCAGCAGGTGAACCAAAGTATGATAATCCATCGATATGCATTTGAAAAGCGGGTATCTTTTCCGCGATTGCCTGTAAATTCTCCGTGAGTAAAGGCAAGGATGATTCGGGAATGGCGCCAATGAAAACCAATGTTACATGTAAATCATCTGGATGAGGAATCGTCTTGTATGTTTCGGGCAAACTGTATTTCTCTTTATAAGCATTGATAAGCGATTCAAAATCCGCCGGACCTTTTATACCGATAAAGTAATGCGAGGGCATTTCATTTTCCTCCTTCGAACTTTATGTGCATTGTTTTTAGTGTAACCGAACTAGGCAGAACCAAGTCAATTAAAGAGATGGTTTTCAAATGGGATGAGTCGTATTTACTTTTAATTTTTCAATAAAGTATTTTTGTAAGAAAATTTTTTCGTGGATTCCATAGCATATTTTGAAAAATGTTGATATAATCGATATTATTAGAAAATGAATTCCGCGAATAGGAAGTTAAAGGATGATCAGTGTTCTTTGGACGCTGTATTCCATTTGAAACACCAATTTTACGGAAGCGGCCAAATTATCTGGCTTCAAAATTAGAACCAAGGAGATGCAGGTAGCATGACGAATTACGCTATTCAAGTCAGATTGAGCGAGACGAAAAAACAAAAGCCTTTATCCGATCAATTAGAATTCGGAAGAGTCTTTACGGACCATATGTTTGTCGCGGATTATTATGAAGGAGAAGGCTGGGTTGACCATCGAATCGTGCCCTATGAACCCCTTCTGATCGATCCGGCTGCAACCATTTTTCACTATGGGCAAACTGTTTTTGAAGGATTAAAAGCCTATATCGGGAAAGATGGCAAGGTTCTACTGTTTCGCCCCGAAGAAAACATGCGCCGCATGAACAAATCGAGCGAACGTTTGTGCATGCCTCAAATCGATGAGGAAAATGCACTTGAAGCGTTGAAACAACTAATCACGGTGGATAAAGATTGGATCCCGGCTACAGAAGGGACCTCCCTTTATATAAGACCGTTTATGGTCGCAACTGAACCTTATTTAGGCGTTTCGCCAGCAAAAAAATACAAATTCATCATTATCTTATCGCCAGTTGGCTCTTATTATAAAGAAGGAATTCATCCGGTCAAAATTCTTGTTGAAAACGAATATGTCCGTGCGGTAGCTGGCGGAACGGGAACAGCAAAAACAGCAGGAAACTATGCGGCTGGTCTACGCGCACAGGAAATAGCAGATCAGAAAGGCTATTCCCAAGTCCTTTGGCTAGACGGCGTAGAGCGCAAATATATTGAAGAAGTCGGCAGCATGAATGTCTTTTTCAAAATTAACGGTGAAGTCGTGACGCCGATGCTGAATGGCAGTATTTTGGAGGGAATCACAAGAAAATCGATTCTTGAATTGATTCGCTATTGGGGTATTCCTGTAAGTGAGCGTAGAATTTCAATTGAAGAAGTATATGAAGCCCATCGTACAGGTACTTTGGAAGAAGCGTTCGGTACGGGAACAGCAGCGGTTGTCTCTCCGATCGGCGAACTGAATTGGCGAGATGAGAAAATTATCGTTAATAACGGTGAAACCGGCGAACTGTCCAAAAAATTATACGACGTGCTCACTGGCATCCAAACCGGCGAACTGGAAGATCCGTTCGGCTGGGTAACAGAGGTAACAGAAACGGCTGCTGTGAAAAGCGTTTGATTCGTAGATTAAAACATAAAAGAGCTATTAACCGATTCGGTTATAGCTCTTTTATAATGCAGAGAAATATATCGGAAAATTATGTACTAATCATGTATACTGGTATAAAGTACGGATAAGGAGAAGATTTCGATGATTAAAACAGTCATTTTTGATTTGGACGATACTTTGTTATGGGATAAAAAAAGTGTAGAAACTGCATTCAGAAAGACATGCGAACGGGCTGCCCAAAGCTACGCTATCGATCCGGCTGCGTTAGAAGAAGCGGTCAGGGCAGAGGCGAGGGAGCTATATGCCTCTTATGATACATATGCATTCACGCAAATGATCGGAATCAATCCCTTTGAAGGGATCTGGGGGACATTTGACGATGAAGGAGAATCCTTTCAAAAGATGAAGGAGATTATGCCGAATTATCGGCGCGACGCATGGACAAAAGGGCTGCAGCGATTGGGAATCGATGATGCAGATCTGGGCAGTGAACTTGCAGAACTATTTCCAGCGGAGCGAAAAAAGAGTCCGTTTATTTATGAAGAAACATTCGAAGTATTGGATCGCTTAAAAGATAACTATCAGCTTGTTTTATTGACCAATGGTTCTCCTAGTCTCCAACAGACAAAACTGACAATCACACCGGAGATCGCTCCTTATTTCGAGCATATCATCATTTCAGGTGCATTCGGAAAAGGGAAGCCGGATCCAGCCATTTTCCAACATGTCTTATCTACATGCGAGGTGTCTGCCGATGAGGCCATCATGGTCGGCGATAATCTGATGACGGACATACTTGGAGCTTCCCGTGTCGGCATGCGTTCCGTGTGGATCAACCGTGAGAACAAGGAACGGAGCGAAGAAAGTATACCAACATACGAAATCGATCATTTGGAGAAGTTAATGCCAATCCTTGACATGCTTGCAATGGAAGAAGTTATAGGAAAATAATAGACAATCAAAACCTATCCGCATCCGCAGATAGGTTTTTAATATGGAGATTTTTTTATGTTGTTTCCATGCTCATAAATTTACTTCCTCGCTCATAAATCAGGGGAGACACATAATCAACCGTTTGTGGCAATAAAAGCGGCGCTTCTGCGCTCAAAAATCCCTCCAAGTGCTCATAGACTCATAGTCCGCGCTCAATCACCGCTTGGAGTGATCAAAGCGAAATTCTTGCGCTAAAAGATCCCTTCAAGTGCTCATAGACTCATAATCCGCGCTCAATCACCGCTTGGAGTGATCAGAGCGAAGTTCTTGCGCTAAAAGATTCCCCCAAGTGCTCATAGACACATAGCCTGCGCTCAATCATCGGTTGGAGTGATCAAAGTAAATTTCTCGCGCTCTTAATTTCCTCCGCGCGCTCATAAATCATAGAGATCGCTCAATCAATCGTTTCAAGTGATCATAAACCACATAACTACGCATACAAAAAAGAAGCCCATCTACGAAGATAGGCCTCTTTTCTACTATATTATAGATCGATTGCGATGACATCATAAATGTCTTCCAATTCTTTTAAGCGGTTGACGTTTTCTTGTTCAACATGATTATCGACGGTTAGCATCATGATAGCGTCTCCGCCGACAGTTGAGCGGCCCACTTGCATCGTGGCGATGTTGATGTTTTCGACGGCAAGCATTGTTCCGACACGGCCGATTGCGCCAGGTTGGTCTTTATGTTTGACAAAGAGCAAGTGACCTTCTGGGCTGATATCTACTAAATTATCATCCACTTTGACAATGCGGGCACCTAGTCCATTAAGCAATGTGCCTGATACGCGACGAATCCCGCTTGCTGTTGTGATTTCCACAGTGATCAAATTGGAGAAACCTTTTGTTGTCGATGTTTTATGTTCATTGACTTTAATGCCGAAGCGCTCAGCAAGATATTTTGCATTGACGTCGTTGACATGTTCACCTAGATTGCGTTTGAGCAATCCTTTTAGCGTGTTCCGTGTGAGTGGTCTGACATCCGATTCGGCTAGTTCACCTGCATAGTAGATGTTCACTTCTTCGATGACTTTATTGCTTAATCGGGATAGGAAAATTCCGATCTTTTCTGACAAATCGAAGAATGGTTCGATTTTCGCCAATACTTCTTTTGAGACGGAAGGGAGATTGACAGGATTTTGGACAGCCCCTCCATTCAAGAATGTGACAACATCATGGCTGACATCGATTGCGACGCTTTCTTGTGCTTCAATCGTACTTGCCCCTAGGTGAGGAGTTGCAATCACTTCAGGAAGTGTCAATAATTTATGACCAACGAAAGGCTCCTGTTCAAATACGTCGAGTGCGGCACCGGCGACTTTCTTCGAAACAATCGCATCATATAGTGCATCTTCATCGATAATCCCACCGCGTGCACAGTTGACGATTTGGACGCCTTCTTTCATGATCGCAAATGCTTCTGCATTGATCATATTGCGTGTTTCTTTCAGTAGCGGCGTATGGATCGTAATGAAATCTGCAGCTTTTAACACTTCTTCGACTGTTCCCGAACTGATGCCCATTTTTTTCGCTTTTTCTTCGGTTAAAAACGGATCGTAAGCAATAACATTCATTCTTTGTCCCTTTGCCCGTGCAGCTACTTCAGCACCGATACGACCAAGTCCAATGACACCGAGTGTTTTGTTTTTCAATTCAACCCCGATGAATGATTTGCGGTCCCATTCGCCACTTTTCAATGAATTGAAAGCTTGCGGAATTTTTCTTGCCAAAGCAGTGAGCATCGCTATTGTATGTTCAGCCGCGGAATTCGTGTTGCCATCCGGCGCGTTGACGACGATGATTCCGTGTTCTGTTGCGGCATCCAAGTCGATGTTATCAACACCGACCCCTGCGCGACCAATTATTTTCAAGTTCGGCGCATTCTCAATGATGTCGCGTGTGACTTGTGTTTGACTGCGGACTAATAACGCATCGTAATCACGAATTTTTTCTGCAAGTTCAGCAGGCGTGCAAGTCGTATCTACAACAATGTTCATACCTTCCGCTTGGCGTAATGGAAAAATACCATCTTCGCTTAATGGATCACTAATTAGAATATTAAAAGACATCTCGATCGACACTCCTTTGATTTATGTACAATTTTTTTATGGACAAGTGGATGTGGGACAACTATGACAACATGCAAAAGCTAAAAATTACTTCACATCGTTCTTTTCCCCTTTCTAAACAATAAACAATAAAAAAAGCCTTCCACCCCTTACAAATGTAAGGGGCGAAAAGCTGAACTACTCACGCGGTACCACCCTTGTTCACTGTCCTAAATTACTGGACAGTCTCGGTTAGCATGCTTAACGGGCATGGAGCGGATTGGTCTACTCTCTATTTCAACCAATCTATTCAGAAGTGCTACTTTACGTTGAAATCACTGATTTGCACCAACCATCAGCTCTCTTTAGATTTCTTAGCGTAAAACTTATCTTCATCGCAATAGTTAAAAGAAATATTAAATTTAGAACTAATCATAACAAATGAAAAAAAATTGTCAAGCGCCTATTTCACTTTCATTTGCAATTTTTTAAAAAGTAAGTGAGAAGTGGAGTGATTTCTCACGAAGTCGCATTGTTAGAGATTGTATTTCCATAAAGGTATCATAAAAGAATAGCCAAAGGAGGAATGAACCAAAGTGAATGATGAAAAAGTAAAAGAATTCAATAATATTCCGCTGTCCGTTTTGGATTTATCGCCAATCAATGAAGGCAGTGATGCAACGCAATCCTTTAAAAATAGTGTAGAATTGGCCCGGCTTACGGAGCGATGGGGCTTTCATCGCTATTGGTTAGCGGAACATCATAATATGCCGGGGATCGGCAGTTCTGCAACTTCTGTTCTCATCGGACATATAGCGGGAGCGACACAAAAGATACGTGTCGGGGCGGGAGGCATTATGTTACCTAACCATGCTCCGTTAGTCATTGCCGAGCAATTTGGCACACTTGAATCGATTTATCCGGGACGGATCGACCTTGGCCTTGGCCGGGCACCAGGCTCGGATCAAGCAACCGCTTATGCACTGCGCCGAACCCTACATAGCAGTGGGGAAGATTTCCCGGAACAACTAGATGAGCTACGTGCGTATTTCGAACCGGATAATACTGCCCGCGTGCGTGCCTTTCCAGGAGAAGGTCTGGAAATACCGATTTGGTTGCTAGGTTCAAGTGGTTTCAGTGCACAACTTGCGGCACAAGAAGGCTTGCCGTTTTCGTTTGCCAGTCATTTTGCACCTGCCTATACATTGCAGGCATTACAGCTTTATCATCAGCATTTTAAACCATCGCAAGCGCTTCAGCAACCGTATGCCATGCTTGGCATCAATGTCATCGCGGCGGAGACGGATGAGGAAGCGAATTTCTTGGCAACATCCCAGCAACAGCAGTTCCTCAGCTTAACGAGGGGCATGCCAACGCAGTTGAAACCGCCAATCAATAACATCAACGAAGTATGGTCACCTTACGAACGGGCCTCCGTCGAAAGAACCCTCGATTCTCGTTCAACGATGGTCGGAAGTCCTGAAACGGTCAAACGGAAGTTGGAAAGTTTTATTCAAGAAACCAAAGCGAATGAACTGATCATCAACTCGCAAATATACGATCAACAAGCCCGCTTGCGTTCGTATGAAATTGTTGCAGAAATGATGGAATAATTTACTCTAACGAAACCACGTTCTTTCAAGCGGAAGATGAATTTTATTTAATTATAAAATTTTTGTTTTTAACTTTGTTGAATGAGTAAAAGCCCTGCTGAAAATTGCAGGGCTTTCCCTTTTCGCATTCGAGCCATTAGTTGATCGTGCTTGACTGCAGCAGTTCGTCGGCCAATTGATTCAATTTCGAATAGGTGCCGTTTAGTTCTTCCATGCTGGCATGATGCTCTTCCGTAAAAGAAGCGATATGGCTGGTTGAGACATTCATTTCATCGATTGCATTTGTAATGATGTCTAATTGGGTTTCTATTTTGTTTGCGCTTTCATTGCTGTGATCAGCCATTTTACGGATTTCATGCGCAACGACTGAAAACCCTTTTCCTTGTTCGCCAGCTCTTGCCGCTTCAATTGAAGCGTTCAGGCCCAAAATATTTGACTGGCGGGCAATGTTTTTCACCAATGCCAAGACATCGATGATTTTGGAAATGTCCTGTCTGACAGCTCCAGATCGTTCAGATAACGCTTGCAATTGAGTGGTCACATCTGTCATTGCATTGGTCATCATTTCGGTCATCGCCGACATTTCTTGAACAGCTGCAGCCAAGTTTGTCGCCCCAGAGCGTAATGTTGAAACTTTTTCGTACGAAATGAGTGCACTCAATACCCCGATGACTTCACGTCCATCGAATATAGGTTGTGCCAAAGAAATATAAGGGAAGCCGAAGTTGGAAGAATCGTTTTCCTCTCGCAGTAGCCGCCCCTCTCGGAGTGCTTTCATGGTCACGCTGTTACTAAGTATTTTATCTCCAACTTTCACTTTGACATCAATGGTTTTTCCGGGTAAATATTCAAGCAATGTTCCTTCGTGATCGCCTAACACGAGACAGGCGTCTTCCGGATATGTTTTTTGAAAGTCTCTCATCGATTGTTTTAAGCTTTCTAATTTCGGATGCAACTTTGTTTCCCCCTTAAACGAAATACATTGTGAGATGAGAAAATTTGGGTTTTTTATCACAATTATTAGAATTATAACAAACTGCATAGGACATTGGAAGGTCTAATTGGAGCAAAATGGTAGTTGTTTGGTTATTTGTGAAATAAAAAAGTGAATAATTGCAAAAAAACTCCTTCAGCAGTCAAGGAAGTGAAATGGCATTTCCCGAACAGCTAAAAGGAGTAAACATGAAAATGAAAATTCAGTCAAATGATGGTCCTTCCATCATTTTCGTTGCTTATCTTGACGTTCCCAAACGCGTAAAGAAGGGTAGGGGTCAAAAGACCATTCCGTCCGTCCATTATATTTGTACATGCCGTAATGTAGGTGAGGAGGGAATTTACCGGAAGTTCCTTCTTTTCCGTAGCCAGAACTGCCGACATAACCGACGATTGTTCGAGGTTCAACAATGTCGCCTACCTTCAAATCCTTATTAAACGAAGATAAATGGGCAAAATAGTGGTACGTATTATGACTATCGCGGATGCCTACGCGCCAACCACCAAATTCGTTCCAGCCCATGATTTCAATAACACCATACGAGGTAGAGCGGACAGGAGTCCCATATCCGGCAAACAAATCGGTTCCTTCATGGATCCGTCTACCGCCCCAACCTCGGCTAGCCCCCCATGTACCTCTGTAACTGTAATTGTAGTTGGTCGGGATCGGGAAAGCATGTTCATCCAAATCCAAAGACTCGAAATGTTTATACATCATTGCAATGGTCATAATTTGGTTAACTGTTTCTTCACGCATATAATAATCCCATAGCGCCAATTTAAAATCCTCTTCCGTTTCGCCGTAAAGGCTGAGGTAGGTAGCCATCGTATAAAGGATATCATTTGGATTGTCCGGATCTGCAATCCCATCGGCGTCACCGTCCAGTCCGTTTCCGCCAAAGTAAGTAATCGATTCGGGGGATGTATCTAAGCTCTCCGGGTTTTGTGCGCCAGCCCAAAATTCTTCGGAAAATTGGATGGCAATGGGGCCATCCCTTTTTGGAATATCGTTCCTCACTTGTTGGATATTCCTTTCAAACTGATCAATGGCAGCCAAGAAATACCAAGGGGTTGTAATTGACTCGAATTGTAAATAATAACGCATCCGCTCATCCATTACCTCTTCCCTTGTCAGCTCTTCTTTTGCGTATACAACTGAGAAGAAAAGCCAAGATAAGGCACATACATACAGTGGTAAAAGATACCTGTGACGCACGAGAAAACCTCCTTTTTATAGGTCTCATTAGATTTCCCCAAACGTCCTTTTTCATGAGTTTGAAATTGTAGAATGTAATCCGGAATTGTATGAGTGACAGTCACCTAACCCAAAGCATAAATTAAGAATGAATTTGTTTGATTAGGGGTGGAATTTAATGAGAATTTCGTGGATTAGTCATTGGATATGACTGGAAATAAGAAGCGCGCGATATCTAAAATGGTGAATGCACTGAAAATGGTCCAAGCCATTCAGACGGATGCTCCTTTTTCATTATCAGTTGGTCATAATTCTCCGATGATTGGTGAACATACACTTAAAGAAAGTGAAATGGAGCCTGTAAATTTTTCTCAATCCCGGATTATGAATGATATTCCCCAGAGCGATATTATTTATTGTAAATCAATAAAAAGTCCGTTTTCCACTTTTGTAGAAATTGCTGATTTTCGCCAAGAGCCTTTATTTAGCGAAATCAATCAACAGACATTTGAATTTCTGGAACAATCCAATACGCAAGGTTTTAAATCCGATACAAAATTCATCAGTACAACCACATGCTATCCGCACCAGCCTGCTTGTCATTTAGTAAGTTCTGCAATTCATGAGACCATCTATTTAACGAAAATCAATCGTGGGGATGGCTCGGAGAAACAAGCAGAAATTAGCGCTAAATCAATTGTCAGACCAATCCATTCTCCCCGAAAAATAGTGAAATCAAAACATATAAATGATGCCAATGATTACATAAAAATCAGAGTTCCAGTCATATTAGGAGAATACAATATTGAATTTTGTATAGAAGAAGAGATTTTGTTTGAAGAAAAGGTCATACGGATTAAGGAAGTTTCTAACAGGATTGTCCTAACAAATTGTCATTTCATACCGACTGGATTTTCTACATCGATCGGGGATGGAACATGTGCAGCATCCAGTGGAATGTTAGTAATTGAAGGACATATCGTTCAACATATTAAGTATAGTGCAATACCAGTTAAAAACAGCCGTACTAGAAAAAGGCGGAAGATCATGAAGTTGCATGAGAAAATCACATTGGAATTAATCGTCCAATTGTTGCAGGAACAAGCAATTCATGTGAATTATAATCATTTAAATTAGGATGACTCTGGCATTTGCACAGGGTCATTTTCTTTTGATCCCACTGAATTTCAATGCGGTTAATTCGGTTGAGTTTTCGATAATAATTTGGACAACTCCAAGAGTTTTGCCCGAGCAATCAAGCTGTTTTTACATAATGTATGAGTGTAAGCTTACAAAATTATTTCAAGGAGATGTATTTAAATGAGTTGTAATGACAAAGGCTTCGATGGCAAAATGCACCATGACCAGTCTTGTAAAGTGCGTTCGCACCAGCAGACTCCGTTAACTGATGATGCTATCGATCTTCAACTAACCGCTGGCACACCTACGTTTAAAGTACCTGTAGTTTTAGCAGAGAGAACTCTTCAAGTTGTTGTAGAATCAGATATTTCCCTTCACCCATCCGCATCAGAGATTAAGCGGGTGACAAAGAATGCGTTTTTAGACCAGGTCAAACTTGTACCTGTTAGATTTAGCCGAATTGGTACTACAGACTATTTTGAAGTGACACGGGCTAAATTGTTCGTATCCGGCTATATTCGTAAAGATATTGAATATGCTTCACGAGATTGCTATGGTAGCATTCGGGATCGAATTGCTGAGGTGCCGTTTTCAGGATTTGCGGAAATCACGGAGGACGAATTCCTCAACCTTCCTATCATCGGAGTTTCCGATAGCAACACTGCCCGGTTCCTGAATGACAAAAATGAGATCGAACCTCGTTTGGATAAGTATTTCTTCCAAAATCTTGTGCGATACAATGAACAACCGTACGGTGAGTTACTGGGTGCCAACTTCTTTGAACTTGATTTTTCACCGAAACACACAAAACGCGGAGGAGAGTTTGACACACTACGGGAAAAAATTGTCTTGGATCTGCATTTAAAAGTATTGCAAGTCCAACAATGGCGAGTTGCAGCTACACGAGCTATCCCAATGTTTGATGAAGGAACTCTTGGTGACTAAGAGTAGTTTCTAAAAACCACTGGAAATCCATATACGGATTTCCAGTGGTTTTTGTTTGTATAATTTGGGATTACAAAGATCCAGCGGGCACAATCCGCTATGGGCAATTGAATAATAGAGTCATATCGGAATGATTGTACGCATGAATAATATGGACAACTCCAAGAGTTTTGCCTGAGCGTCGAAGCGAAACGAACATAATTTAGGAGTGTAAGCTTACAAAAAATCAAGGAGTTGTTTTTACATGGGTAATTATGGTCATACCCCTCATGGGACGCCTGATGGCATTCCTCCCTGTGAGGTGAATTCGCTTCAACAAATCCCTTTAACCGATGATGCTATCGGACTTCAGGAAACCGTTGGCACACCTACTTTTAAAGTCCCTGTAGTTTTAGCAGAGAGAACACTTCAAATTGTTGTAGAATCAGATATATCACTTGAACCTTCCGCAACGGAGATTAAGCGAGTGACAAAGAATGTGTTTTTAGACCAAGTCAAACTTGTACCTGTGAGATTTTGCCCAATTGGCGATACAGACTTTTTTGAAGTAACACGGGCTAAATTGTTCGTATCAGGACACATCCGTAAAGATATTGAATATGCTACGCGTAATTGCCATGGAGGACTTCGGGACCGAATTGCTGAAGTACCATTTTCAGGATTTGCGGAAATTACAGCGGACGAATTCCTCGAATTCCCTGTCATCGGAATTTCCGATAGTAGCACAGCCCGCTTCCTAAATGACAAAAATGAGATCGAACCTCGTTTGGACAAATATTTCTTCCAAAATCTTGTGAAATACAATGAACAGCCATATGGTGAGTTACTAGGTGCCAACTTCTATGAACTTGATTTTTCACCAGTACACACGAAACACGGAGGAGAATTTAGTACATTGCGGGAAAAAACCGTGTTGGATCTTCATTTAAAAGTATTACAAGTCCAACAATGGCAAGTTGCAGCTACACGAACCCTTCCGATTTTTGACGAAGGTACACTTGATATCTAAGAGTGATTTTTGTCGTTAGAATTCAATGTGCAAAAAATCCCCTTTCCATTCTTGCGATGGAAAGGGGACTTTAGGAATAGAAAGTCGTTTTCTATTCATGGGACAGGATCTATTCCTGTGAGAACAAACTTTTCCTCGACAATTGACTTTTTTATGACATTGATTATTTGAAATTATATTTATACCTCGCATTATTCAACTAAAGGAATTAAATGGCGGACGTGGTAACGGCCTGCTTGAAATAAAGAAGGTTCCAACTTCCTGAACAATTCGAAGTTGTTCAGGAAGCTGAAACCCGTTACTTGATTAAAGATTTTTCCTATAGTCACTTGTCCGTGACTTGTCTAGAGACAGGAAATCACTCAATAGTAATACCTGCACCTGCAGTACCTACAATGACATCAGCTATAGCTAATCCGGTTGTAGTTGTAGAAAGCACCAATAATAGACGATCCCCTAAGGCTACCGGGAAATTGAAGCCTGTCGCCGTTCCTGAAACTGTCTGACCGGTAGTAAGGACGCCTGATAGAGCTGGGGTCAGGTTTACTGCAACGCCAGTAGCTACAAAATCTGTTGAACCTTCCGGAGCTCGATAGACCTCGGCTCTGATAGATACAGATCCACCAAGGGCGAGGGTCAATCCTGTTGTTACAGAGAAGGTTGCAGAAATAGCTGTGAGAACACCTGGACGTGCTGCTGAAAAAGCTTCATTAAAGACACCGCTCAGATCTATACCGGTTCCTACAATTGTTAAACCAGGAACAAAACTTCCAAATCCGAGTGCGGTAGTAGTGCCGACCAGTGCACCTCCGACAACAGCAGTCAAAGGGAGTGGTGTAAGCCCTGACGCAAACGGGATCATCGCACCGACGCTGCGTGGAGCTGGTGTGACAACACAGGCCGGGTCAACTGCTACAAATGGGCCGAGTTGACCGCAACGATTGTTGTTTGATGAGCCATTGCCACAATTGATATCGTTTTGACATCTACCACGTCCGCCGCATCTGTTGCATCCGTAATAATTTGACATGTTAACACCTCCTTTCTTTGCTATACTATTCAGAGGTTCACAGGTCGGACGGGCATTCAACTATTTGTTGCATATAGTTTTTTGCATAGTTGGATCTAATTCACTTTACCGATAATTATTGGGTAAAAAAACTGCTGTCCTGATGTTGAGTCAGGACAGCGTTTATTCATTAGTTTTACACTCAATAGGATTTACTTTAACTTCTTCCAAAAGAGTTTTAAAAATGATAATGGTTCATTGCTTTTATTTTCTTGTTGTTTTGCATTATTTGAAACTTCAATTTGCTCTTCTTTCTTCAAAATTGGTTCCTCTACAATCGCGATAGATTCTACTTTCTTCAGAATTGGTTCATTTACAACCGCGACAGGTTCATCATTTTTCAGAATAGGATCTTTTACAATCGCGATAGGTTCTTCTTTCTTCGGAATAGTTTCATTTACATTCACGATAGGTTCATCATTTTTTTGAATCGATTCACTTACCCCCACAGTAGATCCTTCTTTCTCCTGAATAGCTTCTTCTATCATTTCGACAGGTTCATCATTTTTCTGAATTGCCTCTTCTGCTTTTTCAATTTGCTCTTGCCCGCCAATTGGTGGTACATCAGGCTCATGCTTACTGAATTCTTGCTGCACCTCATTATTGGTAGGCGTGCTATTAGTCAAGGGGATAGGATTGGTTTCTATACCTTTAATCGGGATTCCTTTTATGGGGAAGGGGTTATTCCGATAACCTGCGAACTTCGGATTATTACTTTTGTGCATGCTGTTATAGAATTGGCTAGGGCTCATGTTGTTTAATGGTGTATTTCGTTTGTTGGAATACTGCTGTCCTTCTTGAGAGTTCCTTGGAAAATTGAACCCTTCTGTTAGCGTTGAACCATTCGGTAATTCTTTGATACTTTTTGACTGGCTCAAGATTTTTTGAAATTGATTGTAAGATGGTGGGAGATCGGATTTTGGGATAGAAGGAAAGGTTGATTGGCCAATGTTTTGGGGAGTGTCATTCATAAAATCGATTTCCCTAGTGGTCATGGAACCTTGTAAAACAATCCCGGGATTTTGTTCTTCTATAAGATTATCGTTATTGCCTTCATCTATTTTGCTCATGATTGATGAAATTTTTTGGTTTAAATCCTCGATTGTTTGGTTTAAAGAGTCAATCTGAACCGTGAAATTCTTAATTTCCTCCTTATATCCCTGGATTTGCATACTATTCTCTTCATCCATTATTTCCATCAACTCTTCTAAATCCGTGATTTTCGTTTTAAAACTTTGAAATTCTTCCTTGTCGCGATAATCGTCTTCAGTTGAATTGTCTGCTTTCAACATTGTTAACGTTTCCCGATACGTTGTGATTTTCTGTTTCAGTTTTTCAATATCATGAGCGGAGGATAGCTGAACATCTCCCATCATATTTCACTCCTTTACAGTTCACTCCTATACTATTAATAAGATTTTCGATAGGTGACAAACCCTATGCGTTGAGCACTGTATAAGTCATTAAAAGCCCATGTGCTCAATCTTTTACATCATATTATGCTACGAACGAAAGAAAAAAAGGAGGTGTTAATAAAATGAGGGAAAAAAAGTGTGGTTGCCGCCCATGCACAAAATCCCCTTCATCATATTCTAGGTGTGAAAGAGATAATCTCGGAGGTGTAAACAGGATGCAAGAAAAAAAGTTTGAGGATAGGTTTGATGATAAGTTTGATGGTAAAGAACTGATGTGTGTGAATGTTAATAAGGTGTATGACTGGATTGTGAAGGAAAATAATTTTGATGCTATCCCGGTAGCGGCTGGAGTAGGAGTTTCTTTTCCAAGTATACCAGCTACTTTAACAAATCCGATTGTTACATGTAGCGTGGTTCCTAGTACGGGGGTCAGCCCCGCCTTGCCTCCAATTCAAATTCTCAACCGTGAGGATCGTCAATTCTGCATCGATGGCAAGAATATCTGTCTTCAACAGCTGACGATCAGAAAAAATTTCACGGTACAGCTTACTATTACTGCAACAGAGGGAACATTTGTAAGCCCTACGCTTCTGCCTATTTCTCGTACTGAAGTAGTCACTTTGTGCGCACCTGATGACACAGCTGTTGAAGTGGTATATACAGAACTGAACTGTGTCATATCTAGTACAGGTGCGATTGCTGTAGTTGGTACCGGTGCAACTGCGACTGTCACGTTCACCAATTTAGTAGTCTCAGTAAATACTTGTCAAAGCATCCAATCGACATTCCCGGTCACTCTTGAACTTTTTGCTGAATTCTGTCATCCAAGAGAAGATTTTATAACTGCTTGCCCACCGCCTAGTCATCCGCCACAATGTCCTCAACTGTTCCCGGATCATGGCCACGGTCACGGTCATTGTCGCGATCATGGCTGTCACTAATATCGGCTATTGGTGATAATCATTAAGCGGTCAACATATCTTAAAGAGAGGAAACTCCTCTCTTTATTTTTATTTTCATTTGAGGAAAAGGTGGTTAAAAAAGGTGAGACACGGTGGAAATGATGTAGAAGCGAAGATTGAAGAGCTTCATCTGCAAACGACAGCCTACTTGTCTGAAATTAGAAAGTGGGCAGATGAACTTCATCATCCTGACAGACTGAACATTATCAGTTATTTTACGTATTCATTGGACATCTCCCATGATTCCGCTCAGGAGAGTTTATGTCTTGGATCCTACCATATATCGAACAGGGGAAATCGACCTATCACAGATCCCTATGTGTGTATAAAACTCCCTGAACAATCGCCCTTTTCCTTTTCAGGGAAGTATGTGTATGAAAACTTCCAACAGAGGTTGAAGTCGCCCGGCGGATGGCAACGGATCAATGAAAAAGAGGATAAAGAGGAATTTTGGCTTAAACCGTTGGGGAAACGATTGATTGAACCGAATGAAACCCTTTCTTTTTCGGATTTTCAGATTAAGTGGAACCCTACTTCATCGTACGCAGGCAGTATCATGGGATTTACTTACAGTGACGAACTGAAAAATGGAATAGCTGTGCTTAACCCCATTAATCTCAATGGAAGCATTTCGAAACAGGAGGTTACAGATGAGTGATAGAGAGGGCAATGAGCAAGAGTTGTTTGTGAAACAGATGGTGCGTCAAATCATGAAAGACCAATTGAATGAATGGAACACAGGGAATATGGAAAACAATCATAGCTATGTCTTTTTAGAGAACAAGACATTGAATATGGTGCTTCTCTATTTATTGATGAAAGAAGAGCGTCGGACAAATGGAGAAATGGATGGAGAAGATAAAAGGCATTCTGAAGAGGAGACTATAGAGAAACTTGAACAGGCTATCGCGGATACGAAAAAAGAATTTGAAGAAACAATCACTTTACTAAAAGAGAAGTTGTTATAACTTACTATAACTGACGCCTTCTATTTATGCTCAAGGAAAATCTGAGATTGGAGGTTCTATTATGAATAGTGAAAACATCAAAAATAATGATCCCATCCAGCTTAAACAAATGATCATCTTTTTAAAAGCGGAATTGACGAAGTATGAGCATAAAGTGAAAGAATACAAAGATAGCTATCACTATTCTATCATAGAAAATCTTGAGCAGGAAAATGTGCAACTGACAAAAGAGAATGATGAACTCAAAAAGCAATTACATGAAATGCAGCGGAGAAGATATAGCCCGGCTGTCGACTTTGTATGGAAAACAAAAACGGATTGGCTACCGGTTAACAAACAGTTGAACGAAGTGATGAAAAAATTAAAAGACGATGCCGATACTAATCAAACAAGGCACCGAAGACAAGAGCGGCAAATCACTTCTCTACATAAAAAATTTAAAGCTCATAAATCAAATTTAGAACAGTTCGAATATAGACTTATCGACCTCATTCAAAATATGACCAACCAAGTACATAACCAGCTCGCAAATGTAAGTATTACTAACGAAGAACGTCATCGATTCGAGGATGGGAGACGACGTTTATTAAAAAAAATAGAAGAAAAAAACATTAAGATCGAGGAACTGCAGCATGAAATGATAGAGGTGAAAAAACAAAAGGCACTATCAGAAGATAATATGATAACTGCCACATTAAAAAGTGAGTCTACTAAAACTTCAGACAGACTACTGCAATTAGAGTACCAACTAAAAGAAGTCGTGGCAAAATCGTTGGATGCTGAAAAGAAGAGGGCAGCCAAGCTAGACATTTTCGATGATATGAAACAGCGTTACCTGAAGGAGATTGAAGAAAAAAACAGTAAGATCGAGGAACTGCAGCATGAAATGATAGAGGTGAAAAAACAAAAGGTACTATCAGAAGATAATATGATAACTGCCACATTAAAAAGTGAGTCTACTAAAACTTCAGACAGACTACTGCAATTAGAGTACCAACTAAAAGAAGTCGTGGCAAAATCGTTGGATGCTGAA
>NZ_JAKRNU010000005.1 GCF_022346545.1 Sporosarcina sp. ACRSM | reverse complement strand
AGAAGATAATATGATAACTGCCACATTAAAAAGTGAGTCTACTAAAACTTCAGACAGACTACTGCAATTAGAGTACCAACTAAAAGAAGTCGTGGCAAAATCGTTGGATGCTGAAAAGAAGTGGGCAGCCAAGCTAGACATTTTCGATGATATGAAACAGCGTTACCTGAATGAGATTGAAGAAAAAAACAGTAAGATCGAGGGACTGCAACTTGAAATAAAAAATTTGAAAGAACAAAAGAAAATAGCTGAAGATAACTTATCACAAGCTGTTTCAGAAAGTGACTTCAGTACTTCGGAAACGCTTCTACTATTGGAGCGTCAAATGAAAGAAGTGTTAGCCAAATCATTGGATTATGAAGTGAGGTTGGATGCTAAGTTAGACGTTATAAATGATTTGGAACTTAAACTGGATCAACTTAGTGGAGAAATAGATGATATACAAGACCTTGGTACTACGGATAAGAATATATAATAATTTCAAGACCTTTTAATTATTGGAGGGTCTTTGGTCTGTATTCTAGAAGTTTTATGAATTGCGAATTGTATTTAAGCTATGTGGATGACTGTCACTCATACACAATGGTAAAATATATAAGGCACCGTAATATCTAAATATACAGGAGTGATTTTACATGGAAAAACTACAATCGATTGAACAATTCGAGAAACTGAAAAACGAGGAACGGACAATTTTTATGTTTTCTGCTGACTGGTGTCCGGATTGCCGCGTCATTGAGCCGATTTTGCCTGGGATCGAAGCGGATTACCCGGAATACACGTTCATCTACGTGGACCGGGATGAGTATATCGATTTATGTGGGGAGCTTGATATTTTTGGCATTCCGAGTTTCATCGCATATCATAGCGGTGAAGAAGTGGGACGTTTTGTCAGCAAAGACCGCAAAACACAAGCGGAAATCGAAGAATTCATTAACAGCCTTTCTGCTTAAGCGATTAACGAACAGAACAAGATTCGAAGCATCCATCATAAAATATTGGTGGGTGCTTTTTATTCAATAAAAGGGGGAATCTGCGGATGAAACCGGTTATCGGAATTACGACAGATGTAGATAAAGATGGGAAACACTTATTAAATAATAACTATGTCCAGGCCATCATTCGTGCAGGTGGATTGCCATTCATCATCCCAATCGGTATCGAAGGGGATTCGGCGCAGGTGGCGGATCTTATTGACGGTTTGTTTTTAACCGGTGGAGGGGACATCGACCCGTTACTTTTTGGGGAGGAGCCCCATCCGAATCTAGGGCAAGTGACCCCTGCAAGGGATATAGTTGAGCTCGAACTTGCACGTCAAATGATGAACTGTGATAAGCCGATTCTTGGAATATGCCGTGGTCTTCAAGTGTTAAATGTAGCTGCTGGAGGAACGATCTATCAAGATATTTACAAACAACATGCCCAGCCGATACTCCAGCATCACCAAAAAGCACCTACGGGTCATGCAACCCATTATGTTCAATTAAAGAAGGGGAGCTTTTTGGAAGAGCTTGCGGGAAGCGGTCGAATTCTTGTCAATTCCTTTCACCATCAATCGTTGAAAGATGTTCCAGAGCCGTTTAGCGTGACAGGCGTTTCCACAGATCAAATTATTGAGACTATTGAGAGTGCGCAACATCAATTTGTTATCGGTGTTCAATGGCATCCTGAACGATTGGCGGAAAATGGGGATTCCGTATCGATGGGAATTTTCAATCGATTTATTCAAGCATGTAATAACAGAAAAAGCTGAGCGGTTCTCTCAGCTTTTTTTTGTGGCATAAGGAATCATTTTTTCTGGGAAGTCTGTGAAGATAGCGCTAACTCCGATGTCTTGTAGAGCCTCTGCGTCTTGTTCTTTATTAACAGTATAGGTGCGAATGATTGCACCAGTTTTCAAAGCTTCCTGTATAGACGGTCGGAATGCGGTTCGGAAATACAGATGGAGAGCATCCGCAGGAACGTTATACATGTAATCAAGCGGATCCACAAGCACTTCTTTAAATAACGGGGCTGTTTCCAAATGAGGCGCAACTTGTTTCGCTGCCCGGATTGATTCATGGTCGAAAGAGGAAAGGACGACACGGGTATCGAACTCCATTTCTTCGACTACTGCAACTACTTTCCCGACCATGCCCGGATATGGAAACACGTCCGATTTCAGTTCGATATTAAGATGATGGGATGTGTCGGCAAACAACTCAAGTACTTCTCTTAACGTCGGAATGGTTTGGTCTTTGAAATCATCGGAAAACCAGCTACCAAAATCAAAAGCTTTCAATTCTGCAAGCGTCATGTCTTTGACAAAGCCTTTTCCATTTGAAGTCCGATTGATTTTTTCATCATGAATGACAACAAGCTCGCCGTCTTTTGACAGATGGACATCAAGCTCAACGCCCTGAATCGGAAGGCGTGCGGCTTCCTGGAAAGCGGCAATCGTATTTTCAGGGTGTGTACCAGAGGAACCACGGTGTGCGTAAATCTCCATTTCACGGCCTCCCAATGATTTTTCTACATTGTAATACTTATTCAATGTATATACAATTCAGAACGGGATTAGCATTGGAAAAGGGATGTCCTCATTTTGAAGACATCCCTTTGTTTGTATTAGGTAACATTTTAGTTTTGAATATTATTTTCATCTTAATGATTCAAGAATAATTTCCGTTGAAAGGATAAGCTTTCGGTGCCGCGGTCATTGTTCCACTGGGTGTTTTCTAACTAAACAACGTAAACCCTACCAACTTTTACGTCCTTACGACCCTTTAGTCGCGCCAGTGTGAATAAGTATGATCAAAAACATTACGTAGAATGCCAGATATTCAAATCTAGACAGTTACCTACTTGTTAACTCATTCATGTTACCAGTAATGCGATTATAAGTCAAGCATACTGGAAAAGGTTCTCTTGGCATGTCGTTCATAGCCACTCATTCAGTTGCTCTTCTTCCGCGATAATTTGTAAATCATCCGCGGTAATGGTGAACACTTGATAGTCGGATCGTTCGGCATACCGCTCTGCCGATTTTTTTATAAATTTTGGAGAACCTTCATTCTCTTCATCATAGACGATAAGTATTCCATCCGAATTGCGCATGAAAAACTTATCTTTTTCGATAAATTGCCAAGGTGCTTCATAAGGTCTCTTCGTCAAGCTCGTATGAAAATCAGCCAAAGCGACAATTCGATGGTAGCTCTCTTTTTTTATGTCGTTCCAATTTTTTTCTTGGTCAAGAAAAGGGGTGATGACTGCATATTTTAATGTTGGATATTCTTTTTTTAAGTCAATTACCACTTCCGCTACCCATGTTTCTACCCCGAGTTGCCCGCTTATGATGACCCACTCCAAACCTTCGTCAAGGAACGAGACGAGCCTTTTCTCCAATGCTTTTTTGATGAATCGGATGCCCGGGTGCTTATCGTCGAAAATCCCTAATTCATGCTGTTTGTATCCTGTAACGACCAATCGCTTTACGATGACCACCACCTTCTGAACTTTTTTCATGAAAAACCGGTTCCCAATGGAAACCGGTTTTGGATAATTATATGTCATGGATAAAGCTAGGGATCTGACTGATTTTAATTTGAAAAAAGATCTGTCACCCAATTGTAGTGTATCAGAAATTGACCGTCACAGATAGGGATAAGATTTAGTTTTTTAGTCTTTTAACAACCCTCCGAAAGAAGTCTCCCACTTCAAGCGCGTGAAGGGCGTAGCCCAGCGGTAAGTGGGAGATGAATTTCGGTTAGGCATAGCCTAAAAGTTTGCTTTGCGTAAACATACGTTCTATAATAACGGTGATATAAGAGAACGAAAATTCCGTCTACAAACTTTCAGTCTTCCCGCGAGGAACTATTTTTGGAAGTGAGGTGATTGGAAATGGCCCACAAAGCTTATAAATTCCGTATCTACCCGACAGAAGAACAGGAAATCTTCCTAGCAAAAACGTTCGGTTGTGTCCGATTTGTCTACAACAAGATGTTAGCAGAACAAAAAGAGACCTATGAACGTCTGAAAGACAATAAAGCTCTATTGAAGCAGCAAAAGTTTCCCACACCCGCCAAATATAAAGGGGAATTCGAATGGCTCAAAGAAGTCGATTCATTGGCACTGGCGAATGCACAATTGAATCTCCAAGAAGGTTATCGAAATTTCTTCGGTGGACGCGCGAAGTATCCGCGATTCAAAAACCGGAAGTAAAGACAATCCTATACAACCAATATGGTGAACGGAAATATTAAGCTCATGGACGGCTATCTCAAATTACCAAAACTCAAACCGAGAAAATAAAGCAACATCGAGAAATTCGGTCCCATCACACGATCAAATCCTGTACAATTTCTAAAACAACGACCGGAAAGTATTACGTGTCTATCTTGACAGAATACGAACAGAAAACAAAACCCAAAGAACTAAAAAGAGTCGTCGGTCTGGATTTTTCCATGAGCGGCTTATTTGTCGACAGTGAAAAGGGTGAGATAGCCAATTACCCCCGTTATTATCGACAAGCGCTCGAAAAGCTTGCGAAAGCACAACGGATTTTGTCCCGCAGGCAAAAAGGATCCAATCGTTGGGAAAAACAGCGATTGAAAGTGGCTAAATTACATGAAAAAGTGGCGAATCAACGAAACGATTTTCTCCACAAACAGTCCTATACATTGACGCAACAATACGATGCTATTGTCATTGAGGATTTGGACATGAAAGGGATGTCCCGGGCACTGAACTTCGGTAAAAGCGTCATAGACGTGGCTTGGGGGAAATTCACAAAATTCCTCGAATACAAACTGAAAAACCAAGGGAAGAAGTTCATCAAGATTGATAAATGGTTCCCGTCTTCCAAAACCTGTTCACGTTGTAGGCTCGTAAAAAAAGCATTATCCCTTTCCGAACGAACTTTCCAATGTGCATGCGGTTTCGTATTGGACCGGGATTGGAACGCTGCCATCAATATCAAAATGGAAGGACTTCGTACCTTGGAAGAATGAATAAGAGAGCATGGTTCAGGCTCGCTCGCTAAGTCCATTTTGTGCCAATAGGCGCAATTACCTTAGAAGCTCCCACCTCTAAGCATCGCGTAGGTGGGGGTAGTTCACTTGTCAATCCGCTTTTCGCTCATTAACTCGCTGACTGTCCCGATCTGGTATCCTTTTTCTTTTATTTCATTGATCATCGTTACGAGACCTTCCTCGACGGGTTTTGTCGGATGCATAAGGATCATGGAGCCATTACCGACGTTGGAGACGACGCGTGCAACCATTTCGGAAGTATCCGGCTTTCGCCAGTCAACTGTATCGACAGTCCAGAGAATCGTTTTCATGCCGAGTTCATGGGCGACGTCGATTGTAACATCGTTAAAACTGCCACTTGGCGGTGCAAACCATTCCGGCTTCACGTTCAATGTTTTTTCGATAATATCGTTGGTCTTTTTCAATTCGTCCATCGTTTCCGCGCGGGATCGAAATTTAAGATCAGGGTGACTGTACGCATGATTGCCGATTTCATGTCCATGAAGATAAATCATCGCAGCGAGGGCGGGATTTTTTTTCACCCAACTGCCATCAAAAAAGAATGTTGCTTTGACATTGTTATTTTCCAATGTTTCAAGGATACCCGGAATATACTCATTGCCCCAAGCCACATTGATCAATAGGGATACCATCGGTTTTTCAGGATTGCCTCTGTAAATAGGGGAAGGTGCTAAATCATCCAAGTGAACGGACGGTGATACTTCTTTGAAGACGATTTTATCAGGATCAAGTTCAGTTCTCCCCTTCATGTTTTCATAACTGGCTTTTACATCTACCTGTAGTCCGTTGTAACCGGGAATCGCTTTCCAAACCCGGTCAATGGTTGCATCGATAGGCTCAATTTTATGTTGGTCGTTGTAGGTATTTATCTTTTGATACAGTTCGTCTTGCTGATCTCCCAGGAATGTAGGAATCGTATGGTCGTTGCTGGTATTAGAAAAAAATGTTGCAAATGGCTGCATGTAAATGATGGTCAGAAAGACGAGAGAAACGGAAAGTAAACCGACAAAAATTTTCTTTTTTCTTTTCATTTTTCCGCCTCAATTGAGAAAGTGTTGACGATTTGCGGAATAATCACTGGGTTCATTGTTTGAAGCATGCAAAATCCTCCAATCATATTCTTGTCAAGGATAGTCTTCCCTGTTGCGGGTGGACTATTCTTTCGGAAAATCGGCAAGCACTGGGGCGATTGAACGATAAAAAAACCAAAAGCATCGCCCGGATGGACGATGCTTTTGGTTGGTATGTGTACTACCGATAAGGCTTTTCAAAAGCCGCATTTGCCGTATGGGTCAAGAAAGTTTTAAACCACCACTCCTCAAAGTGGGTGTTCGCAGAAACATTCCTGTATGTCCCCATTGGTTGATGAATGGGGCGTGCCATTCCAGCTTCTAGATAAAACTCCCTTTTACAGCTTAAAGGTTAAAACTTCATGTTAATACGCACAACGCAGCTCGTGTTTATAGTGTACAGCAAACGATGAAAGGATTCAAATGAAAAATTTGGTTAGTAAAGCGCAGGCCGGCTTATACCACTGTTTTTCTCGATTTCTTCCAATAGGATTCTAGCACCATTCGGACTCAAAAACATCCCATTTGAATATTCCCGGTTTTCGGGTGTGATTTCACCAGTCACGATACATGCTTCATTAATGGCGTATTTTCTCAAAATGATTTTATCATCTTCGACAAAAATCTCCATAGGGGAGCCTGTGCTAAGTTGCAGGGTGTTCCGTAATTCTTTCGGGATGACGATTCGACCCAACTGATCGACTTTCCTAACAATACCCAAGCTGCGCATTGAAATCTACTCCTTTTTAATCTTATTTTTTATACCATAATTGTATTGTACTAGAAAAGATTCAAAAGTCCAAAAAATTTGAATGAGTTTATATGAAAAGGAAGGTCTTATGAACGATGCCATAATCTTTATCAATTTGACAAAATTCGACCGGCGTCGATTATACGTGGTAGATAAATGCGTTTTGAAATAAGCTGTATGGCAATGGTGGCAATCGGATTATTTGCCTCGCTGATTTTTCTGAGTCAACCTGCATAGTATGTACTGACATGAAATACATGCAGGGAAAGGTGGGAAAGAATGTATTATCCATATGTACAAATGCCTCGTCATCATCGCCGAATCATGACGGTGACAGGAATCGGAAGTATTGCCGTTGCGCCGGATATTGTTCAAATTCAATTGGAAGTGAATACGGAAAACAATCAGCTTCAGCGAGCGCAACAGGAGAATGCCTACGTGATGAATGGAGTGATTGAATCCATCGTGGCATTAGGAATTGACAGGGAAAATATACAAACGGTTTCTTACAATATTACACCGCAATATGATTATGTAGAAGGGGAACAAAAGTTTAGAGGCTATCAAGTGACCAATGCAATCACTGTTAAAACGACTGACATTGAACAAATTGGTACGATAATCGACACAGCTGTTCAAAATGGGGTGAACCGTGTATCAAACATTCAATTTACGGTTGCAGATGAACAAAAGTATTATCAACAGGCGCTGAGCCTTGCGCTGGAAAATGCAGTCGCAAAAGCGGAAACGATTGCAAGGACTATGCAGCTTCAGCTTGAACCTCAGCCAATCAAAATTGTGGAAGAAATAAGTGGACAGCCCGTCGCTTATCGAGCTTTTGCCAGTGAGGTTTCAACTCCTATCGAACAAGGACAAGTTTCCATCCAAGCTAAAGTGGCAGTGCAATTTGAGTATTGATAAATGTTGGTGAAAGTTCTGCATGTGGAGTAGGTTTCTTGGAAAAGAACAGACTAGGTTGGAAGGGTGCACATCAAAGTGCTCGGAAGATGTTGCTTACTCGGTATGAATGGAAAAATTCCCCGTTTACAGCCGTTTGACTGTCCGGGGAATTTTCCGATTGATTTGCATGATGCGGATGAGTTATTTTCTTTTTCTTTCATTTGGGATCATACGCTCTCGCTTCGGTTTCAAATAGGTCAGCTCACCAAACTCTTCGGCAAATTCTGTTGCCATATCAGTCGGACTGATTTTTTGGTTTTTCGGTGTTTGTGGTAATGAGCTTGAATTGTTGCCACCGGTTTTGTGTTCGTCTCTTCCCATTTTAAAAAACTCCTTTCCGCTACTCAATGCCACATTAATATGCCTCGGTGCTGTTGTTTTATGCTCAGAAATCCTTGGAGAAAATGCTGAATCATTGAAGAATTCATTTACAATAATGATTTTAATAGTATAATGGAAACTAAATGAATATTCTTATCAAGAGAAGCTGAGGGAACTGGCCCGTCGAAGCTTCAGCAACCTCTGACCCTGTCAGAAAGGTGCTAACTCCAACAAGATGATTTGTCTTGAGAGATAAGAAATGAGCGTCCGAATCTAACCCTCTTTTCTTATTAAAAGAAAAGGGGTTTTCTTTTTGGGCAAAAGAAAGACTTTGTAAATGAAAAGGGAGAGAATAGCAATGCCAATTAACATTCCGCAACAATTACCGGCACGAGAACTTTTGAAGGAAGAAAAAATATTTGTCATGGATGAAAAGCGGGCGACAACCCAAGACATCCGTCCGATGAATATTATCATTTTGAATTTGATGCCTGAAAAAGAAAGAACCGAACTTCAATTGTTGCGATTACTCGGAAATACGCCGCTACAAGTGAATGTCACATTCATGACGATGGCGACACATGAATCAAAAAATGTGAGTAAATCCCATTTGGATGCATTTTACACGACTTTCGAGCATGTGAAGCACCGTCGTTTTGATGGCCTAATCATTACAGGGGCACCGATTGAGCATTTGGCATTTGAAGATGTGAATTATTGGAAAGAATTGACGGAAATCATGGATTGGACGAAAACGAACGTGACATCGGTCTTACATATTTGTTGGGGAGCTCAAGCAGCACTTTACCATCATTATGGTATCGGTAAATTTGAATTACCGAAGAAATGCTCGGGTGTTTATACGCATCGCCTATCCGATCCGACGATTAAGCTGGCACGCGGATTTAATGATGAATTCCGCGCACCGCATTCCCGCTATACATCCGTGTCCATCGAAGAGATTAAAAATGATCCGCGCCTCATTTTGCTTGCTGAGTCTAAGGACGCAGGGGCGTTCATTATCCTTTCGAAAGATGAAAAACATGTGATGATAACAGGGCATTTTGAATATGATGCAGACACACTCGCAGAAGAATATCGACGCGATCTTGCAAAAGGAATCGACATCGATATCCCTGAAAATTATTTTCCGAATGACGATCCGACGCAAGAACCTTTGAATACATGGCGTTCCCATACCCATCTACTCTTCTCCAATTGGCTGAATTATTACGTCTATCAGGAAACACCATACGTCTGGGAATAATCGTTTGAATGACTACTTTGCCGCATAGTGCATAAGCTATGATGACAAGGGGGTTGATGGGGCTTGGGTCTATTTATGAACCGGGAAGACCATCCGGAAGTCTATACAAGTGATTCGAGAAGCTTAAAGCCGAATAATCAACGGCTATCCACGATCGATCCGTTTACGGAATGGGTAGCTGAACAGCAAGAAGCGAATCTGGCCCTGCAGCAACAGATGCATCATTTACAATCGATAATGAAAGAGCAGGACACGCGGCAATCAAAGCAATTGCAAACAATCCGCAAACGTCTGCACGGGTTACGTGAACGAGAATTACGCCAGCAACAATTCGAGAACGAAGTCATCGAATCATTCGTGCAATTACATGCTGAAAATCACTCTTTCCAGCGCAAATTAGCGGAAGAACGCCTGTTCAACAGGACTGTTGCTAAACAAGTGGATCAAGTAAGCCAATCAACGAGCGAAATAGGTGAGCGCTTAGAGGAAGTAGCGGTTGTCAATGAGGCGATCGCGACGGAAGTGAATGAACAGCTGGTCGAGCAAAAACAATTGTCTGAACAACTTGTGAAGCAAGAAGAGGCTCATGATGTATTGTTCGAAAGAATAGACAAACAAGAAGGTTTGACGGAAAAATTATTGGGGCAAATGGATCAACTTCGTTCCATTCTATTTGAACGGTCTACGATGTTAGCAGAAAAAATTGAAGGAAGTTATTTGCCTACATCCCATTTTATAACCAAAATATTGGAAGTGAATGAAAAACCGACCGCACGCTTTATGGTTAATCAGAAACAAGAGAAAAAAGAATGAGGATTGAATGATTGGATGGAGGCGTCCCATTCTGTCGCACAAATAAGAACCCATTCATCCAGGAATCACAGATCGAGCCATCCTGAATAGTATAGGATGATTGCATATCGACAAAAATGGGGGAGATTGTGTGACAAATCATAATCGTTGGGAAAACCATTGGCAACATCAACAATATCGCCGGATTTCGATCGAGCAAGCGATGAACATAGCATTACAGCGTGTGCCAGGGCATGTTGTGAAGGCTGAACTGGATTATGATGATGGCATGCTGGTTTATGAGATTGATATCCGGACGGCAGATGGCTATAAATACGAAGTGAAAGTGGACGCGAATACAGGCGCCATTCTTAGAGTCAAACTCGATTGATTCAAAACTTATCTATAAAAATCACAAACAGTAGAAAGAGCTGTTTGTGATTTTTTTATTGAACAAGGTTTTGATTTGGAAAACCGGTGCGGAGACTGGATGGTCATATGGAACAATTGGGCAGATGTATAAGTTTGAGAAAGATGAAGAACACTTAGAGGATAGGGAGGTGTATAGGACAGATGAATTTGGATGAGATGTGGGAACTGGATTTTTGGGAAATGATGTTAAGGACAACCATTTCTTTTTTTGTCCTGCTCATACTTGCTCGGCTGATGGGGAAAAAGCAAATTTCTCAACTGACGTTTTTCCATTACGCTACGGGGATTACAATCGGTTCCATCGCTGCTGATATTGCTGGCGAATCAGAAACGCCTTTTTTGAATGGACTTATTGCAATGGTATGGTGGGCGTTGCTAACAATATTGATGAATTATATATCGCTTAAATCGAAGAAAATCCGTGTCCTTCTTGATGATCAGCCAACAATTGTTATGCATGGTGGGAAATTACTTGAAAAAGGCATGAAAAAGGCTCGACTTGATCTTAACGAGTTGAATATGATGTTGCGGGAACAAGGGATATTTTCCATTAAAGACGTAGACTACGCCATTTTGGAAACGAACGGAAATTTAAGTGTTTTGAAAAAAGCGGGACAGGAACCTGCGACAAAAAAAGATGTAAATGCACCTGTACCCCAGCCGAAATATATTCCTACTGAAATCATTTCTGATCGTAAAATTGTACAGAAAAACTTGAAGGAACTAGGGTTAACGGAAGAGTGGGTATATGAGCAGTTGAAAAAGCAAGGGATCGGTCGAATCGAGCAAGTCTATTATGCAGAAATCCAAGCCGACGGCAGTTTACATGTGGATACGCTAGCAACGGAAAAAAATGAAAAAGCGCCATAAAACGGATATTTCCGTATTTATGACGCTTTTGTATTGAAAAAAATGGTTATTGTTTGGCAACTTCGGGTAGAGTCGCAACACCTGTTTCAATTGCGGCCTTGCTTACTGATCGCGTCACCACTTCCGCAACCCGATTATCAAATGGATTCGGAATGATAAAGTCGTCATGCAGTTCTGCGGCGTCAATGAGCGAAGCAATTGCATACGTGGCAGCCAGCTTCATCTGTTCGTTAATTTCAGTTGCACGGACATTCAGGGCGCCTCTAAAAATGCCCGGGAACGCCAATATATTGTTCACCTGATTTGGATAATCAGATCGTCCTGTTGCAATGATGCGAACGCCATATTCCTTGGCTTTGTCCGGAGCGATTTCAGGGTTCGGATTGGCGAGCGCAAAAACAATCGGGTCGCGATCCATACTTGCAATAAGTTCTTCTGTCAGTAAGTTGGCAACGGAAACGCCTATGAAGACATCTGCACCTTGCATGGCATCGTACAAAGTCCCTTTGACTTGATTCGGGTTTGTAATTTCCGCCATCTCGTCTTTTATCGGATTCATCCCCTCGGGGCGCCCTTTGTAAATGGTCCCTTTTGAATCGCAGAGGATGATTTCTTGGAAGCCCAAGTTTAGAAGGTGCTTAACAATGGCGATACCCGCTGCACCTGCTCCGTTGACAATGATTTTAGCGGCTGCAATTTCTTTGTTTACGACTTTCAATGCATTTAATAAACCGGCGGCTGCAACGATTGCTGTCCCATGCTGGTCATCGTGGAAAACGGGGATATCACACTCTTCGCGCAGTCTTTTTTCAATCTCAAAGCAACGAGGCGCTGAAATGTCTTCTAAATTAATGCCTCCGAATGTAGGGCTGATCGCTTTAACCGTCCGTACGATTTCATCGACATCTTTTGTGTTCAAACAGATTGGAACGGAGTCGATGTTGCCGAATCTTTTCAAAAGCAATGATTTCCCTTCCATTACCGGTAAGGCAGCTTCTGGTCCAATATCACCCAATCCTAAAACAGCTGATCCGTCCGTCACTACTGCCACCAAGTTTCCTTTGATTGTATAGTCGTAGACGGCTGATGGGTTTTTGGCAATTTCTACACAGGGTTCAGCAACTCCAGGTGAATAGGCCAAACTAAGGTCTATTTTATTTTCGAGTGGAACCTTGGAGACAGTTTCCATTTTCCCTCTATGGATTTGGTGCATCTCTAATGAAGTTTTATACTGAATTGACATTGTAAATACCTCGCCCCATTTAATATTTTTTTCACAATACTAAATTTTTACCATGAAACCGAAAAAAACACAAGACTGAATATTCTGGCTGGTTTAAATATTTTTAAAATCAAGCGCTTTCATTCGCATAAAATCACAATTCTGTACTTTTAAAAAAATAATTGAAAAAATTATTTGAAAGTGCACAACTCACGCTGCATTTGTAATTCCGTAGCAATTTAAGGATAATGGAGAAAGAGAGAGAGGCGTATTGCAATGCGAAAAGATTGGAAGAATGTGCCGGGGAAAAATGCTGGCACTTTGGAATATACAGTTCAAGAAGAGATGGAATTATTACCTTTTCTATTAAAAATGCTGGTGAAAAACAGTCGAAATTCAGTGAAATCCATGCTCGCACGTGGACAAGTAACGGTCGATGGCAAAATGAGCAAACAGCATAATCATCTTCTACGAGAAGGGCAAAAGGTTGCCATCTTAAAAAACAAAGCGGCATTAAATGAGATGCAATTGATCGGCTTCACGATTTTACATGAAGATGAGGATATTATTGTCGTGAACAAAGAAGCCGGCCTTCTGACAATGGCTTCTAAAAATGAAAAAGAATTGACGGTATATCGTCAGCTGATGACGTACGTAAAAAAGATTGAACCGAGAAATCGGATTTTTATCGTTCATCGGCTGGATAAGGATACGTCTGGTGTATTATTGTTCGCCAAAAGCGAAAGAGTGAAAGAAGCGTTGCAGTCCAAATGGAATACAGTTGTGAAAGAGCGGATGTATATGGCGCTTGTCGAAGGGGTCGTGAGAAAAAAGGAAGCGACCATTACTTCATGGTTGAAAGAAAGTAAAACATTTAAAGTGTATTCCAGTCCGAAGGATAATGGCGGACAGCAAGCCATTACTCATTACAAAACAGTCCAGGCGTCGAAACAATTTACTTTACTGGAGGTCCATCTTGAAACAGGACGTAAAAATCAAATCCGTGTACATATGGAAACCATCGGCCATCCGATAGTTGGGGATAAGAAATACGGTTCTACGGTCAATCCGCTTAAAAGGCTTGGTTTACACGCAGCCAAATTGGCCATTTTACATCCAAGAACAGGACAGCTTGTTCAGTATGAAGCAGACGTGCCTCGTTCATTTTTTGTAAAATCAACTTAATAGGAAAGGCCAGTGGAAATAAGAGGTGCGCACCTACGCACCTCTTATTCGTTTTATTGTAGATGTTGATTTGGCATGGCCGGTTGCCCGACGGTTGCATAAGAATTGAGAATTTGTTGCATGTCGGCTTGCGCAAGTTGAGGGATCTGATAATAATGATGTTGGTTTTGGTAAATCGATAATTCATAAGCCATTTCAATACAGTTTGGAACGGAGTCGGCAAGTACGCGACGAACGACTGGGTTGCATGTTTCAGTTGCAGCCATTGTCTTCATGGATGCACCGGATTTGGCCGCTGCCAATAAGAAGCCTGAAATGATCTGGTCAGATAGCTCCGCTTCGGACTGGATCGGTTTCGTCGGTTGGGCAGGTTTCATACCGTAGACGAAGTCATTTCCTGTTTTCATTTCATAACGGCCAGTCGGGTGAGAGGGATCTTGTCCCGTTTTGAAACATTCGACCGTTATATTGTATTCGTCTAAGGCGAAGCGATATTGGCGATCCAAGATATCCAATAGCTCCGGATCTTTGACATGTGGACGCAATAGCATCATTTGATTCAAAGCTGCGACAGAGCCGGATAATGCTTCGTGTACATCGAATAATTCATGTCCTCCATGGTTCATCTGTTGGGAAACAGGGCCTGTGTGCATATTTTCGTGCATTTGACCATCAAGTTGGTTGTGTGTCAATCCATATTCCTCCTAATTATCAAATCGTTATCGCGGATAGTATGGATGAGAAAATGAAAACTATCCGAAAACACAAAAACCATTTCCATACAATCATATGCATAATCGCACTCAGACAAAAATAAGTTTAAAGAGAGGATATTTTTGTCTATGAAAGGCGATGATAAATATGCAAATCCATGTCGTGCAAAGAGGGCAAACATTATACGGCATTGCCCAAGCTTACGGCATCACTTATCAAGATATTGCCAGCGCAAATGAAATACCGGATCCATCACGAATTGTTGTGGGGCAAGCATTGGTCATTCCGATTACAGGAAGTTATCATTGGGTACAGCCCGGGCAATCACTTTATATCATTGCAGGTCTCTACGGGATGACGGTGAATGAGCTGGCGACGATCAACCGGATACCTGTTTCACGTCCCCTGCAAATTGGCCAACGGTTATATATCCCCCCAAGACCCAAAAGACCTGCAGAATCATTGCTCTATGTCGAGCCTCGAACACCGGTTGCACAATCGATGATCGATGAAGTGAGACGTCGTGTCAATGATTTGACCTATCTTGCGATGTTCAGTTATGAAGTGCAGCGGGATGGTACCTTAAAAGAACCATCCATTGCGAATATCCCAGAAATTGCCCAATCGGCGGGTGTAGCCAATGCACTTGTTGTGAGCAATTTGGAAAACTTCGCTTTCAGTCCAGATCTTGCCCATGCCATCTTTACGGATCAAACCGTTCAGGATCGTTTGTTTGACAATTTAATTCGCATTGCCAATGAAGTCGGTTATCAGGACATCCACTTTGATTTTGAATTATTATTTCCGGAAGATCGTGAACTCTATAACAATTTTTTACGCAGGGCGAGAGATCGGTTCCATCCGGTCGGTTTCACATTATCGACTGCACTTGCACCGAAAGCGAGTGATATCCGAACAGGGATTTATGGAGCACATGATTATCAAGCGCATGGGGAAATTGTCGATTTTGTTTCGCTGATGACTTATGAATGGGGTTATACGTATAGTGAGCCACAAGCGGTGAGCCCGATCGGCCCGGTTCGAGCTGTCGTGCAGTATGCCGTCAGTCAAATACCGAAAGAGAAAATTTTCCTTGGTCAAAATCTTTACGGCTATGATTGGTCATCGCCGTTTCCTCCGCAAGGCGGAGCTCCAGCAAGAGCGGTGAGCCCACAACAGGCATTGGCGATTGCCGTCAATGAAGAGGTGGATATTGAATACGATTATGTAGCCCAGGCACCCCATTTTAACTATACGGATGCAAATGGCGTCGCTCACGAAGTCTGGTTCGAGGATGCGCGCAGCATACAAGCGAAGTTCGATCTCATAAAGGAGTTCGAGTTACGTGGGATCATGTATTGGAAACTCGGATTGGCATTCCCGCAAAATTGGCTATTGTTAACGGACAATTTTACAATACGAAAAATTACGTAAATCAAAAAAAGCAGCCAAGGCGATCGCCTTGGCTACATTATTTTTTATTCTTATTCTTTATTGATGTAGTTGATGAAGTTTTGAAGGAATTCAATGTCAGGATTGATAAGAAGAGCAGGCAAGAATGCGAAAGTCAAGACGAGCATGACAATGCCACCTATTGTTGCTCGGATAAATTTGTTGATTTTCATGATATTCTCCCTCTTTCTGTGAGTTGTTTTTCAAACCAATCCATCGGAAAGTGAATAAGCAATCCCCTCTCAAAAGAAAATTTGTTTGAATAGTTAGATAATACTCTCTTTTCATGCAGATGTAAATAAATTTTTTTCGGGTATACATAAATAAGACATAATTATACGGTTTCCACATGCCACACTTCAAAAAAATCTTGTGCAAACTTACATTTTCAGCGATAATACTAAGATACAAATTGTTTTGAAGTGTGAGAATTAGCTTTGTACTGGGGTTATTACTCTAATTACCCCTTTAACATATGAAATGAACATGAAAGGGATGTATGCGAATGACAAAGATGGATACTATGCAAGCAAACAATAAAAAAAGAGCAAACGATTATGTACACGAAGTATATGAATTACTGAAGAAAAGAAATCCAGATGAAAAGGAATTTTTGCAAGCTACTCGAGAAATTTTTGATTCCCTCCGCCCCGTCTTCTCCCAACATCCCGAATACATCGCCAACGGTATCTTAGAACGTATTACAGAACCAGAACGGATTATCATCTTTCGGGTTGCCTGGGAGGATGATCAGGGGAAGGTACATGTCAACCGTGGATTCCGGGTGCAGTTCAACAGCGATCTCGGACCTTACAAAGGGGGAATCCGTTTCCATCCATCAGTTAACAGCAGTATTATGAAGTTTTTGGCGTTTGAACAAATCTTCAAAAATGCATTGACAGGCCAGCCGATCGGAGCAGGTAAAGGGGGATCGGATTTTGATCCGAAAGGGAAATCGGATCGGGAAATCATGCGATTCACGCAAAGTTTCACAACGGAATTGAGCAAGCATATCGGACCTGATGTGGACGTTCCGGCAGGGGATATTGGTGTCGGACGCCGCGAAATTGGTTATATGTTCGGTCAATATAATCGGTTGAAAGGCGGTTATGAAGCGGGCGTGTTCACTGGAAAGGATCCGAATCATGGCGGGAGCCTTGGACGCAAAGAGGCAACTGGTTATGGAACGGTCTACTTCGTAGAAGAAATGCTAAAATCAAAAGGGTCAAGCTTTGATGGAGCAACAGTCGTTGTATCGGGTTCCGGGAATGTATCGACTTATGCGATCGAGAAAGCGATGCAACTTGGTGCTAAAGTGGTCGCTTGTAGTGATTCGAATGGTTATATTTACGATGAAAACGGCATTGATCTTGAAACGCTCAAGCAGTTGAAAGAAGTGGAGAACAAGCGGATTTCGGAATACTTGAAATTCCATCCGGAAGCCAAATACGTGGAAAATTGTTCTGACATCTGGACGATTCCATGTGATATCGCGCTTCCTTGTGCGACGCAAAATGAGTTGGATGAAATTGCTGCCCAAATCCTAATTGCCAACGGTGTAAAGGCGATCGGTGAAGGGGCCAATATGCCATGTACACTCGAGGCGATGGCGGCTTTCCAAGAAAACAAAGTGCTATTCGCCCCCGCAAAAGCGGCAAATGCCGGCGGAGTTGCGGTATCCGCGATGGAAATGTCCCAAAACAGTATGCGTCTCTCTTGGACGGTCGAAGAGGTGGACGAAAGACTGCAAGGTGTCATGAAAAACATTTATAGCAGTTGCTTAGATGCCGCTGAAAGATTTGGCGAGCCGGGCAATCTTGTGATGGGTGCGAACATTGCAGGCTTTTTGAAAGTGGCAGATGCCATGGTGGCACACGGTCTCAGTTAAGAAGATAAACATACAGAAAGCAAGCAGGTGCACAATGATAGAAGTTGTGTACCTGCTTTTTTGTGAGTAGCACTAAGGCTTATTACCTATCAGTGGGGTGGGGGTCTTTGTTGGGTGCAAACGTGCACGGCTGATGCTTTTGTCTAGATTTCCCTTCTAGTCATATGTGATCATTTATTAGAATTAGGCGTATTTTTCCAATTTAGCTTTGAGGTTCAGCATAGCTTATGATAGTATGAAAAAATGTGAATATAGGAAAATTCCAATTATAGGATGATGCTTATTCACGAACGAAAGGTAAGGGGGAGCAGTAGATGGAGGACACAGGTGTAAAGAGAAAATTTCCGAAATCAATCATTGTTTTGATTGTCACTGTGCTCGTCGTAATCGGCGGGAGTGCATCGGCATTTTTCATTTTGACAAAATCACCGAAAGTACAGTACTTAACGGCGGAGGCCAAAACGTATAATCAAATGCGTACACTATTTGAGGAGCGTTATAAAAATGAATTGGATTGGGCCAAAGTGAAAGAAGAGAAGCCAGTCGAAACGACTTATGATCTTTCTGCAGAGTGGAATGATCCGTCTGTCGACTATGAAATGCAGGAAATGCAAAGCATCATCAATAGTATCGTTATATCGATGAAGCAAGTGAATGATCCCGTGAAGAAAGAGATGGAATTTGGACTGAGCGGCAAACTGGGAAGTGCTTCCACAGGTTTTATAACGATGTATGCAACAACTGAGAAAGTTCTGCTGTCACTACCGTTTGCAGATGAGCTGATACGCTTTGATGACAGCGATTATGGTAGACTCATGAAAGAAGTCGATGAAAATTATGATGGCAAAGAGACAATCGGTCTTCCACATTTATTCGAAGATAATTATATAGTTGCTGAAGAACTACGTACATATTTAACAAAAGAGTATTTGGAGTATATTGTGAAAGAATTACCGGAAGAGGCGTTTTCGAGTGATAAAGAAGAGCTGACGATTTTCGGTGAAAAGAAGAAGACGACGAAAGTGGTTATGGACTTATCTGAAGAACAAGTGAAAACACTGTTGAAAAATCTATTCGAAAAAGCGAAAAACGATGAGAAATTGAAAGAGGCTATAGAAGAGCAGATTGCCTTTAGTTCGTTTGGAGAGGATGTCTCGAATACAGAAGTAGCAGGGATGATGGAGGATTTCGAAAAGGCTCTTGTGGAAATCGTAGATGGTATTGATACATTGAGCATTCCAGATGGACTTCAGTCGACAATTTGGCATGATTCAAATATCATCGTGAAACGTGAATTCACGATGACGCTAGGGGAAGATAAGGACAGCACTGGAACAATGACAGTGGATGGTACTCAATTGCTGGAAAAAACACAGCAGAAATGGGATTATACAATCGCTACGAAGGATTCCTTTGGCGAAGAAGAAACAGCAAAAGTTGAAGGCGATTTGTCATGGAAAGATCAAAAGTCGGATGACTCCGTTTCCATTACGTTCGATGATATGAAAATCGTCTATAAAGGCAAAGAAGAATTGAAAGATAATAAGCGCACATTTACCCGTTCGTTTGGGCTGACAGATGGCGAAATCGACCCGGCTGTCATTTGGAGAGGGAACGCTACGTATGAAAAAGATTCAGTGAAAGTAGATCATGAATTTACGGTCAGCGAAAAGAGTATCGGAGAAACCCCGTTCAATCTGATGTTGAAACAGCAAGGAAAGATTGTAAAACAAGTCGAGATGCCGGAAGAAACGGATGATACGGTGAAAATCGGTGAAATGGATATGAACGAATTGCAAAGGTTTGTTGAATATGATCTCGGCAGGAAGTTCGAAGGTTGGCTCTATAGCTTAATGGGCGAGGTCGAAGGAGAACTATACGATTTTTAAGGGTTGAGTGAGATGCTGTCCATTGGAAGAATATTATTTTTCATGCAACAATATCATAAACAGTTGAAGAAGAAGTGGGGAACCCTTCTTCTTCTTTTTCTATTTCCGATTGTTTTAATCGGCCTATTGTTAGGGTTGGTTGCGGGTTTGCTCCTACCAGAGGAAAATTCACCGATTCGGGTTGCCTTGGTCGATGAGGATCAGACGAAGGAGTCCATGCTATTCGGAATGCTTTTGGAAGAGACTGCTACGGGGAACCCTTTCCTGCAATTTGTTTCGCTAACCGAAGCGGATGCGGAAGAACTGATGGAGCGCAATGAAATCAGTACGTATTTTTCATTTCCAGAAGGATTTACCGCGGATTTGTACGAGGGGAAGTCTGTAACAATCCCCATTGTCGGGAATCCAGCTAAGCAGACCGAAAGCTTTGTCGTGAAAGAGTTGGTGGAGAGTATGACCCGCTATATCGCGGCGGCACAAGCCAATATCCTGACAATCAATGACTATGCGAAAAAGACGGATTTGTCAAAGCAGGAACGTCAGGAATTAATGTTTCAGCAGTTTATGGATTTTACGTTGTATACATTAGGAAAAGATAAATTGCTTGATGAAGAAGTCATCACGAATGTAGCAACGTCATCACCGAAGCATTATTACGTTTTAGCAGGCTGGTTTATCGTGTTGTCTGTATGGCTTCTCGCTATTTATAGTGTGCTAGGAAAAGAGGAACATCGTTCGATGGTCGTGCGGATGCAGTTATTTGGTGTGACGCTCTGGCAACGGGTTTTCGCACGCATGCTCGTTGTGTTAGCCTATAGCCTCATCCTAGCAGCTGTGTTGTTTTTCATCATTGATCGAGTTGTGCGTTTTGAACTGTTTGCAATCGATTATGGCCGTTTTGGCTTGTTCACTGCGCTTTATGGCCTATTGTTTGTAGTAGGTGCGGCCCTGATCGACGTTTGGGTGACATCCCGCAAAATGGGGCTCCTCTTACAAAGTCTCTTTCTGTTCCTGATGATTTTGACGAGTGGTGCGCTCATTCCGACCTTGTATTTTCCGCAAGCGGTGCAAGGGCTATTACCGTATTTGTTTTCTTATGAAAGCATGCGTTGGATGATCGATATTGTGCTGGAAGGCCGGAATTATGCGGACTTTACGGCGCTCATGGTCTATGCCATTTCCGGTCTGGTGTTTGTATGGTGTTCAACACGCCTGAAAGAGGGGTGGAAACGTTGACAATAATTGTAACGACTCGGCTGATGCGATGGAAAAAAGAATGGAAAAGTCTATTGTATTGGTTGTTTTTTCCACTCATCATGACATATGTGGTGTTGCAAAGTGTGGGGGCGTGGCAAGCAGAAACGAAAGTGCCGATCGCACTTGTCGTCGAAGAGGAAACGGAAATGGTCACCCATCTCGTTGAAGAGATTGCCCAGTCGGAATTGCTGTTGATCCATTATATGGAGTTTGAAGAAGCATTGCATAAATTGGAACAGCATGAGCTGGATAGCGTCTTTGTCATCCGGGAAGGTTATGAGGATCATATACTGGCGAATCGGCGCAATCAGCTGATTGAAGCGTATTCCTCCAATCGGTCGTTTGCCTACCGTACTGTTGTGGAAATAATCGCTTCCATTGCCCAGCAAGATGCGGCCCGTTCCAAAGCTGCATTTGTTATCAGACAATTGTACAAAGAGCATGGCATGGAAGACGAATGGAGCTATTCTGATATCATTGTAAGCAGTCAGGAACGGCAGCAAAACAAAGCGTTGCTGCAAACAAGCTTTACCTTTTACGCCCAAACAGACGCTGGAGAAGAACAATCGGTGTCATCATTGTCTATAAAGGGCGTCTGGTCGTTTTTTGCATTGCTGATGACATTTTTCTTGTTTGATTGGATCGTCAAAGAAAATCGACCATCACTACGGCCTCGTTGGCATTTTGCACAACTCCCCTTTAAAGCATATGCATTCGGCACATTCTGGCTTTACACAGGGTTACTCGTAATCGTGGATGTCACCACAGTTTTGCTGTTGTCGACTTTCTATAAGGAGAGCATCACCTTCATGGGAATCGTTTCACTGTTAGCGTTCCGGCTCACTATTAATTTGCTGGCGTTTTTACTGGCGACTGTTTTTACCCAATCGTTTTTCTACTATATAAGTGGAACGGCAGTCAGTTTGTTTCTCATCGTCGGGGGTGGTGCCATTATCCCATTGGAAGGTGTTACGCGTAAATGGCCATGGGTGGAACTGTTTAGCCCAGTGCAAGCCTTGTTAAGCGAGACGATCCCGGCTGCATGGCTGATTGCGCTGACTGTTTTGCTGATTTTATGGTTTCAGAAAGGAAGAAAATCATATGCTTGAAGTGTCTGACCTTCAGAAAAAGTATAAGGAAAAGACCGTTATCGATCAACTGTCATTTCAAATGCAGCAAGGGGAAATTGTCGGCCTTGTCGGCGAAAATGGCGCGGGAAAATCGACCTTGCTCCAATTATTGGCAACCATCATGCAACCGACAGAAGGCGATATCCAATTAGAAGGACTTTCCTATCGAAATGATCGTAAGAAAATCCGCAAGAAAATCGGCTATGTGCCGCAAGATATTTCGATCTGGGAAGAGTTCACGGTTGAAGAGAATATGTTGTTTTTTGAAAAGCTGTCCTGGAAAAGACGGTCGCAAGAACAGTGCCGTCAGCTGTGCTTGGATATGCAACTAACGCATTGGAAAGAAAGTGTTCAGTCCTTATCAGGCGGTATGAAAAGAAAGTTGAATTTGGCCATCAGTTTGTTGCACGATCCGATCTTGCTATTGTTGGATGAACCGACAGTTGGCATTGATCTCAAATCGAAAACGGAAATCGGTACATATTTGCATAATTTAGCGAAAAACGAAGGCAAAATGATCATTTATACATCGCATGATATGGATGAAATCACCCATATTTGCGACCGTGTCTATTCAATTGGGAAAGATCCATTTTACACGGAATTACTGAAGGAAAAAGGCGTGGCAGTTGAGGTCATCACATGACTAAAGCAAGGAAAATCATAATGTTCGTCTGTCTACTCGTTGTTGCCCTCGGTATTTTGGGTTGGTGGATAACGGGGAAATGGATCGCTGATGGTTTGGAACCGTCAGCAGACGGTCGGAACGACTATGCGATCGTTTTGGGGGCAAAAGTGAAAAAAGATAGTCTGTCACTGTCTTTGCGATATCGCTTGGATGCTGCGCTGGCCTATGCGAACGAATATCCCCATGTGACACTGATTTTATCGGGGGGACAAGGCTCGGATGAACCGATGAGCGAAGCGGAAGCAATGAGACAGTTTTTAACGGAAAATGGCATTGCGGAAGAACGGCTCATTTTGGAAACAGCCTCTACTTCGACCTATGAAAATATTCTTTTCTCGAAAAAACTTCTGCCGGCTGACGTCGATGCCATCACGATCATTTCGAGTGATTTCCATCTGGCAAGAGCGAAAAAAATTGCGGAAAGCTTGCATCTCACACCCGATGTAGTGGCAGCCAAAACACCGAAAGTAGTAGAAGCAAAATCAAACGCCCGGGAGCGCATTGCCCTTGTGAAAACGTTGATTATGGGGAAATAAGAGCGCGGAATCATGAGATATAATACCAAAAGAGTACCCTTTAACTGCTGAAGGGTACTCTTTTTTAGAATGAATGCATGGCCAGTGGCTATTTTGTATGGAAAGACAAGCATTAGGCAAGTTCCTCGTATTGGATCCGCTCGATAATCCTTCTTTTCCGGTATAGCATTTTGCCGGCTTCTGCGATATCGTTCACCGCAGATCGGTTGATAAATGCACCGAATAACAGCCCTGCGATAGGTATCATTTGAAAAAGTTTTTTCCAGCCGAATTGATCCCGGAAGTTGAACACGACTTCACGCCAACCTTGAAGTTCCGATAGGACTTCCCGCTTCACGGATTCATCGTGTTGATCGAATTGAGACAATTGTGCTAGGATCGCTTGTTTTCCTACGATATCAGCGGAGACAAATTGCATGCATTTAACGATAAACAGCCGTTCTTCTTTTACACTCGGATCATAGCCATAACAAATGGCGATATCCTGCAATGTTTTTAGCTGCAGTCCGAGGAGAACAGGGATGTCGATCGTTAAAGTGAAAATGCCACCGACACCTGTACTGGCACCTTGGATCATTGCGATGTTTTTTCGATTGACGGTAATCTTTTCCGCGGCTTCGTCCATTGCTGAAATCGAAAGTTTTTTCACATCCTCTACTGTTGTCACAGCTAAATCAGAATAATAGGACGGGATTTTAGCGGTCGAGCTTAAATAATTCCCGCCCGTTTGAATGTATTGACCGAGTTCATCCAGCAGCTCGCCAATTTTCCTTTGGATAAATGCAGGGGTCCATCTATCGATGATTTTAAACGGTAAACGTCCGATTTTTTCCCAAAACCATAGATCATTTTGGTCTTTTTCCCAAGCTTCAATCGTTTTTAATTCTTCTAGTAACCATTCCTGTGATTCTGCCAATGATCCTCTCACCTCGTTCTTTGGATATAGTTCTATACGAAAGCCCCTAGTATAAAGTTTCATTTCCAATTTTCCACGAATCGGCCATTCGTATACAACCGATCAAGGGTTAGAATAGGCTGGAAATTGGATGGAATGTCGGTTTTTGATTTTCGAACGTTGCTATGTAGCGGAAACCGATCGACTGGAACAATTCAAGGGATTCGCGGAATTGGAATGCGATATCTTCGGGATTATGGGCATCCGATCCAAGTGTTATGATTTCTCCCCCACATTGTTTGTACAGTTTCAAAATATCATCGCTTGGCATGCCATTCGACAATCCGTAACGGACACCTGACGTATTCAATTCGATGCCCTTCCCTTCCGGAATGATAATGTTGAAAATGTCCGTCAGTACTGCGTGAAAATCATTGTCAACCCGTTCTTTTGCATAGCGTTTAATCAAATCGACGTGCCCCAGTATATTGTATTGCTTAAAGTTTTTTACACAATAAAGCAACTCGTCGTAATAAGCCGAAAATGCCTCTTCCGTTGTCTTGCCGATGAAAATATCGCCGTAATGCAGGCCTTTCTTTTCGACTGTGTGCATGGAGCAGATGATGAAATCGAATGTTTCCTTGTCCAACAACGCCTCATATTGACCGAGTAGATGAGGCTGTACTCCGATTTCCACTCCTTTTTTAATGCGCAAACGCCCCTCATACTTCGCTTGCAATTCTTTCACTTTACGATCGTAATCTTTTTTATCAAAATCGAAGACGATAGTATCATCAGGGTAGTCATAATCGATATGTTCCGTGAAACAAATCTCAGTGAGCCCCTTTCGAATCGCGCCTTCGATCATTTCTTCCATGGATGCGGTGCAGTCCGCAGAAAACGAACTATGCATGTGATAATCAAACAAAAAATTCATCTCCCTTGTTGACATTTGTTGTCTATACCTTTATAGTACTAAATAACTTTAGTCTAGTAAAGTGATAAAGCGAGGGTGGCAGAAATGGTCAAAAACGAAGTATATCCTGAAATGCTGTTAAGTGAAAATGAAAAGTTCGAACGCATTATTAAAACGATCCATAAGCGTTTTACAACATACGGCTATAAGCGCATTAAAACATCCGCTTTCGAACAATACGATTTATACTCCAAAGTAAATAGCTCGATCAATCAAAATGAAATGGTGAAAGTGATCGATCGAACCGGGGAAGTGCTCGTCATGCGTCCGGATGTCACGATTCCGATAACGCGGGAGCTAGCACAAAATTTCCCAATTTTAACAAGTGAACTTCGCTATTTTTACGTACAAGAAGTGTTCAGGCAGCAAATCGAACGCAATGAAAGTATCGAAAGCACACAGGCTGGGATTGAATATTTCTGTCAAAGTTCACCAGAAGCGGATGCGGAAGTCATTGCTCTTGCCTGTCATACGATGAAAGATCTTGGATTTTTAGATATCAAAATCGAATTGGGGCATGCGGCATTTTTCCAGGAAATCATCCGAAAATTATTGCTGACGGAGCAACAGATCGATCAATTGAAAGCTTTGATTCAAGCGAAGAATGTCGTTGAACTCGGCCCCTATCTAGCAAGTCTTGACGTTGATCGTGAAATGCGGGACATCATTGAACAGATTCCTTTTCTATATGGCAATCCAAAAGAGGTCTATGAACGGACAAAAGGGGTCGTCCTGTCACAGGAAATGCAAGAGACACTGAATTATTTGATGGCCGTTTACGACGTCTTGAAAATGTATGGCTTGGATCAATATATCATCATCGATTTAGGGCTGATCAATCATATGGACTACTACTCTGGTGTGATTTTCCAAGGGTTTGTGGAAAGGTTTGGCAAACCGGTTTTAATGGGCGGCCGTTATGATCGATTAGGGGATGAATTTGGGGCAACGCTGCCGGCAATCGGATTTGCATGTGAAATCGAGTCGCTCGTCAAAGCAACGGAAAGCAGGGACATCTCTTCCCGCTCGTTGATTGATGTGAAAATCATCTATGACCCAACACAATTAGCGGAAGCCATTGCCATCGCGAATGAGTTGCGGGAGCGGAATTATAGTGTCGTGTCATTGCCCGCACGAAAAGAGCAGGAGATCAGGCAAGAGAGTGTTTGCACAATCCGCTTGGAAGCGGAAAAGAACGCGCTTTTCTATAAAGAAAAAACGATCTATTTCAAAGATTTGAATGAGCTCGTCGATTTACTTGTTGGAGTGAAGGGAGCAACGATTTAAATGACACAATTGACCATTGCCATGGGAAAAGGAAGGACAGCGGATCGGGCGATGAAGCTGTTTGAACAAGTCGGCATCCGCTTTTCCGATTACCATGATAAAAGTAGAAAACTCGTGATTTATGATGATGACAACAAAGTGAAACTGATCTTCGTTAAGGCGGTTGACGTCCCGACATACGTCGAAAACGGTGCCGCGGATATCGGAATCGTCGGCAAGGATACGATTATGGAAGATCCGGTCGATGTCTATGAATTGATGGATCTTGGCATCGGCAAATGCATCGTGGCCGTAGCGGGCTTTCCTGAGAAGGAATTTACAAATGGTGCCCCGTTAACGGTCGCTTCCAAATATCCGACGATCGCCAAAGACTATTTCACCGGGCAAGGTATCCGGGTCGAGACGATCAAATTGAACGGATCGATTGAACTGGCGCCTCTTATTGGATTGGCAGATGTTATTGTAGACATCGTTGAGACGGGAACGACGTTAAAAGAGAATGGCTTAGTCGTCCTTGAAAAGATTGCGGACGTCAGTGCCCGAGTCATTGTCAACAAAGCGAGCTATGCGACGAAAACGAGTCAAATCCAGCAATTCATTGGGGATTTGAAAGCAGCATTGGAGTGAAGGCGTATGAGAATCGTAATGATGGAGCAATACAGTGTAGAACAGAAGCAAGGAACCGGGTTTCAGCAACATGATTTTGAGCTGGATAAAACTGTACTTGGAATTATCGAAACAGTACGTGAACAGGGCGATAAAGCTCTAAAAGAATATACGGAAAAATTTGATGGTGTCCGTTTGAAAGACTTGATAGTATCGCCAGAAGAATTTGAGCAAGCGCAGGAACAGGTGACGGAAGAGTTCCGCATCGGATTACAGAAAGCGAAGGAAAGGATTACCGCTTTCCATGAAGAGCAGAAAGAAAAATCTTGGTTTATCCAGCAAAAACAAGGTATTTTACTCGGTCAGCAAGTGACCCCTTTAGATAGCGTAGGGATCTACGTACCGGGTGGAAAAGCGGCTTATCCATCGACTGTTCTGATGAATGCCATCCCAGCGAAAATTGCTGGTGTTGGGCGCATTGCGATGGTGACGCCGCCTCAGAAGGACGGAACGGTGAACCCGCATGTCCTTGTCGCCGCACAAGAAGCGGGAGTGGACGTGGTGTATAAGATCGGCGGAGCTCAAGCGATTGCAGCACTTGCCTATGGGACGGAAACCGTGCAAAAGGTGATGAAAATCACAGGACCAGGTAATGCATTTGTCGCCCGTGCGAAAAAATGGGTATTCGGAGACGTTGCCATCGATATGATCGCGGGGCCAAGTGAAATTTGCGTCGTGGCGGATGACAGTGCAGTACCGGAATTTGTTGCGGCGGATCTCTTGTCGCAAGCGGAGCATGATGAGCGTGCGACGGCGATTTGTGTGACGACGAGTAAAGCTTTTGCGGAAGCGCTCCAACAAGAGGTAGTAGCACAAATTGAACAAGCGGATCGTAAGGCGATCATTGAACAATCGATTACGGATAACGGAAGAATCATTTTGGTTAATTCTTTAGAGGAAGCATTCCAGTTTGTCAACGAGCTGGCTCCGGAACATTTACAGCTGATGGTGGACAATCCGATGGAACAGTTGTCGTTCATTCGCAATGCGGGAGCCATTTTCCTCGGCAACTATTCCCCTGAAGCATTGGGCGATTATATGGCAGGACCGAATCATACGCTGCCAACAAGTGGGACTGCGGCATTTTCTTCGCCACTTGGCGTCTATGACTTTATGAAAAAATCAAGTATTATTCATTACAATGAACGAGCGCTGCAAGAAGTGGCAAATGATATTATTACCATTGCGAATGCGGAAGGCTTAACGGCTCACGCTCATTCGATTCAAGTGAGAAAGGCGGATTAACATGCGGAGTAAATCGATTTCAAGACAGACGGCGGAGACGAAGATCAACTTGGACTTCGCCATTGATGGTAGTGGAGAAACAAATATCTCAACAGGTGTTGGCTTTTTCGATCATATGCTGACGTTGTTCACGAAACACGGTAGATTTGATTTGACGGTTGATTGTGATGGGGATATCGAAGTGGATCAACACCATTCCGTCGAAGATATCGGCATCGTGCTCGGTCAAGCATTTTATGACAGCATCGGGACGAAAGAAGGGATCGAGCGCTATGCGACGGTCTCCACGCCGATGGATGAAGCCTTATCGACGGTATCGATCGATATTAGCGGCCGCCCGTTTTTCGTCTATAACGTGGAAGGCTTGAAAGATAAAGTCGGGGAGTTCGACACAGAACTGGTCGAGGAGTTTTTCCACGCGTTTACGAGCCACGCCAAAGTGACGTTGCACATCAATCTGCAATATGGCAAAAATAGTCACCATATTATCGAATCGATCTTCAAAGGATTTGGCCGCGCATTGCGGGTGGCGAGTGCGATTAACCCAGAAGTAAAAGGCGTGCCGTCTACAAAAGGGACATTATAAGGGAAAATAATGTTCGGAGTGGGGATATCGGCGGTGGAAGATCGTTTATCGGCGTTCCGTGCGAAGATATCGGCGAATCAGGACTTTACTACTAACTTTTAACAGGAGGCTGTATCATGATTTTATTTCCAGCAATTGATATAAGGGGTGGAAAATGTGTACGCCTGATCCAAGGTGATTACGATCAGGAAATCATTTACAATGATTCACCGACAGCAATGGCAAAAGAATGGGAAACGCAAGGTGCGGCGTACATACATGTCGTCGATTTGGACGGGGCGAAAACGGGCGATTCCTTGAATAAAGAAGCGATCCAAGCGATTGCGGGAAGCGTCTCGATTCCTGTACAAGTCGGGGGCGGCATTCGTTCCATGGATATCATCGACGCACATATCGAGGCGGGGGTTAGCCGCGTTATTATTGGAACGGCAGCTATTCAGGATCAGCAATTCCTAAAAGAGGCCGTTGCGAAATATGGCGATAAAATAGCGGTATCCATTGATGCACGTAACGGCTTTGTTGCGACAGATGGCTGGACAAAAACAAGTGATGTCAAAGCGGTTGATCTGCTCCAAGAGTTAGCGGAAATCGGTGTCCGGACTGTCGTCTATACGGATATTTTAAAAGATGGCATGCTTCAAGGACCTAATTTCGCGGAGTTAGAAATGATGGATCGCGCATCCAGTATTGACATCATTGCCTCTGGAGGCGTATCCACAGAAGAGGATATCGTGCAACTGCGGGAACTGAATCTATACGGCGCTATTATCGGAAAAGCATTGTATGAAGGGAAACTATCTTTAACTAAATTATTGGGGGACGACAACGATGGCAAGTAATCGAATTATTCCATGTTTAGATTTCGATAACGGGAAAGTTGTAAAAGGCAAAAAGTTTTTGGATGTTAAAGAGGTAGCAGATCCCCTTACATTGGCGAAGAAATATGTAGCGGACGGTGCAGATGAACTGGTGTTTTATGATATTGCTGCTTCTACAAAGAACCGGGCTATCTTCTTAGATTTGATTGCTGAAATTGCCAAAGAAGTGCCGATTCCGTTCATTGTCGGTGGAGGTATCCGGACCATTGAAGATATTGAAAAGATTTTTGCAGCGGGTGGGGATAAAGTGTCCATTAACAGTGCCGCGCTCAATAATCCTTCTTTAATAGAAGAAGCTGCTCAACGATTCGGTTCTGAACGCGTCATTTTGTCCATGGATGTTAACGAAGTCTCTCCTGGCAAATGGTCGGTCTTTGCGAAGGGCGGACAAGAAGATACGGGAATCGACGCAATTGAGTGGGCACAAAAAGCGGAAAAGCTAGGTGCTGGTGAACTGGTCGTCAATAGCATCGGGGAAGATGGCGTGAAAGATGGCTATAATCTTACTTTGACAAAAACCATTGCAGAAGCCGTCAATATTCCTATCATCGCAAGCGGTGGGGCGGGGACACCTGAACATTTCTACACCGTATTGACGGAAGGGAAAGCTGACGCGGCGCTAGCGGCATCTGTGTTCCATTTCGAAGATATTAACATCGGCGAATTGAAGAGTTATTTGGACGAAAAATTTAACGGTTAGGAATGACGGACGATGACTTTACAAATAGATAATTTGGCATTTGATGAAAAAGGGTTGATTCCCGCCATTGTGCAAGATGACCGGACTGGAAAGGTCTTGATGCTTGCTTATATGAATAAAGAAGCGTTGCAAAAGACGATCGATACGAAAGAAACATGGTTTTTCAGCCGATCCAGGCAGGAATTATGGAATAAAGGTGCAACGTCGGGCAATCGCCAAACGGTCAAACGCTTGTTATTCGACTGTGATCAAGATGCACTTCTGGTACAAGTCGATCCACAAGGACCTGCATGTCACACGGGAGAAGAAACTTGTTTTTATGAAACGGCATTCGAAGAGGAAACGTCTAATCGAGAAGTTGTCCAAGAAGTGGTCGCTGAAATTAAAGACCGTCGCAATAATCCAGTGGAAGGCTCCTATACGACTTATCTTTTCCGCGAAGGATTGGATAAAATCCTGAAAAAAGTCGGGGAAGAAACAACGGAAGTCGTCATCGGCGCAAAAAATCGGGATAAGGCGGAAGTGGCAAGTGAACTGGCGGATTTGACCTATCACTCCCTCGTATTGATGGAAGAACTCGGTGTGACAGTGGAAGACGTCAAAAACGTATTGCGGAAAAGGCGTCCAAAGAAAGAAGTGTTGCGCGATGAGTAAATTTTGGAGCACTATGGTGAAACGGACGGAGCCGTATGTGCCAGGAGAGCAGGACAATCGGGAAGATATTGTGAAATTGAATACGAACGAAAATCCTTATCCACCAAGCCCGAAAGTGCAAGAAGCGATGCTTGGAGAGATGAAGCGCAGTCTTCAACTGTATCCATCCCCGACTGCGGATGAATTGCGGACAACGATCGGCAGACGGTACGGGCTTACGAAAGAAGAAGTGTTTGTCGGGAACGGATCGGATGAAGTATTAGCATTTTCTTTTATGGCGTTTTTCGAACCCGGGCAACCGATTCGCTTTCCGGACGTGTCGTATAGCTTCTACCCGGTGTATGCCAAGTTATTCGATATTCCTTATGAAGAAGTTCCGTTGTATGAGGATTTTACTTTGCAAGTAGAACAGTTCTTTCAGTCCAAAGGTGGCGTCATTTTGCCGAATCCGAATGCGCCGACTAGCCTTTACGCTGAATTGGAGCATATCGAGGCCATTGTGAAAAATAATCCAAATCAAGTCGTCATCATTGACGAAGCCTATGTCGATTTCGCGACAGAATCTGCGGCATCACTCATCCGGAAATATGACAATCTGCTTGTCGTCCAGACGACATCCAAATCACGTTCGTTGGCAGGTTTACGTGTCGGCTTTGCGATGGGTAACCCTACGTTAATAGAGGCATTAATTCGCATTAAGGACTCTTTTAACTCTTATACATTGGACCGGCTTGCGCTTGTTGGGGCCAAAGCGGCATTTGAAGATGAAGCGTATTTTAAGGAGTCGACAGCGGAAATCATCTCCACAAGGGAAAAAGTAAGTGCGACATTGGAGCAACTTGGATTCCATGTACTCCCTTCCCAAGCGAATTTCGTATTTGCCACCCATGAAACGGCAACCGCAGAATCTCTTTATAAGAAATTAAAAAAGGAAGGCGTGCTAGTTAGATATTTCAACAAGCCTGGAATTGATAACTATTTACGCATTACCATCGGAACAGACGATCAGATGGAGCGGTTTGTTGGGAAACTGAAAGGGATTCTCCAGCAATAGGAAGTTTTCTGCCAATCGCGCCTCGGCGTGATTGCGTCCAGATTTTGAATTGAGCAAAGCTCAATTAACTCCTTTCAAAATCTGTGAAATCCGCTGAATGAAGATAAATGTTCATATCAACAACTAGCAGTCTTTGAATTTGAAAGACTGCTAGTTGTTTTTTACGCAAATCCTACATTCTGTGGAATCTTGGAGATAGAAGTGAAAGAAACTGGTATACTTAATCTATATTTAGCAGGGAGGTTGGTTTGTTGTTACGTTCTAAATACATTGATATTGCGCTGACGCTGTTCATGGCTTATTTCGCCTTTCGCCGTTTTTCAGATGGACAAGTCGGTTTTGGAATCTTTTTCACCGTATTATGTGTGCTGAATATTTTGGCGCTTGTTATGAAAATCAAGGCAGGAAAAGACACAAACAATACAGTTCAATCGAAGTGAGATACTCTATAAATAGGGTATCTTTTTTCATTTCCAAGGAAGATTTCCTCAATAATTGGGCGGTCAAATCATAGAATGGAGTACAAATGATTATTTTACAGGAAGTGATGAAAGAACCGATAGGAGGTGAGGAAACGATGGCAAAAACATTGTTGAAGATTTCTGTCGTCTACTTTATGATCGGGGTTTCATTCGGATTATATATGTCGTTTACACATATTTTTAATATGACGACTGTGCATGTGCATGTCAGTTTGTTAGGATGGATGTCGCTCGCTTTGATTGGGTTATTTTATCATCATTATCCGAACTTGGAGAAAACTAGTTTAGCAAAAGTACATTTTTGGCTTCATAATATTGGATTGCCTGTAATGATGATTGCAATTGCATTGGCGATTTCTGGTATGGGCGATGTATTTTTTCCTATCGCTACAACTGGTGGGGTATTGACCTTGATTGGGATTTTCTGCTTTGGCTTTAATATTTTGATGAATTTGGATAGACGTGTAGCTTAGCATTCACAACGTCCGTTCTCCCGTCATGCATTTTGCGGAGAGGGACGTTTTGCATTCAAGAATAGAAAAAAGTTGTTCCAATCACCGAATTCCTGTAGTATAATGTGTGGATTGCAATTTATCTTCATTCAGCAAATGTTTTGTACTGAAAGTGAAGTGCCAGTTGCTGAAAGAAGATAAAGCCTCCGGCGGATGTCACAGATTTTGAAAGGAGTTAATTGAGCTATGCTCAATTCAAAATCTGGACGCAATTACGCCGAGGCGTAATTGATTGAAAAGAGGCTACCTAATGAAAAAATCAATATATGGACTAACGATCGATCAACTGACTGAGTGGTTACTTGGACAAGGACAGAAAAAATTCCGTGCAGCGCAAATTTGGGACTGGCTTTACAAAAAGCGTGTAACGAGCTTCGCTGACATGAAAAATATAAATAAAGATCTAATTGAGCTGTTGGATGCAAACTTTGCGATCCAGACATTGGAGCAATCCATTAAGCAAGAATCAGCGGATGGAACCATCAAGTTCCTATTCAAAATGCAGGACGGCAACCTGATTGAGACGGTATTGATGAAATTCCATTACGGTTACTCGGTTTGCGTGACTACACAAGTCGGCTGTAATATTGGCTGCAGTTTTTGTGCGAGCGGACTATTGAAGAAAAACCGTGACTTGGATGCAGGAGAGATCGTCGAACAAATTATGAAAGTGCAATTCCATCTGGATGCAAAAGGGCTGGACGAGCGTGTCAGCCATATTGTCGTCATGGGAATTGGTGAACCGTTTGACAACTACAATAACTTGATGAGCTTCCTTCGCGTCATCAATGACCAAAAAGGGCTTTCCATTGGAGCACGTCATATTACTGTTTCAACGAGTGGGTTAACACATAAAATCAGAGAATTTGCCGAAGAAGATTTCCAAATCAATTTAGCGGTATCTTTGCATGCACCGAATAACGAACTTCGTTCACGCATTATGAAAATCAACAAAGCATTCCCAATCGAGAAGTTGATGGATGCCATCGATTACTATCTCGAATCCAAAAACCGAAGAATCACATTCGAATACATCATGTTACATGACGTCAATGACCACGTGGAAGAAGCACAGCAATTGGCAAAATTGCTTGCCGACAAACGTCACTTATCCTATGTGAACTTGATTCCATACAATCCGGTAGACGAACACGACCAATATCGACGCAGTACACCGGAAGCGATCAAAGCATTTTACGAAACACTGAAGAAAAAAGGCATCAACTGTGGTGTTCGTCATGAACAAGGAACAGACATCGATGCGGCTTGCGGACAGTTGAGAAGTAAACAGATTAAGAAAGAAAAAGTGAAGTAAAAAAACGCATCCGAAAGCTGGATGCGTTTTTTCGTTACATACTCTTGTCCGTAAGACAATGTTAAACGGTAAACAAAATAGGGACAATCCATACCAACCAGATGGATTGTCCCGTCCTACCTTATTTTTGGGCGATGAGTACAAGTTTGCCCTCATCCAGTTCGCTTTCAGCGCGGGCGGCTTCTTCCTTCGATAGGCCCGCTGCCTCCATTTTGCTGCGCAATTCGTCACCGCGTGAAGAAAACATATTCTTCATGCTATCCAGGAAACCTTGTTCTTTCATACTGACTTCTTCTGTGTCGAGTGCATCCGTGATGTCTTTCCCTCTTTTTTTATCATGCGCAAAAATGTAAATGTCATCGTGAGTATAGCCTTGCGTCACCAAATCTTCAATTTCTTTTTTAGCTTGTACGGCATTTTCTACTGTCAGTTTAACTGTCATTTAAAATCCCTCCAAATTTGTTGGTGCCTTCTTTATATACCTCAGAAGAAGAGATTTTAAACAATTTGATAACGGAAAACAGTAGATTAGCTGCGCAAATTCTTATAGGCGGAGATGAAATCTGCGGGGTCGCTTTCAATTTCAAATGTAAATACGCCTTGATGCGTATGCAAATAAAAGAGGCCGGTTCCACCGGAAAATGGCTTATAGGATAGATCGTGTACATGCTCTAAATTGAATTTGTTTTTGGCGGTTGCAATTCGATTCGGATATAAGAGGATTGTATGTTCAGTACGATTTGTCGTTTGCTCATACCAGCCCATTATCCGTTCCACGACGATATAGGTCAGGGCGGCAATTGCCTCATTATTAGAATGGATCATGTGATTTCCCTCCAAGCAAGGTTTGATCAACTTAAGCTTATCCTAACCGTTTTATCATGGAAAGAGCAATAGAAAATGCCGGATATTGAAACAAATTTACTTCGTTTCAATATCCGGCATTTGTTCACCGTTTATGCATTTCATTCGGATCTGAATTATTGCGCTCATTGCGATCTAAGGCAGCAATCTGATCCATATCCGATGCGCTCAATTCAAAATCAAACACATTTAGATTTTCCTGCATTCTGGATGGGGTGACTGTTTTAGGAATGACGATGACATCTGTTTGAAGATGCCAACGAAGAATGACCTGAGCAGGGGTTTTCCTGTGTAGTTCTGCGATTTCTTTAATCACAGGGTCCTCGATCACTTTTGTACCATTCATGAGTGGGCTATAGGCTTCCAGAAGAATACCGTGTTCTTGACAAAATTGTTTCAGCTCTTTTTGCTGTAAATAAGGGTGGCATTCCACTTGGTTGACTGCTGGTTTTACTTCGCACTCATCCAGGATCCGCTGTAAATGTTCAATTTCGAAATTACAAACACCGATTGCCTTAGCGCGGCCATCATAATAGATTTTTTCAAGTGCTTTGTACGTTTCCACGTATGTATCGTATTTCGGGGTTGGCCAATGGATCAAATAAAGGTCCACATAGTCGAGCCCCAGTTTTTCAAGGCTTTCGTCAAATGCCTTTAATGTATTTTCATATCCGTGATCACTGTTCCACACTTTTGTTGTGATGAAGAGATCTTCGCGCGGCATATCGCTAGCGGCTAACGCTTCACCGACGCCCACTTCGTTGCCATAAATTTTAGCCGTATCAATCAATCGGTAACCGGCTTCCAATGCCTGACCTACAGCGGTTGCGGCTCCCTCATTCGGTACTTTCCAAACTCCATAGCCCAGTTGAGGTATACGAATTCCATTGTTCAGTGTTAGGTATTGCATACAATCTCATCCTTTCCCTAATCTTCTATTCAGTCTAGCACAATTATTTTTGAAAATGAATGGACAAGGCTAACGTTTCATAAGCAAATATAGAGCTGAAATGTTACAAAATGATTAATCAATCAAAAAGTCCAATTCCTATCTTGACTCGCTAAAATGATTGCACTACACTGAGTAGGGTGAGGTGAAAATCAGTTGAAAATCCGCAAGTTCAAAATGAATGAGAGTGGGTTGAACCGCTTTTTCGGACCGCTTGAAGCGAAGATCATGGACATTCTATGGAATGATGTGGAAATGACGATCAAAGAGGTTCAACAAGTGCTGGACCGGGAAAAATTGACGAATTTTAATACGGTGATGACGGTTATGAATCGATTAGTGGAAAAAGGGATTTTGCAGAAAAGGGCAGAAGGCAGATCGTCTTTGTATAAGCCAGTTCTGTCAAGAGCCGAATTTTTACATACTCAATCGAAAGAAATGACAAACGAATTGATGGACGAGTTTGGGAACGTCGTCGTCAGTCATATGCTGGATGCACTTGAAGAGGTCGATGAAGATCTTGTTGCCAAGCTGGAACAGAAAATCCAAGAATTGAAAAAAGGTCGATAACGTATGCACAAACGTCATTCTACTACGATGTTCATCGTTACGCTTATGATTTCGGGAACGATTTTGTTTCAAATGGGCTACTATCTTCTATCGATGCTGGCTGGATGGAATGTCCGTTTCAATCTTGTAGCGGTCTGTCATAGCTGGTTAAAAATGATCGGCCTAAGCTCGCTTGAATATGTACTCAATGCGCTTGTCATTTATACGTTCCTATTTTCGATCTATAAAATCATTTCACAATGGGTTCAAGCGTCACATATGAAAAAACGCTTTGAGCAATATAAAGAGAACAAGCTCACCAGTGAAATGAACGAAAATTACAGTGGAGGACAAGAGGATTTCCTCATTTTTTCTCATCCAGTTCCGCTGGCGATTACAATGGGGTTCAAGCGACCTAAAATTGTGCTCTCAACAGGATTGATTAACTTGTTGAATGAAGAAGAGCTAAAAGCTGTCATTACCCATGAAATGGCTCATAAAACCAATCGGGATCCGTTGGCTATTTTTTTAATGACCCTATGTGCGGCAACGATGTGGTATATTCCGATTTTAAAATGGTTCAGTCAGCAATATGGCATTATAAAAGAATTACAAGCGGATGAATATGCGATTGAACAACAAGGGACTTCTGTCCATTTAGGCAGCGCATTGTTGAAAATGTTAAAAGCAGGACAACCTGAGAACATGGGCTTCACTTATGCATCATTTGCTGATACATCGGTCAATTATCGGATGAATTATTTGCTGAATCCATTAAACGGGTTCAAGCCGAAGCTTCCGATGCAGATGACAATTCTTTCTCTAGCAGTCTTTAGTTTAATCAGTGCTCTATTTATTTACGCGCTTGCGTAAATTTTTTACCATATTACACTACGTGTTGTAGTTTGAATTAGGAGTGTTCGAAGATGAACAAGAAAATATTTTGGCTCGTTGGGATTATTGCTGTTTGTTTAATCGGCATCATTGTGTTAACGAACGTGAGTAATAAGTCGGTCGATATCGACTTTGCAGGTCAACCATTTATAGGGGAGGCGTCGGCGCCTGTTGAGATTGTTGAATTTGGCGATTACAAATGCCCAAGTTGTAAAAATTTTAATGATCGAAATTTCCCGGTCATCTATGAAGAAGTCATTCAAACAGGAAAAGCGAAATTTTACTTTATGAATTACTCATTTCTTGCTGCGGATTCAACGACAGCGGCACAGTTCGCGGAAACCGTCTATGAGGAATTGGGGAATGACCCGTTTTGGGAATTCCACAACTTGCTGTTTGCTAATCAAACTTCAGAAACAGGACAATCGACACTCTTTACGGAAGATACTTTAGAAGCGCTGTTAGCGAGCGTGGTTACTGAGGAAGACACTGCAAAAGTGATGACGGCTTATCGTGAAGGAAAAGGGAAAGAACCTTGGAATCAGGATATGAATATCGCAAAAGGTCTCGGGGTTTCCTCTACGCCCACAATCTATATCGATGGCAAGGAATTCAAAGGACAAACGATGGATGATTTCACGAAAATGGTGGAAGAGGCGGCTGCGAATGGTCAATAAACCACTCCTGTTCGCCTGGATAACTGCGATTATTGCGATGGCAGGCAGTTTGTTTTTCAGCGAGCGCATGGGCTTCGTGCCCTGCACGCTCTGCTGGTATCAACGCATTGTGATGTATCCGCTCGTCCTAATTCTAGGCATTGCATTTTATAGCAATGACCGGAAGATTTACCTGTATGGGCTTCCGATATCAATTATCGGCCTATTTGTTTCCGGTTATCATTATGCATTGCAAAAAATGCCTGGCTTGCAAGAATTCAGTGTCTGTTCAAGCGGTGTTCCATGTTCTGGACAGTATATCAACTGGCTCGGGTTTATCACCATTCCATTTTTGGCACTCGTTGCATTTATCATCATCACGATCATGATGTGTCTGTTGTTAAAAGAAAATCAAAAAAATCAATGATACATGTGTAAGATTCAGCAAATGGGGAAAACAGTGTGCAGGAGGTAGATAAAATGAAGAAAATGCCCATTACTATTTCTGCAATGGCGCTGGCGCTCGTACTGGGTGCTTGCGGAACAACGACAAATGATCCGGATCCTGCAGTCAACGAACCGGCTACGGGGGAGAGTGGTCAAGAAACAACAAATGGAACGACTGGATCGACCGAATCGACTGATTCATCCGTGACGAATACACCGGATACCAATGCGGGCACTACGACCGGGCAAAACACGGCGAGCCAGGATGAAATGCAACAAAAAATGGATGACATCGAGTATGCGGATTTCAGCTTAAGTGTGGACTATGCCGATCATCAGGAGTACGAAGCGGAGCTCGAGAAACATAGTAATAATTCTGTTGAAGCCGAAATCGATGATTCGCTTAATCAGGTGAAGAAGAAAGGGACAGATGCTTTCAGTGAACTATACCCGCTTGTGGCGCAGCTGACGATTACACAACAGACAAGCAAAGCGGATGCTATTCAAGAAGTGATGGATGTGTTTAAATTACCAGCGGATTATAAAGAACTAGAGTTGGAAATCAAATTCAAGGACGGAACAAAAATCGAGTTTGAAGATCGAAAATAAAGTCCCCGAAAAATTAAATATTCTCTTTATTGGAAAACACCTTTCAGATTCAATCTGAAAGGTGTTTTCCTTTTCAAAAAGGAGTGCCATTCACTAATTTGCGAATATCTTTCATGAGATCATCCGCATAAGAAGGCTCTACGTAGTTCACTTCTTTGACGACATGACCTTGCTGATTAACGAGATAGAAGTTGGTACCGTGGATGACTTGGTCGGACGAATCAGGTTTATGGATGATCGTCTGGAATTGTTCTCTTGCAAACGATTCAATTTCATCTTGGGGATAACCCGTTAACAAATGCCAATTTGAAACATCATCTGTGAACTGACGGATGTATGTTTGGAGCACTTCAGGTGAATCGACTTGCGGGTCCACAGTAAATGAAACGAATTCAACTTCAATGGATTTTTCAGCCAATTTCTTCTGCAAAGCTGCCATTTCCATCGTCATCGGTGGACAGACCGTTTCACAGTTCGTGAAGATGAAATTGGCGATCCATACTTTTCCGGCCAATTGCTCGGAGCCGAAAGTTTGTCCGTGTTGATCGGTAAAGGAAAAAGATTCAATTTGCCGTCCCTGCTGGGAGGTTGTGCTACAAGCGGATAATACCGTCAACAACAGAACAGAACTCAGGATATAGATTTTTTTATTCACGTTCAATCATTCCCTTCAGTCATTGAAAAGCTTGGTAATTGAATCGTAACCGTCGTTCCGGTCTGGGTATCACTCGCAATCCTAAATTGTCCGCTGTGCAAGCGAATGATTTCTTTTACAATGGATAGTCCTAAACCGGTCCCTCCGGTAGTCCGATTCCTTGCCTTATCCGTTCTGAAAAAACGTTCCCCGATCCGTTCTAAATCTTCTTTGTCGATAGGTAAGCCTTCATTTGTCACTTGGAATTCGACGAAATCCCCTTCTTCTCTCAGAGAAACTTTGAGAGTCCCTTTCAAAGCGGAATACTTCACAGCATTGTCAATCGTATTGTAAAAAATCTGCTGAACACGTTGCGGATCTCCGCTAATGATTACGTCTTCTTGGATGGCGGTTTCGATCTTGAGTTCTTTTTCCTGTATATGGATTGCGAACAAGGCCAGCGTATCATGTACCAATTGAGCAATGGCAATTGGTTGTCTATCGATAATGTAAAGATCTTCTTGCAGGTGATTCAATTGAATAAGATCATTGATCAACTTGCTCAACCGTTCCGTCTCTTTTTCAATGGTAGCCAAATAGTTTTCGGCTTCTTCCGGGGAAGAATAGATTTTTTCCTTCAAGACATGCGTGTAGCCTCCGATGTACGTCAGAGGTGTCCTCAGCTCATGGACAATACTCGATGTGAATTCTTTTTTCCGTATTTCCTGCTGTTCCAATGAACGGCTCATTGTATTGAATGCTTTTGTCAATTGTCCGATTTCATCAGCCCGATCCGTTTCGATCCGAGTGGAATAATTTCCTTTCGATACTTCATAGGAAAGTTGCTGCAAATCTTGCAACGGTTTGAACAATGAACGCCACGATTGATTAATCACTAGAAAGAGGAGAAAGAAAAATGTCGTACCGACAGCGACGAGGAGTGGAATGCTTCCTCGGAAGACGTCTTGGACTGCGGCAAGCGGCACGTAAATATAAATGAAGCCCAGCAGTTCATTCTCTCCTTTGATCGGGAAAATGGCTCCGAGGATTTCGCGATCCAATTCTTTCACGAATCCTTCTTTAAAGATATAGGCGCCATTTTCCAAGGCGGCTCGATCGTTTGCGTCGATCAGTGTTTCATAATTGACCTGGTAAGGGAAATAGGATGAAAGATCGTCCAAATTGTTGACCACAATAATTTCATATTCCGAGATGATGTTGTACCATCTGATTTTTTCAATGATCTCATCATTCAATTCGCCGTAATGGTAGTGGGAAGTCGTTCGTTTACCTTGATAGACAATCGATTCTTCAATGCTTTTTATATATAATTCTGAATATAAATAATGGATGAAGAAAAACGAGAACAGGACAGTGAAACCGATGCTGGCACCGAGGATGAGCAGGATTTTTCTACTTAGCGTTAGTTTTTTCATCCCTTATACCTCGAATTTGTAGCCAATTCCCCACACAGTTTCAATGAGCTCTCCATCTTTCCCCATTTTTATGCGTAATGTCTTAATATGGGTATCGACTGTTCGCTCACTGCTTTGATGTTCTTCCCCCCAGACGAGATGTAGTAATTGTCCTCTTGAATAGACCCGTCCTTTGTTTTTTGCGAGAAGATGGAGTAGCCCGAACTCTTTTCGTGTAAGACTTAGGGGCTTGTCATGAAGCTGAACCGTATGGGAAACATTATCAATGACAAGCGGTCCGATTGTTAGGACATCTTCTTCGGTCTTATGTTGGTAGGATCGTCTAAGGACAGATTCAATCCTTGCAACTAGTTCGCCCGGGAGAAACGGTTTGACGATGTAGTCATCCCCGCCTAGTTTCAAACCTTGGATTTTATCCCACTCTTCTCCTTTCGCAGATAGAAAAATGAGAGGGACCGCAGAAGTACGCTTGATTTCCTTGGCAAATGTAAAACCATCCATATAGGGCATCATCACATCTACGATGATCAAATGTGGCTGGCATTCCGCTATCAAAGATAGGGCGTCGAGGCCGTCTGTTGCTTCTATAACGTCATATCCTTCTTTTTCAAGGAAAGTACGGATCAACTTTCTCATCTGTGGTTCGTCGTCTATAATCATAATCGTTACTGGATTCATGAGAATACCTCTTTTCAAATATAGGTCACACGTATGCATAGCATCTCAAATAGATGTGAAAAAGGAGTGAAGTCAGGACCACTTCACAGTAAGTTCTAAATTGTCCTATATAATCATATCGAACTTATCGACGTACGTTAAGCGATACGATGTGGGAGGGGTTTGAATGAAAAAACTGTTCGGATCGGTTTGGTTGGTTGTCGTATTGGGTATATTGGTTGCTTGTGCGGAGGACGCACCAACGAATGACGCCGCCGATGACATGCCTGTTCCGATTGCTGTCGATCTGACGGTAACGGAAGAAGCGGAGGTCAATGCACCAGTTAAGATGGCTGCTGTTGTGACGCAAGGCGATGACAAAGTGGAAGACGCCGATGAAGTTGAATTTGAAGTGTGGGAAGAAGGCAAAAAAGACGATAGTGTGAGAATTGAAGCGACCGATGAAAAAGAAGGATTGTACACAGCAGAAACTTCATTCGCTTATGATGGACGATTTCACATTCAAGTTCACGTGACTGCAAGGGGCATGCATTCGATGCCGGTCAAAGAAGTGATCGTTGGTGATGGCGGCCATTATGAAGAGCATGCTGAAGAGGGGCATGAGCACGGACATGGGCATGCAGACGGATTTTCTATGCATTTCGTCCAACCTGAAAATGTCGCAGGGAATGAAGCGACGGATTTAGTCGTGCATTTGGAGCTGGACGAAAAGCCGCTCGAGCAGGCTCGAGTCCGCTATGAAATTTGGAGCGAAGCGGATGCCGATCAACGTGCCTGGGTAGAAGCTGAAGAAACGAAAGCTGGTGAATATGCTGCAGCGCACACGTTTACAGAGCCAGGAGCATACCAAGTCCAGATCCATGTAGAAGATGAACACGATTTGCATGAGCATGAGACGTATACGATTGAAGTAAATGAATAAATGGACCAAACCTTCCCGGAGAGCTTTACTGGGAAGGTTTTTTTAGGAAAGAAGCTTGTGAAATTGTATAATAAGTGTTTGGAAGGGGCGATTGACATGGCGGAGCATTTATTTCATTTGAAAGCGGAATGGCCTGGTTTACGGAATGATGTCGGAACAATTGATGCGGGGAATTTGAAAACAAAAGTGTCCATACCACCTGAAATGGACGGTCCCGGTGTCGGAACAAATCCAGACGAAATGTTGCTTGGGGCTGCGGCAACGTGCTATATCATTACGCTAGCAGCAATGATGGAGCGCAGTAAATTGGGCAAGGAAGCCTTGACGATGGAATCAATCGGCGTTGTCGATGTGACGAAGGGCGTCATTACGTATAAGAAAATCATTCATAAACCGCAAATCGTTTTGAAGTCGGATGCAACGGCAAAAGACGAGGCCCTTGCTTTAAGGCTTGCAGAAAAAGCGGAAACATCCTGTATGATCAGCCGTGCAATTCAAGGCAATGTGGTGGTGGGGTTGGAAGCGACGATAACGAAATAGGAAACAAAAACCGTATCTGATAAGGATGCGGTTTTTTTGAGGTTTTTCTTGTTAATAAAATAGACGTAATGTATAATTGTCTATGTATTTATAAACGAAGTTGAAAGGTGTTTATATAATGATGAATCTGCTTGAAGATTATCCTATTGATGTATTGGAAAAGGGTTATGTAGAAGAGCGACAAGCTTATCGTTGCCTGTTTTGTGCGGAAAAGGTTGCGAAAGGGGTTATTTATCCCGTTGAAAATGTCCTGTATGAAGATTGGCGCTATATGGAACATCATATCGAGAGTGTACATGGGTCTATTTTTGATGTGCTACTTGCTGGCGGCCGTGATCATACGGGGTTATCTGATCAGCAATCGAAATTGCTTGCTTTGATTTACGAAGGAAAAACAGATAAAGAAATCCAACAGGCTTTAAAAATCGGTAGCATGTCGACAATCCGGAATCATCGATTTGCACTACGTAAAAAGGAAAAACAAGCAAAAACGCTGTTAGCTTTGATGAATTTATTGAAACGGCAACAAGCAGAAGAAACAATTGAACCGGATCCACATGCTGAAATCCAAAAGACATTCGAACCGCCAGCAGACTTGAAGCGCTATTTCTCCGAGGAGGATGGACGTTTGATAGCCTATCGTCTGAAAGAGTATGAAAAAGAGCAATTGCTGGCAGAAGTTGCAACGCTGTTCAAACCGAAAAAAGTCTATCAGGAAAAAGAAGTCAATGTCTTATTGGAAGAGATTTATGAAGATTATATGCTGTTGCGGCGGGAGCTGGTTGACCGGGGTTTCCTGTCTCGAAATGATGAGGGAAGCGAGTATCGCTTAGTCTCAATGACTGAAGAGGAAGAGGATGAAAAGATGGATTTTAAAAAAGAGATGAAACTGCAAGCAAAAGAAGAAAAAGTGAGTTACGGGATTTTTCAAATTAAAAATCTACAGAACGGAAAGATTTTCGTCGGTTCTACGCCGAACTTTAAAACATTGAACGGTTTGAAATTCATGTTGAACAATGATACCCATACAAATAAAGAACTACAGAAGGATTGGAATGAGCAGGGAAAAGATCAGTTTGAGTTCAGCATATTGGAAACCGTTGACGAAAAGGAATGGAAGGGGAAAAACACAAAGAAAATCCTTGAAGAACTACTCGGGAAATGGGTTGAGCGTCTCCAGCCTTATGGCGAAAATGGCTATAATAAATAAAAAAGAAACAAGTTGGCGGTCAGATTTCTCGATCACCAACTTGTTTTTTTATTTATCATCAGATTTTTCTTTTATTGGTACAAGGTTAAAGATTTCATGATCTTCAAATGCATCGACAAGCCGATCGAGCCATTCGTAATAGTCACGCATGTAAAGCAATTTTTCCATATCGGTATTCGCTTCCATTTTTACTTCATCTGGAATGTCCGGATCTTTCACAATATCTTCCAGTTCCTTCAGTGATCTTCGCACTGCAATTGTGTGCAATGATACGGCTCGTCTCCACTTGATTGAAAAAAGATCGATGAAGCTTTGATACCAATCGTCGGACACTTGATACAGATCTTTTCGAACGCCTCTTTTCCAAGCACGCTCTACTAGTTTCAAATCGGATAATGCCCTGACAGAAGTGCTCATGCTCGTTTTGCTCATTCCGAGTTTTTCGGTCATGTCATCCAATGTCAATGGTTCGTCATGAAAATACATCGTGCCATATTGTCTGCCGGCAGAAGGCGTGAGACCGTATAAATGTATGTTCTGTGCAATTGTTTCGATAATCCGCTCACGGGCTTTTTCAAGTCTTTCTTTACCATCCATTGAACTTTACTCCTTCACTATTTAGAACGTCTGCAGTCTAAACAGTTATTCTCCATGATAGCGTAATATATCCCTTCTCAAAAAGCAATTTATAATTATTTTAGTTCGTACAGTTTTTTCCGTACAAACGATTTATTTTGTCGAAACGGTTGTATTACGAAAATATTACAGCTATACTAGTAAACATTCATAAGTTCAGCCTCCGGCGGAGTCAGAGATTTTGAAAGGCATCAATTGCCAATCGAACCCTTAGTTGTTCGATTCTCACTTCAAAATCCGGACGCAATTATGCCGAGGCGTAATTGATTAAATTGAGGAGTGGAACGATGAGTGAACAGATTGCCAGTAAAAAAATCGAAGTGAAGAACACGACGAAGATTTTTGGCAAAAACAGTAAGAGGGCGGCGCAGCTGCTCAATGAAGGTAAGACGAAGCAAGAGATTTTGAAGGCGACCGGCGCGACAGTTGGTGTCAAAAGCGCGAACTTCGAAGTGTATGAAGGTGAAATATTTGTCATTATGGGTTTGTCCGGCAGTGGGAAATCGACACTGGTTCGAATGCTGAACCGCTTGATCGACCCGACGATGGGCAACATCCTATTGGACGGAGAAGATATTGTCAGTATGAACAAAGAACAGCTCCGCCAAGTGAGACGAAAAAAAATCGGAATGGTCTTCCAAAACTTTGCGCTCTTTCCGCATAAGACCATTCTTGAAAATACGGAGTACGGCCTGGAAATCCAAGGGGTTGCCAAAGCCGAACGCCAAGCGAAGGCTAAAGAATCGTTAAGATTGGTCGGTCTTGCAGGATATGAAGACCAATATCCGAACCAATTGAGTGGCGGGATGCAACAGCGGGTCGGTCTTGCGAGAGCCCTTGCAAACGGTCCGGATATTCTGCTAATGGACGAAGCATTCAGTGCACTTGACCCATTGATCCGGAAAGATATGCAAGATGAATTGCTGCAGTTGCATAATGATATGGGGAAAACGATCATTTTCATCACCCATGATTTAGACGAGGCTCTTCGAATAGGAGATCGCATCGCTCTGATGAAGGATGGAGAAATCGTTCAAATCGGGACACCTGAAGAGATATTGATGAGCCCATCCAATGAGTATGTTGAACGGTTTGTCGAAGATGTCGATTTATCCAAAGTATTGACGGCAGGCCATATTATGAAAAAGGCGGATACGGTTCAAGTGGACCGCGGACCGCGTGTAGCCTTGCGCCTTATGAAACGGCTCCGTATCTCTTCGATTTACGTTGTGGATAAAGGGAATCGGCTACTTGGTGCGGTGACGGCGCAAGATGCTGCGGAGGCAGCTGATGCAGGTAAAACGCTTAATGAAGTCCTCAATTCAGATGTGCCGATGTTTTCGGCAGATACCATCTTAACGGAATTATTTGATGCCGTTTCAACGGCTACCGTTCCTGTAGCGGTTGTAGATGAGGCGAAGAAATTACAAGGCATCATTATTCGGGGTGCACTGATCGGCGCATTGTCTGGCGACGAACAGTTTATCAATAACAATGGAGAAGTTGCGTCCATTGAAACTGACGAGACGATTGATTCTCGCTCACAAAGTGAAAGTGCAGTCGATCTCAACGAAGAATCGGATTCGGAGGTGAAGTCAATTGGATAACTTACTTCCTCGCCTTCCATTCGCAAATTGGATCGATGATGGTGTCGATTGGCTTGTAGATACATTTGGGACTGTTTTTGATGGAATATCAGGTTTTCTTGCGGGGATTGTCGAAGGGTCAGTGGAGTGGCTAAATATGGTGCCATCAATTCTGCTTGCTGTTCTATTCTCCTTGCTGGCGTGGTTTATTTCTACGCGTCGTATTGCTTTATTTTCATTGATCGGGCTGTTGTTCATTGATTATTTGGGCTATTGGTATCCGATGTTGCAAATGCTCGCGCTTGTGCTGACATCCGTATTGTTCGCACTTCTCATCGGTATTCCGATCGGGGTATGGGGCTCCCAACAAGCAACGGTTAGGAAAATCATCAATCCCATTTTGGATCTGATGCAAACAATGCCGGCATTCGTGTACTTGTTACCAGCGATCTTTTTCTTCAATATCGGAGTTGTACCGGGGGTTGTTGCGTCCGTCATCTTCTCGATGCCGCCGACAATCCGTTTGACAATGCTCGGAATCGAGCAAGTGCCGAAAGATTTGATTGAAGCGACGGAAGCTTTCGGATCGACGACATGGCAAAGATTATGGAAAACGCAAATTCCGCTCGCTAAACCGACAATTATGGCAGGAGTCAACCAAAGTATCATGCTGTCATTATCGATGGTTGTCATCGCGTCAATGGTCGGTGCACCCGGGCTCGGTGAAGAAGTGTACCGGGCAGTCACACAATTAAAAACAGGCGTCGGTTTCGAAACCGGTCTGGCAATCGTCATTGTGGCGATTATCTTGGATCGGATCACCCAGCACGCCGGTAAGAAAAAACAAGGGGGAACTACAGCATGACACTTACAAAAAAACTAGTAGGTTTTGGAGCAACAGCTTTACTTGCACTTGGTCTTGCAGCATGTGGCAACGATGACGGAAAGACAGAAGATGAAGGGGCAGCAACAGGAACGTCAACATCTGTCGGCGAATCAGTGAACTATAAAATTACTGGCATCGATCCGGGAGCTGGCCTTATGGAAACGACTGAAAAAGCGATTGAAGAATATGAACTGACGGATTGGGATCTTGTATCCGGTTCAGGTGCAGCGATGACGGCTGCTTTGAAAAAAGCATATGACAAAGAAGATCCGATCATTGTGACAGGCTGGACACCGCATTGGAAATTCGCTGAATTTGATCTGAAATTTCTAGAGGATCCTAAAGGCGTTTATGGTGGGGAAGAGCAAATCCGCTCCATCGGGAGACTCGGACTTGCGGAAGACATGCCGGAAGCACACCAAATCCTTTCAAACTTCCACTGGTCCCAAGATGATATGGGCTCAGTCATGATTGCCATCCAGAATGGTGAAAAAGAAGAGGTAGCTGCACAAAATTGGATCGATGCCAACGAAGAGAAAGTAGCAGAATGGACAGCAGGCGTAGAAAAAGTGGATGGCGATAAAATCAAACTTGCCTACGTTGCATGGGATAGTGAAATCGCAAGCCATAATGTCATGAAACTTGTCTTGGAAGACATGGGATATGATGTTACTTTAACACAAGTGGAAGCAGGCCCTATGTGGACAGCGGTCGCAGATGGCAGTGTGGACGCAACACTTGCGGGATGGTTACCGCTCACGCATAAAACATATGCTGATAAATTCGAAGGTAAATACGAAGAGCTCGGCACCCATACGGAAGGGGTTAAAATCGGTCTCGTCGTTCCAAGTTATATGGACATTGACTCGATTGAAGACTTGAAGGAATAAGCAGAGGGGTTCCGGCTCCATTTGTAGATGGGAAATTAGAATCATAAACCCGGAAGAACGCTAGAAGTAGTGGCGTTTTTCCGGGTTTTATTGTTTGTTTTACATACCGTTTGAATGGCAAAAGCAAATAAGCTTGAAGTGGGAAGGTAATGGGGGAGATGACATTATGGAATTAACGAAAAAATTAGTAGGACTTGGAGCGACGGCTTTGCTGGCGATAGGCCTTGCAGCATGTGGCAACAATGATGAGAAAGCAAAGACGGGGACGGAAAAATCGGTCGGAGTATCACTTGATCATCAAATTATAGGTATCGATCCAGGTGCGGCCATTATGACCACCACAGAAAAAGCGATTGAAGAATATGGATTGACAGATTGGAATCTTGTTTCCGGTTCAGGTGCGACAATGACTGCGGCATTGAAAAAGGCTTATGATAAAGAACAGCCGATCATCGTCATCGGATGGACACCGCATTGGAAGTTTGCAGAATTCGATTTGAAATTTCTTGAAGACCCACTAGGATTGTATGGGGGAGAAGAGCAAATCCGTACTCTCGGAAGACTTGGGTTAGCGGATGATTTACCGGAAGCGCACCAAATTCTTTCCCGGTTCAAGTGGACGGAAGAAGACATGAGTGAAGTGATGAGGGCTATCCAGGAAGGCGAAAGAGAGGAAGTGGCTGCGCAAAACTGGATCGATGCCAATGAAGAGAAAGTGGCGGAATGGACAGCAGGCGTAGACAAAGTGGATGGTGATAAGATCAAGCTAGTGTATGTGGCGTGGGATAGTGAAATCGCAAGCCATAATGTCATAAAACTCGTATTGGAGGATATGGGCCATAACGTCACCTTAATGCAAGTGGAGGCTGGTCCGTTATGGACGGCAATAGCGGATGGTAGTGCAGATGCATCGCTTGCAGCTTGGTTACCCCTGACGGCTAAAGTATACGCCGATAAATTCGAAGGACAATTTGAAGAACTAGGTGTCAATATGGAAGGTGTCAAAGTGGGTCTCGTTGTGCCGCAATATATGGACATTGATTCCATCGAGGATTTAAGGGAATAATTAACAAAAAAAATTCTTCCGTCCCCTTAACATGAGAGTAACCCCAGAAAAGCGCTGCATTTAGGCAGTGCTTTTCTGGGGTTTTACTTCCTTTATCGGTCTTTTTTTCTTAGAATCCGTTAGCGTTCAGCCAGGTCTTAGCTAATTTTTTTTGCTTAAATTAAAGGAGTATGTTAACTTAAAATCAGTACGTCATAGAAAACGCTTCGGGGCAAGGTGAAATTCCTTACCGACGGTGATCGAGCAAGCGCTCGTCAGTCCGTGACCCGTCCTTCCTTCTTGGAAGACGGTGGAGCTGGTGAAATTCCGGCACCGACAGTGATAGTCTGGATGGGAGAAGCTGTTTGGATATGCGTGCAATGCTTGAAAATTCTGCTCTTTCAACTTGGATCAGCAATGGGCACAGTTATGCCTGGCTGTTACTGATTGTAAAAAAAGCGGGCTTCTTGGAGTTGCCTTAAAATGAGGAATTTCTGGCCTTTTATAAAGTATAACGAACAGTCGAATCAAGCATTTTGTCAATTTATCATCTACGGAAAGAAAGTGTACGTCATTTTGAAAGTCGCCGCAAATCTCGCCGGTTGTCTTTCGCTTCTTTGAGTTGGCATTGGACATGACTATACATAATGAACGAATGTCCACACCTCCGCCATACGAAGAATTTGTTTTACGTACAATCCGTGTTATCAACCCTTTCCCTACCACCCGTTTGCCCCACGGTGGAAAGAATCCAATTCACTTTTTGAATAGCGGCATCCATGTATGCCATGCGTGCTTGTCTGAAAAGACACCAGTGCGTTATCAATGGAACCCCCATGACAGAGCGGACATTCTCCATATATTTAATTACGCGAAAATTAAGTATATCTTTGCCTGTGTCTTCGGTTCTAGAAAGGAGATTAAACTACTTTGTTTACTGGAATTGTAGAAGAAATCGGGAGCATTGCCTCGGTGAAACGTGGAAAAAATGCCATGCAATTAGCAATCAGCTGTAAGACTGTACTGTCGGATGTCCATATTGGCGATAGCATTTCGGTAAACGGTGTTTGCTTGACAGTTGCGCAATTCACGGACCAGCAATTTACGGCTGATGTCATGCCTGAAACGTATAAGGCGACCAATCTCCACCGATTACGGACGGGGAGCCCTGTCAATTTGGAACGCGCAATGGCTGCCAATGGTCGTTTTGGTGGACATTTTGTCAGTGGACATGTCGATGGGACAGGTGAAATCATAGCGGTGAAGCCGATGGAAAATGCCATTTACTTCGATATCAATATCGCACCGGCATTTTTAAAATATTTGATGCCGAAAGGGTCGGTTACGGTCGATGGCACTTCGCTGACCGTCTTTGACGTGACGGATAGCGGATTTACCATCTCGCTCATCCCCGTGACACAAGATGACTCGATCATTGGACGGAAACATGTAGGTGATTTTGTGAATATTGAATGTGACATGCTTGCAAAATATATTGAACGACTATTTACAACGGATAAAGGAAATACGGCTAGCGGCGGACTCACAATGGATACGCTTGCTGCAAGTGGCTTTTTGGATTAAGGAGGCGATTGACAAATGTTTGCTACTGTTGAACAAGCAATTGAAGAATTGAAAAAAGGGAAACCGATTATCGTTGTGGACGATGAAGATCGGGAAAATGAAGGGGACTTTGTTGCACTAGGACAATATGCAACCCCTGAAATTATCAATTTCATGGCGACTGAAGGTAGAGGGTTGATTTGTGTGCCGATAGAGGAAGCGAAGGCAAAGCAGCTCGACCTTCCACTGATGACGGAAAATAATAGTGATGCACATGGGACTGCTTTTACCATTAGCATCGACCATAAAGACTGCCATACAGGAATATCCGCATTCGAACGATCGGATACCATTTTGAAGATGCTCGGAAAAGAGGCACAACCTGAGGACTTTAGAAGACCGGGTCATATTTTCCCGCTGATTGCTAAAGCTGGCGGCGTATTGAAACGGACAGGTCATACGGAAGCGGCTGTCGATCTTGCGAAGCTAGCGGGTGTCGAGCCGGTTGGTGTCATTTGCGAAATCATGAATGAGGATGGAACAATGGCAAGAGTTCCGCAATTAAAAGAGGTCGCAGAACGTTTGGGCCTTGCGTTGTTAACGATTCAGGATCTCGTTACCTATCGTCTGGAACTTGAAGGCGTAAAAGTTGCAGAAATCGGACAATGACTTTTTTAAGAAAAAAATACATTGAGGGGGATTTATAATGGGAAACATTTTTGAAGGACATTTAGTTGGCACAGGGCTTAAAGTAGGAATCGTTGTTGGAAGGTTCAATGAGTTTATTACCAGTAAATTATTAAGCGGTGCAGAGGATGCATTGCGACGCCATGGTGTTGCAGATAGCGATGTTGCAGTTGCGTGGGTGCCGGGAGCTTATGAAATTCCGCTCGTGGCGAAAAAAATGGCCGCTTCCGGAAAGTATGACGCAGTCATCACGCTCGGCACAGTCATTCGCGGTTCTACACCGCACTTCGATTTTGTCTGCAATGAAGTGGCGAAAGGAGTCGCTGCTATCAATTTCCAGGAAGGGCTTCCAGTCATCTTCGGTGTCTTGACGACGGATACGATCGAACAAGCCATCGAGCGTGCCGGAACAAAAGCTGGAAATAAAGGCTGGGATGCGGCAAACTCTGCCATTGAAATGGCGAATTTATTGAAACAGATCTAAATAGCAAAGCCCGATCCCAAGTTTAAATGGGACCGGGCTTTTTAGATAGTGGAATAGCAGATATGTTATTGGAAAAATGTTAAAATTAGTTGGACAACTATCGTTAGTACATCAAATGTTAAAGGAATGATTGATGATGAAAAAACAGCTGATGAAAATGCTTGAAGAGCGCGAAGAGGAAATCATTCAAATTAGACGTTATTTGCATGAGCATCCGGAGTTATCTTTCAAAGAAGAAAAAACAGCACAGTACATTGCTGATTTTTACAAAGGGAAAGATGTGGATATCCAGACGAATGTCGGGAACGGTTATGGCATTATCGTGACGATCAAAGGTGGAAAACCGGGGAAAACGATCGGTTTGCGAGCTGACTTTGATGCGTTGCCGATCCATGAAGAAACGGAAGTACCGTTCAAATCGAAAAATGAAGGGGTCATGCATGCTTGTGGACATGATGGACATACTGCTTATTTGCTAGTATTGGCAGATTGCCTGATCCAATTAAAGTCGGAAGTGGCCGGTACAATTAAAATCATTCACCAGCACGCAGAGGAAGTGCCGCCAGGTGGAGCAAAAAGCATTGTGGAGTCCGGATTGCTGGATGACGTGGATGCGGTCTATGGCATCCATCTATTTCCGACCAATTCTGCCGGGGATGTCGGCTATCGAAGTGGCTTTGCAATGGCGGGCCGAAGTTATTTCAAGTTGAAGATCCAAGGCATCGGTGGTCATGGCTCATCTCCACATTTGGCGAATGATACGATTGTAGCGGGAGCCCATTTTGTTACATCCATACAAACAATTGTGAGCCGTCGATTAAATCCGTTTGACATGGGTGTCATCACGATAGGGTCGTTTGATGGGAAAGGTCAATTCAATGTCATCAAAGATAGCGTCGAATTGGAAGGTGATGTGCGCTATATGACATCGGAGATCCAGCAATTGATGGAAAAAGAAATCCATCGAATCGTCAGAGGGATTGAAGAGGAATTCGATGTCACTTGCGAACTGGATTACGTTCCGGATTATCCGCCGCTCTACAACGATCCGGAGATTACGGCAGGTGTGGTCGAAGCCATTGAAAATTCAACGGAGTCGGAAATTAAAGCGATGACCGAGTTTCCAATGTTCTCCGGATCAGAGGACTTTGCCTATTATGCACTAAGATTCCCTTCTTGCTTTTTCTATATCGGCTGTAAACCAAAAGGGGTGGAGAAGCCATATTTCAATCATCATCCGAGATGGGATATTGACGAAGACGCACTTCTCGTTGCCGCAAAAGCAGTGGCGGAAGTCGTTTGCAGCAACCAGCAATGAAAAATTGTGACCGATGCGTGACGAACGGCACTTTTCGATTTTCGAAAAAGAGAGAACCTGTTTGGCGCCTCTCGCAAAAATGGACTTAAATCGGTATGATAGAAGTTAGAGTACGAATATGAAATGAGGAGATTTACATGAAAGAATTACCAGAAAAAACATGCTCGATCGAACGGTTGGTCACCATACCGGAAGATGTAGAAAAAGTATTGAACGGACAAAAAACGGCTACACGCCGGAATGGTGTTTATGCTTATCCAGGTGAAATCATGGTGTTGGACGGTAAAGAATTTGTCATCGATGCACTTTACAGACAGACACTTGGTGAACTGACAGATGAACATGCACAGCAGGAAGGCTATACAAATGTGGAAGAATATAAGCAATCGATGATGTCGATGCATGCTCATGCACAAATGCCATGGCTTCCGACAATGAAGGTTTGGGTACACGAATTCAGTCCGGTTGAGAAATGATGTTCTGAATGATGCCCCATGTCTATGGAATATTCGTCTTTCTCCATGTCGTCAGTGCCGTGATTGCCATAGGTCCATTATTTCTTTTACTACCCATTATTAGACGATTGCGTGGCGCGAATTCACAATTCGAAGAAGCCTACTTAACTGTGATCCGTGTCACCATCCGCGTCGTCATGCATGCGGGACACGCGCTGGTCGTCACGGGAGTACTCTTGCTCATATTTGGACCTTGGCCATGGCATGCGTCATGGGTGATACTGACAATGGTTGTTTTGCTGTTATCTGCAGTTTATTTATCGAGAGGATTTACACAAGTTCTCCGCAAATTCCATGAACCTGGGACCAATAAGAATGACATTATCCATCGCTTAAGCCGTACAACATGGACATACATTGGTCTTATGCTTATCATTCTTTGGTTGATGGTTCAAAAACCGATGGTTTGGTGAAGGGACATTCACCGTACATAGAAACAGATATGCACCGTTTCAGATGCATATCTGTTTTTTTAAGTCTTTATTCAATAAACGAAACTATACATGTTTATAATATGGCAAGGCTGCTTTGATCGCATCCTCGATCTCTTTGTAGCCTGTACAGCGGCAAATGTTGGATTCTAACCACTCTTTGATTACGATATCGGTTGCATCTGGATGCTTTTGGATCAAAGAGTGGCAGTTCATAATGAAGCCGGGCGTGCAATAGCCACATTGGAATGCAAATCTCTCCATGAATTGTTTTTGAATCGGTGCATTTTTTAGGCCTTCCACGGTTGTCACTTTTTTATTCGCTGCCTCGATCGCCAACATTAAACAAGATTTCATTGGCTCCCCGTCTACATCAATTGTACAAGCTCCACAGTCACCGTTCAGACATCCGGGCTTTGCGCCTGTTAAGCCAAGCTTTTCACGTAGGACGAATAGTAACGTGTCGGTATGGCGGGCCTGGAATGAAAGTATTTCCCCATTGATTTGCAAAGTTGTTTCATGATTTCTTAAGATCATCCACTCCTTTGAAGACGTCTAGCACATCCGATAATGTGTTTTTCAAGACGAATAGACGATATTCCGCAGAACCGTGTACATCATCTAGTACGGGGCTGGGAATCAGTCTCAGTGTTTGCTCGATTCGTTCTTCTTTTGACAGTTGAAAATCATTCAAACTTTCTTCCATTTGTGGATTGTAAAAGGGGAATGCGCATAGTCCACTGAAAGCGACTTTGATCCGACCGTTCTTTTTCAGGGCTGCTGTTGTCACCAAGGGATACCCATTATCCCATTGTCTCCGTTTTTTTACACTTAGAAATGGTAATTTGGTTTTACTTTGTTTCGTTATGATTTGAACGAGGAATTCTCCTTTTTCTAATTGGAGTGTCTTGTCAAAGAGTTTGGTTAAGGGGCGCTCTTTGATCCCTGTTTGACCCGCAATGACGACTTGGCTATCCGTTAAAAGAAGCGGTAATACCGTTTCCCTGTAAATGATGTTGGCACAAATATTGCCGCCTAACGTAATTTTATTGCGGGCGGTATTGTCCGCAATCTCAGCAATGGTCTTACTTAAAAAAGGGAATAGTTGAGATTCCCGTATTCTTGTCAATGATAAACCGGCTCCTAAAATAAGCCGTTTCTGTTCTTTTTTTAACACTGTACACTCTGGGATAGCTTTGATGTCTATAACAGCATCTGTCAGGATCCGATTGAGTCTACCGAGCGTAATCACTTCTGTTCCACCTGAAAAATAGATCGGATTTTTCCCTTGTGCGTCCAAACTGTGGAAGAGTTCTATCGCTTCCTCGATCGTAGCGGGTTGGTAATAGTCAAAGTCATACGAGATCATTTTGCATCACCGCTTTCTTTTCCTTCCAAATGTATTCGGGTGTAAGCGGCAATTTTGTGAGTTCCACTCCAGCGGCCACTGACAAGCTATTCGCCAGTGCTGCCGGCATGCCAATGAGGCCGTGTTCACCAACCCCGCGTGCGCCATACGGCCCATCAATATGGGGTGTTTCAAGAAAATGTACGACGTATTCTGGGTGATCGCCAAAGCGAAAGGAGTTATATGTGCGCAGCCTTGGGTTTTGAATGATTCCTTCCCTACCGATTTCGAACGTTTCGCTGCTGGCATGATTTAATCCCATACTCATAGCACCCATCACTTGTCCGCGTGCCGCTTTCCTATTAAGCACTTTTCCAACATCGATTACTGAATAAGCTTTGCGTATTTTATAGGTGAAATCTCTTGTGTCGAATTCCACTTCTACTCCTTGTGCGCCGACCGTAAATTCGGGACCTGTTTTTCCAGCGCCCGTTTCACGGTTGAGGTGGGTTAACTGCCTTAATGTATAATTGCCTCGTCCAATCACTTGACCTCCTATCGCATAGCCATTCGGATACTTATAGCCGTAGCAAACATCCTTCACGTGGACATATATTTCGGGCTCATCCCGGACATATACCCTTTCATGACCGACCTCTAAATCATCCGGTGAACAGATAAGTACACGGGAAGCGATGCTCTTCAATTGTTGAATGGCGTCTTCAGCCGCTTTTAGTAAAGCACGTCCTGCCATCAACGTACTTCTACTCGCCGCCGTTATCCAATGTTCGGGGGTGTATCTTGTATTGACGTCCATTTGTACATGGATTTTATGGATATCCATCTTCAACTTTTCAGCAAGCAACTGCGCCAGGATTGTTTTTGTCCCGGTTCCAATTTCAACAACCCCTGACAGGATGTTCACACTTCCGTCTGCGTTAAACAGCAAAAGGACTCCTGAACTAGCACCGGAATCGATTGTCGAGGTTTTCCACACACAACTGACGCCTTTAGCGATCACCTTATGTTCACTCACTTTGATAATGGCTCCATCTTGCCAGTTCATCGCTTCCTGTAACTTTTCAATACACTTCGGCAAATTACCGACTGTGCTTCGGTTCAATGGTATTTGTGTAGGCGTTGTATGGCCTGGTAAAAATGCGTTTTTTAATCGGAACTCAAGCGGATCTATTTGAAGTTTGCACGCCAAAATATCCATTGCCCGCTCGAAAACAAATAACAGCTCAGAGTGGCTGAAGCCTCTATAGGCGGTTGCATAAGGATGATTCGTATACACACAAAGCGAGTCACACCAGACATGCTCAATCTGATAAGGTCCTGTACAAGTCGCAGCGGCGGCATTGCTAATGGTTGCCCCTTTGTCTGAATAGCCGCCGCTGTCAAACAAATACAGAACTTCTGCTCCGGTTAATTTACCATCTTTCGTGGCGCCTAGCTTTATGGTTGCGTCGAGTCCTATGCGAACAGGAGCTGTCAGCATATCCTCTTCACGCGTATAGAAGAGTTTGACAGGTCTGCCTCCGACAGCGACACTTGCCAAATAGGCAATGGGTTCCAGCTGAATCGCAACTTTTCCGCCATAACCTCCACCGACTAACGGGGCATTGACGATAATGCTTCCTTCATCAAGATGAAAAGCATCGCTCAGTTCTTTTTTAATCCGATAGGGCGCCTGTGTGGTTGATGTGATATGAACAGATCCATCAGGCTTGATCTCTGCCATGGCACATCTCGTTTCCATTGCAATAGGGTCAGAAGGGGAAAATGAAAAACTTTCCTCAATAATGACATCGCTATCGAGCCATGCTTGTTCGAGATTCCCTTTTCGAGTCTTTGTCCGATTCGCAATGTTTGAACCCGGTTCAGGGTAAACATATGGATTTTTTTCGTAAAGCGCCAAGTCTTCATGTAATAAGGGGGCATCCGGCAATAATGCTTCTTTGGGGGCATTTATCACTGTCAACGGTTCATATGTAACTTCGATCAATTCTGCCGCTTGTTTTGCTTGAACTGGATGGTCGGCGACAACAGCGGCAATCGGTTCTGCGTGGTATCGGACCTTGTCAAATGCAATAATGGGCCTGTCTTTTACTTCACTTCCCATCAGTGGAAACTGTTGACCGAGAACGATCGCACGAACACCGGGCACTTGCCATGCTTTCGTGACATCGACTTTTTTTAGTTTTGCATGGGCATAGGAACTGACGACCAATTTGACATGAAGCATATTGGGCGCTGAGTAATCTGCCGTATATTTCGCCGCGCCCGTAACTTTTTCAAGCGATTCTTTGCGCAGCACACTTTTTCCGATAGACCAACTTGTCAATATAGGACACCTCGAACTCTTCTTAGTACTTATACCATTTCTCTTTTAAGGGCTAACTATGCGTATTTGAAGGAAATAATTGAAAAGGAATATTCATAATGTCTACTTTTTCGAATTTATTGTTTTGACCGATTTTGTAGAATGTTGTATACTACATAAAACCAAGTCGGTAGATATGAATTTAGGAGAGTGGAATCATGAGGAAGAGTCTTTTGTCGTTCTTACTACTTATCAGTGCAGTTGTGTTATTGGCTGCTTGTGGAACTGCGAAAAAAGAAGGAAATACAGCAAGCGGAGGAGACACAGAAAAAACAAGCAATGCCTCGACGGATCTACTGGCTAATATCCAAGAAAAAGGCGAACTGGTCATCGGTACGGAAGGAGTATATCCACCGTTTACATTTCACGATGACTCCGGGCAATTGACAGGATTTGATGTGGATATCGCAACAGAAGTCGCGAAACGCCTTGGTGTGAAACCGGTATTCTTAGAAACACAATGGGACGCAATGTTTGCTGGATTGGATGCGAAGCGTTTTGATATGGTTGCCAACCAAGTCGGTATTAGTGACGAGCGTCTTGAAAAGTATGATTTTTCGACACCTTATAATATATCGGTTGGTGTTGTCGTCGCCGGTAAAGACAAAAATGACATTTCGAAATATGAAGACATTAAAGGGTTGAAAGCTGCACAGACGATGACGAGTAACCATAGAAAAATTGCAGAATCCTATGGCGCTGAAATCGTAAGTGTGGAAGGATTTGTTCAGTCGGTCGATTTAATCAGTTCAAATCGGGTGGATGTCACGGTTAATGACAAGCTATCGGTGCTGGACTATTTAAAACAGAGACCGGATGCCCCGGTTAAAATCGTGGCACAATACGATGAAGCGATCAATATTGGATTGCTGTTCAGAAAAAACAATGAAACGTTGGTTGAAGCGGTGAATCAAGCACTCCAGGATATGATTGATGATGGCACACACCTAGAGATTTCCGAGAAGTGGTTTGGCGAAGATGTACTACAATAATGTGTTGATCGATCCGGAAAGATTACAAAGACTGACGGATATTGCTCAAAGTTCTTTACGGCCATTGTTGGAGGGGGCGATCACCTATACGATCCCCTTAACATTGTTCGCTTTCTTTTTTGGATTGATCATTGCCATCTTCACTGCCTTGGCCCGGATCTCAACGAGCAAACCATTGCAGATCATCGCAAGGATCTATGTGTCCGCGATTCGGGGAACACCGCTCCTTGTCCAGTTGTTTATCCTATTTTATGGGCTTCCTACTATTGGAATTGTGATTGATCCATTCCCGGCGGCTGTTTTAGGATTTTCATTGAACGTAGGTGCGTATGCTTCTGAAATCCTCCGTGCTGCCATATTATCGATACCGAAAGGACAATGGGAAGCGGCGCAGACGATTGGGATGGGTTATGCACAGTCGTTAAGAAGAATCATTTTACCGCAAGCGGCAAGAGTTTCAATCCCGCCGCTTTCCAATTCATTTATTGGTCTTGTAAAAGACACATCCTTGGCATCCATGATTTTAGTGACGGAAATGTTCAGAAGAGCGCAGGAAATTGCCGCGTCGAATTATGAGTTTCTACTGCTTTATGTTGAGGTTGCGGTCATTTACTGGGTCATTTGTTTCATCCTTTCCGTAATTCAAGGCCGCATTGAACATAGATTGGATCGATTTGTGAAGAGGTAATGCGGATAGAAAACAGAGATGATGAAGGAGTACACGATGATTTCAATTCAAGGGTTACATAAAAGTTTTGGAGAACTTGAAGTACTAAAAGGGATCGATTTGGAACTGGAGAAGGGCGAAGTGGTCGTCATCATCGGTCCGTCAGGTTCCGGCAAGACGACGTTACTTAGATGTTTGAATATATTGGAAACCCCGTCAGCGGGAACGATCAGTCTGAATGGACAAAAAGCGGATTTTTCAAAAAAGGTATCCAAAAAAGAAATCGATGCAGTTAGAAGACAATCGGGCATGGTTTTCCAGCAATATAATTTGTTTCCCCATAAAACCGCGATCGAGAATGTGATGGAAGGTCCGGTGATTGTTCAGAAAGTACCGAAGGAAACGGCGCGGAAAAAAGCCGAGCAATTGCTACGGAAAGTCGGTTTGGGCGATAAGCTCGATTTCTATCCATTTCAACTGTCTGGAGGGCAACAGCAACGGGTCGGGATTGCAAGGGCATTGGCATTGGAGCCCGAAGTGATGTTGTTCGACGAACCGACATCTGCCTTGGACCCGGAACTTGTCGGGGAAGTGTTGCAAGTGATGAAAGACCTTGCCAATGAAGGCATGACGATGGTCGTTGTGACCCACGAAATGCGTTTTGCACAAGACGCGGCGGACGTCGTCATCTTTATGGACCAAGGAAAAGTCGTCGAACGTAGCGGCCCGAGTGAAATTTTTACAAATCCGAAAGAAGAACGGACCCGGCAATTTTTGAATTTGATTTCATAATGAAAAAAGAGAGACGACCAATCACTTTGCAAGTGATGGCGTCTCTCTTTTACTTTTTTAGTCTAACGAACGTACTTCAATCGGAATAAGGGAGTGTTCCAGTTTTTCACGGAACTGTTCATATTGTGCAGGGAGTTTCAATTCTTTCCCCATTGTTTCTTCCGTTTCATCATGTGCAAAGCCTGGAGGATCTGTTGCGATTTCAAATAAGATTTCACCGGATTCACGGAAGTAAATCGCATTGAAGTAATTGCGGTCTTTTATTTCTGTTACATATTGCCCGTTTTCTTGGGCATGACGTTGCCATTCCAAGTGATCTTGGTCATCATTTGCACGCCATGCGATATGGTGTACGGTCCCAACACCCATTGCGCCACGAGTGCCAGTCACCATTTTCAAATCGATTGTGTTGCCGATATCTGCACTTGCTTTAAAGCGGGTATAATCGCCTTCTGTTGCAATTTCTTCTAAGCCCATGACGTTCACCAAAGTGGTTTTAGTTTGTTCAGGATTGCTCGAATACAGTGTTGCTCCCGCAAATCCTTTAACCGCTACATCAGGCGTTACATCGCCGAACGTCCAATGGTTGGTCGGGCCTTCTGCACGTTCTACCAATTCAAGATGCAGACCATGTGGATCATCGAATTGTACAACCTTTTCACCGAAGCGTTCCGCTTTAGTGAAAGCAATGTCGAATTTTTCGAGGCGGTTGACCCAGTAGTCCATTGAGCCTTCAGGAATCGCGTAAGTTGTGACACCGACTTGTCCGTCTCCGATGCGCCCTTGATAAGCGTTAGCCCAAGGGAAGAATGTGATGATTGTTCCAGGGCGACCGCCCGCATCCCCGAAATATAAATGATACGTTCCTGGATCATCAAAGTTCACTGTTTGTTTGACGAGACGTAAGCCGAGCACGCCTGCATAGAAGTCGATATTTTCTTGTGGATGTCCGACAATCGCTGTAATATGGTGGATACCGGTAGTTTGTTTTTTCATTATATTCCCACTCCTTTTAATTAATAAATGTAACGAATTCCCCGACAGGTTTGCGATAGCCCCGTAAACGCCGGCTGCTTTCTTTCTCTTTGCCAACTGTCATCATTAGAACGATCTCCTGGTTGTGAGGGATATTTAAAATTTTCTTTACTTGATCTTGGTCAAAACCGATCATTGGACAACTATCGATTCCTCTGTTTTTGGCAGCAAGCATAAAGAGCATAGCAGAAAGAGAACCATTGCGAATTGCCTCTTCTTTCATAAAGTCTTCCCCACGGGATTCATAGAACTTTGTATTATCATCAATTATTTCCTGTAATTCAAATTCCGTTAACATCCCTAAATCCAGCATCCCTTTGTTTAATCTTTCTGTTTGACGATAGGCGTAGCGGTCAGCTGTCACGATAATGACAGCGGAAGCATTGTGCACCTTGTATTGTCCGAAAGCTGCCTCGCGAATTTTCTCCTTCAATTCCGGATTGAAAATGGTGATATACTCCGTATGCTGTAGGTTGAAAGCGGAAGGAGCCAACTTCACATCTTCAAAAATCGGAACTAAATCTTCTTCAGTTAATGTAACGCCTTCGATAAAATTATTCGCAGATCGCCGTTTTTCGATTAACTTTAAAAAGTCCATTGCTCACCCATCCCTTTAATCTATTTGTTTTAAATTGCGTTCGATCTCTTCACGTTTTGGTTCTAAAAATGGAGGCAAATCAAGTTTTGTCCCTAAGCTTTCAATAGATGCATCTACTATGAAGCCAGGACCATCTGTCGCCAACTCGAACAGTATGCCGTTTTCCTCTTTGAAATATAAACTTTCAAAGTAAAAGCGATCTTTCATAAAGAGGATGTCATAACCATAATCTTTGATTTTTTCTTCCCAGTAACGAAGGTCCTCTCCGTCTTTTACGCGGATAGCGAGATGGTGGACGCTGCCTTTTCCTGGTTTTTCTACAGGTCCATCTTGTTCGACAATTAAAATTTCCCCAAAAGCATGACCTTCAGTAGATTGATAAAGTAAATCTTCTTCTGTTTGCTTCACTTGCATATAGCCGAAAATATTCTCTAACGTAGCACTTAAGCTTTTCGCATTTTGAACCGTTATTTCCACCGGGCCCATCCCTAAAATGCGAGACTCTTCCGGAACAGGTGAATCAGGCCAAGTCGTCCAGAAATCAGGGAGTGTGTCATTTTCGCCATTGAGCAATACTAAACGTAGTCCGTCGGGATCTTCAAAATGAATCGCTTCACGACCGGCGTATGAAGTGATGCCACTATGTGAAATATGATGTTCATCTAAACGGTATAACCAGTCATGTAAGGCTTGTTGTGACGGGACAAATAAACCGATTTTGGTTATTGCATTTGTCTCGCGATGCGTCCGTCCGGCATTTGAGATTTCAAAAAACGTCAATTCGGTTCCTGGGCTTCCTATTAAATCGCCATAAAAGAGATGATACATTTTCGGATTTTCTTGGTTGACGGTCTTTTTTACACGACGTAAGCCTAAAATATCTCGATAAAAATGATGATTTTCACCAGCGGTTTTTGTAATCATCGAAATATGATGGTGACCTGCAATTTGACTCATTTTGTTTACCTCCATCTTGTTTAAATACATAGGAGAATGGCCAAGTCGATTGACCACTTTCCTTTATATTTAAGGAGTCATGGTTGAGTGAGCAACCATGACTCTTTCGCCATTAGCGAATTGTGTAAAGTGCTTTAGACCAAGGGATGACTTGATCAAGCATTTGATTGACGGAATCTTCTTGAACTGCTTGCGGTTTGAAATCTGTCCCATTTTCAAAGTCAGTGAATAAAGACAGAGCTGGATGTACCCGTACGTCAGCGACCAATAACTCGCCTAAAATGCCGCGTAAATGTTCTGCAGCACGTGCACCGCCGACTGAACCATACGATACGATACCCGCTGCTTTGTTATTCCACTCTTCACGTAAGTAATCCAAAGCGTTTTTCAACGCACCTGTAATGGAGTGGTTATATTCTTGGACAATAAATACAAAACCGTCTTGTTTTGCAATTGCTTCAGACCAAGCTGTAGCACCTGATGCATCAGTACCTGCTTCACCTAGTAGGGGTAATTTGTAATCTGCAATATCGATAATTGTATAGTTTGCGTCACCGCGTTTGTCTGCAATTTCTTTTACCCATTGTGCGACTTGTGGAGATACACGACCTTCACGAGTCGATCCGATAATAATCCCAATATTTAAAGTTGCCATTTGATTTTCATCCTCCTGTTTTGAACCGAATAATTTATTGAAAAAGCCCATGATGTTTTATGTCACCTCCAAGTGATTGTTATTCATATTCGGAATTCGTTTATCTTGAATTCGAGATAAATATACCATGAAGCCATTTAGGTTGTCAACAACAAGACTCGAAAATTAGTGCAATCATAAGAAATTCTTCATTGTTCAAATCTTGACAAATCAGAAAAGAATCGATATGTTTGGCTTGAATTAAAGATAAAAAGTTGCGATTTATTTCCTATTAGGGAGTGATTGGGATTGAATAATTCAGCTAACGAATTAGAACCAACAATAGATGAATACCAATTGATTTGGGAGAATACGCATGACGCGATTTTTATTTTGCGGAATGATGGTGCAATCATTCAAGCAAACCCTGCTTTAACGGATATTCTCGGGTGGCAGTTGGGAGAGGTTGAAGGGGAGGCCAGACCTCCTTTTTTCATGGAAGATTTCACGGTGGAGGATCATCAAAAGCAACTAGATATATTGAGAAGCGGAAGAAGCATTGCTAATTATGAAACGCAACGAAAGCATAAAAATGGCACAGTAAAAGATGTGTTGGCATCCTACCGTGCGATTAATAAAGGCGATCTATTAGCTGTGGCGATGTATAAGGATATCACTGATGAAAAGTTAGCGAAACATAAACTTGGCGTTGCTGAATTTTGCTATCGGGCCTTGGTGGAACATTCGCCAGATGCGATTTTAGTTCAAAATGAGGAGAAATTGTCCTTTGCCAATCCAGCAGCCATTCAATTGTTAGGTGCTGAAAGCCTTCATCAAGTGATCGGCAAGTCAATCCATGATTTTATCGAACCGGATGATAAGCGTCAGTTTATGGAGGTTTTTCATGATTTCGAAATGGTGAAAACAGAACCGATGATTGAGCAACTTGTACGTTTTGATGGAGTGAAAATATGGGTGGAAATCATTGCAATTCCTATTACGTATGATGGGGAAGTAGTTATTCAGGCGATCATTCGGGACATTACCGTCAGAAAATATTACGAAGAGCAGCTAACGTATATGGCAACACATGATCCTATGACAGGGGTTGTCAACAGAAGTTCGTTTATAGTAGCACTAGATAAAGCCATTGAACAAGCGAATGAATCAGAGGAAACATTTGCTGTATTATATATTGATTTGGACAAGTTTAAAAATATTAATGATACACTTGGCCATGGTGTCGGCGACGAGCTGTTGATTCAATTTGCGAAGAGAATAGGCAACAAAATTCGAGATAGGGATATTGTTGGTAGAGTCGGCGGCGATGAGTTCCTTCTATTATTAAGAAATATTGAAAAAGGAAAAATAAAAGTGATTGTAAATCGAATGCTAGAAAATAGTAACGAGCCTTATCTAATTCGAGGAAATAAAATCCATTCAACGTCAAGCATCGGGATTGCGATGTATCCTATTGATGGAAAGGACTCCGCGAAGCTAATTCACAATGCGGATCAAGCACTTTATCGGGCAAAAGAAAAACGGAATCATTTTGAGTTTTACAGTGAATAATTTACAGGTGAAAAAAATGATTACTCGACATCGCGCCGCTTTAGTCTTATCCGAACAAAGTGATGGCTTTGTACTCGTATTATCTGAAGAGACGGAGTGGGTTTCCTTCGCTTTTAAGGGGAATATTGCCCCCATTACTACTCACGGCTCTCATCTTTTAAGTCCCAATCCGTGTGACATTAAAGAGATTATCGATAATTGAATAGCGATTGACAGATGCAAATTTGTGATATACAATTACCCTGAATTCGAGATAATTAAGAAAGGAGTGATTATCATGGATCATCAAATGAATGGGTATGAAGAAGATTTGTCTTTGAAGGTGTTTATTGTCCTGTCTAGGGCGTTGCAAGCCATTAAAAAACGTGTAGAAGAGGATATCAAATGTTTGAGACTAAATCCAACTGAGTTTTCTGTTTTAGAATTAATCTATAGCAAAGGCGATCAACCTATACAAAAAATCGGCGAGAAAGTATTGATAGCGAGTAGTAGCATTACCTATGTAGTCGATAAGCTTGAGAAGAAAAAATTAATCGAGAGAAAACCATGTTTGAAAGATCGTCGTATCACATACGCAGCCATCACAAAGGAAGGAACTCAATTGATGAATGAAGTCTTCCCGAAACATAGAGCTGCCATGAAAGAAATTTGCGGGGGATTAGACTCGAAAGAAAAAGAAGTCCTGATAGAACACCTGAAAAAATTAGGGTACCATGCACAAAGTATCTAAATTTTTTAATCCATTACCCTTAATTCGTGATATTTTAATTCGGTCTATATTAATGGGAACCATACGATAACCGTTTTATAGAAACTGCACTTGTTTGGTTCCCAATTGTTATTTTGACAGTACTTAATTTTTTTTGAAAGTTGAAATTAAAGCGAGTGCATTGACAACAAGTTGTTAATGATTTAATATCATTATTAATTCGAGATATCTTAATTCAAGATATAGTAATTTAAAATTATATAAGATGGGGGAATCCTTATTATGACAACAACTCTAAAAACAGATTTTTACACAGCGCTTCAAGAAAGACGTTCAATTTATGGAATCAATAAAGACGTACAGGTATCTGACGAAAGAATTAAAGAAATTGTTGAATTTGCTGTAAAATATACGCCTTCAGCTTTCAATTCTCAAACTGCTCGTCTAGTTGTCTTGTCAGGTGAAGCACATAATGTATTATGGGACATTACAACTGAAACATTAAGAAAAGTGGTTGGTGATGGAGATTTTACAGCTACTCAAGAAAAAATGGATTCCTTTAAAGCGGGATATGGTACTGTATTATTCTTTGAGGACGAAGCAATTGTTAAAGCTCTTCAAGAACAATTTGCCGCTTACGCCGATAACTTTCCAATTTGGTCAAACCAAGCATCAGGTATGCACCAACTAGTTGCATGGACAGCGTTACAAGCAGAGGGACTAGGAGCGTCTTTACAACATTATAATCCGCTAATTGATGATGAAGTGAAAAAAGAATGGAATATCCCTGCTAATTGGAAACTGATTGCACAAATGCCATTTGGTAATCCGATAGCTCAAGCAGGAGAAAAAGAATTCCAACCACTTGAAGATCGCGTAAGATTCCATAAGTAATCTAACGTATTAAAAAGATGAAAGTGTGTGTCTAGTTCCTAGGAAAATTAGGATATGATCTCCGAGATATCTAAATTTTTTTTGAATAAATACCCTGAAATGATGATGTATCAATTCAGGGTAAATGATTAAATAATTTAATTTGATGGTGAAAACAGGAGGAAATATTTGATGTCGAACAAAAATGAAGTTGGAAAATTATTACTACGTATTGTGCTAGGGCTTGTCTTTTTAGCAAACGGATTTACTAAGTTTCAAGGTGGTATAGGAAATACAGCAGGTTGGTTTGAAAGCATTGGGATTCCAGGCTTTCTTGCTTATGCAGTAGGTACGATTGAATTAGTAGGGGGGATTGCTATTATCCTCGGTTTAGGGACACGGATTGTATCTTTGCTATTCGGTATTATCATGGTTGGTGCAATCTTTACGGTGAATTTGCCGGCTGGTTTTCTAAATGGCTATGTTTTCGATTTGGTATTATTAGTCCTTGCAGTGCACATTGTCTTAAACGGTAGTAAATTATTTTCACTTGACCAACTGTTATTTAAGGGGAGAGAAGCTAAGAATATCTAACCTTAATAAGGTGAAAAACGCTTCGGCGTTTGTGGATGCGTACCGCCATAAGTCAGGGAGAGAAAACAATTGCTAGTCTTATGGCTCCAGCTATGGCTCCAGCTATGGCGTGTAAGGCGCCTACGCTTTAATCGTTATTATCATAAGTGCGTTAAAAAATAGATACTAAGCGAGCTGTTTCTAGGTTAAATAAGAAATAGCTCGCTTTCATTTATTATTTAAAGAGGAGGAATTATTGATGTATAAAATTCCAGGACATCACCACATTTCGATGATTACAAAAAACGCGAGTCAAAATAATTACTTTTATAAGAAAGTCCTTGGTTTACGTCGTGTGAAAATGACAGTGAACCAAGATGATCCGTCGATGTATCATTTGTTTTATGGAGATAAAACAGGAAGTCCGGGTACTGAACTCACTTTTTTTGAGATACCTTTAGCAGGGAACACATATCCCGGGACAAATGCCATAACTAGAATCGGATTGCTCGTTCCTTCAGAGGACAGTCTGCATTATTGGAAAGCTAGATTTGAGGAGCTTGGCGTAACCCATAGTGGAGTTACAACGTATGCAAATCGTCCTGCCTTAAAATTTGAGGATCCCGATCGGCTTCGTTTAGTGTTGCTCGTTTCAAACGGGGAAAAGGTGAAGCATTGGGAGACATGGGAAAAGTCTGACGTTCCAGAAGAGCATCAGGTTCAGGGAATGGGTTCCGTGGAAATGACAGTACGTAAACTTGATAAAATGACGAGCACTCTGACAGACATGTTTGGTTATACAGAAGTTAGCCGAAGTGAAAGAGAAGTGGTTTTCCAGTCAGTCGAAGGAGAAGTCTTTGGAGAAATCGTCGTGAAGTCTATGGATGGTCCATCAGAAATGCCGGGTCGTGGCAGTATTCATCATTTAGCAATTCGTGTAAAAAATGATGCAGAGCTCGAGTTTTGGGATGAACAAGTGAAAAAAAGAGGCTTCCATTCTTCAGGAATTGTTGACCGTTACTATTTTAAGAGTTTGTATTTCCGTGAATCGAATGGGATTCTCTTTGAAATTGCAACGGATGGTCCAGGATTTACCGTTGATGGAGATGTGGAACATTTAGGAGAGAAACTGGACCTACCGCCATTTTTGCAGGAAAGACGGTCAGAAATTGAAGCAAAGCTCTCTCCTATTGAAGAGAAGTAATCCCGGAAAGCAGTAACGATTTAAATGATACACGTAGCATCTGGCGTCCTGTTGAATGGGCAACTTAGTCACTCAAAATGGAGAGTGGCTGAGCTGCTCATTGATGCTTTACTTTGTGAATGAAAACTGAAAAGATATTTAGTCGGCTGGCCTTGGACCAACAGTCTTACCTGTATTTTCTACTGTCAAGATTGGACGGACGGTAATATCGCCATTCACAAGAATTTGACAAGATAAACGCAAGCAATCGTCAAATAATTGATCATCAATTCCTTTATTTTCAAAAGCCTTCTTTTCTTTATTGGTGATGTCTAAATAATCACCCGCTAAAACCTCGACCCTGCAAGTTGTGCATATAGCATTCCCTCCGCAGCGATGCAGAATGTTAACACCATTATCTTCCAACGCTAATACTAGCTTTGTTCCCATATCCACTTCAAAAGTCTCTCCGCCACATACAGTTATGTAAGGCATTTTCCATCACCTCATAAAAGCGTTAATTATCTATAGTTATTCTCATACATCAACACTTTCAGTCATGAAGTGAATAATAAAATCTCATATGTACAAACTTTAAATGATTGAGAAAGCAAACAGTAACGATGAAGGAATAAAGGGGAGGTGTGTCTCCGTGGATCATGTGAACTGTGATTTTTCACCGATGCATAAAATATTAACAGAGGATATTCACCAAGTCATCATAGCATTGCAACATAATGTAAAATTAATGGATAATGAAAACTATTGTCTCCTTGGGGATTTTGAGAAAATTAAAGAAGACTTTTTGAAGATTGAAATGAAAGCCGCTAATTTTTATTTGAACTGTTATTTATCTCCATTTACAGACAAATATCTAGAAATCTCGAATAGCTTACAAAATATGTCCAAGCTGAAACATGGAGGATTAATCGTAATTCAGCGGAAAGATTCTCTTGAATCTTTGGTGAGACGAGGAATTTCGATAGGAGCAGAATTGACCCAACCGTTATTGGAGTCAATTTTTTTCCCAGGAAATCCACTTCATGATGGAGCTGTCATGGTCAATAAAAATCAAATCGTTTCAGCAGCAAATGTCCTTCCGCTATCAGACAGATTTACAGGTGATAAAAAACTGGGTACACGACATCGCGCGGCTTTAGGGTTATCTGAGCGATGTGATGCCCTGGTGCTTGTGGTATCTGAGGAAACGGGAAGAGTTTCATTTGCCGTAAAAGGGGATCTCCACCCTATAAATACTCATGGGTAAGGGACTTCTTAGAGTTGAACATAATGAATTATTAACCACGCAAGGCAACCGAAAATCGGGCTGCTTTGCGTGGTTTCGTTTCTAATCAGGTCTTTTACGAACATTTAGAAATCCACCACGTATCAAACTTTTCATGACTTATAACCATTTATCAGCCCATGCTTCTACAGCTTTAAGGGCTTTCCCTAACTCATTTCCTTTTCTCGTTAAGGAATATTCGATTCGGACAGGACGACCTGTAGTCACATTACGAAGAATAATCCCGTATTCCTCTAGTTCTTTTATGCGCTCATTAAGCACGCGCTTACTCAAATCTGGTATATAAGCGTGAATCTCACTAAACCGTTTCGGTTCCTCTAGAAGTGTATGAATAATAAGTCCTGTCCATTTCTTGCCGATTAATTGATAAGAATGTTCTACTTTATCGCATAGTTGTGGTTCTTGTATTTCTTCCATCAACTTTTCACCCCTTTTCTTTATATAGATTGATAGTTACCTTCCAATTTTTAATGAAAAATTGAAGTGTTTAAAATGAATTTTATTTATATTGGCTTAATTATATCAAGAAAACCACCTATAGTAACTAACTAATTTTTAGTGTGAATTTTATTTATTGCACTTATATTGATGGATTACACTATTATACTAGTGCAAATTGATTGCTGTATATGGGTTTATATGATTTTAACAAAATCGACACATTTGTGTTGACTAATAGTAACCAAGGGTATAATATGTGTATATAAAGTTTAGTTGTTACTAAAAGTAACCTAATTCTTTTAAAGGGAAGGAGAAGGAGTGTGAACGCTTGTACAAATAAAGAGGAGCGGAGATTGATAAGAGAATATCGTTTGGACAAACTTTAATGTCAAGGTTCGGACAGCGGTAATAATTAAAAGCGGATCATTTAAATATACAAGTGCTAATTGTGCTTGGGTTGGTGATCGTTATGCTAATTCGACATAATCAAGGAGGGTTTCGATTGGAGAAGATCAATCGAGAACAATTAAAAAAAGAAGGTTTTAACGAAGATATTTTGCCGACGAAGCCGGAAGATAGAAGTTGGAACGTTGGAAATTTTGCATCAGTATGGATGGGGTCTGTACATAATATTCCTAACTATATTGCCGTCGGTGGACTGTTTGCTTTAGGGATGTCTGTTGGACAAGTTTTCAGCGTCATCATGAGTGCATCCATTTTAATAGCAGCCATAATGGTTTTAAATGGTCATGCAGGATCTAAATATGGCTTACCTTTTTCAATGCTAATTCGTTCCTCTTTCGGGATGAAAGGTGCAATGATTCCAGGTGTATTAAGAGGGGTTATTGCAGCAATCATGTGGTTTGGTTTTCAAACCTTTGCAGGAAGCCAAGCGTTATATATTCTCATCGCAAAGCTTTGGCCGGCGTTTTCAACATTAGGTGGAGACTGGAACTTTTTCGGATTATCATTACCCGGGTTAATTTCATTTCTACTGTTCTGGTTATTTAATGTTGCTTTAATTTATGGAGGAATGGGATTCTTAGGGAAGTTTACAAATATCCTATCTCCGCTTGTGTATATTGTTTTTGGCGGTATGGCGATTTGGGCCATTCAATTAGCTGGAGGGATTGGACCGATCTTAGCTTACACAGGTGCAGGAGCTAGCGGAAATCCAGTGATCGTCTTTTTAGCAGGTATCACTGCATTAGTTGCTGCTTGGGCAGCTCCAATTGTCAATGTATCTGATTTCACAAGATTGGCACGCTCCACGAAGGCTCAGGCAATTGGCCAAACAGTAGGTTTAGTTGTGACGTATGTATTGTTTGCCATCGCAAGTATTTCGATTATTGTTGGCTCTGAAATTGCTTTTGGTACACCTATTTGGAATGTACTGGATGTTGTCGCTCGATTTGATAGTGCTTTTGCAATTGGGATATCGGTGCTAACACTATGTTTAACAACCTTATCGGTGAATGTAACGGGGAATATTGTTCCGGCCGGTTACCAACTAGCATCATTTTTCCCGAAAAAACTTACATTTAAATCTGGCGCAATGATTGCTGCTGTCATTGGAATTCTGGTCATGCCTTGGAAACTGATGGAGAATGCGACAAGTATCTTTACATTCTTAAATATCGTTGGCGGCTTATTAGCTCCGATAACAGGTGTTATGCTCGCTCATTATTTTGTAGTGTCAAAAACAGAGCTTGACTTAGGAGAATTGTATTCCAAAAACGGAAAATACAATTATAGGAATGGTTTTAATGGAAATGCCCTCATTACATCAACGGTAGCAGGTGTGTTGAGCTTAATCGGCAATTTTATCCCATTCTTTAAACCGCTTTATGATATGTCATGGATTGTGGGCATTGTTTCAGCGTTTATTCTTTATAGTGTGCTGGAGTTGCGTAGGGCTAAAAGTGTTCAGTTAAAAAAATAGACGAATAATGGCAAGGGACAAAGAGTAAATCGAAACTGGAGGAATAAAACATGACTATTTACGATTTAATTATAAAAAATGGGGCAATCGTTACGGCAGATTCAATTGTTCAAGGTGATATTGCCATCAAGGATGGGAAGATTAAGGAAGTATCGGTTGGTAAACCTCTCGATGCAACAGCGGATCAAGAAATAAATGCGGATGGACTTCATATCCTCCCAGGGTTAATCGACACACATGTTCATTTTAACGAACCAGGCAGAACAGAGTGGGAAGGATTGGAGACTGGAAGTAGAAGCTTAGCAGCTGGTGGGGTCACGACATTTTTCGATATGCCGTTGAATAGTACGCCTCCGACCATCAATAAAGCCAATTTAGCGCTTAAGAGCTCAGCTGCTGATGAAAAGTCTATCGTGAATCCACGTTTCTGGGGTGGGCTTGTACCGGAAAATATCGGCGATTTGAAGGACCTTCACGAAAATGGCGTCATCGGATTCAAGGCGTTCATGTCGCCAAGTGGAATTGCAGATTTCAATAATGTAGATGATGAAACAATTTATAAGGGGATGAAGGAGATTGCATCCTTAGGTTCACTTTTAGCCGTTCATGCTGAAAGTACGGTTATTACAGATCAGCTCGCCCAAGAAAAACAACGTCAAGGCAAAACAACTGCAAGAGATTTTGTTGAGTCAAGGCCGATTATTTCTGAAATTGAAGCGGTTAGAAGAGTGATCTCTTATGCAGAGGCAACTGGATGTAAACTACATATTGTCCATGCAAGTAGCCGAAAAGTGGTTCGAGTGATCAATGATGCAAAACAAAGGGGCGTAGATGTAACAGTCGAAACTTGCCCACATTATTTATCATTGACCGTAAAAGATTTAGCAGAACAAGGAGCAATCGCGAAATGTGCTCCTCCATTGAGAGATCAAGAAGAAGTTGAAGATTTATGGACAGCCGTTTCGAACGGAGAAATTAACGTCATAGCATCTGATCATTCACCGGCACCAGCATCTATGAAAACAATAAAAGACAACTATTTTGAAGGTTGGGGAGGGATTTCGGGAGCTCAGTCTACTTTGAACATCCTATTGACGGAAGGACATTATAAACGAAATCTTCCATTAGAAAAAATTGTGGAATTAACTGCGACAAACCCAGCAAAATTATTCGGGCTATCAACGAAAGGTGAAATTGCAGTAGATTATGATGCTGATTTGGCACTTGTTGACCTAAATGAAAGCTTTAAATTGAAGAAGGAAGATTTGTTTTACCGTCATCAACACTCCCCTTATGTCGGTATGACATTTAAAGGGAAAGTGAAGACGACAATTGTCGGTGGTCAAGTAGTGTTTGACAATGGTCAGCCGATTGAGAAGTAAAAATGTGGTGGGATGTTTTTTAGAACTGTGTATCCCTGCAGTAATTACGAAAGAATAGGTGGGTTATTTTTATGACATCAAGGGAAACACAATCTCAAATGCAACAGAATAAGAAATTTATCATTCCATATTGGTGGAAAGTGGTTTTTGCATTCACTTTAGGCTGGATGTTTATCAATGCCAATAAATATTTTTTGAATCCTATTTTAGGGGAGATTGGCTTAGAGTATAACCTGAATAATACCCAGCTTGGATTGGTCAATAGTATCTTCTTTCTGACGTACACGATCGCACAAATTCCGGCGGGAGCCTTCAGTGATAAATTTGGCAGGAAAAAGTTGCTTGTCATCGGGTTTATTTTATACGGGATTTTGACGGGCGTCAGTGGCCTTATGGCCGGTTTTACAGGCTTTTTGGTAGCTCGTGCGATTGCGGGACTTTCATCAGCAACCTATTACGGTCCCCAATTTGCCTTATCATCTGAAGCGATTCCAGAAAAACGCAGAACGATAGGCAGTGCCATTATTAACAGCGGATCAGGGATAGGGATTGCTTTAGGTTTTGTGTTGTCGAGTACATTGGTTTTAGATAAAGGAATGAGTTGGAGCGTTCCATTTTATATCTTCGGTGCGCTTACGGTTCTTGTTGGAATCTTGATTTCGATATTAGTAAAAGAGAAAAATCCGGATAAGGCATCGATAGAAAGTAATCGACTAGAGGAATCGGCGAATAAAGGAGAGAAAGTTTCGGTTTTGTCTTTACTGAAAAACCGTAATCTCTTGATTACCTTTCTAGTCCTGTTTTGTTCCATTTACGGCTTTACTGTTGTTGTCACATGGTTGCCGAAGTTTTTGGAGACCGAAAGAGGTTTTCACGGCAGTCAAGTCGGTTTGATAGCAGCTTTGGTTCCGTTGGCTTCAATACCGGGAGCGCTCGTCGCAAGTGCTATTTCGGATCGATTAGGCCGGAAGAAGCCTTTCGCTTTTGTGCTCATTCCTATTGCAGCGTTTGCATTATGGGCAACTGTCTATGTGCATAGCACTGCATTATTGATCACAGCCCTATTGGTTTATGGACTATTTGGCAAGATTGCGCTAGATCCGCTTCTGATTGCATCCGTTTCTGAAAATGTTGATAAATCAGCGTATGGGGTTGCCTTTAGTCTCTATAATTTTATGGGGATGATTTCGTCGGTGATTGCCCCTTGGTTTGTTGGCTTTCTGGCTGATAAAACAGGAAGTATGGCGACAGGGTTTTACTCAGCGGTGATTGTTCTAGCTCTAGGGCTCGTTCTTATGATGTTCTTTAAAGAGGGTCCGAAAGTAAAAGCAACGGAAGCATAAATAAAAGAAAGTAAAAAATAACATTACGAATTCGTAAAGAAAATAGAAAGGGTCGATGAATATGAATGACTTAACACGTGAAGTTGCACACCTTGTAGATTGGCTAGGTGAATTCGGTAAGGATTCCGAAGGCGGTGTTACGCGCTTACTTTATACAAAAGAGTGGGTTGAAGCGCAAAAAGCGTTAGAAAAACAGATGCAAGAAGATGGATTGACGACTCGATTTGATGAAATCGGCAACTTATTCGGACGTTTAGAAGGAAGTAAGTATAATGATGAAACCATTTTAACGGGCTCTCATGTCGATACCGTTAAAAACGGTGGAAAATTAGACGGAGCATTCGGGATTTTAGCTGGAATTTTAGCGCTTCGGCATTTACAAGTAAAATATGGACAGCCTCTCCGAAACCTTGAAGTTGTATCATTTGCTGAAGAAGAAGGAAGCCGTTTTCCATATGCTTTTTGGGGCTCTAAAAACCTTGTTGGAATCGCGGAAAAAGAAGACGTTGAAAACATTGAGGATTTCGATGGCGTTCCCTTCGTCGACGCGATGAGAAAAGCTGGTTTTAATTTTAGGGATGAGTCGAAACCGATGCGTAATGATGTAAAAGGCTTCGTTGAAATTCATATTGAACAAGGGAATGTTTTGGAAAACGAAGGGAAGAGCATTGGGGTTGTCCATAGCATTGTCGGGCAAAGACGTTTTACAATTGAGGTGACAGGTGTAGCAAACCATGCGGGCACAACGCCGATGGGATATCGTAAGGATGCTGTATATGCAGCAAGCCAAATGATTCAAGGTGTGATCGACAAGGCAATCGAATATGGCGATCCACTTGTTGCGACAGTAGGAAAAATCGAAGTCAAGCCGAACATTGTCAACGTTGTTCCAGGACATGCCTTATTCACATTGGATGTACGGCATACAGAAAAAGAAATACTTGTAAAGTTTACTGATGAACTCACTGCGATCATCAATCGTATTTCCACTGCCTCCGGTGTAGAGACGACGATCGATATGTGGATGGACGAGGATCCGATTCCAATGGATCGACAAATTGTCGAAGCCATTGAGAAACAAACGAAAGAAAAAGGATTGAATTACAAAATGATGCATAGCGGCGCGGGCCATGATTCCCAAATTATCGCGCCGATTGTGCCGACAGCGATGATTTTTGTTCCAAGCCGTGACGGTATTAGCCATAATCCTTTAGAGTATACAAGCCCCGAAGAATTAGCAACAGGTGTTCAAGCATTGATTGAATCACTATATGTTTTAGCTTACAAAGAATGAAAAACGACAATAACAGGAGATGTTGAATATGAAAACTACAGAACAAGAGTTAAAAAAATTAATAACAGTGAAGTTGAATAAAGCCGGTCTTTCGGAAGACCATGCAGAGGGAGTAGCAGATGTCTTAGTACATGCTGACCTCCGAGGCGTTCATTCTCACGGGGCTATGCGAGTGGATTATTACGCTGAAAGAATTGCGAAAGGGGGGATCACCACAAACCCAAATTTCACTTTTGAAAAAACAGGCCCCAGTTCAGCAATATTTGATGGTGATAATGGTGTTGGACATGTGGCTGCGAAAAAAGCGATGGATCACGCAATCGAAATGGCGAAAGAGTCTGGGATTGCAGTGGTAGGCGTGAGACGGATCGGTCACAGTGGAGCTCTTTCCTACTATGTCCAACAAGCGGCTAAAGAAGGTTTAATTGGTCTTTCCGTTGTTCAATCAGATCCGATGGTCGTCCCTTTTGGTGGGGTTGAACCATACTATGGGACAAATCCAATTGCATTTGCAGCTCCTGGTAAAGATGACGATATGATCGTCTTTGACATGGCGACGACCGTCCAAGCATGGGGAAAAATTCTTCATGCACGCTCGAAGAATGAACCAATACCTGACACATGGGCGGTGGATAAAAACGGTGAACCGACAACAGATCCGTTTCAAGTCAATGCATTACTTCCGATTGCAGGACCGAAAGGCTATGGGTTAATGATGATGGTGGACGTGTTAACGGGTGTTTTACTCGGATTGCCATTTGGTAACAAAGTCTCGTCCATGTATCATGATTTAAGTGAAGGGCGTAATTTGGGGCAACTTCATATTGTGATCAATCCAGCCTATTTTACAGATATGGAAACGTTCAAAGAAAATATCTCCAAAACAATGAACGATTTAAATAATATCAAACCAGCGCCAGGATTTGATCAGGTATTTTATCCAGGTCAAAATACGGCGATCGTTGAACAACAATCCAAGGTAGAAGGAATCGAAATTGTCGATGACGTGTATCGCTATCTCGAGTCGGATGTCGTACACTTCAATAAGTATGACGATAAAGATCCATTTGCAAAATAAGGTGTATCTACAAATGTGAAGGGGCCAGATTGTTAGTAAATAAGTGTAACAAAGATAAAATTAGCTGGAGAGACAAACAGATTTGAATCCCGGACTGTAGACAAAACTGGTAAAACAGATTTGTCTACAGTCTTTTTTGTGTTGGTATCGGTGATAACTGGATAATAAGAAGTCGTGATATTTTGTTTTTGAGGGAGTACCTGTCAGGAATTCAACTGATGATAACGCTCGGCAACCAATGCTAAGTCCTGCAGGAATAATGAGCGAAAGTTCGGGCGGCGTCTTATAGCGAGCGGATGGTACGCGACTGCTGTCGGGTAGCCTTGAATGTCATGCCAACTACCGCGCAATGATTTTACTTCGGCTTCGGGATCTTGGAAAAAAGATTGAACCGCTACATTACCCAAACAAAGAATGAGAGATGGTTTTTTTTCTTGTAGCTGTTGTTCCAAATGCTGCATACAAATTTGACGAGTCTGCACTTTATCATACCCGCGTACAGGTTTTCTTTTTAGAATAAACGTAATGTATAAGTCATCCATCTGCAAACCTGCATCAGCCGCGGCTTGTTGAAAAGTTTGGCGCGTTCCGCAAACAAAAGGATTACCTTCGCGATCCTCACGGGCGCCAGGATTATCTAAAAGAACGAGCACACGGGCTTCTGGATTTCCTTCTCCCCATACCATACGTGTCCCGTGTTGATATAGACCGCAATCCTCGCAATTTTTAAGCTGTTCAGGTGTCGGTTCTTCAGGTAATGCAATTGGGCAAAATTCGGTCATGGTTTCCAACTCCTAATCGAACTTCATCCCTTTAGCTTACCTTATACATAAATTTTCTATACGGCAGATTTGATTCTACTAAACAAGCAAGTGCCCTAAACGTTCCTCATGCACATATACTAGCGTATAAGCTTAAAATAATCATTTAACGACATGGTTAGAGGAGCGATGGCTTTGTGGCAAAATAACCAGTTTTTTAACGATGATGAGAAACCAAATAATGATATACCTCTGAATAGGGGAGCGAAAATATCTCTTTGGGGTTCGGCGATATCGACATTGGGGGATGCGCTACAAACGCTTGGTGGGGCAATTTCGATTGAGGAAGATCGGATTTCAGATGCTCAGCAGCAACAGGCGATGGATAAATTGCAAAGTCAGATAGATGAGCTGAAAAAACAACAATCGCAAAATTCCACAGACGGTTCAGATGTTGAAAAGCTTGGAAAACTGTTGGAGAGACTGATTGAGCGATTGGAAAAAATCGATGAACAGAAAAAATGAAGTGCAGACTTGTCGCTTGTTTCCTAATCTTCAACTTGGCGAAACTGTCGTATATCAAAACGATCCCAACGCCTTTTCTTGTTGGGATCATTTTGATGTTCATGAAAATAGCTTCAACTTTTCAATTCTTCTTACGGCTTCTCTTAAGCGTTCCTCCTCATCCAGTAGACCGACGCGGACATATCCTTCGCCGTATTTACCGAAACCGTTCCCAGGTGCGACCGCGACATCGGCTTCATCCAATAATAATTGGGTGAACGATGCACTCGTATAACCTGCCGGGACAGGCAACCAAGCGAAAAATGAAGCGGCGGGTGCTTGGACATCCCAACCGATGCGTCTACATTCATCAATAAAGACATTGCGACGACCTTCATATAGAGCAATCAGTTCGCGTACATTTTCTTGATCACCGGAGAGGGCTGTAATGGCAGCACGTTGAACAGCCGGGAATTGATTGATGAATAAATGATCTTGCAATAAATTGATCGCTTCGATGATGCCTGCATTCCCAATCGCGAAACCGACACGCCAGCCTGCCATATTATATGTTTTAGACAATGTATACATTTCAATCCCGACTTCTTTCGCCCCTTCCGCTTGTAAGAAACTGACCGGCTTTTTGCCGTCAAATCCGATGCCGCCATAAGCGAAGTCATGCATGATGGCAATGTCATGTTCTTTGGCAAGGGCGACTGTCTCTTCGAAGAATGGAAGTGTTGCTGTTGCGCTCGTTGGATTGTTTGGGTAGTTCAAATACATTAATTTGGCTTGTTTTTTTTGTTCAGCTGATAAACTACCGTAATCAGGCAAGAAATCGTTTTCGGCAAGCAATGGGAATGTTTCATGACGAATATTGGCCAAGCTGACGCCGGATAAGTAATCGGGATAACCGGGATCAGGAAGCAAGAGCAATTCGCCTTCGTTCATAATAGCAAGCGGCAATTCAACCAATCCTGTTTTCGTGCCGTATAGGATGGCGACTTCCATATCGGGATCGATATCCACGGCATACTCACGTTTATAAAAATCTGCAACAGCACGCTTCAATTCAACTGTTCCACCAAATGGTGCGTAACCGTGTGTTGCCGGATCCTCGACGGCCGCTTGTAACGCTTCGACAATATGAGGCGGAGTCGGTTGATCGGGGTTCCCTCGTCCTAGATTGATGACGTCCCGACCTTCAGCGAGCGCTGATTCCACATTTTTGACGAGTGTGGAGAAAAAGTGGGGAGGTAAGCTTTTTAAACGATTCGATATGGTCATGGAAAAACCTCATTTCAATTCTTAATGGAATATAGAGCTTGTAATGAAGTAAGTATACTAGGTTCAAAGTCGAAATGACAACATTCATCGAATTCTTACTGAAATGAAAATCATGTTGACTTTTGCGATTGTACAAACTATTATATGATGTATACTCAAATACAACTTCATATTGTAACTTATCAAGAGCGACCGAGGGATAGGCCCGATGACGTCCAGCAACCCCTTGTATTATACAAGGAAGGTGCCAACTCCTACAGAGTGATTTTCATTCTGAAAGATAAGCTGAAACAATTTTTCGGTGCTTCTTTCATTGATGAAAGAGGCGCTTTTTATTTGATTGAGGTCAGAAAGGAAAATAGACGATTTTCAAAAATATGAGTGTCTAGACTCCGGACGCTTTTCTATAGAATGTATAGAAAGAGGAGAAATTAATGATTCAAATTCAAAAAGTTTCGAAAGTCTATCAAACAAAAGATCGACTTGTAAAAGGGGTTGACAATGTATCCCTTGAAATTGAAAAAGGAGAAATTTTCGGTATAGTCGGTTATTCCGGAGCGGGGAAAAGTTCTTTGCTTCGTTGTTTGAACCTATTGGAGAAACCGACAGAAGGTACAATTCTTATAGATGGCATCAATTTGACGGAGTTAAAAGGGAAACAGTTACGTCAGGCTAGATTGAAAATCGGTATGATTTTTCAACATTTTTATTTAATCAGTCAAAAGACTGTATATGAGAATATCGCCTTCGCTTTACGGGCTGCTAAAACGCCTAAACAACAAATCGACGATCGGGTGACTGAACTGCTTGAAATGGTCGGATTGTCGGAGAAGCGCGACGTTTATCCGGGTCAATTGAGTGGTGGTCAAAAGCAGCGGGTCGCCATTGCGCGTGCTCTTGCGAACAATCCGAGTGTTTTGCTCTGTGATGAAGCGACGTCCGCATTGGATCCGAAAACGACATTGTCCATCTTACGGTTACTGAAGAAAATTAATCGGGAATTGGCTATTACAATCGTTTTAATCACCCATGAAATGCATGTGGTGAAAGAGATTTGCGACCGTATGGCCATTATGCAGGATGGAAAAGTGATCGAGGAAGGGCAAGTATATGATATCTTTTCGAATCCGGTGGCAGAGTTGACGAAAGAGTTCATTAGCAGTGTCGTATCTTTTGAAGTTCCGGACACGATATTGGCGCAATGTACAGGAACCATAGTGAAATTGTTATTTAAAGGAAATGTGGCTGGAGAAAGCGTCATATCAGAAACCATTCAGCAGTTTGATGTCCACGGGAATTTCTTGCACGGTTCGATTGAATACATTCAAGAGATGCCGCTAGGAACATTTTTAATGGAGTTGCAAGGGCGAGAACCGGATATCGAGCGTGCCATTTCCTATATGTCCACCCGCCATGTCCATGTGGAGGTGATCAATAATGGGAATTGAGGTTCAACGGATCGCCGAATTATTGCCGGATATGACGAAAGCATTTGGCGAGACACTTTATATGGTAGGGATTTCGTTACTTGTTGCACTCATCATTGGACTTCCGCTAGGCATTTTATTGTTTGTGACCGACAAAGGATTGTTTCTGGAAAATACAGTTATCAAATCGGTTATCGGTTTTATCGTCAATATGGTGAGATCCATTCCGTTTATCATTTTACTTGTTTTATTGATTCCTTTGGCGACTCTATTAGTAGGTACAGCATATGGACCGACAGCTGCCAGTGTATCCCTATCGGCAGCGGCCATTCCTTTTTTTGCAAGGATCGTTGAGACGTCGTTTCGGGAAATTGATAAAGGCGTAATTGAAGCGGCAATTTCAATCGGTGCCAGTCCGTGGATGATTATCAGGGATGTTTTATTACCAGAAGGGAAATCGAGCATTATTCAAGGTTTGACGTTAACGGCAATCAGCTTGGTTGCTTATGCTGCAATGGCGGGAGTTGTCGGCGGTGGTGGAATCGGGGATTTGGCCATCCGATTTGGGTACTATCGCTATGACAAGACGATCATGGTTGTGACAGTTATCATTTTGATTGTGCTCGTGCAACTTATTCAATTTGCGGGCGATCGAATTTCAAAAGCAGTCGATAAGAGATAAGAAGGGGAGAATGACAGATGAAGAAATTATTATTGACAGTACTGATCCTTGTAGTTGGTGCGGCTTTAGCTGCATGTGGCGGAAAAGAAAAGGCTGGTGACGATAAAACATTGACGTTTGGAGCAACAGCAGGTCCATATAGCGATATGCTGAAAAAGGCGATCATTCCGGGTCTTGAAGAAAAAGGTTACAAAGTGACAGTGACGGAGTTCGGTGATTATATCCAGCCAAATAATGCATTAAATGACGGGAATGTTGATGCGAATCTTTTTCAACATACTGTTTACCTGGAAAACTTTGCAAAAGAAAATAACATGGAATTATCGAGTTTGATCGTTGTCCCGACTGCACCGCTAGGAATTTATTCGAAAAAATTTGAGTCGATTGACGAAATTGCGGACGGATCAACAGTCACGATTCCTAATGATCCGGTCAACGCGGCAAGAGCGTTAATCGTATTGGAAGCTAACGGTCTAGTCGAAATCGATCCTAACGTTGAGCCATTGAAGGCATCTGAGAAAGATATCGTGAAAAACCCGAAAAATTTAGTGGTGACACCGATTGAGGCTGCACAACTTCCACGCTCTGTTGAAAGTGCAGACGTGGCGGCAGTACCGGGTAACTTTGCGCTCGCAGCAAGTATGAATTTAACGGACGCGCTAGTTTTGGAAGATATGCCGGACCAATTCCGTAATGTGGTTGCTGTAAAAACGGAAAATAAGGACGAGCAATTTGCAAAAGACATTATTGAAGTGATTGAATCTGAGCAATTTGAAAAAGTGATCGACTCGGATTTCCAAGGGTTCGGAAAACCGGCTTGGATGCAATAAGTAGACAAACAACCAGTCGATTGAATAAGAATAGCCAAAAAGCCATCTAAGCGGATGGCTTTTCTCTATTTCAACCTATTCATCGGAATAGTCGCCACGCAGTTGTTTTTTATTTTTTTCAATCAATTGCTCGAAATAGGAGGTTGGCTTTTCCGGGGCTTGCATCGGTATAGGGTCGTCTGGACTACTTTGAGGATTTAATTCTGTACGGTCCTCAGTTAAGTCTAGTGAATATTGTTTCATGTCGACATCCATCATAATTTGTGTCTTTTCATTGGGAGGATCTTCTTGCGATAGATCTTTATGGTTAGCTGGTTCGATAATTTCAAGCGGTTGTTCGACATTTGAAGTGGCGAAACTTTCTTCAGTCTCATTGATGATGGTTTCTAACCTGGTAAACCATTGCTGAAGGTTGCTGTAGTGTCCTTGATATTCTGGAGAATCTTTTCTTATCCGGATATTTGGCTCATGATAGAAGCGGATTAGATGCCTTGGTTTTACGTTGTCGTTCAAGATAATTTCAAGGTCCATTGAGCTGATTTTATCGATAGGAGGCCCGGATGCATTTTTCGATTCTACTTTGTCCTTGCTTAATTTATTGAGCAAATAGTGGGTGAAGTGAGTATCCCTCTGAACGGTAGCGGTCTGATGCTGATCCTCTGTGAACCTCACCGCTAGAATATCAATATAATTGTAGGATTTGATTATGTATGGCATTCCAACATATGCTTTTGTGATGTTTTGAACCTTATCAGAATCGGCTGCCCAAAAGTAAACCTTTCCATGCTGGTCATCGATTGCAATTTTGGTCAATAAATCATAAGAGGTAAAGGATTTTAGTTTATGGAAGTCCTCCACATCAGGTTGGAAAGTTTGGAGGTAATCCAACTGTTTTAATTTGCGTTTTTCTTCAATCCGGATACCTAAGGCAATGAAGAGAATGGTTATGACGAAGGAAAGCACGATGGAGATAACACCTAGTGAGATTGAGCTTTGAAATAAAAAATAGCATAATAGTACGATACCGACAATCGGCGTAAGACAACCGAGACCGGCCATTAAATTTGAAAGTTTAGATGGCATGAAAAAACCCTCCACTTGAATAATACATAATTAGCGATGTATATCTATACGGGACATCGCCAAATAAGTTTCGCAATACGATAAAAGAGAAGCATTTCCCTGGTAATCAAGTGGGAAATGCTTTGTTTTTAGTCATTCATTCACTTTTGCCGCTTCAATTTCCTCTGTTAACGTAATGAGTTCATCAATCAATTCGCCGATATAGGCAATAGTGTCACGCAAAGGTTGCTCGGTTGTCAAATCGACACCTGCCATTTTGGCTAAATCGACTGGAGATTTCGTTCCGCCCGCTTTTAGTACGTCCAACCATTGCTCGACAGCAGGTTGACCTTCTTCGAGGATCCGCTTGGATACTTGTGTGGAAATGGTCAAACCGGCACTGTAAGTGTAAGGATACAAGCCCATATAATAGTGCGGCTGACGCATCCATGTCAATTCAGCTCCATCGATGATGTCAACATCTTCACCCCAGAATTCTTCGAGGACTCCGCGTTTCAGATTGTTCAATATGTTGGCATTGACGCTCCCACCTTCATCGATGCGCTCATATACTTTTCGTTGATAAGCCGCTTCCAGCAAATGCGTGACAAAGTTATGGTAGTAGGTGCGCGCGACGATGGATGAAATGACCCATCGTTTGAATTTAGGATCTTCTGAATTAGCGAGTAAGTGATTCGCCATCAACATTTCATTCATCGTAGAAGGTGCTTCGATGAAATAAAGAGATGGACGTGCGTTAAACACATTTTGCTCTCGGTTCGCATTATAGAAGTGGCCCGCATGTCCCAATTCGTGAGCTAAAACGAAGACATCTTCCATGCTGCCTGTCCAGGAAATCAAGATATACGGATGATTGCCGTAGGGGCTCGAACAGAATGCACCTGTCGATTTTCCGATGTTTTGTGCAAAGTCGATCCAGCGTTCTTTATAAGCACGATCGATCATATGGATATAATCATTTCCCATGATCGCGAGGGCCTCATCGATGTATTTCTTGGATTCTTCCACTGTAATTTTCGGTTGATAAGTTGGATCGAGCGGAATTTTTAAATCAGCGAATGTCATTTTATCGAGTCCATGCACTTTTTGAAGAAGCTTCGCATATTTGCGCATATGGGGTGCGAGTTCTTTCATAATGAGATCGATTTGACGGTCATGCATCGATTGATCGACTTCTTGATTGAACAACAAATAGTCGAAAATCGATGGGTATCCGCGTAAATCGGATGTTGTTTTTTCAATTTGCAAATGCATATCATATGTTTTCGCTGTTGTATGTTGGTACTCTTTCAGTTTAGCGGAAAATGCTTCAAATGCTGCACGTCGTACCGCTGTATTGGGTTCGGATTCCCAGTCACCTTCGAAAGTGACATAGCTTAATGGATAGCTTTTTCCGGCAACTTCGAAATCTTCGAAAGTCATATCGACCATTTTTGTCGTATTGTACAAGCCGTAAGGGTCATTGAAAGTAGAGGAGTAAGCGGCTAATGTTTTCTCGACTTCAGGGTGTAATTGATAATCTTTTTTGCGGATCAGCTTCTCTAAAAAGTTTTGGAAGTCTGCGGATTGTTGTATTGCTTCTTGTAATACTTCTGTCGGCAACGATAAAAGCTCGCTGTTAACGAAGCTTAGCTGACTCTGGATTTGTGCCGCAATCGATCCGAATTTGCTTGAACGCATTTGTGCTTCATCATTCGTTTGGTCCGTGCTTACCGAAAGGCTAGCGTAGGTAGCAACTGGAACGATTTTTTCGGAAATCTTTGCATAGCCTTTCAAACCCTCAATGACAGCAGAAGCATCTGTCATTTTACCTTTGAATTGTTCTGTATAAGACGCGACTTCTTTTTCCAGTTCCGTCATGGCGTTATTATAGGCTTCTTCGGTTTTGAAGAGGTCTTGCAAATTCCATGTTTCTTCACTATTTACTTCTGAACGAAATGGCAAGCTTTTAACCAATTAGATCTCTCCCTTTTTATTACGGATGTCAAATTAATACCAGTATATAGTAGAGTAGGATGAAAGTAAAAAGATGAATCAATCTTTTGGCAACTTTCAGACGCGTCCTATCATGGAAGCCGTGCTATTTCTTCGGCTACAACGAAAGCGAGGTCTTCATTGCCAAATAATTGTAAGACATCGAGCATCGTTTCGTGGTCGATGTGGATGTTGTCTTCCTCATCCGTTTCTTCTATTATTTTCTGCATAGCTTCGTTTTCTTGCTGAGCCGGATAGGCCCGTTGATATAACTCTTTCGGATCCAGTTGATGATTGGTACACCATTGGACAAATAATCGGATCATCAATTGCTCATCTTCTTGGTATTTTTGAATGATTTGTTCATCCATATTTTTGAAATCCATACAGTCAAACTCCTTTTTCTGGTACACTCATCATTAAGTATATACGAAATTTTACCAGTTTGTTTGGAAGGGGCAAAGAGAAATGAATGTTTTTATTATTATTGGAGTAATTTTATGTCTCTTAATCATTGGGGATTATGTACTAAGAAGAAAATTGAAAGTACTAAAGCATGAAAAAATGGATCCACGGCCAAAACGGATTGAAAATATTGGTGTAACCATTCTCTTTATAGGTTATATGATCATTTCTACTACGCTTATTTTCAAATATGACGATGTGAATATATTATTGATCATGTTCCCTTTTTTCATTGTATTATCTTCGTTTAGGGCTTTCATGGAATGGCGATTTAATCGCCAAGCGAGAAAATGGGCAATGGAAATCTATTCGCTCAGCGTGTTAAGCATTTTTATTATCTTTTTACTCGTAGCGGGAGACCGAGTATTTGGATAAAGGACAAGAGTAGCCTCTTATCCTTTTAGCCATCACGGAATATGGAAAAACCCCTATCTATAAATCGCATTAAAGTTGATTGTCGACGAAAAATTTGACTAGCCAGTCGACATCAAGTGGTCCGTCAACAATTTCATAATAGTTATGTCCGTTTTGGATGATGAGATTCTTGTTGACAACCACGCTGATCAGATTATCGTTTTCGTCCTTTAAACTGATGACAAATTGATCAAATCGGTCATCTTTGCCGATTTCTTCAGGTCGAAGTTTTCGAACGTGATAATCTTGAAGAAAATCGAGTAAGTCCGCAATCTCTGTTTCGTTTGATACGTTCCATGATACGGATGTGACACCATCCGGAGCCGGTTTTGTAAAAATAAGAGAGGTGAATGGCGTAGAGTGGGAATCGAGCAGTTCTGTCATCGCTTTTGCCTTGTAGTCATGGAAAGATTGGATCATGGCATAAGCGCCGCCCACCATAATGAGTATGAGTAGGAATGCTCTCATTTTCATCTTCAATTCCTCCTGCAATTCGTTTCTGTATTATACGCGAACGTAGCTGTAGAGTCTCCAGCATGTGACTATATTAAGATATGCGAGCCGCCCAAGAAAAATTTGTCCTAAGGGGATGTTTCCGTGATCACGAAGTATTTCCTGGATCATCGAGAGAAGTTTCTACAAGAAATTTTGAAAGATGAATGACTAGCCGGAATGTTATAATAAGTCCGAAGGGGGAATGATGGAGATGAAGAACGAAGTGGTACATGCAATTCAAGATGATTATCCGGACGATTTTGCGTGGTGTTTCGGCTGTGGCCGATTAAATGAAGAGGGGTATCGTTTTCGGACAGGCTGGTTGGGAGAAGAAACAGTAACGTATTATGAGCCGTCACCCAAACATATCGCGATTCCTGGATTCGTCTACGGTGGATTGATAGCCTCGCTTGTGGACTGTCATGGGACAGGCTCGTGTGCGCTCGCGTTGCATCGGAAAAACGGTTTTGAACCGGGGAGCGGCGAAGCGCCTCCACGATTTGTTACAGCTTCTTTAAATGTGAATTATTTGAAACCGACACCACAAGGGAAGCTGTTGAAAGCGGTTGGAAAAGTGGAGGAAATCCATCCGAAGAAATGGAAGGTGACCGTCGAAGTCTTTGCGGATGAAACATTATGTGCAATGGGGGAAGTTGTCGGTGTTGTCATGCCGTCAACATTTGCACAGAACGAATAAGCCCATAACATAAAACAAGCTGATTGCCAGATGCAATCAGCTTTTTTGCTGTTTATGAAAATAATAAGTGAAATGAAAACTGAATGAAAACGGAATAGTTGGGTAGACTGCTTAGGATTCTTCGATTTAAACGTTAAGAAGATAATGTAATATGGAGGGAAATGTGATGAGAAAAATAGTCGAAATTTTTGCGGCTGTTTTGATGATTGTGATGGGTGGAAAACGCGAGAGCGATTTGATCCAACAATTAGTGAAAGAACGGACAAGATGAATATTGGTCCATTGTGAAAATCGATGGATGTAGAGTTGAATAATGATTGACATGAAACCATTTGGTTGCGTATAGTAATTTATGCAACCAAATGGTTTTGCTTTTGAAAGTGGGAGGAATCGATATGTCGAAAAATGAAAATTTTGCAGAAGTAAGAAAAAATGTAATGATCCATGCACCAATCGAAAAGGTGTGGGAATATGTTGCGACCGCTGAAGGGATTGCGGCTTGGTTCATGCCGAATGATATGGAGCCGATTGAGGGGAAAGAATTTATCATACAAGCTGGGCCGTGGGGCAACTCTGCCTGTAAGGTGACTGAAGTGAGTCCGCCGAACCGTTTATCTTTTGAGTGGGGAAAGGATTGGCAGATTACGTTTGAGTTGAAAGCAACGGAAAACGGAACGGAATTGGCATTGATCCATGCCGGTTGGAATGAAGGGGAACAGACAGAATTCGGGGAATCCCATTTGGAAGTACGTTCACGTATGTCATACGGATGGGATGGACTCGTGCTCAAACTGAAAAATGTAGTGGAGGCTTAAATGGCGGAAGAGCATCAGCCATATGATGTTTTTCAAGCAATCGCAGACCCGACAAGACGTAAACTTCTCGAGTTGCTTGCCAATGATGAAATGTCGATTTCAACCATCAGCAAGCACTTCCCAATGAGCAGAACGGCAGTGACTAAGCATTTGCACGTGTTAGAATCGGCGGGACTTGTCCGTTCGCAAAAAGTGGGACGTGAAAAGCTTTACCATCTGGAAACAAAGCCCCTACAGAAATTGCAGTCCTGGCTGGAGTTTTTTGGCCCCTTTTGGGAATCCAAACTTTCGGAACTTAAAAGAGTCGTTGAAAATGAGCAGCGTGAAGATTGATTCCAAAGCTTATGATTTGTTACGACAGTTTAGCTATAGAGTTATGGTATTTTCCTCTTGCGCTACCTATCAATCAAGAAAAATGATGTACCGGATTAACGTAACAATCGCGTACATCATTTTTCTGTCATGTTTTCATATTTCATTTACGACTTCTTTTAGTTTTATCGGCGTCAGGGCTTTTGTTTGATCAAGGTAAATGAAAGCATCGTAACGTTTGCCGATTTGCGAGGGGACGTAATTTCCGAAAGCTTCAAATTCGGGATTATAGACGACCCCGATTGCGCGATGTCCAACCCATCCGGAAAAAACATCCCGGTTGGTATCATTGAATACATACAATTTGTCGTAAGCACCAGCTTTGTGTAGTAGGTCCTCCCACGAATGTTGGCGCGCTGGCGGTACATCGATGCTTTCGAAGGGGAGTCCCCATTTTTCGGCTGCAATGACTGTGCCACGATGCGTACCAAATCCGATTGCAAAGACCTCTTCTTTTTTATGTTGTTGACGCAGCAATTGGCCAACGTTTAACATGCCATCGTCCTGCATCGTCGTTGCGCGGGCATCGCCAATATGAGTGTTATGCTCCCAAACGATGATTTTGGTCTCTTCCCCGTGATGGTTCCGGATTTCATGTAGGGCTTCGACCATATGTTCATCACGGATATTCCAGGAATGGGCATTGTCTTGAAGCATTGTCCGGTAATAATCTTCGGCATTTTTTGTGACGAGTGCATTCACTTTCAAATTCAACTCTGCTTCCTGCTCATCTTCATAGTGTTTGGCGTGTGAACGGATGGATGCTAACAGATTACTGACTTCATCAATGCATACTAGCGAAAAATGGGCGGTGGAAATCGCATAATGTTCAGGCATGCCATTAAACGGTTCAAAACAGGAAAAGGCTTTCTTAGCCAATTCCAAATCGGCGCCAGCAGGATTGGTTTCGGTTAAATACCGGATGATTTCATCGATGGATTCCCAAAGGCTGTACAAGTCGATGCCGTAAAAACCGACTTTCTGTTCCGTTGCTTTGTGCAGGTTATGCACTTGCAACCAGCTGATGAATTCTGCAATTTCTTCGTTTGCCCACATCCACGTCGGCCATCTACTAAATGCGCTCAACACCTCATGTACCGTCAAATCTTGCTTGTTATACCCTTTTATAAATTTGTTCACGTGCTGAGCGGATGGCCAATCGCCTTCTACCGCGATGGCAGAGAACCCTTTCTGTTCGATCAGCAATTTGGATAGCTTCGCCCTGACTTTATAAAATTCAGAAGTGCCGTGACTCGCTTCCCCTAATAGAACGATTTTTGCATCTCCGATTGCTTCGAGAAGAGGTGCAAAATCTGCATCCGATTCAAAAGGGAGTGCATAGCGCTTTACCGCTTCTGCAAGTGTGTCTTTCATATAAAAACCCCATTTCTATCAAGGTATTCGGATAGTATGCCCATCTAGCCGTTCGGTAGCCGTTAGGATGTGGATGACAACGAAAAAAGTGGGATCGTTCATTTCAATCATGTACAATTGAAACAAATAAACGGCAAGGGGAGATTATCATGCTGACCGCTGTACTAATCGTTGCAATTGTCATGACTGTACCGATTACTGCCATCATTACGGATCACAATCGCAGAATCGCGAAAATTAAAGCGGAAACGGTTCGTGATGAAATTGAATTGGAGAAATTGAAACAGCAGAACTTTATTGTAGAAACGGAGAAAATGAAACTCGAATTGGAGAAGATGAAGCTGGATTATACATCGGGGCAAAATGAATTACTGAAAATCGATAAATGAGATCCTGTGAATCAGAACGTTCAAAAATACTATTGGTTCAAACTCAATCGAAAGTCGATGAAACTTCCTCTTTCTATATACGTATAATTAGGTACAAGAAGAAAGTAGGGAGGTTGTTCGAGTGGAAAAAACAGGTATGAAAGTATTGATACACGCCAGTGCTTTTTTTGCTCCCTTTTTAGTGCCATTTATTATTTTTCTCGTTGCTCACTCTACGGAAGATGACGAAGTAAAACGGTTATCCATACAAGCAATTCTGTTCCAACTTGTGATGGGTGTGATCATCAGTATTTCGGCGTTGCTCATCGTTGTGATTATCGGGATTCCGATGGTTATCGGTTTTGGACTTATGTGGCTTATCGTCCCGATCATCGGTATTGTGAAAGCGCTGAATGGCGAACCGTATAATTATCCGATTGTCGGCAGATGGATCTAATGGAAAAAAGAAGGACTGATTCGAAAGTCATTATCAGGGATTTTCGGATCAGTCCTTTTTTATGAGTGAAGATTTTGTTAGCCCAAGCATATACATCTATAAATAAAACAAAATGGGTGGGGTTTGGTGTATTTTTTGCAGAAAGCTTTGACGATCCTAATCGGTAGTTTTTTAGTCGCATGCGGTGTAAATGCCTTTCTTTTGCCGCACGGTTTGCTTGATGGAGGCGCATTGGGCATCAGTTTGATCTTCCATTACGTTTTGGATGTCAAAGTGGGGATGACTTTTTTACTGATCAGTATTCCGATTTTTGTTCTTGCTTGGATTTTTTATCGCTCTTTTTTCTACAACGGTATCCATGGTATGCTCTTTTCTTCGCTCATTATCGACGTTTGTTATCCGTTGCAGATAATCGGAAGAGAAACTCTCTTATCTCCATTAGTAAGTGCAGCATGTGGAGGGATTTTGATTGGTTCGGGGGTCGGCATCATGCTTCGACATGATATTAGTATTGGTGGGACAGACTTACTTGCACAAATGATTGCAAAGAAACTGACGATCAATCCAGGCATCATGATTTTAATCATTGATTTTCTCATTGTCTCGGTCGGCAGTTATTTGATCCAATCGGTCCACTTACTTTTATCGGTGACGACCGTCTTATTTGTCGGGCTTACTACGAGTGTGATCGTTTCCGTAACACCTAAAGCCGTCGATATGCATACACAATAAAAGTGATCAAATTTGAGTGAATGCTCAAATTTGATCACTTTTTTCTTTCTCTTTCTCCTTCACCATATTAAAACCGCTGTACGTATCGATGATGTTCGTGACAATGACTAAGCAGACGACTGCGTTCATAATCAATTGAATGACATCTGTCATTTTTTCAGATGTGCTGTTATAGACACCGGCCAAATACACAGCAAATTCGGGATCGAACAGTTTTGGATCCATTGCAACGACAAGGATGAGCACAATCCACATTAAGTTGACGAACAGGTTTCCAACCGCATGCTTCGCGGACCATTGGAAAACATCCGATTTATAAATCGACATGATGACTTCGAAGGTGATCAATAAAAGAGCAGCAGGAAAATAAGTTATTAACACTTCACCGTTAAGTATGGACATATGCCATTCCAACCCTTTCTAGCGTGATTCAGTCATATGGAGAGTGTAGCCAAAAGAATCGTCAATTATAAGTGAAGTAAAAGGGGTGTATAATATTTCCTGAAATGATGGTGAGCGTTTAGGACGAATTGATTCTTGATATTCCGATTGCCAAGTTCAATTGTTCTGGTTCGATCAATGATGGATTGAACCCTCTTATTTTTTCTGTACCCTAATTTTCTTGTTGTTAATCACCATTATCTATTTTCAATGGAATATGGAGGTTCTGAACGTCAAAAAACGGGATCGGCCTTTGGGCAAATCGATCCCGTTTTTTGTCAACGCTCATTTTCGTAGATTTTCAGTTTTGTATAGATGGTTTCCAGTATTGGAACTGGGATTTGGTGGGTAGAGGCATGTTGCAATAAGAAACCATGTAAATGATCTGCTTCCAATGGAAGCGATTTCTCCATATCCCGTTGCATGGATGACTTCATACCGAAAGGCATTCGACTTATTTTGGCGAATACTTCTTCCGTAATATTCTCCTGGATAGGGGCACCGATTTTCTGCATGATGGATTCGATTTCTGTTAGAACGGAAGCGATAGTATGACGCCCACTTTCCAATGTCATAATAGGACCGATTGCAGACCCCATAAGGGACGTGATTCCAGAAAGCGTAGCGATGAACAAATATTTATGCCACATTTCTTGAATGATTTGTGGACTTACTTCAAATGCTGCATTGGCTCCTTCGAATACTTCTTGCAATTTTTCAATTCGCGGAGTGATCTTCCCGGATCGCTCGCCGTAAATGAGCTGATGAATCGGGCTTTTTTGAATGATGGTTCCACGTTTGTCGAGTGTTGTTTCAATGAAACAAAGACCGCCAATGACGGTTTCTTCGCCGAAATGTTCAATGAACAGATCGATATGTGCGATTCCGTTTAACAGGGGAAGGATTGTCGTGTCATTTTTGACAGAAGGTCGTATGTCTTCAATTACTTGTGTGAGATGGTAAGATTTTGTGGAAATAAGGATGACATCGAATGTCTCGGTCTTATCGTTTGTAGTAAGTAGACGAGGGACAAGTTGCGCATTGCCATGCACACTGTCAATGTTTAACCCTGTTTTTTCAAGCTGCATTTTCCGTTTTTCTCGGACAAGAAAAGTGACATCCACCCCTTTTTCCAATAACCGCCCGCCAAAATACCCACCGATCGCTCCTGCCCCAACGATTAGAATCTTCAAATTGATGACCTCCTCATCTTTTATCCTCTATTCGATTATATATGAGTGGGGCGACTGGGATTATTCAGGAGGTAGGAAGCGCCGAAATAGTTGAGGGGACTTGCTTTGCGAAAAGTTGTTTTCGTTTTGCTGATCTTTGATTAAAAAACCCATCAAAGTTGTTTGATGGGCAGTAGAAGATTAAGCGTCGATCCAAGTTGTCAATTTTTTGGCATCTGTTCTCGTATAAGGTTTTGGTTCGAAATCCGGGTAACCGAGGTAAATAAAGGCGGAGAGCTCCCCTTTTTCGGATAGGCCGAAGAAGTCGCGCACTTGAGGGTGATAGCAAATCGCACCCGTTCTCCAAATGGCACCTAATCCGAGTGCATGGGCTGTTAACAGCATGTTTTGGACTGCGCTACTCACAGCGGCAAACTCTTCTTTTTCAATGATTTTGTCCTCAGTACCCGGTTCAACACCGACAGCAATGATGACAGGCGCACGGAGCGGATTGCGTTCACTGCGTTCAATTTTTGCTAAACTGTCCGCAGAGAGGGGATCTTCCTGTTGAGATTTTGTAATAGCAGCAAGGACTTTACCTAATTTCTTGCGACCATCGCCACGTAGGACGAAAAAACGCCATGGTTCCGATTTATGGTGGTTAGGCGCATATGTACCCGCTTCGATGATTTGTTCGATCAGCTCTTCCGGCACTTCTTGCTCTGTTACAAGAGAAATACTTCGCCGTGTTTTAATCGCTTCATGGATATTCAAATTCATTCGCTCCTTAACAATGATAATCCTTCTCAACTATTAGTATAGCGTCTTTAGAAATTATAAGCATTGTTTTCGCTCGAGTAATTGTTTCATTTTCCGGAATTTACGATATACTGAATCTATTACGATATTTCGAGAACAAGAAAGAGTGTGAGGATTAATGGCTACAATGAAAGAAACACCGATTTTGGGCAACCCGGTTTATCCGATCATGTTTGCAATCGGGGGTTGCCATTTACTAAATGATACGTTGCAAGCAGTCATTCCGGCGTTATTTCCAGTGTTGGAGCAGGAGAAAGGCTTGACCTTTACACAACTTGGATACATCGCTTTTGCTTTGAATATGGTTGCATCTGTTCTACAGCCTGTCGTCGGCTTTATCAGTGATAAAAAACCGATGCCTTTTGCACTTCCGACGGGTATGATTTTTTCACTGATCGGTATGGCGGGGATTGCATTCGCACCAAATTATTGGACGTTGTTAGTTGCCGTCATTATACTCGGATTGGGCTCAGCCGTTTTTCATCCGGAAGGATCGCGTGTATCCTATATGGCAGCAGGTTCGAAACGGGGGCTTTCCCAATCGATTTACCAAGTTGGAGGAAATTCCGGACAAGCGCTCGCTCCGTTGATTGGTGCATACATATTGGTGCCTTATGGTCAAAAAAGTGCAGCCTTTTTCATAATCGTTGCGGCAATCGGTTTTATTATCTTGATGAGAATATCGGCATGGTATAAAAAACAGTTAGAACAAGAACAAACGGCAAAGCGAAAAAAAGTCATCCTGTCTTCGTTGGGGAATTTGACGAAAAAACAAGTAGGTACTGCTCTTACATTGATTTTTGTTATCATTTTTGCCCGCTCTTTTTACGTAACGAGCATTACGAGCTTTTTTATTTTTCATTTGATGGAAAAGTACGATCTACAAAGTGAACGAGGGTTTTTGTATATCTTCTTATTTATGGCATTTGGTGCGTTAGGGACATTATTCGGGGGGCCTATGGCAGATCGGTTTGGTAGAAAGAAGATTATCATGCTTTCACTCGTAGTACCGCTTCCTTTCTGTCTGGCTTTGCCGTATGTTCCGTTGTGGGCGGTTGTCATACTCTTGATGTTCATCGGGTTTGTCATCATGCTCAGTTTCACTGTAACAGTCGTCTATGCGCAAGAATTAGTCCCGAGTAAAATTGGCACAATGGCAGGCTTGACGGTCGGGCTGTCATTCGGAATGGGTGCAGTTGGAGCAGTCGTTGTTGGAATTTTTATGGATCACTTAGGAATTCTTCCCACAATGATCATTATTTCGTTATTGCCACTTCTTGGGCTTGTCAGCTTGGCACTTCCGAGTGATCAAAAACTAACAGCAACACCGACTAAAGGATAAATGAATATGGATAAGAAAATGCCAGTTTCCACAAACACGGGAAGCTGGCATTTCAAATGTAAATAAAAAAATAGTGACAATGAAATTGGGAAAGGCTATAATAGGAAGTCTGTGAAAAAATGATGAGAAGGTGAATGGATTTGACGCAAGATCAAAAAAAGAAAATGTTTATCTTAATGGTGAACATGTTTATTGCGATAGGAAGTTTTGGTATTATTATTCCCATTTTACCAGCATATTTAATATCAATCGGACAAGGAGGCAAGGCGGCAGGATTGATGCTCTCCATTTTTGCGGGTGCACAGCTGATTATGTCACCCATCGCGGGGAAATGGGCGGATAAGTATGGGCGAAGAGTGATGATCATTGCAGGGTTGAGTGTCTTGGCGCTTTCGATGTTTGTTTTCTATTTTTCGGATTCAATTGGCGTGCTGTATCTTTCACGTGTAATTGGTGGAGTCGGAGCAGCGCTATTAGTGCCGGCAATCTTTGCCTATGTTGCTGACATTACGACGATGGATCAGCGAGCAAAAGGAAATAGTCTTATTTCTGCATCGATGTCACTCGGCATTGTGATTGGCCCTGGTATCGGTGGTTTTTTAGCAGATTTCGGTTTGAAAATGCCGTTGCTCGTTTCAGCAATCGTGGGGGTTTTTGCGGTTGTTTTCTCGGCATTCATGCTCAAGGAGAGCCGCGTAGCAAAAGTGGATGCTCCTCTTAAAAAGCCGGAACCGATGGTGATAGAAATTGCTCAATCTGTTAAGAAACCTTATTTTATCCCTTTGGTCATTACGCTTGTGATGAGTTTCGGTTTGATGGCATATGAATCGGTTTTAGGCCTTTTCGTTGATAATCAGTTCGGGGCTTCACCGAAAGACATTGCGGTCATGGTGACATCGACAGGTATTATTAGTGTCATTATTCAAGTATTTGCTGTTGATCGGGTTGTGCGCCGGTTTGGGGAAAACGCCGTTCTGAATATTTTCCTCGGAGTTGCCGCACTTGGATTTTTGCTTTCCATTATCGCTCCAAGCTATATTTTGTTTTTTGGGGTGACAATGATTATTTTCCTTGCAACTTCTATTTTAAGACCTGTTCTGACGACACTGATTTCAAAATTGGCTGGAGAAGAGCAAGGGTTCGCAATGGGCATGAACAATGCCTATATGAGTATTGGTAACGTGCTCGGTCCGCTTCTGGCAGGCGTATTGTACGATGTGCAGATTTTGTATCCGTTCATACTCGGTCTGATTGTTCTTGCGGGGACGATGTTCTTATCGATGAAGTGGAAAAGTCCACGCGAAACAGTTGTTTAAGGTAACTTGCAGCCATCCATTCCTTTGGATGGCTATTCTAATGGAATGAAATGCTGTCTATTGAAAAGCCGATCGCTTTACAAATTTCGAGTCACGAAGTATACTGTTATAGTTACCTAGGTAAATAAAGGGGATGGAATGATGAATCCGTTATTTCATGTCATTTTTCAAATGACACGCCTGTTAAATAAAGAAGTGAATCAAGCGCTGAAAAAACATGAGTTATTTGCTTCACAATGGACAGTCTTATTCTGTGTCTATCAACAAGGAGAAATGTCGTTGACACAAATATGGAAGTACTTAAACGTTGAAGCGCCGACGATTACGCGCACAGTCAACCGTCTGGAAAAACTGGGTTGGTTGACCACACATGAGGGGAAGGACCGTCGAGAAAAGATTGTTCGTCTTTCGGAAGAAGCGATTGCCAAGTTTCCGGAAATCGAATCATCAATTATTCAATTTGAAAATGAATTTTTGACCGGTTTAACAGAAGAGGAGCAGGTACAATTGATGACGTTGCTTCGGAAAATGGATAAGGAAGGATTGATGTAATTTAATGAATAAAGAACCAATATGGACAAAATCATTTATGAGTCTGTTTATTACCAATATAGCTGTTTTCATCGTATTTTATGGTCTTGTATCTGCTTTGCCGTTATACGCGATCGGTGTGTTAGGAAGAACGGATGAAGAAGCCGGCTTACTCATGACGGTCTTTTTATTATCCGCGATTGCAGTCAGACCGTTTACAGGAAAGATACTAGATATATTCGGGAAGCGAAAAATGTTATGGATCGGACTTGTACTCTATTTACTTTGTACGATCCTTTATTATTTCATCGAGCCGTTTGGATCACTTTTAGTATTACGTTTTGTGCAAGGGATCTGGTTTAGCATTATTACGACGGCAGCCGTTTCGCTTGCCGCAGATTCGATACCAGCTGCGCGAAGAGGTGCAGGTCTTGGCTATTTTACGATGTCGACGAATCTGGCTGTTGTTCTCGGTCCAATGATTGCATTATCGATCATTCAAACAGCTTCTTTTGATGTGTTATTTATTGTGATGAGTATTTTGATGGTGATCGGTGTAGTGACATCCGCATTTGCACCGGTGGGTACTGCGCCAGAAAAGCCGGTTGGGAAAAGAAGATTATCAATCGGCGATCTGTTCGAAAAAGGAGCCATGCCGGTTGCGCTCCTTGGCAGTATGATCGCCCTGTCATATGCAAGTGTCTTATCCTTTTTATCCATTTATGCACAGGAGAAAGGGCTTTTGCCATTGGCAAGTACTTTTTTTCTCGTGTTCGCTGCAGTCATGTTGCTAACGCGTCCTTTTACAGGAAAGCTTTTTGATGAAAAAGGGTCTCAATATGTGCTCATTCCCGGTTTTATCACTTTTGGCATCGGTCTTGTCCTATTAGCGTATATGGACTCGGTAGTAGTCTTTTTAATCGCTGGAGCGTTTATCGGATTCGGGTATGGTGCCCTCGTTCCGTGTTTTCAAACACTTGCGGTGCAATCGACGAAAAAAGAAAGAAGCGGTTATGCGACGGCAACGTTTTTCACATTTTTTGATACGGGGCTGGCACTTGGATCCTATGTGTTAGGAATTATTGCTGTCCAATTTGGCTACCAAAATGTTTATTTGTTATCAGCCGGTTTAGCTGTCGTTGTGTTTATCATCTATCTGAGTACCTTTATGAAACGAAAAAATAAAGTGATGATTAGTAATTAATGACTGTGAAATAAGGAAAGCGAATCCTGACTTATGAGGGTTCGCTTTTTGGCGTGGAAAGATCCCCACGAATGCGATTTCTTATGACTTCATTTGCTTATCATGATAAAGTGATAGGTAGCGTACCCCATCAGAGCGAGATGAAGTGCAATAACTCAGTTGGTGTTATATTGTTCATTTCCTGGGGAATATTTTGAAAACTTAGGATGGAAGTTGGTTTGACATTTATCGTAAGGGGGAGAAAAATGCTTGCTGATTTAATGAAAAAATCAAACTATACTATCGTTTACACAGGTGCGGGGATGTCGACGGAAAGTGGTTTGCCTGATTTTCGCTCTGCCAAAACAGGTCTTTGGGAAAATGAAAACCCGGCCGCAGTGGCAAGTACTGAAGCTTTGAATAAGGATGTGGAGCGCTTTTTCCAGTTTTACCGTACACGAGTTCTCGGAGTGAAAGACTGCCATCCGCATAAAGGGCATGAACTGTTGGCGAAATGGGAAAAAGAAGGCATCATCCGAGGGATCATTACACAAAACGTCGATGGCTTCCATTCAGTTGCAGGATCGGAAAAGGTTATGGAATTGCACGGGACACTACAAAAAGTCCATTGTCAGTCATGTGGGAAAAAGTATGGCAATGAGACGTATGAGGAGGAAATCTTTTATTGTACATGTGGTGGGAAGTTGCGCCCATCCGTTGTCCTATTTGGTGAAGGACTGCCGGAAGATACCTTTATGAAAGCAGTTGAGGAAAGCGAACACGCAGAGTTGTTCATCGTGCTCGGTTCTTCACTCACTGTCACGCCTGCAAACCAGTTTCCTCTCCTTGCAAAAGAAAATGGCGCTAAGCTCGTTATTGTCAATATGGAGCCGACAGTATTTGACGATTATGCAGATGTCGTCATTAACGATCGGAAAATCGGGGATGTGTTAGCTGAAGTGGCTGAACAGTTATAAAAAATAATCAAGCGTCCGTCCCTGTAAGAAGGTGGACGCTTGATTGCTTTGGTCTCTATCTGTTTTTTTACGTGAACGCCATCATTCGATCCAGAGGGCCATCGGGTTGGATAATGTCTGATAGATCGAGAATCGGGATCGGGAAATAGGGGAAGCCCCATACATACGGTGTAATTTCGTAAAGTTGGAAGTAGATGACGAGAGAGGTGTCTGCAATATAGAAATCCTGATCGTTGCGAATGCCTTTGAAAGGCGGGTCCAACAATTGAATATCCCAATCCTTGATCCGCTGTGTAATGATGTCAGAAATCCGCTTTTCATAATCACTTCCCGGCTTGAATAATTCTTTTAGTGTATACTGCTTGCCCGTTTTCGTATCGAACGTCAAGGAGTTGACGACTGTCATGCCGTGAGCACCACCCGTGAATGAATAGACGATCAGATTCAAGCTGAGGATGCCCCGCTGATTATTTTTTAATTCAAAATTAGCAAGCAGTTCCACAAGGTTGGCATCGTAGAAGTTCTGCTCAACTAGCAGTTTGTTCAGTGTTGTTATGATGGCATGATTGATGCGGCTTTGGGCATTGACGTTAGGTAAATGGACAACGACAGGGTAATAGACCGTCACTTTGGGGGAAGCATGCGGTAATCGTTTAGTGACAATTGAAACTGGTAAATCCATAATTGCCGTCCTTTCCTTTTCAATAGAGTCCGTACATCATATGTTGGAAAAGGTAAGGAAAGACGAGGATTTATATTGAAAAGAGAGGAAGAGCCTAAGTGATGGAATTCCTCTCTTTTCATTGCCTTAATATAAAAGTTGTAGCCATACTGCGAGAGCGGTCAGCGTGATGAACAACGTTGGCAATGTTAGTACGATGCCAACTTTAAAATAATAGCCCCATGATATGTTGACACCTTTTGCATTGAGCACGTGTAACCAAAGAAGCGTTGCAAGCGAACCGATCGGGGTCATTTTCGGCCCAAGATCCGATCCGATGACATTGGCATAAATGAGCGCTTCGCGAATGGATTCCGGCACATTTGCATCATGGATTGCAAGTGCATCGATCATGACAGTCGGCAAGTTATTCATGACAGATGATAAAATGGCTGCGATGAAGCCCATACCGATGGTTGCGGCATATAGCCCGTGACTTGCTGTCCATTCGATAACAGCTGTCAAAACAGAGGTCAATCCTGCATTGCGCAAGCCGTAGACAACGACATACATCCCGATGGAGAAAAAGACGATGGCCCAAGGAGCGCCTTTTAACACCGTGACGGTATTCACTGCAGGACTTCTCCGTGCAATCAGCAGAAAAACGAGCGCAACGATGCCGGCAATCAATGAGACAGGAACGTTGAGCGTCTCACTGAAGAAATAGCCTGCAACGAGAAGCCCGAGAACGATCCAGGATATACGGAAAATTCTCGTATCTTTCAATGCTGTTGCCGGCATTTGCAACCGTTTTTCGTCAAATTGTTTCGGAATCGATTTAGCGAAATAAAGATACAAGACGAGCATACTCGCAACTAGACTGAACAAGTTGGGGATGATCATGCGAATAGCATATTCCGTGAAACCGATGCCGAAAAAATCGGCGGATACGATGTTGACAAGATTGCTGATTACGAAAGGCAAGGAAGTTGTATCGGCGATGAAGCCGGATGCCATGATGAATGGCAACACCATCTTGTCTTTAAAATCAAGTGCACGCACCATCGCAAGGACAATCGGCGTCAGGATCAGTGCCGCTCCGTCATTTGCAAAAAGTGCTGAAACGCCAGCGCCTAACAAGGTGATCAGGAAAAACATCCGGATGCCGCTTCCCTTTGCAAAACGCGCCATATGTAAAGCCGCCCATTCGAAAAATCCAATTTCGTCGAGAATGAGGGAGATGATAATGAGTGCAACGAATGTTAAGGTTGCATTCCAAACAATGCCGGTTACATCCCATACATCGCTGAAACTGACAACGCCGACGAGAAGTGCCAGTGCTGCTCCAGCAATTGCAGACCATCCGATCGACAAACCACGCGGCTGCCAAATGACAAAAATAAGTGTAATGATAAAAATAAGAGCTGCGAATATAACTTGCATTATCGATCCTCCCATTCGCTTGTACAACATTGTTTAGCGATCTCCCGGTTTGGAAGGAGGTCGAGCAATTGCAGTAGAATGACATGATGTGGGTGTTCAGTATTCAAAGACCAAAATGTCCACTTCCCTCGTTTATCGTCAAGTACGATTTGCTCATCTTTCAATCTACGCATATGTTGACTAATGGCAGGCTGTGACATGTTTAACGATGCGGTCAAATCACAAATACAAAGTGGACCGTGACTGATGTCCTTCAATATTTGTAACCGTGTACCTACACCGATTGTCTTCAAATAACGTTCAAGTTGTACAATCTCCAAAGGTATCTCCTCACTTATAATTGAATATCCGTACAACTATTATCATATAAGCATACGCTTATACATACAAGAGGAAACTTAGAGACAAACAGTAGAGAATGACACATCGTGATGTTCCATGTAGAATTAAGGTAACGAACATGCAATTGGGAGGCATTTTACATGACGAACGAACGGAAAGACTATGAAAAAGAATTGAGTAAACTGGATCTAGAATCGAGCATGCAAGGAACAGAAAACCACTATTCAGACCGGAAATTTTGGGACAAGGTGAAAAAGTATGGGAAACAGGCGGGGAAGCAGACCCTCTATTATAGCTTGCTACTTTATTACACGGCGAAAAGTTCGACAGTGCCGAAATCATCAAAAATGATTGTCATCGGAGCATTGAGTTATCTCATTTTCCCTGCCGATCTTATTCCCGATTTCATCCCGGTAGTCGGTCTTGTAGATGATGCGAGTGTCATTGCAGCTGCAGTGGTTAAAATTGTCCAGCACATAGATGAGGATATTAAACAGAAAGCGAAGAAGAAGTTGTATAAGTATTTTGGCGGAGATGAGAATTACGAGGAAATCGATAAGCAACTATTATAAAAGAGCAAACAAGGAACACTCTCCTTGTCTGCTCTTTTTTCATTCATAAACAATGCGTGGTGCTTTGCGGATGACGATTTCCCAATTGGTACCTGTGCCAACCCGATAAGCATCTGCGAAAGAGCCTTGATTAATGGCGATGCCGATGTTATCGAGTGAATTGACATAGACGAGCGGCTCGCCGATATGCAAATCCGCAAACGACCTGCCATAGGTCATAATGTTGTTGTAAATTGTACGGCCATCCGTTGTAATGGTGACTTCGAAAGAATCGCCGTGTTGTTCAGCGATTTCCTTGAATTGGGTACGGCTAATATTCGTCCAAAGGTTACCGAATGGGCGGTCGATAATATCAACAATGCCTGTGATCACTTCATCCACTATTTTCGACATTTTAAGAGGTAAGGAAACTAGGACAGCCGGGTCGATTGCTGGTCCGACTCCTTCATATTCAATGACACCTGCAGCAAGACGGGCTCCTGTATAGGCGAAAATATCGCGTCCATGGAATGTATGGGATTCCCCTGATTGCGGTAGCCGGTTAACGGATTCATCAATTTCCCGCACTTCGGAAATGCCGATAAATTGCTTCACATGCGTCAAAGTTCCGTTATCTGGCGTGATGATATAGTGACCATTCACTGTTTTGGCGACGACGGCCCGGCGATCGGAGCCGACACCCGGGTCGACAATCGAGACGAAAACCGTGCCGGCCGGCCAATAGCCGATCGATTGCAATAAGCGGTACGATGCTTCCCAAATATTATATTGAGGAATTTGATGGGTGATTTCGAAAATCGGTATACCAAGTTGAACTGAATTTGCCACGCCATGCATAGCGCTGACTGCACCGTCACTTTTTCCAAAATCCGATTGAAAAACCAATAATCCTGTTGTCATAACCAATCCACTCCTCATTGTTTTAGTGTATGAAATTCAAAACAATCGCGCCTTGGCGTGATTGCGTCCAGATTTTGAATCGAGCTTGAGGCCAACAGGATGTTGGTCATGCAACCGTTGCCGCAGGACGCGGCGATCTTAGGTTGCCTTCCTTATACTCCTTTCAAAATCTGTGACATCCGCCGGAGGCTTTATCTTCGTTCAGCGGGCGTTTGAACACCTGCTGAACAGGAAAAACAAAACCGCATTCATCTCACCAGCTACAGAGGTGGGAGTGTTCTGCTGAATGAAGATAAAAAAATCCCGCCCCATTCAATCATCAATCGATTGAAAAGGACGAGATGAATTCTCGTGTTACCACCTTTTTTCGTCGCCTATTCACGTAGACAACCTCAGCAAGTACAGAATTCAGTCGATATGAATTCTAGACCGTAGTTCGGATAACGGGTACCAACTCCCGCTGCCATCTACTGATGCACAAGATGCACGTTCAAAGCAGAGCTCAGAGGCCATTTTCAAGTGGAGACAACCTGCTTCTTTTCAGCTGCCGAAGCTTTCTGTTAGGAAATCCGTTCACTTTACTTCTTCTCTTCAAAGCATTTCGATATTACAGTCTAATGTACACAATGAAGAATAGAAAGTCAACTCATATACAGTCCCTGCCAGATGAAAAATCGGAACAAACAAGAGGCTCCCTCTTGTATTATCGCGAAAAATGTCCGATAATTAGTAGACATGGAGAATTCGAACGGAATATGGAGAAGGGTGGTCGCACAGTGGCACAAGTGACTAACGAAACGATTTTGACTGCGATCAGTGAACTATCGGGCTATATTAAAACTCTTTCCGCTGATATGATGGAAGTGAAGACAGACATCGTAGGGATGAAAGAAGAAATTTCAAGTATCAAAGGAAATATTTCTGAGATAAAAGAGGAAATCTTTGAAATCAAAGAAGAAATGCAGAAGATGAACAAGAAAATCGATTTCACCTATAAGTTGACAAGAGCGGTCGATAATAAGTTCACCGTTCTCAATGCGGACCTGATCACGACACGTGCCGAGGTGCTGGAACTGCAACGGACAAGGTAAGAATATATGATAATCGCTACCATTGCGACGAAGGAACTCGTCAGTTGGTAGCTTTTTTTATTGCTATGAAAACTCTAAATGAGGGGAACTGCTGAAATGCAAGCAACTCGAAAGCGAGTGCAACCAAACGATTCACGAATGCAACCAAATTTAACAGCAATCTTCGCTTTTCCAGCCGTTTTATGCTACGATTGAAATTCAGAAAAAAAGAGGACGTGAAGTTGAATTGATTACGATTACGATACCGAATCCGGATGTAACGATTGTGCAGCGCAAGCAGGAAATGAGTGCGGATGCGGCGCCGATCAAACCGGTTAATGGCTTTATTGATTTACATGAGATCCCGCGTGATAAAGGCGGCATCATTTTGTTTTACAACAAAGAGGATGAGTTGTTGTTTGCCGGGAAGGCCCGCAAACTGCGTCAACGTGTGAAAAAACATTTTGAAGATAATGTTTCTCCGATTAAAAATCACCGTGCTGAAGTGAACAAAATTTCCATCATCATCGTGGAAGACCCGATGGAACGTGAGATTTACGAAACGTATATCATTAACACACTTCGTGCGAAATATAACGTCGATAAAGTGTTTTTTGAATAAGCTGATTGCCAGGTGCATTCAGCTTTTCTTTTTGAATCAATCTAGGAAAAGAGTGGGAATATGGATGAACGATTGCAAAAAATAGTGGATGAAGCACAAGTGGAATTTGGGCTGGATGCGTATCGCTTAGAAAGGTACGGGCTCTATAAACAAAGGGATTCAAAAGGTGAGGCTTACTATCAATTCAATATGGAATGGTTTCCACAAGAATCAGGTGAGCCGGTCGAAGAAGATTTGAACCCCGAGGGCACAGCTAGCATTGATTACAATATCCAGGAAAAACGTTTTGAAAGTGTTCTATTTGTTGAAGGGAAATCATTTTCCACAAGAACGCCATTTAAAGGGAAGACGCCTGAAGAAGTGGCGGCTTGGGTCGAACAGCACACGGGATGGACGTATTTGCAAGACTTTAAGCTGGCACAAGTGAACGGAAACGAATTTCAATTCCAATTTGATGTGGACGGAATTAGACTTTCACCCGGTTTTAGCATGACCGTCCAGTTTGATGAGGAAGGAAAGCTCACTGCTTTTTCCACCTATGGCTCACCACCTCGTCCGGAAGAAATTGAGCAATCAGCTTTTACATTGACGCTTGAAGAAATCGAACCGATTGTTAAACGACAGCTGCAACTTGTCAAATTTCCATCCGAAGCAGAAAAACGGTTCGTTCCGGCGTATGCAATGGAAGAGGTGTTTGTGACGGTCGATGGAAAAAGGATTATCCCGTTTTTTGAACATGAGCGTTCAGAAGTGAAAGCGGATGAAGTGATGGAATGGGATACGACACTTGAAATGGATATCGAACGTCAGCCGATCGAATTCACTTCCAAGGCGGGTGTGGAAGATGCATTTGGAAATATCGGTCTTGAAAAGTTGCGGCTGACAGAAGAGCAAGTTGAACAAGGAAAAAAAGTTGTGCGTGATCTCTTACGCGCCGAGTATCCGGATGATTCCGGAAAGTGGACGCTATACAAGTTCCAGCGACAAGAGCAGTTTATCGAAGCGCATTGCAAAATGAATGAGGAAAATCCTTCCGTTTTTCAGCGGAAATTGGTTGTATTCATTGATCCTGAACAGCTGTCCGTGATGAATTTTATGGATAACGGTGCCATGTTCGAGATTTTTGAATCGTTCGCGCCAGCGGAACAAGAGAAGGTTACACATGAAGAGGCATTTGAAAAAATGATATCTTACATTACGCTTGACCCGACTTATCTCTATGACGAGTTCACCGGAAAATATATTCTTTGCGGTTTGTTGGATGCGGCGGAAGCGGTGGATGCGGTGACCGGTGAAATTATTGCGTTGAGTGATTTATAATTTGAAAACAATTATTATGATGGCTTGTTTTTGAAGAATGCGTAGACAGTATTCTCGGGAGCGAGGCATCATTTTTTATTTTCGTAACGGAAGCATGGAGCAGCATGGGAAGTTCATCGAGCAGGATTTTTCTTGGAAATGGCGAAGTTAAAAGTAGATAAATTGTTTTTGGAATCCTTCATCATGAAGTGAATGGAGTGAAGAGGAATGGATCAAATGCAATATGCAGAATCAAATTCCGATTTGACTGATGACGTGGAAGATTTAACTTTTTTCACACCGGAAGACTTTGCGGACGAAGAAGAAATGATTGCGAAAACGACCGAGCAATTTCTCAAGTTGGATGTAAGGCCTTTGATGGAAAAGGTTGCGCCAATCGAACAGCAAGCTGTACGTATGCTCTTTGAAAAAGCGGGGGAGATTGGCCTTCTTGGGATCGAAGTACCGGAAGATTTTGGCGGCTTGCAACTGGGGAAAACAGTGGCGGGGCTCGTTGCGGAGAAAATGGGAGCTGCCGGTTCATTTAGCGTATCGTTCAATATTCATGCTGGAGTTGGTACCTTGCCCTATGTTTACTTCGGGACGAAAGCGCAAAAGGAAAAATATTTACCAAAACTTCTCAGCGGAGAATGGATCGGCGCCTATGCACTGACGGAACCGAATGCGGGATCGGATGCATTAAATGCGCAGACTACTGCCGTGTTGAGTGAAGACGGAACCTATTGGACTTTAAATGGTGAGAAACAATGGATTACCAATGCGCAACTTGCCAATTGCTATGTTGTATTTGGGAAAACGGCCAGAGGGATGACTGCATTTATCGTAGATCGAAATTTTGAAGGGGTCTCTGTAGGGCCGGAGGAAAAAAAGATGGGGATCAAAGACTCTTCAACTGCGACACTTATATTGGAAGATGTGAAGATTCCCACCGGAAATGTTTTAGGGGACATTGGAAAAGGACATCAAGTCGCTTTAAATATCTTGAATATGGCCCGTTTGAAATTGGCTTTTGCCAATATTGGAACAGGAAAGCATGCCCTACAACTGGCGCTCGCTTATGCAAAAGAGCGGAAACAGTTCCAAAAATCTTTGATTGATTTCACGATGATTCAGGAAAAGATTGCGAATATGGCCGTGCAACTATTTGGTGCGGAAAGTGCCGCATACCGGACTGCCGGTGAATTGGATGATGCCGTTCAACATCTGGCATCCACTGAAGAATTTGTGCGGATCGTGGCAGATTTCATGACGGACTGTGCAATCAACAAAGTGAATTGTTCTGAAGCGCTTGACTATATCGTCGATGAAGCTGTACAAATTCACGGTGGCTACGGCTATATGCAGGAATATGAAGTGGAAAACTTATACCGCGATGCGAGAATCAATCGGATCTTCGAAGGGACGAATGAAATCAATCGTCTCGCCATTGCCAAAGGGGTACTCAAAAAGGGGCAAGGCGTTTCCCGGATTGAAGATGCAGATTATCCAACTTGTTTGGAAAGATCCTATAACTATATTGTAGCGGCACAACAACAGATCGCTGTCGTTTTGAAAGCGCTCACACTTCAGTTGAAAGAATCGATTGGAGAACAACAAGAATATTTACGGCTATTGGCCAATATGAATAAAAGACTGTTCGTCCTCGAGTCTGTTTTCAAACGGACAGAAAAGGCGATCAACAAACAAGGGGAGGCCTCAGAAAAATTAAAACGTCTCCTCACTGAAATCCTCTGTGAAGAAGGATATCGCAGTATAGAAGCGGATGCGATAACCTTTGTGTCAAGTGCGTATACCGATGAAAATAGTCGACGGAAAATCGTTTCAGAAATTGAAGCCATTCCAGTTCCGCTCTATAGCAATTTGTTTGAAAAGAAAAGGGAAATTGTCCAAGCAATGATCAAAAGCGGTCGCTATACCGTCTAATTGGAGGAGGAGAACGATGGAAATTGGTTTGATCGGTTTAGGAAATATGGGGATGCCCATGGCGAAAAATCTGCTGGAATCAGGATGTACCGTTTACGGGATGGACAAAAATGAAGCGGCAGTAAAAAAATTTCAGGAAGCGGGCGGCAGCATTGGGCAATCGATACAAGAAATGACGGAAAATTGCGCGATCATTTTAACAAGCTTACCTTCCTCGGCTGCCGTGGAATCCATTTTTTTAGGGGAAGAGGGGCTCATCTATCATAGCGATGACAAGATTCTATTAATTGATACGAGTACGGTCGCTCCGGAAGTAAATCGACGCATTCATACGGAAGCGGATGCGAAGGGGATTGCCTATTTAGCTGCTCCTGTCAGCGGCGGGGTCATCGGAGCGGAAAATCGGACGCTGACGTTTATGGTCGGGGGTTCTACCGCTTATTATGAGCGTTCGTTAGCTGTACTGTCATTACTAGGCGAAAATCTATTTCATGTCAATGAACAGATCGATAGTGGGACCGTTACAAAATTGATTAATAATCTTCTCATCGGCTTCTACACAGCTGGGGTGGCTGAAGCGTTAGTGTTGGCCAAAGAAAGCGGTATGGATTTGGATAAGCTTTTCGACATGTTGAATGTCAGTTATGGGCAAAGTCGCATCTATGAACGAAACTATAAATCTTTTATCGCAACTGAGGATTATGCCCCTGGCTTTGCCCTGAAACTATTGCGAAAAGATATGGGATTTGCGATGGATTTGGCACAAGAAAAGAATTTACATTTACCGATCAGCCAAGCACTGTTAGCTGTTTACAAAGATGCGGAGCAATCCGGATTTGCGGAGGAAGATATGTCGGCGCTTTATAAAAAAGCGAAAGAACAAGCTACCTCTTTGACAACGGAAGGGGCTCAATGAAAAATGGAAAAGCCGAACTCCTTCAAAGAGGCTTCGGCTTTTTTCTTTATTTATTGGCGATTGTTGACTCCGCTATAAAAAAACGATTGACCATTTCCTCTGATACGGATGAAAGCGTTGGATATTTATACTGTGGTGTTTGATCTTTATCGATCAGGACGGAACGGACACCTTCGAAAAAGTCTTCATGCTTCATAAAGTTCTGAGCAAGAATCAGGTCAGTGGCAAGACATTCTTCCAATGTTTTGGACTGTCCATCCACCATTTGTTTCAGTGTCACCTTTAAAGAGACAGGCGATTTCGAGAGCATTGTTTCGCGTGTTTCTTTTGCGAATGGGGTGCCGCTTTTCTCAAGAGAATCAATGATTGCTTCGACCGTTACTTTGGAGAAATGGGTATCGATCTCTTGTTGTAAGGAGGCAAGCTTGCCTTTTTCAGGTTGGTTCGCTGTATATTTTGCCAGCAATGTATCGAGTGTTGAATCTTGCCACTCGATTTTCTCCAATTCCTGAAGGAAAAGTTGAAGGTTGTCATGCAACATAAAATGATCGGCAGCATTGATATAAAGAACGTCTGCTGCTTTCCATTGCGTAGCAGTCAGTGCGAGATAGCGGCCGACGAAACCTGGCGCCTTATTGAGGAAATTGGCTGCCCCTACATCAGGGAAAAAGCCGATCGTCATTTCAGGCATGGCCCAAACTGTCCGTTCCGTGACAATTTTCGTGGAAGCGCCATACGTTAAACCGACGCCGCCACCCATGACGATGCCATCCAAACAAGCGATGATTGGTTTAGGAAATTGAGCCACTGCTAAATCAGTCCGGTATTCCGTTGTGAAAAAATCATTGGCTTTTTTAAGAGCGTCGGCACTAGCTTTCGCTGCATATAATGTTTTGATATCCCCGCCTGCACAAAGCCCTTTTTCACCTGCACCTTTCATGATGACCGCTTTGATTTGATCGTTTTCTGCCCAATCCGCCAAAGTTGTCCCGATGGCTTGCACCATTTCCAAAGACAATGAATTGAGCGCTTTAGGCCGATTCAGCAAAATGGTTGCCACACCATTGTCGCTGATTGAAAATAACACTTCATTTGTCATCCATCCCACCCCTTTTAGTTATGCGTGAAGAGCAGTTTCTTTTTTGAGCAAATCGGGAACGAACCCGTTCAAGCTAATCTGCCAAAGTATCAGTTACCGCTCTTATTCTCTCATTCTACAGCATATAGGATTTAGTTGATGTTCGTTTAATAAAAAATTTAAGAAGTTTTGCTTTACATTTCAGCGGGTATATTTTATTATGTAGAAGTAAAGTTTCCTTCGGGAAACAAAGTGGAGTTTATTTTTTTTTACTCAAAAAGTTGCCTTAAGGCAAAAAAATTTACGATAGAAGTTGCCTTAAGGAAACTATTGCATATAAATAGAACTACGGAGGTGCTTTTTAGATGGAAAATGCGATAACAGTTTCGGATTTGCATGTCTCTTATTACGGAAAAGAAGTGTTGCATAATATTGGGTTTACGATTCCGGAGGGCAGATCTGTAGGAATCATCGGACCTAATGGTGCAGGCAAATCCACTTTACTAAAGTCAATTTTAAATTTGATTTCAAAAGATAAAGGAGAAATTTCGATTCTAGGCGCTAGTCTGAAAGAAGTGCGGAAACGGATTGCTTACGTACCGCAGCGTAGTACGATCGACTGGGATTTCCCGATTACGGTAAAAGATACGGTACTAATCGGTACATATCCAACAATCGGTGTATTGAAAAGACCAGGGAAAAGAGAAAAAGAATGGGCTTTAAAATGTTTGGAAAAAGTGGATATGATCGAATTTCAAGATCGTCAAATCGGTGAATTGTCAGGTGGTCAGCAACAACGGGTTTTCTTGGCAAGGGCGCTTGCGCAACGGGCGGATTTATTTTTATTGGATGAACCGTTCGTCGGGATTGATGTGACAAGTGAAGAAATGATCGTGAAAATTTTAAAGGAACTGCGGGATGAAGGGAAAACGATCCTCGTCGTTCACCATGATTTAAACAAAGCGGAAAAGTATTTTGATGAGCTTTTATTATTGAACAAGGAGTTGATTGCTGCAGGAAGTGTGAAAGAAGTGTATACACCTCGTACCATCGCACAAGCATATGGCAGCCAATTGTCCTTCTTGGATGAGGTGATGGCAAAATGATGCATTTTATCGAATCAGTCATACACTACGAATTTCTGCAAAAAGCGCTTATGACTTCTGTCATGGTCGGGATCATCAGTGGAGTGATCGGGTGCTTTATCATCTTGAGAGGGATGGCGTTAATGGGAGATGCAATTTCCCACGCGGTGTTGCCTGGGGTTGCAGTTTCTTATATGTTGGGTATCAATTTCTTTATCGGCGCGGTTGTTACTGGGATTTTAACGGCCATTGGCATCGGGTTTATTAGCCAGAATAGTCGTGTGAAAAATGATTCCTCCATTGGGATCATGTTTACGTCAGCGTTCGCTTTAGGGATCATTCTCATTACGTTTTTGAAAAGTAGTTCCGATCTGTATCATATTCTGTTCGGAAATGTGTTGGCTGTCCGACCGTCGGATATGTGGATGACTTTGGTGATTGGCGTCATCGTATTAGTCAGTGTCTTCTTATTCTATAAGGAGTTGCTTGTCAGTTCGTTTGACCCGATTATGGCGCAAGCATACGGTCTGCCAAATAAATTGATCCATTATTTCCTGATGACGCTGTTGACGCTTGTTACAGTTGCTTCATTGCAGACAGTGGGGATCATTTTAGTCGTTGCAATGCTTATCACGCCGGCATCCACTGCTTACTTATTGACAGATCGCTTGTCGGTCATGATCTTTCTATCGGCTCTTTTCGGAGCAATTGCAGCCATCGTCGGTTTGTACTTAAGTTTTACGTATAATCTTGCATCAGGCGCGACGATTGTACTTGTTGCGACTGTGTTATTTATCGCGGCATTCATTTTCTCGCCAAAACAAGGAATTTTGTGGCGAACAATTCGTTCTAACAAACAGAAATCAGCTGTTTCTTGACAGCTCAGAAAAATAGAAAGGAATGTTGGGAAATGAAAAAATGGTTGATGGGGCTAGCGATGCTAGTCGTAGCCGTCTTCTTGACGGCATGTAACGAAGAGGAGGCTACTTCGAAAGAGGAAGGCGATAAATTAGAAGTTGTGACGACTTATTCGATCATCTATGATATTGTCAAAAATGTCGGGGGAGATCTGGTCGATGTGCACAGCTTGGCACCGATCGGATCGGATCCTCACCAGTATGATCCGCTTCCACAGGATGTCGCGTTGACAACAGATGCAGATGTCGTCTTTTACAACGGATTGAACTTGGAAGAAGGGAATGGCTGGTTCCAAAAGTTGATCGAAACGGCTGGGAAATCGGAAGAGGATGGGCAAGTTTTCAAAATAAGTGAAGGTGTCAAAGCGATGCATTTAAACTCGGATGAGCATAAAGGAGAGGAAGATCCTCATGCATGGCTGGATGCACGCAATGGAATTATCTATACGGAAAACGTCCGCGATGCATTGAAGAAAGTCGACCCAGATAACGCAAAGGTTTACGAAGAAAATGCACGAGCATATATTGAAGAACTTGAAGCGCTTCATGAAGAAATAAAAGAACAGGTGAACCATATTCCGAAAGAAAAACGAGTTCTTGTCACAAGCGAGGGCGCCTTCAAATATTTCTCCGATGCCTATGACTTTAAAGCGGCCTACATTTGGGAAATCAATTCCCATAGTGAAGGAACACCTGAACAGCTGAAAAGCATCATCGAAATCGTGAACGACGATCAAGTGCCTGCCTTGTTCCTTGAAACGAGCGTCGACCCAAGAAGTATGGAAATGGTAGAGCGGGAGACGGGGGTACCGATTGCAGGGAAAATCTTTACGGATTCTTTAGGGAAGCCCGGTGAAGATGGCGATACGTATATTAAAATGCTGAAATGGAATGCGGATATGATTGTTAGTGGGTTGGCTGAATAACTATATACCAAAAGGGAAAGCTCAGGGCTGTATGCTTTGAGCTTTCCCTTTTGGTATAACTCGATAATTTTTTACCGCTTTCTTTTATTCCTTTTGCCATTAATATTGAGAAATTCGCTTTCTTCCGCAAACTCGACCTCTGCGTTTTTCGGTGCTGTATCATATTTCGGCATGACATTTCGCTGGTTACCCTTATCTTTATTGTGATTTTTGTTTTCTTCCGACATTACACAGTCCTCCCTTTTGTAAAATCCGTTGTTAGTATGAGCAAAAAAAGGTTGACTATGCGGAATTAAAATTGGAATTGCCTTTGAACACAGAATAACACTAATACCTACATGTTTTTTAGGTGATAATTGTTTAACTAAATAAGTTACTAAAGTTAAACAATTTTACTTTTGTGGAAATCTGCGTTATATTCATTGTGATGTGTACTGAATATTGGGATTATTAAAAGGCGGTTTATTAGGATGTTTTTGTGCGAAAGAATATACAATTCTTTCGCACAATAGTTATAAGTTTTTCAAAACATCAAGTCTTTAAGAATTCTAGATGGGAGGAAAATAGTGACTATATTATCTACTTTTATTATGCTTTTAATTCCTATATTTTTAATATTTTTTTTAATAACCTTGAAATTCGGGATGTCTCAAAAATCTAAAGATGAACGCGAGAAAAAAATACTGTTGAAATCTTATCAGTATGCATCTATTGTTTTTCCTATTGGATGGTTACTAATCGAAATTTATTATCGTTTTTTTGATAAAATATCAATGGATATTTATAGGGATTATATGGTTTTATTGATTTTTGTCATGTTTATTACTCAGGGAATGAGCATATTAATACTCAAAAAAAGGAAAACGATTATTGATTTATAATGATAAAAGCAGCTCGGTCCCCTTGACGATAGGGGGCTGAGCTGCTCTTTAGGAAAATGGATCGGTTTGGTGATAGATCCATTCAAGCCGGTAATAATTTTTTATTAATCCATATTGACAAATATCCTCTCAAGATCCGCCTCTTTTTTCAATAAACCCGTTTCCTTCATCCAATCCGCAGTCAATTTCCACGTCTCTTCGTCCTGTTCGCCAAAGTTACCTAGTGAAGTCATTTTCGGAAGGAGAACGGAAAGCGATTCTTTTTCCACTTCTTCGATCAGCGGAAAATTGGCTTCGTCTTGGTGTTTCAGCAAGATGGATAGTGCTTCGTCAGGATCTTTTTCCATGTCGGCAAATGCTTTTCCAGCGGCACGCCAAAATGCTTCGATGTTCTCCTGCTCTTCCTTCCATGTGTCATCGCTCGTTACAACGACGAGTTCGTAAAACGAAGGCACGCCGTAGTCTGTCGGATCGATATAGCCTGTCGGGAATCCTTCATATTCTAGCAGTGGCACTTCGTGATTGATATATGCTCCGATGACGGCATCCGCTTTCTTTGTGATTAATGAAGAATTCAATTCAAATCCGACATCGACCATTTTTACTTTATTGAAATCAGCGTCGTCTGCCACCATTATTGTTTCAAGCATTGCTTCATTCAATGGAATTCCAGAATAGCCAATCGTTTTTCCTTCCAAATCTTTTGGTCTTTCTATCCCGCTCTCTTTTAAGAAAGCGATATGGTTTAACGGAGAACGAACGAGAACACCGACTGATTTCACGCCGATATCCTGCTCGGATTTCGCAATGATGACATCAGGTTGATAGGTGATGCCCATCGTCACTTTTCCAGCAGCGGCAAGATTGATCGGGTCGGTTGGATTTGCGGGGAACTGGATATCCAGCTCGATCCCTTCTTCTTCAAAATAGCCTTTCTCCTGTGCGACATACAAGAAGCTATGTACGGCATTCGGATACCAATCGAGCATGATGCTTACTTTTTCCGTATCTGTTTCATCTTGATTGCAAGCGCTGAGCAGTAGAATAAGTACAGCACTTGCTAATAATAATGAAATTTTCTTCAATTTATATTCCTCCATTTCACAAGACGTTTTTCAATAGAAGTGACACAAACAAACAAAACAATCCCAACAACAGTCAAAACGAAAATAGGGGCAAATACGGCTGCTCCATCGAACTGCGTCATCATACGTCGGCTAAAATATCCGAGCCCGGCCTGAGCACCGAGCCATTCCCCGATGGCCGCGCCGATTACGCTCAAGGTCACTGCCACTTTCAAACCGGAAAAGAAATGAGGGAGGGTGGTAGGCATTGAATACTTCAAAAAGATATCTTTTTTCGTTGCGCCCATCGTTAATAACAGTTCTTCCGTTTCTTTCTTGCCAGAAGCCAATCCGTCAAATGTATTGACAGTAATCGGGAAAAAAGTGATTAGTACGGCGACAGCCACCTTACTCCAAATTGTGTAACCGAACCAAAGGACAAAAATCGGGGCCAATGCAATGACAGGAATCATTTGCGAGGCGATCAGAATCGGATAGAGTGCTTTTCGTACCGACGGATTGGCAAACATCCAAACAGCGATTGCCGTACCTGAAACAATTGAGATGGCGAGCCCGATGATGATGGTCAGTAATGTGACGGGCAAATGATTGATAATCAGTACTTCTTTCAAATCCCAAAGCTTGATAGCAATTTGAATTGGTGAAGGTAGGATAAATGCTTGATCAGCCAGTCGTGCGCCGATTTCCCACACGCTGAGGAATGCAAGGACAATGAGTAATGATGAAGCGTTTCTCATAGCATCACCTCTTCTCGTAATGCACGCAGCAATTGTTCTTTCAATTGAAGAATTTCCGGGCGATGTAAATCATTCCTTGAACGGGGTCTTCCAAGCGGAACTTTGATTTCTTCAAAAGATGTGACGGGTTTACTCCGCAGCATAAAAACCCGGTCTGATAAAAACAGCGCTTCTTCCACATCATGTGTAATGAAGAGCACGGTAGCCGTCCGTTTTTCCCACCGTTCGATCAACCATTCTTGCATCGCCAGCTTTGTAATCGCATCAAGCGCAGAAAAAGGTTCGTCCAATAGGAGGAGCGGATTGCCGGAGAGAACAGCGCGTAAAAAAGCGACACGCTGTTTCATCCCACCGGATAGTTCATCAGGATAGTTGTTTTCGGTTCCAGCAAGGCCAAACTCTTGCAATAACGGTAAGACTTGTTCATGGGCACTCATTTTCTTCGTTCCGGCAATTTCAAGTGGTAAGCAGGCGTTTTCCAATACAGTACGCCAAGGCAACAGGAGATCTTGTTGTGGCATATAACCGACTTTGCCAAGGCGCTGTCCGTTCGGATGGCCATCCAATGCAATGGTTCCTGTCGACGGTTCGTCCAATCCTGTAACGAGGCGGAAAATCGTGCTTTTCCCCGAACCGCTTCGCCCGACAATCGAAATGAATTCGCCAGGTCGGACTGTGAAAGATAGTTGATCTAAGATGTTGTCATTCGCCCCATAACCGAATGTCACATTGTCAAACGCTAACATTGATGGTTTCAGCCCCAGGCCACATTTGTTTGGTGTTCGCCATATCCCAGAACATATATTCAAATCGGGTCGTATTGAGGAAAATCTCTTCTAGCTTTAGCAATTCATGTTCCGGTTTGCCTTCCGCCGCTTTGTCCATCAGTTCGATACACCAACCGGCGAGTTCCCCAAATTCTTCCGAAGAGTACATGCGCACCCAATCCCCATATAACGGATGCTCTGCAGCTCCCGGAATGGCATTAAGTTCCTTGCCGATCTCCCAATAGCTCCATGCGCAAGGAAGCAGTGCCGCAATGACTTCAGCGGTCGTGCCATTTTGACAGACATGCAACATGTAATGAGTGTAAGCAAGAACGATAGGAGATGGCTTTGCCGTTTCAAGTTCTTGTTCTGAAATACCGAATCGCTTCGCGTAGCTTCGGTGAAGGGCCATCTCTGTATTCAATGTGCCGTCGAGAAGAGAAGCGAACTTGCCCATTGTTTCCAAATCGTCCGCCTTGACGGCTCCGATAGCAAATACTTTTGAGTAATCAATTAAGTAAAGATAATCTTGTACCATGTAAAATCGGAATTTATCCGGATCGAGCGTCCCATCGCCAATTCCTTGTACAAATGGATGACTATGATTCTGTCTCCAGATTGGTAACGTCTTTTCAAGCAAGCGATCAGTGAATTTCATTTTTCCAACACTCCCTTTAATTATTGAAACCAATCCATTCCATCCGCTTTCGCATTATTTTTGAAATCAATCACGCCTCGGCGTGATTGCGTCCAGATTTTGAATTGAGCAAGGCTCACGTCTAGTCTTCGGGCGCCAGCGGCTTGGGACATAAGTCAAAGTTGCTCTGTGGCAAAAGACGCCACGCCGCATCTTCGCCTTATGCCTGTCGCCCCTAGGCAGGCGCCCTGCGCTTTTGGAGAATTAACTCCTTTCAAAATCTGTGACATCCGCGGGCCTACAGGATGTAGGTCATGCAACCGTTGCCAATCGAACAGCGAAGGGTTCGATTTGCCGTATTTCTGTGTTCTTTGCAGAAATTAAGGCACTTTCCTTCAGGACGCGGCGAACTTAGGTTGCCATCCATTCTTCGTTCAGCGGGCGTTTGAACACCCGCTGAACAGGAAACAAAATCGCATTCATCTCGCCACCTATTGAGGTGGGAGTCTTCTGCTGAATGAAGATAAAGCAAAAAACCCACTCCTTGAAGAAGGAGTGGGTTGTAGACAGCGTGCTCATACCGAAAGACAGACCGGCAGAATCTATTGTCAGCACCTCTTCCTTACGCTGGTATTAACCAGTTCAAGTTATAAGGGTTAAGGCAACGCCTCTCTCAGCTCTGTTCGAGCACCCCTAGCGGTGGAACGTATGTAATTGGATTCGCCCCCATTATAGGCATAGTTGTAATGGAAGGTCAACCTTTACTTTGAAATTTCAGAAAGGAATGTATGTTTCCTTTTTTGCTTGATGTCCTGTAAAATGGAGAAAAGAAGTGCAAAGGGGAGAGGGCATTGAAGTTTTTTCATACAGCGGATTGGCATTTAGGCAAGCTGGTACAAGGGGTTTACATGACCGATGACCAGCGCCATGTATTGGATCAATTCGTCGAAGCAATCAAAGAGGAAAGGCCGGATGCAGTCGTCATTGCAGGTGATTTGTATGACCGCGCAGTTCCTCCGACAGAAGCGGTTGCGCTATTGGATGACGTGCTCGAGAAAATCACGATTGAATTGGAGACACCTGTCCTGGCTGTCAGCGGCAACCATGATAGTCCCGGACGGCTCCATTTCGGCAGCGGATTGATGCGTGCGAACGGCTATCATATTGCAGGGCAGATGACGCAAGTGATCGAACCAGTTGTGTTGGCGGATGATCACGGCGAAGTCCATTTTCATCTCGTCCCATTTGCAGACCCTTCCGTTGTCAAATACCTCCAAGATGACGAGACAATTGCCAATCATAATGACGCGATGAAAAAAGTGGTTGAGGTCATCCAGCAAAACATGGCGAAGCATGCACGACATGTGTTTGTCGGCCATGCATTTGTGACGCCTCACGGGGAAAGTGAAGCCAATACGAGTGATTCGGAACGGCCATTGGCGATTGGCGGGGCGGAATATGTTTCGGCTCATTTGTTTGAACCGTTTCATTACACAGCACTTGGCCATTTGCACCAAGCGCATTATGTGTTGAATGAAACGATCCGTTTTGCGGGCTCACCGTTGAAATATTCCATTTCGGAAGAACATCATCAAAAAGGATTTTTGGTCGTGGAATTGGATACTGACGGGCAAGTCAGTGTGGAAAAACGGGCATTGAAGCCTCTGCATGATATGCGCACTGTCGAAGGAACGATGGAAGAAATTCTGTTACAGCCGATCAGTGAAGATTATGTATTCGTCAAATTGCTCGATGAGACACCAGTTTTATTCCCAATGGAGAAAATCCGATCGGTCTATCCGAATGCCATGCATGTCGAGCGGAAGATGGCGCTGCCGAAAGGACGTCAGGAAAGTGAAGGGCAAATCAGACATGAAAAACAAGATGACATCGCTCTTTTCAAAGCGTTTTACGAAGAGGTGAAAGGGGAGGCGGCTGATGAAGAGACGGAAGCGCTATTCGCGGGCGTGCTCCACGAAGTGATGCAGAAGGGAGGAGTTGGCTTATGAGACCGATCCAGTTGACAATGACGGCATTCGGACCGTATAAAGGGACGGAAACGATCGATTTTAGGGAGTTAAAAGAGAATCGTTTATTTGTGATTTCTGGAGCTACAGGCGCTGGAAAAACGACCATTTTCGATGGAATCTGCTTTGCGTTGTATGGACAAGCAAGCGGTGAAGATCGGACAGATATCAAGGCAATGCGCAGTGATTTCGCGGACGATGCCGTTCAAACGACGGTGGAATTGACATTTATGATCCACCAGCGGACTTATCGCATCATGCGGCAAATCCCATACATAAAAAAGGGCAATAAATCCGAAACGGCCGCCCGTTGTACGTTCCATGAATTGACAGCGGAAGGGGAAGTGCCTTGTGTCGATCGGCAAATCGTATCCGAAATTAACAAGAAAGTGGAAGAACTCATCGGTTTTACGCAAGCGCAATTCAGCCAGATCGTCATGTTGCCGCAAGGGGAATTCCGGAAGTTCCTCACATCGGATACCGAAAACAAAGAAACGATCATGCGTAAAATTTTCAAAACGGAGCCCTACCGTGAGCTTGTGGATAGGCTGAAAGCGAAAAAAGACGAAGCCCAATTGGAGTTATCGAAAGAGATGCAACTGAGCGAAGGGCATATCCGGCAAATTCCATCATTGCTTCCGGAACGCGAGTCTTCTATTTTCGAAGTGTTGGACCAAGAACATTATAATGTACAGCAAGTTGTCATCGGTTTGGAGGAAGAACATTCCTTTTATGAAAGGAAGACAGTGGCTGATAAAAAAAGTACGGATGATGTCTATATACAACATATGAACATGCAAGAAAGTTATCATAACGCCAGGACGATCAATGAAAGGTTAACTGAATTACACGAAAAAGAACGTGCGCTACAAGAATTATCGACGAAATTGCCGCTGGTCAAAAGAAAAGAACAACAATTGGCGGATGCGGACCGGGCTGTCACCATCGGAGAAATCGAAAGACAGTTTACTGCGTTGCAGAAAGAGATGATTGTAAAGGACGGTGAATTAAAAAATGCTACGGTTGCCCTCCAGATGGCGACTGAACAGATGGAGGCAGCAAAACATCGTTACCTCGTGGAGGAAGGGAAACAAGGAGAGCGCGAGAAAGTGACGGAAAGCCTAATCCGCCTTTATGATCATCTGCCTGCTGTTTCGGGTTTGGCTGCGAAAGAAGCCGATCTTGAAAGGTTGAAACATGAGTTAAAACAATTGGAACAACAACTTCTAGTAGCAGAGAAAAAAGCAGAAGACGAAACCGTCAAATCGAAAGCATTCATAACGGAGATGGAGCAGATCGAAGCGAGACTCGGTTCATATGACGAGGCTCTCGATCGGTTGACTGAACTTACAGAAAAATGCAGAGTACTTGATGAATTCACCAGCTTGGAAAAGCGGAGTGCTGTACTGGAAGTAGAGCGAAATGAAAAGGAAATGCTTTACCGAAAATATAAAGAGGATTATGACACAACGGAGCAACGCTGGTTTGACAACCAAGCGGCAATGCTAGCGGAGTCACTTCGTGAAGGAGAAGCGTGCCCGGTATGTGGAAGTGAGCATCATCCCGTAAAATCGCATAAAAAAGTCGAAGGAGCCTTATCAAAGGAACAGCTGGAAAAACAAAAAGAACAACTGGCGCAAGTTGAAAAACAGTATCGTCTCTCGACAATCAATGTTGAGAACTGCTTACAATTGTTGAATGAAAAAAAGAAAGAAATGGAACGTTTACACATTGAAGCGCCAAATGATGAACTGCATGATCAAAAGCGGAAACTGGAAATTGAAATGGCTCGGCTACGGGAAGAGCGAAAAATCCTTGCTGAATTAAAAGAGAAAGCGAAAAAGCAAGAAATGGTAACTGCCCAATCTGTTCAAGCCACAACAGATTTGGAACGGGCATTGCTTGAACGGCAATCCGACTACCAAACGAAGGCCGCTGTTTTGGAAACGACGTTACAGACGATTCCGGGGGATGTCCGTGTACTATCCGTCCTGCAGGAGAGGATTGCTGACATGGAAAGTCGGAAGAACCAGCTTGAACGTGAGTGGAAACGAGTGCAAAAACTCCGAGAGGAAGCGGCGGAACGTTTGGCAGCTGTTACATCCGCAAAAATGCATGCGGAAAAAATGCTAGAAGACGTAACGGGGAAAAAGGAGCAGGCGGAAGCAAGGTTCAAGGAAGCTTTAAGAAACTCTGATTTCCCGACAGAAGCCGCATATCGTGAAGCGCAAATGACAGAAGCGGATCGTCTTTCATTGAAGGAAAGCATCATAGCCTTCAAACAGCAGTACCATTCGTTGCGCGAAACGGTCGCCGAATTACAGGAGTTGCTGAAAGGGAAAGAACCTGTCGATTTGAAAGTCATGGAAGCGGAGATGAACAACCTGAAATTGGACTATGAAGCGGCGTTGAAAGCATACAATGCTTCCTCTCAATATGAAAGAACAGCTTTGGGTCTGAAAGAGAAGCTTATCCAATCTTCTACTAAAGTGATCGAGCTGGAACGAGCGTATGGGAAAATAACGGACCTATACGATGTCGTCAGAGGGCAGAACGGGCTGAAACTGTCATTTGAACGGTATATCCAGATCGAATATTTGGAACGGATTATCCAATCGGCAAACGAACGATTGAAAGACATGTCGAACGGTCAATTTGTATTGATGCGCAGCGACCGGCAGGAAGTACGTGGGAAACAGAGTGGTTTAGGGTTGGATGTCTATGATGCGTATACTGGCCAAACCCGTGATGTGAAAACATTGTCGGGTGGGGAGAAATTCAATGCATCTCTTTGTCTAGCGCTCGGTATGGCCGATGTCATCCAAGGGTTCCAAGGGGCCGTCTCGATCGATACGATGTTCATCGACGAAGGTTTCGGGTCATTGGATGAGGAATCGTTGAACAAAGCGATTGATACATTGATAGAACTGCAGAAATCAGGCCGGATGATCGGTGTCATTTCTCATGTCCCGGAATTGAAAGCCGCACTTCCCGCGATTCTTGAAGTGAGGAAATCGAAAGAAGGCCATAGTAGAACGAAGATAGTTGTCAAATAACTCATAACTGGATCCGTTTGCATGTTATTCATGCAGACGGGTTTTTTCTTTTGCGGTTAAGGGAATGGGGAAGTAGATGGATCGACATCTTTCGTCAACAAATTATTATTTTATTATTCCGAAAAAAGGATGAAGGGCTTCAGTTACATGCCTTCTTGTACCATAGATGGCTCCGTTTTCATTGGAGACCATTTGGATCTTTAATTCATAATAATTTCATTCGATTACTTTATTTTTAAATAATTTTTGTAATATTGGAACAAGATTAAATCCTTTAATCGTGGGGTTTAATTGGGATTTTTCCTATTTGTGAAAATAAATAAAGTTCTCAGTATTAGATTGCATTTTCTAAATGAAAAGAGTATTATTGTTTCAGCGATATATTGTATATATATTTATATTTTTTTACATTTGAGGAGGAAATTTGTATTATGCAACCCAAACTATCGTTTTCATCATACCTAGTTATTGGTGTGATGTTATTCGCTTTATTTTTTGGTGCCGGAAATCTTATTTTCCCAGCACAGCTTGGGCAGTACGCTGGGTCGAACTTATGGCTGGCGATTATTGGATTTTTAATTACGGGTGTCGGTTTGCCGTTTCTCGGCGTATTGGCGATGGGATTCTCTGGTAGCCAAAACTTGCAGGATCTTGCCACTCGAATCCATCCTGTATATGCAGTGATTTTCACATCACTTCTCTATTTAACGATCGGTCCATTTTTCGCAGCGCCGCGTACAGGGGCAGTTGCGTATGATATTGGGATTGCACCGTTTATTGCCGAAGATTATACAAAGATCGGCTTACTTATTTTTACGTTACTATTTTTCGGTCTTACACTTTGGTTATCATTGAACCCGGCTAAAATTGTCGATAATGTCGGGAAAATCTTATCTCCGGGAATCATCATTCTACTGATTGGCTTGTTGGTCATGGCCATTGTCAATCCGATCGGTGCAATCGGATCACCACAAGATGTTTATGCCGATGGTGCCTTCATGAAAGGTTTTACAGAAGGTTATAATACGATGGACGCACTTGCTGCTCTAGTATTCGGAATCATTGTTATCAATGTACTTCGATCAATGGGTGTGACGTCGAAACGTGGTATCTTGGCAGCTACAGCCAAAACAGGTGCCGTGGCAACTGCTTTTCTTGCACTCATCTATGTAGGAATCGCTTATTTAGGAGCTACAAGTGTAGAGAAATTTGGCTTGTTTGATACAGGTGGTCCTGTTTTAAGTGAAGCGGCTGCCCACTATCTTGGAACATTCGGACTTGTGTTATTGGCAATTGTTATCATTCTAGCTTGTTTAACAACAGCCATCGGGTTAGTGACAGCTTGTGGGGAGTACTTCCACACACTTATTCCGAAAGTAAGTTATAAAATGTTCGTCATCATCTTTACAGTATTCTGTTTTGTAGTAGCAAACTTCGGTTTGGCGAATATCATTACGTATTCCATTCCGGTATTGATGTTCCTTTATCCGCTTGCGGTTGTACTCATGTTGTTGACATTCACCTCTCCATTGTTCAAACATGCACGTCCCGTTTATGTGGCGGCGACAATCGTTGCTTTCTTGATCAGTACGGTGGATGGATTGAAAACACTTTGTCAATTACTTGAAATCGACTATTTCGGATGGTTGGCACCGATCATTACTTTCTATGAAAATGTGTTGCCGCTCTACAAAGACGGTCTTGGCTGGTTATTGCCAGTTTTAGTGGTCATGCTCATTACGGGAGTGATTGCCCGTTTGACGCACACCGAAACAGTTCAATCGTAATACAGAAAAAACCGGTATCCTCATGTGGAGGAAACCGGTTTTTTTGCTGTGTTTTCATGTAAATGATGGAATTCGTCAATCGCCCGCACCCAGTTGTTACGCATGATGGCAGATACACCTTCCGCATCACCCTGTTTCATCAGTTCGATGATACGCGTATGTTCTTCGATAGAGTCTTTCGTCAAGACGATTGAATTATGGAAGAATAATCGTCTGACATGCACTTGAAGGGTGGGTACCGTCGTTTTAATATACGGATTGTTTGCAGTGTCGACGATAATCTGATGAAATTCTTCATCGATCTTCAGGGCAGCAAAATAATCTTCGGCAAGGACTGCATCTGCAAAGCGTTTATTTGTATGTTCAAGCAGCTCGATCGTTTCCGGTGTGAGATTCGGAATCGCGAGCTCGGCGGATAATGCTTGTAAAGCGGCGAGAGGAGGCAGTAAATCCGTGATGGATTCTTTGTCCACTTCCGTCACTTGAGTTGCTTTTCCGGGATACATTTTCACAAATCGTTGTACTTCGAGCAACTGAAGCGATTCACGGATGGGCGTCCTGCTCACGCCTAATGCCTGGGCCAACTCTGTATCGTTCAGCTTCTCGCCAGGCTGTAAGGTTCCATCGATGATCCAATCTTGTAGCTGTTCGAAAGCGTTCTCTTTTGCAGTTTTACGTACCGGTTTAGATAGATCGGTAGGTATCGGCATGATGATTCACCATCCTATATAAGTCAGTATTTTTTTATTATACCGGATTTCGATGGAAGTTGGAAGGTATACAATATATTGCATTTATGAATTTACTTTTTTAAATGTCGTATCCAATTGTGGGATCAGTTTCTTTGCGACGACGTATAACCCGTAGCCGAGCATCGTACCTGTCGTATTCAACCATAAGTCATCGATGTCGCTACTCCTCGCTTGCGTCAATTGCATTGTTTCGATAAAAAAAGAAATACAGAAGCCGAAAAGCGTCGTTTTCCAAAATCGATTGAATGCGCGCCATAGCAACGGGACAAGAAAACCGATCGGCATGAAGATTACAATGTTCCCCAGGAAGTTGATGATGAACGGCTGCCAGAAGCGCAATTCCGTAATGGCGTAATAATTATCTACAAACACTCTGAATGGAACAAGATTCAGGTTGGCGAAAGAACGTGTAACAATAGGGCCTGTATAAAGGAATGTCAGAATGGTTTGAGAGAATAACGCCGTCATGAACAACAGAAAGGCGACTGCACCTATTTCGTGCAAAAGATTCAAGTTTTGAACGCCGCGTATTCGGTTATAGCCGAACCGAGCGAGAAGGATGAAAGGTAATGCCGCAACCATATAAGGAAGCATTTCGCGAATATAACTTAAAATGTCTAACATAAAAATCTCCTAGCTTTTTTCATAATGTACCGCTTAGATTTCACGCTTGTACTTCAGGGATATGTCCTGATCTTCTTCCCTAGTACCGTAGGTCAGTTCTTCGTGGTGAAAGGTGAAGCCCTTTGCCTCATAAAAAGGGATGCCGTGCTGATTGCCCTTAGCGACAGCTACCCACTGTTCCTGTGCACCGTATGTAAACTTTTGGTGTTTCGTAAAAAAATCGAGAAGTCGGGTGCCGATACCTTGTCCACGCAGAGAAGGATCGATGTAAAAGACATACACTTCCCCGATGGAGGCATCTGTCATTCCACCTCCGATGACCCCGAGAATCGATTTCTCCATTTCTGCTATGAAATAGCCGTGCCAGTCCTTACTAATGGAGACGTTTTCTTGTTCAATACGTTCCACATTGTAATATTGGGCGATTAAGTTTTCGATATATTCATCGGAATAGAGCGTTTTGTAAGTGAACCATTGACACTTTGCAAGCAGATCCGCCATAGGTTTTGCGTCATGTCTAGTCGCTCGCCGAATCAAAATTGTTTTCATGTTATCAAACTCCATTTCTGTAACAATCTTTTCTGCTTTGTAATGTGAAAGGAAGATTATTGTAATGTGTCTGTAATAGAAGCTTGTTAATCTAAGTATAGACTAAAAAGCACGGGGGAGAGCATTTGAAGAAAATTCTTGGAGCACTCATCATTACGATTGCATTATTGGTCACCGGGGCAACAGAGAGTCAGGCGGCTTCTTCGACTTACACGGTACAAAAAGGAGATTCGTTGTATAAAATCTCGAAAAAGTATCAAATATCAGTCTCGGAATTAAAAGCTTGGAACAATTTGAAATCGGATGTCATTCATCCAAAACAAAAATTGAAAATTACAAAAGAGAAAACAACTGCTAAAGCAGCGACTAAATCAAAAGCAGTAGCAAAAGCAAATACGAAGACCCCTTCCCGGTCAGACTCTGATAATGTGGTCAAAGAATTCACCGTTTCGGCAAGCGCCTATACGGCAAGTTGCAACGGTTGTACCGGCATCACTGCAACGGGAATTAACCTTAAAAAGAATCCGGATGTGAAAGTTATCGCTGTCGATCCCAAAGTCATTAAACTTGGGACGAAAGTGCATGTGGAAGGGTACGGTTATGCCGTTGCAGCCGATAAAGGAAGCGCCATCAAAGGGAATAAAATCGATGTATTTTTCCCGACTAAGAGCGAAGCGTATAAATGGGGTCGTAAAGACGTCAAAATTAAAATATTGGAATAAACATACAAGGACCAATTTTTCTTCGGAAGAATTGGTTTTTCGTTGTTTTTGGACATTCAATTCGTCGGTCTATCAACGAAAGTCACTGTGTAGTAGTATAAATGATAGTGGATGAAAGGGGAGAGTTATATGGAAGTGTATATTGTGACGGGTGCTTCAAAAGGAATCGGAAATGAACTGGTGAAACAGCTTCGAGAAAAAGGAAACAAGGTGATCGGCATAGCAAGGACGCCCCAAGTAGATGCTAAAGATTTTGTAGTGACAGATTTGTCGGCTACAGAACATCTTGAAGGACTGCTCTCGAAGATTATTGACGACCATAGAGAAATAGCGACTTCCTTTACGCTTATTAACAATGCTGGGATGGTGGAGCCAATTGGGCGGATTGGCTCTGTTGACGCAGAGTCGATGCGTCAAGCGGTTGCGCTCAACCTGACAGCCCCGATGGTTCTTTCGAATGTTTTCATTGCAAATTTGGTTGGTTTTGAAGGACAGAAGAGAATTATCAATATTTCATCTGGAGCAGGAAGAAAGGAATATGAGGGCTGGGGAAGCTATTGTGCGACTAAGGCGGGCCTTGACCATTTTTCACGTGTTGTCGCCTTGGAACAAGCAAGTGCTGACTATCCAGTAGACATCGTTTCCATCGCGCCAGGCATTATTGACACGGGAATGCAGGAAACAATACGGTCGAGTCATGAAGAGGCATTTCCATTATTGGAGAGGTTTGTAGAATATAAAGAAAAGGGATTATTAAGCAGTGCGGAACAAACGGCTGAAAAATTGATCAGCTTTTTGGAAAAAGAAGACTTTCGAAAAGTAGGTCCGATTGCAGATATCCGTCACTTTTAAAAGGTGAATATGTCAACAACAAAAGGTTGCCTCAAATAAGGCAACCTTTTGTTCTGTTAATCCACTTGTTTAACCATCTCAAAGTCCCTCATCTTTTCGAGAGCGATGAGGAAAGGCGGGTTGTTGCGCTGATTTAATAATTCGTAACGAATGACGTGGACATCCGCTTGGTGCAGTGTTTTTACATAGCTGAGCAATGCGTCCCGCTCTTCTTTTCCGCCTTCATGGCCATCGTAGACGGAGATGGCGATGATGCCGCCTTTTTTTAATAGGCCGAGTAACATATGAATCGCTTTGATCGTCGTCTCGGGTTTCGTCACAATTGACAAATCATTGCTATAAGGCAAATAGCCGAGATTGAAAACGGCACCGCCGATCGGTCCGGTTACATATTGTTCAACATTATCGTGGCTATCAAGGATAAGCGAAACGCGTTCATTCAGTTCCCCTAGCCGTTCAGCCGTCGAGTCAAGGGCAGCTTGTTGGATATCGAACGCGAAAACATGTCCTTTCTCTCCGACATGCTCGGCCAGAAAGAGGGTGTCGTTCCCATTGCCGGCTGTTGCATCGACAACCGTTTCATCGGCTTCGATCGTTTCACTGAGTAGATATTTTGAAAATGGAAGTACGCGAAGCAGTTTCATTGTTGTTTGACCGCCTTTACATAGTGCTTTCCTTGCCAGCTGCCGCGCCGTTCGAGTTCTTTGTCGATCCCGTTCAGCACTTCCCATTTCGTTACACTCCACATCGGTCCGATTAATAAATCGATCGGTCCGTCACCTGTAATGCGGTGAACGATCATTTCTGGAGGCAAGATTTCAAGTTGATCGGCAACAAGGTTGATATATTGTTCTTTTTCTAGGAACTCCAATTGTCCTTTTTCATATTGTTTGACCATCGGCGTTCCCTTCAATAGGTGTAGGAGATGGATTTTGATGCCTTGAACATCAAGTTTTGCAACTTCACGCGTTGTTTCCATCATCATATCGTAATCTTCGAGCGGCAAGCCGTTGATGATGTGCGAACAAACGCGAATCCCGTGTTTGCGGAGTTTCTCGACCCCTTCCACATAGGTTGCGAAATCATGTGCTCGATTGATCAGCTTAGCGGTTTTTTCATGGACGGTTTGTAGGCCGAGCTCCACCCAAAGGTATGTCCGTTTGTTCAACTCTGCCAGGTATTCGACTACATCATCCGGCAAGCAATCTGGACGGGTTGCGATGGATAAGGCGACGACCCCATCTTGTGCGAGAGCCGCCTCAAATTTCTCCTTTAGTTTAGGAAGGGGAGCATGCGTATTTGTATAGGCTTGGAAATAAGCCATATACTTGCCGTCTTTCCATTTTTTGTGCATCCTATCACGGATTTCTGCAAATTGAACATCAATCGGATCGACACGATCACCTGCAAAGTCCCCGGATCCCGCAACACTGCAAAATGTACAACCGCCGAACGCGACAGTCCCATCCCGGTTCGGGCAATCAAATCCCGCATCCAATGCCACTTTAAATACTTTGAAACCAAATTCATCTTTTAAATGACGTGACCATGTATGATAACGTTTCCCTTCAGAAGGAAACGGTAACGCGATGTTTTCCATATGGTTCAACTCCTCTAACAGTAGATTGTATCATGTTTCCGGGGATGCTGTATCATCTGAATTGCTGAACTTTTCCTGTTCACCTTGTCGAAATGATGGGAAAAGCATACACTCTAAATAAGTTTATTGTAGAAAGGAGATGATGGCGTGCCTAAAAAGGTTTGGTTGCTCATTATCGGTATGCTGATCAATGTCATGGGGAATTCATTTCTATGGCCATTGAACACCATCTATATGCATGATTATTTAGGCAAGTCGTTATCCGTTGCAGGGCTTGTCCTCATGGCGAATTCGGGAGCTGGCGTTATCGGGAATTTGCTTGGGGGAGTACTATTTGACCGGATCGGCGGATTTAAATCAATCCTCTCAGGGATCATCATCTCCATATTTGCTCTTGTCGGTCTAGTTTTTTGGCATGGATGGCCTCATTATGTATGGTTTTTAACATTGCTCGGATTTGGCGGCGGTATTATTTTCCCGAGTATGTTTGCGATGGTCGGAACACTTTGGCCAGAGGGTGGACGGAAAGCATTCAATTCAATTTATCTTGCTCAGAATGTCGGCGTTGCGATTGGCCCTGCTTTAGCTGGACTAGTTGCCTCCATAAGCATCGATTATATATTTTCAGCAAATCTCTTTTTTTATGTCTTCTTTTTCGTGCTCGCTTTTTTGGGTTATCGAAATTTGGAAATCGCACCGGATCGCCATACAAGTGTCATAAAAGAGAGGAAGAAAATACAGCAAAAAGCTCCATTTTACGCATTGCTTATCATTTCAGGTGGGTATCTGATCATGTGGCTTGCCTATTCTCAATGGGTGACCACGATTTCAGCGCATGCCTTGTCCATCGGCATTACATTGACACAATATAGTTTGCTATGGACAGTCAATGGCTTGCTGATCGTACTTGGACAACCGCTCATCAAGCCGATTATCAGGCGATTGGAGCACCGGATCAAGGCTCAGATGCTTTTAGGTCTCATCATTTTTATTGCATCCTTTATCGTGCTCAGTTTTGCCGGTACTTTCAAGGTATTCATCGTTGCTATGGTGATTTTGACATTTGGCGAAATGTTCGTTTGGCCTGCAGTTCCAACGATTGCCAATCAGCTGTCACCGAAAGGGAGAGACGGTTTTTATCAAGGGATCGTAAACTCCTTTGCGACGATCGGTCGGATGCTTGGGCCATTTTTCGGAGGGGTCCTTGCAGACCAGTATGGGGTGCAAGTGATGCTATTCGTGATCACAGCCTTTTTGATCATCCCGATTTGCACAAGCCTCTTCTATGATCGGCCTTTGAAGAAAGTCGGGATACAGTCAGAGAATGAAGGATAGGATTCAAAAGAGGACCCTTTTCGGGATCCTCTTTTTCCTTCTACTTCGGTGGGGTATTCGATGAGAAAAATGCGAATATCGTTTTTCATGACGCGCCGGTTAATGACGCTGAATTTTCAATATATTTTGTTAAAATAGTATTTAAAAAGAATATGAAAATGTCTTACTCAGTTTGGGTCACATGAACAAATATTTGTCTTTAAATATGATGACAACGGCTTTATTAGCTTCACTGTCTTCCCTTGTACCTCTTTCATATCAGCTCTTTGAATCACCCAAAACCACCGAAAAAGGTTTTAAAGATACAATATCTGCTATTGAAGTGATCGGGAGCTTATCATAAAATGATGTAGTGAGGAGGCGTGTTATGAAACAGAAAAATGAAATGAGTATGGCGAAAAATTGGAAACTACATATAATTGTGCTAATTTTCGTCTTACTCGGTGAAGCGATCGGCACTAAACAGTTTAACTTAGGAGTCGGGACTGTTGCCTTATTCCCGATGCTCTATGTGTTAATATGGGGCGGAATTGTTAGCTTCCCGAAGTTGAAGCTTTTGAACGAAGTGCAAATGAAAAAAGCTGCAGGGATCTTGGGCATATCGTTCATGTTATTCGTCGCGAAGTTGGGCACGATGCTCGGTCCATCCCTGCCGAAGATCTTCGAAGCTGGGCTATCGTTGGCATTTCAGGAAGTCGGACATGTTATCGGAACGATTGCCATTGGCTTGCCGATTGCACTGCTGATGGGGATGAAGCGGGAAGCGATTGGTGCAACATTCTCCATAGACCGGGAGCCGAACTTGGCAATTATTTCAGAAAAGTATGGCGCTGACTCTCCTGAAGGTAGGGGAGCGTTAGGTGTCTATGTGTGCGGAACGGTGTTCGGTGCCATTTATTTGGCAATGCTTGCCGGGTTTTTGGGAAGTCTTGGTATTTTCCATCCGATTTCGTTGGCAATGGGTGCTGGGGTCGGATCTGGAAGTATGATGGCGGCAGCTTCTGGTGCACTTGCGGTCACATTCCCAGACGATGCAGAAGATATCGCTTTATTTGCGGCAGCAGCCAACTTGATTTCAACCATTTTGGGAACATATCTTTGCGTATTTTTCTCTCTTCCTGTCACAGCGCGTCTCTATGAATGGCTTGAGCCTAAAATTGGACGTACTCGCAAGGAGGGAGCAAAATAATGATTGAAAAAGCCAAAGTACTCGCTTTGATCGGGGTCATTGCCATCTTGGGGAACTGGGTTGGTTACGGTGTATCTCCGATAGCTGCACTACCCGGAATGATTGTCATTGTCATCATTACCATGGTAGGTTTAGCATTGAATGCTGTTTTACCAAAGATGCCGTCTGTCGTATGGATTTCTTTAATTGCACTCATTGTCACAACTCCTATTTTTCCTGGAAATGGATGGCTTGTGGAAAAGACTAGCGAAATTAACTTTATGGCATTGGCAACACCCATTTTAGCCTATGCTGGACTTTCACTCGGTAAAGATTTGGACAGCTTTAAAAAGCTGGGTTGGCGCATTGTCGTCATCTCGCTCGTTGTCTATACAGGGACATTTCTTTTTGCAACGTTGTTTGCTGAAATTGTCTTTAAAATACAAGGAAGATTCTAAGTTTCTGCTAAAAAAGTTCTGGACAATTTTGAATTGTTCAGGGCTTTTTTTAGTTTTTCTTAGATTTGAATTAATCGTTTTAAGCTTCGGAATTTCTGCCAATGAATAAATTTACCGATTTGGACGTATAATCCTTGGGAGTCAAGAAATCTTGCAAAAGTAAACTAATTTCCAAGATTACCTTTTTGACCTATCGTCTTTCCGTTAGCAGTTGAAAGACTTTTATTCCAGTGTGAAAAAGTTAATCTCACCTTCTGCAGAACCGGTTGATTGGAAAATAAGCCTGAATTTTAATATCAGATTTACTCTGGGAAAATACAAGTTTCGGGGGAATGGTGATGGGGATCTTAAGTATGATCGGTCTTATCGGAGGCTTGGCTTTACTGATCTTTTTGACGATGAAAGGGGTTAATATTTTAATTGTTGGACCGGTTTCCGCACTCTTTGTTGCCATCATGAGTGGGATGCCGTTATTTTCCCAGCTTGCTGCAGGGGATGAAGCAAACTTTGTGACAAGCTATATGACTGGGTTCACGGGATTTATCATGTCATGGTATTTAATGTTTTTGCTCGGTGCTGTATTCGGAAAAGTCATGGAAGATAGTGGGGCGGCGGATGCAGTTGCCAAATGGTTTGTCGAGACATTAGGCATGAAATATGCAGTTTTAGCAATCGTTGCGGCCTGTGCTGTTTTGACGTATGGCGGGGTAAGCTTGTTTGTAGTTGCCTTCTCTGTCTATCCGATGGCGATCTCTTTATTTAAACAAGCTAATTTGCCGAGGAGGTTCATACCTGCGACGCTTGCACTTGGATCCGTGACTTTCACGATGACATCAGCTGGTTCGCCGGAAATTCAGAACTGGATTCCAATCGAATTTTTAGGGACTTCCCCTTGGGCAGGATGGCAAGTCAGTGCGATTGTCGCGATTTTTATGGCTGTCTTTGGCTATTGGTGGTTAAAAAAGATGGTCACCAAAGCCCTCAACAGAGGTGAACGGTTCGTAGATCGGGAAACGGATCCGAACTTCGATACAACACGCGAGTTGCCAAATCCGTTCTTGTCAATGATTCCTCTGCTTGTTGTATTAGGAATTTCATTTGTTTTCCATGATTCCCTTGCACAATCCGCATTGATCGTTGCACTTTTAGGCGGAGTCATCACGACATACTTTGTAGGCAAGAAATACTCGTCCAATTTCGGAGGGGCTGTCTCTGCCGGAACCCTTGGGGCAATCGTTGCCATTGGGAATACAGCTGCAGTCGTCGGCTTTGGGGGAGTGGCAAAAAATGTTCCTGCTTTCCAGACGGCAGTCGATGCAATGACGAATATCCCGGGCTCCCCGTTAATCGGTGCTGCAATTGCCGTCTCGGTTATCGCGGGGATGACCGGGTCTTCATCAGGAGGGCAGGCAATTGCCTTACCGTTATTGGCACCGCATTATATGGATATGGGCGTAAATCCGGAAGCCTTACACCGCGTTGTGGCGATTTCCTCCGGTGCACTTGATTCACTTCCGCATAATGGGTATGTTGTAACGACAATCCAGTCGATTTGTGGTGAAACGCATCGGGCTGCATATGGCGCAGTCGGGGCAGTAACCGTTATTGTTCCAGCAATTGGTGTGGTCATCGCAATTGTTTTATTCTCATTGGGACTGGGGATATAATAAAATATGAAAATAGCCGCTTCTGGCGGCTATTTTCATGACGCAGTTTAATTGAATTAGGGGGATGGATATGGTGGAAGGGAAAGTGCTTTTTATCACGGGGGCTGCTCGGGGAATCGGGTTTGAAATTGCGAAAGAATTTTCACACGCCGGTGCTAAAGTGGTGCTGACCGATTTGGATGGGGAAGCTGTGGAGAAAGCAGCAGCCGGTCTTGGGAAAGAGGCGATCGGTTTGAAATGCGATGTCACTTCCGAACCTGAGTTGCAGCAAGCGATGGATGATGCGATCGAACAATTTGGACGCATTGATATTTTAATCAATAATGCGGGAATGCAACATGTTGCCTTGCTTGAAGATTTTCCGACTGAAAAATTCGAACTGCTTGTCAAAATCATGTTGACGGCCCCGTTTGTGGCGACGAAGCTTGTGCTGCCACATATGCGGAAAAATGGTTTTGGGCGCATCATCAATATGGCATCGATTAATGGCTTGGTTGGCTTTGCAGGAAAAGCTGCTTACAATTCAGCTAAGCATGGCGTCATCGGATTGACGAAAGTGGCGGCATTGGAGACTGCTGCAGACGGGATAACCGTTAATGCGATTTGTCCAGGCTATGCAGACACACCGCTCGTTCGCAATCAGTTGCAAGACTTGGCGGAAACAAGGAATGTTCCGCTGGAGTCGGTGCTGGAAGAAGTGATTTACCCGCTCGTGCCTCAAAAGCGGCTGTTGGATGTGAAGGAAATAGCAGATTTGGCGCTGTTTTTATCCAGTGAAGGGGCAAAAGGGATGACCGGCCAAGCCGTCGTGCTTGACGGCGGGTATACGGTCCAATGAAAGCTTGTAATTCGCCAACAATTCGGGTACACTGTAACCAATAGTTTGGGCGTTGAAGAGGATTAGTAATCTGTACGATCGATTTTAGAGAGCAGGCGGTTGGTGAAAGCTTGTACGACGACGATGAACTCGCCTATGAGCCTGCATTGGTGAATGATTAGTAATCAATGCCGTTTTCCGCGTTAAGGATTCAAGTTGGGCGGCTTTGTCGTCAATTTGGGTGGTACCGCGGGAGTGTGGATAGATCTCTCGTCCCTTCTTTTGTTAAGGGACGAGAGTTTTTTTATTTCGAATAGGAGGAATTGTCAGATGAGTTATAATCATGGACAGATTGAAAAGAAATGGCAGAAATATTGGAAGGACAACCAGACGTTCAAGATGACGGACGATCCTTCAAAACCGAAGTTTTATGCTCTCGATATGTTCCCGTATCCATCAGGTGCCGGGCTTCACGTCGGGCATCCGCTTGGCTATATTGCGACGGATATTTTGAGTTCATTCAAACGGAAGCAAGGTTATAATGTGCTGCATCCGATGGGGTGGGATGCATTCGGACTGCCTGCGGAACAGTATGCCCTTGATACGGGGAATGATCCTGCTGAATTTACAGCGAAAAATATTGCGACATTCAAACGTCAAATGAATGACCTCGGTTTTTCCTATGACTGGGATCGTGAAATCAATACGACAGATCCGAAATATTACAAGTGGACTCAATGGATTTTCATCCAATTGTATAAGAGAGGCCTGGCCTATGTCGATGAGGTAGCGGTGAACTGGTGCCCGGCACTTGGCACTGTGTTGGCCAATGAAGAAGTAATTGACGGGAAATCAGAGCGCGGAGGGCATCCGGTCGAGCGCCGTCCGATGCGCCAATGGGTATTGCGCATTACTGAATATGCCGATCGTTTGCTAGAAGACCTTGACGAACTGGATTGGCCAGAAAGCTTGAAAGATATGCAACGCAACTGGATCGGTCGTTCAGAAGGGGCGCAATTGACGTTCGACATCGATGGAACAGATTTATCATTCGAAGCATTCACTACACGTCCGGACACGATTTTCGGGGCGACATACGCAGTGCTTGCGCCTGAACACAAGCTCGTTGAAAAAATTACGACAGCCGAACAGAAAGCGGCAGTCGAGAACTATTTGAATGAAGTAAAAATGAAAAGTGATCTTGAACGTACCGATCTTGCCAAAGAGAAGACGGGCGTATTCACAGGTGCCTATGCTATTAACCCGGCGAGCGGCGAGAAAATGCCGATCTGGATTGCAGATTACGTATTGGCTACATACGGAACAGGTGCCATCATGGCGGTTCCAGCTCATGATGAGCGGGACTATGAGTTTGCAAAAGAATTCGACCTGCCGATCATTGAAGTGGTTGCGGGCGGCGATATTTCACAGGAAGCTTATGTAGGAGACGGAGCTCATATCAATTCTGGTTTCTTAGATGGGCTAGGTAAAGAAGAAGCGATCGAAAAAGCGATTGCTTGGTTCGTGGAACAAGGTAAAGGCGAGAAGAAGATCACATATCGCTTGCGTGACTGGTTATTCTCCAGACAACGTTATTGGGGCGAGCCGATTCCAATCATCCATTGGGAAGATGGCACAATGACTCCGCTTGACGAATCTGAACTACCGCTGAAATTGCCGGTCACTGACGATATTAAACCGAGTGGGACAGGCGAATCACCACTTGCAAATATCGAAGAGTGGGTGAATGTTGTACATCCCGAAACGGGCATGAAAGGTCGCCGTGAAACGAATACGATGCCGCAATGGGCGGGTAGCTGCTGGTACTACTTGCGTTATATCGATCCGAACAACGACGATATGATCATTGATCCGGAATTGGCAAAACGTTGGTTACCGGTTGACATTTATGTCGGAGGTGCGGAACACGCGGTGCTCCATCTTCTATACGCACGATTCTGGCATAAAGTGCTTTACGATATCGGTGTCGTTCAAACGAAAGAGCCGTTCCAGAAGTTGTTTAACCAAGGGATGATCCTTGGAGAAGGCAATGAAAAAATGTCGAAGTCGAAAGGCAACGTCATTAACCCAGACGATATTGTTCATTCACACGGCGCAGACTCACTTCGCTTGTATGAAATGTTCATGGGACCGTTGGAAGGCTCGAAAGCATGGACAACGAACGGTCTCGATGGAGCAAGACGCTTCCTCGACCGCATCTGGCGCCTATTTGTCAATGAAGACGGAACATTGAGCGCGAAAATCGGTGGAGAATCAGGCGGGGAACTTGAAAAAGTGTACCATCAAACCGTGAAAAAAGTGACGGAAGACTTTGAAGGTATGCGGAATAACACGGCGATTTCTCAGTTGATGGTATTCATTAACGAAGGTTATAAAGTCGATTCGATTCCGAAAGAATATGTAGAAGGCTTCTTGAAAATGATTTCACCTATCGTTCCGCATTTAGCAGAAGAACTATGGGAGAAACTAGGTCATACGGATACCATTACGTACGAAGCATGGCCGACATATGATGAATCCAAACTGGTCGACGATACTGTTGAAATGGCTGTTCAAATTAATGGTAAAGTACGTGTGAAAATTGTTGTTTCAAAAGACGCAACGAAAGAAGAACTTGAAACAGGTGTCCTGGAGGATGAACGAGTGAAAGAGCTTCTGGAAGGAAAAGACGTGAAAAAAATCATCGCGATTCCTGGAAGATTGATCAACATCGTCGTAGCTGGGTAATTATATAAAATCCGCAGGAGCAATTATCGCTCTTGCGGATTTTTTAAGTGATGGAAGTTGTTTGTTGGTGATTATTAGTATGGTTTTTAAGAGCGTTTTTTTAGGGGTATGATCGCTTGGAGATTTTATAAAGCGCTGTTCAAAATTAATGATCGTTTGCAGGGAATATAGAGCGCGATACAAAAGTAATGATTACTTGTAGCAGTCAGAGGGCGTCATTCCTCACTCCTAGATACTATAAATAGGAATAGGCGCCGACGAATTTAGACAGGCGCCTATTGCATATGTTATAAACCGGTCGCGTATTCGCCGGCGTTCATTCCTGCGATTCTTCCAGTGACGAGGGCGGATGTGATGTTGTAGCCCCCTGTGTAGCCATGGATATCTAAAATTTCTCCGCAGAAATAAAGTCCATCTTTTTTGCGGGAAGCCATTGTTTTCGGGACGATTTCCTTCACGGAAACACCGCCGCCTGTGACGAATGCTTTTTCAATCGGTTGTGTGCCGTTGACTTTCATCGGAAAAGCTTTCAATAATTTAGCGAGTGAACGGATTTTCTCCGTGGACATGGAGGCCCCGGTTTCAGTGGGATCGATAGCTGCCTGTTCAAATAAAAAGAGCAACCATCGTTCAGGGGCGATTCCTTTCAATGCATTTTTCACCGCTTTTTTCGGGTCTTCTTTCAGTGTAGAATGGAGCAGTTGAAAGGCTTTCTCTTCATTCATGGAAGGGAGTGAATCAATGCGCATTTCAACTGGGCCTTTCCCGTTTTTCATCTGCTCTTTGACGACGAACTGACTGCATCGTAATATGGCAGGGCCGCTTAAGCCGAAATGGGTGAACAGCATATCCATTTGATGAGTGATCACTGTTTTTCCTTTGGCGTTCAAAACGGATACTGCCACATCACGAAGTGCCAGTCCTTGTAACTCTTTAGAGACAATGAAGGGTTCGCTTGATAATAAAGGTACTTCCGTCGGGTATAGTTCTGTCACTGTATGACCTGCTTTTTCCGCCCAAGGATAGCCGTCTCCCGTTGAACCGGTTTGAGGGACCGCCTTGCCGCCGACTGCGACGACGACCGCATTTGATCGGATTTCTTCACCTGAGTCGAGCCGAACACCAAGAATGCGCTCGTCGTCCATTAACAGTTTTTTGACACGTGTCTCGAGTTTCACTTCGACTTTCAAACGGGCCATTTCCGTTAGGAGGGCATCGACTACGTCTTTCGCTTTGTTGGATACAGGGAACATCCGACCGTGGTCTTCCTCTTTTAAAGCGACACCAAGACCTTCGAAAAATCGGATGATATCTTCATTGTTGAAGACAGAGAATGGCCCGTATAGAAATCGGCCGTTCCCGGGGATGTTTTTCACGATTTCTTCCTGCGGTAGCCGATTCGTCACGTTACAGCGCCCGCCTCCAGAGATGGCCAATTTATTGCCAAGTTTTTTTCCTTTTTCAAGAAGGAGAACTTTCTTTCCTTTTTCAGCGGCTGCAATCGAAGCCATCAATCCAGATGGACCCCCGCCGATGATAATAACGTCATACATAGTGGAACCACGCTTTCAGTTTTTCTCTCATTATACACAAATAACAGCAATGCATTGTGAAAAATGTCGACTGAGGGTAAACTGTATAAAGTGGATTTAGCCGCATGAACGGACAAAAAGTGCCATCAACTGTTGAAAGGCAAGGGGTATAATCTGTCAATGTCCGATTCACAGATGCCGATTACAGAGGCTTTGCCGTAAGCTATCTTGCTGTTCGTTTAAATAGGTAGGGGACATGTCCTCACGAATTGGAGTTTCACTTTATGAAGATTGGAAGGATTACATATGTCATCGAATCTTGTCAAAGGCAGTGCCATTTTGACGATTGGGCTCTTTTTATCAAAAGCGCTCGGTCTTTTATATCTTATGCCGTTTTATGCAATTGTCGGAGAGGAAAATATCGGTCTTTATCAATATGCCTATATCCCCTATAATATTGCGCTCTCTATTGCCATTTCGGGGGCTCCGCTCGCCATTTCGAAATTTGTTTCAAAATATAATGCGCTTGGAGATTATGCGACGGGGAGGAAAATGCTGAAGTCGGGCATGCTGGTGATGGCCCTTACAGGCATACTCTCTTTTTTAACGCTGTACTTTCTAGCTGAGCCGCTCGCGCATCTTGTGCGGAGAGACGATGAACAACTCTTTACGGTGGAAGAAATCGCGGGTGTTATCCGTTGGGTGAGTTATGCGTTGCTAGTTGTTCCAATCATGAGCATTGTGCGTGGCTTTCTGCAAGGGAATCATAAAATGATGCCGACATCGGTTTCTCAGTTGGTGGAACAGATTGTGCGGATTGTCGTTGTACTCGTAGGGGCTTTCATCGTCGTCAATTTCATGAATGAATCCCCGAGGACTGCAGTGAATTTCGCTGTCTTTGCGGCGTTCATCGGAGCACTTGCCGGTTTGGTCGTCCTCTATAAATATTGGAGAAGTTACAAGCCTGAATTTGATCACCTGCTCGCCAATAGTCCTTCTGCCGGTAAGGTATCCATCACAGATATGTATACGGAAGTATTTGCCTATATTTTACCGTTTGTCCTTGTCGGGGTCATCAATCCACTTTATCAGTTTGTCGATATGATCACCTTTAACAATGCAATGGCATCGATTGGACTGGCAAATGTGACAGACACCTATTTTGCGATGTTAAATCTCCTTACACATAAGTTTGTCATGATTCCTGTTATGGTAGCAACGGGGTTTTCAATGGCGCTCATTCCCGTCATTACGGGTTATTATGCGAAAAATGATCAGAAGGGAATTACGCGTTCACTCGATCAAACCTATCAGATCATGTTGTTTTTGACGGTTCCGATGGTGATCGGCTTGATCGTGTTGTCAGATGAGCTTTATCAATTCCTTTACAGCAAGAGTGAGGCGGGATCTGAGATCTTGGCAAGCTACGCACCTGTGGCCATCCTGTTCGGTTTGTTCACGGTGACGGCGGCGATTTTGCAAGGGATTGACCGCCAAAAATGGATTGTTTTCACTTCGTTGCTCGGCTTGCTGTTCAAATTGGTATTGAACATACCACTTATTAAATTGTTTGAGACGGATGGAGCGATTGCTGCTACTGCAATCGGGTATTCTATCGCAGTCGGTTTGAATATCGCTGTTATTACAAAAACGCTTCATTATCGTTCGAAGATGGTGTTCAGAAGATTGATCCTTATTGGGTTATTAAACCTGATCATGTTCATAACAGTGGCGCTCACGCTGAAAGGTTTAACGGCGATTAGTGAGGCGGATGGGAAAATGCATGCGCTCCTTTATGTTTTACTATGTGCAATGGTGGGAGCAGCTGTCTACGGTTATCTGTCTTTCAAAACCGGTCTTGCACAGAAACTATTTGGAAATCGTTTGACTAGATTGACGAACAAGCTTGGTTTTAGGAGATGATTGGAATGCGCTTGGATAAATTATTGGCTAATATGGGTTATGGTTCACGGAAAGAAGTGCGGCAACTTTTGAAAAAAGGCGTGGTCCGTGTCAATACCGAAACCGTGAAAGATGCAGCCCTCCATATTGACACAGACAAAGATGAGGTAACGATCCTTGGTGAAAAAGTGGTCTATAAAGAATTTATTTATTTGATGATGAACAAACCGCAAGGCGTATTGTCGGCTACGGAAGATTTGAGGGATCGCACCGTGATCGATCTATTGGATGCGGAATTCCGTCATTTTGAACCCTTTCCGGTCGGGCGGTTGGATAAAGATACAGAAGGCTTCCTGTTGCTGACGAATGACGGGAAGCTCGCCCATAATTTATTGTCGCCGAAAAAAGGGGTGCCGAAAACGTATTTCGCCCATATTGAGGGAATCGTCACAGAAGAAGATGTGGAGCGGTTTGCAGAAGGGGTCATCCTAGACGATGGTTATGAAACGAAGCCGGGTCGACTGGTCATTCTCAAATCGGCTCCTGTCTCTGAGATCGAATTGACAATTACAGAAGGGAAGTTCCACCAAGTGAAGCGGATGTTCGAAGCGGTCGGGAAGAAAGTCGTCTATTTAAAACGCTTATCGATGGGACCGCTCTCCTTGGACAAAGGGTTGGACTTAGGCGCTAATCGGGAGTTGACGGCAGAAGAAATAGCATTGCTTGAGGAACTAGCATGAAGAAGGCTGAGCCGCTTTACGCGATTCAGCCTTCTTCTGATAAGGATATGCAGAAATCAAGAGGTTAGTTTCACTTTTTTTGCTGTCGTCGTCCATTTACCGCGGACCGGGCTCGTGATGAGCTCATTGTATTCTAGGACATTCAAGTCCCGTTGAACGGTACGGTGAGTGATGCCAAATTCTTCGGCCAAGCTTTCTGTTGTAACGGTACCGTTATCAAGAATGTACAGATAGACATCCTTGATACGTGTAAGCATACGATCAGTTGCAGGTTTCAAGTGTTGACCCACTCCTTCATCATCATTTTCCAAAAACATGGTCATGAGACTTATGAATGTTGCCTTAGCTGTACTGAAACTACCCCGACCCTGCACATCCTTTCCATTGGCAATCATGCAAATAATATTGTCAGATCAAATCTTCTGACAATAATAGTATAACATATTTTTTGTAAGGATTACATGAAGTTATTGTAAAAAAATCAATGGCGAAGGTAATTCTTTCTTTTGAGCGCTTTCCGTGTGAAAATAGAAAGATGACGAAAGAAGGTGTGTTGAATAATGAATTGGAAACCGGAAGCATTGAAAAGAGAAGCACAATTGATTCAAGACTTACAGCAATTGATTGCCATACCTTCCGTCCTCGATGAGGATGCGGCGACACCGGATGCCCCATTCGGACCAGAGCCAAAACGTGCGCTTGAATGGTTGCTTGAACAAGGACGCCAAGAAGGATTTGTTGTGAAAAACATCGATAATATGGCTGGGCATATTGAAATGGGAGAAGGAGACGATATCATCGGAATCCTTTGCCATGTGGATGTCGTTCCGGCAGGCGGTAATTGGTCGACTTACCCTTTTGAAGGAACCATTTCGGATGGCAAGTTGTTTGGCCGAGGAGCCATAGACGATAAAGGCCCGACAATCGCTGCTTGGCATGCGATGAAAATCGTGAAGGATTCCGGGAGAAAACTTAATAAGCGGGTTCGCCTTATTATTGGAACAGATGAGGAAAGTGGTTTTCGTTGTGTGGACCGGTATTTTGAAAAAGAGGAGATGCCGACAGTCGGGTTTGCACCCGATGCCGACTTTCCGATCATCAACGCTGAAAAAGGAATTGCAACGCTCGTATTCAAACAATGTGCAGAAGCTCCAGACGGTCAATTATTGCGCTTCCAATCTGGAAATCGGACGAATATGGTACCGGACTATGCAGAAGCACATATTACAGTTGGAATCGAGGAGATTGGTGAACAATACCGGACATTCCTGAATGTCCATGATGTGATAGGTGATTTGCAAGAAGTGGATGGGAAAACGATCATTACGCTCCATGGCAAATCGGCGCATGCGATGGAACCCGATGCCGGCGCGAATGCAGCCGTATTACTTGCATCGTTCTTGAATCGAATCTTCGCGGAAGGATCGTCGAAAAACTTTACCCAATTCATGTCGGAAGCGTTTGGGAGTGAAACGCGTGGACATTTTCTAGGGCTGGCGTTCAATGATGAAGTGTCAGGCGATACGACGCTTAATGCGGGTGTTGTTTCCTTTCATCCGGAAATGGGAGGCGAAGTGCATGTCAGCATGCGCTATTCCGTCAACTACCCTTTCGAAGAAAAAATGACGACTTGTATGGAGCGTCTCTCGGATTCATCGTTCACTGTCGATGTGGAGTCCAATTCATCTCCTCATCATGTCGATGCAGCAGACCCGCTGATCCAGACTTTGCAAGCTGTTTATACCGATCATACGGGTGAGGAAGCGACCTTGTTAGCAATCGGTGGGGGGACGTATGCGCGTGTCCTTGAAAAAGGCGTCGCGTTCGGGATGCTTTTTCCGGGCCGGGAGGACGTCGCACACCAAGCGGATGAATATGTTTATATTGAAGATTTATTGAAGGCGACTGCCATGTATGCAGATGCCATCAATCGACTGGTATAAGAGAACTGGGAAGGAGAATGACGAATGGCAATTTACTTTGTTGATGGTCAATTTACAGAAAAAGAAAATCTGAAAATTTCAGTGGAAGACCGGGGTTATTATTTTGGTGATGGTGTCTATGAAGTGATAAAAGTATATGAGGGCGAGCTATTTACCGCGGAAGAGCATTTGAATCGATTAGTTGAAAGTGCAATGAAAATCAAACTGACAATTCCTTTCACGCAACAACAATTATTGGAAATAGCTAAAAAACTCGTGCAAGACAACCAAATCGGGACGGGACATGTCTATATGCAAGTGACAAGAGGCGCTGCTCCGCGTCTCCATCAGTTCCCGGATCCTACGGTTGCACCTGTTGTCGTCGCCTATGCAGTGAATAATCCACGGCCCGAAAAAGCGATTGACAATGGAGTGGCTGTTAAATCCGTTGCAGATGTACGCTGGCTGCGTTGTGATATTAAAAGTTTGAACCTGCTCGGCAATGTGCTGGCAAAACAGGAAGCGTTTGAAGCGGGATGTACCGAAGCGATCCTTCATCGGGACGGGGTGGTGACAGAAGGTTCGTCATCCAATCTGTTTGGCGTGAAAGACGGTAAGGTGTATACACATCCGGCGACCAATTTGATCTTGAACGGTATTACACGTCAAGTCGTCCTGAAGCTATGTCGCGAACAAAGAATTCAGGTGGAGGAAAAGCCATTTACGCTCGACGAAGCGTTTGCGATGGATGAGTTCTTTTTAACATCAACGACTTCGGAAATTACACCGATTACGTCAATTGATGGACGACCGATCGGTACTGGTAAACCAGGTACTTTAACGGTCAACTTACAAAAAGCGTTTGCAATCCAAATCCCGGCATGCGTTGCAGGTGAATGATTGATAACGCACGGTTGTGAGGAGAGTGGTAAAAAATGGCGCAACTCGTTAAAATGTTAGATTATGTCTCGCGTTATGAACAGGATTTATCCCGTTACCCGACGCAATATATTCGCCTGAAGAAATATCAATGGGAGCGGATGAAATTTCAATGGGAAAACGGAGCGGATTTGACGGAGTGGCATCAGCAAGTGGAGGAGGAACCTGAAGAGCGGGGGAACGGAAAATGGTTTTCCCCGATTTTCCGGTTGTTCGGGCAACGGAAAACAGTGGTGGAAGAAGAACTTGAATCGGAAGAGACGGAAAAGGATGAAGAGCCGGACTTAGGATTTAATCCGAACATCATCTACAATCCAACCACGCTGAAACAATTAAGGAAACTGTATATTGATCAATTGTTCCATTTTCAGATCAAATGGGCAAGCTCCACATTGATGGACAGCTCCCGTGTGGATCCCCGGTTCATGCGGGATTCCTTATTGCGCAGTTTTGCCCAACAGCTTCCGGATAATTATTTGCTGTTCTATTACCCGATTCTATTATTGAAAAAAGCGCCTATTGAACTGGATATCATCATTGTCACTCCCGTTGAATGCATGTGCATCACCGTCCTCGAAGAAGAAGATGTAGCAGCATTTGTCGGGGGAGGGGAACGGTTTTGGATAAAAAAATTCGGAGAAAATGAGACAAAGTTGCTCAATCCGTTAATCGCCTTGAACCGGATGGAAAAAATCATCAGCGGGCTTTTCAAGGCGTCGGATATCGACTTTCCTGTCAAGAAATACTTGTTGTCCCGCAATGGCTTTATCGATTATCCAGGAGCGTCTTTCGATGTCAAAATGATTGACAGACGCTCTTATCCTGAATGGTTTGCCGCTCTTCAAAAGTCGGTGGTGCCGATGAAATTTTCCCAGTTTAAGGCGGCCCAAGCGATATTGGATGTCGGTCAGAGCACTTCGATCAGTAGGCTTTTTGAAGCAGATGAAGAACAAAACGACAGTGAAAAACTAAACAATGAAGAATTTTGAATAGAAAAGAGTGTATGATATGCGTCTTCGAAATAAACCGTGGGCAAGGGATTTCATGGCTGAACATCCCGACGTCCTTCTAGCAGAACCTGAAAAATTGAACAATGGGTGGCATACTTTGTTTGGCAATGACAATCCGATCCATATTGAAGTAGGAACGGGGATGGGGCAATTTATCGTCGGGATGGCACTTGCCAATCCGAATGTCAATTATATCGGAATTGAGCATTTCGATAATGTCATCGTGTCAGCTCTTGAAAAAGCGATTGAGGCGGGGAAACCTTCCAATCTTCGACTTTTCCGTGCGAATGGAGTGGACCTTTTGAATATTTTCCATAAAGGGGAAATTGATCGGGTGTATTTGAACTTTTCCGATCCGTGGCCGAAAACAAGGCATGAAAAAAGGAGATTGACACATGAATCCTTTTTGAAGCTCTATGAAACAGTCCTCGTGCCGGGAGGAGAGATCCATTTTAAAACGGATAATCGCTATTTATTCGAATATTCACTTGTTTCCATGTCCGCTTACGGGATGCGTTTAAAAGCTGTATCACTCGATTTGCATGCGGAGATGCCTGAAGATAATATAATGACAGAATACGAAGAGAAGTTTTCCGCAAAAGGACAGCCGATCTATCGACTTGAATCACAATATATGAACATGTAAAAGAGATAGGGATATTAAATGAAAAAAACCGTTACATGCCGAAAAATTCGGGTATGTAACGGTTTTTTGTATGTTAGCGTTTAACGAGTTCAACGACTGTGCCTGTTTTGGCATCCGCCGCAAATTCAAATTGTTCCAGTTCACCGTTTTTGATGCGTGAAATGCCACCGCGGTATACATCCATTGAAATGACATTATTTTGAAAAGGTTCTGTCTTCATGACGATCCATGATCCGTCTATCGGTCCTTCGTTTTTAAACGCTTCTTTTACAGTGTTTAGAACGGTATCGGCTGGGACATTTTTGTTCAGACGATCAATTGTTTCGCTGACGACAATGCCTGCTGCTACACCAGTCAATACGCCTGCTAGGAAATTATTCACTTTCATTGCTGTATCCCTCCACTATCAGACTTTTAACCAGTGTACCATAAATTTGCTTCAGAGCGGTGCCGGCAGGTGATACAATTTGAAGTTCTTTAGACGAAAAAGTCGGGAAGAAAGTATTTCGGAGGAATGAATGGAACGTTGGATACTATCGGCAATATCGACTACAATAAGGATTATACATAAGAAAGTGGAGGTCTTTTCATGCACAAAGAGACGATGGAAATGTTTAGGACGTTGACTGAATTGCCGGGGGCACCGGGTAATGAACACGCTGTCCGGGACTATATGCGAGGGGAGCTGCGAAAATATGCCGATGAAGTGATTCAAGATAATTTAGGGGGTATTTTTGGTGTCCGAAAAGGACCTGAGGATGGCCCGAGAATAATGGTGGCGGGCCATATGGATGAAGTCGGCTTTATGGTGAGTCAAATAACGGATAATGGCATGATCCGTTTTCAACCACTCGGCGGGTGGTGGAGCCAAGTTTTGCTCGCGCAACGTGTGCAAGTGATGACGGATAACGGGCCGGTCATTGGTGTAATCGGTTCCATTCCACCGCATTTGTTAAGTGATCAAGTGCGCAATAAGCCGATGGATATCAAAAACATGCTGATTGATATCGGTGCGGATGATAAAGCTGATGCGAAGAGAATCGGGATTCGTCCTGGTCAACAAATTGTTCCGGTTACGTCATTCACACCGTTGGCAAATGAAAAAAAGATTCTTGCCAAAGCATGGGATAACCGCTATGGTTGCGGCCTTGCCATCGAATTATTGAAAGAAGTGCACGGCGAAACTTTGCCGAATCAGCTATATTCCGGCGCCAATGTATTGGAAGAAGTTGGACTTCGAGGGGCTGCCGCCGCCTCGACAATGATTAACCCGGATTTATTCTTTGCGCTGGATGCTAGCCCAGCCAATGATGCAAATGGCGATAAAAATGAATTTGGGCAACTAGGGAAAGGCACATTATTGCGTATTTTTGATCGCTCGATGGTCACTCATCGTGGAATGCGTGAATTTATCCTCGATATGGCAGAAACACATCAAATTCCTTACCAATACTTCATTTCACCAGGCGGAACCGATGCTGGGCGTGTCCATATGTCCAACGAGGGTGTGCCGAGCGCTGTTATCGGAATCTGTTCACGTTATATTCATACATCGGGCTCCATCATTCACACGGATGATTATGCTGCGGCGAAAGAACTGCTCGTCAAATTGGTAAAAGCATGTGATAAAACGACTTTGGAAACGATAAAAAGCAACGTATAAATGCCTATGACATAACCGTCCTAAACTGTTGTGGGACGGTTTTTAGTAGGTATAAAAATTAATAAAGAGGTGAAAGCATATGGAATTCATTATCGGATCAACAAATTCGGCAAAACTGAGCGCGGCGAGACGTGTCATTGCACTTCATTTTCCACAGGCCAAAATCGAGGCGGCGGAGGTAGGTTCTGGTGTATCGGAGCAACCTTTCGGGGATGAAGAGACAAGACTTGGCGCGCTGAATCGGGCCTTACGGGCGTCAAGCCTGAAAGAAGGGGCGATCGGCATCGGATTGGAAGGAGGGGTTCGAACACTTGAGGGCCAAGTGTACCTTTGTAATTGGGGAGCGCTGAAGTTGCCTGATGGAACAAAATTTACTGCAGGTGGCGCACAAATACCGCTCCCGCCTGCCATTGCGGAAGAGATGCTGAATGGCAAGGAACTTGGACCGGTCGTTGACAATTATTTTAAAATGAATGGCATCCGTCAAAAAGAAGGCGCAATGGGGATGTTCACTGCCCAAGCTGTCAAAAGGGATGCGTTATTTGAACATATTCTGCAATTGTTAATCGGTCAATTCAAGTATCGTCAATTGGAAGAATAAACCCCGATGGTTGCAACTGCTTTGTAACATCTCTAAAATGGGAATTGGAATTCATCTTAAAGGATGGGGGGAAATCGAATGTCCCGGGAGTGGAAATGGATAATCCTTGTGATGTTATCGGTACTAGTACTTGCTGGATGTGGAAAAACGCTCGATGATAGGGCGGTAGCCGGGATCCGGGCGGCTCAAACGGCATTTCAATCAAATGATAAGAACGTCACAGAAGAAATTGAAGATGTTAAACTATATAAGCCTGCAGGTTTTAGTTTAAGTGAAAACTCGGATGCACAAAATATCATTTTCACGAAACAGGATGAAACCTATATTCTTTTCAATAATCCAAATGAAAAGAAGGATAGCAAATTGTTTTACGAATTACTGCTGGCAGACCAAGAAAAAGAAATTGTCGAGCAGGCCACTTTTGAAGAAGAAGGCGTTTTTGGGTTTGCTGCCGTTATCGCAACTGGCAATGATCGCGTAGAACTGATTGCAAGCGTGGGCGGTGCGAAAATGACGACAATGACAAAACAAAAAAATATTGAAGAAGATTTGACTAGAATGATGGAAATCGTGCGCTCCATTAAGCGGGATTCCTGATTGGAGGCATTCGTGATAAATGAATTCTGAACAATTGATTGAAGTATTGAAACAGCATCTTCCTTCCGAACATTTCCAGTGGCAGTTCGACCGGAAGCATGACAAAGTTCGATTGGAACATGCGCTTTTGAAAAAAGGGATGAGCATCTCTTTACCTGAAATTCTGGCTAAGTATGAACAGAAGAAGGAAGTGGCCATCGATGAGGTGGTCTATACGATTCGTGAAACTTTCCGAGCGATGGAAAAAGAAGAAGCTGAAGGATTTTCTAGTGAATCACTCATTTTTCCTGTTATCCGATCGACGTCGTTTCCGCGTGAATCTACTGCCGGTCATCGATTTATCACAAAAGAACATACAGCCGAAACGCGTATTTACTATGCGCTTGATTTGGGGACAACGTATCGTCTGATCGATGAAAGCATGGTAGAATCAATTGGACTGTCCGTACAGGAAATGACGGAGTCGGCGTTATTCAGATTAAGAGCGTTGCCGACAACGATGAAACGAGACGATGTTTCGGGAAATATCTATTATTTCATTAATAATAATGACGGCTATGACGCAAGCCGGATCTTGAATAGTGCGTTCTTGAAGGAAATGGCAGGGAAAATTGAAGGGCATATGACTGTCTCTGTCCCTCATCAAGACGTGTTGATCATTGGAGATATCCGTAATGATACCGGATACGATGTGTTGGCGCAGATGACGATGCATTTCTTTACAACTGGCGTTGTTCCGGTTACTTCGCTATCATTCATCTATGAAGATGGCAAGCTGGAACCTATTTTCATCATGGCAAAAAATCGGTTGGCAAGAAGGGAAGGAAAGAAAAAATGAATTTGTTTTATAACGTGAACGGTGTCGGGGATGTTTTACTTGTTCAGTTGACAGCTGCCCGTTCACACTCGGTGACAACAAAATCTTACGGGGATGTCACGGCGATTCACGATGAAACATCAGACGAGTTGGTTGCACTGAACCTTTTCCATGCATCTAGTTATGTAGATGTAGAAAAACTTAGTGACGAGTTAACGGAAGAAATCGTGAAGCAACTCCAAGAAGCACTTCATAAGAACGGCGCTGACATTCAGTTGGAGGTTGACTTGTCTCCGAAGTTCGTTGTTGGGCATGTAACGAAAAAGGAAAAGCATCCTAATGCAGACAAACTAAGTATTTGTACAGTAGATATCGGTGATGAAACTGTTCAAATCGTTTGTGGTGCTCCGAATGTCGATGCCGGGCAAAAAGTGGTTGTCGCAAAAGTGGGAGCAGTCATGCCTTCCGGGATGGTTATTCGGGATGCCGAATTGCGCGGCGTTGCTTCTGCTGGTATGATTTGTTCAGCGAAAGAACTTGCCTTGCCGGACGCACCAGAAGAAAAAGGAATATTAGTTTTAAATAGCGATGCAGTTATAGGGGCTCCATTTAAAAAATAATCGCGAAAACGTCCCGTTCTCGCATATTTCAGAGTGTAGACAAAGTGTTTTACTTGTCTACACTCTTTTTGGAATAGTAATTGATTATCAGGACATATACAACTTACGTACGTAGACTACAGTCCTTATTGAGGTAGCCCCTACGCATTTCCTATTTTCACGGATTAAATTGATTTCGTCTTGATATTCCTGTTAAAATAGAGTGATTGAGATGAAAAGAGTGATAGTCTTGAGTTGGTTTAAAAAAATTATGAATCGGTTTGTTGGACCGGAAGAAGATACGAGCACGGAAAGTGTAGAACAACATTATGAAGATGATCAAGTGGTCACGGTTGAAAAATATGAACGGAAACAAGGACCTTCCTTTCGATTTCCCATCATTTCGGATGCGGAAATATACGGTTGGGAGGATGAGCCGACAACGAAACGTGCATCTACTAGAAACGATAAGGATCGAAAAGATACTGAAGATGACTATGAAACGAAGCCGCTATTTGAAAACGAAAGATGGCCGGGCGACAATAGACCCGTCAATGTGTATCGGGTAGGGGATATAAAAAAATATCCGATTCCTGATGAGAAAGAAAAGGAAGTCTTCCCGATAAAAGCCGACGCATTGCCTAAGGAAAGTACTGAAAAGAAAAAAACGAATCCCAAATATTTCAGTAAAACGTTTATACCGTCCTCGGTCCCTTCTCCGATATACGGATATACTCGGCCGAAATCCGTGATGTCAAATGAATTAAAATCAGAAGAATCGAAGCCGGCATTTCTCGAAAGTCGGGAACGCATTGTGGAAGAAACGTCTTTCGCAACAATAAAAGAAGAAGAGACCTCGGTTTATAGAAATGAGGAGCTTTCTTTGCCCTCAGAACGAATGGATGCAAAGACTCCGGATGAGATTGAAACGACAGGAATTGTAACGGAAGAAACTGTACACCCTATGGATAAGCTTGCAGAAATTCCGGAACAATCGCATGAAATCGAGTTTCAGGAAGTGGTAGAAGAACAGTCGGAAGAGCAAGCAGTCGGAGCTCCAACAGCTAGTGAGGAACCGGTGGAACTTATGGAAGAACCTCTAGAAGTTCCTGGACAACTGGATCAAGTGGCGTCCTTAGAAGTGGCAGAAGAACAGATGGCAGAGTATCCAGTTGAAACACCAGCAGCGAGTGAGGAACCGGCCGCATTTGTGGAGGCGCCATTCGAAGTTCCCAGACAATTGGATGAAGCCGAGTCCATGGAAATTGCAGAAGAACAGACAGCGGAGTATCCAGTTGAAACACCAGTAGCGAGTGAGGAACCGGCCGCATTTGTGGAGGCGCCATTCGAAGTTCCCGGACAATTGGATGAAGCCGAGTCCATGGAAATTGCAGAAGAACAGACAGCGGAGTATCCAGTTGAAACACCAGCAGCGAGTGAGGAACCGGCGACACTTATGGAAGCGTCACTCGAAGTTCCTGGACAATTGGATGAAGCCGAATCCATGGAAGTGGCAGAAGAACAGACAGCAGAATATCCGGTTGAAACTCCGCCAGTTAGTGAGGAACCATTGGAACTTATAGAAGCGCTTTTAGAAGTTTCGGAACGATTGGAAGAAATCGAGTCCATGGAATTGGTGGAAGATGAAAGCGCAGAGTATGCAATGGAAGTCCCGGCTTCCATTGAGGAAACTTTCCAATCTAAGGAAACATCGACGGAAATTCTGGAGCAATTGCCTGAAATTGATACGGTAGACACGGTTGACGAAATAGTAGAAGAACATGCTGTTGAACCATCTCTATCCACTGTGGAAATTCCAGAGCCAGTGATTGAACCTGTTGTACAAGAGCCGGAAAAGAAGGCGGAGAAAACCGTTCCTTTCAATGTGTTAATGTTGAAATCGGATAAAGAAAAACTGCAGGCTTCGCAACCACCTACTATCCATGCCTGGTTGGGCAGTACCGAAAGCAAAGAAAACATTTTCCGTGCCGATAAAGAGATCGCTGAACGTGAAGCGATTCAGAAGGAGACCGGCAGTTCTTTCCATGCGGCTGCGAGTGAAGTGGAGGCGACAGTAGAGGAAGAGCCTTATTATGCTATGCCTCCGATGGATTTTCTCATTCCTCCTGAACTTCATATCGAAGATTCGGAATGGTTGGAGTCGCAATCGGAAAAGCTGGAAGTGGCCTTATCCCATTTTTCAGTACAAGCCAATGTCATTGAGGCGGTACAAGGGCCGACTGTCACCCGTTTTGAACTGACAGTCGGACAGGGAACAAAGGTGAGCAAAGTCCGAAACCTAACCGATGACCTGAAGCTTGCACTTGCGGCAGAGGATATTCGGATTCAAGCACCGATTCCAGGTCGCAGTTCCATAGGGATTGAAATACCGAATCGAAAGACAAGGGCTGTTCGTATATCGGAAGTGATTTCGACAGAGAAGTTCAGTGCTTCTACATCTCCGATGGAAGCTGTCCTTGGACTTAGCTTGACAGGTGAACCCGTCACGTTGGATTTACGGAAAATGCCTCACGGAATGATTGCAGGGGCAACGGGATCCGGTAAGTCGGTCTGTATAAATTCCATTTTGGTCAGTCTTCTCTATAAGGCTAATCCGGCTGATTTGAAGCTGATGTTAATTGATCCGAAGATGGTTGAACTCGCACCATTCAATGGCATACCCCATCTAATCAGCCCTGTCATTACAGATGTGAAGGCGGCTACTGCAGCATTGAAGTGGGCTGTTGCGGAGATGGAAAGACGTTACGAACTGCTGGCACACGCTGGGGTCAGGGATATTGAACGTTATAATAAGCTTGCGGTGGAGAATCGACAATTTTCATTGAAAATGCCTTATTTGCTCATCGTCATCGATGAACTTGCGGACTTAATGATGATGGCGCCGGCGGATGTTGAAGTGTCGATTAGCCGCATTGCACAGAAAGCGCGCGCTTGCGGGATCCATTTGATCATTGCGACACAACGTCCTTCTGTTGATGTCATTACAGGTACCATTAAAGCGAATATACCGACACGCATTGCATTTTCAGTGTCTTCCCAAATCGATTCCAGAACGATCATCGATACGCCGGGAGCGGAAAGGCTACTCGGAAAAGGGGATATGTTGTATATTGGCAATGGACAGTCATCGGCCGTGCGGCTTCAAGGTACATTTGTCACGGATGATGAAATTGAACGTATAATAGAACACGTTCAAAACGAGGCGGCTCCAAACTATCTATTCGGACAGGAAGAGCTTCTTGCCACCAGTATCGAAGAAGAGGAGACGGACCCTCTGTTTGAGGATGCCTGCATATTCGTCTATGAACAAGGCGGTGCATCCACATCGTTATTACAGCGTAATTTTAGCATCGGTTATAATCGGGCAGCTAAGCTGATGGACCGCATGGAGAAAAAAGGGTTCATCTCTGAACAGCGGGGAAGCAAACCGCGTGATGTCTTTTTGACAGAAAGTGACATAGAAAAATTGACAGAGCGTCCGGATTATTAAGACAATTCATCGTTTCGCAAAAACGATGTTACAATGAAGTAGCTCATGAACGAGCTTGATTAAATTGGGAACAGAAATGATCCCGGGAGGTTGCACTATGACATTGTTCCATTTTACGGGCATCAAGGGAGCCGGGATGAGTTCACTCGCCCAAATTCTCCATGATTCAGCCAATGAAGTACAGGGATCGGATGTGGAAAAGTGGTTCTTCACTGAAGAACCGCTGCACGAAAGAAAAATTCCTATTCTACCCTTTGACGAAAACAATATTAAACCCGGCATGACGATTATCGCGGGAAATGCTTTTCCAGATAGTCATCCGGAACTGATAAAAGCGAGAGAATTGGGGCTTGAAGTGATTCGATACCATGATTTTCTTGGGAATTATATGGGGAATTTCACCTCGATCGCGGTGACCGGTTCACACGGCAAAACGTCGACGACTGGTTTGCTTGCCCATGTTCTATCCGGCCACTCGGCCACCGCCTACTTGATCGGAGATGGTACGGGAAGTGGACCGGAAAATAGTGAATACTTCGTATTTGAAGCATGTGAATACAAAAGACATTTTCTTGCTTATGCACCTGATTATGCAATTATGACGAATATCGATTTCGATCATCCCGATTACTTTAAAGATTTGTCGGATGTATTGAATGCATTTGGCGAAATGGCATTGCGTGTCAAAAAAGCATTGATTGCATGTGGGGATGACATTCATCTTCAAAAAATCCAAGCGAACGTGCCTGTCGTTTACTACGGTTTTGAGGAATCAAATGATTTTGCAGCAAAAAATATAAAGAAAACGGTCACGGGTTCAAGTTTTGACGTGTTTGTTCGTAATGAGTTTTACCATACTTTTACCATTCCGTTGGCCGGTGATCATGCCATCTTGAATTCGCTAGGCATTATTGCACTTTGCCATTATGAAGGTGTAGAAGCCTCTGTTATCCAGAAGAGACTTTCAACGTTTCATGGCGTGAAAAGACGGTTTACCGTAACGGAAATGGACGATCGGGTCATCGTAGATGATTATGCACATCATCCGACTGAAATCCGGGCGACTTTGCAATCGGCAAAACAAAAATATCCTGATCGTGAAATCGTGGCGATCTTTCAGCCGCATACGTTTACGAGGACCGCTGCTCTTCTGGAAGAGTTTGCATCGAGCCTTTCTGCGGCGGATCATGTTTATTTATGTGATATTTTCGGTTCTGCCCGCGAAAAGGCCGGAGATTTGACGGTTGAGGACTTGGTGAATAAGATACCGGGAGCACAACATTTGCTGTTGGAAGAGAGTCATATGCTGAATACGCATAGAAATGCCGTGTACTTATTTATGGGAGCCGGAGACGTGCAGAAATATATGAATGCTTTTAAAGCCTTTCTTGAAAAGGGGAAAACAGCTTGATCCATATGGATTGGCTGTTTTTTCTTTAGTTAACTTGATTCAGCAGAAGTCCCCTACATCAAAAAGTATTGGATGAATGTCAGAAGGCATTTCAATCGGAGATAGTTCAAACGACCTACTGATTCAAGTTAAGCCTCCGGCGGATGTCACAGATTTTCAGAGGAGCTTTTCGAGCGAGCTCGAAAAAATCTGGACACAATCACGCAAAGGCGTGATTGATCGAAAAGTGGAATGTAAGAAAATGATTTTATTTAAGTGCAGGAAAATGAAGATTGTTGTCGAAGTTGTTGTAGAGGTATAACGTTTATTCTTCATTGAAAAAGGGTAGACAATAGTTAGCAAGATGAAGGAGGCATCGCCATGGAGAATTTATTGTACATAGCGGCAATTGTTGCTGCGATTGCATTTTTGATCCTATGTATAGGACTTGCAATGACGCTGTTCTCGTTGAAGAAAACGTTGAAAAGTGTATCTGAAACGATGGATGAAATGACCGAGCAACTGGAAGGTGTGACGAAAGAAACGACAGAGCTTCTACATAAGACGAATACGCTTGCGGAAGATATTCAACAAAAAGTGGTCAAGCTAAATTCTGTCGTCGATGCAGTTAAAGGAGTGGGTGATTCCGTCACAGACTTGAATTCATCCGTCCGACGCGTTTCAAACTCCATTGCAAGTGAGGCGGAGCGGAATAGCGAGAAGATTGCACAGGTCGTACAATGGAGCAATGTCGTCATTGACGTTGTCGAGAAAGTGAAGAGCAAAAAGAAGGGGAGTACAGGATGGACGGTCTACAAACCTTCCACTGGATCCCAAAATTTACTTTCTCCGTCGGATCGTCATTAAGTTTCTTGAAAAAGGACAAATTAAATATAGAAAGCGAAGATAATAGGAGGAAACAGCCATGAGTGAAAATAGTACAGGAAAGCCGAATTTTAACGATCCAAGAATCCATCATGAATTTAATGGGGGCAACAAGTATTACGAAAACTCTTTCGGAGAACCATCTTATTTGCCAGCAAATTATGACGAACGAAACTATAGAAGTTCCTTTTATGAGGAGGAGAATGATAGTCATGCTGGAAGCTTTCTATTTGGAGCGATTGTAGGTGGTGTAATTGGAGCTGCTACAGCCCTTTTTCTCGCACCGAAAACAGGCAGTGAAATGCGGGAAGATTTTTCCTCACAAGCTAACCAGTTAAAGGCGAAAAGTATTGAAATCAGTTCGGTGGCTAAAGATAAAGCGACGGAGCTCACTTCCGTTGCGAAAGAGAAGACCGGTGGCATATCGAAAACGATCCAAGAGCAATCGGGGCAACTTGTTGACAAAGTGAAATCCATGACATCGAAAACTTCTGTACCGATGGACGACGGCACTGTTTCGTCAGAAGGAGAAGAAGCGATTGAATACACTGGAGGAACAGCTTCTGCTCAAACACAGAAGAACGGGGCGGGAGAGGAACCAGCAACTTCCACGGCCGAAGCACTGAAAGAAGCCGTCATCAAACAGTTGGACCAACACGAAAACACTTCACCTGAAAAGCAGAAAACAGGCAACAGCAATGTTTCTTACAATAATGCCGAAAATATCGGGGACGATAAAATCACCAATCAAAATTATGTCTCAGATATTAACGACGATAAATCAAAATAAAATATAAAGCAGAAAAGCCCACCAAATTTGGCGGGCTTTTCTGCTTGTATAGAAGATAAATTGTTGTTATGTAAAAATAATTTCCAATGCGTCCCCTCCGAAAATGGGTTCATTGAAGCCGATTGGGGAAGTGTTCCGCAGTAATTGATAATTCCCCGAAGTGTTTTTCGGTAATTGATAATCCGAAGTGGTGAAAATATCACTGAATCGAATAGGATCGGCTTGCAGCGTTACGAGGTCGAGCTGATCGCCCACTTTTATAAAATCAGTGGCGGATGCCTGATGACCATTTACCGTTATGGCGATTCGCTGCTTTTGGATAAGAAGCGTTTCTCCATTGAATGTGACAGTTATTTCGTCTGCTATCTTTTTGCCAAGGTGATTGATAACCTCGCCTATCGTCAGTTTGTCCTTTTTTTCGCTTGTGATGCTATCGCCATTTCTCAGCAGATAAGAAGTGTCAATTGTTGTCCCGTTAGCTGTGAATTCTACTTGTTTCAGCGTGTGTGCAACTGGTTTTCCATCCAGTGTAATTGTAAAGGTAGTTAGTGTCAATAGATCATTTCGATTGAGTTTTTCCAATGCTGCAGCAAGTGTATGTTGTTCTTGGATGATTATTTTGTCGCGATCTTGGAGCATCGTTTCTAAAGGTTGGATAACTCCATTGATGGTAATTTCAGGTTCTAATGTAAGGGGAACCTCATCAATCGTTACATCAATGGTTCCGCTGCCTTTGACTACATCTGCCAAGGTGGCGGATGCATGACGGCCTTCTTTTCCAGGAAGTAACTCGATACAATCCCCGTCTGCGATACGGTCTTTCGTATTGGCAATCTGTCCGTTTACTCGCATGATCGATGGCGTTCCATGTTCACCGGGAATGATAAGGTCATGATCATTGACTGATATGGACATCCCGAGCCCAGGTCTGCCATATAATTGGCGCGCTTTAACATTGGCCGCTAGCAAGGCATCGCTCACTGTCATTTCCTTCAATTCGAAAAGTCTGATTGTTTTATCGTTGACCGTTACGGACATGTAGTGAATCGGTGCTCTTCTGGCTGCAATGGCGATGCCGATCGGTGTGACAAGTTCCGGAGAGGAAGGGATATCTGTTGCTAACGTGACATTGGTGAGTGCATCCAACCCTCGTATAGCAACACGGTTTTCCGGAAGCTCCAGACAAGCGCTCAACTCTTTCATCAATGTTGGTGTTAAACTTCCGCCACCTACAACCATGACCGCTTTTGGTGATTGACCGCCATTCAACCGTTTGATTTCATTTGAAATCGATTGGGCCAATCGCTGAATCGCCGGTTGGATAATGGAGATCACCTCATTGGACGGGACGATCTGTTCGAAGCCAAGAATATCCGTCACGACAATATCGCTACCAGAAGAAAGACTTCTTTTGGCTTGTTCGGCAAGTGGGAAATCGAGTAAATAATGATTGCTGAGCGCTTCTGTAATTTCATCCCCGGCAATCGGTACCATGCCATAGGCTACAACGGTATTGGAGTCGGTAATGGCAATGTCGGAAGTACCCGCTCCAATATCGACAAGAGCAACGTTGAGACGCCTCATGGAAGGCGGAATGAGTACATTGATGGCGGCGATCGGTTCGAGCGTCAGTGCCTCCATTTCAAGCCCGGCACGTTTTAAAGCGGATAGTAGAGATTCGACAACAACCCGTGGTAAAAAGGTGGCGATGACGTCCACGGAGGCAGTCTGTCCCGTTTGATCGAGCAAATGGCCGATTTCTTCTCCGTCCAGCTTATAGTGCAGAACAGAATATCCGACACAATAATAGTATTCGTCTTTTGACATTGAATCGGATGATAATAGTTTTTGTTGAGCTTGCTGGACAGCTGCCAGCTCCAACCGGTTAATATCTTCAACGTTCATGAGGGCATGTTCGGAAATATCGATGGTCATCGATCCTTCTGCTGTTTTCAATGCCCGTCCGGCCGCGGCTACGCTCACCCGTTTTAAGGGTCCATGCTTTTTTTCGAGTAGTTCTTTAATTTCTGCAATGACATTGGCAACACTTAAAATATTATGTATTTGTCCGTCGATCATTGAGCGTTCTTGATGTTCGATCGAGACGAGGTCGTCGACGGAGTAGGAGCCGTTACTTTCCTTCAGGATGATACCCACGACGGAACGGGTTCCGATGTCAAGTGCAAATAAGGTTGTAGCCAGAACATTTCATCCTTTCTGTCGTAAAATCAACTTTTTTTTGAAATCTTGCAGAAATAACGTGACTTTTCAAACAGTCTTCATTATACTTGGTCTATTATCTAAAAATGTAACATATATTCCTGACTTCGAAAAGGGAATCATATGTGGGGGAGGAGACGGACAAATGAGACAAAATGAACTTGAAGCACTACGCAGCCAAGTAACTGAGCTGAACGACAAAATTTTGGATCTGATTAATGAGAGAACAGCTGTAGTTCAAGAAATTGGCAAAGTTAAAGAAAAGCAAGGTGTCAATCGCTATGACCCGATCCGGGAGCGCGAGATGCTCAATTCCTTAAAAGAGAAAAACAACGGTCCGTTGCCAAACGGCGTTTTAGAACAGATATTTAAGGGCATTTTCATGTCTGCTCTTGAAATACAAGAAGACGAACAACGCAACGCATTGCTCGTTTCACGTAAACGTAAAAAGGAAGATACGATTGTTGACGTCAATGGCCATAAGATTGGTGACGGCGCACCATCATTCATCTACGGTCCATGTGCAGTCGAATCATATGAGCAAGTATCAGCTGTCGCAAAGTCGATTAAAGCGAAAGGCTTGACGATGATCAGAGGCGGTGCTTACAAGCCTCGTACCTCTCCGTATGATTTCCAAGGACTTGGTTTGGAAGGTTTGCAAATTTTAAAGCGTGTTGCAGATGAAACAGGGCTGTCCGTTGTGACAGAAATCATCACGCCGACTCATTTGGAAGAAGCATTGGATTATATCGATGTCATCCAAATTGGTGCACGTAATATGCAGAACTTTGAATTATTGAAGGAAGCGGGTATGGTCAACAAACCGGTTCTTCTGAAACGTGGTCTGGCTGCTACGATCGATGAATTTATCAATGCAGCTGAATACATTATATCTAAAGGAAATAGCCAGATTATCCTATGTGAACGCGGTATCCGGACATACGAACGCGCTACTCGCAATACATTGGACATTTCGGCAGTTCCGATTTTGAAACAAGAGACGCATTTGCCTGTATTTGTTGATGTGACGCATTCGACAGGTCGTAAGGACTTGTTGTTGCCGACAGCAAAAGCTGCAATCGCAGTAGGTGCGGATGGAGTAATGGCAGAAGTGCATCCTGATCCGGCTGTTGCCTTGTCAGATTCTGCACAACAGATGGATCTGCAACAGTTCGATGAATTTTATGAAGCCATTGAACAATTCATGAATACTCATCAAACAATCTCATGATTCGACGCCGGAACTTTCATGGTTCCGGCGTTTTGTTTATAATGGAGTTAAATCCAGTTAGTTGAAAGGAGAAAAGACAATGGCAGTAACAATTTACGACGTAGCCAGGGAGGCAAATGTTTCGATGGCAACGGTCTCCCGCGTCGTTAATGGCAACCAGAATGTAAAGCCGGCAACGAGAAAGAAGGTTCTCGATTGTATTGAGCGGCTTGGTTACCGCCCAAATGCGGTAGCAAGAGGACTTGCCAGTAAGAAGACTACAACGGTTGGGGTCATTGTACCGGATATTTCAATCAGTTTCTATTCTGAGCTTGCCCGCGGGGTGGCAGATATCGCAACGATGTACGAGTATAATATCATTCTCTCTAATTCCGATGAGCGCACGGTGAGGGAAGTCGAATTGATCGAGGACCATCTAGGGAAACAGGTGGATGGGATGATTTTTATGAGTGATTCGGTTTCTGATGAAGTGCGAAAGGAAATGGCTACGGCCAATATCCCAATTGTCCTTGCGGGGACATTGGATGTTGAAAAGCAATTGCCATCCGTGAATATCGATTATGAAGAAGCAGCTTATATGGCAGTCAAGAAATTGATTGACAGCGGACATAAAAGAATTGTCTTTGCATCAGGTCCGTTTACAAGGGATATAAACCGTGCGAGTAAAAAAGTCGGCTATATCCGGGCGCTTGAAGAGGCAGGATTGCCTGTTGAGGAAGAATTGATTATCGAATTGGATAATTCATATGATACTGCCTATCAGAATTGGCACAGGATTGCTGATTTACCTGGAAAGCCGAACGCCATTGTTGCTACAAATGATCGCATTGCTGTAGGCATTTTGAATGGACTCCGGGATAATGGTCTATCGGTGCCAGAGGACTATGAAATCATCTGTTTCGAACATTCCAATATGGCAAGAGTTGTTCGACCGCAATTGACGTCGATTGTTGTGCCGCTTTACGATTTGGGAGCGGTCGCGATGCGGCTGTTAACAAAACTGATGGATGGGGAAGAGGTTTCCGAGGAGCAAGTGATCTTGCCATTCAGACTCGAAGAACGAGACTCTCTGAAAAAATAAGAATAGAAAGCTCGTTAAGGCTTGCTGTACGTAACGGTTGAGAAAAAGGGAGTCAATCCTACTGGAGAAATCCGGTAGTGATTGACTCTTTTTTTGATTAAGGGGAATTATTTGTTTATTTTTTCGTTACGAATGATATAAAGTGCGCGATTTAACATTTGTGCATTTTTCTCTGTTATTTCCTTCTTTCGCGGAATCGCCTCATAGAGCGGATCTGGATCTTCCCAAGTAGGTATAAGGGGAACTGGTGATTCACCTTGCCAAGAGGTAAGCCAATCAGCTGGAAGCGGTCCAGTGGGCGCAGGAAGCTTTTTCATGGCCAGCCAGATCTGTGCCCATGCTCTCGGTACAACACGCCAAATATCATATCCGCCGCCGCCTACCGCAATCCAGCGACCCTCACAGTACTGTTCGGCGATTTCACGTGCAATCCGTGGGATTTCATTGTAAATGGCCATCGTTCCATACAAGTGGGTCAATGGATCGAAGTAATGAGCATCTGCTCCGTTCTGCGTCAGGATGACATCCGGTTGGAAGTATTCGGCCACTTCCTTTATCGATGTACGATAAACTTCCAAAAACGACTCATCTTCTGTGAAGGCATCGATTGGAAAGTTGAATGAAGTGCCATAACCTTTTCCATTTCCCCGTTCTGTAATATGACCGGTACCTGGGAAAAGGTATCGACCTGTCTCGTGGATCGACAATGTACAAACGTTCGGATCATCGTAGAAGCTCCATTGAACCCCGTCTCCGTGATGGGCATCGGTATCAATATACAACACGCGCGCCCCGTATTTCTGCTGTAAATATTTAATGGCTACAGAGCTGTCATTGTAGACGCAGAAACCGGAAGCCTTTCCGTGAAATCCATGATGTAACCCTCCACCGAGGTTCAATGCATAGTTAGCACGACCGTTCATGACCTCATCGACAGCAGTCAATGTACCACCGACTAGCAAGGCGCTTGCTTCATGCATATTTGGAAAAATCGGTGTATCTTCAGTGCCAATTCCGTAAATGGCCCCAACATTTTCCTGCAATTCGCCTTTGCTCGCTTTTTTTACAGTTTCGATGAATTTGACATCGTGGGCAAGGAGTAATTCCTCCTCTGTAGCGATCCGAGGACGAATAATATCCTCGTCAGTGATCGCTTGCATTTTTTTCAATAAATCAAGTGTCAAAATAATTCGCTTTTGGTTAAATGGATGTGTATCTGAAAAAGAGTAATTCAGTTGGTCTTCGGAATAAATAAAGACTGCATCTTTTTTCATACGTCAATTCCTGGCACATTCGGCCATAACACTTCAAATCCGTTTTGTCTAAGTCCTTGGATGAGTGGAAGCGGATTCATGGAATTGATGCGTATGACAATTATTTTATTGGCAACATTCTCTTTATCAGGATACACGAGTACACTTAACACATTCGTTTGATGATCATGAAACACTTTGGACACTTCATATAGAATACCTGGCACGTTTGGTACGCGGACTTCGATTTGCGATCCCGGCTGATGTGCACCCGTCAATTCGATATATTTATACAATAAATCGGTTTCTGTAATAATACCGACTAATTTGTCAGTGGAGACGATTGGTAGCGCCCCGATTTTGTGCTCGTAAAATAGGATGGCTGCCTCCTCGACAAAATCCATCGGATGACCAAGAATCGGGTTGGGCGTCATAATATCGCCAAGAAGGGAATTGGACAAATCGTGATCGGATCCTCCTATTAGCGTAGGAGGGTCGATATTCTTTAAATCACGGTCCGAGACTATGCCGACAACAGTTCCATCCGACTCTACGATAGGCAGATGCCGAATTTTGTTTTCCTGCATTGTCTGAAGGGCATCCTTGGCTGTATTGGTTGGTGAGAGTGTGATGACATCCTTAATCATAACTTCTTCTAGTAGCATGCAAGCTCCTCCTTTCAGTACATGAATCGGTTCATTAATCGAAGATTATCAAACTGTTGAATGGACTCCTGATCGACACGATTCCCAATTTTCGCCATCAAGCAATTAGCCGGGTGCGAACAGATTTCCGGATCATCGGTTGCAAAGTATTCCAATCCGCCTGCATTCATCATTTTCTCCATTATTTTGCGGTATTCCCATACGTTTAAATTTGTGCCTTTCAAGTCCCAGTGCCAGTAATATTCTGTTGTGAGAATAATATAATCTTCCATTGCGTCATCCATCATGGAAACGCGCAACAGCGCTTTTCCGACTCCGCCTTCCCTGAACTTAGGAATAATTTCGATGGCCCCGAGCTCAATTAAGTTTTCCATGTTTCCTTGCGACCATCTCTCCAGTGGATCTGGATATAAAAACGTGACATAGCCGATGATTTCGTTCTGATTCCGTGCAATCAATATGCGACCTTCTGGAAGATCTGCAATTTCGACTAGAGCTTTATGTTGCTGGGCAGGTGGTCTAAATGCGATAAGTTCTTCATGGAAATCGAGACTTGCTAGCACTTTTGAAGAAATGGGTCCTTCAATAATAAGGTCCCCGTTCTTATGTTTTACTTCCATTGCATTGTATGTTTTTACATGGTTCACGATTATCACCGCCTTACAAAATGTACAGACAAGTCTAGTATACAACAAAACTTTTAAAGAAAACGTAATAGTTCTTTACAAAAATGGAACTATTGTAAAAATAAAATTAGTTAGACATTTCCAGGGGGAATGTTGTAGAATATAAGTCATAAAGTTTTGAAAGGGTGAGAAGTATGGTGATGAAAATGTTACCAGTCATTCAAGGGGAATTTCAACTAGAGGACTATGATCGTACCGTCGAGTCGTTCAATTGGACAGACGTAGAAAAAGATTTCAGTTGGTATGAAAGCGGTCTCATCAATATCGCCCATGAAGCGGTGGACCGTCATACTGAAACTTATAGAAAAAATAAGGTTGCACTTTTTTATAAAGACGCAGATCGGGAAGAGTCCTATACGTATAATGAAATGAAAAAGATGTCAAATAAGGCTGCCAACGTATTGCGCAATCATTCCTCACTTGAAAAAGGGGATCGGATTTTCATCTTCATGCCGCGATCTCCGGAACTGTATTTTGCACTGCTGGGCTCATTGAAACTGGGAGCGATTGTAGGCCCGCTTTTTGAAGCGTTCATGGAAGGTGCAGTCTATGACCGATTGTCCGATAGTGAGGCAACAGCGATTGTGACAACACCGGAATTGCTTCATCGTGTACCAATCGACAAATTGCCACATCTAAAAACAGTATTCCTTGTCGGTGAGGATATCGAAGAAAAAGGAATGTACGTCGATTTTACGAAACATTTGCAAGAAGCGTCATCTCATTTCCAAGTGGAATGGTTGCAGCGGGAAGACCCTACTTTGCTGCATTATACATCAGGGTCTACAGGCAAACCGAAAGGCGTCTTGCATGTTCAAGAAGCGATGGTGCAACAGCTTCAGACAACTCGCTGGGTACTCGATTTGAAGGATGAGGACATATTCTGGTGTACCGCTGACCCTGGCTGGGTGACAGGTACAGCTTATGGTATTTTCGGACCGATGCTTGCGGGCGCTACAAGTTTGGTAGTCGGCGGAAGATTCTCGGCAGATAACTGGTACAAAGCTATTGAGGACTATGGAGTAACGGTCTGGTATAGCGCGCCGACCGCGTTCCGGATGTTGATGGGCGTAGGGGAAGGGCCACTGCGTAGCCATGATCTTTCTTCACTTCGACATATCCTTTCGGTCGGTGAGCCGCTAAACCCGGAAGTCATTCGATGGGGGACGGAAGCGTTTAATCTGCGCATTCACGATACATGGTGGATGACAGAGACAGGCGCACAAACGATTTGTAATTTCGGCTGTTTGCCAATTAAGCCGGGATCTATGGGGAAACCGGTTCCAGGAATTGAAGCGGCGATCGTTGATGATCAAGGGAACGTCTTGCCTCCAAATCGTATGGGGAACTTGGCCATCAAAAAAGGCTGGCCGGCAATGATGCGCCAAATTTGGAATAACCCGGAGAAGTATGATTCCTATTTCCTGAATGGGGAATGGTATGTTTCCGGCGATTCGGCTTATATGGATGAGGATGGATACTTCTTCTTCCAAGGGCGCGTGGATGATGTAATCATGACGAGCGGCGAGCGTGTGGGACCGTTTGAAGTAGAGAGTAAGCTGCTGGAGCACCCAGCAATCGTTGAGGCTGGTGTGATCGGGAAACCGGATCCGGTTCGCGGTGAAATCATCAAAGCATTTGTCGCATTGCATGAAGGATATGAGCCGTCTGAGGAGTTGGAAGAGGATATCCGTGCTTTTGTCAAGAAAGGTCTTGCAGCACATGCAGCCCCACGGGAAATCGAATTTAAGGATAAATTACCGAAAACACGAAGTGGGAAAATCATGCGTCGTGTACTAAAAGCTTGGGAGTTGAACTTGCCGACAGGCGATTTGTCAACGATGGAAAATTGATGGAAAGAAAAAGAGCTTGTCCACTGTAAATCTTGTGGACAAGCTCTTTTTTTATTCGGAATCGTCATCCGCTATGTCAATTTCTTCGGCAGGTGGAGTACCGTTACCGCCGTTGCCATTGCCGGGATTACCTGTTTCCTCATTGGTATCGTCTGGTGCAGTTTCATCCGGATTTTCCTCTGGTAAACTGTTCTCCGGCGTGACGACATTGGACATTTCGGATAGTTTGCCCGTAATATCGACTGCTCGGACGGAATAAGAACCGGAACCGACCGCTAAGGATTTTGACATACCATCCCGGATTGTCCCGATTTTCGAGCCACCTTCATAGATGTAATAGCCTATGACATCGTTGGAAGGCGAAGCGGTCCATGTAAGCGTTGATCCATTGATGACCGCTTGCACGGGTGCCGGAGCACTATTATCCGCATTGAACACGGCTCCAGATACAACACGTGATGCGAAAGCGGAATTTGCAGGAAACAGCTTGGATGCATCGCCTTTCCACGGACCGAGCATCCGGTTGATGAAGGCTTCATTCACCCCTGTCCCGCCTGTTTGGACAAATTCGGCCGGTGTTGTAGGATGCGCAAGGTATCTTGTACCTTTTACCATGACATACGAAGACGAGATGATGCTGTCGTCTGCGGCTGTTGGTAACATCGCTTTTGCGTTGAATAAATCTGATCTGACAAGTCCGGCATTTGAACATGCGGCAGACGGTGCAAGACCGGAAATACCACAAAACGATCTTGTAACGACACCTTCTGGACGTTGAAACTTGTCACTTGCTCCGACAATTTCAGGACTCACTTCGTTGGCTGCATTCATAAGTCGGCCAAACAGCATGCTTGTCCGTGTCGATGGATGCAAGGTCTGTCTTTGGAGCCCATAGTAAAGACTTCGGGACTGTTCCTTATAACCGAGCCAGACACCGAGGGAGACATTCGGATTGTATCCGACAATCCACGCGTCACCATATCCTTGTGTGGTTCCTGTCTTCGCTGCAAGGTCGATATTGAAATTCAGATTCTGTTTAATCAAAGTGCCTGTCCCGCCAGGTTTCAGCACATCGCGCATCATATCGGTAATGATATAACTTGTCTCCGGGCTGAAAACGTCAACGGGTTCGGGTTTGTGCTCATAGATGAGATTGCCGTCCATGTCTTCAATCCGTTCGACGATGTACGCATCGATGAACTGCCCGCCATTTGCAAATGTCGCAAATGCATTGGTGTTTTCCTCCACACTCATCCCTCGGGTCATGCCTCCATAAGAAGTGGAGTAGTTGACATAGTCGCCCGGATCAAGTCTGGAAATCCCCATTTTTGCAAGAAATTCAGCTGGACGACGGTCAATGATATCCCGGTATAGTCTTGCTGTAGCCAAGTTTAATGATTTCGCAAGAGCTTCTCTGGCCGGGATGATACCGAGTTCCGATGTTGCATTATAGTTACTTGGTGACCATGTTGAGCCGTTAGGCTGTCGCACGCTAAATTTCACATCGACAACGGGACTGCCGGCTCCAATGACTCCGTATTCGATTGCGGGTGCATAGACGAGCAACGGTTTCATGGAAGAACCATTTTGCCGGTACGCCTGTGTTGCGTGATTAGTAGCTTCTTGTTCATGATCGCGCCCTCCGATGAAGGAAAGGATTTTTCCGGTACTGTTTTCAATAAGAATGGCGCCGACTTGAACGGGATCTTCTTTTAATTCGATTTCCCCGGAGTGCGGATCTTTCACTTCACGTGTATAGGTGAATCCATAGTGCTCAAATGATTTACCGATCTCATTCATTTTATCGTATAAATTTTTATCGATTGTCGAATAGATTCTATAACCGTCATTTTTCATGGAACGTGTAGCCAGAATGGCATATTTCTCGTAAAGTTTCTTTTCGATATCAAGTCGTTCCGGATCGATACCGTCTTGTTCTGCAATGATCTTTGCCAAGATAGCGACAGTTCGGTTTTGAATTTCTTGCGTTAAGTATGGATAACGTTCACTTGCACGCAGGACAGGTTCACGGAAATCTTTTGTAATATCATAAGTGACTGCTTCGTTATATTGCTGTTCAGTGATGTAGCCTGTCTCTTTCATCCGATAGAGGACGGTTTTCATCCGATCGATCCCGGGTGTTAAGTATTCTGGATCCTTCATGCCGCCACCACTTTTAAACGGTGTATAGGCAAAAGGCGCTTGTGGAACTCCGGCGATGAAAGCGGCTTGTGGTAAATTCAAGTCAATCGCTTTTTTGTCGAAAATGCCTTCAGCTGCCGTCTCGATCCCCGCAATATTTTGACCGTTTGCATTTCGGCCGTATGGGATAATATTCAAATAGGCTTGGAGGATTTCATTTTTATCCATAAAGTGTTCCAGTCGCATGGCGAGAAGAATTTCTTTCGCTTTCCGCTCATACGACACTTCGTTCGTTAACACCTGGTTTTTGATCAATTGCTGGGTTAGTGTCGAACCACCCGTTTGGCTGTCCGAGTTTGTCACGTCTTGGAATAGACCACGGAAAATCGCTTTCGGTACAATGCCATTATGCTCATTAAAATATTCATCCTCGGTCGCCAATACTGCATCGATGACGTATGGAGAAACTTGTTCCAGCTTCGTTTCTTTCCGCTCTATATCGGAATTGACTTTACCGATATAGACACCGCCAGCAAGATAGATTTCGGATGTTTCTTCATAGTTGAAGATGGCGTCGCGCATTTCCGTTTTAGAGCGCAATGGCTCTTTGGAGACGAGCGATGCAAAATAACCTGCCCCGACTGAGGCGGCGAAGATGGATAGCGTCATCCCGAAGATGAGAAATAGAAGAAATAGGTTCCAAAAAACACCTGAAGTAATTCGTAAACCTCTCGCCCATTTTGTTTTGTTTAACGTTTCAAGCTTCTCTTCTATAAGATCAAGTCGTTTCTTTTCCTGTTCACTCAAGTACTTCAACCGTTGCCAAAAACCTATAAAAATCTATAGGCCTTGTTTGCTTCCTGCTTCATCGTGCCTGCTTTTGCCGAAGCGTATACCCGATGTGGTATATGACAAGCATAAGATTTGGCTAACGGCTTTCACCTCCCTCATATCTTTATAGATTTCTGTATATACGGATTGGTTCTTCTTAGCTGGTAGTGACTTGCTGAAATCTAACCCATTATAGCATATTTTGTATTCGCCAATCGAAATTATTTGACAAAGTTAAAATATAGGATAGAATGAGTCTTATATATTTTTTCGCATAATGAAAGAACCGCAGTAGTGGTGTGGGATCCGTATTTAGAGAGGTGACGGTTGGTGAAAGTCACTCGGACCACGATCATGAATTACAGTTCTGGAGTGTGACGCATGCGCAGCGATAGGGCGTGTTGAGCGGAGAAAACTTTTCTCAAGCCGGGTGGTACCGCGTTAATGATAGAATTAGCGTCCCTGCATGATTGTGATAATCGTGCAGGGACTTTTTGCTGTCTTTTTTGGAGTGCTAGAACGGATGGGATATGAGCTTGCCGCTAGAGTCTGTGAATTATTTAGGAGGGATTCAGATGAAAAACGCATTGATGGAAGATTTGAAATGGAGAGGTCTATTGTACCAACAAACAGACGAAGAAGGACTTGAGGACTTGCTGAACAAAGAGAAGATTTCTCTATATTGTGGTGTCGATCCTACGGCGGACAGTATGCATATCGGACATATTGTTCCATTGCTAACGCTTAGACGTTTTCAACTGCATGGGCATCGGCCGATTTTACTTGTCGGCGGAGCGACGGGTACAATCGGGGATCCATCTGGCCGTTCTGAAGAAAGACAGCTGCAAACTATGGAACAGATTGCGAAAAACGTGAGCGGTATTAAAAAACAAATGGAACAGATATTTGATTTTAATTCCGAAAACGGGGCACAAATGGTCAATAACAACGATTGGATCGGGTCGATGAGCATCATCGAGTTTTTACGTGATTACGGTAAATTGTTAGGCGTCAACTACATGCTTGCAAAAGATAATGTCGCATCACGTCTGGAAGGCGGCATCTCCTTTACCGAGTTTTCGTACATGCTCATCCAAGGAATCGACTTCAATCATCTATTCAATCACTATGGCTGCCGAGTACAAGTAGGTGGTTCGGATCAGTGGGGCAATATTACAACAGGACTTGAAGTCATTCGGAAAACACACGAAGAAGAAGTAAAAGCGTTCGGAATTACTATTCCGCTCGTCACAAAAGCAGACGGCACGAAATTCGGAAAAACTGCGGGCGGCGCAGTATGGCTGGATGCGGAAAAAACTTCCCCGTATGAGTTTTACCAGTTCTGGATCAATACAGCAGACGCTGATGTGATCAAATACTTGAAGATCTTTACGTTCAAAGAGCGAGAAGAAATCGAAGCGCTAGAAGTTTCTGTACAAGAAGAGCCACACTTGCGTAAAGCACAGCAGACATTGGCAGAAGAAATGACGCGTTTAATTCACGGACAAGAAGCATTGAACCAAGCGATCCGCATTTCAAAAGCGCTGTTTAGCGGCGACTTGAAAGCATTGACAGCTTCTGAAATGAAAGACGCGTTCAAAGATGTCCCGTCATACGAAATGACGAAAGAAGCTAAAAACATTGTCGACTTTATTGTTGAAGCGGGTGTGTCACCATCGAAGCGTCAAGCGCGTGAAGATGTGACCAACGGAGCCATTTCCTTGAATGGGGAACGGATCACGGACACGGCGTATGAAGTAAGTGGTGCAGACCGTTTGGAAGACGCGTTTACGATTGTTCGTCGTGGTAAGAAGAATTATAAAATGGTGAAATTCGTTTGATTTCTTAAGTAACGAAAAGGCTATTTTCCTGATTGTAAAGGAAATAGCCTTTTTCGGTTTATTTGTTTGCAACCCAATCCGGTAGTTCCAAATTACCGTAAATTTCTGGGTGAATCATATTTCCCAATTTTAACGCTCCTTCAAGCAATCGGGGGGAAGGGCGGCAATACAACGCTTCTTCCATAATTGAGAAACGTCCGCTGCGAATCGCTTCAAGTTCTTGCCAACCTGGTCGTTTCAATACCACTTCTTTTTTCACTTTTTCTGGTCGGACGCCAACCCAGGCAAGTAGAATGTAATCAGGATCCCTTTGCAAGACATCCTCCCAATCGGTTTGGACACTGGCGAGTTCGACATCGCTGAATTCGTTGGAGCCACCTGCAATCGCACTAATTTCAGCGAGCCAGTTGGTAGAGCCCGGTGTGAACACCGGTTTTGGCCACCATTCCCAGTAAAGTCGCGGCGATGTTGCTACGCTTGTAGCACGCGCTTTCATTTTGTCGATAAACGACAAGAACTCATCTCGAATTAGTTGGGCCCGTTCTTCAATGCCGCATGCCTGTCCAACTAGTAGGAGATTGGCGGCGATATCATCCAGGCAATGCGGATCGAGGACGATATGGGGGATATTGCGCTTTTGCAGTTCCTCCACATTTTTTTCCATCCCAGGTACACTAAGCGATGCAAGCACTAAATCAGGCTTGTATTGCTCCAACTTATCCATATCGATGGATAAATCCGGTCCGAGTCGGGGAAGGGTTTGAATGCTTGTAGGCCAGTCAGAAAAATCATCAACGGCCACAAGTTGATCGACAAGGCCTAGATAGGCCAGCAATTCTGTATTACTTGGACAAATTGAAATCAGTTTCATATTGCCACCTCATTTATGTAGAATGTCTTCATTGTACACGAAGTGCATGAAAAAAAGAGCCCTGTGAAGGACTCTTTTTGGGTGAAGCGATTAACGAGAGTAGAACTCAACGATAAGTGCTTCGTTAATTTCTGCTGAAAGTTCGCTACGCTCAGGTAGACGGATGAATTGACCAACTTTAGTATCAGCGTTGAAAGAAACGTATTCAGGAACATAGTTGTTCACTTCGATTGCTTCGTTTACGATGTCAAGATTTTGGGATTTCTCGCGAAGAGAAATTTCTTGACCCGGTTTTACGCTGTAAGATGGGATGTCAACGCGTTTGCCATCAACCATAACATGGCCGTGGTTAACAAGTTGGCGAGCTGCACGACGAGTGCGAGCAAGACCCATGCGGTATACGAGGTTGTCCAAGCGAGTTTCAAGAAGGATCATGAAGTTCTCACCGTGTTTACCAGGCATTTTACCAGCTTTGTTGAAGATCGTTTTGAATTGACGTTCGTTTACACCGAACATGAAACGAAGTTTTTGTTTCTCTTGTAATTGCATTCCGTATTCGGAAAGTTTTTTACGTTGGTTAGGACCGTGTTGTCCTGGTGCGTAAGGACGTTTTTCGATTTCTTTCCCAGTGCCTGAAAGTGAAATTCCAAGACGACGGGACAGTTTCCAAGATGGACCTGTATAACGAGCCATGAATGACTCCTCCTCTGTTTTTGGTTTTATTTTGTTGTAAAATAAGAACCAGATGTGTTCAATCCGAATGCCATTCTATCATCTTGCATCTTCGCCTTTGCAGCCAAAAGGTTACACGATACACCTTTGTCAAAAGGAATAGACTGGACGATTCGAAACACACAACTGCTGCAACTATTTTACACAAGATTTATCATAACAAGGACTAAGTAAGGAGTCAAGTATTAACCAACCATTTCCAGAGTTCACAATCTGAGTTGTGAAAATAGATGGATTATCTAGTTCTAATGTATTAGAATGAGGTTAAACCTATACACATTATATAAATTTTCTTATTCACGAAATCGGGGTGATTGCATGATAGATCATCAAATGACAATGTTGCAAATAAAAAGTGAACTGCTGTATTTATGGACGGAAGACATCGCAGTCCAATCTTATGAACAATGGTTTGAAGTGTTGCGGCCGAAGCTGTTCAGGCATTTCGGCATCGAGCATGCAGACTTTTTCATCTTTTCGAACAATAACTTTATACAACTCTCAGGGCGCACATATACATTGATGAGAAATGATGTGATTCCGTATAGTCCTTTGGAAATAGATGAAACCAAAAGTTCAAACGCTTTTCTTACTCCTTTTCATGAAAAGGGATTTGCGTATGCGGATGATTATCTTGCATTCCGGAACGGCAAAGGCGAAATATTAGGTCTTTTGCTTGTGAAATCGACGGGCCATTGGAAAGCGTTTAGGGAAACGTCATTTTTACAGGAGTTGGAGGAAATCGTGAGCAAAGTCATCCAACTGATTAAGAAAATGGTATTCCTTGTCAAGGAAGAGAGAAGTTTCAGACGGCTATTTCGTGTAACAGAGCTGTTCAATTCGACGATGGAAAGAGACGTGATTCTTGATGGGATTATCGAAGTAGTCAAAGAATCCTTTCCGACGTTCGACATTGAACTGTTATTATCTCATGATCAAAATGAGCGAAAGCATACCTATAAGCTATTCGATTATATGAATGAAAGACCGTCTGCGATCGATGCCTATGTTTCCGGAAAAGTGACCATGGAGCGATTGCCTGAAACAGACACTAAACTGATCAATGCGCCGATCAAAGGCAGACAAGGGATTTACGGTGTGCTCCAAATCAATGCGCCTATTGAATTCGAATATTCTTTGAGCGAGAAAAACTTCATACGGATGGTCGCGAATACAGCGGGGAATGCATTGGAAAATGCAAGTCTATATGCACAATCCCACCGGGTGATCGAGGATTTACAGCTTGTGAATGAAACATCGAGAAAATTGAATAGCCATATGCAATTTGATGAAATGCTTTCTTTTTTAAAACAACAATTCATCAAAGCATTCCAGCCGGAAGAAATCGCATTCTGCTTTTACGATGAAAATGGAAATGATGTTATTTCACCATTAAGCTCGGAAGTATTTCATAACGGAGCCGGCCAAACATATCTCACTTTTGCCTCCGCGTATTTGAAGAATGGTAAAGAGGCGCTGTTTGACGCGAGATTCGACAGCATGAAGAACGTGACATCAGTTTATGAATCACTTATTGCGATTCCGATCATGAACCAAGAAAAAATGACAGGGTTTATTCTACTACTGCACGCAGATCCTTATTATTTCTCTTTCGATAGCTTTAAGCTCATGCAAGCTTTGATTAGCCATTCCTCTCTTGCCCTAGCAAACTCCATGTTGCGAGATCAATTACAGGAACTCGTGGATAAGGATCATTTAACAAAATTGTACACTCGAAATTATTTAGATGAGATGATCGAACGTTCCATTTCAAATGAGGAAGCAGGTGCTTTTCTTTTAGTGGATGTTGATGATTTTAAGCAAGTAAATGACACCTACGGGCATTCGACTGGTGATGCTGTGCTGAGGCAAATTTCGACGACCATCTTGGCAGAAGTCGAGGGGAAAGGGATAGCAGCGCGGTGGGGAGGCGAGGAGATAGCAGTCTATTTGCCTTCGAGTACATTGGATGAAGGAATCCACTTTTCCAAGCGGCTTATTCAAGTGATTCCTACGGTGACAGAGCCGAGAGTGACAATATCAGCTGGAATCAGTTGCTGGACTTCTGAAATGCCAATGACCTTTTTGGATATCTTCCAAACCGCCGACAAAGCACTCTATTCGGCTAAAGAAAGCGGGAAAAACCAATTGATGATCCATCAACCCTCGATCTTGAAGCTTTGAAATAGGCATTGAGCCTGTTCCTTCTCCTCCTTTAGGTGTAAAATGAAAGTAAGGGAATCCATTTGTTCTCTGCGCAATGACGTTCAAGTTCTGCAGCGTGTAACTAGCTCAGGACCCAGTAGTAACTAGCAAATAGCCGACACGAGCAGAGGTGGCGGCTATTTGCTGGAATTCCGAGAAAGCGCTTACTAAATAGGAGGGGTGTTCGGTTATGAAAGAACGGGAAAACCATAAGGATACGCTCGTTGTACACGAAGGTTATGAAGAAGCTATGCACCATGGAAGTCTTGCTGTTCCACTCTATCAGACTTCGACTTTTTCATTTGACACGGCGATTCAAGGTGAGAATCGGTTTGCCGGGATGGAAGAAGGGAATATTTACTCGAGGCTCGGTAATCCAACGGTACGCGTTTTGGAAGATCGAATGACGGCGCTTGAGAATGGAGAAGGTACGCTTGCATTCGGATCGGGGATGGCTGCGGTCAGTTCGGTTTTAGTTCACTTAACAAAGGCAGGCGATCATATTCTTTGTTCCCGAGGAATTTATGGTTGCACATTCGGTCTACTCGGCATTATGCAACGGAAGTATGACATTAGTCACGATTTGATCAAAATGGAAACCGAAGAGGACATCGAATCGTTCATTAAACCAGAGACCGTTTGTATCTATGTCGAAACACCGATCAACCCGACGATGGAGCTTGTGAATTTGCATGCGGTCGTCAATGTAGCGAGGCGGCATGGGATCCGTGTAGTTGTGGATAATACATTCTGCTCCCCTTATTTGCAAAATCCGATCGATATCGGTGCCGATTTCGTCGTCCATAGTGCTACCAAGTATATAAATGGACATGGTGATGTCATTGCAGGGCTATTGGTCGGCAATGATAAAGAAGAGATGGAATCGATCCGCCTGACGATTCAAAAGGATTATGGGGGGATCATGTCCCCGTTTGATGCATGGTTATTGCTTCGGGGGTTAAAAACATTATCGGTCCGAATGGAACGCCATACAGCGAATGCAGAAAAATTGATCCGCTATTTAAAAGGGCAGAAACTGGTAGAGGAAGTTTTTTATCCATTCGATCCGGAAAATCCACAATATGACATTGCGAAGCATCAGATGAGGGCCGGTGGAGGACTTATTTCGTTTACGGTGAAGGGCGGGAAAAAAGAAGCTCAATTGTTTATGGACCACCTTGCACTTATTAAAATTGCGGTGAGTCTAGGTGATGCGGAAACGTTGATTCAACACCCGGCAACGATGACCCATTCCAGTGTTCCAGAGGATGAAAGGCTCCACATGGGTATCTCAGATTCCTTATTGCGCTTATCGGTCGGTCTTGAACACGCGGATGATTTAATCCAAGATATGGAGTCGGCATTCATGAAGTTGGAACAACAGTTGGCAAAAATAGAAAAGTAAAATACGCCGGAGGCTTGGGCCAACAGGTTGTTGGTCACCCAGGCACTTTCTGGACGCGGCGATCTTAGCCTGAGTACCTCTAATTCTAATCGGCTGGGGTTTGAGCCCCCACTGAATTGCATGCATGTCCAGCATTCATCTCACCACTTAGAGAAGTAGGAACTTCTGTAGCTAACGCTTCGCTCTCAGTACAAACAGATTTGCTGAAGCAAGTTAAACAGTCCAGGAAGTCTTATCTCACTAGACTTCCTGGACTGTTTTCATTCAATCTCTATCGAATGTCAAATATGTTTGACAAGAACTTCTATAAAGTGTTCGAGACCGGCACGATCTTCTTCGGTGAATCGATCGAGTTCTGGACTGTCGATGTCGAGTACACCGAGGAGTACATCGTCTTTTAGTATTGGCACAACGATTTCGGACTGCGAGGCTGCATCGCAGGCGATATGGCCTGGAAATGCATTGACATCCGGTACGATGATTGTTTCTTTACGCGTTGCTGCTGTTCCGCAGACGCCTCTTCCAAGCGGAATCCGGATACAGGCAGGCAAACCTTGAAATGGTCCGAGCACTAGTTCTCCTTCATCCATCAAATAAAATCCGACCCAATTGATGCGATCGAAAAACTGGTTAAGCAATGCAGAAGCGTTGCTTAAGTTTGCATATCTATTTTTCTCGCCATCCAGCAATGCGTCCAGTTGACTGGCAAGTTGTTCATATTTTACTTTTCCATCAGTAGCATATTCGAATCCAACGAACAAATCGAACACTCCTAACTATCTTGAAATGAATTAATTATTAATTATACACATTCGGGCTTTGTTTAACAATTTTTCCGGACCATATGGCGGAAAAACAGATTTTTCCCTATAAATCATTCATTTTCGCAACCAAAAATCTTTAAACGTGGTACTATATAGGATAATACTATGGTACAGTGATTTGGAATAGGGGGACCACGATGAAAACCTTCATCATTGCAATAATAGTGCTCATTATATTGACAACAATCGCCTTCTTATTCAGGCGCAAACATATACAGGAAATTAGCCGTTTAGAAAAAGAGAAACTACAGATTCAGCATAAGCCGATATTAGAAGAGATGACGAAAGTGAAACAGTTGAATATGACTGGCGAAACTGAAGAGAAATTCGAACGCTGGCGAAATGATTGGGCAGAAGTGATGGACGTACATATGCCGAAAATTGATTCATTGTTATTCGATGTAGAGGATATGGTTGACCGTTTCCGATTTAGAAAAGCAACGGAAACGGAAAAAGCGATCCAAGAGAAAATTCGTTCCTGCGATCAGAAAATGAATGAAATCCTTAAAGAGCTGAACGAGCTTGTCGGTAGCGAAGAGAAAAACCGGATTGAAATCGAAAAGTTGAAAGAACAACATCGTGCTGCCCGGAAAACGGTATTAGCCCATCAACATTCTTTCGGAATGACAGCGAGACCATTGGAAAAAGAACTCGAATCGTTCCATCCGAAGTTTCAGGAGTACGACGAGTTGACCGCGAACGGCAACTACTTGCAAGCAAGGGAAATCGTCATTTCGCTAGCTACCAAGGGAGAAAGGGTGTTCAGGCTTATCCATGAAACCCCTTCATTACTGACGGAATTACAAAACAAAATTCCTGCATCATTGCGCGAGTTGAAAATGGGTACGATGGAGATGGAAGAACAATCCTATTTCTTACAGCATCTTGAGTTGCCAAAGCAGTTGGGCCATATTGAGGAAGAAATTCAAGAACTGTTGGAGAAAATGGCGGAACTTCAAATTGAAGACGTGCAACAACGTACAATGGAGATCAATGATCGCATCGATTCCTTTTACGATGCGCTGGAACACGAAGTGAATGCGAAGCATTACGTCGACGAACATTACGAATATGTGGCGGAAAGCCTTTTGGAGATGACGATACAGGCAAGGGAAACATCGGCGGAGGCTACATATGTTCAACAAAGTTACAGACTCGATGAAAAAGAAGCGCAAATCCCACAACAAAGTCTCAAGAAATTGAATGTCCTTGAAAAACGTTTTGAAGTGCTTACTACTCGCCTTAATAGCCAAGGATCTGCCTATTCAAGTTTGTGGGAAGAATTGCAAAGCATTTCTGAGGAGCTTGAAGAAATTGCGGAGGAACAAGAAAGTTTTATGAACCGCATGAAAAATTTACGGATAGACGAAAATAATGTCCGTACGAAACTGGACGAGCTTTCCCGTAAATTACAGCATGCCGACCGGTTATTGCATAGAGGGAATATCCCGGGGATTCCGGATGAGATGGAAGCGCGGCTTGAGGAAGCTGATGAACAAATTTACATAGTAAAGCAAAGCTTGCAAGAAGTTCCATTGAATATGCAACTTGTGGATTCATACTTGGGCAATGCTGCAAAGGTGGTTCAAGAGGTAAGTGAAAAAGTTGAAGAACTGCTTGAAAATGTAATGCTCATTGAATGGATCATTCAATATGGCAATCGTTACCGTGCGTCGAATCCTGAAATGAATGCCCGCTTGCTTGACGCGGAAGAGTCGTTCAGGCAATTTAGATATGCGAAAGCTTTGGAAGAGGCTGCAACTGCAGTAGAAGAAGTGGAACCCGGTGCGATGAAAAGGATTGAAGAACTTGTGAAAGAGCAGGTATAAAAATTTTCGATGGGATTTACCGGATGAATATCAACGGCGAATGTCAGCCACCAGCACATCTTGTGCAGGTGGCTTTGTCACGCTTATTCATGTGAGAAACGAAAGGAAGAGTTGAATGATTTATTTGGATAATAGTGCTACGACTTTGCCGGATGACAGCGTTCTAGCTTCATTTACAGAAGTGAATCGACGCTTTTTTGCAAATCCCGCTTCGCTTCACCTTGCTGGAAAGGAAGCGGAATTATTATTGGAAAGATCCCGTGAGCAGATTAAATCGATTCTAGGTGTGTCGGAAGGTGAGGTTATTTTCACTTCTGGAGGGACCGAAGCGAATAATTTAGCGGTCATCGGTTTTGCACATGCATACCGTTCAAGAGGAAACCATATTATTACGACTTCGATTGAACATCCATCGGTGCTTCGCTCGATGGAATACTTGGAAACGCAAGGCTTTGAAGTGGATTATTTACAAGTGAATGCGCAAGGTGTCATCTCAATTGAAGAGTTGAAAAGTAAGCTACGACAAGAGACGATTTTAGTAAGCATCATGCATGTCAATAATGAAATAGGTGCAATCCAGCCCATTGCGGAATGTGCACGAATGATTAAAGGACAATCAAGGGCGGTCTTTCATAGCGATGCTGTTCAGAGTTTCGGGAAACTCCCTATTATGCTAACGGGAGACGGACCGGATGCCTTGACGATTTCTGCCCATAAAATCCATGGACTGAAAGGTTCAGGGATACTCGCGATGCGAAAAGGAATAATCCCCCAAGCGATCAATTTTGGCGGTGGACAGGAAAAAGAACTGCGTAGCGGCACTGTATCCGTGGCGGATGCAGTAGCTATGGCAAAAGCGATGAGACTACATGTGGTGAATCAAGAACGGGAAAATTTCAGGGCATGGAGAAATCGGTTCATGACGGTTGTGGAACAATATGAAGATGTTCGCATACTCGCACGGGATTCAGCTGCACCTCATATCCTTTCCCTTGCGTTCCCGAAAATAAAAGGGGAAGTTGCCGTGAATTACTTTCAGGAAAACGGCATAACGGTTTCAACATCCAGTGCCTGCTCATCGAAAAGTGTTAAAACGAGTCACGTCATCGAAGCGATTGGCGTGCCCGAAAAATATAAAAATGGTGTCATCCGGATCAGTTTCGGACAAAATAATTCAGAACAGCATGTCAGTGAATTAGAGCGTGTCTTTAAAGGATTCATGGAATTGCTTGGAAGGGGAAAACAATGATGGAATGGAACGAGCTGTTAATTCGCTATGGCGAATTATCATTAAAAGGACGAAATCGGAATACGTTCGTCCGAAAGCTGCGAAATAATATAAAAGAGGCATTGCGTGACTTGAAGACAGTCGTCATTAAGCCTGAGCGTGACCGCATGTTTTTGATTGCGGAAGACCAGCAGGATATGAAAGAAGCCATCGCGCGATTGCCATATATTTTCGGGATTCAATCGTTTAGTCCGGTCGCTAAATGTGAAGCGTCACTGGACGCGATTAAAGAAAAGGCGTTGGAGGTCATCGGTGCAGATGAAACGGAAGGAAAAACGTTCAAAGTTGAAATTCGACGGACAGACAAGTCCTTTCCACTTGTGACGGGTGAGTTGCAACAGGAAATTGGGGGTCATGTGCTACGTCATTTTCCTGAGCTTATTGTTAAGATGAAGAAACCGGATATTTTATTGCATGTGGAGATCCGTGAGGAAGGTGCGTTCCTGACAGCGAAAGTATATGAAGGTGCAGGTGGGATGCCCGTCGGCTCGAATGGCCACTCCATGCTGATGCTATCAGGGGGCATTGATAGTCCAGTTGCGGGATACTTAATGATGAAACGCGGGGTTTCCATCGACGCGATCCACTTTGCAAGCCCGCCTTTTACAAGCGAATTGGCAAAAAAGAAAGTGATGGATCTTGCAGAAAAATTAAGTACGTTCGGTGCTGCGGTACGTCTTCACATCATTCCATTTACGGAGATCCAGCAAATGATCGTCACTCAGGTGCCTGATAATGTATCGATGACTACAACGCGGAGACTGATGTTGCAAATTGCGGATAAAGTACGGCAAGAAGAAGGTGCGCTGGCCATCGTGACGGGGGAAAGTTTAGGACAAGTTGCGAGTCAGACACTTGAGAGCCTAACAGCGATTAATGCCGTAACAGAGACCCCTATTTTGCGCCCGCTCATCGCGGCAGACAAACTCGAGATTATCCAGATTGCGCAGAAAATCGGTACGTATGATATTTCCATTCAACCATATGAAGATTGTTGCACAATCTTCTCGCCATCAAATCCAAAAACGAAACCACGGCTTGAAAAGGTCGTTTACTATGAAAGCTTTTCTGATTTCGCACCGCTCGTTGAAGAAGCGGTGAAAAACAGAGAAACAGTGCAATTGCCCCTTCAACAGGAAGATGCGTTTGAAGACTTGTTGTGAGTATAGAATAAATTACCAATAAACCTCCTGTATGAATTTTTTGAAGCGGTGCATTCTAAATGCACAAGGAGGTGGTAAACATGGCTAGCAACAACAACGGAAATTCAAATCAGCTTCTAGTGCCAGGTGTACGACAAGCACTTGACCAAATGAAGTACGAAATTGCCAGCGAATTTGGTGTGAATCTTGGACCGGATAGTACATCGCGTGCCAACGGATCCGTAGGCGGAGAAATTACGAAGCGATTAGTACGCCAGGCCCAACAACAAATGAAGGGTTTTGAACAATAATCGCATCCTTTAAAAAGCTGTTCCGAATTTTTCGGAACAGCTTTTCTAATTTTTTATAGGGCAGGCAAAGTGAAAGAGCGCTATTCGATAATTCGTTGAATCAGTGTAGGCAAAATATATACTGTCTAAACCGACTTCAGTAGGATGGATAAAATTGTGATTTTAAAAATGCATGAAATTTTACATGTGGTGCATTCTAACTGCACAAGGAGGTGACCAACATGGCGAGTAATAACAACGGAAATTCAAATCAGCTTGTCGTTCCGGGTGTACGACAAGCACTTGATCAAATGAAAAATGAAATTGCAAACGAATTTGGAGTCAACATGGGACCCGACTCTACATCGCGTTCCAATGGATCTGTGGGCGGAGAAATTACGAAGCGATTAGTGCGTCAAGCTCAGCAGCAGATGAAAGGTTTTACGCAAGAATAAATGATCATCTAGACTGTCCATCATCAATTGATCGGTACAGGTTCCACATCATCAAGTGTGGACAAAAAAACAGGCGTTTAAACCGCCAACAAAGAATGATTTTAAAATTCCTTCCTAAAAAATGCATGAAATTTCGTTAAAGGTACATTCTATACGTACAAGGAGGTGATCATCATGGCTAGTAACAACAACGGAAATTCAAATCAGCTACTTGTTCCAGGTGTTAGACAAGCACTTGATCAAATGAAGAACGAAATTGCTAATGAATTTGGCGTACAACTTGGACCGGATAGTACATCGCGTGCCAACGGATCCGTAGGCGGAGAAATTACGAAGCGATTAGTACGTCAGGCTCAACAGCAAATGAAGGGCTTCGAGCAATAATATAGCACACTGGAAAAGCTGTTCTGGAATGCCTCCGGAACAGCTTTTTCGATTGTATGAAGAGTATGTACATTTCTAAAAGGAACTAAACCACACTGATAGACAGAGTTTCTTTTTGAATTGATGTTTAACGGCATGTATAATAAGCCTATTGAGATGGAGGGGACGTTTATGAAACGTGAAGAACTAATTGCGCCAGAGCAATACAATATCGTGGATGAATTTGAAAAACATGCAATCGATCAAGATAAGAAAGCATTGATTTATATTGATGCGAATGGTGAAAAGAAAGAGATTACATACGATAAATTACTGAAAGAGGCAAATCGGGCAGCCCATGTATTCACGCAAAATGGATTGAAAAAGGGTGATGTTGTCCTTGTTATGATGCCTAGAATGATTGAGGCTTATGTGACGTACATCGGAGCACTAAAAGCGGGGCTTGTCGTCATTCCAAGTTCGGAAATGTTACGTGCATCTGATATTGAATACCGGTTGGCGCATAGTGAGGCAAAAGCCATCGTTGCCTATGAAGCATTTACAGATCAGTTTAACGAAGTGGAAAATTTGAAAGATGTTCAGCTGTTTGTTGTCGGACAAGCCGAGAAGGGACAGCTTTCCCTCTCTGAATTGATGCAGACGATGCCTACTGAGTTCGAGACACCGCCTACACGTCGAACTGATATGGCATTTCTATCCTATACTTCTGGGACAACCGGTAATCCGAAGGGCGTTGTTCATACACATGCTTGGGGTTATGCACATCTTCGGACCGCTGGTGCTTGGCTTGGCATTGAAGAAAATGATATCGTCTGGGCTACTGCAGCGCCCGGTTGGCAAAAATGGATTTGGACTCCATTCCTTTCCGTTTTAGGAAGCGGTGCTGTCGGCTTGGTGTATAACGGGAAGTTTGATGTTCAAACTTATTTGGAACATATCAAGACTTACAATGTCAATGTGCTTTGTTGTACACCGACGGAATATCGCTTCATGGCGAAAGCGGATCATTTGAAGGATTATGATCTGTCTTCCATTCGAAGTGCGGTTTCGGCGGGGGAACCACTTAACCGTGAAGTCATTGATATTTTTGATCGTACGTTTGGACTCAATGTGCGAGATGGGTATGGGCAGACCGAAAATACATTATTGATCGGATCTTTACTCGATGTGGAGGCCCGACCAGGATCGATGGGGAAATCGACACCGGGCAACAAAGTTGAAATCATAGACGATGAAGGGAATCCGGTACAACCTGGAGAAGTCGGGGATATTGCCGTACATATTTCGACCCCTGCATTGTTCAAAGAGTATTTGAAAGACCCTGAGCGGACACATATGCAATTCCGTGGAGATTATTATGTAACGGGCGATCGGGCGAAAATGGATGAGGACGGTTATTTCTGGTTTGAAGGAAGGGGCGATGATATAATTATTAGCTCCGGCTACACAATCGGGCCGTTCGAAGTGGAAGATGCTTTAACGAAGCATCCGGCTGTACGGGAATGTGCCGTTGTTGCAAGCCCTGATGAAGTGCGGGGGAATATCGTCAAAGCTTATGTCGTCCTCCGTGAGCCTGAACGCAAAGATGAGGATGGCTTGATCGGTGAGTTGCAGAATCATGTAAAGAATTTGACAGCGCCTTATAAATATCCTCGAAAAATTGAATTCATTGAAGAATTGCCGAAAACTGTTTCTGGAAAAATCAAACGTGTTGACTTACGAAAACTGGAACAACAAATTTAACATGATTCAGCAGAAGTCCCCCACTTCCATAAGTGGCGGGATGAATGTCAGAAAGCATTTCGATCAGTGGGAGTCCAAACTCCCTGCTGATTCATGTTACGCCGAGGCGTAATTGATCATTTGTCATCACTGCTTTTGTCTAACGGGAAATTCCGTTTAGGCAAAAGCAGTTTTCATTTAGAAGAAATTTCCCCATGATTATAGGGCTGATACGGATGCGAAAAGAACGCGTTGAATATGTCGAAAGTTGAACTTTACGTTTTGCGTAAAGAGGTCTATAATTAACTATTATTTCGGGACTCAAAATAAAAAGGGGGCGTCGTGATGCAAACAGAGAGAAGCGGTGTCCTATGGGCAATCGGTTCATTCCTCATATGGGGAATTATGCCGATCTATTGGAAAAGTCTTGAGCATGTTGTCAGCATGGAAATTTTAGTTAGCCGAATCGTCTGGGCATTCATTTTGACATTTCTTGTTGTCATCTTATTGAAAAATGGTCAACACTTGAAAGAGGATTTTAAAAGGCTTTGGAGTACTCCGCGGGATTTTTGGGCATTGTGTGCCGCCTCTGGAATTGTTTCAAGCAATTGGTTTATTTACATATGGGCAGTCAATCATAATTATATCGTTCAGACAAGCCTTGGTTATTATATGAATCCGCTTGTTTCTGTCCTTTTAGGCATCATCGTTTTAAAAGAAAGACTGTCGGGGGCGCAAAAAATTGCATTTGGATTGGCTGTGATTGGCGTTGTCATCTTAACGATTTCTTATGGAACGTTTCCTTGGATCGCTTTTTCACTGGCAGTGACGTTTGCTGTCTATGGACTGATCAAGAAGCGCGTCAAACTGGATGCCCTTCGCGGATTGACGATTGAAACATTTTTCATCGTGCCGTTTGCGGTCCTTTATTATATATGGCTGTTCATGGACGGCCAAGCCGTATTTTTACAGATTGATGTGAAGACCGATCTATTGCTTATTTTCACGGGAGTAGTCACAGCGCTCCCTCTGGTGATGTATGCAAAAGCTGTGCAGCGGATCCCGCTCTACATGGCAGGATTCCTCCAGTATATCGCGCCGACGATGATGTTATTTATCGGCGTCGTTGTTTTTAACGAAACCTTTGGAAAAATCGAATTCCTGTCTTTCTCGTTTATTTGGTTTGCATTAGTCATATTTACGGCATCGACGGTATTGGAAGTGTTAAAAGTAAAAAGAAGCCAACCTCAGTGAGGCGGCTTCTTTTTACTTTTTGTTATAAATAGATGCGTTGTACTTTTTCCCAGAATGAATTATCTTTTAGCTTGACAGTTTTGATCACTTTATCGCTTAATCGGATTTCTACATTTTCTACTTGACGAATGCCGATTGCTTCATTGTCAGCGGCCATTGAAGGGAAATCGTTCCCATCTTGGTGGACTTTCAGTTTTAAGTTGCGATTTCCGCTCATGATGAAGGGTGAGCCGAGCGTTCTGTATGTATTGTTATTGACAGACGCAAGTTCTGTTACTTGGAAACAAGGCAATAATGGATCGACGACAGCGCCTCTTACAGATTTGTTGTAGGCCGTACTACCAGTTGGAGTGGAGATGATCAACCCGTCACCGAGAAATGTTTCAAACAATGTATCGTCGATGATAACATCGAGGATGAACGTCCGAATGATGTTCGAACGGATACTGAACTCGTTTAAACAATAGAAAGGCTGTTGATTGTCGACAGCTACCTCGATGAGTGGATATTTTCTCACTTTTAGTTTTGCTCCACGTATAGCCTGTGTCATTTCGTAAAGATTGTTATAATGGAAGTCACAATACAAAGCGTGCTTGCCTGTCAGCGATATGCCGGCATATAGGCAGTCCTGACGGAATCCGGTTTTGCGAACGGCCTGTAAGAACGACCCGTCACTGCCGATGCTAATAATGATATTCGCTTTGGCATCATCTTCCGTTATTGTGAATCCTTCATGAATAAAAGCATCTTCGACTTTCGATTTCTTTTCGAGAGAGTCTTTGTCATGTTTACTATAAATGTAAATATTCATTCGATCTTCCAATACGTTGTCTCCTTTCGAATGAGGTATTTCCATTTTAACATGACGTGAAACATTTGGGGGATTGAAACGTATACAATGGTGTAGAGAAAAAAGGAGGAATTTAGAAATGACAATGAAACGATGGATCGCAATCATCGTAGCAGCAGCGCTTATTTTCGTTTCGATAGGCGTCAACTCTTTATCGTACATATTTACAAGGGATTTTAGCGGTCTCTTTGAAGAAATGAGGGCTACCTCTTCTTCGGGCTATCAGGAAAATATTTTAGAGCAAGGGACAGGGAGAGATAAAATTGCTGTTCTGACAGTTGATGGAATCATTCAAGATTTGGGGAATTCAACGTCCATTTTCCAGCCTTCAGGCTATAACCATCAATATTTCATGAATCAACTGAATGGGATTCTGGAAGATGAGCAGGTCAAAGGTGTCGTCTTGAAGGTGAATACACCTGGCGGAGGCGTTGTTGAATCGGCGGATATCTATGACACGATACGGACGATCCAAGAAGAAAGAGGCATCCCGTTTTACGTTTCCATGGGTGGCATGGCGGCTTCTGGTGGATACTATATTTCCGCGCCGGCCGATAAGATCTTCGTCAACCATGAGACGATTACAGGTTCAATCGGTGTCATTATGGAAAGTGTCAATTATGCGAAGCTTGCCGAAAAATATGGCATCGACTTTAATACGATCAAAACGGGTCCGTACAAAGACATCATGAGTGGCTCGCGTGCGATGACAGACGAAGAGCGGGCGATGTTGCAGGAAATGATCAATGATTCGTATGAGCGTTTTGTCAACATTATTGAAGAAGGCCGGAATATGACAGAAGCGGAAGTGAAGAAAATAGCCGATGGGCGGATCATGAATGGCCGTCAAGCAATCGAGTCAGGATTGGCGGATGAGTACGGGAAGACTTCGGACGTTATTGCCGCAATGAAGGAAGACTATGATCTGCAAAAGGCAACTGTTTTCGAATATTCGACGCTCGATAGCTGGAGTTCAATTTTTGGCGTGAAAGCAAGCAAATTATTTGGAAGCAATATCGAGTCTGAACTGATCGGTAAATTGCTATCGGATTACAATGCGCCACGGATGATGTACTTGTATGGTGAAAGATAAGGAGGTATTCGCAATGACAGAACAGATTGGACCACAAGAAGAGCAAGTAGAAGAAACGGTTGCTACAAGACCGATTGCTAATGCTGAGCCTGTCCGGATCGAACACTTCCGGGCGAAAGCTGCAGGTTTTTGGATACGGTTCTGGGCCTATACGATTGACTTGCTCGTTGTAAGTGCGTTAAGTGGAATACTTGTCAAGCCGATTTTCAGAGCTGCGGATATCGAAATCACCAATCCTTCGTTTCTATTATTCAGCCCTTATAAAGTGACGGCACTGCTTCTATTTCTTGTCTATTTCATATTGATGACGAAGTATTTGCAGCAAACCGTAGGGAAGATGATTATGGGCATAAAGGTCATGCCGAAAGAGGGGGAGAAATTGACGTGGTCAACGGTCATTTTCCGCGAAGGGTTCGGACGCTTCATTTCAAAAATGCTCTTGATTCCGTATTTGCTCGTTTTGTTCATGCCGAGAAAAGAGGCTTTACATGACTTGTTTGCAGATACAATCGTAATCCATGAAAATGCTTATGAAAAAGAGCTGCGTATCAATGATCGTAGTATATCTGGTAGTCAACAGTTGCCAGAAGGGACTGTCATTTAGTAAGATGTAAAGAGAAAGGGAGGCGTTTTCGTGGCAAATGTTACATTTAAGAACAATCCTGTTACATTACTTGGCAAAGAGGTAGCTGTAGGAGATACGGCACCGGATTTCACAGTACTTGCAAACGATTTGAGCCCTGTTACACTTGCAGACTCGAAAGGGAAAATCAGACTGATCAGCGTGGTACCTTCCGTTGATACGGGAGTTTGCGCTGTACAAACCCGTAAGTTCAATGAGGAAGCGGCATCTCTTGGAGATAATGTTGAAATCTTGACCATTTCTGTCGATTTACCATTTGCGCAGGCAAGATGGTGTGCGGCAGAAGGAATCGAAAATGTGAAAACTCTCTCCGATCATCGTGATCTTTCTTTTGGTGAAGCGTATGGAGTTGTCATTCAAGAACTTCGCTTACTATCACGTTCAATCTTCGTCGTCGATCAAAATGATAAAGTGACGTATGTCGAGTACGTGAGTGAAAACACGAACCATCCGAACTATGAACAAGCCATCGAAGCAGTTAAACAATTACTAAACTAATTTTGGAAACCCACTCGGAAACGGGTGGGTTTTCTCGCGATAGAGGGATAATTATGGAGACAAATACTGAGAAAATTTTTGCGTTTATCGATACATATGCAGAATCATCGGACTCGCTTTACTTGGAGTCGGTCATTGAAGCATGCCAGAAATGGGTGAAAGGTGAGCAGCAACCGGATTTAGAGGCAATGGCCACAAAAGAGGAAATTCGAAGAGGAATCCAGCTTGCTGTGTTGAAAGGGATGAACCGACACGCACAACCAAATCATCAAATGACACCGGATGCGATCGGGATGCTTATCGGTCATATTGCAGGGAGAGTGGCTCAAAATAAGCAAAACTTAACATTGCTTGACCCGGCCGCCGGAACAGGGAATTTATTATATACCGTGATGAATGCCATCGGTAATGGGGCAACAGCGACCGCGGTTGAAATTGATGAATTGCTCGTTCGGCTGTCTGCCGTGATGGCAGATTTGCTTGAGCAACCTGTTACATTTTATATACAAGATTCCCTGAGACCTTTGCTGGTCGATCCGGTCGATATGACGATTAGTGATTTGCCAGTCGGCTATTACCCGGATGATGACAATGCGCTCAATTATGAATTGATGCCGACGGAAGGTCATGCTTATGCGCATCATTTGTTTATCGAACAATCGATGAAGCATACGAAAGCGGGCGGCTACGCTCTATTCCTTGTGCCGGCCAATTTGTTTGATTCGGAACAATCCAGTTTTCTACATCCCTATTTAAAGAATCGGACATTGATTCGAGCGGTGATTCAGTTGCCAGACTCGTTATTTAAAAATGCGATCCATGCCAAAAGCTTGCTCATCCTGCAAAAGCCATATCCGGAAAAGACAGCAGCATCGGACGTACTACTGGCAAAAGTACCAGATATGACGGACAAGCATGCCATGGCGTTATTTCTTCAAAAGATAGACAGCTGGGCTTCAGAGTGATCCATTGTAATTTAAGTGAATAGGAGGCCAAAGCCATGCGGAATATTTTAGCAATCAATGCAGGGAGTTCATCCTTGAAGTTTCAGCTTCTTCAAATGCCGGAAGAGGACGTCACGGCAATCGGGCAAATTGAACGGATCGGACTTCCGGGATCTTTTATTAAATTAAAATCCGAAGCGGTGAATACGAAAAAAGAACAGGCTATAAACAACCATGCGGATGCGGTAGCTCTATTATTGGAGATGCTCATCAGCGAGGGGGTTGTCCTTTCGTACGATGAAATTGACGGGATCGGTCATCGGGTCGTGCACGGGGGAGAAGTATTCAGTGATTCCGTATTGATCACCGATGATATTCTTGAAAAGCTGGAAGAACTTTCAAGCTTGGCGCCGCTGCATAATCCGGCGAATATTGTTGGAATCAAGGAATTCCAAAAGGCTTTGCCAGGCGTTCCAGCGGTTGCGACTTTTGATACGGCTTTTCATCAGACGATGACGGAAAGTTCCTTCTTGTACCCGTTACCCTATGGGTACTATGAAAAATACGGTATCCGTAAATATGGTTTCCATGGTACAAGCCATAAATATGTAACCGAGCGGGCTGCAGTGCTGTTAAACCGCCCATTAGAAGATACACGTCTCATTTCTTGCCATCTTGGAAATGGCGCGAGTATAGCAGCGGTCAAAGGAGGGAAATCCATCGACACGTCCATGGGCTTCACGCCACTTGCCGGCGTGACGATGGGAACTCGTTCGGGCAATATTGATCCGGCATTGATCCCTTACATAATGGAACGGACAGGGAAAACCGTTGAAGAAGTGCTAGAGATTCTCAATAAAGAGTCAGGGATGCTTGCATTATCCGGTTTTTCAAGTGATTTACGCGATATCGAGATTCAGGCTTCAGAAGGTAATGAGCGCGCACAGCTTGCCTTGGAAGTTTTTGCTGGGCGTATCCATAAATACATCGGCTCTTATGCCGCAAAAATGGGCGGTGTCGATGCGATCATCTTTACAGCAGGTATTGGTGAGAACAGTGACGTCATCCGTGAGAAAGTATTACATGGTCTGGAATTTATGGGGGTTTACTTTGACCCGGATCTGAATAATATCCGCGGAAAAGAAGTCTATATCAGTTTCCCGCATTCACCGGTAAAAGTGTTAGTCATCCCGACGAACGAGGAAATCATGATTGCTCGTGATACGATGCGTGTCGCGGGATTGTAGAAGATCCTTGAAAAAAAACTCGGTTATGAACATGCAACAAATGTTCATAACCGAGTTTTTGCATTACATATCGTCCAAAAAATTTGCGTCTCTTTTCAGTATCTTTGTCATGATGAATAAGAATGTAATCCCTATGAATACCCAAATCAGGCCGATTGTTTTTCCGAGCGGGGAAATCCCGATCGTGATATAACCGCATACGAATAAACCTAAAATGGGACCCAGTAAATTCGGGATAAAATGTTTTAACGAACGTTCATGTCGGCGTCCAAAAAACTCGATGATCACGGAAAGGTTGACAGCAAGGAATCCGATTAAAGCGCCAAATACAATCAGTTGAAACAAAACGCTTAATGGAATTAGAATTGCTCCCATATACCCTACAACGGCCAAAATAAGAATGCTGCAGTAAGGGGTTTTATGCTTAGGATGCAATCGGGCGAAGAGGCTAGGCAATAGTTTGTCCCCACCCATACTATATAAAATTCGTGAGGCAGAGGCTTGGCCCGCTAATGCAGTTGAAATTCCTGAAACGGCAATGATCAATGTACAAATCGTTGCTAACCCCATCCCTCCAATGGTTACAGCAATTTCAAAGAATGCAGTATCTTGGGAGATGAACGATGTGAAATCTGTGACAACAATTGTAGCGAAATATACTTGTAAAATGTAAAAGAAAGAACTGATCAAGAGAGCAAGTATAGCTGCACGACCGACTGTTTTACCTGCTACCTTTGAATCTTCCGCCATTGTTGTCACAGCGTCAAATCCTAAGTACGAAAGAACAGCTAGCGAAGTTCCCGCGAGTAAAGCATCAAAAGAAAAAGTGGATGAATTATAAATGCCTTGGAAGGAAAATATACTGCCTATCCCGCCGGTCTGTATTAAGTGATGAATGGCGAAACTAATAAATAACACCAAGCTGAATAGCATGAATAAAGTCATGATAATATTGAGACGCGAGCTCACATGGGCTCCGAGATAATTACTTACAGTAACAGGAACAAGGAAAAAAAGTAATGTTAACCACAATGGGAGAGCCGGAAAGAGTTCCATTAGAAAAATTGCGCTTATTTTATACAGCAGCATGGGGATTAATAAATAATCCAATAAGATCGCCCATCCGGCGACAAAACCGACTTTGGGAGAGATGGCTTGAGATGTGTAACTATACGTAGAGCCTGCTTTTGGAAAAGCACCGGCCATTTTCCCGTACGAAGAAGCTGTAAACACCATGGCAATGAGACCGACTAAATAAGAGAGCACAGCATGACCCTGTGAGGTGAGAGTAAGTTCGCCAAATAGTGTTTGTGCTGATACAGGAGCCATAAATACCATTCCGAAAATCACTAAATCCCTTGTCTTTAAAACTTTCTTTAACGAATGTTCATTCGTTTCGTTGTAAGCGTTTGCAAAAGTGGTGGTCGTTGCTGTGGTGACCGTGTCATTTGAATCTTTATAAATTCCCATTCTATCTACTCCTTCGTCCACTGTTTTTGAAAAAGGATAAGTCATTATGAAGACGGGTTACAGCAATGCAGTCAAAGAAGGCTATCCCACCCAGCTCACTCTTGTTTGGAGGTTGCGGGATAGCCTGGATTGTCACGGATTATCTTCATTCAGCAGAAGGCTCCCACCTCTCTAGGTGGTGAGATGAATGCAGTTTTGTTTTCCTGTTCAGTGGGTGTCCAAACGCCTGCTGAACGAAGAGTAGAAGGCAACCTAAGTTCGCTGCGTCCTGCAGCAACGGTTGCATGACCTACCTCCTGTAGGCCCGCGGATGTCACAGATTTTTTAGAGGAGCTTTTCGAGCGAGCTCGAAAAAATCTGGACGCAATTACGCCGAGGCGTAATTGATTGTCCTTGCAGATTATAAAACTTGTTTTTCATATGCGCTGATTGAATCTGATAAAATGTCAATCATTTTTTCAATATCTTGCTTCGTTGAAATGAGAGGAGGCGCAATGGCGACAGCGTTCATTCCTCCAAAAGTAAGCGGTCTTACAATCAAATTCCGTTTTGCACATTCTTCGACGACCGCGAGAGCTGCAAATTCAGTTGGGGCAAATGGAATATTGTTCTCAGGGTCTCTAAATAACTCGATGGCCCCCATCAGACCGATTGCCCTAGGCTTTGCAGTAATTTTATGTTTTTGCTCTAAATGGTTGAGACCTTTTAGTAATTCTTCACCGACTACGCGAGCATTGTCCACGAGACCTTCATTTTCGATAATTTCAATCGTTTTTAAAGCGACTGCACATGCTGTCGGATGCCCACTATAAGTGAAGCCGTGATAGAAAACATCGTCCGACATCTTGTTCAGTTCATCTCTTAACTTTTCCGTCATCATGACTGCGCCGAGCTGAATATAACCGCTCGTAATTCCTTTAGCCACACACATAATGTCAGGCACAACATTCCAATGATTGACCCCGAACATTTTGCCTGTTCTTCCAAATCCGGTAATGACTTCATCCGTTATCATGAAAATCCCGTATTCATCACATAAGTCACGAAGGGCCTTCAGATAGCCTTCTGGTGGAATGTTGACGCCGCCTACACCTTGTACAGGTTCAAGAATAATCGCCGCGATATTTTCCGGACCTTCCTTCTCGATGATTCCTCTAAAACTACGGTCGTAATCTGGATCAGTTTTATCTCCAAGTTCGCAATTGGTTTTATAGGGGATTGCATGTAGAAAATCAGGCGCGATAGCTGTGATCATCTTTTTAAATTCCGGAACGCCGGTTGCACTTGTTGCACCCATTGTCACGCCGTGGTAACTTAGGTCCAAAGAAATGATTTTTCTTCGATTTGGCTGTCCTTTTAGTTTCCAGTAATGGCGCACAATTTTAAAGGCACTTTCATTTGACTCAGAACCACCCGAAGTGAAGAAGCTGACGTTTAAATCGCCTGGTGCAATGCTCGCTAGTTTTTCGGATAACCGAATGACCACTTCATGTGAGTTGTTAAAAAAAGACGAAGCATAGGCCAGTTTCATCATTTGCTCACTTGCCGCATCTGCAAGTTCTTGTCGACCATATCCAAGATTGACATTCCATAGTGAAGAAACTCCGTCAATGTATTCAACTCCATGGACATCCGTAATATGGATTCCCTTGCCTTTTTCAAAAATAACAGCTGGACCATCTGCTTGTTGGAGCGGTAACGGAGTAGTTGGGTGTAGAAAATGTTTTTTATCAAGTTGTTGTAATTGTTCAGGACTCACTTTGTTTTCTGTTATTTGTTTTGTCATTAAAAAAACCCCCTCATATAGTTTGAATTCTTGACTTGATTCAAGTTGCGGTTAGAACACTTAAAGTCCGTACCAGTCGAGGCTTTCGGCATTTAAATCGACCCATACATGTTTCGTTTGTGTATACATGTCCATCGCTTGTATCCCTAATTCTCGTCCAAAACCACTTTGTTTTGTTCCACCGAAAGGAGCTACACTGTCCAAGAAACTATAAGTGTTTAACCAAACGGTTCCAGATTTCAGACCGCGAGCCATGCGTAGGCCTCGCTTAACGTCACGCCAGCCGCCAAGCCGTAAATACTTTCATTGGCTTTGGTGAGGGCATCCTCTTCGTCTTTAAAGCGAATCACAGAAACGACTGGTCCGAAAATTTCTTCCTTGGCAACGGTCATATCATTCGTTACATTTTCTAATATGGTAGGTGTATAGTAGTAGCCATTACCCGCACCTTCATATCGTTCGCCGCCGGTAAGTAAATGGGCGCCTTCTTTTTGACCAATCTCAACGTAGCTTTCAATACGTTTTAACTGCGCATTCGATACTTGCGGACCCATTAATGTGGACATATCTAATTGATTCCCAACTTTAATGGATTGCGTTTTCTTGAGAAAAGCATGCATAAAGTCATCATAAACGGCATCTTGCACCAACAACCGAGAGCCGGCCGCGCACACTTGACCTTGTGCAAAATAAATGCCGAAAGTAGACATATTGACTGCGTTTTGAATGTCGGCATCTGAGAAGATGATATTCGGTGATTTGCCTCCTAGTTCTAATGAGAGCGGTTTCAAATTTTTCGCTGCAGCTTGCATAATAATGCGTCCGGTATTGGTAGATCCGGTGAAAGCCAGTTTGTCGATGTCTGGGTGGGAAGCAAGAGCATTTCCGGTCACAGCACCAAAACCAGGTACAATATTAATGACGCCCTCTGGGATTCCAACCTCTTGGAAGATTTTCATCAGTTCGAGTATGCTAGAAGGCGTTTGCTCGGCTGGCTTTATGACAAGAGTATTCCCAGCTGCTAATGCCGGAGCTATTTTCCACATGGCTAACATCAGTGGGAAGTTCCAAGGAACAATTGCGCCAATAACGCCTAAAGGTTCTTTTAATGTAAAGTTCAATCGATCGGGTGATGTCGCTAACGTTTCACCTTGTACTTTATTTGCCAATCCGGCATAGAACTCAAGTACACTAATGGTTTCAGGAATAGCGATATTTAATGTCTCACGAATGGTTAAACCGGATTCTCTCGATTCCACTTCAGCGAGAAACTCCGTTTTTTCTCTCATCTTCAAGGCGGCTTGATAGAGCAATCTCCCTCGATCTGCCGGGGTCATTAAGGCCCAAGAACTTTTCTCGAATGCCTTTCTAGCCGCTTTAACGGCTAGATCAACGTCTTCAGGACCCGCTTCAGCTACAATTGCATTTGTTTCGCCAGTCCCGGGATTAATCGATTCAAATGTTCTACCTGATAGCGCGTCTACCCATTTGCCGTTGATGAATAGTTTATATTCCTTCGTTATGGTCAGGTCTTTTGTCATGGGAAGTCCTCCTTTAGGGAATAGTGATTGTCTTGAATACTCGGAAAATTTAACTTAAACTGAATAATACATGTTGTTATGCAACCCCTTTCATAAATCGTTTGGAACATGTAACGCTATGATAAATAACAAGACTTACTGCAATCTTACAGAGGGGTAGAATATTCTTACTACCGGAAATTCACATTGAATGATAATGGAAGTCCTAAAATTATCTGAGTGAAAAGTGAAGGATAAAAGGATATGAAATGCTTGGAGAAGGAGTTGGATGACGATGAAAATTGAAGTGAACAGGCTGAGATTACCTACTTACTCCTCATACGCAAAACGAAATCGATTATACGATGAATTTGATCAGTATCCTAACGCCTCGTTCATTTTAATAATGGGGGACAGTGGATACGGTAAAACGACGTTCGTTTCAAATTACGTTCGTGAAAAAAATTTGCCGACTGTTTGGATCCAATTAGCAGGCACGGAACGGTATGCGCATATGTTTCTAAGTTATTTAAAAGTTGGGATCCATCGATTGAAAAATGAAGATTATCCATTAGAAACGGTATTACCTAAAAATACAGAAATGGAGCTGGAAGAAATTGCATCGTTGCTATCCAGACAATCTACACCGATGTATATTGTTTTAGACGATTATCAATCAGTAGATGCAAGTCTTGAAATCGGTTCCCTTTTGACGATGCTCACCAACCGTGCTTCTTCGATGGTGAAATTTATCGTTATTAGCCGAGTTCGTCCTTCTTTATCGACGACGAAATTGAAAATGGAACAAAAGTATATGGAATTATCCACTGCTGATTTAGCGTTTACATTTGAAGAGACAAAAGAATTTTATAACACGACGCATAAATTGGCGCTTGAAGATCATGAGCTTCAGTTAATCCATAAGACAACAGAAGGATGGATTGCGAGTTATCAGCTGATCCTTGGGGTGATCGGTAAAATGAATCAACAGGAACGTACACTTTTTTGGTCTACATTTCCTAATGTTCAAGACATTTATGATTATCTTTCCACGGAAGTCATTCAATCACAACCGGACGATATCAAGTTGTTTTTATATCGAACAAGCTTGTTGCCAGAATTGGATCCGATTGTAATTGATGAATTGCTAGGGATTCAAAAATCGGAGGAAATACTCAATCATCTTTTAAATCATCATTTGTTTATTTATCGGGATGGATTAGGCGTTTTGCGTTACCATCGATTATTTCGCCAATTTTTATATCAAAATTATAAAGGGCTTGTCACAAATGAATTGATCAATCGTGAGCACCTTAAACTTGCAGCGATATATGAAGGTCGTTTTCAACTTATTAACGCATTTGCGCACTACACGGTCGGGAAGGATTATATAAATGCAACAAAAGTTATGGGGATGATCCGAGACCGGTATAACCCTGTAGAATCCATGCTCTTATTAGACGGATGGCTGGATGAAATAGCACCGGATGAATCATTTGCCAGCAATACATTGTTTTTAATCCGATGCATTCCGTTATCTGCCTTCAACGAGTTAACAGTACTTTTTGAGAAAAGTATTTCAGTGTTGGAGAAGGAGAAAAGTGAACTGTGGCTTTGTAATCTTCAACATCGGCTTGCAACGATTTATTTGATGCGAGGGGAAATCAAAAAGGCGAAGGACCTTTTTCAAAAATCTTTGGATAGCTCGGAACGGTTTCATAATCATACAACAAATGCATTGAACTTAACTCTTCTGGCGGAAATCTATCGATACTTAGGGAATTATCCGAAAGCGATGGAATACGTGCGAGAGTCGTTATTTATTTCAGATAAATATCGGATCAGACATACACAAATTCAGGCACTTGATACGATGGCAACGATCTTTCTCGATGATAAAAAAACGGAAGAGGCTTCCCTGTATATCCACCAAGCATTGGAACTGGCACAGCAGTATGATAAATCCTCCCTGTTTTTTGTCTATACGACAATGGGAAGGTTGTTTCGCATAAAAGAAGATTTTGCAAAATCGCAGGAGTGGGGAACAAAAGCGGTTGCAATAGCGGAAAGTTATCGAGCTGAATTTGATTTAGGTTGGTCTGCTCATGAGCTGGGAAAAAGTTATCTTGAAAATGGAGAGTTTGAGAAAGCCGAGCATTTTCTTGAAAAAGCGAGCCACGCTTCTTCCTCATTTACACTTTATCATTGTGAGGTAGGGATAACGCAATTGGAATTATACAAACAGAGGGGAGATGCGAAGCGTGCAGCAAAAAAACAAGCAGAGTTGCTCGGATTATTGAAGGAGCATGACTACGAATGGTTGTTGAATCAAATGGAAGAAATTAATCACGTGAAAGAGGAGAAACATCCACGGCTCGTTATTCAAACACTTGGTCGATTTAAATTATTTTATAACGGGGAACCGCTTATTATAAAAAGAAGTTCAAGTCTTCGGCTTCTCCAGTTTTTTATTACAAATAGAAATAAGCAAATTGAAAGAGATATCCTCCTCGATGCCGTGTTTCCGGAAGGATCATTCGAAACCGTACAAAATCAGTTTCATGTCGCTGTGTCAGTATTGCGCAAAGTATTGGAGCCGAATTTAACATCGGGAACCCAGTCACGTTTCATCAAACGTATCGGCAATCACTATTTGTTTTGTACGGAAGAAATGGATTTGGACATCGAGCGTTTTACATCTTTAACATCCGTACAGGATCATCATGACTCCGAAGAAACGATTCATAACTTACAACAAGCAATTTCTTTATTTCAAGGAGATTTTTTTGAAGAGTATCCATATGAATTATTTTTGGAAGCGGAACGTGAACGACTTCGGGCATTGTTTATCAAAACAAGCCGGCGATTAGCAGATTTTTACTATGTACAGAAGGAATACAATACTTGTTTCGAATATTTTGAGAGAATCTTGAAAAAAGATCCAGATCACGAACAGACCTATCTTGACTATCTTGAGTTGCTTTTGAAACAGAAACGTACTTTAAAAGCTTCCAGTATCGCTAGTCAAATGATTCAACATTTTGATCGGGAAATGGGGATTGATGTGGAAGAATCCGTCGCCATATTATTCGCGAGGTATGATCATCCGGTAAGTTTGCAACGTATTGGCAATTAACCAATTAAGAAAAAGAGTTGTCCGACAAATGCAGGACAACTCTCTTTGCTTTAAACACATTTCTTGCTTAATGCTCTTCAGGCGTGCGGATGACCAGTACATCACATTTCGCTGAGCGAACGATATTTTCAGAGACACTACCGATCAGGAAGCGTTCAACTGCATTCAAACCAGTCGCACCACAAATGATCAAATCAGCATTCAATTTCTTGGCGATGTCTTTGGAAATCATTGTTTTAGGAGAACCATATTCAACAAGAATATTGACATTTGTCACGCCCGATTGCAGAGCCTCTTCTTTGTATTTGTTCAGCAGTTCTTCAGAGAATTTCTGAGCCCGTTCTGCAATCGACCGATCATAAGCTTCAACAGATGCATATGAACGAGTATCGATGATATTGATCAAATTCAAAGTGGCCTCATTTCGATCAGCGATTGCTACTGCCTTTTTAAACGCCCATTCCGATTCTTTTGATCCATCCACTGCTACAAGAATTTGATTATAAACTAGTGTCATCCTTTCCCACTCCATTCTTTAGTTGTTATTATTAATATTTCGAGAGTTAAGAGAAAATTCCTTTTAATTTTCTAAAAAAAAATTTGAAATTCGTCGAGATTCGACAATATTGTTACGATATATGGAATTTGCTTTACAAATGTTCATGAAAAAATACACGGTTGAATATTCCGTATTTTTCTGAAAATGAAGCCAAAATGACGACTTTCTGCTAAAATGGTAGCTACGTTGGTTTCTGACGGTTAGATTCAATACTCAATTACACTAACAAACATGTTCTTTAGGAGGAATTGTAATGCGAATCGGTGTTCCAAAAGAAGTTAAAAATAATGAAAATCGTGTCGCCATGACACCAGCGGGCGTTTTTAATTTAAAAACAGCAGGTCATGAAGTCATTATTGAAACAGGCGCAGGTCTAAACTCGAGCTTCACGGATGAAGAATATATCCAGGCAGGGGCGAAAATTGTTCCGTCCGCAGCTGAGGCATGGGATGTAGAGATGGTGATGAAGGTAAAGGAGCCGGCCGCTTCAGAATATGATTACTTACGTGAAGGGCTCATTCTTTTCACCTATTTGCATTTGGCGTCTGAAGAGCAGCTGACAAAAGTGCTTCTGGAAAAGAAAGTTATAGCAATCGCATACGAAACGGTTCAGCTAGAAAATAAAACACTGCCTCTCTTAGCACCGATGAGTGAAGTTGCAGGTCGCATGGCGACGCAAATCGGTGCGCAATATTTACAACAAACGCATGGTGGTAAAGGGATTCTACTAAGCGGTGTACCGGGTGTCCCGCGTGCCAATGTGACTATCATTGGCGGTGGGCAAGCGGGGACAACTGCTGCCAAGGCCGCGGTTGGCATGGGAGCGGCAGTCACGGTACTCGATTTGTCTGTTGAGCGACTTCGTCATTTGGATGAGTTTTTCGGGAATGACATTCAGACACTTGTTTCGAACCCATTCAATATATCAAATGCGGTGAGAGAAGCCGATCTCGTAGTCGGTGCAGTACTGATTCCTGGGGCAAAAGCGCCGAAACTTGTTACGGAAGAAATGATCAAATCGATGAAACCAGGATCGGTTCTTGTTGATATTGCGATCGACCAAGGCGGGATTTTTGAGACGTCTGATCGTGTGACGACGCATGATGATCCGATTTTTGTCAAGCACGGTGTCGTCCATTACGCAGTCGCAAATATGCCAGGGGCTGTGCCGCAAACTTCTACGATTGCTTTGACAAACGTCACGGTTCCTTATGCACTTCAAATTGCCAATAAAGGATATCGACAAGCATGCTTGGATAACCATTCCTTGCAAAAAGGCTTAAACACATTAGAAGGATATGTTACGCATCAAGGAGTAGCCGAAGCACGAGGATTTGAATACGTACCGGCAGAGACATTATTGAAATGAGCTGCTGAATGAAGATAAAGGGCTGTTCGGAAAATCAGTGAAAACTGATCTTCCGGAACAGCCCTTTTTGCTATTTTCTGCATAACTCTATTGACAACTACATAGAAGATACGGTAGATTTTAAGTGATACTGATAATCATTATCAATTGAGGGGGTATAAGTAGGCCTGCTTATATCCATTACATATTAATTACTTAAAGGAGAAGAATCGAATGAATATGAAAAAACTTTTGACAGTTGGGCTAGCAGCGACTTTTCTTGTCGCGTGTGGGAATAAGGATGTAACGAAAGGTTCTGAAGAAGAAAACGTTTCGAAAGTAGAAACTGCACAAGAGGAAGGAACTGCAACAGAACAAACGATTACATATCTTGGGGAATCTTATACCGTACCTGCAGAAGTGAAAAATATCATTACTGCAAGTTTAGAATCGATGGAGGACGCTGCAATACTTGGTGTTAAGCCGATTGGTGTAGTGACGATTGCAGGTGATCTACCGGACTACCTTGCCACCGATTTGGCTGGTGCAGTTTCAACTGGGGAGAAAACACAACCCAATTATGAAACGATTCTTTCATTGAAACCAGATGTTATTTTAGGTACATCGAAATTCCAAGAGGAAGTTGTTGAAAACTTAAACAAAATTGGCACGATGATTCCTATATCGCATATTTCTACAGATTGGAAAGACAACTTGCTCCTAATGGCCCAGCTCTCCGGTAAAGAGGCGGAAGCCGAAAAAATTATTAGCGATTACCAAGCGGATGCTGAAGCGGCAAAAGCGACCCTTGCTTCATCGGTAGAAGATAAAGAAGCTTACGTCATACGTGTCCGTCGTGGAAGCTTGTTCGTTTATCCGGCAGATGTCTATTTAAATCCTGTTTTGTATGAAGATCTTGGATTGAAAGTTCCAGAATTGATTACTTCAACTGCCGCACAAGAAGAAATATCATTTGAAACATTGGCCGATGTCAATCCGGATATGATTTTCTTACAGTTCGAACAAAGTGAAAACGATGATAATCCAGCTCTGCTAGATGAGATAGTGAACAATCCAATTTTCCAAAGCATTGATGCTGTAAAGAACGATCAACTTTTTGTCAACGTTGTGGACCCGATGGCACAAGGTGGTACAGCTTGGAGTAAAGTGATGTTCTTAAGTGCTGCTGTTGAAAAACTTTCCGAGTAATGTGCAGGGTTATGACGAATCGTTTTGAAAAAACGAAGTTTGTGCCAACTTTCATTCTGGCTTTAGCTCCCATTCTGATCGTATTTACAATTGCCTTATCGGTCCTATACGGTACGAAAGAGATTGAACTAACGACTATTTGGCAAGCGATTGCTCATTATGATGAAGGGAATGTCGATCATGCGATCATTATGCAATCCCGGTTACCTCGAGTGCTAGCTGCCTTGCTTGTAGGAGCTTTCCTCGCGATATCTGGAGCGATCATGCAGGGGATGACGAGGAATTATCTCGCCTCCCCCTCCATCATGGGGGTGACGGATGGTTCCGCCTTTGTCATTACCATCTGCATGATTTTTTATCCAGGCATGTCGAATTTCACAATGATTCTCTTTTCGATGATCGGTTCAGCTCTTGGAGCGGGTATCGTATTCGGTTTTGGTTCGTTGATGCGCAACGGGTTATCCCCCGTACGTTTGGCTATTATTGGGACGGTTATCGGGACATTTCTGAGCAGTTTATCGGCTGTTCTCGCTACATACTTTCAAGTTTCACAAGATATGAGTTTCTGGTATAACTCAAAAATCCATAAGGTAGACCCGGATACACTTGTCCTTGCTTTGCCATTAGGTGTAGGGGGACTTATCCTTGCCTTGATCATCGCCAAATCCATCACGATTTTATCGCTTGGTGAAGATATTTCAATCAGTCTTGGACAGCGGACAAAATGGGTGAAAGCGATCAGTATTTTGATTGTCGTCTGTTTGACGGGAACGGCAGTGGCGCTCGTTGGAAAAATCGGCTTTGTCGGATTGATCATCCCGCATATCACCCGATTTTTGGTAGGTGTGGATTATCGCTTCGTCATTCCGTGTTCCGCGATTATCGGAGGGGTCTTTTTAGCCCTTTGTGATGTAGCGAGCCGTTTTATCAACTTTCCGTTTGAAACGCCGGTCGGTGTTGTAACTGCGTTAATCGGGGTTCCATTTTTCCTCTATTTAATCCGTACGAGAGGGGGCGAACGCCGTGCTTAAACAGCATCGCAATCGATTTGTGATGATGATCACCGCTTTAATCGCGCTCATCTGCTTTTCTATTTACATTCATCTGACGAACGGTACGTTTGATATGACTGTCAAGGAGATTATCACTACATTGTTCCGTGTGAACCCGGATCCTAATTTTGACTTGGTCATTTTCCATTTCCGTCTTCCACGGATTGTCATTGCGGCACTTGTTGGATTGGGATTAGGGATAGCAGGTACGGTCGTGCAGGGGATTACCCGGAATGGATTGGCTGATCCGGGGATTTTAGGCATCAACGCCGGCGCTGGAGCATCCATCGTTCTTTTTATGTTCTTCTTCCAGATGCAACTTGTTGTATCGGGCACCTCGAACTGGTTTTCGATTTTAATCATGCCTGTCTTCGGTTTTGTCGGTGGGTTAGTTGCCGCCCTCATTATTTATAGTTTTGCGTGGCGCAACGGCAAATTGGATACACAGCGTCTGATTTTAACAGGTATTGCAATCAGTTCGGGCTTCGGCGCCCTTTCCATGTATATTTCGCTGAAGATGCGTGCCAGTGATTTTGAGATGGCAACCGTTTGGATGTCTGGGAGTATTTACAATGCCAACTGGGTGTTTATCGTTGCCATGCTTCCTTGGTTACTGATCTTGTTGCCCATTATTTTTAGGAAAGCTTATATACTGGATTATTTACAGCTTGAAGAAGCGACCATTAAAAGCCTTGGTATTCAGATTGAAAAAGAAAAAGCGATCTTGCTTCTTAGTAGCGTTGGTATCATTAGTGCATGCGTTTCCGTATCCGGCAGCATTTCTTTTATCGGATTGATGGCTCCACATATCGCAAGGCAACTTGTGGGCATCCACCATCGATTTGTCATTCCTATAAGTGGGGCGGTTGGGATGTTTTTAGTCATTATTTCCGATTACATCGCCAAGACACTGTTCGCTCCTGCGGAAATCCCGGTCGGCATCATTGTGGCCATTCTCGGTGTGCCTTATTTTCTATATTTGTTGGTGAAATCAAAAGCGTAAAAGGGGAATTCTTAGATGACTGCAACTATTATTCGAGCGGAACGATTAACGTCAGGCTATGACAAGTTCACGGTTTTTTCCGATTTGAGTACGACCATCCAGAAAGGGAAAATCACAACGATCATCGGCCCGAATGGCTGCGGAAAATCGACACTGTTGAAAACGGTCGGCCGGATTTTAAAGCAGCAGAGCGGGAAGGTGCTTTTACAGGAGCAGGATATGAAATCGATTTCGACGAGAGAGATCGCAAAACAACTTGCTCTCCTTTCCCAAAATCCAGAAGCGCCTTTGCAATTGAAAGTGGAAGAACTCATTTCTTACGGCCGTTTTCCACAACGGAAAAACACGGGTGCTTTATCGAAGAAAGATATGGAAGTGATTGAATGGGCGATGGAAATCACGAAAACAACAGCATTTCGGGATCGGGAAATTGCGCAGTTGTCAGGTGGCCAACGCCAAAAGGTTTGGCTTGCGATGGCACTTGCGCAAGAAACGAGCATTTTGCTGTTGGATGAACCGACGACTTATTTGGACCTCGCTCACCAATTAGAAGTGCTCAAAATTGTAGAGCGTCTCAATCGTGAGCATCATTGCACGATTGTCATGGTGCTTCATGACATCAATCACGCAGCCCGTTTCTCACATCACATCATCGCAATGCGCGATGGGGAAATCGTTACTACTGGTTCACCAGAAGAAATTCTGGAAAAAGAGGTGTTGAAGAAAGTGTTTCATATCGATGCGCGCATTATGATTGATCCTGAAAATGGTTCGCCGGTGTGCTTTGGTTATGATGCATTGCTAGAGGAGGCAGAAGCGAGATGAACGATAAAGTTACATTAGAACACACGGAAACTTGGTCCTGCTACTCTGAAGAAATGGGGGACACATACGATATAAGCGTTTCATTGCCCAAGTCTCCTTCGCCTGAAGAGGGCTATCCGGTTTTATATGTACTGGATGGCAATGCTTATTTCCAATTTGCGCGGGATGCAATCCGTTTACAATCTAAAAATGCACCTAAAACGTTTGTAAAAGCAGCGATTGTAGTCGGTATTGGCCATCCGGGAGAAGACGAGGAAGTTTCCAAACGGCGCTTTTATGATTTTACTGCGCCTGCTAAAGCCTATCATTATCCGGAGCGTCTAAAACGGTTGAATGTGGAAAGGGAACATGGAGGAGCGCTAAAATTCTTGACGTTTTTAGAAACCCGTTTAAAACCTGAAATCGAACGTCGTTATCGCGTAGATGAAAGGAAACAAGCATTATACGGTCATTCGCTTAGCGGACTTTTTACGCTATTTACGCTGTTCACAAAGCCGACTGCCTTTCAGACTTATCTTACTATCAGTCCATCGATTTGGTGGAATGACTATGAATTGCTTCACTATATGGAGCAGTTTCTTGAGCGGATGGAAAAGAACGGGGTACAACGGCTTTTCATCGCCGTTGGTGAGCAGGAGCGATTTATGGTAGACGATGCGAAACGATTAGTCGAACGATTGGAAGCAGCGCAACTGGAAAATTTGGAGTGCACCTTCTACTGTGCACCTGAAGAGAATCATGCATCCGTCGTCCCGACGACCATGAGCCGAGCCATTCGTTTTACCAATCAATAAAAAACGCTGAATTATAGTAGCCGTTCAGAGATTAACCTTAGCTCACATGCATCTTTTCGTTGATAAAGAAGGGGCTGTCCAGAAAGTCGGTTGTTACAGACTTTCCGGACAGCCCCAGTTCTAATTTCACTGAATAATGACAAGTTCTTTCGGAAATTTCGTAAGGACTTCCACACCGTCTGCCGTGACGGCTACGTCATCTTCAATCCGAACACCGGTGATTTCCGGATGATAGATGCCAGGTTCGATTGTGAAGACCATTCCTTTTTCAAGTTTAAGTTCATTAGTCCCTGTGACGGATGGATATTCATGGACGGAGATACCGAGACCGTGACCGACGCGATGTGTGAAATATTCACCATAGCCGGCTTGGTCGATAACATCCCGTGCCGCTTTATCGATTTCCATCGCTTTGACGCCAGGTCGGACGAGGTCGATAGCCGCTTGTTCCGCCTTTCGGACCGTCTCATAGATGTCGCGTTGTGCATCGCTAGGTTCGCCAAACGCAACGGTCCGCGTAATATCCGAGCAATAGCCTTCATAGACGACTCCTAGATCAAACAGGATGAAATCGCCTTTTTGAATTTTCCGATCGCCGGGCGTTCCGTGGGGGGACGCTGTTTTAGGACCAGAAAGGACCATCGTGTCGAAAGACATCTTTTCGGCACCTTTTTTCTTCATTTCAAATTCGATAGCCATTAGAATTTCCAGTTCCGTTTTACCTTCCGCGATTTCCTTGCAGCCGACTTCAATGGCATAATCCGCCAGTTGTGCTGCTTTTCGCAGTTTTTCCAGCTCGTCTTCACTTTTAATATTACGCATCCCATTCAATTGTTCATCGAGTCTGGAGAAAGTAGCTTCTGGAAATAGTTCAGTCATGCGCTCGAGCCGCTCCACTGTTAAATGGGATTTTTCGATGGCGATGGTAGCAGGGAGGTCTCCGCGTTTTTGTACCGCCTGTTTGACGATTTCCCAAGCATCATCTGTATCTTCATGCCCGATTGCTTCAAAAGACCAGCCAGCCGCCTTCACATCCGGCACTTCCATCAATGGACTAATAAGGAAAGGCTCCGCATCTTTGAATACCATGACACCGAGCAATCTTTCGTGTGGATCGCTGTGAAAGCCCGAAACGTAAAATACATTATCGGGGGTAGTGATAAATGCAGCATCTAAATTTTCTCGCTCTAAATATTGCTGAATTTCCTCTACTTTACTCAATATAAATTCCTCCTCTTTAACTTCATTAATTATAACAAAAAAGAGGATTTTTCGGTCATATAACGAAAAATGTCATATAGGCTAAAAAGATGGAGGGATTTTTCAATGCAAATTTCATATCATGGACATTCTATAGTGAAAATTAAAACTGGCAATCATACCATTCTGATTGATCCGTTTATCACAGGTAATCAATTGACCGATTTGAAAGTCGATGAGGAGAAACCCGATGCGATTTTGCTGACGCACGGACATAATGACCACGTCGGCGATACAGTAGCAATTGCGAAAGCGAGCGATGCACTCGTCATTGCACCGAATGAACTGGCCGTCTATCTCGGCTGGCAAGGGATAAAAACGCATGGCATGAACATCGGAGGCGCATGTGAATTTGAATTTGGAACGGTGAAGTTTACAAAGGCCTTCCATAGTTCGTCCTATACGACAGAAGATAATGAAATCATCTATACCGGGATGCCAACAGGAATTTTGTTTACTGCAGAAGGGAAGACGATTTACCATGCAGGGGATACATCATTGTTCGGTGACATGGAGATGATCGGTAAGAGACATCCGATTGATGTGGCGTTTGTTCCGATTGGGGATAATTTTACAATGGGACCGGAAGATGCGGCGCATGCCGTTGAATTGCTGAATCCGAAATTGGCCGTGCCGATTCACTTCAATACATTCCCACCAATCAAACAGGATCCAGAGACATTCAGAGCACTTGTCAAAGGCCATGAAGTGAAAGTGCTGGAAGCGGGAGACCTATTCGAACTGTAAACGTCTAAACGTTCGGTCCGGGCGAATGGCGCGCCACGGACCGTTTTTGTAGCCCGATTCAATGAAGTGCTTTGCAAAGATGCAAGAAAGCGTAAAAGGTGGCGGTTTGTGATAGAATGGGCTATAGGTCATGAAAGAGAAAAAGGTGAAGACATGTCGACAAAACATGAACAGATATTACGCCATATTGAAGGGCTAGCCGTCGGCGAAAAGATTTCAGTCCGTCAAATTGCCCGCGCGCTTTCTGTCAGTGAAGGAACCGCTTATCGGGCGATCAAAGAAGCAGAAAATCAGAAGCTTGTCAATACGATCGAGCGAGTTGGAACCATTCGGATCGAGAAGAAAAAGAAAGAGAACATCGAACGCTTGACGTATGCGGAGGTGCTCAATATCGTGGACGGCCTCGTACTTGGCGGGCGAGGCGGCTTGCATAAAACCTTGACGAAATTTGTCATTGGCGCCATGCAGTTGGACGATATGATGCGCTATATCGATGCGGGCAGTCTCCTCATTGTAGGAAACCGGTTAAAAGCGCATGAAACGGCGCTATTAGCAGGAGCGGCAGTCCTCGTGACAGGCGGTTTCGATGCATCGGAAGATGTGAAGAAATTGGCCGATGAACTTGAGCTTCCGGTCATTTCAACGAGTTATGATACATTTACAGTTGCCACGATGTTGAATCGAGCAATCTATGACCAGCTGATTGAAAAAGAAATATTACTTGTGGAAGATATTTTGACACCACTTGAGAATACAATTACGCTACATACAAAAGATAAAGTCGCACATTTTAACGAAGCGAATCGCAAGACGACGCATGCCGGTTATCCTGTTATTGAAAAAAACGGGAAATTAGTAGGGATCGTCACATCGCATGATGTCATTGGTAAAACGGAAGATGAATTGATTGAAAAAGTGATGACACGCAACCCGATTAGTGTCACCGGGAAAACGAGCGTAGCTTCAGCAGGTCACAGCATGATTTGGGAAGGGATCGACTTGATGCCCGTGGAAACGGAAAACGGAATGCTGGCTGGGATCATCAGCAGGCAAGATGTGTTGAAAGCCTTCCAGATGGCGCAGCGTCAGCCGCATCAGGGGGAAACGATCGATGATATCGTAAAAACGCAAATGAAAACAATCGAGAATAAGTCGTCTATCGTGGAATTTACAGTCGTTCCGCAAATGACCAATCAATTCGGATCGCTTTCTTATGGTGCACTGACAACAATCATGGCAGACGCAGGCAGTCGGGCGATCAAAATGAAAAAACGCGGGGAAAGTGTCCCTGAAAGCATTTCGTTGTACTTCATTAAGCATGTGCAATTGGGTAGCGTGATCATTGTCGAACCACGTATTTTGCAAATGACGAGACGCTTTGTCAAAGTGGATTTCGAAATTCAAAGTGAAGGGGAACTGATCGCAAAAGGCATGATCATGTACCAGCTATTTGATAAATAAGCAACAGGAAAGAAAAACTGATGCATTCATATGCATCAGTTTTCATTCAGCTCGGTCTCCTCATCGACGAAGCGTTTATAATGTTTAAATGCCCGGTAATTGAACGTACCGACGTAAGCACCTAAAGCAATGAAAATAGCAGCAACGACATAGGTGATGGTCCCGTCAAATAAGATCAGTTGATTGATCCCGAAAAAGAACAGCAAACCACCAAGAGAAGCACCGGCCATGCTCGCGTACATTTTTTTCCGGATTGGAAAAACGAGCCGTGTTCTGAATTGCCGTGTCTTAAAATAAAAATAGAAAACCGCCGAAGCGATAATTAAGAAAACAACAATGAAATGAATCGTATCGCCCAACTAAAAGCCCTCCAATATAAATAGAACTTCATAAACAGAACTTCTTATATTGTAGCGACTTTCGAAACGGATTGAAACCGGAATATATGAAAACGCGGAGGAATTGAAAATGAAAAGACAAATCATCGACACAATTGAGAAGTATGACAAAATCATTATTCATCGACATGTGCGGCCGGATCCGGATGCCTATGGCTCGCAGTTAGGGTTAAAGGAACTGATCCGAGCCAATTATCCGGAGAAGCAAGTGTTCGCTACTGGAACCCACGAAGAAACGCTTACATACTTAGGTGACCAAGATCAAGTCGATTGTGCTTTCTATGAAGGGGCACTCGTCATTGTAACGGATACGGCGAACACCGGCCGCATTGACAAAAGCTGTACAACTGCCGGCAATCTGCTGATGAAAATCGATCACCACCCCGATGAAGATCCGTATGGTGATGTGAAATGGGTAAACACCTCTGCAAGTTCCACTTCGGAAATGATCTATACATTGTATGAAGAAGGAAAGGACTCCTACGGTTGGAAAATGACGGATGAGGCTGCGAGACTGCTGTTCGCGGGTATTGTCGGCGACACGGGTCGTTTCATATTTCCGAGCACAACCTGCAAAACATTTGAAATCGCCAGCGATTTGATCAAATATGATTTCAACCGACCGGAACTCTTTGCAGGTATGTATGAAGTAAAACGTGAATTGCTTCATTTGAAAGGCTATATTTATCAAAATTTCACGATGGATGAAAATGGCGCTGCATTCGTCAAAATCGACAAATCGATACTTGAACAATTTGGCGTGACGCCTTCGGATACATCACAGCTCGTCGGTGCGTTAGGGGATGTGAAAGGGATTTGCGCCTGGATCATTTTCATCGAAGAAGCGGATCAAATTCGTGTGCGATTACGTTCAAAAGGTCCTATTATCAATAAATTGGCGGCTGAGCACGGTGGCGGCGGCCATCCACTTGCTGCCGGCGCATCCGTTTATACATGGGAAGAAGCAGATAGAGTCATTGAAAAACTGAAACAATTATGCAAGTGAAAAATGGAGCGGAGGGATTGCATTGACACTTGTCTATCCGCAAATCGTGACAGGAGCAGATCTGCTACGCGGCATTATAAAACTTGATCGACTGGCCCCACTTCTTCAAAGGAGAGGGGCTGTCTCTGTTGCAATCGTTAACTCAAAGTTGCATGGCATCCGTTCCTTTTACAAAGTGATGACAAAATACGGTATCCGCCCCGTTTTCGGCTTATCCGTCCATTTGGACATCGGAGAGGAAGCGACACCTCTTTTGTATGTGTATGCAAAAGATGATGAGGGCTATCGCAATTTATTGAAAATGAGTAGTGCAGCGGCTATTCGGGATGCGGAGACGTTGCCGGTCCAATGGGTGAAAGCGTACAGTGCGGGCTGCATCATCGTCTGCCCGTTGACGGACGCCACCTGGAAGTCGGTGGAGGATGAATCGGTAAGAGCGATCTTGAAGGCTTGTGAACAAGCGACAGTTATGGTTGGAATCAGCCGTGCGGGTGGTATGAAACATGAGAAAGAAGCGGAAATTCAAGCTTTTTCAGAAGGGAGCGGCTTGCCGATCGTCGCTGTTCATGAATCGCGTTATGTCGATCCTGACGAGGCTTTCGTCTATGAAGTCGCTCAAGCGATCCGAACCGGCTATAAGCTGAATGATCCGGCAAGGCCTAAAAACAACGATCGCGCAGCCTATTTACCGGAGGAAAGCGAGCTGTTGGAATGGTACGCAGATCGGCCCGAATGGCTGGAAAATATGACCGCCATGTTGTTAGCTTGTACGGCGTCATTGCCGCCTGCCGATTCCATGATGCCGATCTATCCGGTGAACGAAGGGGAGACATCAAGTGCATTACTGGAGAGAAACAGTTTGTCAGGATTGCACAAGCGTGTTCCTGAAGCGGATGAAGCATATCGGGAACGGTTGGCCCATGAGTTAGACATTATTAGCAAGATGGGCTTTGCCGATTATTTTCTCATTGTTGAAGACTTTATGCGCTATGCCAAAGAGCAACAGATCCTGACAGGACCTGGACGAGGTTCGTCAGCTGGATCACTCGTTGCATTTGCACTTGGCATCACAGACGTCGACCCGATAAAATACGGTTTGATCTTTGAACGATTTCTCAATCCGGGCCGCATCACATTGCCGGATATCGATATCGATTTTGCGGATAATCGTCGCGGAGAGGTCATTGAATACGTCGCCCGGAAATACGGAAAAGCGAAAGTGGCTCAAATCATCACATTTGGCACTTTATCGGCGCGTTCTGTTGCTCGGAACGTGGCCCGCGTATTTGATTTTTCGAATGAGGAAATGGCCTTTTTGTCGAAAGAAATCCCAAATCGACATGGCATCACATTAAAAGAAGCCGTTTCCTTATCCAAGCCGTTACGTGACTGGGTCGCTATGGAACCATTGCGTACGAAGTGGCTGAACGCTGCGATGGCACTGGAAGGGTTGCCGCGAAATGCATCGACGCATGCCGCGGGGGTGATCCTTTCACCGATTCCGCTTGTTGATGTGGTGCCCTTGCAAAGTGGCGGGGACGGCATTTATTTGACGCAGTGGCCAATGGGAGATGTTGAAGAGCAAGGGCTTTTGAAAATGGATTTTCTAGGTTTGCGGAACTTGACATTATTGGATCGCATCAGAGCGATGATTGCCTATGATAGAGGGGAAAGAATTGATTTTGAATCGATTCCGCTTGATGATGCCAAGACATTTGAGCTGTTCAGGGCCGGGGACACGACTGGCATCTTTCAGTTTGAATCGGAAGGGATGCGTAACGCATTGCAGTTGATCCGACCCACTCAGTTCGAAGATCTCTTTGCGATCAATGCATTGTATCGTCCGGGCCCGATGGATCATATCCCACTTTATAGCCGTAGAAAAAACGATAACGAGAAAATTACATATATCCATCCGTTATTGGAAACGGTGTTGGCAGAAACCTACGGCGTCATTGTCTACCAAGAACAGATTATGGAAATTGCGGTCCGGGTCGCAGGTTTTACGATGGCGGAAGCGGATTTGTTAAGGCGAGCTGTCAGCAAGAAAAACAAAGAAGTGCTCCAGAAAGAACGGATTCACTTTACGCAAAGTGCTGTAGAAAACGGTTTTCCTCAAGAATCGGCGATTGCAATTTATGACCTCATCGTGAAATTCGCAGATTATGGATTTCCAAAAAGCCATGCGGTCGCCTATTCACTGATCTCTTATCGCCTCGCTTTTTTAAAGGCGAATGAACCCGCCTATTTTTATGCTGCATTGTTGTCCTCGCTGACAGGCAATAGTGAGAAGACAATGGAATTATTGCGGGAAATGGACGCGAAGGGAGTCAAGCTCTTACCTCCATCCATCAGACAGAGCAAATATATGTATACGGTTGAAAATGGAGCGATCCGGATCGGTCTCGGGATCATTAAGGGCGTGACGCCAACCTTTTACGAGGCACTCAAACAGGCGAGGAAATCCGACGGCCATTGGAAATCGATGTTCGATTTGGCTGTATCACTGGGAAGTGGGGCTTTTACGGAAAAATCGATCCGACCACTCATCAAGGCAGGAGCACTCGATTTGTTCGGGGAAACACGGGATGTCCTGCTTGCCTCTATCGAAGCGGCCATTGCACATGCGCAATTCGTTCGACCGGATGATGACACAGATATGTTTGGCGATATGTTCCAAACTTTGGCCAGCCCCAAGTATTCTCCGGGGACTTCCATGTCGCGAATGATGATGTTGGAATATGAAAGGGAAGTTCTTGGATTTTATCTTTCGGAACACCCCGCTCTAGAAGCGAAAAAAATGGATGGCGGACGGTGTAATTCAATCGTTTCGGTTGCAACGCTGCGGGATCGGACACCGGTAAGACTGATTGGTCTCCTCGTGGATATAAAACGGATCCGTACGAAAAAAGGAGAAGCGATGGCGTTTCTTACGTTACAGGATGAAACGGGACAAATTTCTTGTACGCTATTTCCAAAACAATATGCCCCTTCGAATAATGCCCTCGTTGAAATGGGGATGCTTCAGGTAGAAGGGACAGTTGAACATCGCAGGGGTCAGCCTCAAATACTTGTTCAACAGATCGGAAAATTGTGAGAGTTGCGGCTATATGATAAGATTTTCAACTATGACTTTACGTACAAGCCGCTTTTCTGTATGCTAGTGACAAGAGTGGTCAGACCACTTCTGATAATGATGATCATTAGAGGGGTTCATGCATGCAAAATCCAAAACCGTCATCAAAAATGTTCCTCGATATTGTCGGTGAACTCAAAAACATCATTAAAGTGGAAGGCATTAAAACGGGAGGGAAACTGCCGTCCGAGCGGGAATTGGCTGAACGTCTCCAAGCAGGACGATCAACGGTCCGTGAAGCGCTGCGCAGTTTGGAGCTATTAGGACTGATTGAGACCCGCCGTGGAGAAGGGACATTTCTTGCTGATTTAAAGAAACACCAGCTTGTTGAAGTGCTTGCCGCTTTCATCATGCAACAACCGGAATCTTACCTCGATGTACAAGAAACGAGAAGGATTCATGAAAAAGCAGCCATTTCAACGGTCTGTTATGATAGTGCCTTACGCGATTTACCAGTTTGGACAAGTTTACTCGCAAAAATTGAAACGGATGGGGGAATCATTCGGGAAGATCTTATCCGTGAGATGATCGTTGCAACGGGGAATCGCCTGTCACTCAAGATCTGGTTTTTATTAAAACAGTATAGCAGGGTCCCTTATCAAGAAATGACAACAGCGGCTGAGAATGATGTTGTCAAATGTCTTCTTGAACATTTACTTAAAGGCGACGAAAAGGAAACGATGGCAGCTTATTCGAAATGGATTGGGCTAGTAGAAGGTGAAAGAAGGGAAAGAAGCGTATGATCCGCGATATATTTACTAAAAACAAAAAGAAACGTGCAACGGTTCCGTCCGTCGACGCAAAAAATGACGTCCCGGAAGGAATTATGACCAAATGTCCGCAATGTAAAGATGTAATTGTCACGAAAGATTTACTCAAGACGAAAAAAGTTTGTCCAAAATGTGGGTATCATTTCAAAATGACCGCAGCGGAGCGAGTGGACTGTTTGTTTGACGAAGACACATTCCAATCGATTGATAACCATTTGAAAACAGAAAACCCGCTCCAATTTCCTGCCTATACGGAGAAGGTGGAAGCGGATGCTGAGCGGACAGGGTTAAACGAGGCTGTGCTTACAGGAACCGGGAAAATCGACGGAATGGAAGTGGCCGTCGCCATTATGGATTCTCATTTCCGGATGGGGTCAATGGGATCCGTCGTCGGCGAAAAAATAACACGCGCAATTGAAAAAGCGACCGCATTGAATATTCCAATTCTCATATTCTCCGCAAGTGGTGGTGCCCGGATGCAGGAAGGCGTATTGTCGCTGATGCAAATGGCAAAGACGAGTGTCGCCCTCAATCGTCATGCCGAAACAGGAAACTTATATATATCGATCATGACGTATCCGACAACAGGAGGCGTATCTGCAAGTTTTGCATCGGTCGGAGATATCAATTTAGCCGAACCTAAAGCATTGATCGGTTTCGCGGGGAGACGCGTAATCGAGCAGACTGTTAGAGAGAAACTGCCTGATGATTTTCAAACTGCAGAATTCCTCCTCGAACACGGTCAGCTGGATGCGGTCGTCCATCGTGAAGAGATGAAGGAAACATTGGCTAAAATTATACGTCTGCACCAAAAGGAGGCGAAATAAGATGAGTAAAACAATGGGATTTGAAGTGCCAATCGTTAAGTTGCGCGAAAAAATTCAGGAACTGGAAGAGTTTACGAAAACGAATTCGGTCGATTTATCCGATGAAATCAACACGTTGAAGAAACGGCTGAAGAACTTAGAAGAAGAAATTTATGGCAATATGGAACCGTGGGATCGGGTACAAGTCGCCAGGCACCAGGAGCGTCCGACAACATTGGACTATATCCAAGCATTATTCGAAGATTTCATTCAGTTGCATGGAGACCGGGCGTATGGAGATGATGCGGCAATCGTCGGTGGAATCGGGTCGTTTGACGCCAAACCGGTTACAATCATCGGTCATCAGCGCGGAAAAGATACAAAAGAGAATGTGAAACGAAATTTTGGTATGCCTCATCCGGAAGGGTATCGCAAAGCATTGCGCCTGATGAAACAAGCAGAAAAATTTGGACGCCCCATCATTTGCTTTATTGACACGAAGGGGGCTTATCCCGGCAAAGCAGCAGAAGAACGGGGCCAAAGTGAGGCTATTGCACGGAATCTCGTTGAAATGGCGAATCTTCGGGTTCCAGTCATCTCGATCGTCATTGGAGAAGGTGGAAGCGGTGGCGCTCTCGCATTAGGGGTTGCAAATCATATTCATATGCTGGAACACTCCACTTATTCGGTCATTTCGCCTGAAGGAGCCGCTTCCATTCTATGGAAGGATGCAAGCTTAGCGAAGCAAGCCGCAGAAGCGATGAGAATTACAGCGCCGCATCTAAAAGAAATGGGAATGATTGATGAGATCATTCCGGAAATTCTCGGTGGTGCACATCGTGATCCGGCTACACAAGCGACATATATCGGACAAGCGATCCGTAATTCACTAGAAACATTAGGGACATTGGATGGCGATGCGTTGGTAGAAGACCGTTATGAAAAATTCCGTCGAATCGGTGTGTTTTCCGAATAAGGAAAACACGATGGATCATTACTTCTAACATTCGGAGATACTGACTTTGAAAGCGGGAGTGTTGAAGATGAAAAAGATAGCAGTTTTGACAAGTGGCGGTGATGCGCCCGGCATGAATGCTGCGGTGCGTGCAGTTGTAAGAAAAGCAATTTATGAAGGTCTGGAAGTTGCGGGTGTATACAATGGCTATCAAGGATTGATCGAAGGGAAAATCGAGCGATTGGAACTCGGTTCGGTAGGGGATATCATTCAACGTGGCGGTACGATGCTGCGTTCTGCCAGAAGTGCGGAATTCCGTACGCCCGAAGGACAGAAAAAGGCTATGCAACAATTGAAGAATAATGGAATCGATGGCTTGGTTGTCATTGGCGGAGATGGTTCTTTTAGGGGAGCACTCGAATTGACGAAATTGGGCTGTCCATGTGTTTGTGTCCCTGCAACAATTGATAATGACATTAACGGCACCGAGTTTACGATCGGCTTTGATACAGCTTTGAATACAGTCATCGATGCGATCGATAAAATTCGAGATACGGCAACTTCCCATGAGCGGACATTCATCATTGAAGTGATGGGCCGGGATGCCGGTGATTTGGCGCTCTGGGCAGGGCTTGCAGGGGGAGCGGAAACGATTTTGATTCCAGAGGAGAAAATTGAAATTCCGACAATTATCGACAGGCTCGTCAGCGGTACAGACCGTGGTAAAAAACATAGTATTATCATTGTGGCAGAAGGCGTCATGACTGCAGCAGAACTTGCTGAAATCATTCATAAGGAAGCAGGAATCGAAACGCGCATCTCCGTCTTAGGCCATATCCAGCGGGGTGGATCCCCTTCGGCACGTGATCGGGTCATTGCCAGCCAATATGGGGCAAAAGCGGTAGAGGTGCTGAAAGACGGGAAAAGCGGCGTAGCGATTGGCATGAAAAATTATGACGTGATAGAATATAACTTGAAAGATGTCTTCGAACAATCTGATGAATTGGATATGGATATGTACAAATTATCCAAGGAATTGTCAATCTAACTTGATACGGTTGTTAAGCAAATTGGGAAGAGGCGAGAATGAATGAGAAAAACAAAAATCGTTTGTACAATAGGCCCTGCAAGTGAGTCTCCAGAAGTTTTGGAAAAACTGATCGATGCTGGCATGAATGTTGCCCGGTTGAACTTCTCTCATGGCGACCATGACGAGCATAAAAAACGGATTGAGACAATCAGAAATGTGGCGGAAAAAAAGGGGAAAGTGGTCGGTATCCTGTTGGATACAAAAGGTCCTGAAATCCGTACACATTCGATGAAAGATGGACAAGTTGACCTAGTCGCGGGTCAATCTATTAAAATCTCCATGCAGGAAGTCCTCGGTGACAGCGACGTCTTTTCGGTTTCGTATGACAAGCTGATTGACGATGTTCATGCAGGCTCAGTTATATTGTTGGATGACGGTCTTATTCAATTGGAAGTAACGGATCTAGATAAAGAGAATGGGCTTATACATACCGTCGTCGTCAATTCTGGAACATTGAAAAATAAGAAAGGCGTAAATGTACCTGGCGTTTCTGTACAACTTCCAGGCATGACGGAAAAAGACGCATCTGATATTCTGTTCGGAATAGAACAGGGAGTCGATTTTATCGCCGCGTCATTTGTTAGACGACCGTCGGATGTGATGGAAATCCGAACGCTGTTAGAGAACAATAATGGCGCTCACCTCCAAATCATTCCAAAGATCGAAAATCAGGAAGGTGTCGATAATATCGACGAAATCTTGACGATTGCGGATGGATTGATGGTTGCAAGAGGGGATTTAGGCGTTGAAATTCCAGCTGAAGAAGTGCCGCTCGTCCAGAAAAAACTGATCGAAAAATGCAATCAGGCCGGGAAACCGGTTATTACAGCTACTCAAATGCTAGATTCGATGCAACGCAACCCGCGCCCGACACGTGCGGAAGCAAGTGACGTGGCGAATGCTATCTTGGATGGTTCGGATGCGATCATGCTTTCCGGTGAAACGGCGGCAGGTCTCTATCCAATTGAATCTGTTCAAACGATGGATCGAATTGCCAAGACAACTGAAGCGTCCATCGACTATCGTTCTGTCGTCTCCACACGCCGCCGTGAAAAGCATGGCAATATGACAGAAGCGATTGGACAAGCGGCTGCTTACACGGCTATCAATTTAAAGGTGAAGGCTGTGCTAGCGCCTACGGAAAGCGGTCATACAGCGAAAATGATTGCAAAATATCGTCCTGGTTGTCCGGTTATTGCGGTCACATCTTCCGACGCCTGTTCAAGAAAACTTTCGCTTGTTTGGGGCATCTATCCGATTGTCGGTAGAAAAGTGGCGTCCATCGATGAAATCTTGCAGGAATCTGTTGAAGAAAGTGTCAAACATCAATATGTCAGTCATGGAGATGTTGTCATTATTACAGCAGGTGTTCCGGTTGGCGAAGCAGGGACGACGAACTTGATGAAAATCCATGTGATCGGTGACTTATTGGCAAGAGGACAAGGTATTGGAAAATCAGTTGCATTTGGTCGTGCAGTTATAGCTAACAATGCAAAGGAAGCACTTTCTTATGATACGGAAGGGGCGATCCTCGTGACGACTGCATCGGACAAGGACATGATGCCAGCCATAGAAAAATGTGCAGGACTGATTACAGAAGAAGGCGGACTGACGAGCCATGGAGCCGTCGTTGGTCTAAGTCTCGGTATTCCGGTCATTGTCGGAGTTGAAAATGCGACAAAGAATATTCTTCATGGTAATGATATAACGATCGATGCTGAGTCTGGTGTTGTCTATAACGGTCATGCCAGCGTACTTTAATTGATTTAAATATTAAACAAGGCTGCTTCCGGCTAGATCGGAGCAGCCTTGTTTAGGAGGTTGTTACGTATGAAATGGCTTATCCTTGCGTTTATTGCAATCCCTACGACTGAGCTTGCGTTGCTGATCTATTCAGGAAAAGTGCTTGGTCTTTTTCCGACCATCGCTATTATTTTGCTCACTGGAGTAGGAGGCGCATATTTTGCCAAGAAACAAGGGATGAAAGTATGGAAAGAGTTTCAGTATCGACTGGCTGCGATGGAAACGCCCGGTAATGCACTCATCGACGGCGTATGCATTTTCTTTGGTGGAATCTTATTGCTGATGCCTGGCTTTTTGACAGATATTTGCGGATTGCTATTGCTCTTCAAAGGACCCAGAAATCTGATCCGCCCCTTCATCCACAGATGGATTTATAAAAAAATGAAAAATGGTCGAATTATGATGATGTGAACATCGAATGCCTTCTCACTTTTATTGCGGCAAACAGTAGAAATGGCGTCAGAAGGATACCGGGTATTCCGAACAGGTAGAACGAACATACCGTGATATAAAATGCATGTATCGGTTTCACTTGGAATGTGGAGGCCCACATATACGATTCCGCCATTTGCCGGGTTGTCATAGTGAAAAAATAAAGAAAAATCAATGAAATTCCGATGAGTTTGTTTCCGGTATAAAGGAAAAATGCAGACATTGGTAATAGAAAGATACCTATCCCGAGAAGCGGAAGACTGTCTGCCAGTGAGATAAGAAAAGCGGTGCCTATTGGTGACTCAAATCGCAGAAAGAAAAAACCGACTGTCAGAACTAAAAATGTTAGTAAAAACAATCTGAACTCCACAGATAAGAATGTGCCAATCAACATACTGCTCTTGGTAATCATATCCTTTGTGGATGTCCGGATCACCTTTGGAAAATAGATAAGAAACCAGAAACGGTTTTTACCCGATTCCCTTAATGCAAAGAAATAGGCGACAAGGAAGATGAATAAGCTAAACATTTGTTGAAAAAAAGCGCTGATTTTTGTGACCGTATATTCCAACAACGCATGTCCGTATTGAACGATATTATTTTCCAAAAAAGTAAAGGTTTTAGCGATGATATCAGTGTTTCCTGTAAAAGGAGAAATTTGTCGTTCAACGGCAGGAAGCGTATCGAGTAATCCGTGTAAAGCCATAAAAGTAAAAGCACCGACTAGTAAAAAGATCAGGCACATGACGATAAGTGTCGCAAGCGTCAGTGGCAATTTCACGATAGATCGGATCGCCTGTAAAATCGGAGCGGTGAAGTAGGCGACAATGACCGCAATAGCAACCGGGGGCACGAAAAATAAGACGGCCAATATTAAAATAGCAGGAAGCCATTTTATAATCAGTCGTTGCAAACCCTGATGTTTACTGTTGAAAACAGTCATTTTCCACCTCTTTTTTTATAGTACTGAAAACAAAAACAAGCGTTTCCATTCACAAAGGTGACAAAATTGCTTATAATACTATTTGTAAGCGTTTTTAGTTGTTTTGCTTTAGTATCATTATTAAAGAGTAGCTATTTTTTTCTTTCCAAAGAACAGAATAGCTACATTGAACAGAAGGAGCGATTTATATGACCACAACAAAAGGGTTGGAGGGAGTTGTAGCGACACAGTCCGCCATCAGTTCAATTATTGATGACACACTTACATACGTCGGCTATGACATTGACGATCTAGCAGAAAACGCGAGTTTTGAAGAAGTTATCTATCTTCTATGGCATCAACGCCTACCAAAAACGGCAGAGCTCAACGAATTGAAACAACAGCTTGCAAACAATATGTCTGTTCCTCAGGAAGTCCTGAACCATTTTACAACATACCCAATTGGGGAAGTTCACCCAATGGCTGCGCTTCGCACGGCTATTTCTCTACTCGGATTATACGATGACAAAGCGGAAGATATGTCCGATGAAGCAAATTACGCAAAAGCGATTAAACTACAAGCGCAAATCGCTACAATTGTTACTGCGTTTGCACGTATCCGTAAAGGGCTTGAGCCAATCGCTCCAAAATCGGACTATGGCTACGCTGAAAACTTCTTGTACATGTTATCTGGCAAAGAGCCGGAAGCGATTGCCATCGAAGCGTTCGATAAGGCGCTTGTCCTACACGCAGACCATGAGTTGAATGCTTCTACCTTTACAGCTCGTGTATGTGTGGCAACACTTTCCGATATGTACTCTGGCGTTACGGCTGCGATCGGCGCATTGAAAGGCCCATTGCATGGCGGTGCGAATGAGCAAGTTATGAAAATGCTAACAGAAATCGGATCAGAAGAAAATGTGGAAACGTATATTCGCGAAAAACTTGACAACAAAGAAAAAATCATGGGGTTCGGTCACCGCGTCTATCGCAAAGGCGATCCTCGTGCAAAACATCTGCGTGAAATGTCCAAAAAATTGACAGCACTTCGCGGAGAAGAGCAGTATTACAATATGTCTTTAAAAATTGAAGAAATCGTTACAGGCGAAAAGAATTTGCCGCCGAATGTTGATTTTTATTCGGCTTCCGTGTACCATTCACTTGGAATCGATCACGATTTATTCACACCAATTTTTGCAGTGTCCCGCGTATCCGGTTGGATTGCACATATCCTTGAACAATATGCAAACAACCGCTTAATTCGTCCGCGTGCGGATTATAATGGACCGGGCATGCAAAAGTACGTAGCAATCGGCGATCGATAAAAATAGAAATGGAGCGGCCTCAACAAGTGCCAGCCCTAGCATCTTGAAATTAGGAGGAAATGAATTATGACTAACGGTGGTAAAATTACAGTAACAAATGGTGTTTTGAATGTTCCTGATCACGCAACAATCCCTTTCATTATCGGAGATGGGACAGGTCCTGACATTTGGAACGCTGCATCGCGCGTACTTGAAGCGGCTGTTGAGAAAGCATACGCTGGACAGAAAAAACTTATTTGGAAAGAAGTCCTTGCGGGTGAGAAAGCATTCAATGAAACAGGCGAATGGCTTCCACAAGAAACGCTTGACGTGATTGAAGAATACCTAATCGCGATCAAAGGCCCTCTAACAACGCCAATCGGAGGCGGTTTCCGTTCATTGAACGTAGCGCTACGCCAAGAATTGGATCTCTATACTTGTCTTCGTCCGGTTCGTTATTTTGAAGGCGTACCTTCTCCTGTTAAACGTCCGGAAGACTGTGATATGGTTATTTTCCGTGAAAACACAGAAGATATTTACGCAGGTATCGAGTATCAAAAAGGTACTGACGAAGCGAAAAAACTAATTACTTTCCTACAAGATGAAATGGGCGTGGACAAGATTCGTTTCCCAGAAACTTCTGGTATCGGGATCAAACCAGTTTCAGAAGAAGGAACGAAACGTCTAGTACGCGGTGCACTTAACTACATCATCAAAGAAGGTCGTAAGTCATTAACACTTGTTCATAAAGGGAACATCATGAAGTTCACAGAAGGTTCATTTAAAAACTGGGGCTATGAAGTGGCAGAACAAGAATTCGGTGATAAAGTGTTCACTTGGAACCAATACGACGCGATCAAAGAAGCTGAAGGAACAGAAGCTGCAAACAAAGCACAAGCAGATGCTGAAGCAGCTGGCAAAATCATCGTAAAAGATGCGATTGCGGACATCTTCCTACAACAAATCTTGACACGTCCGAAAGAATTCGACGTTGTTGCAACGATGAACTTGAACGGAGACTATATTTCTGACGCACTTGCAGCACAAGTGGGCGGAATCGGTATCGCTCCTGGTGCGAACATCAACTATGATTCAGGTCATGCGATTTTTGAAGCAACACATGGTACAGCACCGAAATATGCGGGTCTTGATAAAGTGAACCCATCTTCAGTACTTCTTTCAGGCGTTCTAATGCTTGAACACCTTGGCTGGAACGAAGCTGCGAAAATGATCACTGCTTCAATCGAAAAAACGATTGCTTCAAAAGTGGTCACATATGACTTCGCTCGCTTGATGGATGGCGCTACTGAAGTGAAGACATCTGAATTTGCAGATGAACTGATTAAAAACCTATAATTCCAATAAGGGATTCTGAATATCTTGGATAAATAGTAAAAATGAGAACGGAGGGGGACCAGTCCCCCTCCGTACATTTGAAAAAAAGGAGAGTTTTCGCATGACAATGAAACGTAAAAAAGTGTCCGTCATCGGTTCCGGTTTCACAGGTGCAACAACTGCATTCCTTCTAGCACAAAAAGAACTTTGTGATGTAGTCCTTGTTGATATTCCGCAAATGGAAAACCCGACAAAAGGAAAAGCGTTAGATATGCTTGAAGCCGGACCTGTCCAAGGGTTCGATGCCAATATTATCGGTACTTCAGACTATGCAGAGACAAAAGACTCTGATATCGTCATCATTACGGCCGGTATTGCACGTAAACCGGGCATGAGCCGTGACGACCTTGTACAAACGAATCAAAAAGTCATGAAAGCTGTTACAAGTGAAATCGTAAAACATTCTCCAAATACGACCATCATCGTATTGACAAATCCAGTAGATGCTATGACATACACGGTATACAAAGAATCGGGATTGCCGAAAGAGCGTGTAATCGGTCAATCAGGCGTTTTGGATACAGCTCGTTTCCGTACATTTGTTGCGCAAGAATTGAACTTGTCCGTGAAAGACGTTACAGGTTTCGTTCTAGGCGGACATGGAGACGACATGGTTCCACTCGTACGCTATTCCTATGCCGGTGGAATTCCGTTGGAAAAGTTAATCTCACCTGAGAGACTTGAAGAAATTGTAGACCGCACACGTAAAGGTGGAGCGGAGATCGTGAACCTCCTTGGGAACGGTTCTGCTTATTATGCTCCAGCAGCATCTCTCGTAGAGATGGCTGAAGCCATTCTAAAAGATCAGAAGCGGGTTCTTCCTTCCATTGCTTACCTTGAAGGGGAATACGGCTTGGAAGGCATTTACCTTGGTGTCCCGACTGTTCTCGGAGCAGGTGGCATCGAGAAAGTGATTGAACTCGAATTGACAGAGGAAGAAAAAGCTGCCCTTGCAAAGTCGGCTAACTCTGTCAAAGCTGTTATGGAAGTTCTTGTCTAATCATATATGAATGAATCGGGTAGCGTTCGCTACTCGATTTTTTTTCGATTAATTGATAAACTTGAATTATCTTATATTCGAAGGGGGAAATAAGTTGATATTAGGGAAAAAAAGGCGCCTTGGAAGAAAAGTTGGAGATATTTCTGTCGGGGAAAAGTTGAAGCTGACAGAAAAAATTGAAGATAAAGACCTGTTATTATACCTTGGCTTGACAAATGATAGTAATCCGCTCTATATCCAACATGATTATGCTTTGCAAACAGCTTATGAAAAGCCGGTTGTACCCGTGATTATGCTTACAGGTATTATTACATCTGCCGTTTCAAAGTATTTACCAGGGCCAGGTTCGCATATTGTTGCTCAGCAACTTACATTCCCTAAAGCGGTTTATCATTATTCGACGATTGATTTTCTATTTGAAATCGTTCGTGTGGATCAAACGGAAAATAGTATTGATATTTCAGTTCTAGCGACGAACGAAGAAGAGGAAATTGTCATTACCGGCCAGGTGACCGTCATTCCTCCTAAGGTGAATGAATTGCTTACTTCACAAACGATGGAAAACTTTTAACTTGCTTTAGAATGAATATAAGTCCAGAGCAGCGGGGGCGTAATTACGTCAAGGTATTTTTGACTAGGGAGTGTTGACACGTGATGAATATGACAACTAAGAAAATATTGATTGTGGATGATGAACAGCCAATTCGTACATTGCTTGAATACAACTTGAAACAGGAACGGTATGAAACCATTTCTGCGGCGGATGGCGAAGAAGCTGTACATAAAACGGAATCAGAACAGCCAGACCTGATTCTGCTTGATCTGATGCTTCCTAAAATGGATGGAATTGACGTATGTAGAACGTTGAGACAACGTGGCATTGAAACACCAATCATCATGTTAACCGCAAAAGGGGACGAGTTGGATAAGGTACTCGGACTTGAGATTGGCGCGGATGACTATATGACGAAACCATTCAGTCCGAGGGAAGTGGTTGCCCGGGTTAAAGCGGTGTTAAGGCGGACCGGTGATCGAATTGATCGGGAAGAGGAAAATGGACTTTTGCAATCCGGACCATTGACCGTCCATCCGGAACAATATATTGCTTATTTAAACAAAGAGGAACTTGAGTTTACACCTAAAGAATTTGAACTGCTCGTGTATTTTATGCAAAATAAAAATCGTGTCCTTTCGCGGGATCAGTTGCTGAGCGCAGTTTGGAATTATGACTTTGCGGGCGATACGCGAATCGTGGATGTACACGTCAGTCATTTGCGTGAGAAAATTGAAGAGAATACAAAGAAACCTCTTTTTATCAAGACAGTGAGAGGAATCGGATATAAATTTGAGGAGCAGAAAATGTGATGAAAGGCCTCTATTTCCGTCTTGTCATTGCTTGTTCCGTGTTGGTTTCGGTTCTACTAACTGGTCTCGGTATTGTCCTTGGCCAGTTTTTTTCATTGTTTGCAGATACGGTTGATTTGGAAATTCAAAGAAAATACTGGATATTTCTTCTTGTGACGCTCATTATCGCTTTCTTCTTATCGATGATTGTGGCATCTAAAATGATGCAGCAATATGCACATCCAGTTGATAAAGTGACGAATATCGCCATGCAGATTGCAAAGGGCAATTATTTGGTAAGAGTACAAACGGAAAAGCATGAGTATGACACCGAATTAGCCACAGCGCTGAATAGGATTGCTAGCAATCTTCAAGAAATGTCAACGTTAAGAGTGATGGAAAAAGAGCGTTTGAAAACATTGGTTGAAAGTATGGGAAGCGGCTTATTGATGTTCGGTCGAGAAGGAACTGTCAATTTGGTAAACGGTGTTTTCGAGAAAACATTTGGCTATTCAAAGGAAGAACTAGACGGCAAAACATATAAATCGATTGGCTTGCCAACAAATATTGAAAATCTGATCGAGGATGTCTTCATGACGGAGCAGGTCATTGAAAAACAGGTTCGCATTGAAGTTGGCGGGCAACTTTCTTACATGGGTGTTTATGGTGCCCCGGTTATCGGCCACCATGGCAATTGGCTTGGAATCGTGGTTGTTATGCATGATATAACTGAGCTCGTCCGTCTTGAAGAAGTGCGCAAAGATTTTGTTGCCAATGTTTCACATGAATTGCGCACACCGGTAACGTCCATCAAAGGTTTTACCGAAACATTGCTGGATGGAGCGATGCATGAACCGGCTATTTTACAAGAGTTTCTTGTCATTATACAAAAAGAAAGTGATCGGCTCCATCTTCTCATTGCAGACTTATTGGAACTATCTGGAATCGAAAGGGAAGGGTTTTCCCTCGAGTTTGTTCGGGTCAATGTAAAAGAAACAATAGAAAATGCCTTAAAGATCGTCTCTGGCAAGTTGGAACATAAGAACATGGAGCTGATGGTGAATATTCCGGATTATCTGATCATCGAAGCGGATACGGATCGCCTCATCCAAGTGATGGTTAATCTTTTATCCAATGCGATCACTTATTCAAAAGAAGGGACAAAAGTGACAATCACGGCTAAGAAGACTGCTGAGCAGGCTGTGATTGAAGTGCAGGACCAAGGGATCGGCATCGAGCAAGCGGAATTGCCTCGGTTGTTCGAAAGGTTTTATCGGGTCGATCGTGCCAGAAGCCGCGATTCCGGAGGGACAGGTTTAGGATTAGCCATTGTGAAGCATTTGATTGAAGCACATGGGGGGACGGTCGAAGTGAAAAGTACCATCGGAGTTGGTACGACCTTTACCATCCGCCTTCCATTTTCACAGCAAACGTAAACGATCCAGCGCTTTGGATCGTTTTTCCTTTGGATTTTATTCATTGCTATGAAACTTTCATGAAATTCAACCGTATAATCAAGAAGATACATAAAGAGGAGGGGCTATTTTATGAGTACACGCCGAATTTCAGTACTGATCGGCATGATAATTGCCGGCTTGTTGCTAGTCGTCATCGCCTTGACGACGTGGTACACAGTCGATGAGTCCGAACAGGCTGTTGTCATTACATTTGGTACGGCAGATACGACAGTCACGGATTCAGGATTACATTTTAAATTACCATGGCCGATCCAGCATGTGGAGATACTTTCTAAAGAAACCTATAGTTTACAATTTGGCTACAAGCAGGATCCTGGGGGAGAATTGGTTTCATTCGATAAGGAAACAAAAATGATTACGGGAGATGAATATATTGTCCTCACGGATCTCGTTGTACAGTGGAAAATTACCGAACCACAAAAATATTTATTCAACGCCCGGGATCCACAAGAAATTCTGACAGATGCCACTTCTGCATCCATTCGCTCAGTCATTGGAAGTTCGAAAATTGATTCGGCCTTGACGGATGGAAAAGCGGAAATTGAAGCACAGACACGCGAATTGCTTGCATCACTCGTCGACAAATATGATATCGGGATTGCTATCCAAGGTGTGAAATTGCAAGATGTCGAATTGCCGAATGCTGAAGTGCGTGCAGCTTTCACTGCGGTAACAGACGCACGTGAAACGAAAGAAACCAAAACCAACGAAGCTGCGAAATATAAAAATCAGAAGATGAGCGAAGCGGAAGGGGAGCGTGACGCTATCAAATCTCGGGCAGCAGGGCAAAAAACAGCCCGGATCGAACAGGCGCGCGGAGATGTTGCTCTCTTTAACAACTTGCATGCTGAATACATGAAGAATAAAGAAATTACGCGACAACGACTGGTCATTGAAACGCTTGAGCAAGTATTGCCGAAAGCGAAAATCTATATTATGAACGATGACGGGGAAACCGTGAAGTACTTGCCATTGCAACAACTGGAAAACCAAACCCCTCCCCCTGCAGAAAATAGTAAAGAAGGAGGCGGGAACTAATGGCGAACGACAATAACCCATTCAAAAGTATGGAAGAGAAATTTATCGAAAAACAACGTGCGAAACAAAAAGGGAGTAAAGAACCGAAAACAGCCGGCACGCCTAATCGTCCGAAAAAACCGCTAGAGTTCAAAAAATATGCGAAACTGACCGTCATTTTAACAGCTATTTTTGCAATCGCCATCATCTTAATCGCAAACTTATTTATTGTTAAAGAAGACGAGTATCGGGTCGTCCGTCAATTTGGAGAGATTAAACGGATCGTCAAAGAGCCGGGCATCAATATGAAAATACCGTTCATCCAAAGCGTCACGACTTTGCCGAAAAATCAGATGACGTACAACGTTTCCGAAGAAGAGATCAATACAAAAGATAAGAAACGGATCATTATCGATAATTATGCGGTCTGGAAAATAACAGATCCCGCTAAAATGATCGCCAATGCCCGCAATATCGTAAACGCGGAAGCAAGAATGGAAGAGTTCATTTACTCGGTGGTCCGCACAGAACTCGGTCAGTTGGATTATGTAGATATCGTCAATGATGAAAATTCTTCCCGAGGCAGTTTAAATGATCGTGTAACAGAGCGAGTGAATGAATTTCTCACTGAAGGGAATTACGGCATCGAAGTGGTGGATGTCCGGATGAAACGCATCGACTTGCCGGAGGAAAATGAACAATCAATTTACACGCGAATGATTTCTGAACGCGAATCGACGGCACAAAAGTATTTATCCGAAGGGGATGCGGATAAGAAACGAATTGAAGCTGAAACCGACCGTGAAGTACAGGAAATGCTTGCACTTGCGAAAAAAGAAGCGGCTGTCATCCACGCTGAAGGGGAAGCTGAAGCCGCTAAAATTTATAACGATGCTTTCTCGAAAGATCCCCAGTTTTACAACTTATACCGCACACTGCAGTCTTATACGAAAACGATCGGGGATGACACGATGATCATTCTCCCTGCGGATTCGCCGTATGCGAAAGTGTTGACTGGTTATTTGGAATAACGAAAATGCCTGCATGACTAGCCTTCTGCTAGCCATGCAGGCATTTTCAATTATAGCCGCAGACGTGGTAAGATGAAGGAAGATGACGCCTTTGCTTTCAGGAAGCGGCATGAAAGTAAAGTCTCCGGTATAGTTGAAGAGACGAATAGGAGTGGACACTTCATGACAAAAAAGAAAATTGTATTGCTGGACGGAAACAGTTTGGCATATCGGGCCTTTTTCGCCTTGCCCTTATTGACGAATGACAGCGGCATCCATACGAACGCCGTTTACGGATTTACGATGATGCTGCAAAATATTTTAGCGGATGAAAAACCGACGCATATGCTCGTAGCTTGGGATGCGGGAAAAACTACCTTCAGGCACAAAACGTATGGAGAATACAAAGGGGGACGTCAAAAAACACCGCCTGAATTATCGGAGCAATTCCCTTATTTACGCAAGCTGCTCGAAGCATTTAATATCCCTCAGTATGAACTGGATCAGTACGAAGCGGACGATATTATCGGCACACTGAGTAAAACGGGTGATGCGGATGATTCCGAAGTGATCGTCATTTCGGGGGATAAAGATTTAACACAGCTGGCGAGTGATAAGACAACGGTGTATATCACCCGAAAAGGGATGACGGATATCGAGAAATATACACCCGATCATGTGAAGGAAAAATACGGTATCGAGCCACAACAAATTATTGATATGAAAGGCTTGATGGGCGATACATCCGATAATATACCGGGTGTGCCTGGTGTCGGGGAAAAGACTGCATTGAAGTTGTTGAAAGAGTATGGATCGGTTGAAAGCGTCTACCAGTCCATCGACAATATCACGGCAAAAAAATTGAAAGAGAATTTGACGAACAATGAAGAACAAGCCTATATGAGTAAAGCGCTTGCGACAATCGAAGTGAAGGCGCCCCTGACGATTTCAATCGATGATCTCTCCTATGCAGGGCCAGATATGGACAAGCTGACATCGATCTACCAAGAGTTGAAATTTAAAACTTTGCTTGAAAAAATCGCGCCTCAAGAAGTGGAGCAACCGCAAGAGGCGATTGATATCCAATTCCTCGTCGAAATAACGGAAGCGGATCTCACAGATGAGATGGCTATCCATATCGAGATGATCGAGGATAACTATTTGACCGCGGATATTTTGGGGATCAGCCTAGCGGATGAAAAACGTACATTGTTCGTTACGTTAGCAGTTGCTCAAGAATCGGCTATTTTCAAGGAATGGCTTGGGAATCCGGCCAACAAGAAATACACGTCCGATTCAAAAGCGGCAATCGCCTCCCTGGCAGAGCGGGGACTCATTGCAGAAGGCTTTGAGTTTGATCTTCTACTCGCTTCCTATATCGTCAACCCATCATCGACTTATCCGGATATTGCCTCCATTGCAAGGGACTTCGGAATGACAGAAGTGCAGTCCGATGAGAGTGTATACGGAAAAGGTGCAAAAAAATCAGTGCCGGATGAAGAGAAAATTGCCGAGCATGCCAGTCGGAAAGCGCGGGTGATTTGGGATCTGCGAGATGTTATTGAAACGAAACTAAAAGAGAATGATCTTTATGATCTCTATCACGAACTTGAACTGCCACTGGCAAAAATTTTGTGCCAAATGGAAGTCACAGGCGTTAAGACGGACTTGAAGACGTTGCAGGAAATCGGCTCCGATCTCTCCGCAAAGTTAACCGAACTCGAAGCGGCCATCTATGAAGCGGCAGGTGAAAAATTCAATATCAATTCGCCGAAACAGCTCGGCGTCATCCTGTTCGAAAAAATCGGTTTGACACCGATCAAAAAGACGAAAACGGGGTATTCGACGGCAGCCGATGTTCTTGAAAAACTGGAAAACGAACATGAAATCATCGGATTGATCTTAACTTATCGCCAACTCGGCAAGTTGAATTCGACTTATATCGAGGGATTGTCCAAAGAAATTCACGAGGATGGAAAAATCCATACACGTTTCCAACAAGCGCTGACAACGACCGGCCGTCTCAGTTCTATCAATCCGAATTTACAGAACATCCCTGTCAGGCTTGAGGAAGGTAGGAAAATCCGAGCTGCATTCGTCCCATCGGAACCTGGCTGGTACTTATTTGCAGCGGATTATTCCCAAATCGAGCTCCGTGTGCTAGCGCATATTTCGAAGGATGAAAAAATGATCGAGGCATTCCGGGCTGGCGCGGATATCCATACGAAGACGGCAATGGACGTGTTTGGTGTGGATCAAGACTCCGTTACATCGGATATGCGTCGGGCAGCAAAAGCGGTCAACTTCGGAATTGTCTACGGGATAAGTGATTATGGGCTCTCACAAAGTTTAGGTATTACACGTAAGGAAGCTGCGACGTTTATTGACTCTTATTTGAACAGCTTCCCGGGTGTGAAGGCGTATATGGAAGAAATTGTGGCTGATGCGAAGCTGAAAGGCTATGTCACGACATTGATGAACCGGAGACGGTATTTGCCCGATATTACAAGTTCGAACTTCAATTTGAGAGGATTCGCAGAACGGACAGCGATGAATACGCCGATTCAGGGAAGCGCTGCTGATATTATCAAAAAAGCGATGATTGACATGGCAAAAAGACTGGAAGATGAAGGCTTACAGACACGCATGCTCCTGCAAGTGCATGACGAGCTCATTTTTGAAGCGCCTGAAGATGAAATTGAAAAATTGAAACAAATCGTACCAGAAGTGATGGAATCCGCCATTGCATTGGATGTACCGCTGAAAGTGGATTGGGCATTCGGATTGTCCTGGTACGAAACGAAGTGAGGAAAGTAAAAGATGCCAGAATTACCGGAAGTTGAAGGGGTCGTCCGTGCACTTGCGCCGGTCGCGAAAGGTAGGACGATCCAGGAGGTGACCGTGTCCGATACGGTTATCCATTCAAAACAATTAGGAAAAGAAGCGATTATCAAAGGAATCACCACAGAGGATTTTAGGACAGAGATGGTGGGCATGACCATCATGGAAGTGACGCGCCGCAGCAAATATATTTACTTTCATTTACAAAAAGAAGGGAACGCTTGCCTCCTTGTCAGCCATCTTGGCATGACGGGTGCCTGGTTCAATGTGAACACGATCGATGACATACCGGAGTTGAAGTTCCGCAAGCATATTCATGTTCTATTCAAGATGGAAGATGGAGGTTTACTCGTCTATTCGGATATCCGTCGTTTCGGGGAAGTGAGACTGTTGGGTTGCGAGGCGGATCATCCGCCTCTATTGAAAATGGCACCAGAACCTTTTGAGGCGGATGCTTGCCGTCATTTCCTGGAGATGGCGGCGCTAGCGAAATATGCCCGGAAACCGATTAAAGAAGTGATCATGGATGGTCATGTCATTTCAGGTTGTGGCAATATTTATGCAACAGAAGCGCTTTTCAATATGAGCATCCATCCGGGAAGAACAGCGGGACAGATCAGCGAAAAAGGAAAAAAAGAATTGTTTCATGCTATTGTCGCTGTGTTACAAGAAAGTATTGATGCAGGCGGCAGTTCGATTTCCGATTATCGGAATATCAATGGAGAGGCCGGGACAATGCAGGAAAGACTTCGGATGTATGGACGGAAAGTGTGCGCTGTATGCGGAGCAACGACGGAAAGCATGAAAATTGCAGGCCGCACATCCGTCTATTGTCCAACTTGCCAAAAATGAGGGGAGGGAGAACGATGATTATCGGTTTAACTGGAAGTATTGCAAGTGGAAAAAGTACCGTATCTACGATGTTGAAGCGAAAAGGCTTTCCAATTGTGGATGCGGATGAAATCGCGAGACAGGTTGTTGAACCGGGAAGCCCAGTTCTTACAGAGATTAGCCAAGCGTTTGGACAAGAGGTGTTACAAGCTGACGGATCGTTGAATCGCGAAAAACTTGGCGAGCTGATTTTCAATGACAAAGAAAAGCGTCTGCAATTAAATGGAATCATCCACCCTGCCATACGTAAAGAAATGTTAAGGCAGAAAGAAGAATGGTTGGCGAGCGGTGCCAAGACGGTCATCATGGATATACCCCTTCTATTCGAAAGTAAGCTCCAGTCGCTTGTCGATAAAATCATTGTCGTATCTGTTACACCGGAAATACAAAAAGAAAGACTCATTGCGAGAAATGTGTTATCGGAAGAAGAAGCGGATGCCCGTATTCAATCACAGATGCCTGTGAAGGAGAAAGAAAAAGAGGCGGATGCCGTTTTATACAATAATCATACGGTTGAACAGACGGAAGAACAGCTAGAAAGACTTTTACTAGATTGGGAAATGAAGTCTTGACTTGTATTCTGAAAAGAAAGATATTATAAAAGTTTAGTTTTCACCTTGGTTATCACATATAATGTGTTATACTAATCACAGATAATAGATAAAAAGTATAACATACATGTGGGAGGACTACTTATGACTACTTCAATAGCGATTAACGGGTTCGGAAGAATTGGACGGATGGTGTTCCGACAAATGATTTTAGAGGATGATGTAACGATTGTTGCAGTGAATGCGTCATATCCACCTGAAACGCTTGCACACTTGATCAAGTATGATACAACTCATGGTACATTTGAGGGTGAAGTGATTGCAGAGGACGGAGCTCTCGTGGTCAACGGAAAGCGTGTAAAAATTGTTGCGGATCGGGACCCACTGAATCTTCCGTGGAAAGAGCTTGGCATAGATATCGTTATTGAAGCAACGGGTAAATTCAATTCACGTGAAAAAGCAGCCCTTCATCTTCAAGCGGGAGCGAAAAAAGTGATTTTGACTGCTCCAGGAAAAAATGAAGACATAACGATCGTGATGGGTGTCAACGATGACAAGCTCGATATTGACAAACACGATGTCATTTCGAATGCCAGCTGTACAACGAATTGTTTGGCTCCAGTAGCTAAAGTGCTGAATGATCGATTCGGCATTGAAAATGGCTTGATGACGACAGTCCATGCGTATACAAATGATCAGAAAAACTTAGATAATCCGCATAAAGACCTTCGCCGTGCACGTGCATGTGCGCAATCCATCATTCCGACTACGACAGGGGCTGCCAAAGCATTGTCGCTTGTATTGCCTGAATTGGAAGGGAAGATTCATGGCTTGGCATTGCGCATTCCAACACCGAATGTTTCGCTTGTCGATCTCGTAGTGGATGTGAAACAGGATGTCACAATTGAAATGGTCAACGAAGCTTTTGAGCAAGCTTCGAAAAATGAACTGAACGGTGTTCTCCGATTCACGACAGAACCGCTTGTCTCCATCGACTTCAATACAACAACTGACTCGGCAATCATTGACGGTCTTTCGACTATCGTCATGGGTGACCGAAAAGTGAAAGTGCTTGCTTGGTACGATAACGAGTGGGGCTATTCAGCACGGGTTGTGGATTTGACGAAAAAAGTTGGAAAAGCACTAAACAGTGTAAACAATTTTAAAACAGCAGTAAATGCATAATGTTTGTTCCGCCTCAATCACCAAGAAGAGGCGGAATTTTTTTATCTTTTTCCGCTTGATGTCATAGCGTGTCGGATAGGGATTAGAAGAGGTAGGATCGTGTCGAACTATTCGGAATGTGGGGGATGGCACAATTCTTTCAACTACATTCCGATTTTTTGAGGGCGTTCTGTTATAATTAAGTTACTATCTATGGAAAAGCGGAGGAAACAGCTATGATATGTCCAGCATGCCAGTATAATGGCACCCGGGTCGTCGATTCTCGGCCGGCAGAAGAGAATCGATCGATACGACGCCGGAGGGAATGCGAAAGTTGTGCATTCCGATTCACGACATTTGAAAAAGTGGAGGAAATGCCACTGATCGTCGTGAAAAAGGACGGTAGCCGAGAAGAGTTCAATAGCGAAAAAGTGTTAAGAGGGTTAATCCGGGCATGTGAGAAACGCCCTGTGTCGCTGGAGGATTTGAAAACTATCGTCTATACAATCGAGAAAAATTTAAGAAGTGCAGGTATTGTGGAAATCAATTCGGATGAAGTCGGTGAAATGGTGATGGAACAATTGATTGACGTCGATGAAGTTGCTTATGTCCGATTCGCTTCTGTCTATCGTCAATACCAGGATGTGACGGTGTTCATCGAAGAATTGCAAAACCTGCAAAAACGGACAAAAAAATAGCGTAAGGAATTTATCCCGCATTAACGGGCAGTAAGACTCCCACCTCAAGACTTAAGTAAAACGATAAGGATAGGTGGGAGATCAACTGCCAATCGAACAGCGAAGGGTTCGATTTGCCGTATTTCTGCGCTTTTTGCAGAAATTAAGGCACTTACAGGACGCCGCGAACTTAAGTCGCCTTCCTACAGCGGTTAGTTTGGGCATCCATTAAAGGAAGATAAAAGCCCGATTGGTTCAACTAACAATCAGTGGGGGATGAGGAAAACCCCCACTGATTGAAGTTTCACTTTATGAATGGAAAGGAGGAGTAAAGTGGCACATCTCTATAAAGAACTGCAACCAGTCGATGCATACACCATTGGGTTGCCACATCCATTTTCGGATTATGATCGTCAACTCCTCACTTTATTTTATCAGCCACTGATCGGTCCTGATGCGTTAAGCCTTTTCATGACGCTTTGGGCGGACGGGGAACAGGGAAATGTCACTACGTACAATCACTATCATCTGATGAACATTTTGACGATGCCCCTTGGGCGTGTTTTTGAAGCACGGATCTCATTGGAAGCAATCGGTCTATTGCGGACAAGAAGAAAGAAGGAGGGGGATGTAAGGGAATTCATCTACGAGCTTTTACCCCCTCTTGATGCAAAAGCTTTTTTCGCAGATCCCTTATTATCGACATTTTTATTTAGCAAAATAGGAGAGCAGGCATATCGAAATTTAAGAGCACATTTTGCGCTTGATCACGAAGCGGATGATGGATACGAAGATGTCTCCCGAACATTCATGGATGTATACAAGCCTGTACCGCAGAGTTTTAGTGAGGAAATGTTGAACGAAAATTTCCAAGGTCGGAACGAACCGAAACCAATTCCGTTTGTAGAATCCTCTTTCGATTTTGACCTCCTCAAAGCGGGATTATCCGAGCAGATGGTCCCGCAAGCTGCATTGTCCGCAGTTTCCAAAGAAATGATTGCGAAGTTGGCATTCCTTTATTCATTAACACCACTGGATATGCAAAAAGTCGTGATGATGGCACTTGATGAAGACCTTAAGTTGCCGGAAGAACGCTTGCGTAAAGCTGCAACCGAATTTTACAAAATGAATGTATCAAAAGAGCCTCCTGTTCTACGGAAAGTGTACGAACAAGCGCAACCGACGCAACAAGTGGAACTGAAAACTAGAGACGATGAATTGGTTCATTATCTTGAAAACACACCACCTATCGATATGCTCCGCGATATTAACGGGAAGGAGCCGCTTCCTGTGGATGTGGAGCTTGCGGAGAGACTGATCCATACACATGGTTTGTCCATAGGTGTTGTCAATGTGCTGTTGCAATACGTCCATTTGCGCAATGATGGTAAAATCACGAATAAATATGTAGAGCGAATTGCTTCCCACTGGATGAATAAGAAGATCGAAACGGTGCGGGCCGCAATGGAAATTTCGCGGCAGGAGCATGATCAGTATATTAAATGGAAAAACGAAGGACAGAAGGCGCCGACAAGACGGAAATCCGGGAGAGAAGAGCGGGTTCCCGATTGGTTTTATAAGAAAGAAGATAAACCGGAAAAACAGGAGAAACCGAAGAAATCTTCCGCAACCGATTTCAACGTTGAAGAAGAGCGCCGTAAATTGATGAAAGAACTGGGTATTACAGGAGATGAGGTGAACTGAATTGGAACGAATCGGAGATGCATTGAATCGGGTTGTGAAGGCACCGACATTTGCAACACGCTATGAAGAATTACGAAAAGAAGTGATGGAGAGTCCCGGGGTACAACAATTCTTGTCGGATCATTCCACTGAAGTTGATAAGGAAATTGTAGACCGAAGTCTCAATAAGCTATACGAATATGCAACTGCCTCACATCGTTGTGACAAATGTCCGAACCTCGATGGCTGCACAAACATCATGAAAGGCTTCGAACCGAAACTCTTAATGGCTCGTGGGCTGATTGACGTGGAGTATATGAAGTGCCCGACCAAGCTCGCTGACGAAGAAGTCCGCAATGTTGCCAAAATGGTCGATAGCATGTACATGCCAAAAGACGTCATGGCAGCGAAATTGCAGAATATCGATATGTTTTTTGACGAGAGTCGGGTGAAAGTGGTCCGTGTAGCTAAAGATTTTCTGAATGCCATTGACGAAACAGGAAAGCTTCCTGAACGCGGACTATATATTTACGGACCTTTCGGGATTGGAAAGTCCTTCATTCTCGGCGCATTGGCCAATGAGCTAGCCACTCGGAAAATCCGCACAGTGGCCGTCTATGTTCCCGAGTTTTTAAGGGAAATCAAACAATCGATCCAAGATCAATCGCTCAATGAGAAGCTCGACTTTGTAAAAAAAGCGCAAGTGCTGATGTTGGACGACATCGGTGCGGAGGCAGTCACGGCTTGGACAAGGGATGATGTTCTTGGAACGATTTTGCAATATCGGATGGCCGAAAAACTGCCGACCTTTTTCACATCGAATTTCAATCTGGATGATCTTGAACATCACTTGGCCCATACACAACGAGGAGAAAAGGAAGTCGTCAAAGCTGCACGGATCATGGAAAGGATCCGTATGGTCAGCATTCCCGTGCAGTTGGATGGGGAAAACCGGCGGCGCTGATAGAAGAGTGGCAGCTGGTAGACATTTTGTCGTCCCAAAACGTTACTTAGTGGGGCAGAAATGTACAGCGAAGGTCGTAAGTTTTGAAAATGACTTGCATTTTCGCAAAAATCGACGTATACTACAAATTATTCAATAAGCTGAAATGCAAGGACGAGGACAAGAATCGATTTGTCGACTTACAGAGAACAGGGTCATTGGCTGGAAGCCCTGTAGAACAGACAGACGATTTACCACCTCCGAGCAGCATCGGTGAACCGATACGAGTAACCGATGACGGAACCCGGCCCGTTAGCCGATGTCAAGCTTCATCTTTCTGTCAATTGTTATGACAGATGGAAGAAACAAGGGTGGAACCACGAGCTAAAGCTTCGTCCCTTTCCAGGGATGGGGCTTTTTTTGTTGCTTAAAAAGAAAAAAGGAGCGTATTCAAATGGCAGAAATGATTAACTTAACATTTCCGGATGGTGCGGTGAAAGAATTTCCACAAGGTACAACAACAGAGGAGGTTGCGGCATCGATTAGCCCGGGACTTCGGAAAAGTGCGCTGGCAGGGAAAATTGGCGATAAGCTAATTGACTTGAAAACGCCGATTAAGGATGATGGTGAAATTGCGATCATTACACCGCAATCACCGGAAGCTCTTGAGATTTTGCGCCATAGTACAGCGCATTTATTGGCTCAAGCCGTCAAACGGAAGTTTCCGGACGCGAAGCTCGGTATCGGCCCTGTAATCGATAGCGGATTTTACTACGACATCGATTCCCCAGAACCGATTACGGCAGATGACTTACCGGAACTTGAAAAAGAAATGAAAAAGATCATCGGTGAAAATGTTGAAGTGATTCGTCACGATGTAACACGTGAAGAGGCGGAAAGACGTTTCAAAGAGATCGACGATGAGTACAAGCTGGAACTGCTCGAAGCGATTCCGGAAGGGGAACAAGTATCCATTTACGAACAAGGGGAATTCTTCGACCTTTGCCGTGGTGTCCATGTACCGTCGACAGGAAAACTGAAAGAATTCAAATTGCTTAGCATCGCGGGCGCTTATTGGCGTGGAAATTCCGATAACAAAATGCTACAACGGATTTATGGAACAGCCTTTTTCAAAAAAGATGAATTAAAAGAGCACTTGCGTCTACTGGAAGAAGCGAAAGAACGGGATCACCGGAAAATCGGGAAAGAACTCGATTTGTTCATGAATTCCCAAAAAGTCGGCCAAGGCTTGCCACTCTGGTTGCCAAAAGGTGCGACAATCCGCCGTGTTATTGAGCGCTACATCGTCGATAAAGAAGAAAAACTAGGCTATGACCATGTGTATACACCGGTACTCGGAAGTGTAGAACTCTATAAAACATCTGGTCACTGGGGTCACTACCAAGATGGCATGTTCCCAGTCATGAGCATGGACAATGAGGATCTTGTCCTTCGTCCGATGAACTGCCCGCATCATATGATGATTTACAAAAACGGCATCCATTCTTATCGGAATTTACCTATCCGAATTGCAGAGCTCGGTATGATGCACCGCTATGAAATGTCCGGGGCGCTATCCGGTTTACAGCGTGTCCGTGGGATGACATTGAATGATGCACATATTTTTGTGCGACCGGATCAAATTAAAGAAGAATTCAAACGTGTTGTTCAGCTCATTATCGATGTCTATAAAGATTTCGATATCAAAGATTATTCCTTCCGTCTTTCTTATCGTGATCCAGAAGATACGGAGAAATATTACGATGATGATGAAATGTGGGAACATGCACAACGTTTGTTAAAAGAAACGATGGACGAAATGGAGCTAGACTATGTAGAAGCGATTGGGGAGGCAGCTTTCTACGGACCGAAGCTTGATGTTCAAGTGAAAACAGCAATCGGAATGGAAGAGACGCTCTCCACTGCACAACTGGACTTCCTGCAACCTGAACGTTTTGACTTGACGTATGTCGGAGAGGACGGTAAACACCATCGTCCAGTCGTCATTCACCGAGGTGTCGTTTCGACGATGGAGCGTTTCGTTGCTTTCCTTATCGAAGAATACAAAGGGGCATTCCCGACTTGGCTTGCACCTGTTCAAGTCGAAGTGATCCCAGTTTCACCGAATGCTCATTTCGACTACGCTGATGGAATTCGTGAAAAGCTAGTGGCAGCAGGATTCCGGGTGGATATCGATAGCCGTGACGAAAAAATCGGTTATAAAATCCGGGAAGCCCAAATGCAAAAAGTGCCTTATATGCTAGTGCTTGGTGACAAAGAAGTGGAATCCGGTGAAGTGAATGTCCGTAAATACGGAGAACAAAAATCGGAAAGTATGCCATTCGAAGCATTCCTGGCGAAATTAAAAGACGAAGTGGTCAACGTCTAACTCTTTTCGAAAAAAGTAATTGACACATATCTTTATCCATGTTAAAGTAATTAAGGTTAGTAATGACTGAATACAGTTTGTGGTATAAGAAGAGGCTACCCGCTTCTCACCTGTTTGACGCCTAACCGTTGTTGACAGGTCAGCACATGAGTGAACGTGCCGTACATCTTGATGTGCGTACACATACGCGGGTAGACAAATTACATTTGTCTACCTTTTTTTATTGGATGGACCTGTGGGACCGACCTAACCAGGCGGTATACCCAAACCATGTATTCGCGAGATAATATCCGGAGGTGGATTACTATTAGCAAAGACATGTACGTAAATGAGGGCATCCGTGCCCGCGAGTTGCGCATTATCGATCATAACGGCGAACAGCTCGGAATCAAATCCCGCAACGAGGCATTGGAAATTGCCGCTCGTGTGAATTTGGATCTCGTCCTTGTCGCTCCGCAAGCGAAACCCCCAGTAGCTCGTATCATGGACTATGGGAAGTTCAAATTCGAACAGCAGAAAAAGGACCGTGAAGTACGTAAAAATCAGAAAATCATTCAAGTCAAAGAAGTCCGGTTAAGTCCGACGATCGATGAGCATGATTTTCAGACAAAATTGCGTAACGCGATCAAGTTCCTTGAAAAAGGCGACAAAGTGAAAGCGTCCATCCGTTTCCGCGGACGTGCCATCACGCACAAGGAAATCGGACAACGTGTCCTTGACCGCTTCGCAGAAGCGTGCAAAGATGTATCGACGGTTGAACAACGACCGAAGATGGAAGGCCGCAGCATGTTCCTAGTGCTTGCGCCAACTGCAGAAAAACAGTAACAACGAAAGATTTAGGAGGAACAGATCATGCCAAAAATGAAAACTCACCGCGGCTCAGCGAAACGTTTCAAAAAAACCGGAGCTGGTAAAGTAAAACGTGGCCGTGCTTACACAAGTCACCTTTTTGCAAACAAGTCGACGAAAGCGAAACGTCATTTGCGTAAAGCTTCCCTCGTTTCTTCAGGCGACTACAAACGCATTCGCGAAATGATCACATACATGTAATAAGCAAAAAACAATCGGACAGAAAAGCAGGAGGTAATGAACTATGCCACGCGTAAAAGGTGGAACAGTGTCGCGCAAGCGTCGTAATCGAGTATTAAAATTAGCAAAAGGCTACTACGGGTCAAAACATAGACTTTACAAAGTTGCAAACCAACAAGTGATGAAATCACTTAACTATGCATACCGTGACCGTCGTCAAAAGAAACGTGAATTCCGTAAACTTTGGATCACACGTATCAATGCGGCAGCACGTACAAACGGTCTATCTTACAGCACACTTATGCACGGATTGAAAGTTGCTGGTATCGAAGTAAACCGTAAAATGCTAGCTGATCTAGCTGTAACAGATGCACAAGCATTCGCACAACTAGCAGAAGCAGCAAAAAAATCAATCGCAAAATAAGAATCAAATTAAGAAACCGCCTCGTGAAACGGAGTTACTCCGGGACGCGGGGTGGTTTTTATTTGTACCGAAATGGTGTAAAATGGGAAAAGAGAAAAGGAGGGGGAGCGAATGGAGTCTGTGCTCGTCAGCTGGATCATGTTCATGTCGATCTGGGCGTTCGCTGCGATGGGGTATGATAAAAATCAGGCGAAAAAGAAACAGAAGCGTATACCCGAACGGAATCTATGGCTGCTTGCTCTTTTAGGGGGAGGCATCGGTGCTTACATCGGCATGCAGATGTTCCGACATAAAACAAGGCATACGGCATTCCGGGTAGGATTTTTTGTAATAGCCATTGCTTATGGTATCGGACTTCTTTATCTGCTCGGTGTCAATTTACCTGGGCTGACAAAAGTATAAGAAAAAGCCCGAAAGATATCCGGGCTTTCTATCGTCATCCAGACTCTGGGCGCCAGCCGCCCTGCGCTTTTGTTTATTTCATCAATTGTTCGATAGGGTTTTTCCAGCTGATGTCCGCTTTTGGATAATTGGATAGAATTTCTGACTTGAGGAATTGGAAATCGTCTTTTGTAAATCCTTGTAGTTTCGCTTCGTCTTTTACCCAAACAAAAATGGAGACGACATCGATGGAATCATGAGTGGTTCCCAAATACTTTTCACCTTCGAAAAGTGCACCTTTGTACGTGATGAAGAAATTTTTCCGCACATTTTTTACATCGTCATAAAAATAAAATTGCTCTTGTTCGTATGCCTCATCCAATTTCCGTTTGGCGTCAGTTAAATAACGAATTCCACGGTAAAATAGATAAATGATGAGTGCAATAATGGCTAAGCGGATCAGAAAGCCCATGACAGATCCCCCTTACTAATTTTATGGTACTCTCTTATACGGATGACTGAATGATTTGGTTTCAAGAAATTCAAAAAAAGTGGAGGTTTTTTTATGCAACTAACAACATTATTTTCTATGCAACGGGAACTGGATGCTTTTATCCAACAAAATCGGGACAAACAGACAGATGTCTTTTTAGAAAAAGGCCTGGCACTTCTCGTAGAATTGGCTGAGCTTGCCAATGAAACACGCTGTTTTAAATTTTGGAGTCAAAAAGGGCCGTCGGAAGAAACTGTCATCCTTGAAGAGTATGTAGACTCCATTCATTTTCTCCTATCGCTTGGGATTGAAAAAGAGCTGGATACCCTTTCAGACTGGCCAGAAGGGGAAGTGGAAGGAAATCTGACACAATTATTCTTGAAGACAACTGCAGTCATTCATCGTTTTTTAAATGAGCTTACAATGGAAGCTTACCAGGAGATTTGGATTCATTACGGAGCGATTGCGAAGAAGCTTGGATTTACAAATGAAGACATTATAAAGGCATACATAGCAAAAAACGAAGAAAACTATGAACGTCAAAAAACGGGATACTGAATAAGTTTTATAGAAAAATCAAAAAATTGATTGACAGAAACCTCCGATTAAAAAATAATAGAGATAGAAAGTGAAATATTAAGGGGGCGTAAGTGTGATTGAATGGAACAAAGAAGATTTTGGTATGCGTTTAAAGCAGTTAAGAGAACAACGCGGATTATCGATGATGGCCTTTGGAACCGCCATCGGTACATCTGCAAGCCGTATTAAAGATTGGGAAAAAGGAAAAAATGCACCATCTGCCGCTTGGATTGCAAAAATTTCTGAACGCTTCAATGTTTCGACGGACGAACTCATCTTAGGGACTGGGAATACCTCGACTCCATTTAAAACATCTGGCGCAACAAATGCGGAAATGCTCTACGAAAAGTTGAGAGAGTCGATGATGAGCGAGGTGGAAACAGGTGAACAAATAGAGTCAATGGATGAGTTATATGCCGAAATCGATGCGCAAAATAAAGAACGGTATCGGAGCGGGAAAGGGAGAAGGTTGGCAGAACGTGAATTATTGGCGATTTTAACTGAATTGCCGAAAAAAGAAGTCCTTGAGTTACTAGAGCTGGCAAAAATGAAAAAGCGCTGGTTATGACTGCATCGACATCCCCGAAAAAGAGCAATGGAAAGCATTTACGACGATTCACGAAGAAGAGATGCTTTTTACTATTTCTACTAGTGGGTCTTTGTGTTTTTGAGCTTTACCGAAGTAATGCGACAGTCGGTATTACGCATTATACCCTCATCTCAGAAAAACTACCCGATGCATTTCATCACTACACAATTGTCCAACTATCGGATTTACATGATGCCGTTTATGGCCAAGATCACGAAGTGGTTGTGCGCAAAGTGAGGACGATCGCGCCTGATGTGATTTTCATTACCGGCGATTTGGTCGATAGCAACCGCTATCATCTTGAACAAAGCTTGCGGCTTGTAGAGGCGCTTCAAACAGTTGCGCCGATCTATTATGTGACCGGTAATCATGAAATTGCGACAAATGATGTAGAACATATAAAAGGCGCGCTTGAAAGATTGGGCGTTTATGTATTAACAGATGAAGCGTATAGAATTACACGGCCACCCGACCAGTCGATTGTAATAGGTGGAATTGAGGATCCATTAGCAAGTGAACAAGAGGACGATATTACAGTGAAGGCATCGATTCAACGGACGTTTCGACAAGTGCCGGACGAACGATTCAAAGTACTATTATCCCATAGGCCGGAACAATTCGAAGTCTATGTCGAACAAGGCATAGATGTCGTTTTTAGCGGGCATGCACATGGCGGACAATTTCGGATTCCAGGAATCGGAGGGCTTGTATCGCCGGGAGAAGGCTGGTTCCCGAACTATACATCAGGCGTTCATGAGGAAAATGGAAGTCGAATGATTATAAGTCGCGGCCTTGGAAATAGTATCATACCGATCAGGATGTTGAATCAGCCGGAAATTGTTGTGGTCACTTTACAACAAACGGCTAACGAATGAAAAGCGTAAAGGGAAAATGCCTTTTACGCTTTTTATATGAAAATAGGTAAATCTTCAAGTATGATTGAATACAGTGGATGTTTTGATTACTTGTAAAGGAAAGGGAGAGGGCTATGAAAGCATTTATTCATGAAGCGGGAGAATTGAAAGTAGGGAATATGGAAGAACCGATTGCCAAGAATGAGGAAGTCATTGTTTCCCTGAAGGTTGCTGGCTTAAATCGCCGGGATTTATATATTCCTGCACGGAGAGGAAATGCGCCGGAAGCATTGATATTAGGGTCGGATGGTGCAGGGATCGTTGAATCGATCGGTGAAAATGTGAAGAATGTGAAGGTTGGAGATGAAGTGATCATCAATCCATCACTACGGTGGTTTGAAAATAGCGATGCCCCGCCAAAAGAGTTCGATTTGTTGGGCATGCCCGATCATGGAACATTCGCCGAGAAAATCGTTATCTCCGAAGAACAACTGGAAAAGAAGCCTGCTCATCTCACTTGGGAAGAAGCGGGAGTGCTAGCTTTATCCGCGCTGACAGGATACCGGGCTCTTTTTACGCAGGGCGGATTGAAAAAGGGAGATACGGTATTCATCCCCGGTGCGGGTGGCGGTGTGGCGAATTACTTGATTTCGTTTGCCAAAAATATCGGGGCACGTGTCATCGTGACATCTCGCAGTGAAGAGAAGCGGAAACGAGCACTTGAACTAGGGGCCGATCGAGCGATTGATACGAATGGGGACTGGAAGAAGGAATTGAAGGATGAGACAATCGATCTTGTCATTGAAAGTGTCGGTAAAGCAACGTTTAACCGCTCTTTAAGCGTTTTGAAAAAGGGCGGTCGTATCGTTGTGTTTGGAGCGACAACGGAAGATGTCGTTGACTTCGATTTACGATCGTTTTTCTATGGTCAATATCAGTTATTCGGTTCAACGATGGGAAGCCGTGAAGAGCTGCGGGAGATGCTTGCCCATATTGAAACATACGCTATGCGGCCGGTCATCGATCGCGTGTTCCAGCTGGATGAGGCACAGCAAGCGTTTGATTATATTGCAGAAAGCAAACAGTTCGGGAAAGTGGCGCTCCGGATATCGAAATAACTTTTCTGTCAGTATTTTTCACAAAAATGACTACCCTATATATGTGGATATGACCTATACTATAGGTGATGAAAGGTGGCATTAAATATGACAGAAAAAGTCATTCCATTAACGGATTTACAAATCGCATCCCAGGCAACGATGCAACCGATTGCCGAAATTGCGGAGAAAGCAGGTATACCAGAAAATGCGGTAGAACCTTACGGGCGATACAAAGCGAAGATTGATGTCTCCCAATTGCCCACAAAGAGCGCGGACGGAAAAGTCGTACTTGTAACGGCGATTAGCCCGACACCGGCTGGAGAAGGAAAATCGACGGTTACCGTCGGATTGGCCGATGCATTATCAAAACTGGGCGAAAAGACGATGGTTGCTTTGCGGGAACCATCCTTGGGTCCTGTCATGGGTATAAAAGGCGGTGCAACGGGCGGCGGTTATGCGCAAGTATTGCCGATGGAAGAGATCAACCTGCATTTTAACGGGGATATCCATGCGATTACGACTGCAAATAATGCACTGAGTGCAATGATCGATAATCATTTACATCAAGGAAACGCATTGCGGCTCGATCCGCGTAGAATTACGTGGAAACGCGTTTTAGATATGAACGACCGGGCGCTCCGGAAAGTGACGATCGGACTTGGTGGGCCGGCTCAAGGGGTCCCACGGGAGGATGGCTTCGACATCACAGTCGCTTCTGAAATTATGGCTGTGTTCTGCTTGGCGATTAGCTTGCAAGATTTGAAAGAGCGGATTGCCCGGATCGTGATCGGCTACACATATGATAAGGAAGCGGTGACGGTTCGTGATCTAGGGGTACAAGGGGCGCTGACATTGCTTCTGAAAGAAGCGTTCAAGCCGAATCTGGTCCAGACGATGGAGGGAACGCCCGCGTTGATCCATGGGGGACCGTTTGCGAATATTGCGCATGGTTGCAATTCGTTGGTCGCGACAAATACGGCACGTCAATTGGCTGATATTGTAGTGACTGAAGCTGGATTCGGCTCCGATCTCGGTGCGGAGAAGTTTATGAATATCAAAGCACGGAGAGGCGGATTTGCACCCGATGTCGTTGTAGTCGTCGCGACGATCCGTGCGCTCAAAATGCATGGAGGCGTATCGAAATCGGCGTTAGGCATTGAGAATGTACAGGCGGTTGCTGCTGGGATCGCAAACTTGGCTAAACATATTGATACGGTTCACGCATTTGGCGTAAAACCGGTCGTTGCATTGAACCGTTTTATCACAGATACCTCTGATGAGCATCAGGTGGTGCTGGATTGGTGCAGAGCAAATGATGTGAAAGTAGCGCTTACGAATGTTTGGGAAGAAGGCGGTGAAGGCGGAATCGCCTTGGCCAAAGAAGTCGTCGGTTTAATGGAGGAACCGACTCAGTTTACGCATTTATACGATGTAGAACAATCGATCCATGACAAGCTGACAACGATCGTTCAAAAAGTGTACGGTGGCGAAAGTGTTAGGTTAACTGACCAAGCTTTGAAAGATCTGCAGCTAATTGAAAAGAACGGATGGGAAACATTGCCGATTTGTATGGCGAAAACCCAGTATTCATTTTCGGATGATCCTAAACTGCTTGGACGTCCCGAAGGCTTTGTCATCACCGTGCGTGAAATCATTCCGAAGTTGGGAGCCGGTTTCCTCGTTTGTCTGACGGGTGATATTATGACGATGCCGGGGTTGCCAAAAACGCCAGCTGCTCTTCAGATGGATATCGACGAAAATGGCAATGCGATCGGATTAACTTAAAATAACAATCTTAAAAATGCAGGACGTCCACTGGCGTCCTGCATTTTATTTTGTCCAGATTGAGAAACCATGCAAGAGGTCGTGCAAAATAGACTTTTATTGTTTATTTAAAAGGACAATAGTTACAGAAAACTCTATAAAGATATGTCTTTTCTCATAATAGTAAGCTAAACTAGATAAGGGAAATTAATTCCAAGGGGCGATAACGGACGAAAGTGGAGGAGAGAGAAAAGTGAACAAGTATTTTAGAATGCAACTGACGTTGATTTTGATTGCTTTTTCCTTGGCAGTATCTTTCGTGATCGCTTTTTTTGATTACGGAAAGTTGAAGGAACGCGTTCGCATTGGCCATGAAACCGAAATAAGCCTAGTTGAAGACAAAATTGTCGAATCACTGACTACAATTGATAACGTTTACAATTTAATGGACTATCAAATTGCCGATGAAATGAGGGGATATTCGGATGAAATGCTTGCTTTGTATGAAAAGGAAAATGATTTTGAAAGATGGGATTTTCAAGCATTGAAAGAGCGATTCGGGATGGATATCTATGTCATCGATACACGTAATCAGGTGGTTTACAGTAGTTTCGAGCCGGATATCGGTCTAGATTTCAATAAGTGTTGTTCCGCATTTGCCGAATTATTGAACGAAAGAAGAGCGGGAGACAAATTTTCGCATGATGGACTGGATTTACAGCAATACAATGGGGAAATCAAAAAGTTTAGTTACGTGCCAACCCCAGACAATCATTATCTATTGGAACTTGGCATATCACTTGAAAATCATGGTATTTTCGAAAAGTTCAATTTCATAAAAACAATGGACACATTAAAGAGCAGATACGAGTCCGTTAATTCCATTCAAATCTATAATTCTGAGGGATTTCGATTTGGTGAGACGGAAGCTGCTAAATACGATAAAGAGATATCACCGGAAATGCGACCATTGTTGCGGGAGGCTGTTTTAAGCGGCAAGGTACAGGAACGTATTCAAAGTATGGGAAAACACCGTGTAACCTATCGCTACATTCCCTATAATGCTGACGAAAAGAGGGGCATTTCAACGCAACGGGTTATTGAAATCATTTATAACGACGCTGAATTCTCCGGTTTGCTTGGGCAATATCGCAATGAGTTCGTCCAACAATTACTGTTGATTTTAATCGGTGCAGTCAGCCTTTCCTTTTTAATCGCCCGTCTCGTCGCAAGGCCGATTCATCTTGCTTTCCATGATAGCCTAACTGGACTGAAAAACCGTGTAGCCCTTGAGGAAGAGGTTCACAAACGGTTGGAAAATAAACAACGTTCACTTGCATTGATGATGATTGATCTGGATAATTTTAAAATGATTAATGATTCTTTGGGGCATGGGGAAGGGGACCGGGTTTTACAGCTGGCGGCAAAAACGATTCAAGAGATTGTCGGCGAGAAGAATTTTTCTGCGAGGATTGGCGGAGATGAATTTGTTGGCCTATTCTCGGATATAGGTGCAACGGAAATTCGTCAGCTGGCCTGCCAGTTAATCGTAAAGATCAACGAATCATTCGATGCTTTAGGCCATATTGAAAATCTTGGGGTCTCCATTAGTATCGGTATCGCGGTAGCATCGGAACATGATCGATTTGAATCCCTTTATGAAAAGGCGGATCGTGCACTTTATTTATCCAAGGAAAATGGGAAAAATCAGTATACGATTTACGACGGTGGGCTGGATAACCAACTGGACTGAATAAAACGGAGTTACCCTCATGAATGGGCTAACTCCGTTTTGCCTTTTTATCCCGCATTAACGGGCAGTAAGACTCCCACCTCAAGACTTAAGTAAAACGATAAGGATAGGTGGGAGATCAACTGCCAATCGGACAGCGAAGGGTTCGATTTGCCTTAATTTCTGCGCTTTTTGCAGAAATTAAGGCACTTACAGGACGCCGCGAACTTAAGTCGCCTTCCTACAGCGGGTAGTTTGGGCATCCATTAAAGGAAGATAAAAGCCCGATTGGTTCGGGCCAACACGATGTTGGTCACACAAGCGTTGTCACAGGACGTGACGCTTTTAGCTTGTGCTCCCCTCAATCAGTGGGGGATGAGGAAAACCCCCACTGATTGAAGTTTCACTTTATAAAGATTTATCGTCAACCGAATCGAGCCAAGCCTCGATTGTACCGATGACAGACTCCACACAACCGTCTTCGAAAGGCGATAATAAGTTCGCTTCTGCAACTAGTTTAGTAAACGATTTGGATCCGCCTAGTGTACAAAGATGTAAATAGTCTTTCCAGGCCGCATCGTGGTTTTCACGGGACCGCTTCCAAAATTGGAAAGCACAAATTTGTGCAAGTGTGTAATCGATGTAATAGAACGGACTAGTGTAAATATGAGCTTGACGTTGCCACACGCCGCCCGATTCTAGAAATTCAATCCCATCATAATCACGCATCGGCAAATACGTCTGTTCAATTTGTTTCCAAGCGGCTTTTCGTTCTTTAGGTGTCATTTCCGGTTTTTCATAGACGACATGCTGAAATTCGTCCACTGCGACTCCATAAGGCAAAAAGAGCAGGGCTTCGCTTAAATGCGCGAATTTGTATTTGTCGGTCTGTTCTTTGAAAAACAGTTCCATCCAAGGCCATGTGAAAAATTCCATACTCATCGAATGGATTTCTGCACCTTCATAGGTTGGCCACATATATTCCGGAATGCCGATATGCCGGCTTGAATAGACTTGGAAGGCGTGCCCGGCTTCATGTGTCAAGACATCGATATCACCTGAAGTTCCATTGAAATTGGAGAAAATGAAAGGTGATTCATAGTTATCGATATAAGTGCAGTACCCTCCCGCTTCTTTTCCTTGCTTCGCTTCGACATCCAATAGGTTCTTATCGGTCATATACTTGAAAAATTCATCTGTTTCGGGTGACAGTTCCGCATACATTTTTTTCCCGTTCTCGATGATCCATTCAGGGGAACCTTGTGGAGTTGCATTGCCTGTCAAGAAATTAAGGGATTGGTCATAAAATTTCAATGTATCCACTTGGATACGCTCTGCCTGGCGTTTGTACAGCCGATTTGTCAGCGGTACAATATGTTCCCGCACTTGCTCCCGAAATTTTTTGACCATGTCGGCATCATAGTCGATGCGGTTCATGCGTACATAGCCAAGTTCGACAAAGTTTTGAAAGCCGAGGGTTGTCGCCATTTCATGCCGCAGTTTAACGAGACCATCATAGATGGCATCTAATTTCTCCCCGTTATGAGCATAGAACTGATAAGAAGCTTCCATTGCCGCTTTTCTGACAGCCCGGTTTGGCGATTCTGCATAAGGTCCCATTTGGGCGAGCGTCAACGTTTTTCCGTCAAATTCGATTTGTGCGGACGCGATCAGTTTAGAATAATCGGAAGTCAGCTTGTTTTCTTTTTGTAATAGGCCGATGATTTTCGGTGAAAAAGACTTAATGGCATTATCGGCCAGTGCAAACAGCTGCGACCCCCATTTCTCCTCGAGTTCGGAGCGGAAAGGGGTGGCTACCAACTCTTTATAGTAAGCGGTTTCCAGCTCCTGGTATTCAGGACCAATTTCATCGAAATAATCGCGCTCTTGTTGATAAAATGCATCGTTTGTATCGATGGATGCTCGAATATAGACAAGGTTGGCCTGCGTTGAGTAATCATTACTGATGGCATTGACTTTTTGCATAATCTCGTTTTGCTGTTCTGATGAAGTGGCAGAACGGAAACTTTGCAACAGAACGTCAAACTCTTCTTTCAGTTTGTTCATATCAGGTCTAGTGTATTGATAATCTTCAAATGTAAGCATGCGAATCCCCCCAAAATGATTAGTGACAAAAACTTTTACAGTCTCTATTGTTCATGAAGTTCGAAGAGATTGCAAAAAAAATTTATGAAACCCGGATTTTCAGGGGAATATTTTGAAATTTACCCTTTTCACTTGAGAATGATGTAGTATGGAGAGTGGTGATTTCATCGCCCAAATCCAATGAATGTACATGAGAGGCTGAGCAATTATGGAAATAAATGAATACATTGTTGAACAAATGGTTGATCCGACAGGAATCATAAGTGGAGATCGATATGAATTTCGACTCTATTTTACAGTGGATGAAGAGGATGAGTTATATGCGGAAGGAGGAACGGGACTGCGGGTCATTTTTGCAGTGGAAGGTGAGAAAGAATGGATTGCCACTTATCATTTCTTCGAACGATCGACGGAAAAGCCCCTCGATTTTGAAATGGAAGACGACGAAAAAGAAATTGTTTTGGCGTTTTGTAAAACGCATGCAGAAGGTTAATGTGTAAAAGTTGTGTCCGTTAAAAAAAAATGGCGAATACCAAAACACATTAAGTGAGTTTTATTGCAATTTGTTAGATAATGAGATGAGTGGATCGGAAAGAATGAATTTTCATCCAAGACTATTCTAATTGGAGTGTTTATATATGGATAAAGAAATCGTCGATATTACAATAATCGGGGGAGGTCCGACAGGGCTTTTCGCTTCATTTTACGCAGGAATGCGGGAGATGTCCGTTAAAATCATCGATAGCTTGCCTCAGCTTGGGGGCCAGCTCATTGAGTTGTATCCAGATAAATATATTTATGATGTGGGTGGTTTCCCTAAAATCCTTGCAAAGGACTTTGTTGCAAATTTAGTGACACAAGCCCATTATGCAAAGCCGGAAATCCTGCTAGGGGAGACGGCGCTATCAGCAACGCGTGATGGCGATCATTTTGTCCTTCAAACGGATAAAGGCGTGCATTTGACACGTACGATATTATTGACAGCGGGAATCGGTGCATTCCAGCCCCGTAAAATCGGTTTGAAGGAAGAAGTGGAGTTTGAAGGGAAGACGTTGCACTACGGCATCAAAGATTTATCCCTCTTTAAAGATAAAGAAGTGCTCGTATGTGGAGGAGGCGATTCAGCGGTTGACTGGGCGCTTATGCTGGAAGACATCGCTTCAACAGTGACGTTAGTCCATCGCCGTGAGCGTTTCACAGCCCACGAAACAAGTGTCAATCAACTGATGGAATCGAAAGTGAACGTGTTAACTTCCCGTGCAATCAAAGCGATTGAAGGGGAAAATGGAAACGTAAGCGGAATACTCCTTGCTGAAAAAGATGGTACCGAGCAACATATGCCAATCGATCATTTAATCGTCAACTACGGCAATATCTCTTCGCTTGGACCGCTGAAGGAATGGGGACTTGAAATGGACAAAAACTCCGTCTTGGTCAATTCCCGTATGGAGACGAATATTGAAGGAATTTACGCAGCAGGGGATATTACGAATTATGATGGAAAAGTAAAACTGATTGCTGTCGGACTTGGAGAAGCGCCAATTGCCGTGAACCACGCAAAAGCTTACGTCGACCCGAAAGCAAGACTACAGCCACTTCATAGTACAAGCATATTCAGTTAATCGTTCCTATACAAATAAGAAAAAAGGGATGCTCATCGATCAATGAGCATCCCTTTTTGGTAAGCCTTATTCGTGTTTTACCAATTATAGAAGTAAACTAATGGCGATTATGAGTAAAATTGGACCGAAGAGGATAAGATAGCCGATTGGGTTTCCGAAATTGATCGTCCAGCCGACCCCGAATCTCTTTTCAACAAAAATGGAAGGATCATTTTTATTGACATAAAAGACACCGGCTTTCCAGTATTGATCGTCGTCAACATCGGTAATCCCTGGAGCGGATTCGTCTTCCACTAGGACGTCAATCCTTGAGCCGCCCTGCCCGACTTTAAAGGCGTAAACTGCAGTTGCAATCAGTATGACAAACAAAAAGCCGAGTGGGAAGGCGAGCATGATGACCTCATTGCCAAGCCCTTCATGGATCGTGACAAGTTGTAAAAAACCGAATAGAATTGTGATCAAAAAACTGGTCATAAACAGAAACCAACTTGTATACTTCCGGAATGACAGTTGCTGGATTTGCGAAGTTTTGCTTTTCGCGGCATTTAGTTTAATGCCGGATTGTTTGGTCAGCGCATGGATACCGAGCATCATCCCTTGCATGACAAGCAAGATAAGTAAGAGGGCGACAACCGAAAAGGGCGTCTTTTCACTAAATGCATCGGGTTGACCGTTCGGGCCCCAATGTGTCGGGATCAGATCGGGCATATTCCCATATTGGGTTGCCGTATAGGCAATCAGTCCGATGGTGATCACGATCGGTAAGGCGTATAGAGCAGTCGGTAGCATTTCATCTTTCGATCGGATAGCTAAATCAGCAATACGCACTTGCTTCAAGTCTGACCCCCAGTTTTGCGAGCGTTTCAAACGGGTTATTTTCGCATGGAAGTAGAGGTAAAGCACCATGCTGATCAATAAGATTCCAAACTGAATACCCAATCCGATTAGAACGATGTGTTCTTCGGAAAGTACTGGCTGATTGGCCCAGATTGCATACCCCAAAAGAGCGACTGTACCAAGTAGTAAACAAATAGCCGAATAGGCTTTTTTGGAAGCAGTGACGGTTTTATGATCGGTATAACCTTCGGGAATGGTGACACCGAAAGCGAGCGTTTTTTTCAGTAAAAACGGAATGGAAGCCTGCATGATGATAATAAAGGCAATCATGACAAGGAAAATCGTCAGAGTCATTTAAGATTCCTCCTTCAAAGTAGAAATGATGGTAGAAGTAAGCGTTTCGATTCCTTCCGAAGTCATCCCCAGTGCAATCGCTTCAGCAATAATAGGTTCTAACTCTTCGACAATTCGCAGTCGATGCACCTCAGCTATTCCGTCACGGGGAATTGGGTTTATGACTGCACCTGATTTGGGAACGATTTGAATGAGCCCTTTTTTTTCAAGCTCATGATAGGACTTATTTACGGTATGCATATTCATGCCTAAGTCTGAAGCCAAAGACCTGACAGAAGGCAATGTATCACCTGCTTTCAATTGCCCTTGAGCAATGAGTATGATCAACTGATGGGTCAATTGTGTATAAATCGGGATACTTGATGATGGTTCAATATGAATAAGCACCATGGCACCTCCTCGTTGTTCTAATTGAAGTATAACAAATTTGTGTTAGTTTGTATATAACAAAGTCGTGGTGAATTTTTGGGGAAATTTTCTTTTGAAGCTCAAAACAGCCATGAAGAAGGATTTGAAAAAGACCTCCTGAACAGTGCTAGCACTTGTTCAGGAGGTCTGGTTTCAATCTAATTCTGATACGGTGACAAACGTGAATCCTTCACTTTGTAAGTATGTGAGAACGGCATCGAGCCCATCGGCCGTCGCTTGATGGATATCATGCATAAGGATGATGCTACCGTCTTTCACTGAATTTTGAACGTTAACGAGGAGTTGTTCGGCATTTCTATGTTTCCAATCGAGAGTGTCGACATCCCATAAAACAACAGGTAAATCCGTTTGACTACGTACTGTAGAATTCACTGCACCGTAAGGCGGACGGAAAGAAGTCGATTTTATTCCGGTCACTTCCTCAATAATTGAAGAGGTGCGTTCAATCTCTTTGTCGATTTTATCAAGACCGGCTTTTGTTAAATCAGGATGGGTCCATGTATGATTCCCTAATTCATGACCTGCGTCTGCTACATGTTTAGCGATTTCAGGGTAATATTCGACCCGGCTGCCAAGCATGAAGAATGTTGCTTTTGCATCATACTTCTTTAAAGTATCAAGGATTTGCATCGTCACTTTCGGGTCAGGACCGTCGTCAAATGTCAGGGCTACTTTCTTCACAACTGTCTCTGTGGAAGTGTCGGCATCTGTTACGTTATCTGTTTCGTCAGTATGGTCAATGTCCGTTCCGTCTGTTTCGCTGTCGTCTTGATTGTGTACAGGTTGACGATCGGTGTTATCCGGAATAGGGTCATTTTCCTTGTTGCCGTCGATGTTGTCCACCGGATCATCCATTTCTACTTGGTCTGTCGTCGTGTCTAGTAGTTTGAATTCATCGGCTAGCCACTCATTGCCCTCTTGAAGGGGAATAGTGATAATTGGTGGTCCGGCAGTGTCGGCTGCCACTGTGTTCTCAGCAAAATAAAAAATGAGAGATTCATCGGTAAGCGCGAAGTTCTGGTAATTTTCCCATTTAGGTTCAGTATACCGCTCTACATCTTCCGAAGAGAGCATCCCGTTCAATGCCGGATCCATGTATAAGATGTCACGGACAAGCGGCGCAATCTGTTCCAAATTCGTTAAATCATGATTGAAAAGATCTTCTATAGAAATTACTTCTCCAGTTTCCGGATTTAAGTGAAAAGAACGAATTTCAGTTGATCCGTTTTCGCCTCCGCTATAGCGATTGGTTAGCAGAACAAATGAATAATGGCTGGAATTGAATTGAAGCGTTTCAAAAGAAATATTCAGTTCCCCGGTCTTAGCGTTATCCTTCTGTTTTTTGTCATTCATTTTCACCAAATAATCTTGCTTCGCTTTTTTTATGTATGTTGAAATTTCATCGTTGAAATGGCTATGTTTGCTTTGTGGATACTGAATCGCGAATGGTGAAAAAGGATCATTTGATGTCTCAATAATGATTTTAATGCCCGGATAGTTTGAGTCGATTGTGTCGATCGTAATAGGTGTAGGAGCTGCTCCACCCGAGGACGCGGTATCCTTTTTGGATGCCTGTGAAATTAAATAGATAGCGGCTACCGTAAGAGTGATGATAGCGATGGAAAATGTCATGTCGATCCAGAAAGAGCGACGTTTCCGATGTGTTCTTTTCATACAGAATACTCCTTTTTTAGTTATAGAAAGTTAGACGGGCGAATCTAGAAATAGTTTCAAAAATCTAGTTAGATAATGTCGAATTCAGTCGGTAATTCTATTCTACTAGTATACATGAAAATGAAAAGCAAACCAAGGATTGACAAAAAAACGGAAGATATTAGTTTGCTAACTTTGAAAAAACTACGAATCTATAATTTATAGGTGTATGAAAAATGCTGCCAAGCGATTTGCATCGTCCATTTTGACATGGAAAATCCTTTTTTCGACAACGGCCATGTGTTATAATGTCAAGGTCCCGGATTTTGTGAATACGGGATTGCTTTTGTATGTTGACAAAACCATATGTATCATCCGATCCGGTTGTTGGCTATAACATGCAATTATAAAAAACAAGGTGGTTGGAAAAATGGAGAAAAATGCTTATCGGGTTCTTCTGTACTATAAATATGTACCTGTCGAAGACCCAGAAACGTTCGCAGCGGAACATTTGGCAGCTTGTAAGGAAATCGGTTTGAAAGGTCGTATCCTAGTCGGAACAGAAGGAATCAACGGAACATGTTCCGGTACGATTGAGCAGACAGATGCCTATATGGAACTGTTGAGAAGTGATGAGCGTTTCAGCGATATCGTATTTAAAATCGATGAAGCAGACGGTCATGCGTTTAAGAAAATGCATGTGCGTCCGCGTAAAGAAATTGTCAATTTAAGTTTGGATGAAGATATCAATCCGAATGAATTGACAGGAAAACGCTTAAGCCCTGAAGAATGGTTCAAGCAAATGCAGGAAGAGGATACGATTATCATCGATGCAAGGAATGATTATGAGTTCGATTTAGGACATTTCCGGGGGGCAGTTCGTCCGGACATTGAAAACTTCCGTGATTTGCCGGAATGGATTCAAGAGAACCGGGAGATGTTCGAAGGGAAGAAAATCCTGACATATTGTACAGGAGGCATTCGCTGTGAGAAGTTCTCTGGCTGGCTCGTACGCGAAGGCTTTGAAGATGTAGGCCAATTGCATGGCGGTATTGCCACGTATGGGAAAGATCCTGTCGCAAAAGGACAGCTTTGGGACGGACAAATGTACGTATTCGATGAGCGGATTGCTGTACCGATCAACCAGGTGGAGCATGTGGTCGTTGGTCGTGATCATTTCGATGGAACGCCATGTGAGCGCTATGTGAACTGTGCGAACCCTGAATGTAATGCGAAGATCCTCTGCTCTGAGGAAAATGAGCATTTCTATATGCGCAGCTGTTCGGACGAATGTCGCACACATCCGCGCAATCGCTACTTCGTCGAGCATAAGTTGACGGTCGAAGAGTACGATGCACGCTTGGAAGCGATCGAACGTCGTAAAAATGAAGTGCTTGCATCCAATTAATACGAATAAAACGTCAAGGTAGTTAGTTTGCTACCTTGACGTTTTTTGCTTTCGTCTAGACTCTGAGCGCCAGACGCCCTGCGCTTTTGTTATTATCTAGGAAATTATAAAATCTCGCATTGTGGATAAGTAGGAATGGAGTTAGTTACCGTCTAGACTCCGGGCGTATAGGCAGGCGCCCTACGCTTTTGTTCTTATACGCGAATCTCTTTCCTTCGACTTGAAGAAGGGATATTCAGTTCTTCCCGATACTTACTGATCGTCCGTCTGGAAATGGTGATTCCTTTTTCGGATTTCAAATAGTCGGCAATTTTTTGATCGGAATGGGGCTTGAATTTGTCTTCCTGATCGATAAAGCTTTTTAGCAAGGATTTGACGGTTGTTTGGGAGATGCTGTTTCCATCGGTCGTTTCCAGCTTCGATGTAAAAAGCAACCGAAGATTGAAGGAGCCTAATGGTGTTTGAATGACTTTATTCGCCGTCGCACGACTGACGGTAGACTCATGCATGCCAATCTCATCCGCCACATCTTTCAAAGTGAGGGGCTCCAATGCTTGAAGTCCCGTCAAGAAGAAGTTTTTCTGTTTTTCGAGCAGTACGTGCATAATGGAGATAATTGTATTACGTCGCTGTTCAATACTGTTCAGAAGCCATTGATAGCTTTTGTAATGCTCGTGCATATAGTTGGCAACATCACTTTTTCCTCGCAAATAACCCGAGTAATCTTGATGGATGTGGATGGAAGGCAAATTGCCATCATTCAAGTGGAATGTAAATTCATCGTTTATGTATTCAACGATTATATCCGGGTTCAAATAATCGGTTGCAAAATCGGCCATGAACGTACATGGTCGAGGATTCAGCGAACGAATTAAATCAGACAACCTTTTCACTTCTGCTAATGGTATTTTCATCAAAACTGATAGCTCATTCCATTTGCGATCTGCTAATAACTGCAAATGATGGTCCACTAAATATTCCGCCTCTTTTTCATCTGGATAGCTGTACTGCAGCTGTAATAGTAGGCATTCTTTCAACGACCGTGCACCTGTACCGAGCGGTGCAAACTGTTGGAGTAAATGGATTCCTCGTTCTATGTCAAGGTCGGTCAAGTTTAGGGATATCATAAAATCTCCATCCGGCAGATTTAAATAGCCGTTATCATCCAAGTTATAAATAAGTGTGCTCAACAAGAAGCGCTTATGCTCATCTGAGAACATGAATTTTGCTTGTGCAAATAATTCATCTCTCATATTGGCCTCAAATGATCGGGTTTTTTCAATCAGGGATTCAGAAGAGTCCGATGTCGGAGAAACCCTTTGGATACGCTCTTCATATTGATTTTGTCCATCCTTTTCCTTCAATTCGATCAAAGGATTTTCAAGTTCCTGTTCCCTGATAAATTGTTCGAGTTCAAAAGTAGAATATTGTAATAGTTCAATTGCTTGCCTAAGCTCAAAGGTCATTAATAGTTTTTGTTCCAGCTTTTGGTGAAGAACTAGCTCCATAATGTATCACTTCCTCTCATGGACAATAAATTTTGGCAGCGCTTTCATTGATATGATGCTATTATAGCATTAACTTCATAGAACTTCGAGGGAGAAAATGATTTTCCGTTTTCTGGACGCTGTTGTGCCAAGTGTGGTGGCTGTATTTTTGAACAATTGTAACTTGTTAGTTGCTTAAGTTTGATAAACGTGCTTTGATAGGATTTAGAGCGCGGATGGCTGCGGTCTGCCACGCATTTCCAAGTCACGTTTCGCATGCCGGGAATCATTGGAAATGTATTACATTTACGTTAAGGCGTAATGAATGAAAAGAAAGGGGCTTGCTAGTGGGGAGATACAGGTTTGAAGGGGAAGAACATCTCATGTTCCGAAAAACGCTTCGAAAATTTTTGCAAAATGAAGCGGTGCCGAACTATAAGAAGTGGGAGAGGGAAGGGATTATCCCAAAGTCGTTTTGGAAAGGTCTCGGCGAGTTAGGTTTTCTTTGTCCGCAAGTGAGCGAAGATTACGGGGGGCTTGAACTTGATTTTACCTTTAGCGTCGTTATTACGGAAGAGTTGGAAAGGGTCGGTACAAGTTTAGTCGGTATTAGTTTGCATAATGATATTGTCGTTCCTTATATCGAAGCTTATGGTTCTCCAGAACAATTAGAACGTTGGCTGCCTGGTTGCACCTCTGCAGACTATATTACAGGGATTGCAATGACTGAGCCGGATACAGGTTCCGATTTGGCGAATGTGCAGACAACAGCCATTCGTGATGGGGATCATTATATTGTGAATGGGCAAAAGACGTTTATCACGAATGGGGTCAATGGTAACTTATTCGTCGTCGTCGTAAAAACGGATCCAAGTGCTGAACCGAAGCATCGGGGAATCAGTCTCCTTGTGGTGGAAGAAGGGACGCCAGGATTCACAAAAGGCCGAAACTTGGACAAAGTCGGTCTTCATGCGCAAGATACAGCAGAGCTATACTTTGAAGACTGTCGTGTTCCTATCGCAAACTTGCTTGGTGAAGAAGGTCAAGGCTTTCCATATCTCATGGAAAAGCTTCAACAGGAGCGACTCGTCGTAGCTATAGGTGCGCAAATTGCATCCGAGGATATGCTTGAAATGACCATTAATTATGTGAAATCCCGTAAAGCATTCGGAAAGCCGGTCTCCTCTTTCCAGAATACCCAATTTAAACTAGCAGAAATGGCGACAAAAGTGGAACTTGGAAAAACGTTTCTCGAATCGCTCATCGAAGATCATATACAAGGCAAGGAAATTGTTAAAAAAGTGTCCATGGCTAAATATTGGCTAACTGAAACCGCCCATGAAATCTCTTCGGAATGTATGCGGTTACATGGGGGCTATGGTTATATGGAAGATTATAAGATTGCGAGGCGTTATCGGGATATTCCGGTCGCATCGATTTACGCAGGGACAAATGAAATCATGAAAGGAATCATTGCGAAGAAAATGGGCTTATAAGCTAAAGAAAGTGCTAGCGAGTAATACGCCGGCACTTTTTAAATTCACTTCATCTAACTGGGGTGGACTGTTACATTAAAAGCGTCTCGATTACGCCGAGGCGGCAAGTATATCAAAAAAGGAACTTTTCAATCCCTTAGCCGTCTTAGACAGTTGGAAAATGAAGGGGAAATCCAAAGGATAGGAAGGGAAATAAGAAGAGAGACCCTCCATTTCATCTTCGTAAAATGGTATACTAAGAACATTCAATTGAAATTGGAGGAACAGGTTTTATGCAGTGGAGAAATTTATATCGCGGATTCTTCATGGGAATCAGCGATCTTATTCCTGGATCGGGCGGAGCAACCATCGCCAACATTTTAGGAATATACGATGAGTTGTTAACGGCAATCAGAGGTTTTTTCAGTCGTGACTGGAAAAAGCATATCGGTTTTTTGGTGCCGTTAGCAATTGGCATTGCTGTTACGCTACTTGTATTCAGCAAAGTGATGGATTTTTTATTGAAAAATTATCATGCTCCAACACAATATTTTTTCTTAGGACTGATGATCGGCGTCCTTCCTTTTATCGCGAAACAAGCGAATGTGAAAAAGAATTTCAAGTGGTCCCATTTCCTGCTCATTTTTGCCGTAGGAATTTTACTAGCCATTGCAGCGTCGATGCTACCACATGGTCAAAAACCGATCACTGCTTTGACTGGCGGAAACGCAATCCTGCTCTTTTTAGCGGGATTAACAGGCAGCGTGGCAATGTTATTGCCTGGGATCAGTGGGTCCTTATTATTGTTAGTGCTTGGCGTTTATTCAACGGTAATCGGGGCACTTTCAAATTTCAATCTTCCAATCATCATCGTCATTGGTGCCGGTATGGTCGTTGGATTGCTTATTAGTGGCAAGACGATTCAATATTTGCTGTCGCACTATAAATACGCGACATTTGCAGCGATGATTGGTCTTGTTATCGGATCTTTATTTATCGTTTATCCCGGCATACCAGAAAGCGGCACACCGTTTGTACTCAGTGTGATTGCCTTCATTACAGGGCTGATCGTCGGGAACTTATTCAGTTCGCCGAATGATAGACTTGTTGAAAGTAAATGATGAAAAGCGCTACGTTCAAGACGATTAACATTCGTTTATGAACATAGCGCTTTTCTTATGTTTTCATAGAGCCGTCATGATTAGCTTGTTCCACGCATACTATAGATAAAACCATGCCCTGAATGGAGGGAATTCAATGGATATCTTAGACAAAGTAAGAAGCTTTAGAGAAGAAGAAAACAAGTTGAAGTGGGAAGGTACATTTGCGGAGTATTTGGACATTGTAAAGAAAAGGAAAGAAGTGGCCCAGACAGCCCATTCGCGTGTTTACAATATGATTAAAAGCTCGGGGTTAATTGAAAGAGATGGAAAACGCCTCTATCAGTTTTTTGGAGAAGAAATTTTCGGGTTGGAAGATGCGATTGAGCGGTTAGTGGAAGAATATTTTCATCCAGCTGCAAAGAGATTAGATGTCCGAAAGCGGATTTTATTGTTAATGGGACCGGTAAGTGGCGGTAAGTCGACCATTGTAACTTTGTTGAAAAGAGGACTTGAAAGCTACTCCCGAACAGATGAAGGGGCGGTTTACGCTATTAAAGGTTGTCCGATGCATGAGGACCCTCTTCATCTGATTCCGCAACATTTGCGTCATGACTTTTATGAAGCGTATGGCATTCGAATCGAAGGCAGCTTATCCCCTTTGAATACGATGCGTCTGGAAAAAGAATACGGTGGGGAAATTGAAAATGTATTAGTGGAACGGATCTTTTTCTCGGAAGATAAACGTGTCGGAATTGGGACGTTTACACCATCTGATCCAAAATCACAAGATATCGCGGATTTGACAGGGAGCATCGACTTTTCGACGATTGCTGAATTTGGTTCCGAATCAGATCCACGTGCGTATCGATTTGATGGGGAATTGAATAAGGCAAACCGAGGAATGATGGAATTCCAAGAAATGTTAAAACTGGACGAAAAGTTTCTATGGCATCTTTTATCCCTTACGCAGGAAGGGAACTTCAAAGCAGGACGATTTGCATTGATCAGCGCAGATGAACTGATTGTCGCGCATACGAATGAAACGGAATACCGTACTTTTATATCCAATAAAAAGAACGAAGCTTTGCATTCGAGAATTATCGTCATGCCGATTCCGTATAACTTGAAAGTTAGCCAGGAAGAACGTATTTATGAAAAAATGATCAAGGAAAGTGATATGTCCCATGTCCATATTGCACCGCATGCTTTACGTGTCGCCGCGATTTTCTCGGTATTGACGAGATTGGAAGATTCGAAAAAACAAGGCTTGGATGTCGTCAAGAAAATGCGGTTATATGACGGTGAAAATGTGGAAGGGTTTAACCAAGTCGATGTGGAGGAATTGAAAAAAGAGTTTCCGAATGAAGGCATGCATGGCATTGATCCGCGTTATGTCATCAACCGGATATCTTCGGCCATCATTCGTAAAGAAGTACCTTCCATCAATGCGCTTGACGTCCTACGTGCTTTGAAAGATGGATTGGATCAGCATGCTTCCATCTCCCAGGAAGACAGGGAAAAGTATATGAATTATATTGCCATTGCGAGACGAGAATTCGACGAGATTGCCAAGAAGGAAGTCCAAAAAGCGTTTGTCTATTCGTATGAAGAATCGGCCATCACGTTAATGAATAATTATTTGGATAATGTGGAAGCGTATTGCAATAAAAACAGATTGAGAGATCCATTGACCGGTGAAGAGATGAATCCTGACGAAAAGCTAATGCGTTCGATCGAAGAACAAATCGGGATTTCAGAAAATGCGAAAAAGGCGTTCCGGGAAGAAATTCTTATACGGATTTCCGCTTATGCGAGAAAAGGAAAGCGTTTTGACTATCGATCCCATGATCGTCTAAGAGAAGCGATTCAAAAGAAATTATTTGCCGATTTAAAAGATGTTGTCAAAATTACAACTTCATCTCAAACGCCGGACGAATCGCAGCTGAAGAAAATCAATGAAGTTGTTGCGAGATTGATTGACGAATACGGCTATAATTCTACCTCTGCCAATGAGTTATTACGTTATGTTGGAAGTCTATTGAATCGATAGTGAAGTTGAAGGGGAAAAACAAGACTGATGATGCATTGGTCTTGTTTTTTTCTCAAAAATCGTTGCTGTTCAATACACTGGAACTATAAAATTTCGGATAGATAATAGATAGGTGTGGGTGAAAATGAGCGAAAAACAGGAAAATCAGTTTGTCGTTTCTCAGGAAAACTGGTCCCTCCATCGGAAAGGGTATCAGGATCAGAAACGGCATATGGATAAAGTAAAGGAAGCCATTCAAAATAATTTGCCCGACATTATTAGTGAAGAAAGCATTATCATGTCGAATGGTCAAGAAGTCATTAAAATTCCAATTCGTTCCTTGGATGAATATAAAATCCGTTATAACTATGATAAGTCCAAACATGTAGGGCAAGGGGACGGAGATAGTCAAGTCGGGGATGTCGTGGCAAGTGATAAAGGACAGGAAAAGGCCGGGCAAGGGCAAGGGAAACAAGCCGGAAATCAGCCTGGCCGTGATTATACTGAGGCGGAAGTTTCCATTGCCGAAATAGAAGAAGCGCTCTTCAAAGAGCTGGAGTTGCCGAATCTTGAACGGAAGGATCATGCCGAGACGACAACGGATAAAATTGAGTTCAATGATATTCGAAAAAAAGGTCTTATCGGCAATATTGATAAAAAACGGACGATTTTATCGGCCGTCAAAAGGAATGCAATGAAAGGGAAGGCAGAAATTGCACCATTTCATAATGATGATCTTCGTTTTAAAACTTGGAACGAAGTGCAAAAGCCGGAGTCCAAAGCCATTGTACTCGCCATGATGGATACGAGTGCTTCCATGGGGAATTTCGAGAAATTTATTGCGAGAAGTTTTTTCTTTTGGATGACTAAATTTTTACGTTCGAAGTATGAAAGTGTCGAAATAGAATTTATCGCACATCACACCGAAGCGAAAGTTGTAACAGAAGATGACTTCTTTACGAAAGGGGAAAGTGGCGGAACGATCTGTTCCTCCGCATATCTCAAAGCATTGGAGTTAGTGAAGGAAAAGTATCATCCATCCCGTTATAATATTTATCCTTTTCATTTTTCGGACGGGGAAAACATGTCTTCCGACAATGCGAAATGCATTCAATTGGTCAACGAGCTCATGGCTGTTTCGAATATGTTCGGATACGGAGAAGTGAATGCGTATAATCGCTTTTCCACGTTGATGAACACCTACAAGACGATTGACCATCCGAAATTCCGTCCATATATCTTGAAGGAGAAAAAAGATGTGTATCACGCACTCAAAAGCTTTTTCCAAAAAAATGCGGAGGGGTTCGATTGACGGAATATAAAGCGCTTCATCGGGCCATCGGTGAGATTACAGACATTGCCAAAGGGTTCGGACTCGATTTTTATCCGATGCGTTATGAAATCTGTCCAGCGGATATTATTTATACGTTTGGGGCATATGGTATGCCGACACGGTTTACGCATTGGAGTTTCGGAAAACAGTTTCATCGAATGAAGTTGCAATATGATCTTGGACTAAGCCAAATATACGAATTGGTCATCAATTCGGATCCATGTTATGCATTCTTACTGGATACGAACAGCCTGATTCAAAATAAGCTGATCATTGCCCATGTTCTGGCCCATTGTGATTTCTTTAAAAATAATGTCCGTTTTTCCAACACACGTAAAGATATGGTTGAAAGCATGACCGCGACAGCGGAAAGAATTGCAGAATATGAAATGGTTCACGGAAAGGAAGAGGTCGAACGGTTCTTGGATGCGGTTTTGGCGATTCAGGAACATGTCGATCCTACTTTAACTAAGCGGAAGCAACCGATTGATGAGTTGGATGAAGAAATGGAAAGTTATGTACGAAAAACTCCGTATGATGATTTATGGAGTTTGGACCAGCAGGAACCTGCAACGAAAAAGTCGAAGAAAAAAGCAGGGAAATTCCCTGCAGAAGAAGAGAAAGACTTGCTGCTCTTCATTTTAGAAAATAGCCGGGAGCTTGAAGAATGGCAAAGGGATATCTTGACAATGATGCGGGAAGAGATGCTCTATTTTTGGCCACAACTTGAAACGAAGGTTATGAATGAAGGCTGGGCATCTTATTGGCATCAACGAATCCTGAGAGAAATGGACTTAACCTCGGATGAAACGATCGAGTTTGCCACATTGAATGCCAATGTGGTGCAACCTTCAAAAACTCGGATTAATCCGTACTATCTCGGAGTGAAAATTTTTGAAGACATCGAAAGGCGCTACAACGAACCGGATGAGGAAATGAGAAAACTGGGCGTCAAGCCGAATTCGGGCCGGGAGAAAATTTTTGAAGTGCGTGAAATCGAATCGGATATTTCCTTCATCCGCAATTATTTAACGAAAGAGTTGGCCGAGCAAGAAGATCTCTATTTATTCGAGAAAAAAGGAAGCGACTATAAGATTTCTACCAAAGATTATGAATTGGTTCGGGATCAGCTTGTCTCCATTCGGGTGAATGGTGGATTTCCATATATTGTTGTAGAAAATGGAGATTATTTACGCAACGGGGAATTGTATTTAGTGCATAAATACGAAGGGACAGAACTTGATCTACAGTATTTGGAAAATGTGCTTCCCTATATTTATCAGTTATGGGGTCGAATCGTCCATTTAGAAACGAGCGTGGAAAATATGCAAGTCGTCTATTCCTATGATCGCAACAAAGTTCATCGCCGGTATGTCTAGCCGGCAGCTAGGGGCTGTCCAGAAAGTCAGTGAAAATTGACTTTCTGCGACGGCTCCTTTTTATAAAGTTATATGAACCATCTAAAAATAATTAATCCTTTTAATTGAGAATAATTATCATTTATTGTATAGTAGATAGTAACGCTACATACTAATTGAGTAAGGGGAATAAAACATGCAAATATACTGGACTAAAATAAATAAGATCATTGAAGAAACACCTGAGGTTAAAACGTATCTACTGGACTGTCCGGAAGACTTTACATGGGAAGAAGGTTCCCACACCCACTTCGCACTGGAAGGTTTCAATGCCGGAGAGAAACCGAACCGAAGCCTGATACGCCATATGTCCATCTCCACATTACCGCATGAAAATTCAATCGGTATCACAACACGCATCAGAGAGCAGTGCTCTGAGTTTAAAGCAATTTTAAGAAATCTTGAAATCGGTGATGAAGTTGCCCTATTTAAAACGCATTCGAATGTGCCACTTAAAAGAGAAGATAAAAATGTTTACCTGCTGTCATCGGGTGTCGGCCTGGCAACTTTCAGACCGCTTGTACTTGATTATTTCGAACGTGCGGATAACGTCAAGCAAATTCATTCCTTGAACATCGATTCGTCAAAAGATTTCTTATTCACTGATATTTTTAAATCCGTACCTGACAAGAAGTTCACATCACAGTTCGTCGATAACCGTAAAGACTACTATGAAGAAGTGAAAAATCTTGCTGCAGACAAGGATGGGCTTTTCTATGTTGTCGGAAGCGATGAATTCATCGTGCAGAACATTGAAGTACTGCGTGAGCAGGGTATAAAGCCGGCACAGATTATCCTCGACAAGCATGAACGACAACGCTCTGAGTTTTTATCATTTGAATTGTCAATTTAATTACAGTACCCAATCATCTATACGAGTTTTTTTCTTGATCGACACGAGCTTTCTCCCTTAATGTTTTTCTTTTCCTAATCATTTACGGTTATGTTACCCTTAATGGAACAAATAGGTTGAAAGGGTGATTGGAATGGCAGGTCCAGCGTTAAAACAACTACATTCCCATCGTGCGATTCACGAAGGGGGATTATCGGGAGCGATCGGGAAAACGGAAGGAATGTTAGAGTTTTTACAGCAGGGGGATCTTACATCTGCAAATCGGGCAGCGGACGATCTGATCGATTACTGGAAAACACGTGTTATCAGCCATGCGGATGCGGAGGAAGAAGGGTTCTATGGGGAAATCGTTGAGGAACAACCGGAATTGAAGGATGCTGTTACCCAATTGACGAGAGATCATGATCTCCTTCGCATCATTGTGAAAGATATTGAGGAACTGCGTGAAAAAGAAAATTTAAGCCCCGCTGTACTGCAGCGCTTCCAAGCATTGATGGTCGTTAATGAAATACATAGCCGTGACGAAGAGCGTTTACTATTTCAATAATAATCTCTTTTAAGCACCGAAATCCGGTGCTTTTTTTTCATGCGTAAAGTCGAATTCATGGATAAGCAAATTCATCCAAATTACGGGAATTTTCAACATTATCATCCCCTTTTTGAAAAATATGATAAAATAGTATTTAAAGTTTTAATAATTTTAAAAGAAGGAGGGATGCGGTTTATGAATACATATGAAATTGAACATTTGGCGGAACAGCAGATGTTAATCGAAGATATAACGAATAACTTGGAAGTGGGAATTTGTCAATATGACGCAAAGGAAAACAAGTTTCTCTATCTCAGCCCGGCGATGGAAGGTCTTCTTGGCATCCCGGTCGCCGATGTGTTACGCGATCATCGGATGTTTGTTGCGAATTGTCACGCGGAAGACGTAGCAGACTTGGCTCGGTTTTATAAAGGAGCGTTCAAAGAACAAACAGACGTCGAATATCGGATACTAGATACAGCTGATGAGGTTCGTTGGCTGCGAACAACGATTACGCCAATCCTGGATGAGGCAGGAAATGTATTACGCTATATTTCCATAACCCAAGATATAACGAATCAAAAATTGCATGATGAACTTTTGCAAAAATGGGATAAGTTAAACGTTGTTGGGCAATTGGCGGCAAGTCTTGCCCATCAGATCAGAAATCCTTTGACAACGATTAAAGGCTTCATCCAATTGCTCGAGTTGAAAAATGACAAGTCTTTTAAAGCGATCATGACTGAAGAAGTCGAAACGATCGAGTCTATTATCGAGGAATTTCTACAACTTGCAAAACCGAGTAGTTCAACCGAGTTTTCCATAGCATTGGTTCAGAATAAGATCAAGCGGACCGTCTCTTTGTTAGAGAAGGAAGCGATGTTGCGCAATATAGAAATTAGAGTTTTTCCAAATGGTGAGGACGCTTTCATACGCTGTGAGTCGAAGCAAATTCAACAGGTTTTCATGAATATTATCAAAAATTCAATAGAAGCAATGCCTACTGGTGGAATTATCGAAATCCGGACTGTAGTAGAAGCGGATAATATGGTCAAAATTACAATTGCAGATACCGGTAGCGGGATGTCCATGGAGCGGCTTCAGAAACTTGGAGAACCGTTCTATTCACAGAAAGAGAAAGGAACGGGTCTTGGCTTAATGGTCAGTTATAAAATCATAGAGAGCCATAATGGAACCATCCAATTTGCCAGTCAAGAAGGTGTTGGAACGACTGTCGAAATTCGCCTGCCAATCGTTCTCTCTTCATGAAGAGGCATAACGCTTCCTGTCGGATTGAAGAAGGGCCTTTCTTCTTCTATAATAGGAGGATGGGATAATCTCCCGCATCAATCGAATGGATGATTTCGAAAGTAACAGGGGGATCTAAAACATTGATAACGAAAGCAACAACTGTGTTACGCGATTATTTTGGATATGATTCGTTTCGAACGGGACAGGAAAAGGTGATTAGCAATGTTCTGTCCGGAAAAGATACACTATGTGTAATGCCGACAGGTGGAGGGAAGTCCATCTGTTATCAAGTGCCGGCATTGGTCATGGAAGGGACTGTGCTCGTCATTTCCCCACTCATTTCGCTGATGAAAGACCAAGTCGATGCCCTACACGAAGCAGGCATCGCTGCCGCCTTCATCAATAGTTCACTATCCACGGAGGAATATCGGGATACGATGGACCGGGCGGAACGGGGGGAATATCGCCTTCTCTATGTTGCGCCGGAACGACTGGATTCCACAGCATTTACAAATCGGCTGCGTTCGATTTACGTTCCAATGATCGCAATCGATGAAGCGCATTGTATTTCACAATGGGGACACGACTTCCGTCCGAGCTATCGAAATATTCGTAGCATCATTTCGATTTTCGACGAGCGACCGATCGTGTTGGCACTCACTGCTACCGCCACGCCTGATGTGCGGGAAGATATATGCCGCCAACTTGACATTACTGAAACGAATACGGTAATGACCGGTTTTGAACGATCCAATCTTACCTTTTCGGTCATTAAAGGACAAGACCGGGACAAATTCGTGAAGGAATATGTAAAGAAAAATGATGGGGAAGCGGGTATTATTTACGCAGCGACACGGAAAGCGGTCGATTCCGTCTATGAAACGTTACGGAAAAGCGGGGTAGCGGTTGCCAAATACCATGCGGGCTTGTCGGATGTTGAACGGCAATCGGAACAAGATCGTTTCTTAATGGACGAAGCAACGGTGATGGTCGCTACAAACGCCTTTGGGATGGGTATCGATAAAAGTAATATCAGATACGTGATCCACTACCAGATGCCGAAAAATATGGAGAGCTATTACCAAGAAGCTGGTCGTGCTGGACGAGATGGTCTTGACAGCGATTGTACACTATTATTTTCATCACAGGACGTTCACACGCAACGTTTCCTAATCGATCAGTCACAAGATGAAAGCCGGATTCCAGCAGAACTGGAAAAGTTGCAGTCCATGATCGATTTTTGTCATACGGAAACTTGTTTACAGAAATTCATCATTACGTATTTTGGTGAAAAAGATGTAGCGGATTGCGGAAGATGTGCCAACTGTACAGATACAAGGGAAAGTTCCGATGTGACGGTGGACGTTCAAAAAGTGCTTTCTTGTGTCATCCGAATGGGGCAAAGATTCGGAAAAACGATGATTGCACAAGTGTTAACAGGTTCAAGAAACAAAAAAGTATTGGAATTCGGTTTTGATAAACTGACGACCTACGGACTGATGAAAGGACGTAACACAAAAGAAATTTCCGATTTCATCGAGTTCATCATCTCCGAAAATTGCCTTTCTGTTGAGAACGGGCAGTTTCCCATCATTTATGTCAGTGAACGCGGCAAAGATGTCTTAACCGGGAAAGTAAAAATCTATCGGAAAGTGTCCGTTGTGACGAAACAGATTACAAACGATGATCCGTTATTTGAACAACTGCGTGCACTCCGTCTGAACTTGGCCCAAGAAGCCGGTGTTCCTCCTTTTGTTGTCTTTTCCGATAAAACATTGCGGGATATGGCTGCACGAATGCCTGTAACAGATGAGGAATTCCTGGAAGTGAATGGAGTCGGCTTGTCGAAGTTGGAGCGCTACGGCGAAGCCTTCATGAACGAAATCAAATCGTATACGATGGAAAAAGCATAAAAAAACATCCGGAAGGTGACTGCAAAGCCAAGTCGTTCCGGATGTTTTTATCTTCAGTCAGCGGTTATCGATTTTCTCTGGGTACAGGTCATGATTCATCATCCGGTGATCGGCCATTTGTTCATATTTTGTGCCGGGTTTACCGTAATTGCAGTAAGGGTCTATTGACAACCCACCGCGTGGCGTGAATTTGCCCCATACTTCGATGTAACGCGGTTCAATGAGTTTGATCAAGTCGTTCATAATGATATTGACACAGTCTTCATGGAAATCGCCGTGATTCCGGAAGCTGAATAAGTAAAGTTTCAATGATTTACTTTCGACCAGTTTTTGATCAGGGATGAAACTGATATACATCGTTGCAAAATCGGGTTGGCCCGTCATCGGGCAAAGGGATGTAAACTCGGGACAATTGAATTTGACAAAGTAATCCCTTCCACTATGCATATTATCGACCGATTCTAATACGTCCGGATTGTATTCATATAAGTATTTTGTGTTTTGGTTGCCGAGTAATGTCAAATCACTCAATGTTGCTTCATCTCTTCCAGCCAATTAAAAAAACCTCCCGTAAATTTTGTCGGGGAGGTTCGTCTATGCAATCTAAAAAAGCCGTGTCGAATGATCGAGGCATCCATACATAGTTTTTTATAGAGGGTCGCTATGAACCTCTCCCAGACAGGGTATTCGTTTCGTCTTTGACTTTAGACGACAGGAGTGGATTTGTCAATAGAACGTTTTTTCATACCGAGCAGCGTGTAGGCCGCTACGGCTAGCAGAATGATCCCGGTTAGCATGAAAGCGCCGCGAAACTCAAGGTCCAAAAATCCGATCAGACCTGATCCTGCTACGACACCGATCGAGAAGAACGCGTAAAAATAGCCATATGCTTTCCCGCGGTATTCCGTCGTGGACGAGTCGATGAGCAGGGAATTGATGGAAGGGAATAGGAAAGCGAAGCCTACCCCGTAAATCGCCATGGCCACATATAAAAGATTCAATTCCTCGATCTGACTTAAAAACAACATGCTCAGCCCCATCAGTGAGATGCCGAATGCAAGCGTCGAAACCGGACGGGCACGGTCGAATATCCGGTTGATCGGCAATAGGAAGATCAGGATTGCAACGACGCCGAACGTGCTCAATAAGATCCCGCTCGTTTTCGTATCAAATCCGAGCGATTCGACTTTCAATGGCAGGACGAGCGCAAGGACGCCTTGTGAGAACATAAGAAAAAATGCGCCTGCAAATGCCCGAATCATCCCTGGGTTCCGGAATAAGTTTTTCACTGGAAAGCGCCGGGATGGTTTGGTCTTGCGTTTACGGACATAGTTGAAGGAACGGAGAACAAAGAATGCGAGGATCGCCAATAGAAGCATAATCCCCCCATTGACAGCCATGATGAACGGCGTGCTCGTTTTAGCAGCCACAATTCCGCCATACGCCGGACCGATAATGGCAGCAAGTCCGACAAATGCACCTGAAATGGCAACATTACGACCTCTTTTCGATTCTTCTGCCCGATTGGCGAGAAAAGTGAATGCCGCCGGAACGATCAACCCTTCCATGAAACCGTGGATGAATCGGACACCGAGCAATGCCGTCGCATCCGCTACGGCCGAGTAGAGGAAAAGGGAAAGAGCAGAAGCGAACAATCCTAATACAAGTAAAAGGAATGGCCCTCTTTTATCGGTCATAAAACCCGAGATGATATTGCCGATCGTATTGGAAAAGGAATACATACCGACAGCAAGTCCGACCAAAAATGGGGTGCCCCCAAGCGAAAGTGCAAATGGACTCATGACGGGTAACTGTGAAAATAAATCAAAAAACGAGAAAAAGACGATCAGATAAACAAAACCGCGCATAATGAAGCCTCTTTTCAATTGAAATGCATCCCTTATAGTTTAACATTTTTTTGGAGATTAGTGAAAAGGCTAGATTATGAACAATGTAGTTGGATTAGCCTTTTCAAACTAGAAACGTTAAGATAATCCCATATCAACGAATTAACGGAGGAGATCTATTCATTGAACTTCATAAAAAAACTATTTAGCAAGCGAGACGAAAAAGCAATCGAAGAACAAATCGAAAAACAATATATTTTCGTCGAACTCGATTTGGAACATTGGTACGAGCCTTTCTATGCACAAGATTTGACAAGGAAACCGTCTATTTTAACTGAAATAGAAGAAGATCCCGTTCTATATGAAAGATTGGAGACAGGACATTCCATCTTTCCGAAAATCGCGGCGGACACTTCCATTGAATTTTTTATTCAACCCGACCATTTCGATGCAGATGATATTGTCAAAGCTGGAATCGTCGTCAGGCATGCATATTCCACTCTTAATGCGATTGTAATGGAGGCGGTTTTCTGGAAGAGTGATCATTCAGTTGAAGCGATTCCCTTTCAACTGAACGTCAGACAGGATGACGAACAATGCCGCTTGGCCTCGGCATTGATCAGTATCCAAAAAGAAATTCCTTTCTATTTTGGAAGGGTCGAAAATGGAGAATTTACAATCGGTAAGCAATTGATCGCACAAATGCCGGAACCCGTTCAAAATGATATGCAAATCACACTTGTCGAACTGTACAATGATGAAATGCGCAAAACGGGTCCTCTTGTTGAACTGCAAAGTATAACGGACCGAGAGATGACAACTGCTGGTTGGGTCTTTCATTTTGATGATGAGAAGTTGAAAGAAGAGGATCTCGATTTATCTTTTATAAAAGTGGATATATTACGAACAATTTTTGATAAAATCAATCGTCTATCCGGTGGAGGGCGCTTCACAGGATGGATTGCAGAGAATGTAGGTGATCGGGACGGAAGTGGGCTCTATGGGGAAACAACGACGTTCGTATTGACTGCAACGGAATCCCTTCATATGAAGGGAAAATTACATGCGGAGGTATTGCACTATTTACAATCATTGCAAGGATTCATTCGGGAAGATGGCGGCTATCCAATAAAGTACGAAGCACTCCCGATCTTTCGGCAAGAAGAGGGCGGTTACGGATTTGGAGCTGTCGATGAAGATTTTTTAGCAAAAGCGGATAGGTTATCTAGAAAGATGACGAATAAAGAGGTAAACTTATACAACAAACTGCTGAATATGAAAGCAGTAACATGAAAGGAGTTAATATAAGATGACAATTAGAATTGGAATTGCAGGATATGGAAATTTAGGGCGTGGGGTTGAATCTGCAATCGCTCAAAACGAAGATATGAAATTGGTCGGGGTATTTTCCAGAAGAAATCCGGAAGATGTGAAGTTATTGAATGGGAACGTACCTGTACATAAGATGGATGACATCCAAAATTTTACGGACGAAATAGACGTCCTGATTCTTTGTGGCGGATCGAAAAACGATTTGCCTGAACAAGGTCCTGCTTTGTCAGCGCTGTTCAACACTGTGGACAGCTTTGATACGCATGCGAAAGTTCCGGAATATTTTGCAGCGGTCGATGCATCTGCAAAACCGAATGGCAAGACGGCCATCATTTCTGTCGGCTGGGATCCAGGTTTATTTTCCATCAACCGCCTGTACGGCGAAGCGATCCTTCCGGAAGGTGCGACGTATACATTTTGGGGGAAAGGCTTGAGCCAAGGACATTCAGATGCGGTAAGAAGAGTCTCGGGCGTTAAAGGGGCTGTTCAATATACAATTCCTGTGCCGGATGCAGTAGACCGTGTGCGCAGCGGATCATTCCCTGAATTATCTACACGGGAAAAGCATACACGTGAGTGCTATGTTGTATTAGAAGAAGGGGCGAATCCGGATGAAGTGAAACAAGCGATTGTCACAATGCCTGACTATTTCACGGACTATGACACAACGGTGACATTCATCTCAGAAGAAGAATTGAAACGCGATCACTCCGCAATGCCACATGGCGGTTTCGTAATCCGCAGCGGTAAAACGGGCGAAGGCAATGCACAAGTGATGGAATATTCCTTGAAACTCGACAGCAACCCGGAATTCACATCCAGTGTCCTGGTTGCCTATGCACGTGCGGCTTACCGTTTGAGTCAAAACGGAGATGCTGGGGCCAAGTCGGTGTTCGATATTGCGCCGGGCTTGCTTTCACCGAAGAGCGCTGCTGATTTGCGAAAAGAATTACTGTAAGTGGAATAACAAAAGCTGGCGTTGCTTCTATTAATGAAGTGACGCCATTTTTTTGCATTGCAAAGTGTCTACCACCGTTGCAATTTTTGATAATGTCCTGCATTTCGCATATACTACAATGGTAAGGTTTATTTAGGAGGTTGAAGCATTTGACAAAATTAGACGATACATTAACGATGCTGAAAGCGCTCACAGATGCAAAAGGGATAGCGGGAAATGAGCGTGAACCGCGCGAAGTGATGCAAACATACATAGAGCCGTTCGCGGATGCTCTGACCCAAGACGGTTTAGGGTCTTTAATCGCTCAGAAGACGGGCGATGCAGACGGGCCGAAAATCATGGTGGCCGGTCACCTTGATGAAGTCGGATTCATGGTTTCGAAAATCGATGACAAAGGGTTCATCTCTTTCCAAACGGTTGGCGGATGGTGGTCACAAGTCATGCTTGCGCAAAGGGTTACAATAGTGACGCGCAAAGGGGATACAGTGACAGGTATCATTGGATCGAAACCTCCGCATATTCTTACACCGGAAGCGCGTAAAAAGCCTGTCGATATCAAGGATATGTTTATCGATGTAGGTGCGACTTCCAAAGAGGAAGTGATGGAGTGGGGGATCTTGCCTGGAGATATGGTCGTCCCTTATTTTGAATTTACGGTTATGAATAATGAAAAATATCTGCTTGCCAAAGCGTGGGACAACCGAATCGGTTGTGCTATTGCGATTGAAGTCATGAAAGCGTTAAAAGGTGAGAAGCATCCGAATATCGTATTTGGAGTTGGCGCTGTGCAGGAGGAGATCGGTCTACGCGGTGCGCGGACGGCAGCAACGAAAATTCAGCCGGATATCGGTTTTGCGGTTGACGTTGGTGTGGCAGGTGATACGCCGGGAGTCTCATCGAAAGAAGCGATGGGCAAAATGGGCAATGGTCCACAACTTGTGTTGTTTGATGCTTCCATGGTTTCACATAAAGGACTGCGGGAACTTGTCATCGATACGGCTGAAGAACATGGCATCCCTTATCAGTTCGAAACGATGGCGGGTGGCGGAACGGATGCAGGTTCCATTCATCTTTCAGGGAAAGGCGTGCCATCTCTGGCAATCTGTATTCCGACTCGTTATATTCACTCGCATGCAGCTATGTTGCATCGCGATGATTTTGAAAACACCGTGAAACTGATGGTGGAAGTCATCAAAAAGCTAGATCGTGACACAGTAAATAAAATAACGTTTGAATAAATGTTTAGGGAACTGCTCAAGTCGGGTAAATGACTTGTGCAGTTTTTTTTGTGATTTTTCATAATAATGCACTTGACTTTATAATTATGCATACATATAATTGATTATACAAATCGAAATTAACGATTGGGGATGACGATATGGTGAAATATAAAATGACGAATACGGAAATTGCGAATGGTTTAAAAGGAAAAGATCTATTATCCCTTCTTGATTATACAAGCGAAGAAGTCGCGTTTTTATTGGATTTTGCAAATGATATGAAACAAGAAATGTTAGCGGGGCATATGCCTCCATTGTTGGCAGGGAAAACATTAGGCATGATTTTTGAGAAACATTCTACACGTACACGTATCTCATTTGAGGTAGGGATGATCCAACTCGGTGGTTATGCAATGTTTATGAATGCGAGAGACTTACAAATCGGCCGTGGGGAATCGGTTTATGATACAGGCCATGTCTTCTCTGAGTATTTGGATGGTGTCATGATCCGCGCAAATTCACATGAAATGGTGAAGGAGCTAGCAGAGCATACTTCAGTTCCAGTCATTAATGGATTGACGGATATTTTTCACCCGTGCCAAGCTTTAGCGGACTTGCTGACGATACTGGAAGTGAAAGGGTCATTGGCAGGAAAGAAAATCGCCTATATTGGGGATGGCAATAATGTGGCGCATTCCTTGGTCATTGCGGCGGCTCATATGGGGATGCATGCAGCGGTTGCAACGCCTGTAGGATTCGAATACGACGCAGAACTTCTTGTGAAAGCGCAAGAGCTTGCGGCGGCGAATGGCGGAAGTGTTGTCACTACGACAAATCCTGTTGAGGCTGTGAAAGATGCAGATGTCGTCTACACGGACGTCTGGACGAGTATGGGGCAAGAAGAAGAAGCGGCTGCACGTCTTGAAGCATTCAAAGACTTCCAGATCAATGATGAATTGGTGGCGCATGCGAAGAAAGATTATATGTTCTTGCATTGCCTTCCTGCACACCGTGAGGAAGAAGTCGCAACTTCCGTTATTGATGGACCGAACTCCTACGTCTTCCAACAAGCCGGGAACCGCCTGCATGCTCAAAAAGCAGTTCTTGCGACTTTGTTAGGATGAATCAATCAACAAGCTTAGGTTTTCATGCCTGAGCTTGTTTTTTTTATAATCAATTACGCCTCGGCGTAATTGCGTCGAGATTTTGAATCGAGCTTGAGGCCTACAGGATGTAGGTCATGCAACCATTGCCGCAGGACGCGGCGAACTTAGGTTGCCTTCCTTAACTCCTTTCAAAATCTGTGACATCCGCCGGAGGCTTGGACCTGCACGATGCAGGTCATGCAGGCGATGCCACAGGACGTGGCGATCTTAGCCTGCGTTCTACTCCTATTCAGCGAATAAAGATAAATAAATGACGTAGGGACTTGTTCCCCACGCCATTCCGAAATGATTCACCCAGCAGAAAACGCTTGTGCCAGTTCGCCTGCCATTTTTGATTTTTCTTGTTCACCTGAATTGTTCCAGAGCTTCTCGAAGAACACGCCAAGGCCTGGTAACAAATGTTCTTCTCCACGTTTAATCGCATCTTCGACGACGTTACGGACATCTTCCGCTGAATTATTTCTCATGTTTGCCGTAATCGCATCTCTTATTTGGAAATCCATTTTATCAACCTCCCACAGTCATTTTGTACACAAATATCGCCAACTATACCGTCATTTGATACACTAAAAAGAAAAAGGCGGTAACGATATAGATGAAACGCATTGAATCCCCACAAAACGCATTGGTGAAGCATTGGAAGAAGCTCGTGACAACGCGCAAAGAACGAGATAAATCAGAAGAATTTCTTGTAGAAGGATTTCACTTAGTCGAGGAAGCATTAAAGCGTGAAGGAATAGTCCTAACATTGATGGTACGGGAAGATATTGAAGTGCCCGCCCATTGGTCCACGGAAAATGTACATATAGTGGAAATAAATAATGCGGTCGCTAAAGAAATTTCAGAAACGGAACATACACAAGGTGTATACGCGCATTGCCGTCAGCCTCAACATGCCGAAGAAGAGGTTGCGAATTGGAAAAAGCTATTGCTCGTTGATGCTGTCCAAGATCCAGGCAATGTTGGGACGATGATCCGGACAGCGGATGCAGCAGGTATGGATGCGGTCATCCTCGGAAAAGGTTCAGCGGATCCGTACAATCCGAAAACGGTCCGTTCGGCACAAGGATCCCATTTCAATATCCCGGTTGTGAAGGGAGATTTGTTCGAATGGGTATCGCAATTGAAAACAGTGGGTATTCGCGTGTTGGGGACCGGTTTGCAAAATGCGGTCAATCATTTCGAAATCGAACCGCAAGCTGCGTTTGCCGTTATTGTTGGAAATGAAGGCAGCGGTGTCGACCCTGAACTGCTAGAAACGGCTGATGAAACGGTTAAGATCCCGATGTATGGAAAAGCGGAATCATTGAACGTTGCAGTGGCTACGGGTATCCTGTTATATGCCTATTCAATAAAATAAGCTTGAACTTAGTTGATGAACAAACTGATTTCGGGTATACTAGCGTTGATTGGAAAAATGAAAAGCGTTGATCGGGAAGAGTAAACTTGCACGAACCAAAAGGGAATCCGCGCCTTGACTGAAAGCGTGGATGGGCAAGTGTCTGTTGAAGTTCACCCCGAAAGCTGCCACCGGGACCAGTGTATGCTGTAAAGGTGTGCCGGCTCCGGACCGTTATTCCGAAATTGAGTGATCATGTCTATTGGCATGGTAAATCAGGGTGGTACCGCGAATTCGTCCTCGTCCCTTTTATAGGGGCGGGGATTTTTTATTCAATTAAAGAAAAGGAGACTTAAAATGGAAGCACAATTGGAACAGCTGAAAATGGAGGCGCTCGAAAAAATTGAAGCCGCCTCAGATGTAAAAGCATTAAACGAAGTCCGTGTTGCCTACTTAGGGAAAAAAGGGCCGATTACGGATCTACTGAAAGGTATGGGGAAACTCCCTGCTGAAGAACGTCCGAAAATGGGGGCACTCGTCAACGTCATTCGTGAAACGGTAACAGAAGTATTGGAAGAACGGATGGCGAAGCTTGAAGAGCAAGCCATCAATGAGCAGCTTGCAAAAGAAGCGATTGACGTCACATTGCCGGGAAGACCTGCGCGTACAGGTAATCATCACCCATTGACACGTGTTGTGGAAGATATTGAAGACTTCTTCATCAGTATGGGCTATGAAATCGCGGAAGGACCTGAAGTCGAAAAGGACTACTACAACTTTGAAGCGTTAAACTTGCCGAAAGGTCATCCGGCACGCGATATGCAAGACTCTTTCTACATATCGGAAGAAGTGCTTCTTCGTACGCACACATCACCTGTCCAAGCGCGGACAATGGAAGCGAAAGGCGGCGCGCCGATTAAAATCATCTGCCCGGGAAAAGTGTATCGTCGTGATAGCGACGATGCGACGCATTCGCATCAGTTTACACAAATCGAAGGGCTTGTCATCGGCGAAGATATTCGCATGAGCGATTTGAAAGGGACCCTTTCTGCGTTCGCGAAGAAAATGTTTGGTGAGGAACGCGAAATCCGTTTGCGTCCAAGTTTCTTCCCGTTCACGGAGCCGTCTGTTGAAATGGATATTTCTTGCTTCAAATGTGGCGGAGAGGGTTGTAATGTTTGTAAAAAGACCGGCTGGATCGAAATTTTGGGCGCGGGGATGGTTCACCCGAACGTGCTGAAAATGGCTGGCTATGACCCTGCTGCTGTATCAGGTTTCGCTTTCGGTATGGGACCTGAACGGATCGCAATGTTGAAATATGGTGTGGAAGATATCCGTCATTTCTATACGAATGATGTGCGGTTCATATCACAATTCCACCGGACGGAAGCTTAAGGGGAGGACATGACATGTTAGTATCTACAAAATGGTTAAGTGATTATGTGAATATAGAAGGAATCGCCTCGCAAGATCTAGCGGAAAAGATTACACGTTCCGGAATAGAAGTCGATACCATCATCGACCGCTCCCACGGCATGACAAATGTCGTTGTCGGTTATGTAAAGGAATGTGTAAAGCATCCGGAAGCAGATAAGTTACGTATTTGCCAAGTGGATGTTGGGGAAGAAGTTACACAAATTATTTGTGGTGCCCCGAACGTTGCAGAAGGGCAAAAAGTGATCGTGGCACGTCCAGGTGCAGTGCTACCGGGCAATTTTAAAATTAAAAAAGCAAAACTGCGCGGTGAAGAGTCGAACGGCATGATCTGTTCACTCCAAGAGCTGGCCATCGAAGGGAAACTTGTGCCAAAAGCGTATGCGGAAGGGATTTATGTTTTGCCTGAAACGGCGGTGCCGGGAGAAAGTGCATTGCCATTGCTTGGATTGGATGATCAAGTGTTGGAATTCGATTTGACTCCGAACCGTTCAGATGCGCTCAGTATGCTAGGCGTGGCGTATGAAGTAGGTGCAATTTTATCGCAAGGCATCGAACTTCCGAAAATTTCATATACGGAATCGACTGAAAAAGCGGAGGATGTACTGAAGTTACGTGTCGATGCAATCGAAGAAAATCCAATGTACGTGGCGAAAGTCGTGAAAAACGTCAAGATCGCAGAATCACCATTATGGCTTCAAAATCGTCTAATGGCTGCAGGTGTACGTCCTCACAATAACGTTGTCGATATTACGAACTTTGTCCTAATGGAGTACGGTCAACCGCTTCATGCATTTGACTACGATCGCCTTGAAACAGGGGAAATTGCTGTCCGACTAGCAGAGGAAGGCGAAAAGATCACGACGTTGGATGAAACGGAACGGACATTGAAATCGCATAATCTAGTTATCACAAATGGTCACGAACCTGTCGCCGTTGCGGGTGTCATGGGTGGATTGAACTCCGAAGTGCATGATGGAACCACGACAGTTGTCATTGAATCGGCTTATTTTGCTCCGGCATCCGTCCGCCAAACTTCGAAAGAAATCGGATTGCGCAGCGATGCGAGTACACGTTTCGAAAAAGGCGTCGATCCGAACCGTGTCATTGCGGCTGCAGAACGTGCTGCACAACTGATGGCTGAGATTGCAGGTGGAGAGGTGTTGGCTGGTTCTGTCATCGTTGACGAACTGGATAAGGCACCTGCACGCATCACCGTTTCTCCGGATTATATCAATAATCGTCTTGGCATGAAAATTTCGTTGGAAGAAATGCTGTCCATTTTAGATCGATTGCAAATCCCGACGGAAGCGGTAAACGGCAAACTCGTTATCGACGCACCGACACGCAGACAAGATTTGCGGATTGAAGAAGATATTATCGAGGAAATTGCCCGCATGTACGGATACGATCATATTCCGATGACACTGCCGATTGCGGAGTCGAAGCCAGGAGGTTTAACTTCGTATCAAGCGAAGCGTCGTACAGTGAGAGCTTTCCTTGAAGGGGCAGGCTTGTATCAAGCGTTGACCTATTCATTAACTTCGAAGGAACATGCACAACAGTATGCGCTTGAAACAGCGCCTGTTACAGAATTGCTCATGCCGATGAGTGAAGATCGGAGTACTCTGCGTCAAAGTATCATTCCGCATCTTCTAGAAGCGGCGACGTACAACGTTGCACGTCGTATCGATTCAGTTGCACTTTATGAAACAGGATCGGTATTCCTTGGAGAAGAAGAGGACGGATTGCCGCAGGAAGTGGAACATGTAGCTGCTGTCATCACTGGAAAATGGGTTGATCATGCATGGCAAGGCGAAACGAAGCCGGTTGATTTCTTTGTGTTGAAAGGAATCGTCGAAGGGATGATGGACAGTCTTGGTCTGAGCGAAGATCTGTCATTTGAGCAAGCTGTTATCGATGGCATGCACCCTGGACGCACAGCGAATATTCTTCATAACGGTGAACAGATCGGCTTGATTGGCCAAATCCATCCAACTGAACAGAAAAAACGTGATTTGAAAAATACTTACGTGATGGAGATGAATCTTCAAAAAATCCTTTCCATCGAAACGGATGAATTGGTATACGTTCCAGTTCCACGTTTCCCGTCGATTTCAAGGGATATCGCACTCGTCGTCGATAGCGGAACATCAGCGGGAGCGCTGGAAACAGTCATCCGCAGTGCAGGCGGGAAATTATTGAAAGACGTAAAACTCTTCGACTTGTATGAAGGGGCTAACGTTGAGGAAGGTAAGAAATCCGTGGCGTTCTCCTTGACCTATACAGATCCAGAGCGCACATTGACAGACGAAGAAGTCGTTAAAGCACATGACAAAGTGTTGAAAGCTTTAACAGAACAAGCAGGAGCATTACTTCGAGGATAAATGAATAATAGCCGCTCACGGTGCCGTGAGCGGCGTTTTTTAATGGTAGTTTAGTCTTGAATCGCCGATAAATTATTCATTAACGCCAATAACTCGGTTCATATCGCCAATAAACCGTCTTTCAGCGCCAATAAACAACGGGCGAACGCCAATAACTCCGCTACGAACGCCAATAAGCCCCAAGACAACCTAACAATACTGTTACCTTTTTTTCCTCTCAGCAATTTTTTTCGCTTTCCCCGCATTTGCAAAATGCCATTTGGTCATTACTTTCAATTGTTCTTCCCCATCTTTTAATAAAATCCTTGCGGCTACTTCATCCACTTTGGGTCCTGCGCCTTTCGGAAGCGTCATGCCTGCAACCGTACTCAAGCGGTCCATCTCTTCCAAAAATGCAACACGTGCAATGATGGAGGCTGCGGCGACTGAAACGTGTAGCCCTTCCGCTTTCGTTGAAAATAATACATTTTCCCGCACTATTTCAGACTGGGCCTTAATATGATTATAATAAATGCCTCTTTCCGCGAATTGGTCGATTAAAATATAGTCGGGTTTTTCGTCGCCCATTTTCCGAAGCACATGCTTCAGTGCCTGATTATGAAGCAATGCCTTGATTTTCCCTTGGGACCAACCGCGGCCTTGTACTTCATTGTACTTCTCATTTTTCAAAGTGAGCACACTATGAATCAAAGTCGCTTGCAAATCTGGAGCGATCTTCCGCATCACGTCATCCGTTAATAGTTTGGAGTCCATCACGCCTAGCTCCCGAACAAGCGCCACTTGATCGGCTCTCACGTAGCACGCGGCAACGGTCACCGGTCCAAAGAAGTCACCGGTGCCGGTTTCGTCCGATCCAACGACAGAGAGTTCTGCCAACCGATCTGGCAATCGATCCCCTTTCGATGTCGCTTTGACGGATGTCGATTTATTTTCTACTTTGCCCCAACGTGCCGCTTCTCGATCGGCTCCCGCGCCTTGGAACAACACTTTCCCAGATTTGTAAGCAGTAATCGCCGTATCCGGTAATTTTGCCGCAAAAACGACGCCGGGTGCGTTGCGGACCACTTTGGATGACGCATAGTGATTCATCACTTTTTGTACAACTTGTGCATCTACTACAATGACATGATTGCTCAATTATGAACTTCCTTTCCTTCAAGGGATGATAGGGTCAATCGTATTCAATATTGGGTCCATGACAACTAAATCACTTTCATGGTATGATGGGTACTAGAGTTTTTTAGGCGTAATTGATTGTAGGAGGTCAGGTCTTTGATTGACGAAGAAAAGACGCGCATAGCGGTTGACATATACGGTCAGACATATAAGATGGTCGGTACCGAAACTAGCAGTCATATGCGGCTGGTCGCCTCGATGGTCGATGATAGAATGCGCGAAATTAGTGCGCGTAACCCTTCTCTCGACAGTGCAAAAATCGCTGTGCTCACCGCTGTAAATACTGTACATGATTATCTTAAATTAAAAGAGCAACTTGAACAAATGGAAGAAGAATTGAAAAAGTTGAAGGGTTGACGGTCTGACATGCTAGATTTACTTATTATTTTCCTCCTTTTAGGGGGACTTATTACAGGATTCAAGCGCGGATTTGTCGTGCAACTCATACATATGACAGGTTTCATTATCGCACTTATCGTCGCTTATCTGTATTATAAACAACTGGCAGAGAAATTTGTTCTTTGGGTTCCTTATCCGGGTGTAACGGCAGGCTCGAAATTGACAATGACCGTTGAACAGCTTGATTTGGATCAGACGTTTTATCGTTTGCTTGCATTTGTCCTCATTTTTCTTGTGGTCAAATTCGGTTTACAAATTGTCGCTTCCATGTTCGATTTCTTGCAATACGTGCCGGTCCTAGGCTTTGTCGCCCGACTTGTTGGGGCGCTATTCGGATTTCTGGAATTTTATATTTTCATATTCCTTGTCCTTTACTTGTTGGCCATGTTACCGATGGATTTCATTCAAAACATGTTAAGCAGTTCATTGTTTGCCAAGACGATGTTTGAGCATACACCACTGCTTTCTGAGATGGTGCGGAACTGGTGGTACATCTATACAAAATGATGGCTTCCCCCTTTGTGGAGGGAAGCTTTTTTCAAGAACACCTCGAGGCTAGGTACTTTTCAGTTTCAATTGGGAGGGAATTTAAGGTGAATAAAAAAACGATTATCCGCACATTTGAAAAAATTGCTTTATATATGGAATTGCTAGGGGAAAATCATTTCAAAGTGGCTGCATTCAGAAAAGCGGCCAATGTCCTTGAACTTGATCCGCGGAGTTTATCGGAAATGGATGATATTTTAACATTGAAGGGGATTGGGAAAGGGACAGGTGCAGTCATTTCCGATTTGTTGGAAAAAGGCGAGTCTGATCTGCTGAAAGAATTGGAGCAAGCAGTTCCGAAAGGGCTTATTCCTCTTTTGAAAATCCCTGGGCTTGGCGGCAAACGGATTGCCAAATTGCGCGAAGCGATTGGCATCGATTCAGTTGGATCGCTACAGGAAGCGTGTATCGATGGAAAAGTGAGCAAAGTGCCTGGTTTTGGCAAGAAGACGGAGCAGAATATACTGGCAGAAATTGAACTACTAGGTTCGCGCCAAGGGAAGTTCGCGATTTGGCAAGTGGAAAAAGTCGTTTCATTGATAGAGGCTGAGCTGCAAGCAATTCCTGAAATTACACGTTTTTCAGTGGCGGGCAGCTACCGCAGAGCCGAAGAAGAAAGCAGCGATGTCGATTTTATCGTTGTGACGGAAGAGCCGGGAACGGTGCGCGAAAAATTGCTTGCCGCTTTACCGCTTGCTGCGACGATTGCAGCCGGTGATGCTAAACTTTCCATCACGCTCGATTTGGAGGACCAAATGGACGCGGATTTCCGTTTTGTCACAGATGAGCAATTTGCCTCTGCCATCCATCATTTTACAGGGTCGAAGGATCATAATATACGCATGCGCCAACTGGCAAAATCAAAAGGGTGGAAAATCAGTGAATATGGCGTGGAAGATGAAAATGGCCAAATCACGACGTTTGATTCAGAAGAACAGTTTTTTGCCCATTTCGATTTGCCATTCATCCCCCCAGCTGTCCGGAGTAGCGGCCGTGAAATCGATCGAATCGATGAATTGAATGATTTGATTGAATTGAAAGATATTCGTTCAGACTTCCATATGCATACGACGTGGTCGGATGGGGGGTACTCGATTCGTGAAATGGTGGAAGCTTGTCGTGCAAAAGGCTATTCCCATATGGTGATCACCGATCATACGCAATATTTGAAAGTGGCAAATGGTCTTACGCCTGATCGGGTGCGCGAACAAATAGCAGAAATCCGTACATTGAACGAAGAATATAAGGACATTGAAATCTTTTGTGGGACGGAAATGGATATTCTTCCCGATGCGACGCTCGATTTTGACGACGAATTGTTGAGTGAACTCGATTTCGTCATCGCCTCCATCCATTCGAATTTCAATCAGCCTCAGGAACAGATTATGGACAGGCTCCATGCAGCCATGAAAAATCCACATGTCGATATGATTGCTCATCCGACAGGCCGGATTATCGGTCAGCGGGATGGCTATGATACGGACGTGCCACAGTTGATCCAATGGGCAAAAGAATATAACAAACTATTGGAGTTGAACGCAAACCCTTATCGGCTTGACCTTGCGACGGAGCATTTGATCATGGCGCAGGATGCGGGTGTGAAGATTGCCATCAACACAGATGCCCACGCTATCGATCAATTGAAATATATGGAAATCGGTGTGAAATACGCCCAAAAAGCATGGTTGAAAAAAGAGACGGTCGTCAATGCATGGCCGCTCGATCGATTCATCCGTGACATACTACGGAAGTGAAAGGAAGTGTAAGACATTGGAAAGTCGTGTCTTAAAAACACTTGAGTTTGATAAAATCCGGGAGATTGTAGCAGGTTATTGCACATCATCTGCCGGACGGACAATGATCGAAAAATTAGTGCCTGTCAGTGATTTCGAAGAAGTGGTCCGGTTATTGGAAGAAATGGATGAAGGCTTAGCCATTTTACGGATCCGAGGCAATGTGCCGATGGGGGGAATCAGTGACGTCAGACCTCACGCCAAACGTGCGCAAATGGGCGGGATGCTCAGCGCGTTTGAATTGATGGAAATTGCCAATACGATTCGGGCGAGCCGCATCCTGCGTCAATTTATCGAAGCGATTGAGACAGATGAAGATATCGAGATTCCGCATTTCACTGCGAAAAAAGAGACGATCCCGGTTTTGACGGGCTTGGAACATGAAATCAATGCATGCATTGACGACAATGGTCATGTCGTCGATAGTGCTTCGGGTGCCCTCCGTTCAATCCGACAAAGCCTTCGGATGCAAGAAGGGCGTGTACGCGAAAAACTGGAAAGTTATACACGCGGCAAAAATGCGGCGAAAATGTTATCCGATTCGATTGTGACGATCCGGAACGATCGTTACGTCATTCCTGTGAAGGCAGAGTATCGTTCCCACTATGGCGGTGTTATCCACGATATGTCATCTTCCGGCCAGACGTTATTCATTGAACCGGATGCAGTCGTCCAAGCGAACAATGAAATTAGACGGCTTAAAATGCTAGAACAGGAAGAAATTGAAAAGATCCTTCTTGAGCTTTCAGCGAAGGTGCAGGAAATCGCGCATGAGTTGTTTGTTCTTGTTGCTGTTCTTTCTGAAATCGACATCATTTTAGCAAAGGCAAAATTCGGGATGGCCCAAAAATGTACGAAGCCGGAAGTGAATGATCAAGGCTATATTCGTCTGACAAAAGCGAGGCATCCACTGCTCCCTATTGACGAAGCGGTTGCCAATACGATTGAATTCGGCAAGGATATTACAACAATAGTCATTACGGGGCCGAACACCGGCGGGAAGACGGTCACGTTGAAAACGGTCGGGCTTTGCACATTGATGGCGCAGGCGGGGCTACCGATCCCGGCGCTTGACGGTTCGGAAGTCGCTGTTTTCGAATCGGTGTATGCGGATATTGGCGATGAACAGTCCATTGAGCAAAGCTTGAGTACATTTTCGTCCCATATGGTTAATATTGTCGACATTTTGCAGAAATACGATGACCGCTCCTTGTTGATTTTCGACGAACTTGGATCGGGTACGGACCCGCAAGAAGGGGCGGCACTTGCAATCTCGATTCTAGATGAAGTACATGGACGCGGTGCGCGTGTGATGGCGACGACACATTATCCAGAATTGAAGGCTTATGGCTATAATCGTCCCGGTGTCGCGAATGCGAGTGTGGAATTCAATATTGATACACTGAGCCCGACTTATCGATTATTGATTGGCGTGCCAGGTCGCAGTAATGCATTTGAAATTTCCAAGCGGCTCGGTCTTCAAGAGCGAATTATCGATCGGGCAAAAAGCTTTACCGGAACGGATCGCGGCGAAGTGGACTCCATGATTGCCTCTCTTGAGACAAGCCGCGTACAATCGGAAAAAGACGCGGAAGAAACGCATGAAATCCTGTTGGAAACTGAACAGCTGAAACGGGAATTGGAAGCGAAAATAGCTGAGTACGATGCGATGAAAGAGCAGTTGGAAACGAAAGCGAAAGACAAAGCGAAAAAAATTGTCGAAGATGCGAGGCGTGAAGCAGAAGCAGTCATATCTGATCTACGTGCGATGCGACTCAATGTAGGAGCCGATGTCAAAGAGCATGAATTGATTGAGGCGCGGAAAAGGCTTGAAGGCGCGACCCCTACGGAAGCGAAGAAAAAAGTGGTCAAAGCAAAAGCGGCTCCAAGACCTTTGCAAGTCGGCGATGAGGTGAAAGTGCTCAGCTATGGTCAGAAAGGGACATTGATTGAAAAAGTATCGGATCAGGAATGGGTTGTCCAAATCGGTATTTTGAAAATGAAGCTGGAACAATCCGGTTTAGAATATGTCAAACCTGAAAAAGAGAAGCAACCTGTCGTCTCGGCTTCTGTGAGAGGAAGAGATTCCTATGTCAAATTGGAGCTTGATCTAAGGGGAGAGCGGTACGAGGACGCCATTCTTCGCACAGAAAAGTATTTGGATGACGCACTGTTATCGAACTATCATCAAGTTTCGATCATTCATGGGAAAGGAACAGGGGCTTTACGCAAAGGAATCCAACAATATTTGAAAAATCATTCCCGTGTGAAAAGTTTCCGCTTCGGTGAAGCTGGAGAAGGTGGACACGGCGTCACGGTTGTCGAACTGAAATAAACAGCAATCAAGAGCGATCAAATGGAGGATAACCCCCAAAAGAAACTCCTTCCTTCTAATTATCTTGAAATAATGATGTTTTTTTGAAACCTTTCTCAACTTCATCCGTATTAGGAAGGATTGACTGAACGATCAATTACGCCTTGGCGTAATTGCGTCCAGATTTTGAATTGCGCTTGCGCAATTAACTCCTTTCAAAATCTGTGACATCCGCCGGAGGCTTAACTTGAATCAGCAGGGAGTTTGGACTCTCTCTGATTAAAAATACATTCTGGCATTCATCCCGCCACTATGGAAGTGGGGGGGGCTGCTGAATCAAGTTAAAGGAGTATGAGAAAATGACGAAAACTGGTTTTTGGAGCCATCCATTGGTGGAAACAGCCGGATACTTCAGTGTGGTTGTCCTCTGTCTGATCGTGTCCATGGTGATTTTTGAACTTGTTACGAAATATAATAATTGGGAAGAAATCAGAAAAGGGAACCTTTCTGTCGCATTCGCAACAGGGGGTAAAATATTTGGTGTCGCCAATATATTCCGCCATTCCATCGAGCAGCATAATTCATTGCCACAAATGATCGGATGGGGGCTGTACGGATTTTTGCTGCTTATTTTTGCGTATTTCTTATTTGAGTTTTTAACGCCGAAGTTTAATATTGATAAAGAAATCGAGTCGGATAATCGCTCTGTCGGTTTTATCTCGATGGTCATTTCAGTAGGACTGTCATTTGTCATCGGAGCAAGTATTTCATAGGAGACGTAGACGGATGGAAAAACTATCAAAAATCTTAATCATAGTCTGTATCTTATTTATTGCAGTAGGAATTTATTGGATGACTGCCAATACGCCTTGATCGATGCATATCGATCAAGGTTTTTTCATATGGTTTGCCAAAGGGAGACTATGCACTTCAACCGTGTATCGATCACTAAGACCCTTGATGCAGGTTATTGTTTGAAAGCCTATTCCAGAGAGATTATAATAAACTATAGGAATATTCAAAGAACTGAAATCGAGATAGAAAGGGGCCATTGAATGTCTTTGAAGCCTTGGTTAGATTTATATCCGCCGGAGATTGCCAAGACGTTACAGTATGAAAAAATTCCGATTCAGGAATATTTGACGAAGACTGCCTCGAGATTTCCTAATAAGATTGCTATCCATTTTCTGGGGAAAGAGATTCCTTACAAAGAGTTTTATGATTCGGCATTGAAGTTGGCAAATTATTTGCGATCGATCGGCATAAATAAGGGAGATCGGGTAGCGATCATGTTGCCTAATTGTCCGCAAAGCGCTATCGCCTACTTTGGGATATTGTATGCGGGAGGAATTGTCGTTCAAACGAACCCCCTTTATACGGAGCGTGAGCTCGCCTATCAAATGGTGGATTCGGGTGCAAAAGCCATCATTTCACTCGATATTTTATTTCCGCGAATTTCCAAAATCGTTAAAGAGACAGAGCTGGAGAATATCATAATAACGGGGATAAAAGACTATTTACCATTTCCTAAAAATTTCATCTACCCGTTCATTCAGAAAAAAGAACATGGTGTTACTGTGAAGGTGGAACATCGAGGCATGCACCACCTTTTTACTGAAATCATGAATAGTTCGAAACCGGATCCGGTACATTATGCATTCAATTATGATGAGGATATTGCGTTACTCCAATATACAGGAGGAACAACGGGCTCTCCCAAAGGGGTCATGTTAACGCATAAAAATCTTATCTCAAATGTGAGAATGTGTGAAGAGTGGTTATACAAATGTAAAGCGGGCGAAGAAACGATCATGGGCATTTTGCCATTCTTTCATGTATATGGAATGACGACAGTCCTAGTATTTTCAGTCATGCAGGGGAATAGAATGGTGTTACTTCCGAAATTCGATATGGAAACGGCTTTGAAGACAATCGATAAACAGAAGCCGACACTATTTCCCGGTGCACCGACCATCTACATCGGCTTACTCAATCATCCCGACATTGCCAAATACGACCTGTCATCCATCAAAGCTTGTCTGAGCGGCTCAGCTCCGTTGCCCATCGAAATCCAAGAGAAATTCGAGAAAGTGACAGGAGGGAAACTTGTTGAAGGCTATGGCTTGACGGAAACATCTCCGGTGACACATGTGAATTTTCCTTGGATTGAAGAACGTGTGAAAGGGTCGATCGGCGTGCCGTGGCCGGATACGGATTGCTGCATATTCGGTCCGGAATCGTCCGAACCATTGCCGAATGGCGAAATAGGGGAGATTGCAGTAAAAGGGCCACAAGTGATGAAAGGGTATTGGAACAGATCGGCAGAAACAGCGCAAGCATTCAGAAATGGCTGGTTCTTGACCGGAGATCTCGGTTATATGGATGATAAAGGGTATTTCTATATTGTGGATCGTAAAAAAGATGTCATTATTGCGGGCGGTTTTAATATATATCCGCGGGAAATCGAAGAGGTCTTATACGAACATGAAGCGATTCAGGAATGTGTCGTAGCAGGCATTCCAGATTCTTATCGAGGCGAAACGGTTAAAGCATTTATCGTCTTGAAAGAGGGTGTAACCGTATCTGAGGAGGAACTCGATCAATACTGCCGCGAACGATTGGCTTCTTTTAAAGTGCCGCGCATTTATGAATTCCGAAAAGAATTACCGAAAACTGCAATTGGAAAAATATTGCGACGCACACTTGTGGAAGAGGCAAAACAGGAACTGGAACAAAATTTACTCACTTCTTAACTTTCTATCAAAACTTGACTTAACAGAAACGATAGATTAATATGAAAATATGAATGAATAACCATTCATATTTTCTTTTTTGGTGGTGATTACAAGTGAAACGGGATAAGCCGAAATATAAGCAAATTGTGGATGCAGCGATTATTGTCATTGCTGAAAACGGTTATCATCAAGCGCAAGTTTCAAAGATTGCAAAAGAAGCAGGCGTTGCCGATGGGACGATTTATTTATATTTTAAAAATAAAGAAGATATCCTCATATCCGTATTCAAAGAGAAAATGGCTATTTTTATAGAAGATTTGGAAGAGATATTGAAAAAAGATATCTCAACTTCAGAGAAGCTCTTTAAAATGATTGATAATCATTTTCGCTTGCTCCACGAAGACCGTTATTACGCGATTGTCACCCAATTGGAACTACGGCAAACGAATAAAGAATTACGGATGCAGATTAATGGCGTATTGAAAGAATACTTGACCCTTCTGGATAACATCTTGAAGGAGGGAATGGATAATGGGACATTTGATGACAGCATTGACATTCGCCTCGCGCGTCAGATGGTATTCGGAACAATTGATGAAACGCTCACTTCATGGGTGATGAAAGACCAAAAATATGATTTAATGAAATTATCAGTCGGTGTACATCGGCTGATAATGAAAGCCTTACAAGCTTAAAAAGGATGGGATGAAATGGAGTTTCTATCTGTAACAATAGGGGATGGTGTAGCGGTTGCTACGATCAAGCGGGCGCCCGCGAATGCGCTTTCACGCGCGCTCATTTTAGAAGTCGATGCACTTCTGGATCAGGTGGAAAACGATGACGCGGTCAGAGTGATCGTGTTGCATGGGGAGGGAAGATTCTTCTCGGCAGGGGCCGATATTAAAGAGTTTACTGAGATCGAGTCGGGAGCTGAATTTTCCAAATTGGCGAGCAGCGGACAAGAGGTCTTTGAACGTCTTGAACGGTTCCCTAAACCGGTCATTGCCGCTATTCATGGAGCGGCGCTTGGTGGGGGCCTTGAACTGGCAATGGCCTGTCATATCCGTAATGTGACTGCGAATGCAAAGTTGGGATTACCGGAATTGCAGCTAGGTCTTATTCCTGGATTTGCGGGTACCCAACGCTTGCCGAGATATGTCGGTATGCCGAAAGCGGCGGAGATGCTTTTGACGAGTGAACCGATCAGTGGGGAGGAAGCAGTCCGTTATGGGCTAGCGAATCGCTCCTATTCGGATGAAGAATTGCTGCCAGCGACAATGGAACTGGCGAGGAAAATCGCTAAGAAAAGTCCGATTGCGGTGAAAGCGACATTGGACATGCTCCAATATTCGAAGCCGTCTACTTATTATGAAGGCGTAAAAGCGGAACACAAAGCATTCGGTGTTGTTTTTGATTCGGAAGATGCAAAAGAAGGAATCCAAGCATTTATTGATAAACGTGAGCCCTCATTTGTGGGGAAATGATAGAAAATTAGGGAGGTTCTCAATATGAACATTTATGTGTTAGTTAAACGTACATTTGATACAGAGGAAAAAATTACAGTTTCAAACGGTAAAATTGCCGAAGATGGAGCGGAATTCATCATCAATCCATATGATGAGTACGCAATTGAAGAGGCGATACAAGTGCGCGATGCACATGGCGGGGAGATAACAGTTCTGACAATCGGTAATGAAGAGGCGGAAAAACAGCTCCGCACCGCTTTGGCAATGGGGGCTGATAAAGCTGTCTTAATCGATACCGAAGATGATCTTGACGAAATGGATGAGCATACAGTTGCAAAAATTTTAGCAGAATACTTGAAAGATAAAGAGGTTGACCTGATTTTGGCGGGGAATGTGGCAATCGATGGCGGTTCAGGTCAAGTCGGTCCTCGTGTAGCAGAACTGTTGGGCATCAACTATGTGACGACGATCACTAACCTTGAAATCGATGGGACATCCGCCAAAATCATTCGTGATGTGGAAGGGGATTCCGAAACAATTGAAACGTCTCTGCCGTTACTCGTAACAGCGCAACAAGGTTTGAATGAACCGCGCTATCCATCCCTACCAGGGATTATGAAAGCGAAGAAAAAGCCGTTGGATGAACTCGAGTTGGATGATCTAGATCTGGATGAAGATGATGTGGAAGCGAAAACAAAAACAATCGAAGTGTTTCTTCCGGCGCAAAAAGCGGCTGGACGTGTCTTGGAAGGTGAAATCGCTGACCAAGTAAAAGAGCTTGTCGGTCTACTTCACACAGAAGCGAAAGTCATCTAAAAATATCAATCTAGTCGGAATACAAGCCTAGTCTTCTAGCGGAAAAGTGGTCGGATGCTTTTGTTAGAAACGGGAGTTCAGTAAATGGTTAAACGTATATGAACGTGTATGAATCGAAATTGGAATCGGAGGGAATCGAAATGTCTAAAAAAGTATTAGTGCTTGGGGAAGCGAGAGAAGGTGCTTTGCGTAACGTTTCATTTGAAGCAATAGCAGCAGCGAAAACGATTGCCGGAGGCGGGGAAGTGGTCGGCGTATTATGTGGTGACGCGGTTCAGTCACTCGGGGAAGAATTGATTCATTATGGGGCGGACCGTGTCATTACGGTTGAACATCCTCATTTGAAACAATATACATCGGATGGCTTCGGCCAAGCATTCATGGCTGTTTATGAGCAGGAAAAACCGGAAGCTATCGTTTTCGGACATACAGCACTTGGAAAAGATTTGTCTCCAAAGATTGCGAGTAAACTGGATTCGGGACTGATTTCCGATGTGACTGCAATTGAAGGGGAAGGCGATGATGCCGTATTCATCCGTCCGATTTATTCGGGGAAGGCGTTTGAAAAGGTGGAAAATAAAGAAGGGTTGCTGTTCATCACAGTACGTCCGAATAATATTGCACCACTTTCACAAGACACAGGTCGCGCAGGGGATGTGTCATCCGTTTCTGTCGATATTACAAACTTGCGTACAATCATTTCTGAAGTGGTCCGTAAATCGACGGAAGGTGTGGATCTGTCAGAGGCGAAAGTTGTCGTCGCCGGTGGCCGCGGAGTGAAAAGTGCAGATGGATTTAAACCGCTCCAAGAATTGGCGAATCTATTAGGCGGAGCCGTCGGTGCTTCACGTGGAGCGTGTGATGCAGATTACTGTGATTATTCATTGCAAATTGGACAGACGGGTAAAGTCGTCACACCAGATCTGTATATTGCTGTCGGGATTTCCGGCGCGATTCAGCATATGGCAGGAATGTCCAACTCGAAAGTGATTGTGGCGATCAATAAAGATCCAGAAGCGAATATTTTTAAAGTGGCTGATTATGGAATCGTTGGCGACTTGTTCGAAGTTCTTCCATTATTGATTGATGAAGTGAAAGAATTGAAAAAAGCAAAGGTGAACTGACTTAGAACGGTGCCAGCTGCTGGCACCGTTTAAAAATGCTATAAGCATATATTTAGCTCGCGTAAAGGGTGCGTGCTATACTACGTACATAGTGAACAAAGGAGGAAATTTTAACATGGCTATTATCAATGCGACAGATCAAACATTTGAAGAGAATACTAAAGAAGGACTTGTCCTCGTGGACTTTTGGGCACCTTGGTGCGGACCTTGTAAAATGATCGCTCCTGTATTAGAAGAGCTTAGCGGAGATATCGAAGGCAAAGCGAATATTGTCAAAGTGGATGTTGATGATAACCAAGAAACTGCAGGTAAATACGGCATCATGTCCATTCCGACACTTCTTCTATTCAAAGACGGCGAAGTTGTTGACAAAGTGGTCGGTTTCAAGCCGAAAGAAGCACTTGCTGAATTGATCGAAAAACATGCATAACATAATCAATCACGCCTCGGCGTGATTGCGTCCAGATTTTGAATCGAGCACGCTCGATTCAAAATCTGTGACATCCGCCAGAGGCTCTTTATCTTCATTCGGCGGGAGTCTTCTGCTGAATGAAGATACACATTGATTAGATAAAAGCCAGGTTCCTTCATCGGTACCTGGTTTTTTGAGTAGGTGAGAAAGAATGAATGAATTGATCGAACAAAAATTGGCCATTTTACCCGAAGTGCCTGGCTGTTATTTGATGAAAGATAGACAAGGGACGATTATTTATGTCGGCAAGGCGAAGGTGTTGAAAAATCGTGTGCGCAGTTATTTTACAGGTACACATGATGCAAAAACACAACGGCTTGTCGGCGAGATCACGGATTTCGAATATATCGTCACGTCTTCCAATATTGAAGCGCTCGTGCTCGAATTGAACCTGATCAAACAGCATGATCCCAAGTACAATATTATGCTGAAAGATGATAAGAGCTATCCTTATCTTAAGTTGACCGCAGAACGGCACCCTAAACTGATCATTACGAGGCAAGTGAAAAAAGATAAAGGGAAGTATTTTGGCCCTTATCCGCATGCGCATGCCGCAAGTGAAACGAAGAAGCTGCTGGATCGTTTATATCCTTATCGAAAATGCCATACAATGCCTGATCGCGTCTGCCTCTACTATCATCTCGGCCAATGTCTTGCTCCGTGTGTCAATGAAGTACAGGAAGATACGTACAAATCGATGGTAGAAGATATTAGTCGGTTTTTGAATGGCGGCTACAAACAAATGAAGAAAGAGCTGACTGAAAAAATGAAGTCGGCGGCGGAAAATCTCGAATTTGAACGTGCAAAAGAATATCGGGACCAGATTGCGAATATCGAAGCGGTCATGGAAAAACAGACCATTACGATGAATGACTTTACAGATCGCGATATTTTCGGTTATGCAGTCGATCGGGGTTGGATGTGTGTGCAAGTGTTCTTCGTACGACAAGGGAAGTTGATTGAACGGGATGTATCACTCTTTCCGGTCTATCAGGAACCTGAGGAAGAATTATTAACATTTATCGGCCAGTTTTACGGGAAATCCGAACATCTCTTACCGAAGGAGATTTTGTTGCCGCAAGGCATAGACCGTAAAATAATACGTCAGCTCCTGCAAGTGAATGTGCTGATTCCACAAAGAGGTAAAAAGAAAGATTTGGTCAATCTCGCGATTAAAAATGCGCAGATGTCGCTGAAGGAGAAATTCCAACTCATTGAACGTCAGGAAAGCAGAACGATCGGAGCGTGCGAAGAGCTTGGTGAAGCGATGAATATTACCATCCCGTTGCGTATTGAAGCATTCGATAATTCCCACACGTATGGGGCGGATCCGGTATCTGCGATGGTTTCTTTCGTCGATGGTAAACCGAACCGGAAAGACTATCGGAAATTCAAGACAAAAACGGCAGCGGCGCATGACGACTATGGTGCGATGCGGGAAGTTGTCCGCAGAAGATATACCCGCGTGTTGAAAGAGGAGTTGCCTTTGCCTGACTTGATTGTCATCGACGGGGGGAAAGGGCAGATGGAAGTTGCGCGTGAAATTATCGAGAACGAACTTGGCTTATCCATCCCGATAGCAGGATTGGCGAAAGACGACAAACACCAAACAGCTGAACTGCTTTACGGTGATCCGCCTGAACTTATTCCGTTGAAAAGAACAAGTGAGGCATTTTATTTGTTGCAGCGGATCCAAGACGAAGTGCATCGTTTTGCAATTACATTCCACCGTCAACGACGTGAAACGAATTCGCTTGTCTCGACGCTCGATGGACTTCCAGGTGTCGGACCGAAACGGAAAAACATGTTGTTGAAGCATTTCGGTTCTGTCAAAAAGATTCGGGAGGCTTCCGCAGCAGAATTGCAAAAAGCAGGATTGCCAATGACCGTTGCGGAAAAAGTGGAGACCTATTTTCAAAATGAAGCATTGCGAGAAAAGAAATAGTATGCTATTGTGGATGCACTGAATTTTTTCACATATTATGCACTGCATTATATCGTGAGGATAGAGGCGCGAATGTTAAGAGTACATTCCTTGAAGGCGGCAGCCTAATGAGGGGAATTGAAAGGGACTTTCGCCGAAGCGGATCATCAGCTGCCATGATGATCTAGCTGGATTTCCATTGAAGAAGTGGGAGTCTGTCAGGTATCAAATACCTGGAGAGCTATCCGTTCGGAGCTTTTTTGTGATTGCTCCCATCGGACCGGCTCTCAATTTATGATTGAGGGCCTTTTTGGCATTCCGGGAAAAAGATGGAGGACTGAAAATGGAACGAATTGTAATGAAGTTCGGAGGGACTTCGGTTGCGAATCCTGAAAAAATCGCACGTGCGGCGCAATTGGTCGTCGGGGAAGTCAATCGCGGAAAAAAAGTGGCTGTCATCGTGTCGGCAATGGGAAAAACGACTGATGAATTACTGGCGTTAGCCAATGAAGTAAACCCGAATGCGGGGCGACGCGAGCTGGATATGCTTTTGACGACAGGCGAACAAGTAACGGCTTCCCTTCTTGCGATGGCCATTGCTGCGGCAGGGGTCGAGGCAAAATCTTTTACCGGTTGGCAGGCGGGAGTCACAACAGAAGCTATACATGGAAATGCTAGGATTGAACAAGTTCAAGCAGACAGAATCATCTCCACTCTCGAGGAGGATGCGGTCGCTGTCATAACAGGATTCCAAGGAATCGATGCTCATGGGCAATTGACGACATTGGGGCGTGGCGGATCAGATACAAGTGCCGTTGCCATCGCTATAGCGATTGATGCGGCTGTTTGCGATATTTACACAGACGTAGAAGGTGTCTTTACGACCGATCCACGTTTGATCGAACAAGCGCGGAAGTTGGAAGAGATTTCGTACGACGAAATGCTGGAAATCGCGAATTTAGGAGCGGGGGTCCTGCATCCAAGAGCCGTCGAGTTCGCTAAAAACCATCAAATGCCATTGCGTGTCAGACCGGCTCATATTGAAGGCGAAGGCACGATCATTAAGGAGGAAATCGATTTGGAAAACAATCTTATCGTTCGGGGAGTCGCATTTGAACGCGATATTGTCCGAATCACTGTTATGTATGACACACCATACAATGGTTCACTAGCGAATATTTTTACAACCTTGGCAAAACATCATGTTAACGTAGATATTATTGTGCAGACGATCCGGGAGGACGCACAGCCATCCGTTTCTTTTTCGATTAAAAAACAGGATTTTGCGGAAGTCGTCAATATATTGGAGACGAATCAGGAAGCGCTCGGATATCGACAAGTGGATTTTGAAGTAGGGCTTGCTAAAGTGTCGATCGTCGGTAGTGGAATGGTATCAAATCCGGGCGTTGCCGCTACGATGTTCGATGCAATGCGCAATGCATCTATCCCGATCAAAATGGTGAGTACATCAGAGATTAAAGTTTCCGTTGTTATTCCGGAATCGGATATGGAAAAAGCGGTAGCGGTCCTTCATGAACAATACGAATTAGCAGGGGAATAAAAGATAGGGATGCTCCGATTCACTAGAGCATCCCTATCAGCATTTCAAATAGTTGATTTTAAATCCCATTTCACATGAAAGTGAACGAGAGGTTCTTTATCGTTCACTTCGCCGTAGCATTCCGTCAGTAAGCCGTTCAATTTTTGATACTGTTCCGCTAAAAAACCGGCCTCGAGGCGAAAGGATCTTTTGTGGAAAGTTGGGCCTGCTTCGTTTTTTAATATGTAAAAAGTCTCGTCTTTTGCCGTTTCATGAAGTATAAGCTCACCCCATCCAGCTTCTTGGAAGAATACAGGCAATTCTTCGATAGCAAAAACCGGGAATTTTCGAGCGATTTCTTTTCCTGCCCAATAGAGGATTTCGTCTTCATGTTTCCCAAGTATGCTTGGCAATACATGATCACGCAATAATTCGTAGCCGAAGCGGGTCGGCGAGTCGTATGTAATATTTTCCAATCGAATAAACAACCCTTCGGATAATGTAGAAATTAATAGAATAATCAGCAGGCAATTGCCTTCCTCATCTTGACCTCTTCAAAACAGAGGAGTACAATGAACATGTTATATTATTGTATCATGAAGAGGAGAGCAGTCAACGGTTGCTTCGTGTCAAAACGATGGCAGCCTTAGATGCACGTCCTCAGCAATAAGGGAGGGTAAAAGATTTGTCGAGAGAATCAGATTTTTATTTGCGCCGACTACATTCGTTGCTCGGGATCATCCCGGTTGGGCTCTTCCTTGCTCAGCACTTGGTTATTAACCATTTTGCGACACGCGGTGCAGAAGCATTCAACAACGCATCCAATTTCATGGGGAATTTACCGTTCGTTCTGTTTTTAGAATGGTTCGTCATTTACATTCCACTCATGTTCCATGCGTTCTATGGTGTGTACATAGCTTTTACTGCGAAAAATAACGTACAGCGCTTCGGTACGTTCCGCAACTGGATGTTCATGTTGCAACGAATTACAGGAGTTTTCCTAGTAATCTTCATCGCATGGCACATCTATGAAACAAGAATTCAGAAGGCATTGGGAGCCGAAGTAGACTACAACATGATGGCTAATATTTTTGAGAATCCGTTCATGATTGCATTCTACATCGCGGGTGTTATCGCGGCGACTTTCCACTTGGCGAACGGCCTTTGGGGATTCCTTGTCACTTGGGGAATCACGCAATCGCCACGTTCACAGAAAATCGTCACTTACGTCTCGATTGCAGCTTTCGTAATACTTTCTGTTATCGGTGTACAGGCAATACTTGCATTTGTGTAAAAATTATGATTGACATTGAGATTACCTAAAATTTGAGGAGTGAAACAATAATGGCAAAAAGCAGATTGATTGTTGTCGGCGGCGGTCTTGCAGGCTTGATGGCAGTCATCAAAGCGGCTGAAGCAGGCACTCCGGTTGACCTGTTCTCACTCGTCCCGGTTAAACGTTCCCACTCCGTATGTGCCCAAGGAGGCATCAACGGTGCAGTGAATACGAAAGGGGAAGGCGATTCGCCTGCAATCCACCTTGACGACACTGTATATGGAGGGGACTTCCTAGCGAATCAGCCGCCTGTTAAAGCGATGACGGATGCAGCACCAGGGATCATCAATTTATTGGACCGGATGGGCGTCATGTTCAACCGGACACCTGAAGGACTTCTGGATTTCCGTCGTTTCGGGGGTACACTTCACCACCGTACAGCATTTGCGGGTGCAACAACTGGTCAACAACTCCTTTATGCATTGGATGAGCAAGTTCGTCGCTTCGAAGTGGATGGATTAGTTCAGAAATATGAACATTGGGAGTTCCTAGGAGCGATCCTTGATGATGAAGGCGTTTGTCGCGGTATTAAAGCACAAAACTTGAAAACGATGGAAATCCAAGCATTCAAAGGTGACGCAGTCATCATGGCTACTGGAGGCCCTGGGATCATTTTCGGGAAAACGACAAACTCTGTTATCAATACAGGATCGGCAGCATCCATCGTTTACCAACAAGGTGCGTATTACGCAAACGGTGAGTTCATCCAAATCCACCCGACGGCAATTCCTGGTGACGATAAACTTCGTCTGATGAGTGAATCTGCACGTGGTGAAGGTGGACGCGTTTGGACTTACAAAGATGGTAAACCTTGGTACTTCCTTGAGGAAAAATATCCTGCATATGGTAACCTCGTGCCGCGTGATGTTGCCACACGTGAAATCTTTGATGTTTGTGTCAATCAAAAACTCGGCATTAACGGTGAAAACATGGTTTACTTGGATCTTTCACATAAGGATCCAAGAGAGTTAGATATTAAACTTGGTGGTATCATTGAAATCTATGAGAAATTCACAGGCGATGATCCACGTAAATTACCAATGAAAATCTTCCCAGCCGTTCACTATTCGATGGGTGGTCTATGGGTTGATTATGATCAACATACAAATATACCAGGTCTGTTCGCTGCCGGTGAATGTGATTATTCACAGCACGGTGCTAACCGACTCGGAGCAAACTCTCTTCTTTCAGCTATTTACGGAGGAATGGTCGCAGGACCGAACGCCGTTAAATATATGAAAGGCTTGAAGCGCACTGCGGAAGAGCTACCATCAACAATCTTCGATACAGCAGTGAAAGATGAGCAGCAGAAGTGGGATGACACGCTCAAAATGGATGGCACTGAAAACGCCTATATCCTTCACAAAGAGCTTGGCGAATGGATGACGGACAACGTCACAGTTGTACGTTATAATGATAAGTTGAAAGAAACAGACGAAAAAATTCAAGAGCTTCTTGAACGTTATGAAAATATCAACATTAACGATACACAACAATGGTCTAACCAAGGTGCGACATTTACGCGTCAGTTGAAAAACATGTTATACTTAGCACGTGTTATCACACTTGGTGCACTAAATCGTGACGAAAGCCGCGGGGCGCATTACAAACCGGACTTCCCGGAACGTGATGATGAAAACTTCATGAAAACGACAATGGCGAAATTTGACGGAAAATCTGCTCCGATTTTCCACTACGAAGATATCGACGTTTCGCTAGTTCCGCCACGTAAACGCGACTATTCCGCGACGAAAGGAGATTGACGTAAATGAGCGAGCAAAATACTGCCGTACAGGAACGTGAACAACAGACGGCACAAAAAACTGTCCGTTTTGAAATTCTTCGTCAGGATACAGCTGAATCGACTCCGTATTGGGAAAAATTCGAGTTGGAATATAGACCGAACATGAACGTTATTTCTGCGCTGATGGAAATTCGCCGTAATCCGGTGAATGCAGACGGCGAGAAAACGACTCCGGTTAATTGGGATATGAACTGTCTGGAAGAGGTTTGTGGTGCATGTTCTATGGTCATCAATGGCCGTCCACGCCAGTCGTGTACAGCGCTAGTCGACCAATTCACACAGCCGATCAGACTTGAACCGATGAAGACATTCCCAGTTGTCCGTGACTTGATTGTCGACAGAGAATTCATGTTTGATTCCTTGAAAAAAATCAAGGCTTGGGTTCCGATCGATGGAACTTATGACTTAGGGGAAGGACCACGTATGCCTGAACGTAAGCGTCAATGGGCATATGAGCTTTCAAAATGTATGACTTGCGGCGTATGCCTTGAAGCATGCCCGAACGTCAATGACAAAACGGACTTTATCGGTCCAGCGCTTATTTCGCAAGTCCGTCTCTTCAACACGCATCCAACAGGTGCAATGAATAAGGACGAGCGTTTAGCAACGATAATGGCAGACGGAGGAATTACTGAATGCGGTAACTCACAAAACTGTGTAGTTGCATGTCCAAAAGGGATTCCACTCACAACGTCGATTGCTGCGATGAACCGCGCAACTTCTGTTCAACTCTTTAAAAACTTCTTCGGAAGCGACCATATGGTAGACTGATTTCAACCTACCGAAAACCCCGCTCAGGAAAATACCTGGCGGGGTTTTCTTGTGGAAAATTTTGGAGAGATCATATCTAACGTAACGTGCTCAATCTATCGTTTGAGCGCTCATGAAATATGGCAAGTGATCAATCTGCCGTTTAAGCGCCCATAAAACATGGCAAGTGATCAATCTGCCGTTTAAGCGCCCATAAAACATGGCGAGTGATCAATCCATCGTTTGAGCGCTCATAAAACGTGGGAAGTGATCAATCCACCGTCTAAGCGATCATAACTTGTAGCAAACGCTCAAACTATCTTTTGAGTGATTATAACTTCTATCAAGTGCTCAATGCATCCTCCAAGTGCTCAAAATACAATAGTAAGTGATCAACCTTTAACCTTTCATCCTACGTTTGAAAACATATATACAAGCAACAAGTGTGATTCAGGATTTTCCCCATTAAAATGCAGATTCATCCCACTTTTAATTGAATATACTGTAAACTGGGAAGATCGAGTATAATCTACTATCGTTTGGAGGGGTTTGAGAGTGAAACAAACATATATACATGATCTATCATCATGGGTTGCGGGATTTACATATTCCGTGCCGGTACAGGTTCGGTTTTCTGATACGGATATGTACGGCCATTTGAACAATACGGTACCCTTTGTTTATTTTGAATATGCAAGAATTGAATATTTTAAGCATATTGGACTGATGAATGATTGGCTTAATCCGGATGGCGAGAAGATACCGGTTGTTGCAGATTTGCAGTGCGATTTTGTCAAACAGGTATTTTTCGATGAACAGCTCTCCATATTTGTGAAAGCGGAGTCGGTCGGCAAGAGTTCGGTCGATATCCATTATATGGCGAAGAACGAAAATGGGGATCTTGTTTTTACGGGAAGAGGTGCAATGGTCCAAGTAGGCAGGCGTTCAGGGAAAGGTATTCCGTGGACGGAAGAAGAAAAGTCGCTTTTAGGGTTGGAAATGAGCAAGTAGCCGGCACAGCCCGCTCTCTCTTCACATATTTTAAAGTGAAAGTGGATAGGAGGGGCGCGTCTTGACAGAAGAATCGAAAAACCGTTCCTTGCTGACTGCAAGAGAGCGTGAAATCTTTCATCTGCTCGTTGACGATCATACGACAAAAGAAATCGCAGGACGGCTCGGAATTAGTGAAAAAACTGTCCGGAATCATATTTCGAACACAATTCAAAAATTAGGTGTTTCCGGAAGGGCACAAGCGATAGTCGAATTGTTGCGGCTAGGTGAGTTGAAATTGCATTAAGCATAAGTGATCATGATGGAGATCGTCGACCATACATGAGCGCGAGTATAGGTATGCAACGATATGAGAGTAGCATGCTGATATTTAAATAAACTTTTCAAACAGTTGAACGGACTGCACACTGCAGTCATCCGGCAACTGTTTTTTCTTTTGGAGTAGGATGTTACGGCCGCAGACTAGGAAAAGTATTGCCTTCAACACAAAAAAAGGTGACAATAGAAAGACAGTAATTGTTTTGGGAGCTGATCTATTTGAAGGAGCAAAATACACCTAATCAGGAATATATAGATGATGTTGCCCGCATGGAAAAGGACTTGAGATATATCTCAGCGATCATTAAACAAAGAGGCCGACGTATTTTGAGCAATTATACCGTTACGCCGCCACAATTCGTAGCTTTACAGTGGCTGTTTGAACACGGTGACATGACAATTGGGGATTTATCGACTAAGATGTATCTTGCGTTCAGTACGACGACGGATTTGGTTGATCGGATGGAGAAAAATAATCTTGTGAAGCGCGTACGGGATGAACAGGATCGCCGGGTTGTCCGCATTCATCTATTGAGTGAAGGAGAGCGCGTGATAGAAGAAGTGATCGAGAAACGCCGTGATTATTTAAGCAATGTCTTAGCTGACTTTGATGTGCGGCAAATTAAAGAGTTTTCAGAGCTGTTGACTAAACTTCATCAAGAGATGAAAAAGGATTGAGGGATTTAAGTGGATTTACCAATTGGTGTAATTGATTCGGGCGTCGGCGGCTTGACCGTCGTGAAAGAAATGCTCAGTCAATTACCATATGAACGAATCGTTTACTTGGGAGATGATGCACGCTGTCCGTACGGCCCAAGACCAGTAGAAGAAGTACGGACGTTTACAATGGAAATGGCAACGGCTCTTTCCAAAATAGGCATAAAAATGCTTGTCATAGCTTGTAATACGGCAACCGCCGTCGCGCTAGAAGATATAAGAGAGCAATTCTCATTTCCAGTTATTGGTGTGATTGTTCCGGGTGCCCGTGCTGCGGTGAACGCTTCTGCAACAGGGAAAATTGCTGTCCTCGGAACAGAAGGTACAATCAAAAGCGGTGCATATAATGATGCCATCCATTCGTTATCGCCGGCTGCAACGGTGTACCCGCTTGCTTGTCCGGCGTTTGTGCCGATTGTGGAAAGCGGTCAATACCAATCAGAACAGGCGAATGAAGTTGTTTCGGAAACATTGAAATCGATGATTGGCAAGGATTTTGATGCAGCTATTTTAGGGTGTACACATTATCCGCTTTTGCAACATCATATTGAAAAGCATCTACCTGCAAATGTAAGCATTATTTCTTCGGCAGTAGAGACGGTACGTGATGTGGAAAGAACCCTAGCTGCTAGAAATATTGCACGAATATCCGAACGAAAAGTCTTACCTGTTTTCTTTTCAACGGGAAATGTAGAGCAATTTCGTTCGATCGTGATGGACTGGCTATCGATTCCAGAGCCGGAAGTAAAGACTATTCAACTGTAGAAAGGTCCGGGGTGTCCGCAGACGGATGTCCCGGGTTTTTGCGTCTATGAAACAGGTTATGATAAGATGATAACGCAATTTGAGAGCTGGAGGGTACTCATGATGAGACATGATGGACGAAAATTTGATGAAATTAGGCCGGTTACAATCGAAACGGATTATTTGCTGCACCCTGAAGGTTCGGTTCTAATCTCGGTCGGCAATACGAAAGTGATTTGCACGGCAACAATCGAAGAACGGGTACCCCATTTTCTTCGAGGCGGGGGAAAAGGATGGGTGACAGCAGAGTATTCGATGTTGCCACGGGCGACAGGGCAACGGACACAGCGTGAAGCTACGCGAGGAAAAGTCGGCGGACGGACGATGGAAATACAACGTTTGATCGGGCGTGCGTTGCGGGCAGTTATGGATTTGGAGGCGCTTGGAGAGCGGACCCTTTGGATCGATTGTGACGTTATACAGGCGGACGGCGGAACGCGGACAGCGTCGATTACAGGTGCATTTGTCGCGATGACGTTAGCGATCGCTAAACTGTATAAGGATAAAAACTTAAAGAAATTTCCGATAACCGACCTACTTGCCGCGACAAGTGTCGGAAAGTCGAACGAAGGCCAATTAATATTGGATCTTGATTATGTGGAAGATTCGGAAGCTGCTGTCGATATGAATGTCGTCATGACGGGCGCAGGCGCATTTGTTGAATTGCAAGGAACGGGCGAAGAATCGACATTTACACGGGACGAGATGAATGAACTTGTATCTCTTGCGGAAGAGGGCATCCATCAATTATTTGAAATGCAAACAGAAGCGCTCGGATTAATTGGTCAAATGATTGGACAGAAAGAGGAGGATCATTCATGAAAGAAGTACTCATTGCAACAAACAATCAGGGAAAAGCAAAAGATTTCGAGACGTTATTCAAACCCTTTGGTGTACAAGTCCTTACATTGAATGATATTGAAGGAAATATCGATGTGGAAGAGACGGGCACCACTTTTGAGGAAAATGCGATTTTAAAAGCGGAGACAGTGGCGAATCTACTAGGTAAAATCGTCATTGCAGACGATAGCGGTTTGGAAATTGATGCACTTGATGGAGCTCCGGGCGTATACTCCGCCCGTTATGCAGGCTTGGAGAAGAATGATGACGCAAACATCGACAAAGTGCTTGGAGAGTTGGCAAAGACTCCTGAAGAAGCGCGTATTGCACGTTTCCGATGTGTGCTTGCAGTTGCGGGTCCAGGAATTGAAACGGAGACGTTCTCGGGAAGTTGCGAAGGAATCATTCATTCGAAGCGACAAGGAACGAATGGGTTCGGCTATGACCCGATTTTTTACCTGCCTGAACAAAAGCGGACGATGGCGGAATTATCACCTGAAGAGAAAAGTGCAATTTCCCATCGCGGTGCGGCTCTTTCAAAGTTGAAATCCAAGCTTCCTCAATATATGGAAGGTGATCAGTAATGAAGCTGATTGTGATGAGTGATTCACACGGAGATAAGGAAACGGTGACAGCCGTTTCCTCCCTTCTTGCGGATGCCATCTTTCATTGCGGTGATAGTGAACTACAATTTGACGATCCAATTTTACAAAATATACACATCGTCCGTGGAAATTGCGACCGCGATAATCGTTTTCCTTCAATTCTTTTGGTGGAGCTTCAAGGAAAGTCAATCCTCACTGTCCATGGACATGAACATGATGTGAACCAGTCTTTGATGAGTCTTTACTATAGCGCGAAAGAAATGGGCGCTGATATTGTGCTATTTGGTCATTCACATCTATAAGGTGCGGAAATGCAGGATGGGATCTTATTTTTGAACCCGGGAAGCACTAGGTTGCCGAGAGGCGGGAAAGAGGCGACTTATGCCGTTGTAGAATGGGATGAAACAGTGAATGTAATGTTTAAAAATATGGCGCATGAAACAATTGATTCGATTGAAATAAAAAAGTTTTAAAAAATAGTGTTGACTTTATGTGCAACCCATTCTATAGTAATAAATGTCCTCACAATCCTGTGATTGTTTGGAACATGTCTCAGTAGCTCAGCTGGATAGAGCAACGGCCTTCTAAGCCGTCGGTCGGGGGTTCGAATCCCTCCTGGGACGTTTTAAGATGAATTTTGAAAACGATTAGAAATAAAAATGACCCCAAACGTTGATGTGAAAACGTTTGGGGTCTTTTTTATTTTTGGAATTTACGGTTAAAAACGATTGAAAATAAATGAACACAACACAAATACAACACATTTGCTACACAACTGCTGATGTATAGAAGTTATTATCGTAACTAATCTTTCCTCTTCCTTTTTTGTATTTCTTTTAACAGTTGTGAATAATACTTCATGCTCCCAAACTTTTATTGGTATTTATTTGAACATTGGCTTCATCCGAGCAGAAAATGCGGTAACAAATGAATCGAGGAACTGCTGAAGAAAAGAGTCACCGGTTTGGAAAGTGTAACGAAAAGAAGAACGAGCCATTTAATGTTTGTTTGATCCTATTACCTTTTACGAACACTATTTGAAATAAATGTTGCAATCGATAGAATTAGATGGTATATTATTAAACGTCGCATTTGCAAGTGAGCATAAACGACGAAAATTATAATTGATTGTTGACTAACTTGTATGCAAATGTTACGATAGTAAACCTTGCGCTTCTGAAATGCGGAAGCAAAAAGGGATGTCGAAAAAGTTGTTGACATCAAATTGGTAAAATGCTAAGATATAAGAGTTGTCGCTGAAACGCTGCGGCGACATGAACCTTGAAAACTGAACAGCAAAACGTTAACAAATACAGTTTGTTGAACCAACTCTGTTGGGGACACAAACACAAACGAATCTTCGGATTCAAAGTCAGCAAGAAATGAGCTATTCATTTTCTTCTTTTATGGAGAGTTTGATCCTGGCTCAGGACGAACGCTGGCGGCGTGCCTAATACATGCAAGTCGAGCGAATGGATGGGAGCTTGCTCCCTGACATTAGCGGCGGACGGGTGAGTAACACGTGGGCAACCTGCCCTGCAGATGGGGATAACTCCGGGAAACCGGGGCTAATACCGAATAATCAGTTCCTCCGCATGGAGGAACTCTGAAAGACGGTTTCGGCTGTCACTGCAGGATGGGCCCGCGGCGCATTAGCTAGTTGGTGGGGTAACGGCCTACCAAGGCGACGATGCGTAGCCGACCTGAGAGGGTGATCGGCCACACTGGGACTGAGACACGGCCCAGACTCCTACGGGAGGCAGCAGTAGGGAATCTTCCACAATGGACGAAAGTCTGATGGAGCAACGCCGCGTGAGCGAAGAAGGTTTTCGGATCGTAAAGCTCTGTTGTGAGGGAAGAACAAGTACGGGAGTAACTGTCCGTACCTTGACGGTACCTCATTAGAAAGCCACGGCTAACTACGTGCCAGCAGCCGCGGTAATACGTAGGTGGCAAGCGTTGTCCGGAATTATTGGGCGTAAAGCGCGCGCAGGCGGTCCCTT
>NZ_JAKRNU010000004.1 GCF_022346545.1 Sporosarcina sp. ACRSM | reverse complement strand
GGGACGATCTTTGAGCGCTCAGAAGTCACTTTGATCACTTGATGCGATCTTTGAGCGCTCGGAAGTCACTTTGATCACTTGATGCGATCTTTGAGCGCTCGGAAGTCACTTTGATCACTTGATGCGATCTTTGAGCGCTCGGAAGTCACTTTGATCACTTGGGACGATCTTTGAGCGCTCAGAAGTCACTTTGATCACTTGATGCGATCTTTGAGCGCTCGGAAGTCACTTTGATCACTTGATGCGATCTTTGAGCGCTCGGAAGTCACTTTGATCACTTGGGACGATCTTTGAGCGCTTGGAAGTCACTTTGATCACTTGATGCGATCTTTGAGCGCTCGGAAGTCACTTTGATCACTTGGCGCAATCTTTGAGCACTTGAAAGTCGTGTTGATCGCTTGGCGCAAGGTTTGAGCGCTCGGAAGTCACTTTGATCACTTGGCGCAATCTTTGAGCACTTGAAAGTCGTGTTGATCGCTTGGCGCAGGGTTTGAGCGCCCAGAAGTCACTTTGATCACTTGGCGCGAGGTTTGAGCGCTCAGGATTCACTTTGATCACTTAGCGCGATCTTTGAGCGCTAGAATACCGACTTTAACAACAAAAAAAGACCCTTAAAAAAAAGGGCCTTTCCGCTACTGATTTATTCCGTTGCGCCTTCCCAAGCCAGCATGCCGCCGACCATGTTTGTAACATCGTATCCTTCTTCCGTCAGAAAATCCGTTGCACGTCCACTGCGTCCGCCAGATCGACAGATGAAGATATAAGGCTTCGATTTGTCCAACTCCTCCATTCGTGTTGGAACTTCCCCTAATGGGATATGGATGGCACCTGGAATAATGCCTTCCGCCACTTCATCCGCTTCACGCACATCGACAAGATGGAGTGTCTCGCCTTTTTCCAATCGTTCTTGTACTTCAGTCGTTGTAATTTCTTTCATCGAAAACCCTCCTTAACTTTACTCTTTTCTACTTTACCACAGAAGTACTGGCCATCACGACAACGACGGTCATCCATCCCGCAACTTTGATTAGGTGATGCCTAGAAGCTTTGCTATACTGAAGGAAAAGAGGTACCCATCCCATCGAGCATTGGAAAAGAGGTGTTTGGGACATGACAGAAACCGTTTCTTATACAACGGAAGAGATTGCCCATATTTTGAAAGTCTCCAAGTTGACCGTCTATGATCTCATCAAGAAAGGAGACTTGCCTTCCTATCGTGTCGGCCGACAAATCCGTGTAGATGCCCATGACTTGGAGGCGTATAAAGAACAAGCCAAAAGCGGGTATCCGCTGAACAAAAGGGATCTGCCTCATATCACCGTCGAGCATCCACAACCTACAACAGCCACGCGCCAAATCATCATTAGCGGGCAGGATATTAGTTTGGACATTCTGGCGAATTATATTGAAAAGAGTGCAACCGGCTATCGCCCGCTTCGCGCATATACAGGCAGCCTTAATAGTTTGATTTCCATGTATCAAGGCGACGCGGATGTCGTCAGTACCCATTTATTCGATGGAGAGACAGCCACCTATAATTTGCCCTATATCCGCAGAATTCTGGTCAACCATCCTTACATCGTCCTCCACTTTCTGGCGCGTCAGGAAGGGTTCTATGTCCCCAAAGGGAACCCGAAACGCATTCAAGGGTGGTCCGATTTGGCACATCCTAACATTCAAATGGTAAATCGGGAAAAAGGCTCAGGCGTAAGGGTGTTGATCGACGAAAACTTACGGCTGACAGGCATCACACCTTCCACGATCAAAGGGTATGACATGGAAGAATCCAATCATATCGGTGTGGCAACGAAAGTACTGAGCGGCCAAGCCGATGTCGGCGTCGGCATTGAAAAAACCGCGCGCCTCGTCGGAGTGGATTTCATCCCCATCATTCAGGAGAGCTATGATTTAGTCATCCGAAATACTCCGGAAAACAGCGCCCTCATCGCAACGATACAAACTATTTTGCAATCGGACGCCTTGCGCAATGAACTGGAAGCCATTGGCGGCTATGATTTATCCCGTATCGGACAGGTGATTGACGAGACTTCATAATCAATTACGCCTTGGTGTAATTCCGTCCAGATTTTGAATTGAGCAAAGCTCAATTCACTTCTTTCAAAATCTGTGACATCCGTCGGAGGCTTTATCTTCTGAATGAAGATAAAATCCCTGCATGAGCTAAATGCCATGCAGGGATTTCTAATTACAAGTGAACCGGTACTTTGTTTTGCATCACTTTGTCTACGATCCCTTTTTTCAAAAAGAGCAAAGTATCTCCGAGTTTCTCCGCCTCATCCATATCATGCGTTACAATAATGAAGGGGATTTTCCACATCTGGTGGATTCGTAACAATTCATCCTGACATTCCAGACGCGTTTCACGATCCAATGCGGACAAAGGCTCGTCCAACAACAACACAGCAGGCTCCGTCGCCAATGCACGTGCCAATGCGACCCTTTGCTTTTCACCACCCGAAATTTGGTGCGGATACTTTGCTGTTAAATGGCCGATACCGAGCACGTCGACCAGTTGCTCAATTCGCACAATCGCCGCCTTATCCTTTTTATCCTTGATGCCATAGTAGATATTTTTCTGGACCGTCATATGTGGAAAAAGTGCATAGTCTTGGAACAGATACCCGACGTCCCTTTTCTGAGGTGGAAGGGATTTTCCTTTTCCTTGAAAGTAGTGCTGATCGTTTAATCTAACCGAGCCTTCATCCGGATTGTCAAGACCGGCAATGACATTCAAAATCGTCGTTTTCCCTGATCCTGAAGGTCCGACAAGTACTAGAATTTCATCCGTAGCTTGTAAGTGCACGTCCATTGCAAAATGCGCCAGTTCTTTTTTAATGTGAACTTCCAGCATTCGATCACCCTCTTATAACTGTTCGTTTCTATACCGCTGCACGCTTCGCCTGCTCCACCAATTAAGCCACAGAATCGTACTAAAGCCGAGTGCGACAATCATCACGACCCAAAACGTCGCTTTTTCCATGTTACCTGACTCCACCGCAAAATAGATGGCCATCGGAATCGTATCCGTTTTCCCTGGAATATAGCCCGCCAGCATCAATGTAGCACCAAACTCACCAAGTCCCCGTGCAAAAGAAAGCACCAATCCCGCAAGCAAGCCCGGCCATGCCAAAGGAAACGTGATCGTCCGAAATACTTTCCATTCTGAAGCCCCCATCGTCCGGGCCGCATTTTCTAACCGCGCATCCAAATTCTGAAACGCCGCACTCGCACTTTGGTACATCAAAGGGAAAGAAACGACGATGGACGCAATGACCGCCCCGATCCAAGTAAACACGACTTGAACATCGAACCACTCCAACAACCAACTGCCGATCCATCCCTTTTTACCAAAGAGTATAAGCAAACCGAAACCGACAACCGTCGGGGGTAGCACAAGTGGCAATAAAAACAAAGACTCCAGAATACTTTTACCGAAAAACTGCTTCCGGGCAAATAAATGTGCAAAAAAAGCACCTGCAATGAACACGATAACTGTCGAGATACCCGCTACTTTCAACGATAGGATTAACGGCGTATAATCAGTTGTTTGCACGAGTATCCCCCCTACTTATTGAAAGCCAAATTGGTTTAAAATCTCTTTTCCTTTTTCACTCGTTAAAAATGTCAAAAATGCTTTTGCCTCTTCAGAATGCTTACTATCCGCCACAACCGCCCCCGGATAAACAATCGGTCCATGCCATTCTGGATTCGCTGACGCCAACACCTTCACCTGATCCGAAATTTTTGCGTCGCTCGAATAGACAACACCCAAATCAGCATTACCCATTTCAACATGCGTCAACACTTGTCGAACATCCGACCCTAACACAATCTTACTTTGCAAAGGCTCCCATAGGTTCAGATGCTCTAATACTTCTTTTGTATAGCGGCCCACCGGCACACTTTCCGGCTCTCCTATCGCAAAATGATCAATAGCTGCCGGATCGATATCCTCAAATAAATCCACCATCAGAGATGAATCTTTCTCCGCAATGAGCACTAACTCATTCGCCGTAAAATCGACACGCGTCGCTTCATCGATCAGCTTTTCTTCTTGCAACTTGTCCATATCTTTCGGACTTGCGGACAAAAATACATCCGACGGTGCACCTTGTTCAATCTGCTGTACCAATTTTCCCGAACTTGCAAAGTTAAACGTTAACGTAATTTCCGGATGTTCATCTTCAAATGATGCCTTCATCTCCTCTAAAGCATCCGTCAAACTCGCTGCAGCCGATACCATTAACTCAACCGGCTCCCCTGATGTACCCGAAGTAGACTGTTCACCATTCGAGCACCCCGCCGCCATTAATAAAACCCACAAACTGACAACATACAACCATCCCCTCTTCACCTATAACCCCTCCCACTTATAACTAGTTATAATTACTTATAACCAATTATAATTAACCATAACAATGCGGTCAATATATTACGAGAAGGACTGACCACTCCTAAAGCCCTTGCTTGCAAGGAGTTCACGACTTTATAACGTTCTACATAAAGCTCGCAACGTTATCAGGGAACTTCTCAACACTCACACAATACTTAACAACGCTTCAGATAAACAAAGCAACGTCCTACTCTCCATTCTCCCCCCACCCAAAAAACCCCTTCCCAATTGCTTAGGAAAGAGTTTCAGTTACAAATGAATTCTGATCAGCCATGTACCGGTTTTTTTGTTTTTACTGACGTAGCAGATTTTGCTTCGCCCGCATTTGATTTTTTCACAAAAAGTGAACAGATGAATCCAACCGCCGAAATCGCTGTGATGAAGTAGAATGTATAACCCACTCCCGCCGCGACAATATCTTGTCCGGAAGCATCCGAGAAAGCCGTTGCATATCCCTTTTGCCCAGCCGTAAATACAGTGATCGCGATGGCAGTACCTGCCGCCCCGGCTACTTGATTCAATGTATTCATGGCAGCCGAGCCATCCGCATACAACTCTCGCGGCAATTGATTGAGCGCATTCGTTTGGGAAGGCATCATGACCATCGTCAGGCCAAAGAATAGGATCATAAATGCTACAATGATCTGCCAAGTTGGCGACGTTGCCGAAATGACGGTGAGGAACATGATATTTCCAATCAAAACAATAACAGATCCTGTAATGATGAACACACGCGGTCCCCATTTATCAAATAACGCACCGACAATCGGCGACATGACAAAGTTAACAGCATTGCCGGGCAGTAATATTAAACCAGCCATGACAGCAGTAAATAGCAATGCACTCTTTAAATACAGCGGCAAAAGAATCGCTGTGGATAAAATCACTAAAATGCCAAGAAACATCATTAGCGTGCCCAATGTGAACATCGGGTACTTAAAGACACGTAAATTCACCATCGGCTGTTCCATCGTCGCTTGACGAACGCCGAATAAAAGCAGTGCGATAATGCCTGCAAGCAAAGGTCCCCAGACAATAGGTGACGAGATCGCTTTTTCAGCCAACGTACTCAAGGCGAAAATCAATCCACCAAACCCGATCGTTGAGAGTAGAATCGATGGAAAATCGATTTTAGGTTTTGTGATTTCAGAGACATTCTCAATTTTCGCCATCGCATAAATCGTCAAAAGCACGTAGAAAATCGCGCTAAACCAGAATATATACGGCCAATTCAATGTACTAATAATAACACCGGAAAGCGTCGGCCCTAAAGCCGGTGCTAATGTAATCACGAGCCCCATAAGACCCATTACAGCACCGCGTCTATGAATCGGAAAAATAATTAACAGCACCGTCGTCATAACAGGCAGTATCAGACCTGTACCGACCGCTTGAACTAAACGGCCCAGTAGCAACACAACAAAGGAAGGTGACAACGCCGCTAAAATTGCTCCCGCCAGCGAAATCACCAAACCACCAATCACTAATTGCCTTGTTGTATACCATCTCATCAACAGCGCTGTAATGGGCACTAAAATTGCCAATACCAATAAATACCCAGTCGTTAGCCACTGCGCCACTCCTGCTTTAATCGCATATTGATCCATTATATTTGTTAACGCCATATTTAAGGCGGTTTCACCAAATAAGCCAATAAACGCTCCTAACATAAGGATGAATGCCATTGTCTTAGGATTTTTCACTTGAATTTGTGTACTCATTCCAATCTCCCTTTTACTAAATTAGACCAGTCCTTGGTAATCTACTTACCACTCGAAAATTGATGACAGAACGCGCATGTTTTATAGGTCTAACACAATGGCGATTTTGTATCGATATTCGTGGCACACCTCCTCTTTCCCAAACGGTCTTTTTTCAATATAGCAAAATAAAAATCCTATTGTCAACTTAGTTGACAATTTCTTATTATTAAGATATTATAAACTTAGTTGACAATGTTAATCGAAAGATATTGGCGGATGAATCGGCTACGAGCAAAACCCCCACTTCGTCAAACGACAAATGTGAGGGTCCTATTCTTTATCCTGTTACAATAATTCTCTTGCCAATAGTCGATAAACATCCAAACGTTTCGCTTGCGAATGCGGGATACTGACAATCATCGCTTCATCGAACCCATATTGCTCCTGTTCTTGTTGCAAAACGGCTGCGATTTCTTTCGCATCTCCCACCAGATGGATTTTACGATTTTCTTCAATCATCATCCGATCCATTTCCGTCAACGGATAATCACGCGCCTCCTCAGGCGTCAAAAACGAGGTAAGCTGCCCCCTCATAAACAACAAACGCCAAATATCTTGAGGCTTTGCTTCAAATTCCGCTTCTTCTTTCGTTTCAGCCACCGTCACCATATAGGACACATTGATTTCCGGTTTCTCCATGAAGACGGAAGGTTGAAAGTTATTTTTATAAGCGTCTAAAATTTGCTTTGATATTTCACCATTGAAAAACTGCGCAAACGAATAGCCGACACCTCGAATACCGGCTTGTACAGCGCTATTTCCAGTCGAACCTAATAACCAAGCTTCCGGCAACACGACTTCGGATGGCGTGGCAATCGTTTGATTGTATAGACGATCTTCGGGCACTTCATCATTGATGTACTGCAAGGCTATATCAAATTTCTCATACATATTGTTGAACATCGGCTGACGCCCCTCCGATAACGCATAGATGGAACGCTGATCCCCGCCTGGAGCGCGCCCCACGCCAAAATCGATCCGCCCCGGCGAAAAGGCGCTCAACGTTTTGAATACCTCAGCCAATTTCAATGGAGAATAATGCATCATCATCACGCCACCGGTACCGATCCGGATATTTTTCGTTTTCACTGCCAAATGCGCCGCCACCACTTCCGGTGCCGAACTGGCAAAGTCGTTTGTGCCATGATGCTCTGCCATCCACATGCGATGATAGCCTAATTCATCTCCTAAAACCGCTAACTCTGCCGCCTTTTTCAAAGCATCCGGCGCCTTATTCCCTTTTGTAATCGGCGCTTGATCTAAAATACTTAATCTCATATGTGATTTCCTTCCCATCCAATTGAGTTTTTTATTTAAAAAATGATTAGCATGCTAACATTCTATTTAAAAAGGCCGAGCTTACGATAGATTCTCAGCCATTTTCGTTAACAGTTTCTTCAATACAAGCAGCTCCTCGGATGACATGCCATCCAATAACTTATCTTGCTGCGTCCTCCACACTTTTTCAATCGGCGCTATGATGTCGTGTCCCTCCGGCGTTAAATACACACGATTGCTCCTCGCATCGAGCGCGTCACGCTTCCGGTGGATCAGACCATAGCTTTCCAACGTCTTCACCATATTCGCCACAGTCGGCGGTTCACAATTCAATCGTTCGCTTAACTGACTTTGTGTAATACCGTCCTCTTTTCCTAACCGGCATAATAACTGGTCTTGGCCGATATGAAGATCTAACTGGCGCAACATATCCGAGTAACTTCTTCGCTGTTTCGTCGATAGTTCATCAAGAAGTCTCCGGATTTCTTCCTCGATCAAACGTTCACCTTCTTTCCACAATAACTAGTTAGTATGCTAACTATATCGAGAAATTATCTTCCATTCAAGCAATTTGTTCCGGTCACCCCATTTTCCATACTCATAAGATACCCATTTCTCCTCACTTTCGGTAAACTTCATCACACTTCCGCAAAACTTTTCAACACTCCAAACAAACTTCAAAACGAAAAGAGCATAAAAGGTTTCCCCCTTATGCCCCATAATCTTTTCATAAAACCAGTCATTTAGCTACTTGCTCAGCCTTCTATGCCCCTGATACCTTCTAAAACGGCTCACAAATAGGATAGAACCAAATAACAAGACAAGTGAAATCGCAACGGTAAACAGTTCCTTCCGTTGATCTTGATAGTTGGCGTCTTGGTTCCCTTCTCTCCCCCAAGGCATTCCACCTCCACCCATATCTGGCATCCCCTCTGGCATACCGCCTCTGCCTCCCATGGCTGGCATCCCTTCCGGCATCTCACCATTGCCCATAGCCGGCATACCTTCTGGCCTTTCTTCATTCTCCGTTGCTGCCATATTGACCGGCATTCTTCCACTGCTGATTCCCTCACCATTTACATAGCTAGGAATTTCACCGTCCAATTGTTGCTGGACATGTTCCAAACGACCCTTCATAAATCCGACAATCCCAGGATAGCCGTCTACCGATTGATCTCCGATATTACTCAAAAATTCTTCGTACGAATAAAAGGCTGTCGGGTCTTTCTTCACGTCATCCCCTATAAGCAACTTCAATGCATCTACTTGGGATTCCAGATCTTTCAGCAGATCGACGGTTTGTTGAACGTAGCTATGGTATTGCTCCTTATATTCATTGTTGGATAATACATAATCGACAAGCGGATAGTTCTTTACCGCTCCCATAGTGGGCTCATCAATGAGCATTTCTTTTTGTGCATTTTCATCCTGCCCCATCATGCCGCCAATGGACATGTTATGGTCCCAAGCTAGAAAGGTGAATTTTCCGTCCTGTTCATATAGATAATAGTTATGGTTCATCGTGCCCTGATAGCTATCCATATTCGCCATGACGGTGCTCACTGCCAAATACCGTAAATATTGATCGATGTCAAAATAGGATTCAATGTCTTTTCCTTCCTGTAAAGCCTCGATAAACTCAAGCAGTTTTGTATGATTCTTACGCCCTGATTTCAGAATTAAGCTTGTTTCATCTATGCTCATTCCATCTTCCCAGGTTAACGAGGCTCCCGTATCCGCCTTATACAAATTTCCTGTTACATTACCAAAGTTTCTTTCCAGATAGGGGTCTTCAATATTTTCTACAGCTAGATAAAGGCCGTAATGCTCTCCATTAATCGAGACATTTACATAACTATAGTTCGGCGTTTCAAGCCCCATCTTTTCCAACACATCATACGTCAAATATTCTCGCATATACGAAGGATCTGCAAAATTATTGTTGAGATTGATTTTTGTATACCCCTCTAAATTCTGTTCGATATATTTGTTAAACTCCAATTTGAAACTATATCGATTGGAATCAGACCTAGCCACAGATGATAAAGACGAATTGCCTTTCACACGTACACCGGTATAACCAATAGTGATGCCATTATACGTAACCGTACCTTCTTTAAACTCTTCTTCCAACGGATTGTCCAGCATCTCTTGAAAGTCTGCTTCATCGATTTCAATATTAACGTTGCTAATCTCGCCTTTTTTAAAAATAGGATCTACTGCTTGTTGTTCTGCTGCAAATGTACGGTGCGTTCCCAAGAAAACTAGCATAGACACGATGACGAGACTTGTAAACCTTGCCATTCTATCACCTTCTTTCTAAAGAAACTCATCATTGGACATAGTCACCGTTATAACTGATTAAGACTGCATGCTCCACGCCATTTATGTTGGAAATACCACTGACGAAACTTGGTTCATTTCCTTTTATACGGACTTCAAATGTAACTTCCGTCTGGTCGGCAGTGACGGATTTTTGCTTAACATCAAAGCGATTCACTTCTGATTTTAATTTTTGATAGATCTCTTCTTCCGTTTCATAACCTTTAAAGTGGACTACAAACAAATAAGGTGTTTCGAAACTCGATTTTTTCATAAAAATGAATAACACGATCCCGATCACAATAGAACCTAAAATTGCGAGCGAGTAGAAACCGGCTCCCGTAATAATTCCTGTAGCCAGCGCCCAGAATAAAAAGATCAAATCTACAGGATCCTTGATCGGTGTTCTAAAACGAACGATTGACAGGGCCCCAACCATACCAAGCGATAAAATTAAGTTGGAGCCAATTGCCATAATGACCAGAGACGTTATCATGGATAAGGCAACGAGCGTGATGTTAAAGTTCTTTGAATATAAGACTCCGCTAAAAACTCGCTTATAAAGCGTATAAATGAAAAGCCCTAATAAGAAAGAAATCGCCATCGTAATCCCCATTTGAATGAGGGAAATATCTGTATTAAAATTTGAAAGGACATCTTTATTAAGAATATCCATAAAGTTGACGGAATCATTGTTGTTCTGTTGCATTTTATTGATCCTCCCATGCATTTGCTTTCATAAATTTTCTGCAAATCGTATACTTTGATGCTGCTTGTCGCTGTAGACCATTTAGCTGTAACACATCCCGGATATAGTTCGGGATATACGCATCGTACTTTACCTCCAAAATGTAAACTGGTTCGTCTAGCGCTTTAACAGGAACTAAATCTGGATCAAAGGGGTCAACCTTGTTTAGCCCTGTACGCAGGTCTTTGTCAAAGGTGATCCGAACATTTCCCGTTCGAGCCACATAAGCTTCCCTCACATAATCCACAATCACTTTCGGTCTGAGCATTCTATTTTTCATTTCATCATAAACTTCCTGCAAAAGGAGTGATTCCTCATTGGCAAGAACTGTATAGTCATTGACTAATAACCTGTCCAATACTTCCCTTGAAATAGCGACCTTTTCTTTGGCAATCAATGTATTGCGTTTAATTTTCTTTTCAAGATGAATAACCGTGTCGCTTTTGTTATACAGGCGTATTCGATATTTATGTCGATTTTCAATCCCAGCTTGTTTTTCCTGTAAGGCTTTATTTTCAATATCATCAAAATAAACGCTGCGGATATGGTATTCGCCGTTTTTATCAGCATGCGGATCTTGTTTCATCACATGCCTTAATCGCTGACGGATGAGATGATATTGATGGTGGTTGGCGTAAAATTTTAGCTCATGGCGAAATGTTAATTGCTTTTGCAAACTAGCTCCTCCTTCCTTGCAACACTTAATTTACTCCCCCATTGTGTCAAGCAGATGTCAAAACGGAAATTCTTTACACAAAAAACACAGCTACGACTTTTCGTGGCTGTGTTTTTTGTGTAAAAATCTATTCTCTTGGTAAACGAATACGGAAGATTGTTCCTGTTGGATTACTTTGCCGCAAAAATAGATCCCCCTTCATCGCTTGGGCGATCATTTTGCTTAAAGATAATCCAAGGCCTAATCCTCTATGTTTATATTTCTTTTCTTCTCCGCGATAAAAACGTTCAAAGATGAACGCTTGCTCTTGTATTGGAATTCCCGGTCCATTATCCGCTATATCCATATAAACAGCCTGCGGATCCGTGTTTACGCTTATATGGATGTCTCCTTCTTGGACCGCCTGCTTTGCATTATTCAGCAGATTAACGAGTATTTGTTCAAATCGAATGGTATCGACTTCAATTTGCACATCGGTTTCTGCAAGGGAGACAGTTGTTTTGATTCCTTCGTCCTCTTGGGAAACTTTCCACTGACAGACGATGCTTTCAACCAAATCATTTAGGTTCACCTTTACCATCGTCAAGGGGACAGCATTCGCTGTAAATGAATTAAAGGCAAGTAAATCCTCTACCATCGTTTGCATTTTTGTTGCTTCTTTCAAGGATATTTTTAAAAACTCCTTTGCTTCATCTCCAGAAACAACGCCATCATTCACCGCTTGTAACAAGCCACTTATAGACGTCACCGGGGTTTTCAGCTCATGCGTTACACCTGCCAGCAATTCCGTACGTAACGATTCAAGCTGTTCTAATCGATTCGTCATCTCCTTAAAAGAGGCGACAAGTTCATACACCTCTTCTTCCTTGCTGTTTAGGGGAAGATGAATACGATAATCCCCTTCTTGCACTTGTTTTGCCGCCTGGGCAACTTCTTGAATCGGTCTCGCTAACCGCTTCGTTAACAAATAGATGGCTCCCCAGCCAAGCAACGCGAGACTGATAATCATAATGATAAGCAGCGTATATTCCCGGTTTACTTTCGCCAATTTTTCTTCGGATTCAATCATGACGACCCAGCCAATTGTATTGTCATTCACTGCTATCGGCGCTTTAACGATATAGAAATTGTTTGAATCCAAACCTAGTTGCAGTTTCTGCACGGTTTTCTCAGATTGCACGACATCCACATTTAATTGTTTGTCGAAAGGCCCCATTGGTCGATTACTGGAAACGACTTGTCCATCTGTATCTGCAATATAGACAAATGGATCGCTTTCCAAGTCCATCCAACGCTGATCTGGAAATCCTCCCGGAACTCCCCTGCCAAGAGGCGGTCTCAGCTCACCCGTACTGACGATTCTGTTTGCCATATCCTCTGTGAGCAGCTTCATGATGTGAATACGATTGTCAATCGTCGTATTGCGGATCCATACCGCGGATATACAGGCAATGACTATTAACCCAATACATAATGTTACTAAATAACGGCTTGTCCAATAACGACTTAAAGGAATCCGCTTGTTATTTTTTATAAACACCCAATTGATACCCCATTCCGCGAAGTGTTTTAATTTCCCCTTCTTCCTTCGGCCAATCTTGTAGTGCGTTTCTTAATCGCTTAATAGCAAGATCCACCGCCCGATCACTTCCTTCATAATCCCATCCCCAAACCTCTTCGATCAATTGATCCCTTGTAAACGTTTGGTTCGGATGATCCGCCAAAAATAAAAGTACCGATAAATCGCGCGGAGTTAAACGGATTATCTTGCCAGAAAGCTGAACTTGATGGGCTTTCGAATCAATCTCAAGTTGTCCAAATCGTTTAACCTGGGGATTCTCCACTTGTGAACGACGCAACACTGCTTTAACGCGAGCCACCACTTCCTCCGCATTGAACGGCTTCGCTATATAATCATCCGCTCCTTCATTCAACCCATTCAAACGATAATGAACATCCCCCAAAGCTGTGAGCATAATAACAGGACACGTATCCATCCGCCTTATCTCTTCAAGCAGCTTCCATCCGTCCCTCCCAGGAAGCATGACATCCAATAGCACAAGATCCGGCTGACTCGCATAAAATCTCTCCATTGCCTCATCGCCATTGAATACTTGTTCAACCTGAAATCCAGCTTTTTGCAAATAGGCACGTAGCACCTCGCTAATTGCAAATTCATCTTCTATAATTAAAATTTTTTGCATCCTACTCATCCCTCATCTATGTCATGTTGAGAGTTCCCAACGTTCTCCACAAAGTTTTCAACGTTTCCGAATAACTATACAACGCTTCCCCAAAACTTATCAACGTTTCAACCAAATTCATCAACATACACACATCTTCCCGACGTTACTCACAAACTTCTCAACAATCCTGAACAACTTCGCAATGTTTCCTCGAAACTTATCAACGTTTCGTCGAAACTAATCAACATATACACATTTTCACAACGCTTACCACAGAGTTCTCAACATTTCCGAAAAACTTCTCAACACTTCAACCGAACTTATCAACGTTTCACCTTAACTAAACAACACCCGCCATTTTCCCCAAACAAAAACCCTCCTCCACGAATGGAAAAGGGCTTGGTTTTGAAATTTATGATGCACGCCGAGCGTCTTTAAAACCGTATTTTTACGTTCTATTATCACGGTACTTTCAAGCAACAGCATTCTAATTATTAAAGCTTGGTAGCATCGCATTTATCAAACATTCAATTTCCATGCGTAGCGCCGTTATACACGGGGCGCTCTTCCGCAATCTCGATTTCGTCGGCCACCTTCAGCTCGGCTCCGTCGATACCATCGATGACATTTTCAGCCACGCTGAGATTCTGCCCAGCATCAATTCTGATTCCGTTAGCAGCTTGTCGAATGACGTTGGACTCAATTTTCATTCCGGAAGGGATTCCTTTTCCCCGCCCTTCAGTTCCGCGATCCTCACTGAGCCGGATTGCCCAGAATCCGTCAGTCCCTCCAGTGATATGATTACCGTGCAACTTTGTGCCCGGTGCATTGCGGATTTCGATGCCGGTCTTCGAATCCTCCCCGGCGTTGATCCAGTTGTTCTCGATGAGGGTGTCAGGCGTTCCTAGGATGACGAGAATTCCTTGACGGTTTCCAATCAGGTGATTGCCGTGTATCCAGTTTCCAGGCCCCGAGGCATCATGCTTGTTCTTGGAACCCCCGGAATTGCCCAGTGCGATGCCTGCCCGCTGACCGCCGATGACCGTGTTATCCCGGATTTCGTTCAGGTATTCACCCTCGCCATGCAGGTCGATGGCATCGAGGTGACTGCCGACGATAGTGTTTTCCGCCACGAGATTGTTGTGCGTGGGGAACTGCAACAGAATGGCGTGCCGCAGATGCCTGCCATCGAAGGTATTGCCGATGACGACATTGTGCCGAGCATCGTTGGAGGCATCCGGGTCATGCTGATCCCTTGAGCCCTCGATAGCAATGCCGTAGCCCTGTCCGCCGGGACCGATGGCAGTTGCCTCACTGATGTAGTTTCCTGAGAGGGTCACTTCACGGCTCGCCTTGACGGAGATGCCGTGGCGCTCGAACTTACGGATGCCCACATTCTCTACCAAGACCCGGGAGCTGGCCTGTCCTTTGTGGGCTCCGAGGTAGATGCCGTACATCGGGCCGCCGCCCGCGTCTCCATCTTTAGGATCGGTGCCAAGTGGACCCTCATAACGGGAGGTGATGGTGAAGTCGGCGACAATGACATCGCTCACGCCTGAACCGCGGATCACCCGGCTATCATCCTCGCCGTCGAGGGAGGTGAGCAATACGGTATTCTCCTGACCCTCGCCGCGCAGAGCTACACCGCTTCGCAATACAATGTTCGCCGATTCATCGTCCGGGTCAGTGGAGCGCAGGTCATACATGCCGGCCGGTAACACGACTTCGTCACCCGGTTCGGCCGCGTCCAGTGCCGCCCGGATGGCTGCCGCGTCGTCTTGTGAGTCCGGCTCCGGATCTGCCCCGAAGTCCGTGACATCCAGTGTCCTGCCCGTAGACGGGCCTGGCGTCGGCACCTCAATCGGCTCACCCGACCGGTCCACCAAACCCGGGGTCTGCCAGTCGCCGTGCTCGGCCGGAGCAGGTCCCACAGCTTCATCGATCTCGACCGGCTTATCGGACCCTTTATCGGTGCATGCACTCAAGAGAATCATCAAGCCAAGAAGCACCCACCACAAGTGCACCGGTCCTCGCAGGCTTTTCCGAACTAATCCTTTCATCAAAATTCTCACGTCCTTTCTTGATTTTTTTCACAACTCGTCGTATATGAAGACGACAAGAAAAGCGGTGAGCCCACTCGCTCACCGCCTTTGGAATGCCACGGCGCTCCCTTAACAGGTCACCGATATCATCCCGTAGCAAGGGTCCCTATCGATTAGAGTTCCCATTGCCATTATCATTTGCTATTGCCTTTATTGCCATGGCCTTTTCCATTTTTGCCATTGTTTTTCTTGTCCTTGCTGATCTTAAAGTTCAATGGGACATCTTTTTCCAACGGAGTATCTGCCGAAGAACCACCGACATGTACACGGTATTTCCCGTCAGCAGTTGCCCACTCGCCGTCAGCCCAGTTCGCCAGGTTGTCCGGTTCTTCCGGAACGAAATAGGAGAACGGGTGGTTCGAGTCTGCATGGTTAATACGCACAGTCACACGCTTGCTCTTACCAGGCTCAAGATAAACCTTTTCGAAGTTGACGAGTCGCTTAGTTGGCTGCCCTGCCTTGTCTGGTAGGGTCAGATAGACTTGTGCCGCTTCTTTACCAGCAACGGCTCCTGTGTTTTTGATTGTGAAGGATACGTCAATACCGGACAACGAGCCATTGTTACCTTTGCCTTTACCACGTACTTTTTTGACTTTAAGATCGTCATACTTGAAAGTCGTGTATGACAAGCCATATCCGAACGGGAAGACCGGCTTCACGTTATTGGCCTCGTACCAGCGGTAGCCCATCTCAAGGCCTTCTGTATACTGAGCAATTAATTGGTCGGAACCGTCACCATACGCACCCGGTCCACCTATCTTGCCGGTGTTTTGACGAGTTCCAGGGAATTGCTCCTCAGTTGCGTAGGCTGCCTCACGCTCAGTAGCACCGAATGTCATCGGCAGCTTGCCGGAAGGATTGACCTTACCGTAAAGCAGGTTAGCGACGGCATTTCCATCCTCCATGCCTGGGAACCACGCTTGTAGGACAGCAGGTACCTCATCAATCCACGGCATAAGCACACTACCGGAGGTCTTCAGGACCACAGCTGTGTTCTCCGCGTTGGCCTCAAGGACTGCGTCGATCAACGGCTCCTGTTTTACCCAATCTTCTCGGTTTTGGTTCGTGTCAAGGTCAATGGCCGGAAAGCCTAGTGTCTTGCGGTCCACGGTTTCATGTGGGTTATCGCCGATCATGAGAAGCACGACGTCGGACTCAGCGGCAAGCTTGGCTGCAGCCTTCGGGTCGCGGCCATCGTTATATGTCACTTTAGTGTCGTAGCCAAACTCCTTAATAACGTTCTCAAGTCCTTCTTGCGGAGTCACTGTATAAGGCGTCACGACGTTCTCGTTGTTGTCCCGAATAGAACGTGGGGACATCTTGGCCTCACCAGCAAACCATTCAACACCGATTAACGCGATTGATTTCGGCTCGCCATTCAGTGGCAAGAAGCCTTTATCATTCTTTAATAGAACAGAACCTTCCTCAGCCATCTTCCGTGCACTTTCGCCATTGGCTATCGGATCGACGATTTCTGGTAGGAATTTGTCATAAGGCTTATCCATATGGCCGAACTCGATCATCTTGATATAACGTGGACGAAGCAAATTGTCGATATCGTCCTCTGTCACTTGACCGGAGTCAAGGGCATCTTGGATTTTTTCCTGCGTGTAGTATTGCGGTGCCCAGTCTAGCTCGACATTCGTACCCGCCTTGATGGCAGACACCGTGTCGTGAATCGCTCGACGGTCACTCATGACATAACCGTCAAAGCCCCAGTTATCCCGCAAAGCATCTTGTAACAGTTCAGAACTGTCACATGCATAAGTACCGTTAACATCCGGGAACGAGCACATCACGGAGGCCGGATCAGCATCCTTGACAGTCATCTCGAAAGGTAGCATGTACAACTCATTCATGGCCTGTGAGGGAACTTGAACGCCCATCGTCCAACGCTCGGTCTCCTGCTCGTTACCGGCTAGGTGCTTGAGCTGAGCCTGGACTCCTTGATCTTGGATACCTTTGACCTGTTCAGTCGCTAGGGTACCCGTCAGGTACGGGTCCTCACTGAAGTACTCATAGTTCCGACCATTATATGGGTGGCGTACGAGGTTCATGCCCGGTCCAAGCAACACGTGATGCGCAAAGGCCCGTGTCTCTTCACCAAGAATTCGACCAGCCTCATAGTTCAATTCACGATTGAAAGTCGCAGCCATAGCCAAAGTAGACGGTAGGCCTGTCGCTTCCGGATCATTTCCACATGAACCGCCCTTCACGCCCGTACCACCGTTTGTCATGCGGATTGTGGGAATACCCAGTTCCTCAATCCCACGGATTTGTCGGCCGGTATCCTGCCACTCACATCCAGGTAGGGTACCTTGTGGCGCGAATTCGCCGTTCATATACTTACTCGAACCGCTCCTTTTGATGACGACCGTCTCACCGGTGTCATTCTCATTGAAGCGAGAGATAGCAATTTGCTGGATCTTCTGTTCCATCGTCATCTCATCGAGAAGCAGCTCGGTACGCTTCTCAGCAGAAAGCTTGGTGTTCATCCAAGGTTTTATTCCATCTGTTTTACTGCCCATTGCATTAACGGAATTACCTAATGCAGACATAAATATTAGTGCTGTTAAAAAAATTGAACCAATTCGTTTTTTCATCCTAAACGATCCCTTACCTCTCTCATGCATTTAGTTATCAATTAGTATTAAAACAATCTGTTTTTCCTCCTGATCTCTCCCTTGCTAACTAATTAGGTATCTTAGTATAAAGAAAAATTATTACATGCGGATAATCAGTTGATTACAAATCAATAACAAAAAACACGAGAATAGTAACGCTCCCAAAGTCCTGAAAGCATTAAAAACCTGTAGATATCAATGATTTATCAAACAAACAATTAGAACAAATAAATTTAAATGTTATATTCACCTAAATATTTTCAGAATCTACTTCTCAAATAAAGCAGATCATTACTTTCTCCACATAATTCTCAACATACTCGACAGACTAAACAATCCCCTCGAAAAACTTATCAACGTTTTGTTCAAACTTATAGACATACAAACAACTTCATAAACGTTCTCCACATAGTTCTCAACACTCCTGAACAACTACACAACGCCTTCATAAAACTTATCAACATTCCACTCAAACTAAACAACACCACTCCAATTTTTTCGCAGCAAAAAAACCCTCTTCCACGAATGGAAAAGGGTTTTGAAACGAAAAATTAACGTTTTGAGAAATATACAGATAAATTCTACGTGTGTTGAATACATCCTAATCCATTTATATCAACGTTTTGGGAATTGTTATATAGATAAAAATGTATGAAAAAAGATTGATATTGATATTACTTGAACCAATTTGAACCAAAACGATGGATGTTAGTTGAATACAATTTTTTTGAATATACTAAGGTTTTTATACTATATAATATTGTCCAACACGTTCCATATGTGAACAATAAGGACAAGTAAATGATAAAACCTCAAATAAATCCGTATACGTATTAGTATTAAATTCCTTTGAAAAAGTTAAATCATACTTCATATTTCTTATAAGACTATTGACTGTTTTGGTATTCTCATCTGCATTAAATATTTCTTCAAATAAAGTGATTGATACTTCTATCATAAAAGTCATTATATAGGTGATTTTATCATAATACGTTTCCCAATGTTCCTGCCATACTTTTTCATCAGCAAAAATAACAAAATTTCATCCATTAAAACCTTAAGATAGTGAACTTCATTGTAATCTAAATGTATGTATATTGTGCCATCAGTTGCTAACAACTCTTTTGCTATCTCTAATCTATTTTTCATGAATGTTAACCAAGTAGAATGATTAAAGCGATCATTATATATAAATGAATCTCCGCTAGTATTAAAAGGAGGATCAATATAGATTCGGTCTCTCCCTTGAAGAATCTTTTGTACAGCCGTTTTTAAGTTATCAAAAAGTCCTTCAGTTGGAACTCCGCCAAAAAATTCAAACGCATGAACAAAGCCATCTAAGAAAGAAGCTTCTTGCTTTTCATGTATGTACGCTCTTACAAATCGTAACCGACTTGCCGAAAGCTGAATACATAGATGAGGTAAACTCAGCTCTATCTCACAAACTTGAAAGACATGAAAAAAATTATGAGCTACAAAATTTATTAAACCTGATAGATATTGAAGTGACAAATAAAAAACTAAAGACAACTCTTTTCAACGAATTAGAATCCAAGCAAAATAAAATAGAACAGCTCGAAAAAGAGCTTAAAATAAAAGAAGAAAGTATATTATCGTTAAAAAAATCACATGAAGATTTTAAAAAAATGAATAAACAGCAACAAGAATTAATTTCACAGGCTTTTCATTACTTTCTAAAAAAATCTTCACAAGAAAATTTGATTTTTTTTGATTCTGCTTTAACCAATATATTCTCAAACCCATTAGATTACCTTTCGTTATTCAGGGAGGAAAAGACTCAAAATCAAAATAATATAGCTGATTTTTTTAAGAACAGACTAAAAAATAATTAAAAAGTAGATAGTAATACACTATCTGATTACGGCCAAGGAATGTACCACTTGTGTCTTTTTTTACCAGTGATTGCCACAAAAGTTACCACCTGTTGCCACCGTATTTATCAATTGGGAGATTTAAAATTAATGTAGGATTAAACAAGTCTAATTCCCGCCTGGTTTTTGGCAAGGAATTAGGCTTTTAGTGTTCAACAATCGCGCCCTTTAACGGTTGTTAATGGTCCGTGTTGCGTTTATGGAATTCAAAAGCAGTTATTTAGCTTTAAGGGTGTGCCTCTGCATCTTATTAATTTAGTTTCGTATATTTTAAACTTAAAAAGCCAACAATGGAATTAATATCGAATTTTACCGTTCTTTCAAAAATGCTTTTTAACATATAGAGGTGAGGAATGTACATGTTTGGGAAAAAACAATCAGATGAAAATAAGCCTGTTTCTCAATCAAACGCAGAATCAGAATTATCAATAGAGACTCTAAAAAAAGCCCTCGTTCAAATGGATGATGCGGAATTTGTGGAAATCAACATTTCTGAAAATCAAAATGTTGATCTTATTTACGTAAGAACTCTGATTGACCAAGAAAGATTAAATGAAAGCATTCTAAAACCTTTATCTAACTGTTCCAAACAATCCATTCAGGAATGCATTGTTCACTCAACAATAAACTCCATTTCCACTTTTAAAGAGGCAAAAAAGGAGCTGTTTAAAGGGTCAGTCTTGTTATTTGACTCTTCGTCAAACCTTTGGTTCGCTATCCCTTTAGAAAATCCACTTGGACGTGCAATTGAACCATCCGATACTGAAACCATCCTTTTAGGAGCAAAAGACAGCTTTAGTGAACAGCTAGAACAAAATATTACGCTCATTCGTAGACGTCTTCCAACACATGATCTGAAAACAGAGAAGTTCACCGTTGGCTCTTTAAGTGAGACAAATGTGGTCTTATTGTACATAGAAGGGCTGACCAATCCAGAATTTGTTTCAACCGCCAAAAAGAAGATTTCGGAAATTAATTATGATCTCTTCGTTGATTCTTCTCAAGTATCGGCATTCATCGAGGAACATCAAAACAGTATTTTTCCTCAGTTTCAGCAAACTGACCGACCTGATGATGTTGCTAATTCTCTGGGATTAGGAAAAATTACGATTCTGGTAGACAATACACCTTTTGCTCTCGTTGCCCCAATTACTATTTTTCATTTGTTCCAATCACCAGAGGATTATATTAATCGATGGGTAGTTGCCAGTTTTTTGCGCATCATCCGATATGTAAGTTTTATTCTGTCTATCACCTTGATCCCATTCTACGTGGCATTAACAACTCATCACTATCAAATGATTCCTTTACAAACACTTTTCGTCTTGGTGGAGTCAAGGAGCAAGCTTCCGTTCACTCCTTTTTGGGAAGCATTTATCATGTTGATTTTTATTGAAATTATAAAAGAAGCAAGTTTAAGGATGCCAACAAAGACTGGTCAAACGCTTGGGGTTATTGGGGGCATTGTAATTGGTCAAGCAGCAGTTGAGGCTGGTATGGCAAGTCAGGTGTTAATTGTCATGGTAGGGATTTCAACTATCGGATCCTTTCTTATTCCTAATTACCTTGTGACAAAGGCGAATTCATTGATTCAATTCATTCTTCTTGTATTTTCTTCGTTTCTTGGGATAGTAGGGATTGTTCTGGCAATGATTATCGTTTTAGCTCACCTTAATGGCTTGTCTTCACTCAAGCAGCCATATTTATCCCCTGTTGCCCCTTTCTACGGAAAAGATTGGCTTGACCTATTTATTCGAGGGCCTTTAGTCAAAATGAAGGAGCGTCCAGAACATATTAAACCGCTGAAGATGAAGAGATATCAAACTAGGAGATGAACTGATGGAAGCCCTTCAATTATTTAATAAGAATGAAACCTATAATGGGTTCTATCTCATGTTGATGGTAAATCGCCTCCAAATGCTTTACTTTTTTTTGATTATGCCAAGGTTTTTGATCCATCCATATATGATTTGGGTGATTATAGCGGTCGGCATATTGTCTCAACTAAACATTCTTCTTTTATCCAAATGGTTTTTAACCCGGTTTTCTAGCGAAGGATACAACGGATTTGTACGATTATTCGGAAAAAAACTTGTACGTCTCCTCTCATTCATCGGGTTGTTCTTTATCCTGCTTAAAATTTTCGTGATTATGTTAGGATTCTCGGAAATGGTTCAAGTATTTATGTTTCCAGCTACAGATTCAAATTGGCTTATCTTTTTTATTCTGTTGTCTTGTTTGTATGTAGCATGGAAGGGCGTTGAAAAAACTATACGTTTTGTCGTGATTTCATTTTTGTGTACATTTTGGATGATCTTATTCTTTGCTTTTTTCTTCTTTCCTCCAATAGCTCAACTCAGTGATTTGTATCCGATTATTCCAATGGAATTAAGTGCGGATTCCTGGAAAGGAATATTTTTAATTTTATCTTCATTTTCAGGGCCTGAATTTCTGGTATTTTTGGGACCGTGGTTTAAAACAAATAATAAGACATTTCGCTATTTGTCTTATGGCAATGCTCTAACCGTTATAGAGTATGTATTCTTATATACGGCGTCCTTATTCTATTTCGGTTCCAATTATTTAAGCAAAAGTCAATTTCCAATTGTTACTATGGCCCTTTATTTTCAAAATCCAGTAATTGAACGTATTGATATGGTCATGCTTTCTTTGGAGTTATTTAACATCGTCTTTGCGGTTTCAATCTTTATACTGTTGTTTTATGGAGCATCTAAAATAGCTAATGGGAAAATGGAGAGACCATCCAGTCGAGTAGGCTTTTTATTCAGTGTATTCATTATTTTAATTGGAATGATTCTTGTGAATGAATGGATTTGGAAGTCAGATGAAAAGCAGGTTATTTTACTTAATCTTCAAATTTTAGCAGGAAGCTTAAGTTACTTAGTGGTTCCAATTACTATTATCGTAGTGATGAAGATAAAGGGGGTTAATAAACATGAGACTACAAAAGAAGATGGCTAAAAAAATGTCAATCATACTTATGGCATTATGGTTAACTGGATGTGCCCCTTTTACTGAAAATAATATTATTGAAGAGCTTACTCCAGTCACATTTTTATCACTGAGTAAAGGGGATGAAGGTAAAATAAAAATCAGTACGATTTTGCCTTCTCTAAGCAAAGAAAAAAAGAGTGTAATGACGGAAGAAGTAAGCTTAATAAAGGAGGGATTAAGGAATTTTAATACAAACTTCTACCAGGAAACAAAAACTGGGCAAATGCGAATGCTGATAATTAATGAAGACCTCGCTAAAAACGAGGGGATTATGTCCATTATTAATGTGTTATTGACTGATCCGGATATTTCTTTGAGAATCTATTTAGTTATCGTAAAAGGAAATTTTGAAGAATATTTGGAAAATAAATTGGACGAACAAGACAATCTTGATTACTCTTTTTACCGAATGCTGAAGCACTATGAGGAAGAAAATCAGGGAGAATTTAGCGTCGTTAATCTATATGAATTTAAAAAAATGTTATATACTCCTTATTCAGATCCTTTCTTACCTGTATTCAAAATAGAAAATGACGCTATCAGCTATGAAGGTACAGCCCTGTTTCAAAATGATAAATTAGTTAAAATAATAACAACTTTTGATGATCGTATCTTCCAGCTGTTACACAACAATCACTACTTAGCAGTTTTACCGATCCCAGAATTAAAAGTTGTTCTAGGTCATGTTAGGTCTAAAACGAAAGTGGATATCAATAAAAGCTTGTCTACAATAACCTATACAGTGAAGATAGACTCAAGAATTGAAGAATACCGGGGAGAAAAGCGATTATTTGACCCAAAGGGTTTAGAAGATTTGAAAAAAGATATCCAATCCAATTTTGAAAAGCAAACACAAGAACTAGTAAAAAAGATGCAAGAATTGAATGTGGATCCATTACAGCTAGGCATTCATACATTAAAACCATTCTCAAAACCAATGGATGAAAAAAAATGGATTGAACTTTTCGAGAAGATGGACATTAAGATTGATTATCAGATTAATATTAAGCCTTTGACGGATTCAAACGCAAAAAGTTAATTACATTAAAAGCAAAAAACGCACTCACGTGTATGGTAAAGTCTTTTTAAAAAACTACAGATTGCTTATTAGAGAATAAAAAAAGCGATTTAAATCCCACCGTAAAACCCAATAGAAAATACTATAAATGAAAAATCATTTTCGGTAAAGATTTGAGAAGGACCTTCAACTATAAGATTCTCTTTTACTGCACGTATTTTAAATTCGGCAGAGTTGAAAGAAATGACGATCAAATAAGTCACGTCAAATACCTATGTATACATCATAGCTGCTAGTTGTCCTGTAGAGGATGATCAGAGTGAAACTCTGATTAATCCTCTACAGGAGAGCAAGCGAAGCGCGGTAGGAAAGATGAACAACATCTAATCTAGGAAAAGAGCAATATGCGACAACTATCTGGACAAACACCGAAAGTATCAACAGTAAGGAATTTTCTATATTGTAATAAAAAAGTAGATGCTTACCTTTAATTTTTATTACAATATTTCACTATGTCTTCTAAATTTTAACCTATAAATGCAATTTTCTTTAAAGGCATTGCTCCACAATATGGCCCGTTTGCGGAAGGCTGATTTTTTGGAAAACATTCAAATTTGTATAACAACTATAACATTCATACCTTTCACCTTCCAAAAGATATGAAGTGGTGAACGGTATGTCATTCGTTGGTACATTTTCTCGTCTCATGTGGACAAACTAAGAGAACTTAGGTTAAATTATTCAGTTCATTACTCGTGTAATACAGATCTTTTACAAGTATTATTTCAGTTTTATCTTTACTATTAGTTATTTTCGCCACAAAAAAACTGGCGAAAATAATATAACGTTGAAAGCATAACGATTTATTATTTCGCCTTGAAAATTCCATACCTATAAGCAGACCAATGACGTTTGCTGCATTATTAAGTATTGCTGATTTAAACACCTCGCGTGGATGAACAAGTGAGGCATTCAACGAACCAACATGACAACGATGAACTGCGATTACATTATTTTTCGTATTTAAACACATAACAAAAAACACTTCTCGATCATCACGACCAATAAAGCGAGATGCTATTTTTGCTCCATCTTCTGGACTGCGAATAATGTAATTTACTCCTTCTTCTGCCTCTCGAATTACTTGTTCAATGCGTACAATCTCTAAAATGGTTTCCATCTAGATCAACCTCTCTATTATTTTTTGACCTTTTTGGTCACCACAGAGAGAATCTTCGCATCGATTAATGTCAAGTGGCGTAAGTAGCAAAGCTATCAAGTGATTCGTATATGTTTTGGGGAAGCCCAATGAATTAGGGTGCGTTAAAAGCGTTAATTGCTTTCTTACGCACCTTTATCCTACTTGGCTGACTCATAACATCCGAAGAACGAAGACCCTTTACATAATCGATAATTCGTCTCTGCTTTACAGACGAATTAGGAGATTACAATTAGGTGAGCTGAAAAGGAAAAGAACAGATACAACATCCTCTTCTTTTGATTTTTAGAATGATTCAGCTCATTTTTTAAATAATTTCTTTTTAATATATTCATTCGCTTCAATTCCCTCTTTAAGATCAGGATATTCATCCCTTTCAAACAATTTGTTTTTTAGTTCATTTTCATCAAATTTAACATTTGGAAAAAGATGTTCAAAACACATTTCTACTTTTTCTATAAATATTATCTTTTTCGCTTCTTCTTCATACTTATATCCAACAGTGTCGCTATAAGTTATTTCATCATATCCATTTTCCATCAACTGATTTTGATATTCTACAAAAAGTTCAAATTGTTCTTCCGCTTTTTTCTCTACCCATTTTTCATTTAAATACTTGTCTCTACGACGTAATAAATTTTTCATTTTTACTTGTTCAATTTTTAAAACGTCATCTCTCTTATACTTAATATCTGCATTTCTTTTCGGAGGTGGTGAAGTAATGTGTCCAATTTGCAACTCATCTATCCATCTTTTGATTGTCTTCGGCGTCACAATATCAGGTGTCTGATATTTATCTTCAAAATACATTAAAATTTCCTTCGGGCTTACTTCTTCTCCTAACCCATTTGATTTTTTAAACAAAATAAACATCTCCTTTAACTTTCAGTAATAACAAAATTAAAAATGTCTTAATAATTACTATTAATGTACTTATAAAACATACTAACATAACAATATTTTATCGCAAGCAACCAGACTATATGTCTGTATTAATGTCCGTATAAACACTGTATAATTGAGGTAAGTTCAAAAGGAGGTGAAACGCCTTTGATTAGAAAAGGACATCATCTTTCTAGCTTGGAATGGTCATATCCTAACATAATGAGCATTGATTATTTCCTAGAAGATTTTAAAAGTGAATTGACTTGCAATAACGTTAACCATAATCTTGTGCTCCTTAAAGATTACAGAAACAAATTAAGACAAGACGTTGTTATTCTAACTTTTGGAAATTGCAAGTTAGAAATCCAAGGAATCGATGAAGCTGTAGGAACAATACGAGGGCTTGAAAATGTACTAAACAAAATTAAAACAAATTAAAGAAAGAGGTTTTGCACTATGCCGATTGCAAATGCGTGGGTATTTACAGAAACAAAATTTAAAGCAGATGAATTTTTAAATAACACAGGAAGTATTTACAGATTGGTTTCACAACGTCCATACGTAAGTAAGAAAGAGCCAGATGAAAAAGGAGTCACTCTAACTTTGCTAATTACTAAAGACGAGACTGACTACGGTGTCGATAAGAAAACTGGAATGAAACGTGATAATAACACATTAAATACCTTTGATGTGACTGTCTTAAATAATAAAGAATACATTGATGTGAAAAAAGGCGAACACGTTCGTCTAATAGACTTCATACCAGAGAAATCCTTTATTATCGGTTTTGACTTAATACTTCGATTTAAAGATGTAGAGAAAGTCAATGTTAAAACAAGGTAGATTTAGAACACCAAGGCAACAAAACGGGATATTCATATACAGTATGTGCTTTATGCTTTCTGCAATAACTTTATTAGTGAATTATATTGACTCCCAACTCGAGTTGGGAGTCACAAAATACATTAATAGTATATTTTTCGGCTTTATGATTGTAATATTTCTGAGTCAAATAATGATATGGCTAATCCGTAATAAAGCTAATAAAGGCATGAAGTACGCTATATATCATTATCTTACTGTATTAAAGTTAAGAAAATCGTTTCTAGATGCTAGCTATTATAATAAAAGATTTTATTTTAATAATGAAGTAGCAGATTTGCCGAAAATAAAAGTTGATTTTGCCGATGATTTTTCAAAAGCTAAATTACTTATTGAAAACATCAATATTAATAAAGATATTGGCAATGTAAATATTTCTTTTGCATTGAATGATTTTATAGTTGATAGAGCCTATTTATCAAACGATGAGAATTACCATGTTTTTGAAATATATGATAGCAACATTGACCAACAATATAAATTTGATAGTTTTGACGAATTAAAAAAACAATCAGCTCAGGTCGATGACTATACACTGCTTATTGATAAGTCTATTGCAATTTCTTTATATGGTACTTTACTTGTCGGGCAAACCGGGTCAGGAAAAACTTATGCACTTTATTCTCTTATTCTTCAAATGCTAATTAAAAATGTGCTTTATAATATTTACTTTGCTGATCCAAAAAACTCAAGTCTAGCTGTACTTGGAGAGAAAATATCAATAGAAAATACTGCCACTGACATAGAAGATATTATTGAATTACTAAAGAAATTTAACGAAGTTATGATAGAAAGAAAAGCGAAAGTAAAAGAAAAACTTAACATGAAATTAGAAGGTACTTATGCTGACTTCCAGTATGAACCCTATATCTTTATATTTGATGAGTTTGCAAGTTTTCAAACTGTATTACAGACAATGGAAAAGAAGAAACGTGATGAAGTTATGAAATTGTTATCTCAGGTAGTTTTACAAGGTAGACAATTAGGCTTTTTCTTATGGATTGTTATGCAAAAATCAGATGCTACCCTATTACCTACTAATTTACGTGAAAATCTGCCAGTAAAATTTGTGCTCGGCAATGCTGAAAAACAGACTTATACAACTGCATTCGGTACTGGGGTAGATATACCAGAGAAAAACTTTCAATTAGGTCAGGGTGTCTTTACTTGTCCAATTGTAGCGAACACACCTAAAATTTGTCATTTTGGTTATTTGAATTTTGACATATTGGAAGCTGTGAACCACTTAAAAACATGAGCGGGGGTTATGTAGTAACCCCCGCTCCGCAAAACAAGAAGATCACAACTGTTATTGAAATATCAATGTTTATTGACTTGAAAGGAGTGATTCTTTGTTAGATGTTCAAGTCGATGAATTTACACTAGTTCTACAATCCACAAAAAGACCTAATTATATTGAACAGTGGGAAGGTATGGCAATCAACATCATTAAAGAATTTGTTAGATTGTCAAAGATAGAAACAGTATTAGGCAAGTTAGAAGATGCGACGCAGTCATTGCCACAAGGATACTCAAATGGATTTAGTTGTGAAGGTGCAACGTATTATTTTGCAATTGCTTATCATACTGATTTTGTACAAATGGGAATTTGTATAAAGTTCTCTGCACATGCTTGGATGGAATACAGGAAGCAATACGAATCATTATATGGTCATTCAATACAGTTACATCAATTCTTTGCAAATATAAATAACAATACTTTATACACTTCTAGGCTTTCTAGAATTGATATCGCAATTGATTTTATCAATGAAAAGGTTTATGTAAATACGATTTACAATCAACTTTCTAAAAAAAATCAAATCGTTAAAACCGCTTCAGGAAGAAGAAATCACTCGATTTTATCGGCAATAACGAAAAATAATATTACATCAACCTTCTACCTAGGTTCAAAAGGTAAAAATATTAAGGCTTTATTACGTGTCTATGATAAGAAAAAAGAACAACTTGAAACGATGGGTATTCGCTATGAAGAAGCTTTACAATACGATAATTGGGTACGTTTTGAAGCAGTTTTCAAAGGTACTTATGCTCACGATTTATCGGATGAATTAGAAGCTATAAAAAGTGATACAGAACTGAAAGATTTACTCGTATCAGCTTTAACTGACCGTTATCAATTTTATTATGCTAAATCTGACAGACTGACAACTTACAGTAAGAAAATGCTTGATTTGCTGAATCAAAAAAGTTTTATGTTTAGTTCCCCTTCACCTCGAATGAACTTGTTAGAACAATCACAGAAGCATATTTTAAATGGTTCTGGATTATTTCCATATTTGTATAAAGTATGGCGTTTATGGGGTGATGAAGGTTTAAAGAAGTGTTTAGCATTTCTTTATAATGAATTTGAAAATTATGAGCCGAATGATGACGTTATATTATGGCTAAAAAAATATTCTGTATTATATACCAATCAAGGTTATCCGTTCAAAGTAGAAAATTAAAATAAATTCCTAAATAAAATAATAAATATAAAAGGAGAAAATGCCCTTATGAGTATTAATATGACTACAAAAGACTACCCATTTCTTTTAACGAGAGAACAAGCATCACGTTTTCTAGGTATTGACCCAAAATCATTTGATAAATATATACGTTCTCATAACGATCTTGACCGTTTCATGATTGGCAGACACGAACGATACACAATGAAATCCTTAGTACACTTTATCGAAAGACACTCTGTTTAAAATGTCGGTAGTTGCTAAGATGCTAGTTTCAGAATACAATACAGATGTATTCAACTAGCATCTATCAACTTTATTTTTGAAAGGGATTGATAGCATGGCTAGTATTGTAAAAAGAGGAAAGTCATACCGAGCACAAGTTTCTTTATACAGATATGGAGAACATAAAAAGCTAACTAAAACATTTCCGACTAAGAAAGAAGCGCAGCTTTGGTCTTTAGAGATGGAATTAGCGAAAGGAGAAGGAAAAGAACTTGCTCACAGAACAACAACATTTGCAGATTTCTTCGAGAATTGGATTTATCTTGTAAAGGTTAATGACGTTAAAGAAACGACATTTCAAAATTATGTTCGTACTTTAGGAGTTATTAGAAATTTATTTCAGGATATCCAATTAAAAGATTTAAATGATATTGTTGTTCAGAAGAAGATTGATGAGTACGCCAAGACACATTCTCGAAAGACAACACATGAGGTACTTCTTAAAATAAAAACATCTTTACGTGATGCATATGCTCGTGGCTATATTGCAAATGATTTTGCTCGTTTAGTAAAAACACGTGGAGAGAATCCACCTAAACGGAATAAAGCATTATCTATCACCGATTTTAGAAAGCTTCGTAATTACGTTTTACAGCACCCAGAAGACGAATTTAACTTACTAGTATTACTTGCATTAGAAACGGGGATGCGACGTGGAGAACTACTAGCAATACGCCCAAAGAGTCTTTATGAATTCGGAATCCAAGTTAGACATTCAATTAGTCCTACTTCTGATGACACTTCATTAAAGACACAAAATGCAAAACGTGATGTTTCTATTAACAAAGAAGTGTATGAACTCATTCGTAAAATTCCTGTTAAAGAGAATGGTTATATTTTCAACTTTGGCGGTTTTAAACAGTCGGAACAATTAGCGGAGTTATTGAAGAAATTAGATATTAAAAAGACAACGTTTCACGGTTTAAGAGACACTCATGCATCATTTCTATTTTCTCAAGATATAGATATTGCATATGTATCCAAACGATTAGGACACATAAACATACAAACCACACAGAATTATTATCTGGAATTAATGCCAGAAAAAAAGCACCAGCAAGATGCCGATGCTTTAAATCTGTTAAGTGCTTTATAAGGTTCAAGTTAATTTGAACCAACTTGAACCAAAAAAGCTCTGTAAACATTGATATATCAATGTTTCGATTAACGTTTTGAGAATTGTGGTGCACGACGAGCGCCTTTAAGACCGTATTTTTTACGTTCTTTCATACGAGCGTCACGAGTTAGAAGTCCTGCAGATTTCAATGTTGGACGGAAATCTGGGTCTACGTTAAGAAGTGCACGTGCAACGCCGTGACGGATTGCGCCTGCTTGTCCAGTGTAACCGCCACCGTGGACGTTTACATGGATGTCGTAGCTTCCAAGAGTTTCTGTTGCAACGAGTGGTTGTTTGATCACTTCGCGAAGTGTTTCAAATGGTACGTAGTCTTCTACGTCACGGTTGTTGATGACAATTTTGCCTTCTCCAGGAACGAGACGTACACGAGCTACTGAACTTTTACGACGGCCAGTGCCGAGATATTGTACTTGTGCCAAAGGTGTTTCCTCCTCTTAATTATCCGCGAAGCTCGTATGCTTCCGGTTTTTGTGCCGCATGCGGATGTTCCGCTCCAGCGTATACGTGAAGTTTCTTGAATGTTTGACGACCTAAAGGACCTTTTGGAAGCATTCCTTTAATCGCAAGTTCAAGCATTTTAGTTGGGTAGTTTGTACGCATTTCTAGCGCTGTACGTTGTTTGATGCCGCCAGTGTAACCTGAGTGACGGTAGTAGATTTTGTCTTTCAATTTGTTACCTGTAAGCTCGATTTTTTCAGCGTTGATGATGATCACGTGATCACCTGTGTCAACGTGTGGTGTAAACGTCGGTTTATGTTTGCCGCGTAAAAGTGCTGCAACTTCAGAAGCAAGACGACCAAGCGTCTGTCCTTCAGCGTCGACAACGAGCCATTTACGCTCTACTTCGTGACCTTTAGCCATGAATGTTGTACGCATGTTTTTTATCCTCCTAAATGAATATCAAGTCTGTTCCGTTTTCTCTATCCCTAAACACAATTAACCTTCCGGGGCTTATTTGTGGGGTTATTGAAATACCATTATTCATCTTATAGTGAATTCCACAATAAGTCAAGTGAAATCCGTAAAAACACCAGGAAAAGTTGCCACGTCAGTCATAGGTGACACTGTCTAGGTACAAACCGTGTGCTGGCGCGGTTTTACCGGCTTTTTTACGGTCGCGGGATTCGAGTATTTTCCGAATATCGTCCGGGGTGTTCCACCCGATTCCAACAGCGAGCAACATGCCGGCAATCGTCCGGACCATGTTGTATAAAAACCCGTCGCCTTCGATCGTCATGATGAGAAATTGCTCTTGTTCCTCCAGCGTCAGCGTCCTCACTGTCCTCACTTTGTTGGAAGTGGCAGTCTTCGATGAACAGAAACTCGTGAAATCATGCGTTCCGATAATCTGTTCAGCTGCCTCCCTCATCAATTGGACATCCGGACGCCATCTGCCGAGATGAACCGCGTAATTGCGTTCGAACGGGCTTTGCACTTCACTGTACGACCATTTGAAGACATACGTTTTCCCTGTGGCAGAGTAACGGGCGTGAAACTCCTTATCCACATACTCTGCACCAACGATTCGAATGTCTTTTGGCAATAAAACATTGAGTGCCATCATCCAGCGATCCTCTGGCAGTGACAAAGGTGTATCGAAATGAATGACCTGTCCATTAGCATGAACACCGGCATCTGTGCGGCCGCTCGCTACGGAATAGATGCTTTTATCCTTATGGACTTTCACTAATGCTTTATCGATTTCGGACTGGACGGTACGCATGCCTGGTTGAAATTGGTACCCTGCAAAATTTGTACCGTCATAAGCGACGGTCGCTTTGACACGCTTCAATTCCAATTCCTCCTATCCCCTAAACAGGACGAGAATAGCGGCGAGAACAACGAAGAGGCCCATCGTCACCGTGTCGCGCCAATGCCATTTCAATTGCCGGTACCTCGTTCTGCCTTCGCCGCCACGGTACCCGCGGACTTCCATGGCGACAGCCAAGTCTTCCGCGCGCTTGAAGGCACTAACAAAGAGGGGGACGAGCAGCGGGATGACTGCACGTATCCGCTGTTTGATGGAGCCGGTGCTAATATCCGATCCCCTTGCCAATTGCGCCTTCAAAATCTTATCGGTTTCATCCATCAACGTCGGGATGAATCGAAGGGAAATCGACATCATCAGCGCCAGTTCGTGAACAGGCAGTTTAAACCGTTTGAACGGCCCCAATAGATCCTCGATCCCATCCGTAATAGCGATCGGCGATGTCGTCAGCGTCAGTACAGACGTCATCAGGACGAGCACAAGAAAGCGGATGGAAATGAATATCCCTTGCTTTAACCCTTCCTCGTAAATTTTGATGAACTTCCAATCAAGTAAAAGTGCTCCTTCTCTCGTGAAAAAGATGTGCATCAAAAATGTAAAGGCGATTAAAAATAAGATCGGCTTCAACCCGTTGATCAGAAAGTACAGACGGATACGGGAACTGTAAATGACAAGCAACGTAAACCCTAAAAGAATTGCATACGTCACTGTATTATTCGCCAGAAAGACTGCAATAATAAATAGAAATACGAAGGATAACTTCGAACGCGGGTCAAGCTGATGAACAAAGGATTGACCAGGTATGTAACGGCCGAATATCATCTTCTCTAACATGGACGGTCCTCCCCTTCCGAGGCAGCCTGAACGATCGCTTGTGCAAGTTGCTCTTCTGTCAACGCCAGGCTTGGGAGCGGACGTCCGATCAGCTTCTCTATATCGCGCTGGAATCTCACAGAACGCGGTAGACCGAGTCTGTAAGTGGAAAGCTTGTCCTCATCCCCAAACACTTCCTGGGGCGTCCCAGACATCACAGAGCGGCCGCCATGCATCACGATGATATGATCCGCATAACGGGCAGCATCCTCCATGCTATGTGTTACCAGAATAGTCGTCAGACCCTCTTCCACATGTAAACGATGGAAGAGATCCATGATCTCCTGCCGTCCCCTTGGATCCAGTCCGGCAGTCGGCTCATCCAAGACGAGAACAGATGGCTTGAACGCCAGTACGCCCGCAATAGCAACGCGTCGCATTTGCCCGCCAGAAAGATCGAATGGCGACTTCTGTGCGACTTCTGGCGGCAAACCTAACAGCTCAATCAACTCATGCGCACGACGCCTCGCTTCTTCCTCAGGTACGCCGAAGTTCATCGGCCCGAACATGATATCCTTTTCCACCGTCTCCTCGAATAGCTGGTGCTCAGGAAACTGAAAGACGATACCGACATGACGACGGACATCTTTCAAGCCTTTCGCTTTCGTTTCGGCAGAAATCACCGTATCGCCAATTCGAATCTTCCCTTCTGAAGGCTTCAATAAGCCATTCAAATGCATCAGCAAGGTCGACTTCCCTGAACCGGTATGACCGATGATCGCAGCATAGGAGCCCGAACGGATCGTGGCATCTACACCTTCTAATGCCCTTTTCTCAAAAGGCGTATCTTTTCCGTATAAGTACCCTACTTGCTGAAGTGAGATGTCCATAGCTCATTCACCAACTCTTCTTCTGTCATATGCTCACCGTCAAATGCCATCCCATATTCCCGCAACAACCCGGACACTTTCAAAGCAAATGGCAAATCGAGACCGATCGCTTCCAATTCTTTGCCCCGTGCAAAAACTTGTACTGGAGTGCCAATGGTGAGCACCTTTCCTTGGTTCATCACAATGATGCGATCCGCCAGTAAAACTTCTTCAAGATCATGGGTAATGGAAATGACCGTCAAGCCCGTCTTTCGTTTCAAGTCCGCAACGACTCGGATGACCTCATCACGTCCTTGTGGATCGAGCATGGAGGTTGCTTCATCCAAAATCAGCAATTGTGGCTGCAAGGCAAGTGCACCCGCAATAGCGACGCGTTGCTTCTGTCCACCTGAGAGGTGGTGAGGCTCCTGATCGAGGAAGTCACTCATTTTAACTTGCGCAAGCGCATCATGGACACGGGTCACCATTTCCTCAAAAGGGACGCCGTTGTTTTCCAATGAAAAAGCGACATCATCCTGGACGGTTGAACCGACAAACTGATTATCCGGGTTTTGAAATACAATCCCCATCCGCGAACGAAGCTCCCATAAATTCTCCTGTGTAAGCCTTTCAAGGAACAGATTGACATTCCCTTGTTCCGGAAACAATAAACCGATCATCAATTTCGCCAGTGTCGATTTGCCCGAACCGTTATGGCCAACAATCGCAATCCATTCACCGTCGTGCACGGTGAAGGATACATCGTCCACAGCCTTTTTCGATTCCCCGCCATCCAACTGATAAGAATAAGATACACCATCCAACGACAGGATTTCTTTCATGCCTCCCACCTCCGGCTATATAAGGGTATGTATACTACGAAAGATCCCTTGCATAATAGCAAGGAATCCTTGATTGTAAATAAAAAAAGCGCGCACCTCATCCAAAGAAATGCGCTCATATCTATATCTGATGCCGGGTGCTCAATCCGGCACAGCGGATGAGGTACGTAGAGCTAGACCTGACGGGAAAACCGCCGATCATCACACTCAGCTTTTCAAGTTGTCGTATAAATCATAGTACAAAAGGGGTGCCATAACCGCACCCCTTGAAGAAAGCAATTATGCCTCGGTCTAGATCCACATTGTGAATCAACCACCGGAGACCTTAATTTTATGTAGCAGGGGGTTCGTCCCCTGCTACATAAAATTAAACAAGTTCAATTACGACGACAGGTGCACCGTCACCGCGACGAGGTCCCATTTTCATGATACGTGTGTATCCACCTTGACGCTCAGCGTAGCGTGGAGCAACGTTATCAAACAATTTTTGGATTGCAAAGATTTCTTTCTCGTTGCCTTCTTCGTCCGTAGTCGTAACGAGTTCACGACGGATGAATTGTGCCACTTGACGACGTGCATGCAAGTCCCCGCGCTTTCCAAGCGTGATCATCTTCTCAACAACTGAACGCAATTCTTTCGCACGCGCTTCTGTTGTTTGAATACGCTCATGTACGATAAGGTCTGTCGCTAAGTCGCGAAGCATCGCTTTACGTTGTGAACTTGTACGTCCAAGTTTTCTGTATCCCATAGAAGTTTCCCTCCTTCAATCTATAAAATCAGCTCAATCTTCCGTGCGTAACTCTAAGTTAAGCTCGTCCAACTTCGCCTTCACTTCTTCAAGTGATTTGCGGCCAAGATTTCGCACTTTCATCATTTCTTCCTCAGACTTGTTCGCAAGTTCGAGTACCGTATTGATGCCTGCACGTTTCAAGCAGTTATAAGATCGAACCGAAAGGTCTAGTTCCTCAATCGTCATCTCAAGGACTTTCTCTTTTTGGTCTTCCTCTTTTTCCACCATGATTTCTGCAGTTTGTGCTTCGTCTGTCATGCCGACAAAAATGTTCAAGTGTTCCATCAGGATTTTTGCCCCAAGTGAAACAGCTTCTTTTGGACCGATACTACCATCTGTCCCAATATCAAGTGTTAACTTATCAAAATTTGTTAATTGACCAACACGAGTGTTTTCCACTTGGAAGTTAACGCGTGTAACTGGAGTGTAAATAGAGTCAATCGGAATAACACCAATCGCAAGATCCTCACGTTTGTTCTGATCAGAAGGTGCATAACCTCGACCACGTACAGCATACATCCGCATGCGTAAGTGTCCGTTTTTACCAAGGGTGGCAATAGGTAGTTCCGGATTCAATACTTCTACGTCACTATCATGTGTGATATCCGCAGCCGTTACTGTCCCTTCGCCTTTCACGTCTATCTCAATTACTTTTTCTTCATCTGAATAGATTTTGAGAGCTAGTTGCTTCACGTTCAAAATAATTGTCGCAACGTCTTCAACGACGCCTTCAATTGTTGAAAACTCATGAAGTACTCCATCAATTTGAATAGATGTTACAGCTGCTCCAGGCAATGAAGATAGAAGAATACGGCGTAGAGAATTCCCTAAAGTGTTTCCGTATCCACGCTCAAGTGGTTCGATGATAAACTTACCGAACTTGGAATCTTCGCTGATCATAACTGTTTCAATCTTCGGTTTCTCAATCTCGATCATTTACTTACCCTCCTTCAAAACGTCGAATGGTTTGGCCGTTCCATATTGAAATCGATTTGTTACAGACGGCAAATTGCAATCGCACAATTCATTTTTGACAAAAATTGTGTTTCTCAATCAAATGGAGCACAAGCCATTATACACGACGGCGTTTCGGCGGGCGGCATCCGTTGTGCGGAACCGGAGTAACGTCTCTGATTGCAGTGACTTCAAGACCTGCTGCTTGTAGCGAACGAATCGCTGCTTCACGTCCAGCACCTGGACCTTTAACAGTAACTTCCAACGTTTTCAAACCATGCTCCATAGATGCTTTTGCAGCTGTTTCAGCAGCCATTTGTGCAGCAAATGGAGTCGATTTACGGGAACCTCTGAAACCAAGCGCACCTGCACTTGACCATGATAATGCATTCCCCTGCATGTCAGTGATTGTTACAATTGTGTTGTTGAACGTCGAACGGATATGTGCAACACCGGATTCAATATTCTTTTTCACACGACGTTTACGAGTTTGTTGTTTACGTGCCATGTTAAGAAGATACCTCCTTTACCTATTATTTTTTCTTGTTCGCTACTGTCCGTTTAGGACCTTTACGAGTACGGGCATTGTTTTTCGTGTTTTGACCACGAACAGGCAAGCCACGGCGGTGACGGATACCACGGAAGCTTCCGATTTCCATCAAACGTTTAATGTTAAGTGAAGTTTCACGGCGAAGATCCCCTTCAACTTTCAATCCGTCAATCTCTTCACGGATTTTATCAAGTTCAACATCCGTAAGATCACGAACGCGAGTTTCTTCAGATACTCCAGCTGCAACTAATACTTTTTGAGCAGTTGTTTTTCCGATTCCGTAAATGTAAGTTAAAGAAATTACAACGCGCTTATCGCGCGGAACGTCTACACCAGCAATACGTGCCATATAGATTGTGCACCTCCTTCAGAATTAGCCTTGTCTTTGTTTATGTTTTGGATTTTCACAGATTACCATTACACGGCCGCGTCTGCGAATAATTTTACATTTTTCGCAGATCGGTTTTACAGATGGTCTTACTTTCATCTTACCCAACCTCCTTCAATATTCCGGAGTGCAAAAGTTTATTTAAAACGGTATGTGATACGACCACGCGTCAAATCATAAGGTGAAAGTTCCATTGTCACTTTGTCGCCAGGCAGGATGCGGATAAAGTGCATACGAATTTTGCCGGATACATGCGCAAGAATCGTATGGCCGTTCTCCAGCTCTACTTTGAACATCGCGTTTGGCAACGTTTCGACTACAGTTCCTTCAACTTCAATTACATCGTCTTTCGCCATCAATCCTGTCTCCCTTCTATATATCCAATAAAGGTTCTCACCATCGAGCGGCATCAGTCGCCGTTAAAGCTTCCTTCAACATATGTCCGGATTGCATGAGTGATGTTTGAAAGACGTCTGTCACATTTCGTTTCCCTTTAGTCAGTCCCCGACTACTTGTTGCGGAAAATCGCGCCGGAATGGATACGACTGTCCAGATTGCCGTGGATGAGTTCCCAGTTGCGTTATTCAGTTCCTTCTACAAAATACATACTAACAGCAAATAGAGAAGTATGCATTTCATAAGAATTGGAACTTTACGCCCGCTGAACTCCGATCAGTTCCTATACCGGGCATCATATGCTTTTGCAGCTCGTTGAAACGTTCTTTCCGTGCAGCAATACTATACTACCCAAAAAAGGCAAATATTATCTATGCCCGAAAAGGCTTACTGACCGCTTTCCTTCAGGATAACGTCCAGTTCCTTAAAAACGTCCTCGATGTCTTGTTGACCATCGATATTTGCCAATACACCTTTAGCATCGTAAAACGCCAATAATGGTGCTGTTTGGTTCATATTTACTTCCAGACGGTTTGTGACAGTTTCCGGATTGTCATCCGCTCGCTGATAAAGTTCTCCGCCATCCTTATCACATTTGCCTTCAACCTTTGGCGGGTTGAATTGCAAATGGTAGGATGTTCCGCATACTTTACAGATGCGGCGGCCTGTCAGCCTTGCGACTAGTTCGTCTTTCTCGACTTGGATGTTAAGCACATGCTCAATTTTTCTCCCCATCTCAGCCAGGAGTGCGTCAAGCGCTTCAGCCTGTGGTACTGTACGTGGAAATCCATCGAGTAAAAAACCTTTTTCGCAATCGGATTTGCTTAACCGTTCACGGACGATGCCGATTGTCACTTCATCAGGAACAAGTGCACCTTGATCCATGAACGATTTTGCTTTGACTCCAAGTTCCGTACCCTCTTGGATAGCGGCACGGAACATATCGCCTGTAGAAATATGAGGGATTTCGTACTTCTCGACAATTCTGTCTGCCTGCGTACCTTTACCGGCACCTGGCAAACCCATTAATACGATATTCATACGTTTTGCCCTCCCTATATTCTTATTTCATAAAGCCTTTATAATGCCTTTTCACCAATTGAGATTCAAGTTGTTTCATCGTTTCCAAGGCAACCCCGACAACGATGATCAAGCTCGTTCCACCAATTTGCAACGTCTGTGGAAGATTGGCGAAATTGATGAAGAAAATCGGCATGACTGCCACAGTAGCGAGGAAAATCGCCCCTACAAATGTCAATCTATATAAAGTGCTTGTCAAATAGCTTTGTGTATTTGCTCCTGGGCGAATGCCCGGGATATAAGCGCCTTGTTTTTTCAGGTTATCCGCAATATTCTCTGGATTCACTTGAATGAATGCATAGAAGTACGTGAATGCGATGATCAGTGCTAAGTAGAAAGCCATTCCAACGGGTTGCGTATAGTCGAAAACCTTTGTAATGGTCGCTGTCACACTGTTCGTTCCGAAAAAGGTCGCTATCGATTGCGGTGTAATGAAAAATGCTGATGCGAAGATTACCGGAATAACCCCTGCAGCATTAAGTTTCAATGGTAGATGTGTCTGTTGTCCGCCAGTCGATTGACCACGGCCTGTGACACGTTTCGCATATTGGATCGGAATTTTCCGCAGTGCTTCTTGCACGTAGATCACTCCGACAGTAACCGCAATGATCACAAGAAGCAATAAGAGCATAATCGCAAGTTTAATAAACAAAGCGTCTCCCGCATCTTGGATCTGAGTTGCGTAAAGTTGGTTGACCGCATTCGGGATCGCTGCGACGATACCGGCGAAGATAATGATGGAGATACCATTCCCCACACCTTTAGCCGTGATCTGTTCACCGAGCCACAGAAGAAATGCGGTTCCTGCCGTCAATACGATCGCGATAACCACATATGTCGAAACACCTTCGCTCTTTATCAATTGACCGTCATACATCCGGTTGAAACCGAATGACATGGCAATCGCTTGGATAAACGCTAGGACTATTGTGAAATACCTTGTGAACTGAGCAAGTTTCCGTCTTCCGACATCCCCTTGTTTTGCCCATTCGGTAAATTTAGGTACGACATCCATCTGCAATAATTGCACGATGATGGAGGCGGTGATATAAGGCATGATGCCCATCGCCAAAATCGAGAAGTTGGAAAGCGCACCGCCACCAAATACATTCAGTAATCCAATAAGATTATTATCGGTTTGCTGGAGTGCAGTGGCATCAACGTTCGGTACCGGAACAAATGTCCCTATGCGAAAAACGATGAGCACAAGCAAAGTGAAGAAAATTTTAGACCTTATATCTCGAACGCGCATAAAGTTGGAGATCGTCTGAAACATTAAACCACCTCGGTTTGCCCGCCCGCTTTCTCAATTGCTTCCTTCGCAGAAGCGGAGAATTTGTGAGCTTTGACAGTAATCTTTTTCTCAAGAGTTCCGTTACCAAGAATCTTAATTCCGGATTTAGCGTTGCTCACGACACCAGTTTCAATTAGCAATTCAGGTGTTACTTCAGTACCTTCTTCAAAACGGTTTAGTGTATCAAGGTTTACGATTGCATATTCCTTACGGTTAATGTTCGTAAATCCACGTTTAGGAAGTCGTTGGAAAAGTGGAATTTGACCACCCTCGAATCCAAGACGTACACCGCCGCCAGAACGTGAGTTTTGACCATCATGACCTCTACCGGAAGTTTTACCATGGCCAGAACCAGTTCCGCGTCCAACACGTTTGCGTTGTTTACGAGCACCTTCTGCTGGTTTCATTGTGTGTAATTTCATCTCATTGGCACCTCCTTATTCAAAAATTGCTATTATTGTTCGTTAACTGTAACCAGATGGCTCACTTTGTTGATCATGCCGCGGATTGCAACATTATCTTGGTGTTCAACTGTCTGATTCAATTTACGTAGTCCAAGTGCTTCAACTGTTTTACGTTGTGCCGGCTTAGCGCCGATCACACTTTTAGTAAGGGTGATTTCCAGTTTGTTCGCCATTGTGTTTCCCCCCTTAACCTAGCAGTTCTTCTACGGATTTACCGCGCAATTTAGCTACATCTTCAGCGCGTTTCAAACTCTTCAATCCTTCGATTGTTGCACGAACCATGTTGATTGGTGTGCTTGATCCGAGGGATTTAGAAAGGATATCCGTGATACCTGCAAGTTCAAGTACCGCACGAACTGGTCCTCCCGCAATAACTCCTGTACCAGGAGCAGCTGGTTTGATAAGGATTTGACCTGCACCAAAACGTCCAAGTACTTCGTGTGGAGTTGTTCCGCTGACCATTGGTACAACGATCAAATTCTTCTTCGCATCTTCGATTGCTTTACGGATCGCATCTGGAACTTCTTGTGCTTTCCCAGTACCGAAACCGACACGACCATTTTTGTCTCCGACAACGACGAGAGCAGTGAAGCGGAAACGACGTCCACCTTTCACAACTTTCGCAACGCGATTGATCGTCACTACGCGCTCTTCGAATTCACTTTTATTTTGATCATTACGACGCATGAAATATGTCCCTCCTTCTTAATTAAAATTCCAGACCGTTTTCACGTGCTGCGTCCGCAAGGGCTTTTACACGGCCGTGAAATAGATAACCGCCACGGTCGAATACAACTGACTTGACGTCTTTTTCAACAGCTTTTTTCGCGATCATCTCGCCGACTTTTGCTGCAGCTGCAGTGTCTGCTTTGGATTCGAAGTTGAAATCCGTATCCATTGTAGAAGCACTTGCGATCGTTACGGCATTCGCATCATCGATCAATTGAGCATAGATGTGCTTGTTTGAACGGAATACGTTTAGACGTGGACGAGCTGCAGTTCCGCTGATTTTCGTACGAACACGCGCATGGCGTTTTTTACGAGTAGCGTTTTTATCTTGTTTCGTAATCATCGTGGTCACTCCTTCCGGGATGCCTTAAGCGGCATTATTTACCTGTTTTACCTTCTTTACGACGTACTTGTTCGCCTTCGTAGCGAATCCCTTTGCCTTTGTATGGCTCTGGTGGACGTACTTGTCGGATGTTAGATGCAAGTGCACCTACACGTTCTTTGTTGATACCACGCACGATCACTTTTGTGTTCGCAGGTACTTCAACTTCTACTCCTTCTTCTGGAGTGAATTCGACCGGGTGAGAATAACCTACGTTCAATACAAGTTTCTTACCTTGAAGTTGTGCACGGTAACCTACCCCAACAAGTTCAAGTGTACGTTCAAAACCTTTTGAAACGCCTGTTACCATATTATCGAGAAGTGAACGTGTTGTTCCATGAATGGAACGGTGTTCTTTGGAATCAGAAGGACGGACCAAAGTGATCACATTCCCCTCCTGCTCGATTTTAATATCCGAGTTAAATGTGTTAGTAAGTTCGCCTTTCGGACCTTTAACAGTGACGAAGTTATCAGCAGAAACTGTAACCGTCACGTTTTCAGGTACCTCAATCGGCTTTTTGCCAATACGGGACATTCAATTGCACCTCCATTCATTTGTTACAAATTACCAGACGTATGCGACTACTTCTCCGCCTACTTGTTTAGCGCGTGCTTCCTTGTCAGTCAAAACACCGTTTGATGTGGAAACGAGGGCTATGCCAAGACCGTTCAAAACTTTAGGCACTTCGTTCGTTTTAGCGTAAACGCGAAGACCTGGTTTTGAAATACGTTTAAGACCTGTGATAACACGCTCGTTGTCTTGACCATATTTAAGGAAAATACGGATGATACCTTGTTTGTTATCTTCCACGTATTCAACATCGCGAACGAAACCTTCACGTTTCAAGATTTCTGCGATTTGTTTTTTCATGTTTGAAGCAGGTACTTCAAGCTTCTCGTGACGAACCATGTTCGCGTTACGGATGCGTGTAAGCATATCTGCAATCGGATCACTCATTGTCATTCCATTTACCTCCTTCCCAAATTTAGGGGATTACCAGCTGGCTTTTTTAACGCCAGGAATTTGTCCCTTGTATGCTAGTTCACGGAAACAAATACGGCAAAGCTTGAATTTACGATATACGGAATGCGGACGTCCACAACGCTCGCAGCGTGTGTACTCCTGCACTTTAAACTTTGGCGTACGTTGTTGTTTAGCGATCATTGATTTTTTAGCCACGTTTTCGCCTCCCTCTTATTTACTTTTGGAACGGCATGCCGAACTGCGTTAGTAACTCACGTGCTTCTTCATCAGAGTTTGCAGTCGTAACGATGACGATATCCATACCGCGAATTTTAGAAACTTTATCGTAGTCGATTTCAGGGAAAATAAGTTGTTCCTTCACACCAAGTGTGTAGTTACCGCGACCATCGAATGCTTTTTTAGAAACACCACGGAAGTCACGTACACGAGGTAATGAAACCGAGATTAGTTTATCTAGGAATTCATACATACGCTCACCGCGTAGTGTAACTTTCGTTCCGATAGGCATACCTTCACGGAGACGGAATCCTGCGATTGATTTTTTCGCTTTTGTAACAACCGGTTTTTGACCGGAAATGATTGTTAGATCTTCCACTGCCGCATCGAGTGCTTTCGTGTTTTGTACAGCATCGCCAACACCCATGTTGATGACGATTTTCTCCACTTTAGGGACTTGCATTACAGATGTATATTCAAACTTGCTCATAAGAGCAGGTGTGATTTCTTTATTGAACTTTTCTTTTAAACGGCTCATCTAGTGGACCTCCTTTCATTCGTCACTTATTTGTCCAGGTTTTCACCGGATTTTTTAGCAACACGAATTTTTTTGCCATCTTCGATCTTGTATCCTACACGAGTCGGCTCGCCTGTCTTAGGATCGATCACCATGACATTTGATACATGGATAGATGCCTCTTGGCTTACGATACCGCCTTGGGGATTATCCTGATTTGGTTTCGTATGTTTCTTGACGATGTTGACACCTTCAACAAGCACACGGTCCTTTTTAGGGTAAGCAGTTAGGATCACGCCTGTTTTACCTTTGTCTTTACCTGTGATTACCATAACTTTATCGCCTTTTTTAACATGCATTCTGTCGCACCTCCTTGATTGGCACTGTCATGTGGATTAAAGAACTTCTGGAGCTAGGGAAATGATTTTCATGAAGTTGCTGTCGCGTAGTTCGCGGGCAACTGGTCCGAAAATACGTGTTCCACGTGGGCTCTTGTCGTCACGGATGATAACACATGCGTTTTCATCGAATGTGATGTAAGAACCGTCTTTACGACGTACGCCGCTTTTCGTGCGAACGATAACAGCCTTGACAACGTCACCTTTTTTGACAACGCCACCAGGTGTTGCTTTCTTCACTGTACAAACGACTACATCACCGATATTAGCAACCTTACGGCCTGTGCCACCTAGTACTTTGATTGTAAGAACTTCACGAGCGCCTGAGTTGTCGGCGACTTTCATACGACTTTCCTGTTGGATCATTGAGGCTACCTCCTCCCGGATTTATATCTCCGAACGTTATTAAATGATGACCGCTTTTTCGACGATTTCAAGTAGACGGAAACGCTTTGTTGCCGACAATGGACGAGTTTCCATGATACGGACAACATCACCGATTTTCGCTTCATTCAGTTCATCGTGGGCCTTGTATTTTTTAGAATATTTTACACGTTTACCATATAAACCGTGCTTCTTATGTGTTTCTACCAATACAGTGATCGTTTTATCCATTTTGTCGGATACGACACGGCCTGTATACACTTTGCGCTGGTTACGCTCAGTCATGGCTGCAACCTCCTTCATCAGTTATTTGCACTGATTTCTCTTTGACGTATAACAGTTTTCATGCGCGCAATCGATTTACGAACTTCACGGATGCGTGCAGTGTTTTCTAATTGTCCTGTCGCTAATTGGAAGCGAAGGTTGAAAAGCTCTTCTTTCAGTGATTTCACTTTTTGCTCAATCTCTGCAGTTGTTAAGTCACGGATTTCTTTAGCTTTCATTAGATTCACCACCAATTTCTTCACGTTTTACAAACTTGCTCTTAAGCGGAAGTTTGTGAGATGCGAGGCGAAGTGCTTCACGTGCAACTTCTTCTGACACACCTGCGATTTCAAACATGACTCTGCCAGGTTTAACGACAGCTACCCAGCCTTCTACAGCACCTTTACCGGAACCCATCCGGACTTCAAGAGGCTTTTTCGTATATGGTTTGTGCGGGAAAATATTAATCCATACTTTACCGCCACGTTTCATGTAACGTGTCATAGCGATACGTGCAGATTCGATTTGACGATTCGTGATCCATGAAGATTCAGTAGCTTGCAGACCGAATTCACCGAACTGAACAGTTGCGCCGCCTTTTGTAGTTCCACGCATTTTACCACGGAATACACGGCGATGTTTAACGCGTTTAGGCATTAACATAATTAGTTGCCTCCTTCCTCAGAGTTCTTCTTCTTCACTGGAAGGACTTCTCCACGATAAATCCATACTTTGACGCCAAGCTTACCATAAGTTGTGTCTGCTTCTGCATGTGCATAGTCGATGTCTGCACGCAATGTATGGAGAGGGACAGTTCCTTCACTGTAATGTTCCGCACGAGCGATGTCTGCACCGCCAAGACGTCCGGATACTTGAGTTTTGATACCTTTCGCGCCAGAACGGATTGTACGTTGAATCGCTTGTTTCTGTGCACGACGGAATGATACACGGCTTTCTAGTTGACGTGCGATGGATTCTGCGACTAGTTTCGCATCAAGATCTGCACGCTTGATTTCGATGATGTTGATGTGTACACGCTTGCCTGTGATATCGTTCAGTTGTTTACGAAGTGCTTCGACCTCGGAACCACCTTTACCGATAACCATACCTGGCTTCGCAGTGTGAATAGTGATATTGACACGCTTTGCAGCACGTTCGATTTCAACTTTGGAAACAGACGCATCTACAAGACGTTTTTCGATGAAATCACGGATTTTTAAGTCCTCATGTAAAAGAGTCGCATAGTCTTTTTCAGCATACCATTTCGACTCCCAGTCGCGGATGATACCAACCCGCAAACCGTTAGGATGTACTTTTTGACCCACGAATTATCCCTCCTTCTTTTCTGATACCACGATTGTAATGTGGCTTGTGCGTTTGTTGATTGCACTTGCACGTCCTTGTGCGCGTGGACGGAAACGTTTCATTGTCGGACCTTCGTCAACGAATACTTCGCTTACTACTAGGTCTTCGATGTTCATTTCATAGTTGTGTTCAGCATTTGCAATCGCTGAATTCAATAGTTTTTCTACAACCGGAGATGCCGCTTTTGGCGTCAGGCGTAGAATCGCGACAGCTTCACCGATTTTCTTGCCCCGGATAAGATCAACGACCAAACGGACTTTGCGAGGAGCAATACGGACTGTGCGGGCAGTAGCTTTTGCTTGTTGCATCAGAATAACCTCCTCTCAATTAGCGTCTTGTTTTCTTATCGTCAGCGCCATGACCTTTGTATGTGCGCGTTGGGACGAATTCACCCAGTTTGTGACCTACCATATCTTCAGTCACGTAGACAGGTACGTGTTTGCGTCCGTCGTAGACAGCAATCGTCAATCCGATGAATGACGGGAAGATTGTTGAACGGCGTGACCAAGTTTTGATTACCTGTTTCTTCTGAGAATCCTTTTGTACTTCAACCTTTTTCATAAGATGATCGTCTACAAAAGGTCCTTTTTTCAAGCTGCGGCCCATGTCGGAACCTCCCTCCGTGTTTGTACTACGGTCCAGTCGTTGAACCGCAGTCCACTCACATTATTTTTTACGGCTACGAATAATAAACTTGCTTGATTTGTTGCTTTTCTTACGAGTTTTAAGACCAAGAGTCGGTTTACCCCAAGGAGTAACTGGTGATTTCATACCGATACCAGTACGTCCTTCACCACCACCGTGTGGGTGATCGTTAGGGTTCATGACAGAACCACGTACTGTAGGGCGTTTACCCAACCAACGTGAACGTCCAGCTTTACCGATGTTGATCAATTCGTGCTGTTCATTACCGACTTGACCGATTGTCGCGCGGCATGTTGCAAGAATCATGCGAACTTCGCCAGATTGAAGACGTACGATGACGTATTTGTCTTCACGGCCTAGTAGTTGTGCAGATGTACCTGCAGAACGCACTAATTGACCGCCTTTTCCTGGTTTCAATTCGATGTTATGGATTGTTGAACCCATTGGAATGTTTTCTAGTGGTAGAGTGTTACCTACTCTGATATCTGCATCTGGACCAGACATGATTGTCATGCCCACTTCCAAACCTTTCGGAGCAAGAATGTAACGTTTCTCTCCATCTACGTAGTTGATAAGTGCAATGTTTGCAGAACGGTTCGGATCGTATTCGATCGTAGCAACGCGTCCTGGAATGCCATCTTTCCGGCGTTGGAAATCGATGACACGGTATTGGCGTTTATGGCCTCCACCTTGGTGACGAACAGTAGTCCTACCAGTGTTGTTACGGCCGCCTTTCCGTTTGAGCGGTGTAAGCAATGATTTTTCCGGTTTGTCCGTTGTGATCTCGGAGAAGTCCGAAGAAGTCATGTTACGACGTCCGTTGGAGGTAGGTTTGTATTTCTTAATCGCCATTGGTGTTCCCTCCTTCGTTTAGTTGACTATCTATGATTAGATTTCGAATAGTTCGATGTCTTTTGAGTCAGCAGTCAATGTAACAATCGCTTTGCGGCGTTTGTTTGTATAGCCTGCGTGTTTACCCATACGTTTGAACTTACCTTTGTAGTTCTGTACGTTGACTTTTTCGACTTTCACATCGAAGATTTCTTCGACAGCTTGCTTCACATGTGTTTTGTTTGCGCGCGTATCGACTTCGAATGTGTATTTTCTAAGTCCCATTTGTTCAGAAGAACGCTCGGTAATGACCGGACGTTTTAGAATATCACGTGCTTCCATTAACCAAGCACCTCCTCTACTTTTTCAACTGCTGCTTTCGTAATGACAAGTTTGTCATGTGCGACAATGTCAAGAACATTGATGCCATTCGCTGTAACGACGCTCACACCTGGAATGTTACGTGCGGACAATGCCACAGTTTCATCTAGGTCTGCAGTGACGATCAAAGCTTTCTTGTCGACTGAAAGATTTGATAATACTTTTACGAATTCTTTTGTTTTTGGTGCATCGAAAGTAAGTCCTTCTACTACGATGATCTCTTCATCACGAACTTTCGTAGAAAGAGCTGATAGAAGAGCCAATCTGCGGACTTTCTTCGGCAATTTGTAGCTGTAGCTTCTTGGAGTTGGTCCGAATACGGTACCGCCTCCACGCCATTGTGGTGAACGGATTGACCCTTGACGAGCACGACCAGTTCCTTTTTGACGCCATGGTTTGCGTCCGCCGCCAGCGACTTCTGCGCGAGTTTTAACTTTGTGGTTACCTTGGCGTAATGATGCACGCTGTTGGACCAATGCTTCGAATAGAACAGCTTCGTTCGGCTCGATTCCGAAGATCGCTTCGTTCAATTCGATTTCACCGACTGATGAGCCAGTTTGATTTAGTACGGATACTTTAGGCATTCTTGTTTCCTCCTTCCTTTAGTGTTCAGTTCCCTTTGATTGCGCTTTTCACTTGTAGAAGTGATTTGCGAGCTCCTGGAACATTACCTTTTACTAGTAGCAAGTTACGCTCAGCGTCAACTCGTACGATTTCTAGATTTTGAATCGTTACTTTTTTGCCGCCTGTGCGACCAGGGAGTTTTTTCCCTTTGAATACGCGTTGTCCGTCAACAGATCCGATTGAACCTGGTGCGCGGTGGAAACGTGAACCGTGGCTCATAGGCCCGCGTGCGAAACCGTGGCGTTTAATAACACCTTGGAATCCTTTACCTTTTGTTGTTCCTGTAATATCGACGATATCGCCTTCTGCGAATGTATCGACTTTGACTTCCTGACCAACTTCATACCCATTAACGTCTAACTCGCGGAATTCGCGAATGAAGCGCTTAGGTGCTGTTTCAGCTTTAGCAACGTGGCCTTTTTCAGGTTTGTTTGCAAGCTTCTCTCGTTTATCTTCAAATCCGAGCTGGATTGATGTGTAGCCGTCTGTTTCAGCTGTCTTCTTCTGAAGAACAACGTTTGGAGCAGCTTCAATCACAGTTACCGGGATGAGATCGCCGTTTTCAGCAAAGATTTGCGTCATGCCGACTTTTCTCCCTAAGATTCCTTTGGTCATTTGTCACACCTCCTGAATTGGTTTGTTTTTTTATTTTTGTATCGATTAGAGTTTGATTTCGATGTCTACGCCAGATGGTAGATCGAGTTTCATCAACGCATCGACAGTTTGTGGTGTCGGGTTAACGATGTCGATCAGACGTTTGTGCGTACGCATTTCGAACTGCTCGCGCGAATCTTTGTACTTATGTACCGCACGAAGAATCGTGTATACAGATCTTTCAGTTGGAAGAGGTATCGGACCCGATACACTTGCACCCGAACGTTTTGCTGTTTCTACGATTTTTTCAGCCGACTGATCCAAAATTCTGTGATCATATGCTTTCAAACGAATACGAATCTTTTGTTTTGCCATTATTTTCCCTCCTTTTCGCCTATTTTGTGATAGACATTCTCCACGAAAATTTCCCACACACATGCCATGGCAAAGCGGCCGGGTGTGTCGGCAACCTCTCGCTTCATCGCAGTCAAAAAACCAACATTCCATATTATACACAAAGAAAAAGAATCCCGCAAGTGTTATGGCGAAATTCTTTTCTCGGTTTTTTTATTATAGATTGATTTGACTCGTAATGCAACACCTAGGCTAATAGTCCGAACTCTTTTTTAATTAAAGAACATGACAGCCAGCCAGCCGAAAACAAGTAGCGGAATGTTAAAGTGAAGAAATGTCGGAACGCAACTATCCCATATATGATTATGCTGTCCATCCGCATTCAGCCCAGCTGTTGGGCCGAGTGTCGAATCCGACGCCGGAGATCCCGCATCGCCTAATGCAGCGGCTGTTCCCATAAGCGCGATGGTCGCCATTGCGCTAAATCCAAAAGCCATGCTAAGCGGCACGAAGATGGACGCGATGATTGGTATCGTTGCAAATGATGATCCGATGCCCATGGTGACGATCAGCCCTATAAATAACATTGCAAAGGCCGCCATCCCTTTGTGGTCGCCTAACGCGGTGCTTGCAGCCTCTACAAGCGATAGGATGTGTCCTGTATCCTGCAGTACCGCTGCGAAGCCGTTCGCTGCGATCATGACGAAGCCGACAAAGGCCATCATGCGCATACCTTCGTTAATAAGGCCATCCGCTTCTTTCCACTTTAAGGCACCCGTAATATAGAGGATGAAAATGCCCGTTACAGCTCCCGCAATCATTGATTGGGTCGGAATTTGCACTGCGAGCGTCCCGATGAGCGCGGCAACGGTAAAGAAAATCGTCCGTTTGTGGACCACGATCACTTCCTCTGTGACACCGATCGACTTATCTGCATACTCTCGCGGCTTACGATAGCTGAAGAAAATGGCAACCAAAAGACCAACCAGCATGCCAAAGACAGGGAAGGCCATCGCTTTTGGAATGTCTGCCATATCGATCGCTAGACCCGCTAACTTCATTTGCTTCGCCAATATTTCATGAAAGATGAATCCATAACCGAAAGGGAGCAAAATATAGGGTGCTGTCAAGCCGAATGTCAATACCGATGCGATTAAGCGCCGATCTACTTTCAATAAGTTTAAAATATGTAAAATAGGCGGGACAAGCAACGGGATGAATGCAATATGGATCGGAATGAGGTTTTGGGAAAAGACGGCCATCAATAACAGGATGAAAACGAGCAATACTTTCCCAAGTGCAGCGCGGTCACTGCCTCCCTCTTTCTGTACAAATCGCAACATGGCCGAAACAAGCAACTGCGGGATACCTGTTTTGGAGATCGCCACAGCAAAGCCAGCTAGCAGCGCATAACTGATCGCAATCGTAGCACCCTCCCCGAGCCCTCCCGTGAACGACACAATGGTCTCGTTCAACGACAAGCCTCCTGTCAGCCCCCCTACAATTGCTCCTGCTACAAGCGCTAGGACAACATTGACGCGCATTAAACTTAAAATCAACATTACTACTACCGCAATTACAACTGCATTCAATTCGTAGTCCTCCTAAAAACATTCACTTCAATACACTAAACAAAGAAAGTGCAATTGCTAACTTAACAGAGGCAGTTTTTCCTGTCAACTATAGATTACCCTTTTCCTGAAAGACTACACACTCGATCCAGTGTTTATACCCTTCTATCTAAAGCAAGAGGATGTCTGTTGATGCTTTGTTCAATACGATGGAGCCGCTCAGCGAACTTCAATATTTTCCTTTGAACGCAAAAAATCCCGTCGCTAAGGACGGGATTTTAAAAGTTAAAATTAAGCTTGGATTGTAGCTACAACGCCAGCGCCTACAGTACGTCCACCCTCACGGATAGAGAATTTCGTACCTTCTTCAAGAGCGATTGGAGCGATCAATTCTACTGTCATTTCGATGTTATCTCCAGGCATAACCATTTCTACGCCTTCTGGAAGTTCGATAACGCCAGTTACGTCCGTTGTACGGAAGTAGAACTGTGGACGGTAGTTAGAGAAGAATGGAGTGTGACGTCCACCCTCTTCTTTTGAAAGAACATAAACTTCAGATGTAAATTTAGTGTGTGGAACGATTGTACCTGGTTTAGCAAGAACTTGTCCACGTTGGATGTCTTCACGAGCTACACCACGAAGAAGTGCACCGATGTTGTCACCAGCTTCTGCATAGTCAAGAAGTTTACGGAACATTTCTACACCTGTAACAGTTGTAGATTTCGCTTCTTCAACGATACCAACGATGTCAACAACGTCGCCGACTTTAACTTGTCCACGCTCAACACGGCCTGTTGCAACTGTACCACGACCAGTGATTGAGAATACGTCCTCAACTGGCATCATGAATGGTTTTTCAGTGTCACGTGGTGGTGTTGGGATGTACTCGTCAACTGCAGCCATAAGCTCAACGACTTTCTCTTCCCACTCTGGCTCACCTTCAAGTGCTTTAAGAGCAGAACCTTTGATAACAGGAATGTCATCGCCAGGGAAATCGTACTCAGAAAGAAGGTCACGGATTTCCATTTCTACTAGTTCAAGAAGTTCTTCGTCGTCAACCATGTCACATTTGTTCATGAAGACTACTAGGTAAGGAACACCAACTTGACGTGAAAGAAGGATGTGCTCACGAGTTTGTGGCATTGGGCCGTCAGCAGCAGATACAACTAGGATACCGCCGTCCATTTGAGCAGCACCAGTGATCATGTTTTTAACGTAGTCAGCGTGACCTGGGCAGTCAACGTGTGCATAGTGACGAGTTTCAGTTTCGTACTCGATGTGAGACGTGTTGATTGTGATTCCACGCTCTTTTTCTTCAGGTGCGTTATCAACGTCAGCGTAAGAACGTGCTTCTCCGCCTAGTTTTTTCGCTAGAACTGTTGCGATTGCAGCAGTAAGTGTTGTTTTACCATGGTCAACGTGACCGATTGTCCCGATATTAGCATGCGTTTTGGAGCGGTCGAATTTTTCTTTTGCCATTTTTGAGATCCTCCTCGGAATATGAAAGTTTTTTAGTTTTTATAGCTACAGGTGTTGGGAGTGTGCCCCCCAACTACCCATATCTTACAAGTAATTTAAACTGGAAACAAGGTCGAAGTCAATTATTCGCCTTTATTTTTCTTGATGATGTCTTCAGAGATTGACTTCGGCACTTCTTCATAGTGATCGAACACCATTGAGAAGACACCGCGTCCTTGTGTACTTGAACGTAGGGACGTTGCATAACCGAACATCTCTGCTAAAGGAACCATTGCACGAACAACTTGTGCGTTACCACGAGCATCCATTCCCTCCACGCGTCCGCGGCGAGAAGTGACGTCACCCATAACATCACCTAAGTATTCTTCTGGAATGATAACTTCGACTTTCATTATTGGTTCAAGAATAACTGGGTTAACTTTTGATACTGCGTTTTTCAGCGCCATAGAAGCAGCGATTTTGAACGCCATCTCATTGGAGTCAACATCGTGATATGAACCATCGAATAGACGGGCCTTGATGTCGATCAATGGATAGCCGGCAAGTACCCCGTTGTCAAGTGAATCACGGATACCCGCTTCAACAGCTGGTACGTATTCACGTGGAACAACACCACCGACGATCGCGTTTTCAAATTCGAATCCTTTTCCTTCTTCGTTCGGAGAGAATTCGATCCAAACGTGACCAAACTGACCGCGACCACCGGATTGACGGACAAATTTCCCTTCAACTTCGGCAGCTTGACGGAATGTTTCACGGTAAGATACTTGTGGAGCACCAACGTTTGCTTCAACTTTGAATTCACGTCTCATACGGTCTACAAGGACATCAAGGTGAAGCTCACCCATACCAGCGATGATAACTTCGCCTGTCTCTTGGTCCGTATGTGCACGGAATGTCGGATCCTCTTCTTGGAGCTTCGCAAGAGCCATACCCATTTTATCTTGGTCGGCTTTTGTTTTCGGCTCAACAGATAGAGAAATAACCGGCTCAGGGAATTCCATGGACTCTAGGATAACAAGTGCTTTATCGTCACAAAGTGTGTCGCCCGTACCTGTATCTTTAAGACCTACTGCCGCAGCAATGTCTCCTGAGTGTACTTCACTGATCTCTTCACGGGAATCCGCGTGCATTTGTAGAATACGTCCTACACGCTCACGCTTACCTTTCGAAGAGTTTTGAACGTATGATCCGGATTGAAGTGTACCAGAGTACACACGGAAGAACGTCAATTTACCTACATAAGGGTCTGTCATGACTTTGAACGCAAGTGCCGAGAATGGCGCGTTGTCGTCTGCGTGACGTTCAACTTCTTCGTCCGTATCAGGATTCGTCCCTTTCATAGGAGGAATGTCGATTGGTGATGGAAGATAGTCAACAACTGCATCTAGTACAAGTTGGACACCTTTGTTCTTGAACGCCGTACCACAAACGACCGGGTAGAATTCAACAGCAAGCGTAGCTTTACGGATTGCCGTTTTGATTTCTTGGATCGTTAGTTCTTCGCCGCCAAGATATTTTTCCATAAGATCTTCGTCAAAGTCAACAATCGCTTCGATCAATTTCTCACGGTATTCTTCAGCTCTCGCAACGTGCTCTTCAGGGATATCACGTACTTCTACGTTCATACCTGTGTCGTCACCGTAGAATGTCGCTTTCATCTCAACTAAGTCGATGATTGCTTCAAACTCATCCTCGGCACCAATTGGTAATTGGATCGGGTGTGCGTTCGCTTGTAGACGGTCATGAAGTGTTCCTACTGAATAGAGGAAGTCCGCTCCTGTTTTGTCCATTTTATTAATGAATACAAGACGTGGAACGCCATATGTTGTTGCTTGACGCCAAACTGTTTCTGTTTGCGGCTCAACGCCCGATTGAGCGTCAAGTACCGTTACAGCACCATCAAGTACACGCAGGGAACGTTCAACTTCAACAGTGAAGTCTACGTGTCCCGGAGTATCGATGATGTTAACACGGTGGCCTTTCCATTGAGCTGTTGTTGCAGCAGATGTGATTGTGATTCCACGTTCTTGCTCCTGCTCCATCCAGTCCATTTGCGATGCACCTTCGTGCGTTTCACCAAGTTTGTGAATTTTACCTGTGTAATAAAGGATCCGCTCGGTCGTCGTTGTCTTACCAGCGTCGATGTGAGCCATGATACCGATATTACGAGTATTCTCTAAGGAGAACTCTCTAGCCATTTTGTATATCTCCTTCCGATTCGGATTAGAGTTGTAACGAGCTGTCCAATCTTACCAACGATAGTGAGCGAATGCTTTGTTCGCTTCTGCCATCTTGTGCATTTCTTCGCGTTTCTTAACAGAAGCACCTGTGTTGTTGGAAGCGTCTAGGATTTCATTCGCAAGACGTTCTTCCATTGTTTTCTCACCGCGTGAGCGAGAGTAGTTCACAAGGTAACGAAGACCGAGCGTCGTACGACGTTCAGGGCGGACTTCAACCGGTACTTGGTAGTTCGCTCCACCAACACGGCGAGCACGTACTTCAAGTACAGGCATTACATTGTTAAGTGCAGCTTCGAATACTTCAATTGGATCCTTTCCAGAACGTTCTTTAACAAGTTCGAACGCACCATAGAGGATTTTTTGGGATGTACCTTTTTTGCCATCAACCATCATTTTGTTGATGAGACGTGAAACGAGCTTCGAATTGTAAATCGGATCCGGAAGTACGTCACGTTTTGCAACAGGACCTTTACGAGGCATGTTGTTTTCCTCCTTTCAAGGTTATCAAGCGGTATACACTTGCATAACCTTTATCATAATCTCTTTGATTTTTAAAACGTTGAGCACTCAGATGAGTGTCCTTCTTATTTCTTTTCTTTCGGTCTTTTTGCACCGTATTGTGAACGGCTTTGCATACGACCTTGAACGCCAGCTGTGTCAAGCGCTCCACGTACGATATGGTAACGAACACCCGGTAAGTCTTTTACACGGCCGCCGCGGATTAGAACAACGCTGTGCTCTTGAAGGTTGTGGCCTTCACCAGGGATATACGCGTTTACTTCCATAGAGTTCGTCAAACGAACACGTGCATATTTACGAAGTGCCGAGTTCGGCTTCTTCGGTGTCATTGTACCAACACGTGTACAAACACCCCGTTTTTGTGGTGAATTCACGTTTGTCATTGACTTTTTGAAGCTGTTATAGCTTTTCCCGAGCGCTGGAGATTTTGATCCTGTCACGTTTGGTTTACGTGGTTTACGGACCAATTGGTTAATTGTAGGCATCGGTTTTCCTCCTCTCACATATCTTTTTTGTAAGACCACACATCCAGGTGGTTCATTTTTGGGTAAAAACAAAGTCTTTGTGCTTTCTACACAAAAACTGTTATCCAGTAATCGCAACCACAGCTGCACCGACTTGAATGCCGCATGCATGCCCAAGCTTTTCTCTTGAATCGACATGCGTCACTTGGATGCCATGAAGTGCGGCTTCCTCCAAAGCTGGAGCGACAACCCTTTCTTCAGCATCCTGTGCGATGATGACTTCCGTCACTATCCCTGCACGGATCGCTTTCACTGTCTGCTTTGTACCGATGATTGTCTTTTTTGCCTGCTCGACTTTATCATAAGACATATGGGCATATCCTCCAAAGTACAGACATTCAACTATCAACCTTTTGTATATTATCACTTATTAAAAAAGCTGTCAACAGATATTAGATAGACAGGGGAACTTTTTTGTTCCCCTGAATTGAAATTTACTCTGCTGCTACTTTTTTCAATGCCTCTTCTTCGTCGATTTGATCCATCTGGATATGACGGTATCGTTGCATACCTGTTCCAGCTGGTACAAGTTTTCCGATGATGACATTTTCTTTCAAGCCGAGAAGCTCGTCGGTTTTCCCTTTGATAGCTGCATCCGTCAAGACGCGAGTCGTCTCTTGGAATGACGCTGCCGATAGGAAGGATTCCGTTTCGAGTGATGCTTTTGTAATACCGAGAATGACAGGGCGGCAAGTTGCCGGAAGTTTTCCGACTTTCAACACTTCTGCGTTAGCATCCGCGAATTGGTGGATGTCAAGCAGTGAGCCCGGTAAGAGATCCGTGTCTCCTGCCTCGATGATACGCACTTTGCGAAGCATTTGGCGAACCATTACTTCAACGTGCTTATCGCCGATTTCAACCCCTTGCATACGATATACTTTTTGAACTTCTTTCAAGAGATACTCTTGAACCGTCGCCACGTCTTTGACGATGATCAATTCTTTCGGGTCGATGGAACCTTCTGTAATGACATCGCCTCGGTCGATTTCGTCTCCAACTCCGACTTTCAAACGGGCATTGTATGGCGCCAAGTATTTGCGTGTTTCCACTTTACCTTGGATTGTGATTTCTTTCTGACCTTCACGGATTTCATCGATTTCAATGATTTCACCTTTGATTTCCGAAATGACGGCTTGCCCTTTCGGATTCCGCGCCTCGAAAATCTCCTGGATACGTGGAAGACCTTGTGTAATATCGTCTCCGGCAACTCCACCTGTATGGAATGTACGCATCGTAAGCTGTGTTCCAGGCTCACCGATCGACTGTGCAGCGATAATACCGACCGCTTCGCCGACTTCGACTTTTTCACCTGTCGCCAAGTTAATGCCGTAACATTTTTTACATACACCGTGTTTAGTGTTACATGTGAACGCTGAACGGATAGTGACTTTTTCGATGCCTGCGTCTAGGATCGTACGAGCGACGTCCGCAGTAATGAGCGCATCTTTTTCAAGGATTTTCTCACCTGTTTCAGGGTGGTAGATCGTTTTCTTCGTGTGGCGTCCTTCGATACGCTCATCCAAGCCTTCGATGATTTCCGTACCTTCTGTCAATGCGCCCACTTCCAAGCCACGATCAGTTCCACAATCATCTTCACGGACGATGACATCTTGCGCCACATCGACAAGTCGACGTGTCAAGTAACCGGAGTCAGCTGTTTTCAGAGCCGTATCCGCAAGTCCTTTACGCGCACCGTGTGTCGAGATGAAGTACTCGAGAACAGTCAGCCCTTCACGGAATGATGATTTGATCGGAAGTTCGATGATTCGACCAGCCGGGTTGGCCATCAGACCACGCATACCCGCAAGCTGCGTGAAGTTCGAGGCGTTACCCCGGGCACCGGAGTCACTCATCATGTAGATCGGGTTCGAGTTATCGAGGGAGTCCATCAGTTTATCCTGAATGACATCCTTCGCATGGCTCCAATAAGAGATGACGCGGTCGTAGCGCTCTTCCTCCGTAATAAGACCACGGCGGAATTGCTGCATAACTTTATCCACTTTACCTTGCGCTTCTTGCAAGATTTCATCTTTGTTCGGAAGGACGACGATATCGGAAATACCGATCGTAATCCCTGCACGTGTAGAGTATTTGAATCCAAGGTCTTTCATGCGGTCAAGCATTTTGGACGTTTCGGTAATGTGGAAACGTTTAAAGATTTCCGCGATGATGTTCCCAAGGATTTTCTTTTTGAACGGTTGAACAAGTTCCATACTCTCCAAATGCTCTTTCACATTTGCAGTCCCTGGAACGAAATACTTATCAGGCGTTTCAATTTCCAAGTTGGAATTGGTCGGTTCGTTAATGTACGGGAACGACTCAGGCAGAATTTCGTTGAAGATGATTTTCCCGACGGTCGTTAATAGCAATTGGCTATTTTGTTCTTCCGTGAATGTCGGATTGTTTAAAGATGATGCCCGGATAGCAATCCGTGAATGAAGATGGACATGTCCGTTTTGGTAAGCGATGATCGCCTCATTCGCATTACTGAAAACAGCCCCTTCTCCAGTCGCCCCTTTCCGTTCCAATGTCAGGTAATAGTTTCCTAATACCATGTCTTGAGACGGTGTAACAACAGGTTTTCCATCTTTCGGGTTCAAGATGTTTTGTGCTGCCAACATGAGTAGTCGTGCTTCCGCTTGCGCTTCCGCCGACAATGGAACGTGAACAGCCATTTGGTCACCGTCAAAGTCGGCGTTATATGCTGTACACACAAGTGGGTGAAGCGTGATCGCGCGACCTTCTACCAGAATCGGTTCGAACGCTTGGATACCAAGACGGTGAAGCGTTGGTGCCCGGTTCAATAAGACCGGATGCTCCTTGATCACTTCTTCGAGCACATCCCACACTTCTGAATGGAGACGCTCGATCTTACGCTTCGCACTCTTAATATTGTGAGCGAGTCCACGTTCAACCAGTTCCTTCATAACAAAAGGTTTAAATAGCTCGATCGCCATCTCTTTCGGCAATCCGCATTGGTACATTTTCAAGTTCGGACCAACGACGATAACAGAACGACCTGAATAGTCAACCCGTTTCCCGAGTAAGTTCTGACGGAAACGCCCTTGCTTTCCTTTCAGCATGTGGGAAAGTGATTTCAATGGACGGTTACCTGGTCCTGTTACCGGACGACCGCGACGGCCGTTATCGACAAGCGCGTCAACCGCTTCTTGCAACATCCGCTTCTCGTTCTGAACGATGATCCCAGGTGCTCCAAGATCAAGTAAGCGTTTCAGCCTGTTGTTCCGGTTGATGACACGACGATATAAGTCATTCAAGTCGGAAGTGGCGAAGCGTCCACCGTCAAGCTGGACCATCGGACGGAGTTCTGGTGGGATGACCGGTAATACTTCCAATACCATCCATTCCGGTTTGTTACCGGAGTTACGGAATGACTCAACAACTTCCAGACGTCTGATCGCACGTGTACGGCGTTGTCCTTGGACAGTCTTCAATTCTTCTTTCAAAAATTCCATTTCCTTGTCGAGATCGATTCCCATGAGCAGGCGTTCGATTGCCTCGGCACCCATCAACGCTTGGAACTTATTGCCGTATTTCTCTCGGTAAATGCGGTACTCCCTTTCAGAAAGCAATTGTTTTCTTTCAAGTGGTGTATCCGCCGGATCAACGACAACATAGGATGCGAAATAGATGATTTCTTCCAAAGCACGTGGCGTCATATCCAAGATAAGACCCATCCGGCTCGGGATTCCTTTAAAATACCAAATATGTGTAACCGGAGCCGCAAGTTCAATATGCCCCATGCGTTCGCGGCGTACTTTTTGACGCGTCACTTCTACGCCACAGCGGTCACAGACGACACCTTTGTAACGTACGCGTTTATATTTTCCACAATGACATTCCCAATCTTTCGTAGGCCCGAAAATACGTTCACAGAACAGGCCATCTTTCTCAGGCTTCAATGTACGATAGTTGATCGTTTCAGGCTTTTTCACTTCACCATAGGACCAAGAACGGATCTTATCCGGTGAAGCAAGGCCGATTTTCATATACTCAAAGTTGTTTACATCTATCAAGGAGCCTACCTCCCTTTAGTCTTATCGCTGCAGTTGGCTTTTCCGAGCAAACGCACATTAAGGGCATAAAGAGGGGGAACGTGCGACTTCCCCCTCACCCGATGATTACTTTATCAATATCAAACAGGTTGATCTTCTTTAATCAAGTTCAACGCATCCGTTGGTTGCATATCTTCATCTTCATCAAGATCGCGAAGTTCGATTTCTTCTAGATCTTGCGATAGCATCTTCACATCCAGACCCAGACTCTGAAGCTCTTTAATCAGAACTTTGAACGATTCTGGTACACCTGGTTGTGGTACGCTATCTCCTTTGACGATCGCTTCATAAGTCTTCACGCGTCCGACAACGTCATCCGACTTCACAGTCAAGATTTCCTGTAGTGTATAAGCGGCACCATATGCCTCGAGCGCCCACACTTCCATCTCCCCGAAACGCTGTCCACCGAACTGGGCTTTACCGCCGAGTGGCTGTTGCGTGACGAGTGAGTATGGTCCTGTCGAACGTGCATGGAGTTTGTCATCGACCATATGCGCGAGCTTGATCAAATACATGACACCGACAGATACCCGGTTGTCAAATGCTTCACCGGAACGGCCATCGTATAGGACTGTTTTCCCGTCCCGATCCATGCCGGCTTCTTCCATCGTCTCCCAGACATCCTCTTCGTTCGCTCCGTCAAATACAGGAGACGCCATATGGACGCCAAGGCTGCGCGCTGCCATACCGAGGTGCATTTCAAGAACCTGTCCGATGTTCATACGAGATGGTACACCGAGCGGGTTAAGCATCAAGTCAATTGGTGTGCCGTCCGGAAGATATGGCATATCCGCCTCAGGTAAGATACGGGAGATAACCCCTTTGTTACCGTGACGTCCGGCCATTTTATCCCCGACGGAGATTTTACGTTTTTGAACGATATAAGCACGCACCAATTGGTTTACGCCTGGTGGCAATTCATCGCCGTCTTCACGATTGAATACTTTCACATCCAGAACGATACCGCCTGCGCCATGTGGCACACGAAGTGATGTATCGCGGACTTCCCGTGCTTTTTCACCGAAGATTGCGTGTAGTAATCTTTCTTCGGCCGTCAGTTCCGTTACACCTTTTGGCGTTACTTTCCCGACAAGGATATCGCCATCGCGCACCTCTGCCCCGACCCGGATGATTCCTCGGTCATCAAGGTTACGAAGCGCATCCTCACCAACGTTTGGAATATCACGTGTAATCTCTTCAGGCCCAAGTTTCGTATCCCGCGCTTCAGACTCGTATTCCTCGATATGAACCGAAGTGAATACATCATCTTTCACGAGACGTTCACTCATGATGATGGCATCTTCATAGTTGTAACCATCCCATGTCATGAATGCCATCAAGACGTTACGGCCAAGTGCAAGTTCTCCCTGCTCCATGGAAGGACCATCCGCCAGGATATCAAGCGGCTTCACACGATCTCCAACACGGACGATCGGACGCTGGTTATAACATGTCCCTTGGTTCGAACGGATGAAGTTTTCAAGGCGGTAAATCGTAAGATCGCCTTTCACTTCTTTACCGTCAATCGTTTCAATACGGCGAACGCGGATCTCTTTCGCTTCGACGTGTTCGACGATTCCGTCAAACTTCGCAAGCACAGCAGCTCCCGAGTCACGAGCAGAGACGTGTTCCATTCCTGTTCCGACAAACGGCGCCTCCGGATTAAGAAGAGGTACAGCTTGCCGTTGCATGTTCGCCCCCATGAGCGCACGGTTCGAGTCATCGTTCTCAAGGAACGGGATACAAGCCGTCGCGGCAGAAACAACTTGCTTAGGTGAAACGTCCATATAGTCAATCTGTTCACGTTTAAATACTGTGTTATCCCCTTGGAAACGACCGACAACTTCTTCGTTGACGAAAGAACCGTCTTCCGCAAGGATTGCATTTGCTTGTGCAACGACATAGTTATCTTCAATATCTGCAGTCAAGTAATCGATTTGAGCAGTAACCCGTCCTGTTTCAGGATCCACTTTCCGATACGGCGTTTCAATGAACCCGAACTTGTTCACTTTCGCAAATGTAGATAATGAGTTAATCAACCCGATATTCGGTCCCTCAGGCGTTTCAATCGGACACATACGACCATAGTGAGAGTAGTGAACGTCACGTACTTCCATCCCTGCACGCTCACGCGTCAAACCACCAGGCCCGAGGGCAGATAGTCGGCGCTTATGCGTCAATTCAGCCAACGGGTTCGTCTGATCCATGAACTGGGAAAGCTGAGAACTTCCGAAGAACTCTTTAATCGATGCAATGACCGGGCGAATGTTGATGAGCTGTTGCGGCACGATCGATTGCGTATCATTGATAGACATACGCTCTTTGACAACACGTTCCATACGGGAAAGCCCGATGCGGAACTGATTTTGAAGAAGCTCGCCTACAGAGCGGAGACGACGATTCCCGAGATGGTCGATATCATCTGTATTCCCTACTCCGTGAAGGAGGTTGAAGAAATAGCTGATGGATGCAACGATATCTGCAGGCGTGACGTGTTTGATCGACTCGTCTACATATGCATTTGAAATGACGTTGATCACTTGTTTGTCTTCACTTTTCGGAGAGTAGATTTTAATTGTTTGAATCTTAATGTCCTCGTCTAGAACGCCGCTCGCATGGGAAATCTCCTCGAAGCCGATTCCATTTTCCAAATGCGGAAGCAAGCGATCCAATGTCCGACGATCAATGAGCTGTTCCTTCTCCAGTAGAATTTCACCTGTTTCAGGATCCACTAACGTTTCGGCAGCAATTTGGTTGAACAATCTGTTTTGCACATGAAGCTTCTTGTTCATCTTGTAGCGTCCAACATTCGCTAAATCATATCTTTTCGCGTCAAAGAATCGAGAGAACAAAAGGTTCTTCGCGCTATCCAACGTCGGTGGCTCACCCGGACGTAAACGTTCGTAAATTTCAAGCAGGGCTTTTTCAGAGCTTTCCGTATTATCCTTTTCAAGCGTATTGCGTAAATACTCATTATCACCGATTAAATCGATGATTTCCTGATCGGATGAAAAGCCGAGTGCACGAAGAAGTACTGTAACCGGCAACTTCCGCGTCCGGTCGATTCGAACGTGGACAACGTCTTTCGCGTCTGTTTCATACTCCAACCAAGCTCCGCGGTTCGGAATAACAGTTGCAGCAAAGCCGCGTTTCCCGTTTTTGTCCACCTTATCATTGAAGTAGACGCTCGGGGAACGCACAAGTTGGGAAACGATTACCCGCTCCGCGCCATTTATGACAAACGTACCGTTTTCAGTCATAAGTGGGAAATCTCCCATAAAGACATCTTGTTCTTTCACTTCTTCAGTTTCTTTGTTGTGCAAGCGTACCTTAACACGTAACGGTGCTGCATACGTGACGTCACGCTCTTTCGATTCATCAACAGGATACTTAGGTTCTGCTAACTGATAATCGACGAAATCCAACGAAAGATTTCCCGTGAAGTCCTGAATCGGAGAAATATCACGGAACATTTCACGCAATCCTTCTTCCAAGAACCATTCATAAGATGCCGTCTGGATTTCAATCAGATTCGGCAAATCGAGCACTTCGCTGATCCGTGCGAAACTTCTACGCTGACGGTGTTGACCATACTGAACTAAATGACCTGTCAACTCTTTCACCCCTCAAAAACAATATTAGTCCTTTGCGAAATCATAAAAATGGTGTATGATATCGAAAAAACAAAAAGAAAACGAGTTCCGGCAAGAGCTCATTTTCGGTTTAACAATCCTTTATACATCGCCAGTATACCTAACATTTCCAATTCTTATGCAAAAGGGCATACGACCGCATTATAATAATTTATGCATTTTCTAACATTACCATAGTTGCATTTCTAAGTCAATACTTTTCTGCCTTTATAATATAATACCCTTTCTTCTTCACAACCGCCTCCACCCGGCCAAACAGCTCTTGTAAATGGTTGATCGTCGAAGGTGCCCCTTGCTTCTTCTGAATGACAACCCATAACTCGCCACCCGCCGCAAGCTTCGTATGAGCTTCTTCATAAATTTTGAATACCGTCTCTTTTCCTGCACGGATCGGCGGATTCGTCAAGATCGCAGCAAACGCTGTTTCTTTAACAGCTGATAATGCATCACTCGGATAAATTTCCACATTCTCAATGCCATTTTGCCCTGCGTTATGTGCAGCTAAAGCTAACGCCCGTTCGTTCACATCGACCATGTGAATATTCCGTTCCGGAAAAGATCCGGCAATCGACAAACCGATCGGACCGTAGCCGCAACCGACATCTAAAATCGCACCCGCCAACTCTGGTAAAACGAATGCTTCTGCAAGGAGTCTTGAACCAAAATCCACTTCCCCTTTGCTAAATACTCCTGCATCCGTCTTGAATCGCAGTTTCACTCCGCGCAATTCGTCATTCCATTCTTTCGGATCACTTTTCACTTTCGGATCCTTAGCGTAATAATGTTCGGACACACGAAGTCCTCCCCTCGGCTCGCAATTTCTTTCTTATTCCATAACTGATTGAAGATAAAGGTAAAAAAACGAAGAAAAGCCCGTCGTTTTTTGACGAGCTTCCCTTCACTATTCGAAATTACTTAAGTTCGATTGAAGCGCCAACCTCTTCAAGTTTCGCTTTCATTTCTTCTGCTTCTTCTTTAGATACGCCTTCTTTAAGTGCTTTTGGAGCGTTATCTACTACTTCTTTCGCTTCTTTCAAGCCTAGGCCAGTGATTTCACGAACAGCTTTGATAACTTTGATTTTTTGATCGCCAGCAGATGCAAGAACTACGTCGAATTCAGTTTGCTCAGCAGCAGCGTCTCCGCCAGCAGCTCCACCAACAACTGCAACAGGTGCAGCAGCAGTTACGCCGAATTCTTCTTCGATTGCTTTTACTAGGTCGTTCAATTCAAGAACTGTCATTTCTTTGATTGCTTCAAGGATTTGTGCATTAGTCATTATAGTTTCCTCCTAATAGTTGTTTTTTGTCGGGCTTACCCCGCAAGTTGTATGTCAGGCAGCTCGATTAAGCGCCTTGCTCTTCTTTTTGCTCTGCAACAGCTTTTGTTGCAAGTGCGAAGTTGCGCATTGGTGCTTGAAGTACGCTGAGTAGCATAGAAAGTAGACCTTCGCGTGATGGAAGTTCCGCCAACGCTTTAACGTCCGCTTCTGTTGCGATCGCGCCTTCGATAACGCCTGCTTTGATTTCAAGCTTGTCGTTTTGTTTTGCGAAATCATTCAAGATTTTCGCAGGTGCAACTACATCTTCGTTAGAAAACGCAATTGCGTTCGGTCCTGTAAGGTATTCATTCAACCCTTCAAGTCCTGCAGCTTCAGCAGCACGACGTGTCATGGAGTTTTTGTAAACTTTGAAGTCGATACCTGCTTCACGAAGCTGTTTACGTAGTTCCGTAACTTGGCTGACGTTCAGACCACGGTAGTCAACAACAACAACAGATGATGATGCTTTTAGCTTGTCTGTAATTTCGCCAACTACTGCTTGTTTAGCTTCTAATACTTTGCTCATTTGGACACCTCCTAAAAAATTCGGGTCACTTATACCGATATGAAAAGCCCTCATATCTACACAAAGCAGACACGAGGGCAGAAAAGTCGTCATCTTTTAAGTCAAAAGAGCGTCTTGTCCTCGGCAGGAAACATTAAGCGGCATGCCGCTCCTGCTGTCTACGGTACAAATGGTTATATTCTAACAAACGAAATCTTATCAGAAAGTCTATCGTTTGTCAATATTAATTTTTAACTGTTACGCTAGAAGGATCTACTTTTACAGCAGGACCCATTGTAGTCGTGATATTCACAGACTTCATGTATGTTCCTTTAGCTGCAGCAGGCTTAGCTTTTTGAATTGTTTCAAAAACAGTCGCGAAGTTTTCTTCAAGCTTCGCATCGTCGAATGAAACTTTTCCGATTGGCGCGTGGATGATACCCGCTTTGTCCGCACGGTATTCAACTTTACCAGCTTTGATCTCTTCAACAGCTTTCGCTACGTCAAATGTAACTGTTCCTGTTTTCGGGTTCGGCATAAGGCCTTTCGGTCCTAGGACACGACCAATTTTACCGACTTCTCCCATCATATCAGGAGTCGCAACGATTACATCAAACTCAAACCAACCTTGTTGGATTTTGTTGATATATTCTGCATCGCCTGCGTAGTCAGCACCAGCTGCTTCCGCTTCTTTCAATTTTTCACCTTTAGCAAAAACGAGAACGCGTTGCGTTTTACCAGTACCGTTCGGAAGCACAACTGCTCCACGGATTTGCTGGTCGTTTTTACGAGTGTCGATTCCAAGGCGGAATGCAACTTCGACTGTAGCGTCAAAATTGACTGTGCTTGTTTGTTTTGCAAGCGCAATCGCTTCTTTTACGTCGTATGATTTCATACGTTCCACAAGCTTCGCAGCTTCTGTGAACTTTTTACCTCTTTTAGCCATCTATTATTTCCTCCTCGATTGTGGTTTTAACGGATTATACCTCCCACGAATAAGGGTTGCGTGTTCTTAAAGAACGAGCGCAACCCCCACTACAAAGAAACACGCTTTATCGGATCATGATCAGTCTTCGATCGTGATTCCCATGCTGCGAGCAGTACCTTCAACCATTGCCATCGCTGCTTCAACTGATGCCGCGTTCAAGTCCTGCATTTTTGACTCTGCAATTTCGCGAACTTTATCGCGTTTTACAGTAGCAACCTTCTTTTTATTCGGCTCACCTGAACCTTTTTGAAGATTAGCTGCAACCTTCAGCAATACTGCTGCCGGTGGAGTTTTTGTAATGAATGTGAATGAACGGTCTTCGAATACGGAAATCTCAACAGGAATGATTAGACCTGCTTGATCTGCTGTACGCGCATTGAATTCTTTACAGAATCCCATGATGTTCACACCCGCTTGACCTAGCGCCGGTCCAACTGGTGGAGCCGGGTTCGCTTTTCCAGCAGGAATTTGTAACTTAACAACTTTGATGATTTTTTTAGCCACGAGACACACCTCCTTAAGTCCGTGATGTGGTAATTGGGTTGCCCCTCCCACTCAATATGTGCCTGCCGGCTTACGCCGGTAGAATTGGTTAATCCGCCCAAACTACTTTATTTATAGTCTGACCTTTGAAATGATACCACTATTATGCACTGTATGCAAGTGGAAATCATTTATAATTTTTCGACCTGATTGAAGTCGAGCTCCATATTCGTTTCCCGACCGAACATATCGACCGATACTTTCACTTTGCCTTTATCTTGATCAATCTCTTCCACTTTCCCTTGGAAGTGTGCAAACGGTCCTTCAAGCACTTGGACCATTTCACCAATTTCATAGTCCACTTCCGCTTTTCCTTCTTTGACGCCCATCTGTTTCAGGATGAACTCTACTTCTTCCGGAAGTAACGGCGTCGGCTTCGCTCCCCCGCCTGAAGAACCAATGAAACCTGTTACGCCAGGCGTATTTCTGACGACATACCAAGAATCATCTGTCATGATGATTTCTACAAGAACATATCCAGGAAACGTTTTTTTCATCACTGTACGTTTTTTACCGTCTTTGAAATCCGTCTCCTCTTCTTCCGGAATGACGACGCGGAAAATTTTATCCTGCATTCCCATCGTTTCTACACGTTTTTCCAGATTGGCCTTCACCTTATTTTCATAACCGGAGTACGTATGAACGACATACCAATTTTTTTCCATTTCCATATGCACAAGGACTGTACGTCCGTCCCTCCTTCTTTTCGCACACCTTAAATAGCGGTGATTCACCAAAACTTCTCCGCTCTATATTGTACGAGATTGTATCATTTCTTAGCTATCCAGAAAAGCTGGACAATTGAAAAAACCCGTTCTTGCTGTCAGACGGGATATTTTTCAAAGGGTTATTCACAAACCGCTTTGTAGCGGCCTGCTGAGTAACCTATATCGTTTACAGATTCGTTTTATAATGCAAGATACCATTCCATCAAACGTGAAATGCCAAGATCGACAATCCCGAAGTAGATCGCCATGAAGACGACTGTAGAAAGAACAACAATCGTGTAGCGCGTCAATTCTTTCCGTTTCGGCCAGCTGACTTTCCGCATTTCCGAGACAACATTTTTAAAAAAAGCGCTTAACTTGCCCATTATACCGTAACCCTCCGACTGTAAATATGATGCTGCTTTCAGACAGTTCGTTGTATCTCAAGCTGTCTGTTTGTGTATCGTATGTGCATTGCACCGGCTACAAAACTTTTTGAGCGACAACCGTTCCGTCGAATGATTGCTACGAGCCGGCACGGAATAATTTCGCGTCCCGCAACTATCACAACTTAAAATTATTTTCTTAGACATTTTCTCACCCTAAACGACTGCATACTTTTCGTTTCCGAACTCTGATGTAGTCTTACTTCTAGAATCCAAGTCGTACGGATTCAGTCACTGTCCACAGACTTTTCGACATCTTCTCATAGTCTTGCTAAAGAGTAACACCTAACCTGCATGCTGTCAATACAATGGAAATGGTCGGTCAACGAACGGAGCCGACTTCCATATAGCGTTCCAATTTCCGCTTAATCCTTTGCAATGCATTATCCACCGATTTCACCTGTCTGTTCAACTCATCCGAAATCTCCTGATAAGATTGACCGTCCAAGTAAAGCGCAAGCACTTGTTTCTCTAAACCGCTTAATACTTTGTTGATCTCTTCTTCCATCTGACCGAAATTTTCCTTATGGATAATGAAATCTTCCGGATCATCCAGCAGGGGTCCCGCTATGACATCAAGCAATGTCCGATCGGAGTCTTCGTCGAAAACAGGCTTGTCCAAAGATACCGATGTGTTGAGCGGAATATGTTTTTGTCTTGTTGCAGTTTTGATAGCCGTAATAATTTGACGCGTGATACACAGTTCGGCGAATGCTTTAAATGAGCTTAAACGATCTTCTTTGAAGTCCCGGATCGCCTTGTACAATCCGATCATTCCCTCTTGGACAATATCTTCCCGATCGCCTCCGATCAGAAAGTATGAGCGCGCTTTCACTCTCACAAAAGATTGATATTTTGTAATCAAAAAATCGAGCGCATCTGCGTTCCCCTCTTGTATGATGGTGATGATTTCCGCATCGGATAATCCAGTGAAATCCGATATTCCGCCTTCAACGTATGTCTTTTCCACCAAATGGATCACCCCGGTTCTTCAAACGATGATAGTCTAAGTATACTGTATGGAAAAATTTTGCGTCAACCGTTCACTTCATTCCCCGTCGCCACTTTTCGAATTTTTCCGCAACTTCATCACTTAAAGGTATCTTTGAAAATGGCCGTTGCTCTTGAATCTCCTTGACCTTTATGGAGATAAGTTTATCAATCTCATTCATTTCAATTTCAAGTTCCCGAGCAGACTTCCGGAGGGCTCCTTGGGCAAAAATAACCCATTGCTCTGTCAAATCCGATGTCGCCACATGGAGTTGCACCCGTCGCCCTCCTAGCTCTGCGACAAGTTTTTCAATCCGTTCATCCGCTGTTTCGTTTTCCCTTGTAAATACGACCTCGACGTTATGACGCTGCTTCTTTTTTTCGATGCCAGGTACGAGATGCGCGTCAAACACAATGATGACGCGCCATCCTGTATGTGCCTTGTACTCTGCCATCCGTTCGATGAGCCGATCGCGCGCGTCTGCAAGTCGCTCCGTTTTCATCCGGCGCAATTCCTCCCATGCCCCGATCACGTTATAGCCGTCTACAAGGAGTACATCCGCTTTCACCTTTCAGACGCATGCGGTTGACGCTTGCGCAGTACTTCGTACATCAGAAGGGAGGCTGCGACAGAGGCATTCAACGATGTCACATGTCCGACCATCGGCAAGTGGTACAAGAAGTCGCATCTCTCCTTCAGGATCCGTGACATTCCTCTCCCTTCACTTCCGATGATGATCGCAAGCGGAAGTGTCGCATCCATCAAGCGATAATCCACCGATTTCGCCGCATCCGTTCCTGCAACCCAGACACCCCGCTTTTTCAATTCATCCACCGTCTGTGAAAGATTATTGACCCGAACGACCGGAATATGTTCAATGGCTCCTGTCGATGCTTTCGCCACGATTCCCGTCAAGCCGACAGACCTGCGCTTCGGAATGATGATGCCATGCACCCCTGACGCATCTGCCGTCCGTAAAATGGAGCCTAAATTATGAGGATCCTCCAACTCATCGAGGATGATAAAAAACGGATCTTCCCCACGCGCCTTTGCCACGCTGAACAAATCTTCCAGTTCTGCATACGAATAGGCAGCAACCGATGCGACGATCCCTTGATGATTGATCGCCAACATCCCATCCAGTTTTTGTTTCGGAACCGCTTGAACGACAATTCCACCTTCTTTTGCGAGCGATAGGATTTCCCCGATGCTTTTTTTATTCAACCCTTCGGCGATCCAAATCTTATTCAACTCTCTGCCGGAGCGCAACGCTTCAACGACAGGATTTTTCCCGCCGATCAATTCCGCTTCATGTTCTGTCATTTCGTTTCCTCCTCTCCTGGCCTCTCAATCCATGCCAATGATTCTGCAATAAATTGCCCCAAGCGTTCCGTCTTCCCCAACAAGTATAAATAACCGACGACCGCTTCAAACCCTGAACTGTAGTTATAGGTAACAACATCTGTATTTTTAGGAACCGAACCGGATTTGGCATTGCGACCCCGTCTTAAGACTGCCTCTTCCTCTTCTGTCAAAAAGCCTATTTGTTGCATATGTTTCACAATGGCTGCCTGCGATTTCGCCGACACATAGTTTGTCGCCTGTTTGTGCAAGACATTCGGCTTCACGCGTCCCGAACGAAGGAGATGCTCGCGTACCGCTTGCTCGTATACAGCATCCCCCATATAAGCCAACGCCAATGCATTTAATTGTTTCACATCTATATCGCGCAAGTTATAAATGCCCATCATCCTCTTTTCCAGCGTGTTCCTTGCGCCGTATCTTCCAGCAGGATTCCCTGTTCTTTCAATTCGTCACGAATTTCATCCGCACGTTTGAAATCACGGTTACGTCGGGCTTCAAGGCGCTCTTCGATTAAAGCTTCGATCGTTTCGTCCAATAACTCGGTTTCTTCGGCAAGCGACAAGCCTAACACCGCCATCAACTCATCGAATGTTTGCGTGAAATGCGAAAGCACTTCCGGCTGTGTGTTCTTCTCCAATAGATAGACGTTTGCCAGTTTGGCAAGTTCGAAAATCGCAGCAATCGCATTGGCCGTATTGAAATCGTCGTCCATCGCCTCTTCAAAGGACTGTCTCAACTCATCCACTTTATGGATCCAGACATCTTTTTGGTCACCGAGGTCGGCCGTGATGCCGAGACGATGCTTTAAGTTGTTGTAAGCCGTACGAATCCGCTCCAGCCCGTTCGCGGCACTTTCGACAAGGTCTTGCGAGAAATTGACCGGATGTCTATAATGCACGGATAACATGAAGAAACGTAGAACTTTCGGATCGATCTGTTTTCTGATTTCGTTGACCAGAACAAAATTCCCGAGCGATTTCGACATTTTTTCGTTGTCGATATTGATGTAGCCATTATGCATCCAATAGTTCGCAAATGGCTTGCCGGTCATTGCTTCAGATTGCGCAATTTCGTTTTCATGGTGCGGGAACGTCAGATCTTGACCGCCTGCGTGAATATCGATCGTATCCCCGAGATGCTCCCTTGCCATGACCGAACATTCGATATGCCAGCCCGGACGACCTGCTCCCCATGGACTATCCCATGCAATCTCGCCTTCTTTCGCCGCTTTCCACAACACAAAGTCGAGTGCATTTTCCTTCTTATCTCCCGGCTCGATACGGGCACCGACTTTCAGTTCGTCAATCGACTGGTGGGACAATTTCCCGTATCCATCGAAATTCCGTGTCCGGTAGTAGACATCGCCTTGCGATTCGTACGCAAAGCCTTTATCGACCAGCACTTGGACAAACTCCACAATATCTTTAATATGATCAGTCACACGCGGATGGACATCCGCCTTCCCGCAGCCAAGTGCGCCGACGTCTTCGAAATAGGCGTTGATGAACCGGTCCGTCAGCTCACCGACTTCTTCTCCAAGCTCATTGGCCGCTTTGATAATTTTATCGTCTACGTCCGTAAAATTAGATACGTAGGTGACGTCATATCCACGATACTCCAAATAGCGCCGTACCGTGTCAAAGGCAATAACAGGCCGAGCATTTCCAATATGGATGTAATTGTATACGGTTGGACCGCAAACATACATCTTCACTTTTCCTTCCTCTATCGGAATAAACGGTTCTTTCTTTCGCGTCAGTGTATTATAAATTTGAATCGTCATACTCTGTTCCCTTCCTTTACCTCGGATTTCTCCATTTCAGTAACCTGTTCTTTCAGCCTATCCAATTCATTTTCAAGCCATTTGCATTTATCAGCGATCGGATCCGGAAGGTCTTGGTGATCAAGTTTATCTTTCACACGTACTCCATTCGAAATAACGACCGTTCCAGGAATCCCGACAACCGTCGAATCGTTCGGTACATCTTTTAGGACGACCGATCCCGCTCCGACTTTACTGTTTTCACCAATTGTAATGGAGCCAAGCACCTTCGCTCCCGAGGCAATGAGCACATTATTTCCGAGCGTCGGATGCCGCTTCCCTTTTTCTTTACCCGTTCCACCCAGTGTCACGCCTTGGTAAATCGTCACATCATCACCAATTTCACATGTTTCGCCGATGACGACCCCCATCCCATGGTCAATGAAAAAACGTCTTCCTATTTTCGCTCCGGGATGAATTTCAATACCGGTAAAAAAGCGGCTGACCTGCGAAACGGACCGCGCCAAAAATCGGAGATTCTTCTTATAGAGCGCGTGTGCGATACGGTGAGACCATAACGCGTGTAATCCGGAATACGTCAAAACCACTTCAAATACGCTGCGCGCTGCCGGGTCCTGTTCAAATATACATTGAATATCCTCTTTCATCCTGCGAAACAACATGTTCTCCTCCTTTTCTCCAATAAAAAATGCGCCCCTGCCAAAAATGACAGAGACGCATTGAATACGTGGTTCCACTCCGCTTGGAAGGCACTAAGTTCCCCTTCCCGCTTGACGCCCATAACGCTGGCGATGCGTCCGGCCTACTAACTGTTCGGCACGGCACTCAAAGGTGCATTTCTACATGGCAGTGGCTCGGATCACTTGCAGCCGGTGATGATCCTCTCTGAAGAGCGTACAATGTATACTTCTCCTTCTCAACGCTTTTATGATTTTGGAAATCCATTCCAATTATTAATCATGTGATCATTATTAATCATATATTTTACATGCTACTGCAGGAAAGTCAATGATCTTAATCAATCACGCCTCGGCGTGATTGCGTCCAGATTTTGAATTGAGCAAAGCTCAATTCAAAATCTGTGACATCCGCGGGCCTACAGGATGTAGGTCATGCAACCGTTGCCGCAGGACGCGGCGAGCTTAGGTTGCCTTCCATTCTTCATTCAGCGTCTGCTGAATAAAGATGATCTTATTGAGCGTATTTTGCAACACGGGCAATTGCTTTCTCTTTACCGATCAAAGCAATCGCATCCGGTAGTTCAGGTCCATGCATCTGGCCCGTTGTTACGACCCGGATCGGCATGAATAAGTTTTTCCCTTTATGGCCCGTTTCTTTTTGAACAGCCTTGATCGCGGCTTTGATTGATGCGGCATCGAATGTTTCGAGCGCTTCCAATTGTCCTTTGAAGGAAGCCATCACTTCCGGCACTTGCTCTCCGCCTAATACTGCTTGGGATGCTTCATCATATTCAATTTCCTCTTTGAAGAACTGGGCGGATAATTCAACAATTTCCGCACCGAAGCTTAACTGTTCATGATAAAGAGCGACCAGATCACGCACCCACGCAGCTTCAGTTTCTGTCATCTCTTTGTTGACGAGACCAGCGTCTTGCAGATGCGGCAACGCAAGGGCAACCACTTCATCCAAGCTTAGCTTTTTCACATATTGGTTATTCATCCATGTCAGTTTTTGTTTGTCGAACATGGAAGGTGATTTCGACAGACGGCTTTCGTCAAACAGTCGAATCAGTTCTTCATGCGTGAAGATTTCCTCTTCCCCGCCTGGAGACCAACCAAGAAGTGCAAAGAAATTGAACATCGCTTCCGGCAAATACCCCAAATTTTTGTATTGGGAGATGAACTGGATGATGGACTCATCCCGTTTGGATAGCTTTTTCCGCTCTTCGTTGACGATCAATGTCATATGCCCATATCTCGGATATTCCCATCCGAAAGCATCAAAAATCATCAATTGTTTCGGCGTATTTGTAATATGTTCCTCCCCACGGAAAACATGGGAGATTTTCATATAGTGATCATCGAAAACAACCGCAAAGTTGTACGTCGGAACGCCGTTCGCTTTCACAAGCACCCAATCGCCGATATCCTTCGATTCGAATGTGACCGTGCCACGTACGAGGTCTTCGATTTTGTAAGTGACGTTTTCAGGGACGCGAATGCGGATTGTATAAGAAAGGCCTGCCGCTTCCTTCTCCGCCACTTCTTCCGCGCTCAGATGACGGCAAGTGCCATTGTACATCGGTGCAGCGATTCCCGACGCTTTCTGTTTTTCACGCTCCGCTTCCAACTCTTCCGTCGTACAGAAACATTTGTATGCACGGCCGTTCTCCAGCATTTCTTGTGCGTGTTTCGTATATAGATCCAGCCGTTCCATTTGGCGATAAGGACCGTATGGACCACCGATATCGACCGACTCGTCATACTCGATACCGAGCCATTTCAAATTTTCAAGTTGAGAAAGTTCCCCTCCCTCAATATTCCGTTCTGTATCGGTATCCTCGATTCGCACGATAAATTTCCCGCCATGATGGCGTGCGAACAAGTAATTGAAGAGAGCTGTTCTCGCCCCGCCGATATGTAAATGGCCCGTCGGACTTGGAGCATAGCGTACGCGTACTTCTGTTGTCATTGTCATACATCTCCGTTCTATCAAGTTATTCAAGGCTACAGGAAGAATCCGGCTACTGCTCCATTCTATCTTGAAATCGATATGGTTCAATAATTGCCAGCTAACCCGATTGCCGAATGAAATTCATAATGGAGTCATTTTACCACTGACCTTGCTTGATTGAAAGACCTCATGCTTTTACGAGCAAAATCGTCGCCAATGCCGCGATGCCTTCCTCACGGCCGGTGAAGCCCAGTTTTTCAGTCGTTGTCGCCTTGACATTCACTTGTGTGACATCAGCTTTCAGCAATTCTGCAATGCGTTGACGAATCGTCTCGATATACGGTGCCATTTTCGGTCTTTGCGCAATGATCGTACAATCGATATTACCCAGCTTGTATCCTCTCTCTTCCACAAGTGCCCAAATCTTTTCCAATAGCACTGCCGAATCGGCGTCTTTGAACGCCGCATCCGTATCCGGGAAATGCCGACCGATATCCCCTTCTCCAATGGCGCCCAGCGCCGCATCTGTCACTGTATGCAACAGCACATCCGCATCGGAATGGCCCGTCAGCCCTCTATCATGCGGTATCGTAATGCCCCCGATGATCAGCGGACGCCCTTCCTCGAACTTATGTACATCATAGCCTTGTCCTACCCGAATCATAAACGTATCCTCCTACCGTTTCCTTGTCAGTAAAATCTCTCCGAAAACGAGATCTTCTTGCGTTGTCATCTTGACATTATCATACGTGCTTTGCACCATCCGTACGGGATGGCCGAGCCGTTCAACAAGCATCGACTCATCCGTACCGAGAAAACCATCCGCAACCGCCTTGTCAGAAGCCTCTCGCAACAATTCGTAGCGGAACGCTTGCGGTGTTTGGACAATCCACAACTTCTCCCGATCCACCGTTTCCTCAACGATACCGCCAGGCGCATACTTCATCGTATCTTTCGCTTGCACACCTGCAATCGCCGCCCCGTAAGTATCCGCTGTGCCGACCAATTCAGCGATGACATTGCGGCGGATGAACGGCCGGGCCGCATCATGGACGAGGACGATGCCTTCACCCTCGTATGCCCGAATACATGCGGCAACGCTATTTTGTCGCTCGCCACCGCCCTCTACCATCGCTGTCACTTTCGTAATCGAAAACTCGGAAAGCATCTCCTGGATCGATGGCCGCTCTTCCGCCTTTACCGCCAGGATGATGCCTTCACATGCCGGATCATCTTCAAATACTTGCAATGTATGGATCAGTATCGGTCGATCAACCAACTTCAAAAAAAGTTTATTATAACCCGCACCCATCCGCTGTCCGCTTCCGGCTGCCGGTATCATGACTGTGTACTTCATGATGGTTTTTCCTCTTCTTTCTATACTGATGAGCTTAATTTGCTCGTGCAGTTTTTCCGTTTTTCGGCTTCGCAAAAATCATTCGCCCTGCGGATGTTTGTAACACACTTGTCACCACAACGTCAATCGCATTTCCAATATGGAACTTCCCATCTTCCACGACAATCATCGTTCCATCATCCAAATAAGCGATCCCCTGATTATGCTCTTTTCCGTCCTTAATAACAACGACATGCATTTCTTCTCCTGGAATGACAACCGGTTTCACCGCATTCGCGAGGTCATTAATATTCAAAACGGAGACGCCATGCAAATCTGCGACTTTGTTCAAATTAAAATCATTAGTGACGACGAGACCGCCCATGCTTTTCGCGAGCCGGACCAATTTCAAATCGACTTCCGCCACATCATTGAAATCTTCGTCCGTAATCATAACATTGGGGCCATCATCATTTTGCATACGCTTCAGTACATCCAATCCACGTCTCCCTTTCGTCCGTTTGAGCGTATCCGAAGAATCGGCAATATGCTGCAATTCCGTCAAAACGAACTGCGGTACGACCAGTACCCCTTCCAGAAAACCGGTTGCCGTAATATCTGCAATCCGGCCATCAATAATGACACTCGTATCCAGTATTTTATACAGTTTACCACTCGCCGGAGAAGCCAGCTCTTCTACTTCTTTCTTTTTTTGTCCCGTATTTCTCATCGTCAATAGCGCATTGATAAACTCTTCCCGCTTTTTAAATCCGACTTGAAAACCAAGGTAGCCGAGAAGGATAGAGAGGAGAATCGGAAGCACAGAAAGCACGGAAGTAATAATCGGTATCTGAATACCACTCAATCCATAGTTGACAAGAAAGGCAACAAGCAAGCCGACAATCAGACCTATCGTCCCGAATAACAAGTCAAATATGGGGGCTTTCAGCAAACGTTCTTCTATCCATTTAATAAAATTCACAATCGGTTCAGTGAGGAAAAGGCTGAGTAGAAAAAAGATTAGCGCTCCAAGTACAGCGGACACATATGGGTTATCGATCAACGGGGTTGAAGTAAAAGTAAATAATGCGAATAAATACGGTAAAAATAAGACCCCCAGTGTCCCGCCGATAAGCAGAAATGAAGCTTGCACCACCCTTTTCAACATAAGAACCACCTCCTTTTCAATAATTATACATGTATCTTCTTCAAATCGCTTTGATCAGCGTTTGGATAAGCGTTGGAATGAAGAAAAATCATGAATACCTTAATTAAGACTCCATAAAATCATCAAAAGTTCCTGATCCAATCGCGATTCCATTTGAACCATAGCAACAGGATCGCAAGGATAGCAAGCCTGTTGCTATGGTTCTGTTTAATTTTTGAAAGCAATTTTCAAGGCGTCTCCGATTGTCTCCACACCAATCACTTGAATGCCCGCTGGATAATCCCAACCTCCCAGATTGGAAGCCGGAATGATCGCTCGCTCGAAACCTAACTTCGCCGCTTCCGTCACCCGCTGCTCGATCCGGGAAACACGGCGCACCTCTCCCGTCAATCCCACCTCACCGATAAAACAATCGACGATTCCCGCCGCTGCGTCCTTGTAGCTGGACACAATGCTCATCAAGACAGCGAGATCGATTGCAGGTTCGTCTAATTTCACACCACCCGCCACTTTGATATACGCATCTTGCGCTTGCAATAGCATACCCATCCTTTTTTCCAAAACAGCCATCAATAACGACACTCTGTTTTGGTCAAGGCCCGTTGCCATCCGTTTCGGATAGTTGAAGCTCGATGGAGTGACAAGCGCTTGAATTTCCACGAGGATGGGCCGCGTCCCTTCCATTGAGGCGACAACGGTGGAACCTGCCCCTCCTTGGGAACGTTCCCGTAAAAATAATTCGGAAGGATTTAGCACTTCTTTCAATCCGGATTGCAGCATTTCAAAAATAGCGATTTCATTCGTCGAGCCGAATCGGTTTTTCACACTCCGTAAAATCCGGTATGTATGATGCCGTTCCCCTTCAAAATATAGCACTGTATCCACCATATGCTCCAGTAAGCGCGGTCCTGCAATTTGTCCGTCTTTCGTCACGTGACCGACTAGGAAAATCGCGATGCTCTGCGTCTTGGCGATGCGCATCAGTTCAGCTGTACACTCCCGTACTTGCGACACGCTCCCCGGCGCCGAAGTCACTTCCGGGTGATGAACCGTTTGGATGGAGTCAACGATGACAAACTGCGGTTTGACTTCAGTGATGGTGTCATGGATTTGCCCCAAATCCGTTTCCGCATAAATATAAAGTTCGTTCGATGCAACGCCAAGTCGTTCCGCACGTAGTTTCGTCTGTCGGATCGATTCTTCCCCTGAAATGTAGAGCACCCGCTGCCCTTTGTTCGCCAGGAGGGAAGAGACTTGCAGGAGAAGGGTCGACTTCCCGATTCCAGGATCGCCTCCTATGAGCACGAGCGATCCGGGCACAATGCCACCCCCGAGCACCCTGTTCAGTTCAGCCAAGTCCGTGCCGATCCGGGGCTCTTCCACCGTTTCAATCGAACTGATCGGCATCGCCTTCTGCCGGATATTTTCCGAGTGTTGGAATGCGCCACGAGGGCCTTTTTGGACGATTTCCACTTCTTCTTCCATCGTGTTCCATTCTCCACACCCTGGACATCTTCCCATCCATTTCGGCGATTCATAACCGCATGATTTACACATGAATTTCGTCTTTTTCTTTGCCATAAAAGCCTCCATAGAAGAAAAGGACAGCCCTTCGCCCCGAATGACTGATGGCGGAAGGACTATCCTGTTTACCTTTTATTTTTCAGCCGCGACTTCTTCTCTTTTTTCTTGGCTGCTTGTTTTAACGACGAACTCCCCGTTTTCCACATCGACAATGACGCTGCCGCCTGTCAGGACTGTGCCTTTCAATAACTCTTCGGACAGTCTGTCTTCGACGTGTTTTTGGAGCGCGCGGCGCAATGGTCTTGCCCCGTATTCCGGATCGTATCCTTCGTCCGCAATTTTCAATTTCGCTTCGTCGGTTAACGTAAGCTCGATGTCTTGTTCACGCAGACGTTTCGTCAACTCATTGGACATGAGTGAGACGATTTCACGTAAATGATCTTTCTCGAGTGAATGGAAGACGATCATTTCGTCGACGCGGTTCAAGAACTCCGGTCGGAATGCTTTCTTCAATTCTTCCAGCATCGTCGATTTCATGCCTTCGTAGTCCCGATCCGTATCTTGCAAGTTGAAACCGACATAACGGTTTTTCTTCAATGCCGACGCCCCGACGTTTGATGTCATAATGACGACCGTATTGCGGAAATCGACGGTACGTCCTTTGGAATCCGTCAAGCGTCCATCTTCCAATACTTGCAGGAGGATATTGAAAACATCTGGATGTGCTTTTTCAATTTCATCGAGCAGGACAACGGAATAAGGTTTCCGGCGTACTTTTTCCGTCAATTGTCCACCTTCGTCATACCCGACGTAACCTGGAGGGGATCCAACCAGTCTCGAAGTCGAGTGCTTCTCCATATACTCGGACATGTCAACGCGAATCATCGCATCTTCGTCCCCGAACATGACTTCCGCAAGCGCCCGCGCAAGCTCCGTTTTCCCCACTCCTGTAGGCCCTAAGAAAATGAAGGAACCAATCGGGCGTTTCGGGTCTTTCAAGCCGGCACGTGCTCGGCGTATTGCCCGGGAAATAGCCATGACCGCTTCGCCTTGGCCAATGACGCGTTCATGCAACATTTCTTCCATATTGAGCAATTTTGCCGTTTCCGTTTCCGCTATTTTGGCAACCGGTATTCCCGTCCACATCGCGACGACTTCCGCGATATCATTGACGGTCACTTCAGACTCCGTTTGCCCTTGTTTTTCTTTCCAAGCCGTTTTAGTCGTTTCAAGCTCTTCTTTCATCTTCTGTTCCTTGTCTCGGAAAGAAGCCGCTTTTTCGAATTCCTGACTTTGGACAGCAGCATTTTTCTCCGAACGGATCGCTTCCAACTTCTGCTCCAGCTCTTTCAGATTCGGCGGTGTCGTGTAAGAGCGAAGACGGACTTTTGATCCAGCTTCGTCAATCAAGTCGATCGCCTTATCCGGAAGGAAGCGGTCCGAAATATAACGATCGGACATTTTCGCTGCCGCTTCGATCGCTTCATCTGTGATTTTCACACGGTGATGGGCTTCATAGCGATCGCGAAGGCCGTGGATGATCTGCACGGTTTCTTCAACAGTTGGTTCATCGACTTGAATCGGTTGGAAACGGCGTTCAAGTGCCGCGTCTTTTTCAATATATTTACGATATTCATCAAGCGTTGTGGCACCGATACATTGCAGCTCGCCACGCGCGAGTGATGGCTTGAGGATATTCGAAGCATCGATTGCCCCTTCAGCACCTCCCGCACCGATGAGCGTATGCAACTCATCAATGAACAGAATGATATTGCCCGCTTGGCGAATTTCTTCCATCACTTTTTTCATACGGTCTTCAAACTCACCGCGGTATTTCGTACCCGCGACAACCGTTCCCATATCGAGTGTCATGACCCGCTTATCACGAAGGATTTCCGGCACTTCGTTATTGACGACTTGCTGGGCAAGCCCTTCAGCGATAGCTGTTTTCCCAACGCCAGGCTCCCCGATAAGAACCGGATTGTTTTTCGTCCGACGCGCCAATACCTCGATTACGCGGGTGATTTCCTTGCTTCGTCCGATCACCGGATCCAGTGAACCTTCACGGGCCACTTCCGTCAAATCCCGGGCCAGACTATCCAATGTCGGTGTAGCCGCCGAATTGGCAGCGCCTTGACTGCCCCCCGAGCTATCATTGCTTCCAAGCAATTGCAGCACTTGTTGACGCGCTTTGTTGAGGCTGACGCCTGCGTTATTCAGGACGCGGGCCGCGACCCCTTCGCCTTCACGAATGAGTGCAAGTAAAATATGTTCTGTTCCAATATAGGAGTGACCTAGCTTTCTCGATTCATCCACCGATAATTCAATGACCTTTTTAGCCCGTGGTGTGTAGTGTACAATGGGACCGACATCTTTTGTTCCAGAACCGACTAGTTTTTCTACACCTTGCTCGATTGTTTCGAAGCTGACGTCTATTGCTTCAAGCGCTTTTGCTGCAATGCCGCCCCCTTCGCGTATAAGGCCCAGTAGAATATGTTCAGTGCCGATGGATTCGTGTTTCATCCGGATTGCTTCTTCCTGAGCGAGTTGCAACACTTTTTGTGCACGTTGTGTAAATCGATTGAACATCATATATCAGTCCTCTCCTTCTGTCTATATATATAAAAACCATTCCCCTAAAAGACTTCTATTACACCAATAAAGAAAAAATCTATCTTTCTTCTTAGCGTATTCGACTGAACAGACAAGAAATCCTTTATTCTACAAAATGACTTTAACTTTATTTGTAGGGGAATGAAGTGCAAACGTAAAAAATGGGATCACTCTTCCGTTTCTTGCTCTTGTGATGCGGGTGTTTTTTCGATGGCAAGCCTTTCGCGGAATAGTTTTGCTCTGAAGACGTCCCGTTCCTCCTGCCCAAGCTCCGTTCCTGCGTACTGTTGTAAAAAGCCGGGCTGCATAAAAATCATCAGCTCATTCAAAATGGACATATCGACATTTTGAATGATGCCTAAGTCGATGCCGAGCCGGACATCCGATAAGCATCTTGCGGCTTCTCCCGATGGCAGCAGACGGGCAAAGCTGATCGTACCGAGCGATCGGAATAACCTATTTTCAAGCGATAGGCGCGACTTGGCAAGTAGCAGCTCCCTCGATTTCCTTTCATGGGCGATCAGGCGGGAAGTGATATTCCCCAAGTCCTCTAAAATTTCTTGCTCCGTTTTACCGAGCGTCATTTGATTGGAGATTTGATAGACATTGCCAGGTGCCTCGCTTCCTTCTCCATAACTTCCACGGACAATCATCCCAAGTCTTGAAATGGCCGGAATGATGCGGTCAATTTGCTTCGTGATGGTCAACGCCGGCAAATGCATCATGACGGATGCCCGCATTCCTGTCCCTGTATTCGATGGACAACTTGTCAAGTACCCGAAGTCCTCATCAAATGCATAGGGAAGTTCCTTTTCTAAATAATCGTCTACGGAATCTGCCTGTCGATAGGCGGCCTCCAACTGAAGCCCCGGACGAATGCATTGTATCCGAATATGATCCTCCTCATTCACCATGACACTGATTGTCTCATCTTCCGACAAAATAACAGCTCCATGCCGGTCGGGATCCGCAAGTTGCGGGCTTATCAGATGCTTTTCGACAAGGATTTGGCGTTCCAGTAAAGGCAGATCGGCCATCTTTGTATAGGCATATTTGCTTTCATCAGCGTCGAGCAATACAGCTGCAACTTGGCGGTCAACTTCCATCGCTTGCTCTTCAGTGAACGCGATCGGGAAGCGGTACCCCGTCAAGTTGCGGGCGAGCCGAATGCGGGTCGACATGACGATGTCCGAATGCTCGCCATAAGCTTCCATCCAACCGGTCACTGCACCTTGCATGAATTTTTCAATCGACATCGCCCACTTCTCCTCCTTGCTCAAGCTGCAGCTTCAATGAATTCGCTTCATCGCGCAATGCCGCCGCCTCTTCAAATCGTTCGGCTTCTACAGCCTCTTTCATCTTGGAACGAATTTCCTCGATTCTCTTTTTCACTGCATATATTTCGTTGAACGACACGGGAATTTTCCCTCTATGCTTCGAATGGCCATTATGTAGTTTGCCAAAGACATACGGCAATCTTCCCCGAAATGTGTCATAACACTTGGCGCAACCAAACTTCCCGATGTCGAGAAATTTCGGGAATGTCAATCCGCATGAAGGGCATTCGGGCCCGGCGGACTGTTCTTCTCGCGTTTGTTGCTGCGCTTGGAAAGGATCGGCACCGCCGAACCAATGAGCTAGAAACTGTTGGATGGACAAAGGCTCCTGATTCGGGTTGAATTGGAACGTTTGGGTTTGAAAAGCACATTTCTCGCAAAATTGGCGTTCCACCGAACCGGCTACACTTTCCTGCGTAATAATCACGGAAGCTGGACGTTCTTTACAATTTTCACATAACATCGGACGGCACCTCATATCGTTTAGATTGGCAATCAGTCCAGTTGCTCATAGATTAGCGTTAGGAGCATCGCCTGTAAAATGCGTGCACGGATTAAATCGCGTTCCGGAAGCGGCTGATGGATTGTCGTTCGATCGACGGCAGCGAGAATGAGTTTGGACTCTCGCTCAGATATGACTTCCTCTTCCAATAACCGATAGACGATATCTTCAGCCATCGTATAAGAAGCTCCATTTTGGAGTCCTTTCAAGATATGCTCGATCAATTCCTTCTTTGAATTGGCTTGGACACGGAAAATCCGGATATAACCACCCCCGCCGCGTTTCGATTCGACGGCATAGCCACGCTCTTCCGTGAATCTTGTTTTAATGACGTAATTGATCTGAGAGGGAACACATTGGAACTTCTCTGCAACTTCACTTCGTTTGATCTCAATTATCCCGTTCTGTTCCTCTTCGATGATTGCCTTTAAATACCCTTCAATAATGTCAGAAATGTTTCGCATTTTTTCACCTCTTTCATCTCGGGTGATCCTCCGTTGACTTTGACTAACTTTGACTTAATTGTACAGGACAATCGCTTCTTTTCGCAATTGATATGCACGAAGTCCCAACAGTATCGACAAGATAAGATCGCCTTTAGACATGAAGATGAAGAATACCAGTTACTGTCACAATTTCAAACAGACAAATTGTGACAGTAACTGGCAAAAAACACGAACATTATTCTACGGTGCTATTTTTCATTTCTTTTACCGGCAAGAACAATTCTCCCGTTTCCAAATAAGTGATGGACAGCTTATCGCCTTCCTGAATATAGATGGCGAGCGGCGCAACTTCGGTTGACACAATGTAGTTCCGCCCATCCTCTGCCAAGAACGAAACGAGTGTAAAATCACCAACTCGTTCTTTAAATACACGGACGACTGTCACAGCGGCTTTCGCCTCTTCCGCATCTGATCGACCGTCTACCGTACTCCCACCACGCTGCAGTGCTGTCTTATACAGTTTCAACGCTTCGTTAGGCGTGTTTGCATATACGGAAATCTCCGGATTGGCTGCGGAAACAATGAAATAGTTTTGCAGGAAACCGTTCGAATCGAGCACCGGTGTCAACCAGCTCGCTTCTCCATAGAAATTGTACAGGACTGGCATTTCACCAAACCATTTCTTTTCGATGAATTTCTTTTCAATGATTTGCAAGGTCCCTTGCGAATCCATATACGATTCTTCCAAATTCCCCGTATAATAGGTCGCTTCACCCGTTCGGCCATCCGTCAACGCATAGCCGAGCATCGAATCGACACCTTCTTTCGGGCTAGTAAAATCAGTGAAATAGTACATATGCCCGTTCTCGTCAAATACAGGACTGACATTCGCTTCCGTTCCTTCATCCGATGGAAGCTTCACATCTTTTTTCCCGAAGAGGGAATTCCAGAAACCATGGACATACTTTCCAAAATAGCTATTTTGGAGACTGACCGCCTCCGGTGCGACCGCTCCATCAATAAATGCGGGTACCTCCGACAACGGATATCGTTCCAAATCACCGGTTGCCGGGTCGACAACGACAATCCCTTTGACATCGAAACCGTTACGCGCGGAGATGAATTCCCCGTAGGAGCGGATATAATAAGGCTTCCCTTCGTCATCGATTTCCAGCTGGGTATCCCCATAAAAGATCAAGTTCGGCATCGCCATCCGCAAATGCCGCTCCACTTTTTTCTGGAAGTACGAAGAAGGCGTGTACGCCATTTCCGCTTTGATGAATTTCGGATTATCCGCCGAGTCGGTCGCACTCATTGTGAAGTAACCTGGCGTCGTCTTGCCGTTCCACCATTTGAACAGACCGGAAAACTCGACAGGTGCAATATAGACGAATTCATCGTTCACTTTCTGGATCTGCAAATTCCCGAGTTCATAATAACTTGTATTCGGCACTTGCCCGAACGCTTTCTTCATCTTATTGCGCGCAAATTGCGGCGGAACACTTGCAGGCGTCTTCGTTTCATCGAATGCTTGGATTTCCACTTGCTGATCCATTTCCACCGCTTTATATTTTTTATCCGCATTGAAGAATGGCGCACTTAACAGATAAGCTCCAAAACCGAGCGCAACCAGAAAGAGGACGACCTTCCATTTGCGATCTTTGCTTCCCGCCAAAATGGCCCCTAACAAAGTTACGACGAGCAGTATGAACCATAAGGACGTCCAATTCCGGTCCAAATTGGTCACATAATACAAACCGAACACGATAATTGCAAACAGGATAGCCGTTCCTGCCAGCGCGGTCCATCGATTCGAACGGACCGGCACTTTCTCCCCCTGATGGCGTGTTGAATATGGGACAATTATCAGGCTGGAAATGATGCCTGTTATGATTGAAAAAAGAAGTAGTTGAATCATTTGAAACACCCTTTTCTGTGAAGAAGATTTTTTTCACACTTTTTTATACGTATGAAAAACGGTATCGTTTCATTCTTCACGAAAAAAAGGTCAAAAAGACAGGACTTTCACAGAACAAAAGCGCAGGGCGTCTGGCGCCCGGAGTCTAGACGGGAACTAACCCCATTCCTATTTATCCACAGTGCGAGATTTTATAATTTCCTAGACAACCAAAAAGGACAGCCCTGGTATGAGCTGTCCTTCAAATCAAACTGTAACAGGTTCTCTGGTCAACGGTTCTAGATCCACTTCAAATCCTAGGTCTTCCAGCATCTGTCGGTCGCGGTCGCTTTCTTGACCGGCAGTCGTCAAGTAATCTCCGATGAAAATGGAGTTTGCCGGATAGAGGCCAAACGGTTGGAGACTGCGCAAATTCACTTCACGTCCACCCGAAATCCGAATCTCTTTCGTCGGATTGATGAATCTGAACAAACTGAGTACTTTCAAGCAATAACGCGGTGTCAATTCGTCCGTCCCCTCAAGCGGTGTCCCATCCACCGCATGTAAAAAGTTTACCGGAATCGAATCTGCATCCATCGCATGCAAACTTCTCGCCATCGATACAACGTCCGCTTTCGTTTCACGCATCCCGACAATGACGCCCGAGCATGGCGAGATGCCCGATTGCTTCACTAGATCGACGGTATTCACACGATCGTCGTACGTATGCGATGTCGTAATGCTTTCATGATGTGCGGCTGATGTATTGATATTATGATTATAACGATCGACGCCAGCTTCTTTCAGTCGTTTGGCTTGTTCAGGTTTCAATAAGCCGAGACATGCACAAACCGTCATATGCTCATGCTTTGCTTTAATTTCTTTCACAGAATCGATGACGATGTCAAGCTCCCGATTCACCGGCCCGCGTCCGCTCGCGACGATGCAGTAAGTTCCTGCATTCAATTCCGCTGCTCTTGCGGCGCCCGCAACGATTTCTTCTTGTTTCATCATGGAGTATTTTTCAATAGGTGCCTTTGATATGATCGATTGCGCACAATAGCCGCAGTTTTCAGGACATAAGCCCGATTTGGTATTCATGATCATATTCAGTTTTACTTTATTTCCATAATAATGTTTCCGGACTGTATACGCCGCGTGAAGAAGCGGCAGTAAATCTTCATCAGGGCTGTCCAAAATCGCGAATGCCTCATCGTCTGTCAAAGAATGTCCTTCAAGTACACGTTCTGCTAAAATCGCATAGTTCGTCATGTCAACCTCTCCTCACTTTCAATACTTTGTACATGCGATGACCGAACATCCCGGCCAATATGGAAAGAAGAATATCTTTCGGCAATGGCGGAATCATCCACAGCCATGCCACTTTGTACGTAAAAGCGTCAGGAGCGGCTGCCCAAAACTTGTAAGCGAAATACATCCAGTTTGTCCCTAAGATATAATTCACGATCATTCCAACGAGCGCAGCAATGATATAACCATTTAAACTGCCATATTTCTCAACCATTTTCCCTACCAAATAAGCTACCAAAATGTACGAAACAAGAAATCCAAATGTCGGATACAGTATATAACCGATACCTCCGCCAAACTTAGAGAATACAGGCGCCCCCACAAGCCCGATGAATAAATAGACCGTCATGGCCATCGCACCTAACCGGCTCCCAAGGAGAAGCCCCGCGAGAATCGCAAAAAATGTCTGCAAGGTGATCGGCACTCCACCGACGACCAAAAACGGCACGAATGCGGTAATATTGGCACCGATCATCATCAGAGCCGCAAACATTCCGCTATAGACGATGGTTAATGGACTGATTCTCCCCTTTTCTTTCACTGTAACTGTTGTCATCATACACCCCACCCAATATGTGTTATCTCTAATAGAATAAAAGATAACCTATATTGTGTCAACATTATATTTTTAATCGTTAACATATTCTTTATGAAAGTGATTTGGATCGGAATAGGATTGTACAAAAAAAAGACCGATAACACACATGGTTACCGATCTCTTCTCACTATTGCTTGTCCTCGTCTTTCGGAAATAGAAAATAGGCGATGACGCCACTGACTACCATCGCGCCAAGCGTAATCCAAATACGTGACATAGGTGGGACGTCTTGGTGATTCTTGTTCAACATCATAATACTAGCCGTTCCGACGATCAAAATGATGGGAATGATATATTTAAATGCTCTCAACCGATTCACCTACTATTTATTGTTCGTTTACTGCTATCTTAGCATATCTCCCATCATTGTTGAACATTCGGCAAATAGAGACCTTTTTCGCGCTTTCTCCATCAAAAAGGTGACTGTCAAGTTGCTGACAGCCACCCTTCACTGTTGGTTATTCATTTTGTTCTAAGGCTTATCTCCAACGGCGACGGCCGAAGCCTGGACCGAAGCCCGGTCCGAAGCCTGGACCTCCAAATCCTGGACCAAAGCCTGGGCCGCCAAATCCCGGACCACCCATACCTGGACCGCCCATACCCGGGCCAAATCCTGGACGCGCCTGAAGGGTTTCTCCCGGTACGTTCTGAGTCGTTTCGGTGTAAAAATGACGTGGAAATTGGACTGTGTTGATCCGATTCACGTTGACAATCGGGTGGATAAAAGGAACTTCCTGTGGCACAAACTCGTTATGGAAACGATATTGTGTCGGACACACGACCGGTTGCACTTGATTTCTGTGACAACCTCCCTGATGCCAGTTACCATGTTGCATCATAATTCTCACCTCCCTTCTACTATTACATGTTAGAAGTCGAGGGACAAACGGGCGAGCGACTATATTGGATGAAATGGTTTTGGCAAAGGGCACTGCTTCCTAGCGCAGGATTCAGTTTGCCGACAAATCCTCTGACAAGATTATGAAAAGAACAAAAGCGCAGGGCGCCTGCTTAGACGCGACAGGCATAAGACGAGCCTGCGAAGCGGTGCTCTTTACCGCACAGCAGGATTGGCTTATGACCCGAGCGGCTGGCGCCCGGAGCCTAGACGTGAACTCACTAGGTTATCACTTATCCACAGTAGGAGATTTTATAATTTCCTAATCAATGAAAAAAGGGCCCCTTATTAGGAGACCCTTACTTCAAATCTGCAGTACCTTGAGATTTCACTATTGATAATACTTTGGTAGTTGACTTTCGTCATAGCCTTCAAATTCTTTACGCACAGGTTTGGCCTCGACTTCATCAAGATCCTCGTAAACCGGGCTACCTTCTCCGATCATTTTCAAGATTGCCATGAAATCTTTGTTCTGTCTTAGCTCCATCTCAGCAGGATCAATCGGTAAATATTCCATTTACATCATCTCTCCTTTACCTAATCAATTTCGCACCGGCAAACAAATCATACATGTTACAATCTAGCTTACTTCCATTATACCAAATATTCTGTCATAAGTAAAGTTCCGTGTTATAATGAGCTTCCAAAGGTTATACTCATGAGTAAAGATGTCAGGAGGTTATCACTTGAAACGGATTGTCCTATTCGACGGTGACTGTAATTTTTGTGATTCCAGTGTGCAATTTATTATTAAACGTGATCCCGTTGCTCATTTCCTTTTCACTTCTTTACAAAGCGAAAAAGGAAGGGAACTCTCTAAACAATATGCCATTCCCGATGATGTTGACAGCCTTGTCCTGATCGAAAACGGCAAAGCTTATACAAAATCCTCTGCTGCCCTCCGCATCGCCAAAAAATTGGATGGCATGTGGCATCTGTTATTCTTATTAATACTCGTCCCGCGTTCAATACGTGACGGCGTTTATGACTATGTTGCCAAAAATCGTTATCGCTGGTTCGGCAAAAAGGAAGAGGCTTGCATGTTGCCGCCTCCCGATATCCGAAAAAGGTTCATCTAAAAAGGGACGTGCTCATCTCTGACAATGAGCGCGCCCCTTTTTGAAATTTAGATTTGTAGTTCCCGATTTTCCTCCGCGGTAAATGCGCGTGATCTGGTCAAAAAGCGTTTACCTTCGACACCTTCCAATGAAAACATACCGCCCCGCCCTTCCACGACATCGATGATCAACTGTGTATGCTTCCAGTACTCGAACTGGTTCTGATGCATATAGAACGGCGTCTCTCCGATATATCCTAGCAGGACATCCTGATCCCCGATGATCAGTTCTCCGTCCGGGTAGCACATCGGTGACGAGCCGTCACAGCAGCCGCCCGATTGGTGGAACATGAGCGGACCGTGCTTCTTTTGCAAAAGGGCAATGAGTTCAAGTGCAGCATCGGTTGCGATAACGCGTTCAATCATCCACACTCTCTCCCTTCTATTCGATCAAAAGAAGCCTTGTTTGTTTTCGTTGTAGCTGACGAGCATGTTTTTCGTCTGCTGATAATGGCTGAGCATCATCAAGTGATTTTCACGGCCGACACCGGACGCTTTGTAACCACCGAATGCAGCGTGCGCCGGATAGACGTGGTAGCAATTTGTCCAAACGCGCCCCGCCTTGATTTCACGGCCGAAGCGATAAGCTGTATTGATATCGCGCGTCCAAACGGCAGAACCGAGACCGTATAATGTATCATTCGCGATTTCAAGTGCTTCCTCTTTCGTTTTAAACGTTGTTACGGAAACAACCGGACCGAAAATCTCTTCTTGGAAAATACGCATTTTGTTATCGCCTTTGAAAACGGTCGGTTTCACATAGTAACCGTCTGCCAACTCGCCGTCCAGTTTATTCTGCTCGCCGCCAATCAGGCATTCCGCACCTTCCTGTTTCCCGATATCCAAATAAGAAAGGATCTTCTCCAATTGCTCTGTAGAAGCCTGTGCCCCCATCATCACTGTCGGATCGAGCGGATTACCGGTTTTAATCGCTTTGACGCGCTCCAGCGCACGCTCCATGAATTTATCGTAAATCGATTCTTGGATCAGTGCACGGGATGGGCATGTACAGACTTCCCCTTGGTTCAAGGCGAACATGACAAAGCCTTCGACCGCCTTATCCAAAAATGCGTCGTCTGCTTCCATAACATCTTCAAAGAAGATATTCGGTGATTTACCGCCCAGCTCAAGCGTGACCGGAATGGCCGTTTGTGATGCGTATTGCATGATAAGACGACCTGTTGTCGTTTCACCTGTAAAGGCGATTTTCCCGATACGCGGACTCGATGCAAGCGGCTTCCCGGCTTCCAGACCAAAACCGTTAACGACATTGACAACGCCTGCCGGCAGCAAGTCCTCAATTAACTCGATCAGCACCATAATGGATGCCGGTGTCTGTTCAGCCGGTTTCAATACGACACAGTTTCCAGCAGCAAGTGCCGGTGCCAATTTCCACACAGCCATTAAGATCGGGAAGTTCCAAGGGATAATCTGCCCGACAACCCCGATCGGCTCATGGAAATGATACGCAACCGTATCATTATCGATTTGGCTGACGCCGCCTTCCTGTGCACGGATAGCACTTGCAAAATAACGGAAATGATCAATTGCAAGCGGTAAATCCGCGTTCAACGTTTCACGGACCGGTTTCCCGTTCTCCCACGTTTCCGCAACTGCCAGCATTTCAAGATTCTGCTCAATGCGATCTGCAATTTTCAATAAAATATTTGAACGTTCCGTAACAGACGTCTTCCCCCAAGCATCCTTTGCAGCATGTGCCGCATCTAGCGCAAGTTCGATATCTTCTGCTGTCGAACGTGCCACTTTCGTGAAGACCTTTCCTGTTACTGGAGTCGGATTATCAAAGTATTGACCTTTAACCGGCGCTGTCCATTTCCCGCCGATGTAATTGTCGTAGCGTTCCTTAAAATTCACTTTTGCCCCTTTTGTGTTTGGAAATGCATAAACCTGATTCTCTACTGCTTGAACCATCTTTCATTCCTCCCTGTTTGTGAATAAGTTTTTTGCAAACACCGCTACTATACGTCGCAAACTTCCGCTGTATGCGCAACAATCAACAAAAAGATAAGTGATGACGCTTACATCCCTACTAAGAAGCTTGTCCCCTCATTCTGTCAGACTAGAATTAATAATTCAACTATTAACCACTGAGAATCTTTCGACAGCGATTCGACATTAATAGAATGATAGACCATTAACCAATTGTTCATGTCCCCGTAATAATTTGTTCATATTTTTCCATTAGGATAAAGGTACAGAAATCGAACGGGAGGAATGAATGATGGAAAAAGAAAAAGATGTAGAAATAGTTCAAGAGACCACAGTGGAAGTTGTAAAACCTCGCAAGAACAAAAGTCATGCTGGCAAACGGTTTTTATCAACAATCGGAGCAGGTGTCATCGGTTCGATGCTCACATTGGGGGTGGTGGCCAACACCGATCTATTACAAGCAAACTCTGAAGGAACGGCACCTGTCACTTCGAATGCCACGCCTTATAATGTCCAGCAAACAACGGTGAAAAATCCAACATCACTGGCGGACATGGTCGAGCAAGCATCCAGCGCGATTGTCGGCATTGTCAATTACCAAACGCCGGGCAACCGTTTCGCCCAAAATGCGGAAGCGATCCAAAGAGGATCCGGTTCGGGTGTCATCTATAAGATTGATGGCGACAAAGCATATATCGTGACAAACAATCACGTCATCGAGGGCGCGGAAAAGCTTGAGATTTCACTGGAAAGCGGTGAGAAAACGACCGCGGACCTTGTTGGCAAGGACGCATTGAGTGATTTGGCGGTCTTGACCATCGATGCGAAATACGCTGAAACCGTGCTTGAATTCGGCGACTCCGATACACTTCGTGCCGGGGATGAAGTGGTGGCAATCGGCAATCCGCTCGGCCTCGACTTTTCCGGTACGGTTACGCAAGGAATCGTCAGTGCCGTCAATCGTTCCATTAACGTCAATACGTCCGCTGGCGAATGGGAGATGAACGTCATCCAAACCGATGCCGCCATCAACCCCGGAAACAGCGGCGGTGCCTTGTTGAATGCGGCTGGACAAGTTATCGGCATCAACAGCTTAAAAATTTCCGAGAGCGGTGTGGAAGGACTCGGCTTCGCCATTCCGAGCAATGAAGTAATGCCGCTCATCAAAGAAATGGAAACGCACGGAAAAATTGATCGTCCATACATCGGCATCGGCCTGATGGATCTGGAGCAAGTGCCGAATATGCACTTGCAAAACCTTCCTTTAGAAGTGAAAGGCGGCGTGATGGTTGCCAATGTCGATCCACAATCCGCTGCAGCTAAAGCAGGACTGCAATCGGAAGATGTCATCACAGGCATCAATGGAACAGCTATTAATAACTCTGCAGAACTACGTAAATTCTTGTACACCGAACTGAAAATCGGCGATACAGCCACCTTCGACATTTATCGCGGCGCAGACAAGAAAACCATTGACGTCAAATTGACAAACAACGCCTCTGTTACGGAATAATTCCTCAGCCTGATTGAAAACGCTTGTCAGCCTAGGCGCGAAGACGAGTGAAGACGCGAATCGAACTAAAGTTCATGAGCGGACGAGCGAGACGAGCAACAACGGATGCGAGCGTTTGTCAACAGGCTGAAGGCCTCTTCTTACTCCAAGGAGAGGCCTTTCACATTCCTCCATCTCCAATGATATAATGGAAAGATCAATACCCAGAAAATTCAAGCGACTGGAAAGGGGTTTATGACAGATGAAAATCATTGATTTACACTGTGATGTCTTGATGAAATTAGCCGCAGCGCAAGGCGGTATGGCATTCCAGAATGAGCCGGAATTGGACGCCAACTATGAAAAATTGAAAGCGGGAGGCGTCAAAGTCCAAGCATTCGCGATTTTCATCCCCCCTTCGATCAAATCCGATCAGAAATTCCAAGCGGCCTTAGACCAAGTCCATTATTTCTACACAGATGTGCTTGGGAAAAACCCACAGATGAAACTGATAAAACAATGGGTGGATCTCGACCAGTTGCAAGACGATGAAATCGGTGCTCTATTGACACTGGAAGGAGTCGACGCCATCGGGAATGACTTGCAAAAACTGTCGATTTTATACGAATTGGGCGTCCGTTCCATCGGGCTCACTTGGAACAATGCCAATCTCGCCGCAGACGGCGCTGGCGAAAAACGCGGTGCAGGCATTACGTCATTCGGCAGTGAAATCATTGCCTTCAACAATGAGCGTCAAATTTTGACTGATGTTTCCCATTTAAGTGAGAAAGCATTTTGGGATGTCATCCAGAAAGCCGACTATCCGATTGCCAGCCATTCCAACTCCAAAACGCTCCGCAACCATGTCCGGAATTTGACAGACGAACAAGCGAAAGCATTGTTTGCCAAAAATGGCATGATCCATGTTGTGTACCACCCGCCATTTGTGAAAGAAAACGGACCGGCGACCATTGCAGATTTGATTGCCCATATCGATCATTTCTGTTCATTGGGCGGCGTCAAACAAATCGGCTTCGGCTCCGATTTCGATGGCATTTCAGAGAAAATTGTCGATTTGGAAGATGCATCCATGCACCCTCATTTGGTGAACGAGTTATTGAAGACATATAGCGAGGATGAAGTGAAAGGTTTTGCCTATCAAAACTTCATGGATCATCGTCCGGGAATGTAAGGACAATTAATTTACATTATAATGAAAGAAACTTGTGGCTCGTGAGGAGGCGATTTTTTGAAAATTTTAGTGATCGAAGACAATGAAAGCGTCTCGTCGATGATTGAACTCTTTTTCTCGAAGGAAGGCATCAAAGGGGAATTTGTGAAAGACGGTCTTGCAGGCTTCAACCGAGCACGTGAAGCGGAGTGGGACTGCTTGATTGTCGACTGGATGCTTCCCGGCATGGATGGGGTGACAATTTGCCGCACTTTACGACAGCAAGGTTTCCCGACGCCGATCATTATGCTTACAGCGAAGGATAGTGAATCGGATCAAGTGCTCGGCCTTGAAATGGGGGCGGATGATTACGTCACCAAACCATTCAGCCCTCTTGCCTTGATGGCCCGTATCAAAGCCGTAACACGCAGATATGCTTCCCCCAAAAAACCTCCATTGGAAGAAGGTGTGTTGGAAACAACCCATTTTAAAATCAATCAGAACACACGCGAAGTATTGCTCGACGGTAAGCCGATCCACAATTTGACACCGAAAGAATTCGATCTGCTCACCCATTTTGTGCAACACCCGAAACAAGTATTTTCACGTGAACAACTGCTCGATCGCGTTTGGGGCTATGATTTTTACGGAGACGATCGAACGGTCGACGTTCACATTAAACGTCTTCGGACAAAAATTGCTACAGACGAACAACCTTTCTTCCATACGGTTTGGGGCGTCGGCTATCGATTCGATGAGACGAGTGGTGCCGATACATGAAAATCAAATATTTGTATCAGCAGCTCGCCAGCCACGTCAGCGTTATTGTCATCGCCTTTCTTATCTTGAGTCTGCTGTTTTCCCATTACGTCGAACAATTTGTCTATACCAATAAAACCGATGAGCTCGCCGCGTATGGACAAACTATTTTACGCGATATTGAACGGAATCCGCGCAATTCGTCAAGCATTTTGCAATCGTATGGGCTTGTACTGGACGGACGCGATATCCAATATAGTCTTTTCGATGAAAGATCAGCCATCATTTATTCGACTGGGCTAAAAACCCCGCTCATTGAGCTGAATGAAGACGAATGGCATGATATTAAAAGCGGCCATACGGTCATTGTTAAACAGGATTTCAAACGATTCGACGAAGCCGTCACCTTCGTCCTCCTTCCCTATATCCAAAACCATCGATTTGTCGGCGGCATTCTGTTAACGTCACCGATTAAAGGGTCACGCGAAGTCATTTCACAGGTCAATAACTTTTTGCTTGTCACAACATTTATCGCATTAGCGATCGCCCTCTTGCTCAGCTGGATCTTATCGACTTTCCATGTAAAGCGCATTAAACGACTTCAACTTGCGACTTCCGCCATTGCGCAAGGTGATTATTCCGTCCGGATCCCCTCCTCACATTTTGACGAAATCGGTGAGCTTGCCGGAGACTTCAATGAGATGGTGGAAAAACTCGATGCTTCAATGGAGGAAATCGAAAATCTGGAAAACAGGCGCCGCCAGTTCATGGCCGATGTGTCCCATGAGTTGCGCACGCCACTGACGACGATCCGAGGCATCATCGAAGGCTTGAAAAACGATATGATCTCCGAATCTGAAAAAGAAAAAGGGCTCCAGTTAGCCAGCAATGAAACGATGCGACTGATCCGGCTCGTCAACGAAAACTTGGATTACGAAAAAATCCGTTCCAACCAAGTGACATTGCTCAAACAAGACATCCAACTGATCGAACTGCTGGAAGTCATCCAAGACCAACTGGAAGGCATGGCGGACGAACGGAACGACACCATCATCGTCACAGCCGATCCAACGGTACGGGTCGTTGCCGACTATGATCGGCTGACACAGATATTGATCAACATTACGAAAAACAGCATTCAATTTACGGATAATGGGACCATCCATTTACGTGGATTCGAAAAAGAAAATTCAACAATCATTGAAATCGAAGACACGGGCATCGGCATCGATCCTGATGATGTTGAGAAAATTTGGGGCCGTTTTTACAAAGCGATCGTCTCCCGGACCACCAATCCTTACGGCGAATTCGGTCTCGGGCTGTCCATCGTCAAACAGCTCGTCATGATGCACGATGGTACAATTGACGTCACAAGCGAAAAAGGGAACGGAACAAAATTCACCATTTCCCTTCCGAAATAATAAAAGCGCAAAAAGGAAGAGGCTTTCTTTCAAGTCATTACATACTGACTGCAAGGATAACCTCTTCCTTTTTATTATCCGACAAAAGTGAGTAAAACAAACAAAATAATAATCATCTCCTTCCAACCTTTTATAGCAGTGTTTCCCAATTAAACATTTCCACTACCAATTATTTAAAAATATTATTGTAAATATACAAAATACGCTTTTATTTCACAAACTTTCATGTTATTCTATTTAAAATTCTTTTAAATCTGAAAGGGGAAATTCTAATGGCACAGATGCTTGCATTAGTCATTGTCGTTGCTGTTTTATTTATTGGAGATTTGGTATCTGTGCGAACTAAAGCATGGATCCCTTCTGTTTTCGTTTGTGCAGTCCTGTTCTTGCTTGGTTATTGGACATTCTTTCCAACCGATATCGTTGCAACTGCCGGTATACCACCCGTTGTCGCTTCGATGATGATTTATCTACTGATTACAAATATGGGTACCCTATTGTCTCTTCAACAACTGAAAGAGCAATGGAAAACCATTTTAATATCACTTGCGGGAATTTTAGGAATTGTCGTCGTCCTCTTTACAATCGGCGCACTTATTTTCGATTTTAAAACAGTCTTGGTTGCCATTCCGCCTCTTGTTGGGGGTATTGTGTCTGCTTTGATCATGTCAGAGGGTGCTGCGGATGCCGGGCTTGCCACATTGTCCGTATTTGCCATCGTCATTTATGCGATGCAAGGGTTTGCTGGCTACCCATTAACGTCAATTGTACTGAACAAAGAAGGGAAAAGACTTCTTGCGAAATACCGTAAAGGCGAATTAGCGGTTGAAAACTCAAGTACTTTATCTGATACAGAACCGAAACAAGAACTAAAGTTGTTCCGTAAATTGCCTGAAAAATACAACACCGATTACTTTAAGTTTTTCCGTCTCGCCATCGTCGGGTATCTTGCTTACCTGACTTCAACATGGCTTGAACCGATTGTTTCGGTCAGCCCTTACGTTCTCTGTCTTCTATTTGGTATTATCGGGGCAAGCGTCGGCTTTCTAGAGCGCCAAGTGTTGCAAAAAGCGAACGGGTTCGGGATAGCGATCCTTGTCTTGATGCTCTTCGTATTTGACGGTTTGAAAGTGGCGACGCCTTCTATGATGATGGAAATTCTTTATCCGCTAATCGTATGTATCGTTTTGGGCGTCATCGGTATGTACATCTTCTCGTTCATCATCGGAAAAGTATTAGGGGTCAGTAAAGAATTGGCGTTTGCTGTATCGTTAACTGCATTGTATGGCTTCCCTGCGGACTACATCATTACCAACGAAGTCATTAATTCATTGACGGAAGATGAAAAAGAGCGAGAAGCGTTGACCAGTCATATGCTGCCACCGATGCTTGTCGGCGGGTTTATAAGCGTAACGATTGTATCGGTCATCCTTGCAGGCTTCTTCGTCGGATTCTTGTAATAATGGTACAGGAGGACAACACTATGATTAATCAGAAAATTAAAAGTGCGATCGAGGCATACAGCGATGAACTGACTGCACTGCGACGCCAGTTTCATAGCGAACCAGAGTTATCTTTTGAAGAAGTAAAAACAACTGCCTTTGTCTGTGACTATTTGGACAAGCTCGGCATTTCCTATCGGAAGACGGAACCGACTGGCGTCATCGCAGAAATCCAAGGGGCTTCCGGCGGCAAAACAGTGGTCCTACGCGGCGACATGGATGCCCTTTCGGTAGAACAATTAAACAAACATGTCCCTTACGCTTCCAAAATTGCCGGGAAAATGCATGCATGTGGGCATGACGCACATACTTCCATGCTCCTCATTGCCGCTAAAGCATTAGCGGATGTGAGAGACGAACTACCTGGCAATGTTCGTCTGCTGTTTCAACCTGCCGAGGAAATTGCACAAGGGGCAAAGGCGATGGTCGAACAAGGCGCCATGGAAGGTGTCGATAATGTTTTCGGCATCCACATCTGGTCCCAAATGCCGACCCATAAAGTTTCTTGCACGCCGGGACCGTCCTTTGCCGCTGCGGATATTTTCAAAGTGCATTTCAAAGGAAAAGGCGGACATGGAGCCATGCCAGAAGACTGCATCGACGCGGCAATCGTTGCATCTTCATTCGTCATGAATGTGCAAACGATCATTTCCCGGGCAATAGACCCGCAAAGCCCGGCTGTCTTAACAGTCGGGAAGATGGAAGTCGGTACCCGTTTCAACGTCATCGCTGAAAACGCGCTGATCGAAGGAACTGTTCGTACATTCCATCAAGACACACGTGATGAAATTGAAAAAGGCATCTCCCAATATGCCGAACAAGTCGCAGCGATTTACGGTGCAACAGCAGAAGTCGAATACATCCGTGGTACACAACCTGTCATCAATGATGAAGCAAGTGCAAAACTTGTCCAACATGTCGCAGCGGAAGCATTTGGTGCGGGTGTACTGTACGATGAAAAACCCACAATGGGCGCTGAAGATTTCTCCTTCTTCCTTGATGAAGCACCGGGCAGCTTCGCACTTGTCGGCAGCGGAAATCCGGAAAAGGATACAGAATGGTCCCATCACCACGGCAACTTTGACATCGACGAAGATGCGCTTGCTACTGGCGCGGAACTTTATGCGCAATATGCTTGGGCTTATTTGAGTAAGTGATGAAAAAACGGAAAAGCTAAATGGCTTTTCCGTTTTTTTGTGCGTGGCGGTGATATTTCGTAACTACTCACTTATTTAAAAACCATCGCCGCTTGTACGGCTTTTTGCCAACCCCCGTACAGGTCTTCCCGCTGCGCTTGGTCCATAACAGGTTCAAATGGGCGATCGAGCTGCCAATGAGCGGAAATTTCGGAGCAATCCTTCCAAAAGCCGACAGCCAAACCAGCTAAATAGGCAGCTCCTAAAGCGGTTGTTTCATTGATCAGAGGCCGTTCGACCGGCACATTCAACAGATCACTTTGGAACTGCATTAGAAAATCATTTCTTACCGCCCCACCGTCAACACGTAATGTTTTCAAGGTGATTCCTGAGTCGGCTTCCATTGCATCAAGCACATCTTTCGTCTGATAGGCAAGCGCCTCCAATGTTGCACGGACAAAATGCTCTTTCGACGTGCCCCGCGTCAATCCAAAGACTGCCCCCCGCACATCGCTGTCCCAGTACGGTGCACCTAGTCCAACGAATGCCGGTACGACGTAAACACCCTCCGTTGATGTAACCCGTTCAGCATATCGCTCGCTTTCAGCCGAACTCCTGAACATTCGAAGCCCATCACGCAACCACTGAATCGCAGAACCTGCGACAAAGATGCTTCCTTCGAGTGCATATTCCACTTTACCGTCAATGCCCCAAGCGAGCGTCGTCAATAGGCCATGTTCGGACTTAACCGCCTTTTCCCCCGTATTCATGAGCATAAAGCAGCCCGTACCATAAGTATTTTTAACCATACCGCTTTCAAAACATGCCTGCCCGAACAATGCCGCCTGCTGATCTCCTGCTACGCCAGCAATTGGAGCCGCATGCCCAAAGAAAAGATCCTCATCCGTATGTGCGTAGATTTCCGAGGAAGGTCGGACTTCGGGAAGCATCGATGCCGGTATATCCAAGATATCTAGCAACTCTTGGTCCCACTTTAAATCATAAATATTGTACATGAGCGTTCTCGAAGCATTTGAATAATCGGTGACATGGGCTTTGCCGCCTGACAGCTTCCAGACAAGCCAAGTATCGATTGTTCCGAATAACAGGTCGCCCCGCTCCGCTTTCTCCCTCGCTCCTTCCACATTGTCCAAAATCCATTTCACTTTCGTCCCGGAGAAATAAGCATCGACGAGCAAACCGGTTTTCTCACGGAAGGTATCACCATGACCTGCAGCTTTCAAGTCTTCACAAATACCCGCGGTTTGACGCGATTGCCAAACAATCGCATTGTAAATCGGATCGCCCGTCCGTTTATCCCATACGACAGTCGTCTCCCGTTGGTTCGTAATGCCGATGCCTTTTATTTGATCGGCATGGATGTTTTTCTCTGACAATACACCCGCGATGACAGCTAGAATCGAACTCCATATTTCATCCGCGTTATGCTCCACCCAGCCCGATTTCGGGAAGTATTGGGTGAATTCCTGTTGAGATGTGTGGAAGATCTCCCCTTTCCCATCAAATAGAATTGCCCGTGAACTCGTCGTCCCTTGATCAAGTGCCAAAATGTAGCTGTTCGTCATGCTCATTCCTCCTATGGGTTTTTAGACCAATTATACTCTTTCTGCAACTTCTGTCTTCAAAACAGCTTCCTTCTCTTTTCTAATTGTAAATTGTGCACCTAAAAGAATTGCAATCGTAATCGCTCCGACTACCCAAAATGCCAGACTGTTCACACCTTCAAATACTTGTTGATAAAAAAGGGCGCCGAATGAGCCGCCAAGAATCGGTCCGACAACCGGTACCCATGCATACCCCCAGTCAGATGATCCCTTGCCGGAGATCGGCAGGAAAAAGTGGGCAATCCTCGGACCTAAATCGCGTGCAGGATTAATCGCGTAACCTGTTGTCCCCCCAAGCGACATGCCAATTGCAACAATCAATGCGCCGACAATCAAAGGATTCAAACCTTCCGTGAACTCATTCGCACCAATCGTTAGCAATCCGAGCAGTAAAATAAATGTACCGATGATTTCGCTCGTCAAATTCGATAACGGATGGCGGATTGCAGGTATTGTAGCAAAAACGGCCAATTTCGCTTCTGGATCCGCCGTTTCCTGCCAATGCGGTAAGTAGTGGAAATAGACAATGACAGCACCGATTATCCCACCTATCATTTGCGCAGCAATATAACTTGGCACATCCGCCCACGGAAATTCACCGATGGATGCCATCCCGATTGTCACTGCAGGATTTAAATGGGCACCACTGAAATTCCCGACTGCATAAACACCCATCGCAACTGCAAGACCCCATCCGATTGTAATGACAATCCAACCGGAACCCTCCGCCTTCGAATTTTTCATCAGAACCCCACCGACAACCCCAGCTCCAAAAATGATTAAAATCATTGTACCAACCAATTCCCCTAAAAACGGTGTCATCTCCACTTCCTCCTTTGTTTTGTAAGCGATTACGAATACAATATCAATTACGCCTCGGCGTAATTGCGTCCAGATTTTGAATTGCGCTTGCGCAATTGACTCCTTTCAAAATCTGTGACATCCGCCGGAGGCTTTATCTTCGTTCAGCAGGCGTTTGAACACCCGCTGAACAGTAAATCAAAACGCATTCATCTCACCACCTATGGAGATGGGAGTCTTCTGCTGAATGAAGATAAAAAAAGTCCACATTTAATCATCCGCCTGTGCGGAATGAATAAATGTGGACCTCAACACTCAACCACTTTATATGAACTTATCCATATTATATAAATAATTCAAACTACTGTCAATGCGTTTTAGATTTCACACGCACAAGGTACTTGCCAAGATGCGCTAAAAAAACGGATGGCATTCAATACGTTTCCTTGAAATTACGAAGGGGAATCATTCTTAAAAGCCGCCCAAAGTTGCTTGTTTGACGTAGTGACTGCTTTTGCTCCGGCGTCGAGCGCTGCTTGGACATGAGCCTCCGAACGGATCAGCCCGCCACTGATTATCGGAATGCCGGTCCGCTCATGCACTTCGCTGATGATCTCCGGGATAACCCCCGGCAAAATTTCAATATAATCGGGCTTCGCCCGCTCAATTAGCGAGTAGCTTTTTTCCAATGCAATCGTATCTAATAGAAACATCCGTTGGATTGCAATGATGCCCTTTGCCTTCGCTTTTAGAATCATATTCGAACGAGTGGAAATGATACCCGCCGGACGGATATCATTGCATAGAAACTCTGCAGCATAGTCATCCGTTTTCAATCCTTGGATAAGGTCTGCATGGATAATCAGTTTTTTTCGATGACGATCTGCTTCGTTTTTAATCGTTTTTAAATTGCTGATGTGGACTTCCAGTAAGACGATATATTCGTAAGGACTGTTCAACAAGGACTCCAACTGCTTCAAATGCCGTAACGCCGGCAAAATTCTTTGCTTATGAAAAGGCATGTTGTCACTCCTCTCTTCCCATTAATTCATTCCAATCAATTAATTGTACCGAACTTACAACTCCACCGCCGTCGTAGCAACCGCAATTTCCTGCTCTAGTTCCTTTGTATAGTGCGCCTGTTCGGTTTCCGTCCAGCCGAACAAGTTTGCCATTTCAGCAATGACCGACTCCTTCCATGCAGTGACCGTTGCGATGTCGAATAATAACGCACCCGTCCTTCTACTGAAGAAATCAACAGGTTTTACGGCCATTTCATGATGAATAGCGTACATCAGTTGAGCAGCTAACACCCGCGGAATCGATGTTTTCCCATCTTGCAAATAGTTAAAAACGGTATTGACATTGGAGCCATACATTTTCGCCAGCTTGCGGCCCTGTTCTTCATCAAGCCCCAAACGCACTGCTTCTTTGCCTATTACCTCTAAGAATTGCTCCAACCTTGAGGAACCTCCGATGTCGCCTCCGGAAATTGGAAAATGCTTTGTCACAGAAGAACCGAACTTCCCGTCCCCTTTATTATTCAAATCATTCACGACCTTATCGACAACCATTTCTGCCATTTTCCGATAGCCCGTCAATTTCCCCCCCGCAATTGTGAGAAGGCCATTTTCAGATTCCCAAATCTCATCTTTCCGCGAGATTTCCGAAGGATTTTTCCCCTCTTCATGAATGAGCGGACGAATTCCTGCCCAACTTGACTCGATGTCCGCCTCCACAATCCGTAAATCGGGGAACATATATCGGATTGCATCCAGTATATATGCACGGTCCTCTGTCGTAATGTCAATTGTTATACGATTCCCATCATAAAAAGTATCGGTCGTTCCCACATAGGTTTTCCCATCCCTTGGTATCGCGAATACCATGCGTTTATCGGGTGTATCGAAATAAACCGCCTGCTGTAATGGAAATACAGACTGATCGAATACAAGATGGACCCCTTTGGATAAAATCAGATGCTTCCCTTTTTTCGACCCATCGATTTCCCTTACATCATCCACCCATGGCCCGGTTGCATTGACGATCTTTTTCGCACGGATTGAAATCTTCTTTCCCGTCAGCACATCCGTAATTTCCGCACCTATCATTTGCTTTTCCTCGTTATAAAGAAACTGCTCCGCTTTTGCATAATTGGTGATTATTGCTCCACTTTCGGCCGCTGCTTTGATCACTTCAATCGTCAGGCGGGCATCATCTGTACGATATTCAACATACAGCCCACCGCCCTGCAAGCCATCTTTTTTGACGATCGGCACTTTGCGGATTGTTTCTTCGACGGAAAGCATTGTTCGTCGTTCACCCTTTTTGACCCCTGCCAAAAAGTCATAGACGCGTAAGCCTAGGGAGGTCGACAACTTGCCGAACGTCCCGCCTTTATGAAACGGCAACAACATCCATTCCGGTGTCGTCACATGTGGACCATTTTCATAGACGATCGCCCGTTCTTTACCAAGCTCCGCCACTTCTTTAATTTCAAACTGCTTCAAATAACGCAAGCCGCCGTGGACAAGTTTCGTCGAACGGCTCGATGTACCCGACGCAAAATCCTGCATCTCCACAAGCGCGACCTTCATGCCCCGTGTCACTGCATCCAAAGCGATTCCCGCGCCCGTAATGCCCCCTCCAATGATCAATAAATCAAAACTCTCCGTTCCCATTTTCTCAAACATCTCATTCCTATCCAATGCTGATAATCCGGCCATTTAAATCTTCTCCTTTGAATCTATATTTTGGAATCCGGCTGTTTTTTTCAACAAAAAAGAGACCACAACGCACACGACTGCAAAATGCAGTCATGTCGTCAGGTCTCTCATCAACTCAAACCGTAATTATTAACTTAAAATTAGTGTACCATATGGAGGCGTTATTGGAAACAAAGACGCTCCAAATGCTTTAGCAGAAACTTTGCTTCGTTTTCCGTACAAAACATTTGCCGAATAAAGATAAGCCACTGGTTCACTACGGTGCATTTTGTTTATTCATTTATCCCATAGTAACTGCACACAACTTCAGCAACCGATTTCGCGGAAATGAGAAGCGCATCTTCATCAATATCAAATTTCGGGTGATGGTTCATGTAGGCTTTCTCCACCCCTTTTGGTTTACAACCGATATTGAAAAACGTACCCGGAACTTTTTCCAAATAATACGAGAAGTCTTCCGACGCCGGATTCATAGGAATCTCTACCACTGATAGAATATCCTTCTCCTCTGAATTTCTCAGGATGGATACCACTTTCTCTGTCGTTTCCGGATCATTATAAAGTGGCGGATAATCGGCTGTGTACGTCAGCTCACATTGGACATTGAATTCCAATTCGATCCCGCTTGTTATGCGGCGAATCTCCTGTTCGATCAATTGCTGCGTTTCCGTGTTCATGTAACGGACATCGCCCTCAATCTCGATGCTATCTTTGATGACATTAAACGAACCTTTCCCGTCAAATGAACCAATCGTGACGACGCCCATTTCAAACGGATTCAAGCGGCGGCTGACGATGGTTTGGATAGCTGTAACAAAATGAGCACCTGCAACGATCGGATCATTAGACTGATGCGGAGACGATCCGTGACCGCCCTTCCCTTGGATCACCAGCTTGAAATACGTTCTTCCTGCCATCGCATAACCGCTGCGATATCCGATTGTGCCCGTCGGTAGTGCCGGAATCAAATGCGTCCCAAAAACTTGATCCAAATCATCCAGCACGCCTGATTCAACGATACTTTTCGCCCCGCCCGGCGGTGTTTCCTCTGCATGCTGATGAATAATTTTAATCGTCCCTGCAATGGAGGACTTCAGTTGAATCAAACAATCCGCCAAAACCATCATGTAAGCGGTATGCCCATCATGCCCACAAGCATGCATGACACCGTCGTTTTTCGATTTGAACGGCACATCCGTTTCCTCGCGGATCGGCAATGCATCGAAATCAGCACGAAGACCGATTGTTTTTCCTGGTCGATCGCCTTTAATCGTCACAACGATACCATAGCCATTGCCGACATTCGTTTGCACATCCACGTCTTTACCTTGATAAAAATCCGCAATATATTGTGCCGTCTTCTCTTCTTTAAATGACAGTTCGGGATTCTCATGTAAATGACGCCGAATCGCGATCATCTCATCTTCGCGACTTGCTAGCAGTTCCATCAATTGCTTTTTCGTTTCGATTGCTTCTTTCACTTGTTGACTCATCCATCTCGCCTCCATTTAAGCCTATTTCATTATAATTATGCCGTCTTTTTATTTTTCATCTTCTCAAGTAGCATACAAACGACAACCGTTCCGAGTATGCACAGAAATGTCTGTAAGGGACGTGGAACCGGACCTAGATTGACAAACAAACCAAAGGCAATTCCGATCACTCCCCATAACGGTTTTTGCAATGCAAATTGGGCAATGACCCCGCCAAAAATTGCCGGTAATACAAACTTAAATGCAGCGGTTAACGAGTCGGGCATCATCGTAATGAGGTACGAACCGCCAAGTATGACAAACAAGAGGAAAACCGTATTGACAATGGATGCGGCCGAAATGGCAAGCGTTGCCGTAATTTCCCCTTTTCTTGTCCCAGGTTCCGCACCGACGACACTTTGGGCGATGGAAGCACTTGGCAGACACATATTCCCGATGTTTCCCGTTAAAAACGCCAAGTAGGTGCCCGAAACGCCTAAAGTCGGATAGTAACTAATTGGCTCGATTACCCAAACAAACGCAACAATTGCTGCGTAAGCCATGAACCCTGCAAGAATCGAAGACCAGCCCGGATGAAAACCAAGACCGAAGGATAAATAGAGGGGTAAAGACATTGTAAATATAATAACGCTCCAAATCGTTAAGCGACCCCAAAAATGTGATTTTTCATGAAACGTTTCAAAATCAATAGCATTGTCTGCCGCTTTTCCTTGTACTTGTTCCACAACTTCACTTTCCACTTCATTGCTAATCGTCATCGTTTTTCTCCCGCCTTTCCTTTAAAGTAATAGATAGCCTACCGATATCCCAACGACAATTATTAATCCAAGCGACCATTCTTTTAACCAGCTTGCTTTAAACCGATTGGAAGCCCACAGAATGACCGGCATTACGAGAAAGGCAACGACGAATACGATCGACTCATTGACCCCTTTCACCATCTCGCTTCCTCCAAGATAGCTGAAAGCACCGATCATCGCTGCTGTGGAAACAGCTTTCATCAACGTCACATTGCTCTTTTTCTTCGCAACTTTAGCTTCCATTTTCCCCAATGATTTCGTAAAAAGGGCTGTAAATAACAGCCAACCCATACCACCAAGGGTCATGACCCAAACGGCATTTGTAAATGCCTGTGGACTGAATTCCGGTGATCCCAAATCGACGCCAGCCGCCTGTGCGCCAAGGCTTGCACCCACCGTTTCGATCGGTGCCGATCCAACAATTCCAATCCGCATCAATGTCACCGGATTTCCTATAAACGTGATTAACGAGATCGCTACAATAATAATTGCAAAAGAAGGTCCTAACGAACTGATGGCCCCCGTTCTCACGGCCGCTCTCACTTCAGACTTCGTCAGTCCAACATCCGCACTCGCTCTTGAAGCAATCCGAATAAACATAACCGCTTGAAAAATAACCGTCCCTACAACCAACATGGCAATGATCCACATCGGAAAGCTATTTGCCACCTTCATTGTTTCTATCATCTTTTTCCCTCCCCAGTTCCACTTTTTACTAGCCATCACTAACTATAGACAGTTACCATATTACCAACAAATAAAGCGCTTACAATTAGTTCGAATTTTAGCCCTTTTCAATTTATGTTCCTTACTATACACTGGGGTTATCCTTGAAACAATGTGTATCTTCATACAATTCCTATTTTTTATATGGATAATCCTACATCACAATGGGAAGGAGACCTTCAAAATGACAGAATTCGAATCACCACATTCATTATTGCAAGATCATATGAATGAAAATGAACTGACCATTTTAGTCGATAGCATCCGTTCCATCACCTCCAGCCTGGACCTTGACGAAGTGTTGAAAAAGATTATGCGCAACGCCCTAAAAGTGATCCCTGCCACCGATGCGGGATACTTATTGCTTTACGATGAAGCATCCGATCGGCTACTTGCGAAAGCACCCATTGGATTCACGGACAATATCTACAATTTCAAGGTGAAAAAGGGGGAATCTATTACAGGTAAAGTATTTGAGGATGGGATTGGCAGGTTCTTTAACTCCCATGAGGAATTGATGAACACAATGGATGATTTTCATATTTCCAAAGCGAATCTTCAGACGCTTACAACGTCCATAACTTCTACAACGGGGCCTGAAACCCTTATTTGCGTTCCGATTTCGCTTGAAGGGAAACGGATTGGGGTGATGACCACCCACCAATTGAAACGGAAAAAAGTGTTAGACGAAAATGATTTGCTTTTATTACAAGTGTTTGCGGAACAAGCCGCCATCGCGATTCAAAATGCACAGTATTACGCGGAAGCACAACGCCGAATTGGAGAGATCACTCAATTGAGCACGCAACTGGAAGAGCGGAACAGCCAACTTCAAAAGAGACATGAAGTGCAGGAAACGTTGACGGCCATTTCCTTGGAAAACAGAGGGATTGAAGCGATGATCCATGCATTCAATCAAATGATCGATTGTCCAGTCACCTTTTTCAGCAATATCGAAGAGAAATTCTATTCGAATTCCTTTCAAGAATTATCCACCCCCGATCCACACGAGCTAAAAAATATCTTTGCGAGTAGCAGAAAACCAATCCATCTTGAAATTGGATTTCCTGCTAAAATGGTTTATCTGTACCCGATCTATAACGGCATCGTTTTTCTCGGTTGTTTTATCCTTCATGTGAAAGAAAGCATTTCCGAATCAGATCATATTGCACTCGAACAAGGCTGTTCCATTCTGACATTGGAATTAATTAAAAATCAGACGGTCACTGAATTTTTTTATAAAAAGACACACGAGCAATTCCTTACATTGCTGGACGCCCCTAACAATGAACATTTGGAAGTGCTTGCAAAGGAGAATGGCCTGGACGTTTCCTCACACTGGTTCCTTACCATTTTTGAAATACCGAATTACACAGACTTGCAAATCCTTGCAATAAAGATTCATCATTTAGTTCTGAAACTGAAAAAGAAGCTACCTATGACGGCATCGATGATTTACGGATTACAAAACCAGGTCATCCTTCTTGCTCCTTTGGATAAACCTGATCAGTTTCAGGCTATCCGACAAAAATTCCAAACCATCAAGAACGATTGGGATGCGGATGGGAATCCTGCTTTCCGTGCCGGCATCAGTGCGACTTATAAAGGGTTGCAGTCGATTCAAAAATTACACGAGGAGGCGACCAAAACGCTCGCTTACCTCGCCTCGCGGAATCGATCCGATATGATCCGATATGAAGACATCGGGTTAAACCGGCTCTTTTTAAATCAGCCACCCGAGGAAATCGAGCAATTCATCAATGAAGTATTTGTACCTCTCTCCGCCTCTAACGAATCGAAAACGGAGTTGGAAGAAACGTTGCTCGCCTATTTCAACGCCAATCGTTCCGCCACAAAAACAGCGAAAAAACTGCATATTCACATCAATACCCTGTACCAACGACTTCGGAAAATCGAGCATCTATTGCAATTGGACTTAAACGATAACGAAGACTCCTTGAAAATTCAACTCGCATGCCATTTACGATCGACGTATCTGTAAAGACACAAAAACCGACCCTCACAGGTCGGTTTCCATGTATTATGCGTTCAATTGTTTTAACACTGTCCCTACTTGCACGGTGCGTTTTGCTTGGTGGGCAACAGCCGCTTTGATCGCCGCTTCATCGTCAGCAATTTTTCCGTCCTGTCCCACTGTGACACTCGTACCGTACGGGTTTCCGCCTGCTGCAAATGTCACTGGATCTGTAAATCCTGGTGCTGCAACAATGGCACCCCAATGGTACATCGTTGTATAAAGGGACAGGATTGTCGCTTCTTGTCCGCCGTGCGGATTTTGTGCAGAAGACATGGCACTCACGGCTTTATTGGCTAGCTTTCCTTGGAACCAATGTCCGCCCAATGTATCGAAGAAACCTTGGACCTGACTAGCGACATTCCCAAAACGTGTCGGTACGCTAAAGATGATCGCATCTGCCCATTCGAGATCATCGCCTGTCGCAACAGGCACATCTTTTGTCGCTTCCGTATGTGCTTTCCAACTCGGTGTTGAATCGATGGCAGCTTGTGGAGCTGTTTCTGCCACTTTCATCACTCTCACTTCAGAACCAGCCGCTTCTGCAGCTTCCTTTGCCCATTGTGCCAGTTGGTAATTCGTACCGCCCGAACTATAGTATACGATTGCTGTTTTTGTTTTTGTCATGTTAACCGTCTCCTCTGTTGTTGATTTTCCAAATAATTTTGCAAAGAAACCCATCTCATATGCCTCGCTTCTGCTTCATTTTCCAAATACTGCGTTGTACCATTCCGCCGCTGCATCGACTTCCGTACGCGTTAACGAATGGCCATTCATCTCCCAATGTACAGCCGTTTCCACGCCCGCATCTGTCAGTAATTCATCCAACTCTTCCGACTCTTCCGCCGTGCACATCGGATCATTTTTACCCGCAGCGATAAAGACCTGTGTCCCCGTCAAATCCGGCAAATCGATGCTGCGTCGCGGAACCATCGGATGATGCAGAATCGCACCTTTCAACGCATCTGCATAATGGAACAGCAAGCTCGCGGCAATGTTGGCTCCATTAGAATACCCAATTGCAACGATATTCAATCTGTCAAAACCATATTCTTTTGCGGCTTCGTCTAAGAAATCATTCAGTTCTTTTGTTCGGAAGATCAAATCCTCCTCATCAAAAACACCTGCCGCCAATCTGCGGAAAAAGCGTGGCATGCCGTTTTCAAGCACATTGCCACGAACGCTTAGCACGGCTGCATCTGGATCGACCATCTCCGCAAGCGGCAATAAATCCTGTTCCGTACCACCCGTACCATGCAACATAAGAAATACCGGCTTCGTTGCATCTTTGCCTGGTTTGAAAATATGTTTCATCTTAACCTCTCCCTTATCCCTCAAATTATCGGGCATTGAACGGTGTTCAAGCTTCCCCTAATTTCTTCATATACAATTCCCCTAAATGATCAGCAAACAAATATCTCGAATTCAAGGTAATGATAGCAGACGCGCTCCCACATGTCAAAGGGAGCGCTTGTAATCGAAAAACGATTCAATTCGTTACGTCTATTTCCATAAAAAAAGGAAAGCATATATAAGCTTTCCCCCCAATTTTATAAAACTTTACTCAGAAACGCCTGCGTCCGAACTTCCTGTGGATTCCCGAATAATTCTTTCGGTATGTTTTCCTCCACAATATAGCCGCCATCCATGAAAATGACGCGGTCCCCTACTTCTCGCGCAAAACCCATTTCATGCGTCACAACGACCATTGTCATTCCCTCAACGGCAAGCTGCTTCATGACAGCAAGCACATCGCCTACCACTTCAGGATCCAATGCGGAAGTCGGTTCGTCAAATAGCATGATCTTCGGGTCCATCGCCAATGCTCTGGCAATGGCGACCCGCTGCTTTTGCCCGCCCGATAGTTCGCCGGGATACCCTTTCGCTTTGTCGGACAATCCAACCTTCGCCAGCAGCTCCAACGCCTTCTTTTCAAGTGATTCTTTATCGCCTTTCCCCAGTTTCATAGGCGCTAACATAATATTTTGCAAAACGGTCATATGCGGAAATAAGTTAAATTGCTGAAATACCATGCCAACATTTTGCCTGATTTTATTAATATCGAGCTTTGGGTCAGTAATGTCTTGCCCATCGATAATGACATGGCCACCTGTAATGTCTTCCAGCCGATTCAAACAGCGTAAAAATGTACTTTTCCCTGATCCCGAAGGACCGATTACACAGACGACCTCCCGCTCTTGTATGGCCACATTGATATCTTTCAACACTTCAAGCTCCCCAAAGGACTTTTTCAAATTCTGCACCTGAATCAACGTCATCTGAGAACGAACCTCCTTTCAACAAAGCTAGCTAGCACGGATAGCAAATAAATGACGATGAAGTAAATGACACCAACCGTCAACCAAATTTCAAAAGGTTGGAAAGTCGTACTGGCCTGCACCTTCCCTTTCTGCACAATATCCGCAATCCCGATTATGGAAAGCAAGGACGTGTCTTTGAAACTGATAATGGACTGGTTGGTGATCGTCGGTAACATTCTTCGAAAAGCTTGCGGCAAAACAATGAAACGCATCGTATGAGCTTGAGTTAATCCAAGTGACCTAGCCGCTTCTGTCTGCCCCTTATCAATCGACTGGATACCGGCGCGGATAATTTCGGAGAAGTATGCACCCGCATTTAAAGAAACGGTTAGAATTCCCGCTACAGTCCGATCCAACGAAATAAAATCAAGCCCATTCAATCCAAAATAAATGAAAAATAACTGAACAATAAACGGCGTTCCCCGAACGATATCCACGAAAACCTTTGCAATCCAGTTTAACGGTTTAATGGATGTCAGGCGCATCAAAGCCGTTACCAATCCAACCAAAAAGCCAAAGATAATCGAAAAGAAAAAGATGTACAAAGTTACTTTCAAACCAGCCATCAAATAGGGCAATGCTGCAATAATCGTATCCATCCACTCATCCCCTTTTATTCAAATGCGCCTTGATGCATTTGATCCCCGTTTATGGAAGTGGGCACTTCCGCTAAATCTAGTTAAAAAAATATAGCGCAAGAAACACGCTATATTTTTTAAAGGCTATTCACTCACTGAGATACTTATCTAGAATCTTATCGTATTCCCCGCTATCGCGAAGTTCTTGTAAACCCTCATTGATCTTCTGCAAAATATCGCTATTTTTTCCTTTCAATACCGCAATTCCATATTGGTCTCCATTCAACCGCTCCCCAACGATTTGCAAACCGAGATTGTTTTGAGGTATCGCGTAAGCGATTACAGGATAATCCTCGATTAAAGCATCTGCATTGCCATTTTGAACTTCTTGGAACATGGCAGGACTATCATCGAATTGAACGATCGTATATCCATATTCACTTTCATGATCCATCGCAAACTGCGCTCCGGTTGTTCCATTTTTCACAGCAACCGTTTTACCTTTCAAATCTTCGATCGATTGAATGTCCGTCGTCTCCCCTCCAACGACTAAAGTCAGACCTGCATCGAAGTACGGATCCGAGAAATCCACGACTTTTTTACGCTCATCTGTAATACTCATGCCGGCAATCGCAATGTCCAGTTGACCTGCTTGCATCGCCGGAATAATGCCCCCAAAGTCCATGGCATCATATTCGATTTCAAATCCTTGGTTTTTCGCAATCGCTGTCATAATATCAATATCGATTCCTGTCAATTCTCCATCCACTTCAAACTCGAACGGCGGGTATGTGTTGTCTACTCCCACTTTGTATACTTCCGTACTATCGTTCCCTGAACTATCGCCTGAAGTTTCTTCAGAGCTTTCCCCTTGATCAGTACCGCATGCCGCAAGAATGAGCATGAACGATAGGACTAAAGTGAAAATACCAAACTTTTTCATATGAATATCCCCCTTTTTGTTTGATTCATTATCAAATATATCACAATAGTCCCAATTTTACTATAATTGTTTTCTGAAAATTAAGGCCTCCTTATACCTCATTTTTCATCAAACTAAAAACCCTCTCTAAAGGTAGAAAGGGCTTGTCAACTGTCATGACGATGTAAAATTTGAGATCCGCCAGTATTCCCAGGCTAAGACTGGGGCCATCCATGCTAGGCCTTTACTCTCAACTTGATGAATCGGAAACCAGTTATCTCCAGAACCTTGCATTAAATAGACTTCATGATGGGGGGCAGCATCGTGCGTACCCGTCAAATCAAATGTCCCGTCCCGGCGCAATACCGCCCGTACTTCATAATCGATTTTAGGTGCAGTCGTCAATGGATTCCCAACAGCATGCGTCAGATGAAAACCGGCCTCGCCTTCTTTGTGATCCTTCCGTTGCACAGAAATCCCATCGAAAGAGGCGGTCGCTTTTTCTCTAAAGTGCTTCAAGCGGTTGTAGGCGATAGATGGACCAATATTTTTCGTGAAGAAAAGCGGTGACCGTTCAAGATCATAGGCCAGTTCAATATCAACGCGGGTACGAAAGCTTTCCCCGTTCGGATCAAATTCCCGGCCATCTCCTTTGAAATAGCGGTTTAACGTCAACGGATGGGGATTCAGCACCCACTCATCCGCCAAAAAAGTTGTATAGCGGAATGCCCACCGCTCAACGTTCAACAGTCTTTCCCTTTCCCCGACAGGTGTCAACAATCTCTTCGGTTCGGCAATCACTTTTGTCACCGAGAAACTTTCAATGGCCGCCTCCTCCTTGGAAGTCGTTCGATTCAACCAGTCAAAGAGCGTAGACGCGATCGATTTACTGACATTCAACCGTTCTTCCGACTTCAAAAGCGGACGCTTGGCATGGATCGTGTATGTATACGACTCATCCAGTTCAAAATTCCGGTCGATATAGCGATTCACATCCACCGTTTGGAGAAACACCCCATTCCGGTAGATTTCGTATTCGTAAACGTCTGTCATCTCCTCCCAAGCGAGTGCGATTTGTGTCTTGGCGACAATCGTCGTCATTACCAGTGATTGCAGCGGATTTTCCTTGTTCTTCTCTTCCGCGAACGCGGATGTTTGCAATGCGATGACGTCCACCACATCCCCGCCAACTACCCGCTCGATGGAATAATTATAGAGTTTTGCATGCTTGAAATCACCGTCACTAAATTCCGGCACCGTCCCCTCGTAAAGATGGACACCGTCTTTGTAAACATGATATCGTCCGCCAACATCATTCCACGTAAAATAGATCAAATCCGGCCGATGCATGACCGATTTAATTTCAAATACCGCCGTATCCTTCATCAATAAACCACACTCCCTCCTTCTAAAAGTGTGGCACACTTAAGGTTTCGTTAAACGTCTTTTACGGCCAAAAGAGCCGTACCCCTTTCAAACTGGGGCACGGCTCTCCTTTATCAATTACGCCTCGGCGTAATTGCGTCCAGATTTTGAATTGCGCTTTCCAATAGCTGATGCCTTAATTTCTGCAAAGAACGCAGAAATTAAGGCATTTTCATTCAGGACGCGGTGAACTTAGCCTGAGTTCCTCTAATCAGCAAATCTTTTTGTACTGAAAGCGAAGCGTCAGCTACAGGGAGTTTGGACTCCCTCTGATTGAAATGCATTCTAGCATTCATCCCGCCACTTACGGAAGTGAGGGACTTCTGCTGAATCAAGTTAAACTACAATTTTTACATTTCCACACCCGTCAATGACAGTCGGACCGCCCCTTTCAATCGGCGTGCCGCTTCCAACGGATCATCCTGCCCCGCAATTGCGGAGATGACTGCTATGCCCGAAGCACCCGCATGAATAACCGCCCTTGCTTTTCTTTCTGATAGGCCACCGATACCGACGATCGGCAATCCTGGCAGCAATGATGCCACTCGTCGAATCATTTCGGGACCGACGACAGGCTGTGTATCTGTTTTAGTCTTTGTGCTATAAATCGGACCAATGCCAATATAATCGGCCTTTGCTTCAGCCGCCGCTAGTGCTTCTTCTACATTATGAGTAGATACGCCAAGCAACATCGACGGTCCTATTTGACGACGAACCGATGAAATGTCACCGTCTTCCTGACCAATATGGACGCCATCCGCTCTGACCTCTAACGCAAGAGCGACATCATCATTGACGATAAACGGAACGTTATAGCGATGACAGAGTTCTTTACACGCTTTGGCAAATGACCGCAACGCTTCCCCTTCCAGTGCTCCCGGCCCTTTTTCCCGAAGCTGGAAGCATGTTACGCCGCCCTTCAATGCCTCTTCCAATACGACAAGCGGGTCGCGCCCTACCACATTCACTGTCCCGAGAATGAAATACAATTTCAGTTTCTTCTTATCCAATCACCGCAACCCCTTCCATTAGATTCCCACCTTTACGGTTGTAAGCCCAATGATTCGTCGGACCGTGACCGCCTCCGATACCCAAGCCATTTTCAATGGCTGCATGGATAAAACATTTCGCAGAAATGACCGCCTCCGGCAACGACTCCCCATCTGCAAGAAAAGCGGCGAGTGCGGCGGAATACGTGCACCCTGTCCCATGCGTGTCTTTAGTGTCCACCCATGGCGAGCGGACTGAAAAACGCGTGCCGTCCGATCCGGCAAACAGATCTTCTGCAAACGGCGCTTCTTTCCAGTGGCCCCCTTTGATGACAACCGAATGGGCGCCTAAAGCCATTATATGCTCCGCCGCTCTCTCTATGTCTGATTCCGACTTTATTTCCAATCCTGTCAATACTTCCGCCTCCGGAATATTCGGCGTCACGACAGTCGCAATGGGAATAAGCGCGGACTTCAATGCATCAACCGCCTCCTCTTTCAACAGCGACGCGCCACCCTTCGCAATCATTACCGGATCGATGACAAGCGGGATACCGCTATCACGCAGTTCAGCCGCCACCGCCTGAATGATTTCCGCCGAAAACAACATCCCTGTCTTGACCGCCTGTATAGCAAAGTCTTCTTTCACCGCCTGAATCTGCGCAGTAATGATGGATAGATCCATCGGCTGGATCGCCGACACCCCATACGTATTTTGCGCCGTCACCGCCGTCAAAGCGGATGTCCCGAACACCCCGAGTTCCTGAAACGTCTTCAAATCCGCCTGAATCCCCGCACCGCCGCCACTATCCGATCCTGCAATCGTCAAAGCCACATGTACCATTCGATTCCCCGCCCTTTTCTTCTTAAGTAAAAATCAAAAAGCCGCTTCCCGGTGATGATGGGAAGCGGCTACCATTTGTAGGTTTGTCAAAGGTGCGCCCACTTCCCTACGCCAGTATCATCCGGATCAGGTTCCAAGGGTCCGTGCACCCATGCACGTCTCAGCCTTCGAAAAAGGCTCCCCTAGTGGTAATTGAAACTATTCAGCTTTAAAGTCCAGTGTAGCATAATTTAGACGGGAATGTTGGTTTGTTTCGTGTTTGCGGCGTTCGATTACGTATAAAGTATTGATTCGCCAATATCCAGACGTTATACGCCAATAAACGTCCGACAAACGCTGATATCAGGTCGATATACGCCAATATCTTGTCTTCTTATACCTATCAATCCAACTCTCTCAACCGCTTGCTCAACACTTGAAAGTCCCGATCCAAATCCGCATATTTTTTATCTCCCGGCTTCAGCAAACTTAACTGTCCTAGCACCGCCTGCAATTCGGTTTCCAATCGCAACCGCTCTTCTGCGGACTTTTCGGGTTGGATCACTTTCTCACGTGCTTTCCACTCCGCATAGGTCAGCGGTACTTTCCGGATCGTCCCTTTCTCAAAAACGAGCAACCCCTCCGCCATCCGCTCTGTAAAATAGCGGTCATGCGAAGCAAACAGCAATGTCCCCGGAAATGACTCCAATGTCTTTTCGAGTTCCTCCCGCGAAGGTAGGTCCAAATGGTTGGTCGGCTCATCCAACAGCAGCACATCCGCCCCTTCCAAGATGAACTGCATCAGCTTCACTTTCACACGCTCGCCCATGCTCAGCGCGGATAACGGCAAATTCCAATGCGCTTGCGTAAAACCGAGATTCGTCAAATTGGTCCGGATCATGCCTCGCTCGTGAAAAGTTGTCACATGGAAATACTCCGCCATCGTCACATCCGGAAGATCGAGCACTGTTTGATTCAAATAGCCGATCGTCATCCCCTCCGTTTTCCACAGCTTCCCTTCATGCCCTTCCTCTCCTAGCATCATCCGGAACAGTGTCGATTTCCCTGAACCGTTTGGACCCACAAATGCGATTCGTTCACCGGCTTGCACGGTGAATGATACGTCCGCGAATAATTCCCGTCCGTCGAAGTCTTTCCGTACTTCTTTCAATTCCAGTACCCGTTTTCCTTTCTTCCTCCGCCCTTTCACATCGAACGACACTGTGATTTCGGTTTCCGGCTTTTCGATACGCTCCTTTTCCAGCTCAGCTTCCAACCGTTTCCGTTTCGAGCGGATTTGGACGTCACGCTTTTTCGCTTTCATTCGGAAATATTCTTTCGTCCCATCCTTTTTTGTCGATTCCGCATGGGCTTTGGCGGACCAGTCTCCCAATGCTTCGATCTGTTCTTCGACATGTGCGATTTTCCGCTGTTGCTGCTCGTACTGTTTCTGCTGAATTTCCCGATCCTTCTCCTTTTTCTTGCGATAATCCGTGTAATTCCCTTTATATACTGTCAATTTCCCATATTCGATTTCAAATACAAAGTCTGCTACCTTGTCAATAAAATGCCGATCATGGGAAGCGACCAAATACGTACTTTCCCCGTCCTGAATGATTTGGATCAATTCCTCCAACGCTTCACTATCCAAGTGATTGGTCGGCTCATCCAACAGAACAAGCCCACTGTTTTCAGCAAGTGCGGCGGAAAGTCGAATTTTCATCCGTTCGCCTCCGCTTGCCACTGTATAGTCGACAGACTCCGGCACTTGCCATCTTTGCCGATAGATATGCGTTTCTGCCCGTTCCCAGTCGGCATCGCCTGCCTCTTCCTGTTCCTGCCTGAAATACGTAACGGACGGTGCTTTACCAGCCCAATTCATCGAACCCGAAGTCGGAGCGATTTCTCCTGCCAGCAGTGACAAAAGCGTCGATTTTCCCGCACCGTTCGCTCCAACAATTGCGATACATGCCCCTGCCGGAATATCCACCGACAGCCCATCCAAAATCACCGTTTCTCCATATGCCACCGTTACCTCATTCAACGTTCCGATCAGCATGTGCATTCCTCCAAAAACGGAGGGACAAAAAAATCCCTCCGAAGTAGTATCGGAAGGATTAGCCCTATTGTTGCCAAATTTAAAGTCTCCTAAAAAACCTCTTGCCCGTGCAGAGAGGAAGGAAATGGTTTAAAAATGGACAGACTAATCCTGTTTTCCGTGTAAAGAAAAATTTAATTTCTCGGAATCAAGAGATTAGTTATCCATCGTCCACCCATCATTCCTTCCTCAAGATAATTACTGAAAGTATACCACAAGCAAGCAGCCAACTCAAAAATATGTCATGCTATAATAAAGAATAAGCAAAGCATAAAGGAGGATTCCATGACTCAAAAAATCATTTTTTTCGATATAGATGGCACGTTATACGATCACGACAAAAATCTGCCACCCTCTACTAAACAGGCGATTTTCGACTTAAAGGAAAAAGGTCATATCGTGGCCATTGCCACAGGACGCGCACCATTTATGTTCAATGACCTATTGGACGAATTAGAGATTGACACATTCGTTAGCTATAACGGTCAATATGTCGTCTTCAAAGGCGAGCCTATTTACACAAACGCGCTCAATAAGGACGCGCTTGTCCGCTTAACGGAAGTTGCAGTAGAGCGCGAGCATCCGGTCGTCTACATGAATCACGAGGATATGAAAGCCAATACCCCCGACCACGAACACGTCTCTGCCGGTATTCATTCCTTGAAAATCGATTATTTTCCCAATTACGATCCAGGCTATCACGAAAATAACGATCTGTACCAATCCTTGTTATTCTGTAAAGATCCTGTCGAAAAAGAATATGAACAACAATTTCCCGAATTCGATTTCGTTCGCTGGCATCCTTTGGCGGTCGACGTCGTCCCTGTCGGCGGCTCCAAAGCAATCGGCATTCAGCAAATTATAGACAAATTGGGCATTCATCCAGAAAACATTTACGCATTCGGTGACGGCTTGAACGACGTCGAAATGCTAACAACCATCGCGAACAGCGTCGCCATGGGAGACGGACATGAAGATGCAAAAAATGCAGCCAAATATATCACAACAAATGTCAGCGAAGATGGTATTTTATACGGTTTAAAAATGGTCGGCTTGCTTGATTAACGGCACGGTAGTGACATACAGATAGCCACTGCCGTGCTCTTCCGTCTAAAGAACAAAAACGCAGGGCGCCTAGACGTGAAATCACTAGGTTATCACTTTTCCACAGTAGGAGATTTTATAATTTCCTAATCAACAAAAAAAGTCTGTGCAATCCCCCGCAAAAGTTGACCTTTCACGACAGTTCTTTGCACAGACACTGCTTCATTTATTCATTTGAGCGAGAAAATCCGCTAAAGGATCCGTTTCTTCTTCCACCTCAACAGGCGCGCTTTCTGTCATCGCCACCTGATCCCAATCAAAATTATCCAAATCATCGCCATCATCGACAACACTGCTCGGCAATGGATTTTCCGGTATTTGCGGTATTGCCGGTTCATCTAACGCAGCCGTTGTCTCATGCTGCACATACAGAGCTGCATCGGCATCGATAGCGTTACTGTTCAATGAGGCATAGAGAGCCGCCGTACGGACTGGATCAGCAATCAGCTGATAGACGATGCTCCCTAAGAGCGCTTCGGAATGCTCATGCCTCAACCAATCGCGTTGGGCTTTCGTTAAGCCTTTCGGTAATGGAATCGAAATGGCTTCCCGCTGCTTGATAAGGGAATCATTCACCCCTTCAATGACAAACTGGGCGATTTTACTGGAAAAATTCCTTCTTTCCACTTCTTTTAGCTTCTGCAATTGCTTTAATGTATGGTCAGATGTATCGGAAGGCAGCCGGAATGTGATCGGCTGCCCCCTTTTCAAACCAGTTTCACTCATGGTTCATCACCTATTTTGTTTTCGCTAACTTTTCTTCTTCCCTCGGCTTCGCCGGCTGGTTTTTTCGGGCAAAATCGGAAATCAGTTTGTAATACGCGTTGGCCATCATCCAGACGCTTTCTTTTTCATCCTCGAAGAAATCGATGTTATAGCCATCCAAACTGTTATTCAACGTCTTCAAATAGTCTTTCAATACGATGGAACCGCCACCGATGAAATAGCAGATTTCCGTTTGTGAGTTTCTTTGCCAAATGTTGCGCAAGTGACGATACTGCTTTTTCGCCAAGTCTAACAGGATCCGATCGACGATGTCATGCACGCTCGTCCGGCTTCCCCGCACCATAATATGATTGCGGTCATTTTTCTTCGTAATGATATCGACCACATCAGAACGGCTATCTAGCTCAACGCCATGGCGCGCGTAAATCTCTTCGCGAATCTTGTCCAGAGACTCCGAAACACCTAAATTGAAGCCTTGTGCCTTATCGTCATCCACTTTACGGTTTTTAATAACCGCCACATCCGTCGACAATCCCCCGATATCTTGGATAAGAATCCGTTTGTCAATCAGCTCTTTATTGATGATATTCAAGTGATTGTCCATTACGAGATTGATAAATGCCGCGAACCCTTCCGGATACACTTTCACTTCATCGAATTTCAGATTCACTTTCAACCCTTGGTATTTAGGAGTCACTAAAAACTCGACTTGGTGAACCGAACCGAGTAGTTGGGAACGATAGCCTACATCCTTCCCTTCCTTCACTTCTCTTAGTGGAAGGCCCGTCCCAAGCGTATATGTCGCCTCAATTACATTATTATTACGTTTAAAAACACTTTTGTTTTCTTCACGCGCTGCATCCAATGCTAATGCAGCAAACAACATTACAAGTGTCTGATCTTCCTCAGATTTGTTACTTCCCGGATCCAACTCCGTAGAATTCCCGCTCTTTGTCGCCAATTTCCCAACACGGTAAATGGCATTGTTGTCATGTAGTGTAGGAGAGTGCAAACGGATATGGATACCTTCTGTCGGGTCTTGATTGTCCAATTCTTCAATACCGATAATCGGACGATCTGCAACATCCTGCGCAATCACATTCGGGATATTGAGTTCCGTTTCCAACTTTCCAAAAATAGCTTTCAATGAATCGTTACCTACGTCAATTGCTGCAATTCTAGATTCCGTCAATCCAATCACCCTTCCCTTAATCTTTCTTTCCACTAAAATGGTACTGGAGTTTTCTAGACAAATCAATACTATCCCTTCATTTATAACACAACTGTAATGTTGTGTGCGCGAGCGTAAACATGTACACATTTACGTATACTTATATAAATAAAGGATGTGTACTTGTTTGTATACTTGTAAACGTAATTGTTTACAATTGTATACAATTACGTTTACAACGCCACTACATTTGTATACATCATTTTTGATAGCAAAAATTCTTTTGGGAAGGCAATCATGACTTTTCCTTCCTCCCTATCTTTTCATCTCCTTCTGATCATGCCTCTCTCTAAAATGGGCATCCTATAGGGAAGATCGAAGAAAATCCGGCATCGAACGCCTAGGATTCGGTTCCCTTTATATTGATGCATCTTCATTCAGACTGAGCTACAGCGGACGCCCCTTCTATAGATGGCAATTCGCTTCCCTATTTAATGGTTACGTCTTGGCGCCGAATCCATTTTACGCGTCCTATCCGTACCGAGATGTTATACTGTGAACGATCTTATTTACAAGGAGGGACAGGATGGATCCATCCAGACGCTCAAAGTCGATTCGACTGTTGAACTTCATCGAAGAAAAAGGAAATAAATTACCGCATCCTGTGACAATTTTCATCCTCTTCACTTTGCTTGTCATTGCTTGCTCTCATATTTTTTATCTGACAGGAACGAGCGTCAGCTTTGAAGGGGTCAATCATGAAACGGGTCAGATGGAGATGTTGACGGTTAAAGCAGTCAGCTTGCTTGTTCCCGAAGGCATTGCTTACATGTTTTCCAACGTTGTGTCTAACTTCACTTCTTTCGTAGCCCTCGGTCCAGTACTTGTAGCGATGCTCGGAGTGGGTGTTGCCGAGAAAAGTGGCTATATCAGTGCTTTAATGACGAATACTGTCTCAAAGGCGCCGCGAAGATTCGTCACACCTATTGTGGTGCTGATGGGTGTACTGTCCAACGTTGCTGCCTCTGTCGGGTATGTCGTACTGGTGCCGCTTGGTGCCATCATCTTTTTAGGTTTTAAACGGCATCCGTTGGCTGGATTGTCTGCAGCGTTTGCCGGGGTGGCCGGTGGATACTCCGCCAATCTGTTTTTGGGGACGAATGACCCGCTCTTAAGCGGAATTACAACGGAAGCTGCACGGATATTAGATGCCGGATATATCGTCTATCCGACCAGCAACTGGTTTTTCATGTTTGCTTCCACCTTCTTGATCGTTATCATTGGAACGTTCGTAACGGATAAGCTGATCGAGCCCAAATTAGGGAAATATATACCCGTTGGAGATGTCGAACATCAAAACCAAATTTCTTCTCTAGAAAAGAAAGGACTTTTATGGGCAAACCTTTCTATTTTAATCACGATCGTCGCAATCGCTCTTCTGGTTCTTCCCGAAAACGGAGTCTTACGAGGTGAAGGCGGTAGCATTATCAAATCGCCTTTTATGAGCAGTATTATTTTCATCATGATGTTAATCTTTTTAATACCAGGTATTGTTTATGGTTTGGTTACAAAATCAGTAAAAAACGATAAAGATATCGCCAATTTGATGACAGGTTCATTGGAAACAATGGCAGGGTTCATCGTGCTGATCTTTTTCGCAGCACAATTCGTGGCGTTATTCAACTATACAAATTTGGGGACGATTATCGCGGTGCAAGGGGCAGCCTTCTTGCAAGCCATCCATCTAGATGGGGCACCACTACTTGTCGCCCTGATTTTCATTACGACAGTCATTAACTTGTTCATCGCTGCGGATTCGGCGAAATGGGCAATCATGGCACCGGTCTTCGTCCCGATGTTCATGCAGATGGGCATTTCACCGGAAGTGACCCAAGTGGCATACCGGGTTGGCGATTCATCAACAAACATCATCTCGCCGCTAATGCCCTTCTTCCCCCTTGTCGTAGCCTTCGCGCAGCGCTATGGCAAGGAGAACGGTGTAGGAACAGTGATTTCGCTTATGCTCCCCTACTCCATCATCATTCTGTTTGGATGGACGATTTTCTTCATCCTCTGGTATGTGTTCGGAATCCCGGTCGGTCCCGGGACAAGTTTGAATTATTAAGAAAGGGTGTTTAACAATGAAAGTAACGACAACATGGACAGGCGGGCGCGCCTTTACCGCAGTCGGCGATTCCGGCTATGATGTCAATATGGATGCAACAGAACTATATGGCGGTTTAGGGAAAGGGGCAACCCCTACCGAAATGCTACTCGGAGCGGTGGCAGGTTGCATCGGAATCGATGTAACAATGCTCTTAAAAGCCCAGCTCGATAAAATAAAGAAGCTTGAGATCATTACAGACGGCACGCGAAAAGAAGAACCTCCGAAAGGCTTTACGGCCGTCGAAGTGACTTTTGTCATCGATGGCGACATCGACAGCCATAAAATCTGGCGGGCTATTCGGCTTGGAAAAGAGAAATACTGTTCCGTCTCCGACTCGTTAAAAGCGGACGTCACGTTTAAATTGATTTTGAATGGCAAGGAAGAATTGGATCTCTAATAGGCATTTATAACGATGCATTATGGCAATTGCAGGAGTTTTTTCCTTCTCCCTTTGCGCACGTTGAGCCGTTCGTCATATTGTGTTATTGTTAAGTTATAATAGAATAATCTACCGCTAGGGGAGTCTTATGAGAGGCTGAGATGCATTTATGCGGACCCTTGGAACCTGATCTGGGTCAAACCAGCGTAGGGAAGTGGAAACGCTTAAACAATTCGTACAGCCGCTTCCAAATCTGCGATGAGGAGCGGCTTTTTCATATGCACCTGCCAGTCATGGGGCTGTACATCGACTTGCACCCTGCCCTATTTGCTTATGTTCGCGGGTTGTTTGCTTGCACTCGTGAAGGTTTTGATTGCTGATGCGAAGGATTTGCTTGCCTTTTTGTCGAATTGCTTGCATTACAAGACTTTAGAACCAGATAAAATCTAAGGGAGGATAAACTATGACAACTTTGATACAGAAACTGCGTGAAGAACGCCCGCTAATTCATTGTATAACGAATATCGTCGTCGCCAATTTCCAAGCGAACGGCTTGCTGGCTCTCGGGGCTTCTCCCGTCATGGCAGATGCGATAGAAGAAGCTGCCGAAATCGCCGCCGCCTCCTCTTGTACCGTGTTGAATACCGGAACATTGAAAAAGGACACGGTAACATCGATGCTCTTGGCAGGGAAAAGCGCCAATCAACAAGGGGTTCCTGTCGTCCTAGATCCAGTCGGCGCGGGTGCAACCGCTTTCCGGAAAGAGGCCGTTTTGAGGATTTTGAGGGAAGTGGATGTGGCGCTCATCCGTTGCAACGCAGGGGAGCTAGCTGCTATCGCTGGAGTCGACTGGCGTTTCAAAGGGGTTGATGCAGGGGATGGTGAAGCGGATATTACCGCCCTTGCAGAGGAAATTGCTCACATGTATAACTGTGTCGTTGCAGTCACCGGTCCTTGGGATATTGTGGCGGATCGGCATGGAACGAGTTGCGTGACAGGCGGGCATCCGCTTATGTCACATTTGACAGGTGCAGGCTGTCTCCTCAGCGCCGTTGCGGGAGCTTTCTTAGCCGTGGCGGAGGATGAGCCATTCAACGCCGTGACCACTGCATTGGCGTTTTACAAGAAAGCCGGGGAAAAAGCCGCGGAGCACGCTTCAGGTCCGGGTGATTTTAAAACCTATTTCTTGAATGCCCTTTATACATTGGAGGAAGATGTCATCCAAGATCGGCAGTTCATTCGGCAACCACAAGGGAATGGCAAGGGAATGACATTGTCATGAACACACGAAAAATGGTCATCATGACTATGTTCGTCGCCATCGCGGTTGCAGGCTCGACATTTGTTTACTTTCCGGCCGGCATCGCACGCGCCTACCCGATTCAACATGCCGTCAATGTCATCGCCGCCATCATGCTCGGGCCCGTTCCGGCCGTTATCATCGCTTTTTTAACTGGGCTTGTCCGCATCCTGACAGGCACAGGCTCTTTGCTCGCATTTCCAGGCGGGATGATCGGTGCCTTTCTTGCGGGCGTCTTCTATAAGTATTTCAGAAAGACATGGTTGGCAGCTGTCGGGGAAGTCATCGGAACAGGCGTCATCGCCTCCCTGCTCGCAGTCCCCTATGCCAAACTGTTGATGGGAACTGCATTCACAGCTTTCTTTTTCGTCCCTCCCTTTCTCGTCTCCAGTGTCAGTGGCGCCATTTTAGGATTGGTGCTCGTTGTACGGTTACAGCGAACACAGATTGGTAGTCAGCTAGGACGGGAAATATAAAAGGAGGCAATCATTTTGTGATTGCCTCCTCAGTTTGTTGATAAACGCTAGTCAATCATCCGATCAAGAAAAAGTTCCACTTTTTCCAGATAGGCGTCACCGGCTACAGCAAAAGATTCACCGTGGTTCGCATCGGGAACAAGAAAGAGTTCCGCATGACTAGCGGTTCGCTGAAACAACTCCTCCGCCATCTCCGTCGGAACGAATGTATCACCTTCCCCATGAATATAGAGGATCGGGACATCCGTCTTCTCCACTTCTGTCATTGCACTAGCTTCCCTGAAGGAATAACCGGCTCTGATTTTCGTCAACAAACTCGTGCTATCCAGTAACGGAAATGCCGGCAAATGAAACATCCGATTCATTTGATACGTAAACAACTGGTAAACCGACTGATAGGGACTGTCCGCAATGATGGCCTGCACCTGCGAAGGTAGATCTTCTTCCCCGCTAGCCATCAGGACAGTTGCCGCCCCCATTGATAAACCGTGATAAACCACTTTTGTATCTTTTCCGAGTTTCTTCACCAATAATGATGTCCAATCGATCAAGTCAAGCCGATCCGGCCAGCCAAAACCGTAGTAATTCCCCTCGCTTTTTCCATGTCCCCGTGCATCAGGCATGAAAATGTTGTAACCTAACTCATTATGATAATGCTGTCCGTATAGCCCCATTTGCTTGCCATTCCCTAAATAGCCATGTGTCAGGATGACCAATTTATCGGTCGGCTGTGAGGCAGGCAAATAGTAACCGGACAGTTTCAGTCCATCGCGTGATGTTAATGTAAGGCGCTCAAAGGGCTGATCCTTTACCCACTCGATCCAATCCCCGTTCAAATACAGCTCCATCGACTGATCCGACACTTCTAAATCAGCGTTATTCTGCAAGAAGTCTTTCGGGCCGCGTTTGACCGCCAACCCATAAAAAAAGAAGCTGCCGGCAACTTGGCTGACGATGAAAACCGCGATAAAAAGGAGCAGGATCTTCTTCCAATTGATTCGAATCGCTTTCCATCTCCTTTAATTCTCTATCATCGGGCACGCTGGATGCCTACTCCCATTATAGTAGGAAAACGAGCGAAAATGAATGGTATCCGAACGATTGGAAGACTAGGAATTTTTCCCTCCATCTATAGAATACAGAAGTACCCGGCCGCAAATCATTTCGACTGGGTACTTCTTTTGAATCGTCATACTCTTACTTTTAAATGAAAAATCATAATAATTTTTATATTCCGAAATTACTGTACGGTTGAGAAAGAGTAAAAGTAATTGAGAATAAATGCTTAGCCGGTAGTCGTTTGTAACAGCTTTGAAAATGTTTGGTTAATGTTTAGCTTAAAATGAAGCGTTACTCTTGACATTTATAGTGCTTTATACAATAATGAATATTGAATTAGAATTATTATAGTTAACCAATAATAAAAAATATATGATTGGTTGTTTGAGGTCAGCCTTTATCGCTCAGACTAACGACTATAAGTTCTAAAAAACATACTTTGGGAGGAAATTAAATCATGTCTTTAATCGGAAAAGAAATTCTACCATTCAAAGCATCAGCTTATAATAGCGGTAGCGGAGAGTTCATCGACGTTACAGAAGAAAACCTAAAAGGTCAATGGAGCGTTGTTTGCTTCTACCCTGCAGACTTCACATTCGTTTGCCCAACTGAACTCGAAGACCTTCAAAACCAATACGCAACGCTAAAAGAGCTAGGCGTTGAAGTATATTCTGTTTCTACAGACACTCACTTCACACACAAAGCTTGGCATGATCACTCAGAAGCGATCAGCAAGCTAGAATACATCATGATCGGTGACCCTTCACAACAAGTTTCACGCAACTTCGACGTTCTAGACGAAGAATCAGGTCTTGCAGATCGCGGTACGTTCATCATCGATCCAGACGGCGTTGTACAAGCTGTAGAAATCAATGCTGGCGGTATCGGCCGTGACGCAAGCATCCTCGTAGGCAAAATCAAAGCAGCTCAATACGTGCGCAACAACCCAGGCGAAGTTTGCCCAGCTAAATGGGAAGAAGGCGCTGAAACTCTTAAACCAAGCCTTGACCTTGTAGGTAAAATCTAATAATCCCGATTTAAATGGATGAGTTGGCGGGGGATACCCCCGCTAACTTTTCAAACTTCGGCGGATGCTCCAGATTTTGAATCTAAGGAAGGCTATTCAAGATCTGGCGCGTACACGCCGAGGTGTGTTTGGCGAAGTACTATATGTTAAGGAGAGATAATCTTGTTAGATGCAACGATAAAAGCACAACTCGCCCAGTATCTAGAAATGATGGAAGGCGATGTATTACTTAAAGTAAGCACAGGTTCAGATAAAGTTTCCAAGGAAATACTAGGTCTTGTAGAGGAATTAGCGGCGATGTCCTCCCACATCAAAGTCGAGCATACACAACTCGAAAGAACGCCTAGCTTCAGTGTCAACCGCGTCGGTGAAGACACAGGTGTAACGTTTGCAGGTGTTCCGCTTGGCCACGAATTCACGTCTCTCGTACTAGCACTCTTACAAGTGAGTGGTAGAGCTCCGAAGGTCGAGCAAAAATTGATCGACCAAGTGAAAGCTATTCAAGAAGAACTAAACTTTGAGTCTTATATTAGCCTCAGCTGTCAAAACTGTCCGGAAGTCGTACAGGCGTTGAACTTGATGAGCATTTTGAACCCGAATATCACACATACGATGATTGACGGTGCTGCCTTCAAAGAAGAGGTAGAAAGCAAACAAGTTATGGCTGTACCAACTGTTTTCTTGAATGGTGAGTCATTCAGTAGCGGACGCGCGACATTGGAAGAAATCCTTGCGAAACTAGGCAGCGCACCAGACGCTTCAGAATTTGCTAATAAAGAGCCATACGATGTGCTTGTTGTCGGTGGCGGTCCAGCAGCGGCAAGTGCGGCGATCTATGCGGCACGTAAAGGCGTTCGTACGGGCGTTGTTGCTGAACGTTTCGGCGGTCAGATTTTAGACACGGCTTCGATCGAAAACTTTATCAGTGTCAAGCATACGGAAGGTCCACAGCTTGCAGCAAGTCTCGAAGAACACGTCAAAGAGTACAATGTAGATATCATGAATTTACAACGTGCTGTACGTTTAGAGAAAAAAGATCTCGTCGAAATCGAACTTGAAAACGGTGCAGTGCTGAAAAGTAAAACAGTCATCCTCGCTACAGGCGCACGCTGGCGCAATGTCGGAGTACCTGGCGAAGCTGAATTTAAAAATAAAGGCGTAGCTTACTGCACGCATTGTGACGGTCCATTATTTGAAGGGAAAGACGTGGCGGTTATCGGCGGCGGTAACTCCGGTATCGAAGCGGCGATCGACCTTGCAGGCATTGCCAACCATGTAACGGTTCTGGAATTCATGCCTGAGCTCAAAGCGGACTCTGTCCTACAAGAGCGTGTCCATAGCCTGCCGAACGTCAACGTCCTGAAAAATGTTCAAACAAAAGAAATTACGGGTGTTGATAGCGTAAACGGCATCACGTATGTAGACCGTGAGAGCGGTACAGAACATCATGTTGAACTGTCAGGTACTTTTGTTCAGATCGGCCTTGTACCAAACACAGATTGGTTAGGCGATACAATTGAACGCAATCGTTTCGGCGAGATTGTCGTAAATAATCGCGGTGAAACGAACATCCCTGGCGTATTCGCTGCGGGAGACTGCACGACAAGCCCGTTTAACCAAATCATTATTGCGATGGGCTCAGGCGCAACAGCATCATTAAGCGCTTTTGATTACCTCGTCCGCAACTGATAAAGTGAAATTAGGTTCGCAGAATTCTATAAGTGCCTTAATTTCTGCAATGAGCGCAGAAATACGGCAAATCGAACCCTTCGCTGTTCGATTGGCAGTTGATCTCCCACCTATCCTTAGCGTTCTACCAAAGCCTTGAGGTGGGAGTCTTACTGCCCGTTAAAGCGGGATATCTTTCAAAAGTCCTTGTACTCTCTACTAGATTGTACAAGGACTTTTTTGTATGATTGTATGAATTCCCCTCAGACAGCGATCAATTTCCTTCAAACTCCGATTCGATCCGCTTCATGAACTCCTCTGCAGCGCTGTACCCTTGCTGTTTCAAATACCAGTTATTCGCAGCCGCTTCAATCAAGCCTGCGATGTCACGACCTGGCTGAAGTTGAATTTTAAGATGCGGAATTTTAACGTCCATGTATTCCACAAACTTCGTTTCCATTTCCAGCTCATTGTTCAGTTCATTTTTTTTCCATTCGGTCAGTTCAATATCGAGCGCAATCCGTGTTTCCTCTTGGAATGCGGCTCTTCCATAAAGGCGCACGACATTCAACAGGCCGACACTGCGAAGCGCAAGAAATTCTTTATTTTTTTCATCATATGTGCCGAGCAATGTTTGCGGGCTCAGTTTTTTCAGGACGACGATATCGTCAGCGACTAGTCGATGTCCACGTCCGATCAGCGTATGAGCAGTCTCACTCTTCCCTACCCCGGACTTGCCGCGCAGCAAAATACCCATCCCTGCGACATTGATGCAGACGCCATGGATCGCGATTTCCGAAGCCATCGCTTTAATGACATAGGCATCCAATTTCGCACTGAGTTCACTCGTGGAATCAGGCGTGCGCAATACCGGAATCTTTTCTTCTGTACAATATTGGATCAGCCCTAAAGGCTCTTCTTGTCGCGACGTGATGATGATACAAGGCGGCGCATATTGAACAATATTCCCGATGCGCAGCTTGCTCTCCTCCGTCGACAAGGTATGTAAATAATTGATTTCGTTTTTGCCAAGGATTTGGACATGTTCTGTGGCGATAAAATCGAATTTATCCATAAACTCCAATCCCGGACGTCTCACTTTCGTCTTTTTAAGCACACGATGCAATTGGTCATGTCCGCTTAGCACTTCCAGTGAAAACTTTTTTGTAATTTCTTCTATGGTTACGGTCCTCATGATATAGTCCCCTATTCTACGGTCGTTGTTTTTCTAGTTATGTATATCGTACATCGAGTTTCCGTTGACAGGTTTTACAAATTTGTGTCCAACTCAATGAATCTGTACAATTCCTATAGGCGTCGCCTAGTACTAGTATAACCTCTTGACCATGTTCATAGACAGCGATAGCCTATTCCTGCTTTACGATTGTATAAACAATTCCACCAAAAATGAGCAGAATACCAGCTATTTGATACAGCGTCGGTTGAAAATCTAAAATAAGGATATCGAGCAAAATGGCCACAACCGGATCGACAAACACCAATGCGGAAATGACAACCGTCGATAATTGCCGAAGACTGTTGAAAAATAAATAATAGACAAACCCTGTATGGATGAAGCCTGTCCCGACGATGTACAGCCAATTCGAATCACTTAACCCGTTGAACACCGTGAAGTCCATGAATGGAAATAACATGACAATGCCGACTGTCGTTTGGATAAACGTCATCGCATACGCACTCAGCCCTTTGATCTCTTTGCCGATCAGCATCGTCATCGCATAACAGAGCGCCGACAAGATGGCCCACCCAAATCCCAAACCGACAAAATCGGATAACGAAGCGAAGTTTTGAACTCCGATGATACAGACACTTCCAAGAAAACAGATGACAATCGCCAATAATCCAGTTAACGTCATCCTTTCTTTCAAAAACAGACTGCCGATAATCAAAACGAAAATCGGGGCTAAATTATAAAGCGTAATAGTAACTGTAATCGATATTTCTTCAAATGCCTTGAATAAAAACACCCAATTGAGCACTAAAAAAACACCGCAAACGACTGTTTGCATAACTTCCCGCTTTCTCCACACTTCCACTTTGTGTCCACCTGTAATGAGCCAACAACACCCTAAAAAAAGCGTCGCACAAATACATCGGACGAAAACCAATTCAGCCGCGGGAACTCCTGTCTTTACAGTAAAGAATCCGACCGACCCAAAAATCGCCATCGCCAATGTCATTTGCAGCATGGGCATTCCTTTCACGCCGATCCCTCCTTTCTCCTGAACTTTATAACTCTATTATGTCAGGAAAGAAGGTTGAGAGAAAGGTGAATGAATAAAGAAACAATATAGAATAACAACGATCCATCAAATAAAAAATTAATTTTCAAATGCTGTCCACTTTCCCCCTCTAACTCTCTATATAAAGGGTGAAGGGGGATATTACCTATGACAACATACTTAACAGACTATGCACACTTCACCAACAAGGACGATATGGACCAAGCCGTCAAACAACATATCTCCGCAAACTGGAACGCCATGAACGACACGGACCGGGCTGTGCTCGATATGATCCGTTGCTACTCCGTCAAATACGGTGCAGCCCACTTGAAACACGAAACGATGGAAAAGTCCATTGGAAAATCAAATGCAACAATCCGTCGCGCAATCCGCAAACTGGAAAAGCTCGACATCATCGATCGCATTCATTTCATCCGCCCTATCATGAGCGGTCTAGGCGCAAATATTTACGCCATTAAACCTTTCCATGACCAGGGGGAAATGAACAGCCGGGACGATGCTCCAAAACGCGATCACCGCGCGGACAAGCCATCGAATCCGGAAATTGAACCATCACTTTCTAAATCTATAAATCCTAAAGATCTAAATATAACGTCTCCTACGGAACAGTTCTCGACGACACTTTACGGGAGAATGAGATCACTCCTTTCCTCAACGATCGGAGAGACCACCTTGGCAAGAAAGTTTTTCGGTGTCTATCGCCAACAATCTTCCCAAATGCTCAAGTTCAGCATCCACGCCGATAAGGAGGAGCTGTTCGAACAATTGGCCTTACAAGCCCTACAGATTGCCCTTCAAGCAACGAAACGCAAGAAGATCCAGAACCTCCCTGGCTACTTCTCTGGTGTATTACGTGAGCTTATTGGCAAGGCGTTGTTTAGTGATATTTATCAGGAATATGATGTGGCAGTGGATGGGTTTTATGTGCCTAGCAATCAGTACTGATGCAATTTGTAGCAACAAGGAACCTATTTTTAATTTGGATAAAAAAACAGTGCCCGCTTACCATAGGGCAGCAGGCACTGTTCGTTTTCATTCTTGCAGTTCATTTTCAATTTGCTGTAGCAATACGGACATGACTTTTGCGGATTGGGCACGTGTAGAGGATGCTAGCGGCTGGAATGTACCGTTATCCCCTTGCATGATGCCGAGCGCATAAGCTCTTTGCACATCTTCCAGCGCATCGTCGCTCACGCTTTGCAAATCACTGTAGCGCTGTTTCACTTCCACTTTCACCGCTTTTTTTGTTGCATACTCATAAGCGTTGACGGCCATGATAGCCATTTGTTCACGCGTCAGTTTTGCATTAGGATCAAATGCCTTTTCGGATACCCCAGTCGCGATTTCCGCCTCAAACACAGCCTGCACGGCGTCTTGTGCTGCGCTTGGAACATCGTCGAATTGGCGATCTGTGGAAGTCGGTTGCAGTTTAAGAGCGTTCGCCAACATCGTCACGAATTGAACGCGCGTCACTTCATCTTGCGGCGCGAATGTCGTTTCCGTTTTGCCTTTAATCACACCGCGATTGTACAAATCGTGGATATAAGGGGATGCCCAATGATTTTCATTGACGTCTTCAAAACGGCTCGGTTCGTTCATCTCTTTTCCACCAAATTCGTAAATCGCGACCGTCCCGGATACTTCATGCGTCGCCGCTACCAACGCATGACCTGTCGGGCTTTGATTTGCGGCAATAAAACGCAATCCTTCAGGCGAGACATCCCCTTTGATGTCTTCACTGTAGTCCCTGCTCGCTATATATGTGACGAATTCGGGGTGCGACGGATTTGTAAGCTCATAAACCATAATGCCGCTCACACGCTCCAAAGCGATAAAGGCATAGTTTTTACCGTCAATTCCCCCAACAACAACGGTTTCCGGTTCCGGCCCTTTGGCGGAGCTCCGTTTGTCATAGGCAATTTCTTCATTGTCTGTGTTAAAGAACTCTGGGAGTGCTTCGGCCGTTATATTCTCGAATTCACTCCCGCTATCAAACACCAGCTCCATCGTATCCGCATCAAAGATGGAGAAGCTGCGTCCGCCGTACGAATAGAGCGCTTCATACGAACCATCCGGTGACATGCCTTGTTCGAGTGTGATTTTCGTTTTCGTCATCTCATCGAATAGGCCATCCGCCACTAACTGGTCTAACTCCTCTTGCGTGAAGCCTCCGTAATGATCGGCCTTCAATTGAATCTTGTCGGCAATATCACCGATTTCTGCCTCTTCGGAATACGCCTCGTAATCGCGGGCATCCCCTTCATTCGGCGTCAAAATATACGTTTTACCACCCGCTGTGAACGTATCGATGGCATCAGGCATATAAAATCCTAGCACAGGCAGGCGCTCAAGTTTCGTTTCGTCATTCCGTTTCCCATCCAGTTCGTTCCCCGGGAGGGAATGATCTTTCACGCCAAGCCCTTTCACATGCAAGATTTTTTCTGCCACTAGGTCAACCGTCGCAATCGCATTATTTTCTTGCATCGCAACATACGCTAACTTGCTATCGGCAGAAACCGCTACATATTCCGGCTCCAATTGCTGAAGGACCGTCCCTTTGGAATTCACGCGCACTTTGTCATCGAGCTCTACATCTTGAAAGGTAAGCGTATTGACCGTGAAATCAGCTGGCTCTTTCGTGACACCAATAATCGAAATCGTCCCTTCCGGATCAACCGCATAATCATCGCTCGGCTCCCCTTCATTTGCAACAACGGCCTTCGCTCCATCCGGTGTAAATGTCACCATATCCGGCAACGAACCGACTTGCACATGTGTGATGTACGCTCCCTCTTTGGATAAAAAGAAGATATAGCCCGTATCTGTTTTCGGATTACTTACGACCGAAACCGCCACCAAATCTTTCGTCGGATGGGAGGCAATACTTGTAATATCAGATACATTTTCAATGCCGAACTCCGAGAAAAACACCCGTTTTTCCGACCGGACTTTTGTAAACTCACCAGATTGTAAAGACTCAAAAGAAAGGATATCAATTCCGGACACGGCGCCATTCGTGACAAAAGCCCGTTTCAACGCTTCATCATAAGCCATAATTTCAGTACCGCCAAGCCCTGCCATACTGTCATATTGACCGATTTGCGTAATCTTCAAATCCGCCCCCTCATATTGAAAAAAAGGAGGTTGCTCCGCGAACACATTGTACGGCTGGCCCGCACCAAATAAAATGCCCGCTGCCGCAATCCCTGCAATGACTTTCTTTTTTATCTTCATCCATGTAACCCCCAAAATCATGATCTCTTATGTACTTATTCTAGTGATTGATTATTAAGGGGGTGTTAATGGTTTGTAATTTTTTGTCCTTTTAGAAGATATTCTTTAATTCGCTCATGCTACATTAAAACACCATTCTAAATTAGGGAATGTAATGCTTTATATTTTTCTTGCCCCATTCGTACATCATTAAAACGATGGGCATGAGGCTTTCGCCTAGATTGGTTAATGAATATTCCACCCGTGGAGGTACCTCAGGAAATACCTTCCGATGTACAATCCCATCCTCTTCTAACTCCCTAATTTGAGAAGTTAACACCTTATGTGTAATTTTGGGAAGCATTCGTTTAATCTCACTAAATCGCAATTTACCCTCTGTTCCTAAATAGTACAGAATGATGATTTTCCACTTGCCGCTAAAAAGGGATAAGGTCAGTTCCTTTTCACAATTAAATTCGCCGTTTGCCATCTTCCTTTTGACTTCCGTCCGCAAATCATCCATCAGATTTCCCCTTTCCCTTTGTTTCTCAAAAGTATCCTTCTAGTAACCTTCTCACAAAAAAGTGCGTTCTTCCAGCGAAAAGAAATATACTTTAGAATTGTATAAAGATAGCGAATATTACTTTTTAACTATCTACTATTACTCATATGTGAAGCTTGATCGGTGTGAATTCTCATATTGAAGGAAAATTAGGATAGGAGATGAAAAAATGGCAGGAAACAGAGCGATTGTTTATAGAGGTCCAGGACGTGTAACGGTTGAAGATATTAGCTTTCCCGACTTGATTCTTAGAGACGGCCCCGGAGTAAATCCATTAAATGTCGGCCGTAAATGTGAGCACGGCGTTATTTTAAAAGTTATTACAACGAATATTTGCGGAAGTGACCAACATATGGTGCGTGGTCGAACGACAGCTCCATCTGGGCTCGTCCTTGGCCATGAAATTACAGGCGAAGTCATTGAAGTGGGTCGTGATGTGGAATTTATTAAAAAAGGGGACCTTGTCTCAGTCCCGTTTAATATTGCTTGCGGCCGTTGCCGTAGTTGTAAAGAGCAACATACACATATTTGTGAAAATGTGAACCCGGATCGTCCTGGGTCGGCTTATGGCTATGTAGACATGGGCGGTTGGGTCGGCGGCCAATCTGAATATGTCATGGTCCCTTACGCCGATTTCCAACTGCTAAAATTTCCTGACAAAGATCAAGCGATGGAAAAAATCCTTGATTTAACGATGCTTTCCGATATTTTCCCAACAGGCTATCATGGCGCAGTTAGTGCCGGCGTAAAACCGGGATCTACTGTATATGTGGCTGGAGCAGGTCCAGTAGGTTTAGCTGCTGCCCACTCTGCCCAACTTCTAGGTGCCTCAGTTGTCATTGTTGGGGATTTGAATAGCGAACGGCTCGCACAAGCTAGAAGCTTCGGCTGTGAAACCGTAAACCTAAAGGAACATCCGAATCTCGGGGAGCAAATCGAGCAAATACTAGGTATACCGGAAGTAGATTGCGCCATTGATTGCGTTGGCTTTGAAGCCCACGGACATGGTGCAGGAGCCGGTGAAGCTCCTGCTGCCGTATTGAATTCCATTATGGATGTCACGCGTGCAGGGGGACGTCTTGGTATACCTGGACTCTATGTAACTGGCGATCCAGGTGCCGTCGATGAAGATGCAAAAATTGGAACGCTAAAGGTACGTCTTGGGCTTGGTTGGGCGAAAGCACATACTTTTGTAACAGGCCAAACGCCAGTTATGAAATATCATCGTGACTTGATGATGGCGATTTTAAGTGGAAAGGCACAAATTGCGAAGGCAGTAAATGCCACATTAATCTCTTTAGACCAAGCACCAGCAGCATATGCTGAATTTGATCAAGGAGCTTCCAAGAAGTTTGTTATCGATCCCCACGGCGTTTTGAAATAAGTAATTTTATTTTAAATATAAGGAGGACCATTATTATGAGCAAAATTACATTAGATGTAGCAAAAGAAATTATCGCAGGTGCGGAAGAAGAAGCGAAAAAAATTGGAGTGTCTATGGTTATTTCTGTTGTCGACGAGGGTGGAAACATGATTGCCGTTCACCGGATGGATGACGCTTGGCTAGCAAGTGTTGACATCGCTCAAAATAAAGCATGGACATCCGTCGCTTTAAAAATGCCTTCAGCAAACCTGGCAGAGGCGACTGTTCCTGCAGCAGAACTTTATGGGTTAAACACAACGAATAATGGACGCCTTGTCGTCTTCGGCGGGGGAATCCCGCTTGTCAACGACGGTAAGGTAGTAGGAGCAATAGGTGTCAGTGGAAGCACAGTGCCTCATGACGTTCAAGTTGCGGAAGCTGGCGTGAAGGTATTTAATAACAAACTATCTTAATATCATTTTGCTAGGGTTAGGAGTCAGGCTTATGGTCCTGACTCCTCTTTTTTTTGAAAGAACAGGCGTAACGAGTAAAAAGTACCCGGTTACCTTACATTATTCCTTCTCTAACTCCTCATACCACTTATCTTTCCAAGCTTGGACCGCCGCATCGATTTCATCTCTCGCCTGCTTCGCTTCTGCACTTTTCTCGTCATACAGTCCTCTGAAATGATTCCCTCTCAGTTCCTTCATTTCCTCGACACGATCCATGACGTGCTGTGCAGCCTCCTCACTGATGAGCCCTTCCCCTCTGAGGAAACGAGCTGCTCCATTGATGCGGATCGCTTCCCGGTCCGAGAGATTCGAAAGCGGGCCATAAATATCTTGAAGCTCCGTCATTTGATCGACCAGCTTCCCAAGCGTTACCCCTTGCTGACTCCACACCTGCATCAGGCTCGGCTTCCACTTTTTCAACAAGACATCCTCAAAACCAGACTTATCGCGCACGGTCGCATACTTGCCGCCCCCGGCTTCCGCCGCCTCTCTCAACTGGTTTTGACCTTCATCATCTACGTCAAAGCCAATAATATTCACCTTGGCCTCGATATTCCCCTCATGCAACTTCTTGGCCGCCGCGATCGGATCTCCTCCGCACGTCTCGATCCCGTCACTCACAATATAGACGATGTTACGGTACTTCTCATTTCCATAAGAAGAAAGCAACTCCCCCGCCTTCTCCATCGCACCCGCTAGCGGCGTCCATCCGCTCGCCTGGAACGAATCCATCGCCTCATGAAAAGCGGTCTCCTCATACGCACCCAGCGGATACACTTCATCGATCGAACTACAAGAAAGTTCCTTCTCGGATTCAACGCCCCTTCCCTTATGACCATACGCCAGAAGGGAAACATGCACATCATCCTCCAACTCACTCGTAAACGCCTCAATCGCCTCTTTAGCCAGCGCCATCTTCACACCGCCCGCCACCTCGGCCTTCATACTGCCACTTGCATCCATCAAAATGACAATATTCGTCTTCCGTGCCTTCGCAACCTCAATCTCATCCTTCCCATCCGGCAACTCCGGCATCTCATAACCATGATCATACGAAGCCAGTTGGTCATAGAAGGAATGATATTGCCCCGAACCAAGCTGATACACAAGATAGTCATAGATCTGATCCGCATCCAGCTCATTATTTTCCAGGAAATAATTCGATAGCTCCTCCTGCATAATCGGCTCAAACGTATCCTCATAGAAATTATGATACGTCCAAAAATTCTTCGTCTCCGCCGCTTCAACTTCAGGCGCCATATGCTGCCCCACCAATTTACCGGACTTTTGAGCTATCATGCCTTCCAGCTCTAGTGATGCTTTCGGAATTTCATCGGTTGCAGAGGCTGTTTCGTCCGCTTTTTGTTCTTTTGCCTTTTCTGTTGTTTCTTCTTCAGCTTTAGCATCCGGTTTGGCCTGGTCTGAACAGGCTGTTAGGATGATGCAGGTGAATAGTAGTAATAATGCCGTTTGGATTTTTTTCTGGATGAACATGATCTTCCTTCCCCCTTGGATTGCTTACTTATTGTATCTATTATTTACGTGGGATGGAGAGGGTGGGTTTCTGGGGATTAAGGGCTGTTTTTCGTTATCCTATAGTCACACGCCAGCTTCAAAGAAGACCATCCTTTATTTTGCCCCCCACTAAACTTCACTCTTAATGTCAGTTCCTCTTGGTTGTCATTCCAGCGTAACGACGTTTGAATTGCAGTAGGTGTCTTGGGCAAGACTTCAATTTCATCTTTTATTGCACCGTATTCCAATACTAAACTGTCATTTTGTGAATAAATCGTGAGCACCATTGTAGAATTTCCTAATAACGCCGCAATGCCTTTTCTTATGTACTCTTGTTGAGCTACTTGTAAGCTTTCACCCAGTTCTTCCGATACCTTTTCTAAAGCCTCTCGATGGGTTAATAATTCTTGCTCAAACTGTTTTTTTACTTCTTCAACGAATAAAGCCAGAGAACCTATATCAAAATATTGCGGTCCTAAAATTGTTCCGATACCTGGATTTTTCGTTGTTATTTTAGTATTCCTTTTTGAAATCGCCTTTAATGAGAAGGACTCCACAACATATTTTTGATCGACCCTTAGAACAAGTTGCAAATCACTTGTATCCAGACGATCCAACACATAATTATTTGCAACTAATTGTATACTTTCGATTTGGTAGGATGAATATTTCCCTTCCAAAAATCCGAAAATCTTTTTCATCGTTATAGTCGATGCTCTCTGTAAATCCAGTAACTCTTTATGCGAAATAATCGGTGAATAAGTGTTCAACATTTGACGATATTCTTGTTCATCTACTTGAAGTACGGATGGTTCTGCTTTCAAGATTCCATAGTACACCATCGCCTCGTTACACTTCCCAATTGCATTGCTCTTGTTGGTTGTCTCTAATTGGATATGTTGTTCAATCAGCATTTCAAAGTTCTCGATAGAACGCAAATTACGCTGCTCGATCTTATCCTCAGCCGGGAACACTTCATAGCTCGTCGCTAACTTAACGGACGAAGTAGGACCACTTTCAAATTTAAATCGAAGGGTTAATGCCTCTTCGCCCGAACGAATACCAATAGTATCATTTCCTTTTTTATATATTTGGATTCCCTGGTTACTATCAATATTGGATTTCCAATGCTCCACACCCAAACATTTGCTCCCATTCGAATGTCGAGTTATAATGGTAGTACTATCAATCAACATTAATTCATTGAAGGCATGTTGGATTCCCTCCGCTCCCACATTGTACTCGTCTTTTAGAAGTATAAAACAGTACTCCCGAAGACTAAAAAGAAACTCAGTCCGGTATGGATTAATCTCTTCTTCGAATTTCGAATAGTAATGACCGACCTTTTTCTTCAACACCGAGATGCGATCATAAGCGTTTAGATTTTCCTTCAAAGAAATAATTCCTTGCAAATACGAAAGATACTCTCGATTGAAATGATCGTTAAAATAGGTTTGTAAACCAGTCGAACCAAAATACTTTTCCAAAAAACTTTTAGCACCTAAATTTTTGGGTTGAATATTTGCAGAACCTTTAATAAGAAATAGATTGATTTTAATTTCTTGTTGGTCAGTTAACCTTAATACTAGATCCGACTCAGCATCCGGCCGCACAGTTTCAAATTTATTTTTAACAGACTGGATATTCGGGTATAGTTCTTTGATAAAGTTAACTGTTTGTACGACAGGATCAGAAAACGCGTCAAGGGAATCTCCTATCAATGAGCGTTTCAACGCATGACTCACATGCAAGACATGATTTTTTCCAATTACACTTGGCTTGTTCACATAAATCCCCCATTCCTCTTATTTCCCTGTCACTACTTGAATCTTTTTACAATTTGTTACAGTGGCCTTTTCTTAATGCACATGTTAAAATGATATATAGCTATCGGAGGTGCGCAACATGAAGATTGCAGTACGCGGAAGAGCAAAGTTTCGTCCCTTAAAGGATTATGATAAAGCAAAAATCAAAGAGTTACTACTTGATAAAATCGAAGAAGAACAAGCAAAAGCTCAAAAGTTGTCGAATGAAGATCAATTTGATGTATTTGATCGACAAGCAGATAAGATGAACGTAGTCAGTCTTTTCTCTGGGTGTGGCGGTTTAGATTTAGGTTTCGAAATAGCCGGTCTCGATGCTACATTAGGCAAAACAAAAACAGAACAGGTCCTAAAATCACAATCAGATTTCTTCAAATCCCGGCATAAAAGTCTATTTCATACCATTTACACAAATGATATGTTTAAGGAAGCCAACCAATCATATAGTTTGAATTTCCCTAAAACAATCGTTCAACATGAAAAAGACATTCGAAAAATCAAAGACTTTCCTAGCTGCGATATTGTATTAGGAGGCTTCCCATGTCCTGGATTCAGCGAAGCAGGACCTCGACTTATTGATGACGAACGTAATTTTTTATACATCCACTTTATTCGTTGCCTGATTCAAACAAAGCCAAGCTTCTTCGTGGCAGAAAACGTAAAAGGATTACTTACATTAGGCAAAGGCGAAGTAGCCAAGCAAATTATTCAGGATTTTGAATCGGCTGGCTATAGGGTGAAATACAAACTCGTCAATGCACGAGATTACGGTGTACCGCAAATACGCGAGCGCGTATTCATTGTCGGTGTACGAGAAGACATCGATTTCGATTACCAGTTTCCAGATCCAACACATGGTGATACACAAGGATTGCTTCCTTTTGTTACATTACAAGATGCAATATATGATTTAAAGGACAACCCTGGCGATTGGTACGAAGGTAGCTTCTCACCTATGTACCTTTCCCGAAACCGCAAGAAAAATTGGAGCGATCAGAGCTTTACAATTCAAGCCTCCGGCAGACAAGCTCCTTTACATCCAGGCGGAGCACCAATGGAAAAAGTTCATGCAGACAAATGGATATTGCCAGGCGACGAAAGCCAGCACCGACGGCTTTCCGTAAGCGAAATCGCCCGTATTCAAACTTTCCCAGATTGGTTTCTATTCTCTGACGGGAATAACACAACTGCAAATAAAAATGGACGACTCGATAAAATTTACAAACAAATAGGTAACGCGGTACCTGTCGAACTCGCTAGGGCTATTGCTGCCCCCATTGCAAAATGGTCACTTAAAAACTTTCAAACCATTCAAGGGAATCGTAACTATTCCGAACAACTAAACTTATTTGAAGAGACCACTGTTTAAAACCAAAATATTCTTTATATCAGGACAGTCACTCATGCCCCCTATAACCAAGGTACTCAGTTCTGAAACAATTTAAAGTTGTTTCAGAACTGAGTACCTATTTTTAAAGACATTATTTAATGACGAAGAATTAAGAGTTAAATACAGGGATAAAGGTCGTCCAATGAATTGTAGGTATACGAAGCAAACAAAAGGGATGTCCCATCATTTCCAATTGGTCATCCCTTTTCATTATAATAATTTATGTCTGTAGATATAAAAACGATTGTTTTTTCCATTTATATTGACTCTATCAACATGTCCGTCCTTTATCAAACTATTATTAAACTTTGTTACATTATTATATTTTGATATGAAGGAAACACCTTCAATTGTTCTATGCGGGCTTGGAAATTGATACATTTTACGATGCCTTACAACTCCATCTCCATATGAGCCAAAACCCGTTTCTTGTGTATTAGCGTGGGCAAACGCACAGTCACGGTCATCATTGAAAAAATCACCGTCAACAATAGAATAGTCAGTAAGGTATCCATAAGTTCTATCAGTTTTATAACGTGCAACAACGTAATAACATTCACCTTGTAAATCGTTATGTTTAAAAGCACCACAAGGTATCGTCGAATTGAATTGAATTTGTCCTTTAGTTCGAAGTGATTTCAATTCAAATCCTACATTATTGATAACGCAGTCAGGATGATCATTTGCTCCCAATGATACGGGGTTCAAATCCCTTAGACCTTCAAAAAACCAATCGCTTAAAAGTTCATCGTTACCTTTTAGGTAAATGTTGGGGTTTCTATGTTTATGTAACTTTTCACAGCTCCTATGAAAAACTTCAATTGCTGTAATTAGTGCATTTTTCTCATACTCTATCATGAAGTTCTCCTTTCAAAATATACACTAATTCTGCTATAACCTATATATGAATCAATATCATACTTTCCATTAAGGAACCTGCACACTCCTTGATTATACCTTAAATATTCCTGACCAACATTTTAATATCCTTATTTGCTCCTTGAACTCGCAAGTATCCAAATTCATTTTCCTAAAAACAATTAATCGACTCCAACTTCGGGACACTTCGCATACTTTCACAATTACATATTCCACATAAGTCTGTTTAATCTTTATGGATTTCGTGACACTCGTCACAAGCCTAGAGCATTTTTTCATCAAATTTACTCTTACGCTCCTCTATATCCATTTCATCTTCCCATAACCCTACTTGTACCGTGAAATCTTCAGTTGAAAGCATATAACCTAAGTCTTTAGATGGAGCATAGACTAATCGTAAATTGCCCAAAGCTGCTTCCTTCTATTGAAATCACATTCTTAACGACGATTCCCCTATGATCATCAATTACTCGAACGAGCGTTTTATTAATTTTATACTTGATCGTTCGTTTCAATATTCCGCTTTCTTTTCTACTTATATATCCGATCCCTGACATTGATTTTTCTAAATCTCATCAAAAAGTACCTAGTTACGGAAAAATTCAAAGTTGTTATAGAACTAGGTACCTCACCGATTAAGTATTGTCTAGGTTTTGTCACCGAATGTCTTGCAAATCGAATTAGTCAAACATAGGTCTCTTAAACTGACGGGTGCCTGTCACAGCTGCTATCGCTTATGGATTGCCATTCAGAGAATGGTAGCTAAAGGCACTCGATAAACTTAATATCGTTTTAATCCGCAAAAAACGTAGGCAGCCCCATTTCCCTTAGCAGTTGATTAAATGTTGGGAAGGTTTTAGAGCTAATCGTTCCAATGTTTTCTTCGGTAAATAAACGTGCTCTCATTTGCTTAAATAGTTCTGGATTGATGGCTGGAAAGACTTGCTCAAATGGCTCTTGATGATCCAACTTAAATAAGTAACCTACTGTGTAGATGTAGAGAATCGGGAAATCTTGTTTGATATTCGACGCGTACTCCAGGAATGCGGGGAGGTAATCGTCGATGTGATAGTACTGTTCTTTTGGAATGTAGGTGATATTAGGATTTTTACTGGTGCGGAATACGTCGGCTGGACCGCTTCGCCAGTTTCCTAACATGGCGGTGAATGCCAAGATGGAGTGTGCCCGGATTTCCGGGTCTTCATCGTTGAAATGTTTGTAGTATGGAGCTTTGGTCTGTTCGCCCCAGTCATGGGCTGTGTCAAATAAGCCAATTTCAATGCCGCTTAATAAGCGTGCTAGTTTTTGTTTCATGTTCGCTCAATCCCTTTGTTGTATAATTCCTTTCACTATACGTTAATGAGTCCCAAAAGGCTTCTATTTGTTAGAAAGAGCTCCTTCTTCGGTTCATCTCTGTCGTAGCTTCTCCAAACCATATAAAAAAAGTATCTAATTCCGGAACAACTCAAAGTCGTTCCAGAACTAGATACCTATCAGAAAATACTTACCCAGCTGAAATCGGAACTAGCTTGGCCAGTTCATCGATCGCTAGCTTAATATCTTCTTTCGTGTTGTAAAAATGTGGTGCTATGCGGATCACATCGTTCCTTGCTGACACAATGATCTGACGGTCTTTCAGTTTTTGTTCGATTTCGTTTGCGTTCGGAACCTTGATTGCTGTGTTAGAGCCTTTTTGTTCAGCCTGTAAGGGGCTTGCAACTTCCAAGCCTTTTTCTCGGCAATAATCCAATGTGTATGCGGACAGTTCACGAAGATAGCGTTCGATATTCGGGATGCCCACGTCTAACAGGACTGAGATGGCGCTTTTTGAAGCGAAGCCATTTATCATCGGAAATGTGCCTGAATCAAATCTTCTTGCGCCTTCCGCGTATTCCACTTCTTGGCTATTAAAGGCAAATGGATTCGATTGACCAAACCAACCGGTAATTCTCGGAACTAGATGATTTGCAATCTCTTTTCTCACGTAAAGAAATGCAATTCCAGGCATTCCGAGCATATATTTTTGCATTCCGGCGGCGAGGAAATCCACGCCAAGGTCTTTCACATCAATATCAATCTGACCTGCAGACTGATAAGCATCGACGAACATTAGGCTATCATTTCTATGTGCAATCTCCGTGATCCCTTTAATATCAAGTCGCTCTCCATTATAAAAGGATACATGTGGCGCGGATGTTAAAAGTGTTTTATCGGTAATATTTTTTTCATAAGTAGTTGTGGACGGGTGAATGTACTTCACGTCATACTTGCCTTGAGAAAGTGTTGCATGCCCGATACATGGAAAGTCAGATGTAGATAAGATGACTTCATTTTTCAATGTGTGTGGTTCAAGGCTTGTTAGAACTGCAGAAATGGCATGCGAGACTGAAGAAACGATTGCTATTTCGTTTACGTCAGCATTAATCATTTTCGCAAACTTCCTCCGGCTTTCTTCACACGCATCCATCCAGTATCCCCAGTCCGTTCCACGCTCTTCCAATGAGTGCATATAGTCTTGCACGCTGTTTTTCACATCGATATGAATTGCACTTTGCGAACAGCTTGACAGTTGAATATTCTTTTTCAATGAAGGGAACTGCTCCCTAATTTCATGTATGTTTTCCACTGCGTCTTTTCCCCTTTCCGACTGCTTTTGTCCAGTATAGTTGCTAGAAGTTCTAAAATCTGTAAAGGTTTTTACTAAATATTTGATAGTAAAATTGATAACTTTTCGGAAAAGTAAAAAATTTTACTGTTTTTTAAATTTGTCTCTTATATACTACTCCTAAAACCAAGGATGGGAGTGTTCCTACATGACGCAAAATGTTATTTCCGAGAAAAAAACAAAATCCAAATTGAAGCTGTCCATGCCAAACGTATTTGTCATTTTGTTCGCGATGATGTTTATGGCTATGATTGCAACTTGGGTTGTTCCGTCGGGATCCTATGATCGTGTTGAGGGTCCAGACGGCAGAATGGTCGTTGTTCCGGATTCCTATACGGTATCCGACTCTACTCCAGTTGGCCTATTCGATGTGTTCATTGCAGTTCCTCAAGGATTAACAGAAGCGGCAATGATCGCTTGGGCAATTCTAATCATCGGAGGTACATGGCAGATTTTACATGCGACGGGTGCTATATCAGCAGGAATCGGAAATATGGTGACAAAGCTTGGAAAAAGAGAGGCCATTATTATTCCAATCATGATGCTTATTTTCGCTTCAATCGCTGCATTCATTGGGGCAATGGAACTCGCCATCGTCTATATTCCCATCATGATTGCGATGTGTCTGGCATTGCGTCTAGATGTGCTGACGGCTGTAGGAATTTCGCTTGTTTCGGTCGGAGGCGCTTTTGCAGCTTCCTTGACAAATCCTTTCACTGTTGGCTTGGCCCAACAAATTGCAGGGCTTCCACTTTACTCAGGATTTGGATACAGACTGATTGTGCTAACAGCTTTTCTTGGCATAGGTATTCTTTATGTACTGCTCTATGCACGCAGAGTGAAAAAAGATCCAAGGAAGAGCCTTGTCTATGAAGAAAATTTAAATTTCATCAAAACGTATAAAGAAAATGAAGTGCTAGAGCATCGAAAAGAACATAAATATATTGGAGCTCTTCTCATTGTCGCTTTTGCATTAATTGTTTACGGAGTTTTAAAATTGGGATGGTTCATGTTTGAAATTGGCGCGGTTTTTCTTATAGTTGGGATTGTAAGCGGTTTATTATCAAAAATGTCACTCGATACGATTACGGACCATTTTATTGAAGGTGCTAAATCCGTGTTATTGGCAGCGCTTGTTGTGGGTTTGGCGAGAAGTATCGTAATTATCATTGAAAATGGCGGCATCATCGATACGATTGTCATGGCATTAGTCGCTATGATTGACGGGCTTCCCCATGCAGTTAGTGTTATCGGGATTTTCATCTCACAGTCCATTTTCAATCTGATCGTTCCTTCTGGAAGCGGGCAAGTCATGATTACCATGCCGATCCTGTCGTCTGTTGCGGAGATGGTTGGAATCACTAAGCAGTCGACGATACTCGCAACACAACTGGGCGATGGAATTACAAATATCTTGTTCCCAGTGTCCGGCGTGCTGATGGCCAGTTTGGTCTATGCTAAAGTCCCTTATTTCACATGGGTGAAATTCATCATGCCACTTCTTATTATTTGGACCGTTCTCGGTTGCATATTTTTAGTTATTGCTCAGGCAATTCAATGGGGACCTTTTTAATTTCATAAATAGAGGTGAGGGTTTTGATGAAAAGAATAGTTTTTAAACATGGAAGAGTAATTGATGGGTACCAAGATAAGCCTCTGCAAGACGGGCTTGTCGTTATAGATGACGGGACGATTGTCTACAGCGGTAATATGGATGAAGTGGTTTTAGAACGCTATCAGGATGCGCATATAGTCGACTTAAGTGGGAAAACAATTATGCCAGGAATGATCGATGCACATGTCCATTTAACTTTAGCTGGGGAACCGAGCTACTTGCAAACCTTAATTATGGAAGACGCGAAGCTGACGGTTATTAAAGGCATTGAACGAGCAAAAAAGGCTTTGAATGCTGGATTCACAACGATTCGCTGTCTTGGTGAAAAAGGGCAAATCGATGTATACATTAAAAAGGCAATTGAAGAAGGCGTGATTGTCGGTCCCAATATCTTGGCGAGCGGTAAAGCAATTACGATTACTGGCGGCCATGGTGACATGTTTCCGGGAGATATTGAGATTGATGGTATTGCCACGATTGTAGACGGTGAAGACGCGGTACGAACTGCAACTAGAAAACAGTTAAAACTAGGGGTCGATAATATTAAGCTCATGGCAACCGGGGGCGGGATGTCACCTGGTGATGCTAGAATTTCTCAGCTGACGATTACCGAAATGCGGGTTGCTATAGAAGAAGCCGAAAAGTATGGAAAGCTTACAGCGGCGCATGCCATAGGAGAGGAAGGCATCAATAATGCGCTGGAGGCCGGCGTTAGGACGCTTGAACATGGAACCTATATCAGCGACAAAGGCATCGGAATCATTCAAAAGACCGGCGCCTATCTCGTCCCTACACTTGCAGCATTTAAAACATTAAAGTATGGAAAAGAAGGTGGCGTTCCGGAATATCATCTGAAAAAAGTACAAGCCTTCAAAGATGCCCACTTTATCAATTTGCGGAAAGCACTGGATGCTGGTGTGAAAGTCATTACAGGTACCGATGCTGGGACACCCTTCAACTTGCACGGAGAAAATGCATACGAACTCGAATGTCTCGTTGAAGCAGGGATGGCACCGATGCAAGCGATTCACGCTGCGACCCGAGTGGCGGCAGAAGCGCTGAAACTTGAGGATAAAGGGATGCTCAAGGAAGGCTATGTAGCCGACCTTATCATAATAGATGGTAATCCGCTTGATGATATCACCATTCTACAACAAGGGAAAGTCGAACAAGTTTATAAGCAAGGCGACCTTGTATACAACCAAAAGTGAAGAACAACCCGCTTCCGATTATGTGGAATGCGGGTAGTTTCAATGATAGTCACGTAATTTCTGTACATCGGAAATGTAATAATAACGTCCCTTCTTCTCAATCAATCCTAATTCCATCAAGTTTTTCACGACATTTACGACTGTTACACGTGTCGTCCCTACGAGATCAGCAATTTCTTGATGTGTGAATATGATTGAAATCTTTACAGCCTTTTGATTTTCCATTTCTCCATACATGGATGCCAGCTGCAAAAATGTTTGGACAATCCGCTCTTGAGAATTCCCAAACGACAAATGCAGGGATGAATGAGCCAGTAACTCCACTTTCATGGAGAGCATTTCAATACGCTGCTTAGCAAGTTGTCGATGTTGGAGCAGTAAATCTTCAAAATGATTCTTCTTCACTTTTAATAATTTTGTTTCTGAAACGGTCACTGTACTCGTCACATAGGCATTTCTGTTTTGCATTTTATACTCACCGAGTAGGCCATTTTCTCCGATAATGGCAATTGTCTTTTCTTTACCTTCTTCATTAATCAAATATAACCTAACTCGTCCCTCTAGCACGATATACACAACATCTATTCTTTCTCCCACATGGTATAAATGTGTATTCTTCTGTACCCGTGTCAATTCACCTTCAGTTAAAAGCAATGACCAATCAAAAGGTAACTTATCTAACCAAGGCGAGTTATTGGAATGATCTTCTCTATTCATATCGTTCACCTAATTTGTTAGTATTTTCATTAATCATATCCTATTATCGAATATTCCGAAAGATAAATTACTTTAAAACGAACTAAATAATGATGCTGAAAACGGGTATTAAAATAAAATCTTTCTATTCATAGGACCTAACAACTATTTATTTTAATATATAATCGAAAGTATTTAGACATATATCTTTATATCTTAACAAAGGACGAAATACCCTTTACAATGAGAGGATGTACATTCTTAAGTAAAAGGGAGTTTTTTAGCATGAAAAGTTCTTCGGGTATTGATAGAAGCACGCAAGCATTGAATGGATCGTCTGTGTTGGCCGCCTTGGAGGCGAATTTGGGGATGATCGAATTCAATCTGAACAAAGAGGTTATTTGGGCGAATGACAATTTCGCGAAGGCTTTGGGGTATACGGTCAGTGAGATTAAAAATATGGACCACAAACACTTTTGCACTGAAGCGTTTGTAAATAGTAGAGAATACGATGCGTTATGGGCGAATCTCAAAAAGGGGATCAAGTTCGAAGGGAAAATTCAAAGAGTGGATAAGCAGGGGAATTTGCTTTGGCTTGAAGCGACCTATATGCCTGTCCTCGATGATAGTGGCCGCGTCAATGGCATCCTTAAAATTGCTACAGATATTACGGAGCGTGAAAATAAAGTGAGAGATATCGTTTCGCAGTTAGAGGAATTGTCTTTAAGTTTCGGGAACATGGTGAATGAGAACTCGATAGAGAATATGAGAGCATTCCATACCTTGAAGGAGCAGACGGACCTCATCAGTGATACGGCTAAATCGATCCGGAATATTTCTTCGCAAACCAATATTTTGGCGTTGAATGCAGCGATTGAAGCGGCTCGGGCCGGCGAACATGGACGCGGTTTTGCAGTTGTGGCGGAAGAAGTTCGTAAATTGGCGAGTAATGTAGATATGGCGATTAAAAAAGTGCATTCGAATGCAGATAGTATCGCGAAAGAAGTGGTTGTCGTGAGTAACATCACCGAAAAATCTCAAAAAGAAGTGATTGAGACACAAGCTAAAATTAGTGCGACGATGGATGAATTTGCAAGTCTCTCTAAGTAAACAGAAATCCTAGCACCTCTTTATATGTAGTCAAATATAGCAACTTCATTTCACATGATGTATGATCGACTTAACTTGACTATACACAAAAGGAGGAATCGTTTTGGTATCATCGAAAGATGTCGCAAAACATGCAGGCGTTTCCCAAACGACTGTTTCACGTGTTTTGAACACTCCGGAATCTGTTAAACAAGCTACTATTGACAAAGTTATGAAAGCGATCAACGATTTAAATTACATACCTAATGGGCATGCACGTTCCCTAGTTCAAAATCGAACGAATACGATTGCTCTTCTATCAGGTCCACTGCACAACCCCTTTTTTGTCGATTCAACATCAGCTATTGTTAACTATGCCACTAAAATGGGATACCGCGTGAACGTTCAATTCGTCAATGATCAAAAATTAAATGAAGCATATGCAACCGCTATTGAACACAAAGTAGACGGCGTCATTTTATCATGTATCTTACTTGATGATCCTATATTTGAAAAGCTTATCCGCATGGATATTCCATTCATTACCTATAATCGAAAACATAAAAACAATGATTACTTTGTAGAAATTGATAATTTCAAGGCAGGCTATTTAGCAGCACAACATGTAATCGAACAAGGTCATACAGCCATTGCATGGGTTGGCGGTCCTTTGACCGTTAGTACCTTCAACAACCGTTATCTTGGATTTCTTCAAGCGATGGAAGATTATAAGACCCCCTTCACAAAGCCTTATCTTATAAATACAGATACTTCCAAACAAGCCATTTCAAGTGCTTTTCAGGAACTCATGGCGCTTGAACAACGTCCTACTGCCATTTGTGCGGGAGCAGATTCACTTGCACTATCTTTAATAGACGATGCTATTCAAAATAAGTTTTCCGTGCCTGCAGATATGAGTATCATTGGCATTGATAACGTAGAGTTGAGTAGCCATGGTTTAATCCAACTGACGACTGTTGGTAGCATTTCTGAGCAAAATCTTGGCTATTTAGCGATCCGAAAACTAATTGAAATGATTGAAAACAAAAAAAACAGTTGCATTCAAATTACTGAATCTGTTAAAGTGTTCGATAGAAGAACAACACGGAAAATATAAACAAACTTTTAAACGGTTTGTTTTATATTTTCCAACAAAATGAATACGTAACCATTTTTTAAAATATTTTTTTATCCACGAATGGTTACGTATTCATTTCACCTGGCATTCAGGTATATCTTTCTATTCAGTTTTGTAAGGGGTTGCATTTATTAGCAGGGGGGGAGAAAAAAGTTTATGAAATGGAAAGACAGGAAATACGGGGAAGAATCACCGTACATACCGGCTGGACCTTTTAAAATTCGCTTACCATTTATCCACTATCGGTTTGAATGGCCGGACTATGTCCAAGGTCTACTCATGTGTGCGGTCGATTTGTCGGCGATTCCACTTTTAATTGAGCTTTTAGGGATGCCATTTGAAGTCGCTTTAGCAATTGTAATCCTAAACGGTTTCTTTTATTTGCTACATCATTTGCTTGGCGATCCAGCTGTACCAGGATGGATTACGCCAGCAATACCGTTAATCATGCTGTATTGTCAGCAATTCCCTGAAGGACCTGAACGCGTACATGCGCTGATTGCATTCCAGATGACACTAGGTATTCTTTCAGTTCTCTTGGGTGCCACAGGCTTAGCTGCAAAAGTTGTCGGGTTAATCCCTTCCGCGATCAAGTCTGGGGTTATTCTTGGCGCGGGTCTTGCAGCGGTCATTTCGGTTTTTCAAATCGGAGGGAGATTTGATAGCTTCCCTTGGACCATTACAATTGCAATCGGGATTGGGTTCTATCTTTTATTCTCCAAACATTTTGCAACCTTCCAAAATCGCAATCCTTTTTGGGGTACGGTCGCTAAATTGGGAATTTTCCCAGTCATTATTATAGCAGTTGTAGTTGCACCATTATTTGGAGAGGCAGCTTGGCCAACGATTCAATGGGGTTTCTCATCTCCAGATTTCATTACGTTATGGAATGAATACACAATTTTCGGGTTAGGATTCCCACCCATTATGATGTTTATCACTGGATTGCCTACTGTACTAGCCGCATACATCGTATTATTCGGTGATGTACTGCAAACCAAAGCTTTAGTGGAAGATGGGGCAGCAACACGTCCTGATGAAAAAGTCGAGTACAACCCAAGTCGTGCACACTTGATTTTCGGAATACGTAACAGTGCCATGAGTATTTTAGGACCGGACGTAACGATGTGTGGTCCATTATGGTCCGCTATGCAAGTGGTCATGGTTGAACGTTTCAAAAAAGGCCGTAAAGCGATGGATTCTTACTTTGGTGGTGTTGGTTCCTTCCGTTGGGGTACGAATACAGGCTTACTTTTATTACCTGTAGTGAGCTTAGTGGAACCCATTTTAGGGGTGGCTTTGGCCTTAACAATGTTAATCCAAGGATATGTCAGCGTAAAAGTTGGTATTTTGGAAGCACGTAGCCAACGTGATTTAGGAATCGCGGGTATTATCGGGGCTATCCTTTGCATTAAAGGTGCTGCATGGGGATTTGCAGTAGGAATCGTACTTTGCTTCTTAGTTTTCGGTAAAGATTTCTTCAAAGGTGAAGTTGATCAAACGTTTGTAAAAGATCAGCAAGCAGATTCTGAAAAAGTATAACTGGAGAGGATGATTCGATGAACAAACAATATTACGTAAATGGTGAATGGAAGTCTTCTATGGATTTTGCGGAACTTCAGTCTCCTCATACGAAGGAGGTCATTGCACATATTCCGCAAGCTAGTCGTGAAGAAGTAGAGCAAGCCATTGAGGTTGCGGATGGTGCAAGAATAGAAGTGGCTACGCTCACTGCCTATGAGCGCGCTGCTATTTTAGAGCATATTGCCCGACTTTTTATCGACAACCGGCAAAAAGCTGCGGAGATCATTTCCTTGGAAGCCGCGAAACCGATTAAGTATGCATTAGGCGAAATCGATCGCACAATTGAAACCTATAAATTTGCTGCGGAAGAAGCAAAACGGTTAACGGGTGAATTGATTCCGATGGATGCCGCGAAAAATGGAGCGAATCGATTTGGCTACACAATTGAAGAACCGCTTGGGGTGATCGGTGCCATTACACCTTTTAACTTCCCACAAAACTTGGTCGCACATAAGGTAGGACCTGCAATTGCAGCTGGGAACACGATTGTGTTGAAACCAGCATCACAAACGCCACTGTCAGCACTATTTTTAGCTGAATTAATTGACCAAACCGCTTTACCGAAAGGTGCCTTCAATGTCATTACAGGTAGTGGTCGAACAGTTGGCGATGCGTTAGTAGAAAGTGACAAAGTGAAAATGATCACGTTCACCGGTAGCCCTGCTGTCGGCATTGGTATTCGAAATAAGGCGGGCTTGAAAAAAGTGGCGCTAGAGTTAGGATCAAACGCTGGGTTAATTATCGACAAAGGCGTCGATTTGTCCGACATTGTACCTAAATGTGTCATGGGTGCCTTCTCAAACCAGGGGCAAGTTTGTATATCCCTTCAACGTGCGTATGTTATGGATGATGTATTTGAAGAGTTTTTAGAACGATTCACTGTGTCAACTAAGCAATTAGTCATTGGAAGCCCAGTGGAAGAAACGACGGATATTTCTGCAATGATTCACCCCAATGAGCAGGAGCGTGCCGTGAATTGGGTCAATGAAGCTGTCGAGCAAGGAGCAGAAATTGTTGTAGGTGGCTCAATCGACAACGGGGTTTTCATGCCGACTATTTTAACGAATGTATCCCCTACTTTAAAGGTTTCATGCCAAGAAGTATTTGCGCCAATTGTTATTGTTAATCGTATTACTTCCATTGAAGAAGGGATCGCAGCGATCAATGATTCCAATTATGGGCTTCAAGCGGGAATTTTCACGAACGACATCCAAACAGCTTTCACTGCGTCTAAACAATTAGAAGTTGGTGGCGTCATGATTAACGACATTCCAACATACCGTGTCGACCAAATGCCATACGGTGGTGTGAAAGAAAGTGGTACAGGTAAAGAAGGTTTAAAATATGCCATTCATGAAATGACCGAAACCAAATTAGTCGTTTGGAATAACAATTAAGGAGTGACCAGCATGTCTGAAAAAATTACTTTCACACCGATTAGCTATACAGGATGGGATTCACTATCCCATCTCTTAGATGAGGTAAATCGTTTTAACGTGAAAAAAATTCTGATCGTGACAGACCCTTTACTAAAGGAAATCGGGTTGACTGATAAAGTCGTAGTGCCTCTGGAAAATGCGGGATACTCTACTGAACTGTATATAGAAGTAGTACCGGAACCGCCGCTTGCAATTGCGGAAAAACTGGTTGCATACACGCGCGACAATGCATTCGATATGGTCATTGGGGTTGGTGGCGGTAGTGCGCTAGACTTATCCAAACTTGCAGGGGTATTAGCTTCGCACGAAGGGCTTGTTGCAGACTACTTAAACTTAACGGGCACAAAGCAAATTACGGAAAAAGGACTTCCTACGATTTTAATCCCGACTACGTCAGGTACAGGTTCGGAAGTGACCAATATTTCCGTATTATCATTGGAAACAACAAAAGATGTTGTCACGCATGATTACTTACTAGCAGATGTTGCCATCGTCGACCCTGCGTTAACGATTTCATTGCCACCTAAAGTAACAGCTGCAACGGGGATAGATGCGCTCACACATGCGGTAGAAGCATATATTTCTAAAAATGCGAGTCCCATTTCCAATGCACTTGCCTTACAAGCCATTCGCTTAATCAGTAACTCGATCCGCACTGCAGTATCGAACGGGAACGACAGACAAGCCCGTACAGATTTGAGTTATGGAAGTTATCTTGCCGGCCTTGCGTTTTTCAATGCAGGCGTAGCTGGCGTTCATGCCCTAGCTTACCCGCTTGGCGGTCAATTCCATCTTGCACACGGTGACTCAAACGCAGTATTACTTCCGTATGTAATGGGTTATATTCGCCAAAGCTGTGAAAAACGAATGAAAGACATATTTGAAGCAATGGGCTTTAGCTCAGCAAATCTTTCACAAGAAGAAGCTTCATATAAATGTGTTGCAGAGCTAGAACGCTTAGTAAGAGATGTAAACATCCCATCAACGCTTAAAGGCTTTAACATTCCTGTGGAAGCACTGGAAAATCTAACGAATGATGCAATTGAGCAAAAACGTATTTTAGCACGTAGCCCAATGCCTTTAGACAAAGACGACATTTATACCATTTATAAAGCAGCATTTGATGGTGTAATTGCCGAAAAAAAATAAGTTTAACCAAAAGAAATAACTCATCTTGGCCGTCAACGCGAGGATGGGTTATTTTTTGCGCAAATGAAATGGATCATATTCACAGTCAACGAACAAAAGACCTTCCAGACGCCCATTGGACGCATGAAAGGTCTCCCCCTTTACTCTTTTACAAATTCAATTGTACTTCTCACCGTGTCGATCGGGCGGACCATTTTCTCGATTTGTTCACGCTTTGGTTCGAGGAATGGTGGCAACGATAGTTTTTCGCCGAGTGTTTCGTATGGTTCGTCTCCCATGAAGCCCGGTCCGTCGGTTGCGAATTCGAAAAGGATGCCCGGTGCCATTCTGGAGTATAGGGATCCGAAGAAGAAGCGATCGACGAAGCCGGATGTTTGGAAGCCGAAGCTTTCGATGCGTTTCGTCCATTCGTCGAGTACGGCACGGTCTTCAACGCGGAATGCTGCGTGGTGAACGGTACCGAAGCCTTGGCGACCTTGCGGGAGCACGACATTCTTTTCGACGATGACTTGTGCGCCATTGCCGCCTTCCCCGACTTCAAATAAGTGCAAGTCCCCTTCTTGACCGATTTCTTTGAATAGCAGAACCTTTTCCAAAACCTCTTTCATGTAATCGAATTGAGCAATTCGGATATGAATTGGTCCGAGTCCTGTAATGGCGTATTCCAATGGGATCGGCCCTTTTTGCCACGGAGTGCCCGATGCGATGCCTTTGTTGTTTTCATCTGAAATCAGTTGGTATTGCTGATCGTCAAAGTCGACGAAAGAGAGCACTTTAACGCCGAACTGTTCTTGGATGCCGTCATGCTTAATGTCTAAACGGTCAAAGCGTTTCTTCCAGTAATCCAATGCTGCATCTGTCGGCACACGGAAAGCCGTCCGATAGATTTCGTTTGTTCCATGCGAGCCTTTCGGGATGCCTGGGAAATCAAAGAATGTCATGTCTGTTCCGGCATTCCCTTTGTCATCGGCAAAGAATAGGTGATACGTTTGAATATCGTCCTGGTTCACCGTTTTCTTCACTAAACGCATGCCCAATACATACGTGAAAAATTTGTAGTTCTCTTCTGCACTGCTCGTAATCGCGGTTACGTGGTGCATGCCTTTTAAATGATTCATGTGTGTTCCTCCTATTTATATTCAATTTGGTCTCATTGTTTGTATCTATACCCCAAACCATTTATCTTGAATTCAAGATAATATTAATATACGTGGCTCCATATGTCAATCTCTACGATTCAGCAGTCTCCTTCATATTCCTTTTACAATTTTTACAATACTATTACATAAAACTTTTCTCCTACGTCCTATAATTAGATTTAGCTAGATTGTATAGGGGGACTTTCGACATGAAACTCACGGTTGGCAAGAAATTATGGGCAGGTTTCTCTTTCATATTCGTTATTTTATTGATGGTTGGGGCTTCCGGCTTATGGGCCTCGACCAAATTGAATACGGAATACCGACACCTCATCGATGAAAATATGCACAACGTTTTGTTGCTCGAACAATTATTAGCCAGTCAGAATGAAAATGCTAAAAATGTCCATGGTTTTATCATTTACCACGAAGAATCTTACGTAACGAACCACGAGGCAGTTCTCACTTCATTCAAACAGACATTGAATGAAGTGACGAAGCGAGTGCAAACGGACGCTGAACACGCCATGCTGAAAGCGGTGAAAGAGGCTTCCATCAGTTATCAAGATATTAGCGATATTGTCATACGGGATGTCCAGGAAGGCAGTTTTGAAACCGCAGCAAAAATCGCTGCTGAAGGGGAAATTTATGAAGAAGCCATTAATGGAAACATCCGCAAATTGATTGAACTTCAAGAAAGCGAGCAAGCCAAGACTGAAGATGAGCTGCAGCAAGTATTGATGGGCATTCAAACAGTCATCGCGGTGCTCATTGTCATTGCCGTCCTTATTACGGTTGTTATTGCAACTGCCATGAGTCGAAATATCGTGCGCCCTGTCAGAAAAATGACAACGGCCCTCCAGCAACTCGCTCAAGGGAACTTTACGGTAGAACCCGTGCATATCCGGGGCAAGGACGAGCTTGGCACAATGGCGGATGCTTTCAATGCCATGCTTGGAGATCTGCGCGGCATTGTCACCAATGCGAGACAGTCCGCAACCCTACTCGCTGTGCAGGCAGAGGAATTGGCGGCCAGTTCGGAAGAAAGCTTAGCCGCTTCCGAAACGGTTGCTGCGATTACGGAGCGCAATTTGACAGCCAGTGAACATCAGACGGTTTCCGTAAAAGAAACAGCGGCTTCCATCCTTGGCATGAGTACCGGGATTGTTCAAATGACGACAGACAATAACGCTTTGCTCCAGTCGTCTGAAGAAGTGGCACAGCTCGTCAAGGACGGTTCCACACTAATGAACTATTCCACCCATCAGATGCAGACGATCAATTCAACAATTGGGCAATCTTCCGATACGATCCGTCAGCTGGCGGCGCAATCTGAACAAATCCGTAAAGTAACTTCGCTCATTACGGCGATTGCGGAACAAACGAATTTATTGGCGTTGAATGCCGCGATTGAAGCCGCAAGAGCCGGAGAACACGGGAAAGGTTTTGCAGTTGTCGCAGAAGAAGTGCGTCATCTCGCGGAACAATCCAAGCAATCCGCCGGAGAAATCGGTCGGATGATTGACGTCATGATACACAATGTGGACAAGGCTGTTTCCAGCATCGAAGAAGGCAACGTACAAGTGAATGAAGGGCTTGTCGTCACTGAAAAAACGGGCACCATTTTCAGCCAGATTGAAGCCTCGACGGAAGACATGCGCACGAAGTTGGCCACTGTGTCCGCTGCCATTGCCCATCTCCAAACCATTACCGATAACGTGTTGGGCGAAGCGAACGTCATTGAAGAACTAGCTATCCAATCATCTGCGGAAGCCCAATCAGCAAGCGCCGCCACAGAAGAACAACTGGCCACAACCGAAGAAATATCAGCAAGTGCGCAGACCCTCGCCGAACTTGCGGAAACATTGCAGAATGATATGGCGCGGTTTACAGTGTGATAAACGTCGTAGCGATCCTCCTATGTTATACTGAGGGAAAGGATTTGGAGGGATTTTGATGGCAGAATCAAAAGCAAACCGACGAATCTCGATTTCGGAGATGAGCAAATGGGATGGTAATTGGGAATTAATTGACGGGATTCCTTACAATATGACCCCGGCTCCTTCCACATCGCATCAACACGTTGTCGGGGAACTTTTTTTCGCACTTCGTACACATTTTGGGGGAGATCGCTGTTCTGTATTTGTATCTCCATACGATGTCCAAATTGATGAAACGAATGAATACACGATTATCCAGCCTGATATCTCTGTTTTCCGCAACCAGGATCCAATTGATGAGAAGCGTGCAAAAGGTGCACCCGATCTCATAATAGAAGTGTTATCTCCGGCTACTGCCTTGAAAGATCGTAATCACAAATTCAATTTATACGAGCGAACGGGTGTCGGCGAGTATTGGCTAGTCGATCCCCTCAATAGAACGATTGAAGTATACGGATTGGCGGATGACAAGTACCGGAAACGGCAAGTTTTCGGACATGAAGATACGTTATCCTCATTCACTTTTTCGGAATTAGCGATTGAGTTGAACGGAATATTTGTAGACTAAAGCATCCTTGAGGGGTGCTTTTTCAATTTATGACTGGCTTGGAGAACATTATGACCGGCTCAAAGCGAATGATGACCGCCATGCTTTTTCAACTCGAAAAAACCCCACTGTATCGTGAGGTTTCGATCCGCTCTATTCCCGAACGACCGGCATCGAACAACATCTAAAGGACCCACCCGATTTAATAATTTCGGAAAAATCGACTTCGATCACTTCAAATCCGTGAGCGCGCATTGCCGCGTTGACATTTTTGTTTTGAGGTAAACTGAACACTTTTTTGTCACCGATCGATAAGACATTGGTACCCATTGTAAACTGTTCTTCTTCGGACACTTCGATCAGTTTATATTTCCGATCTGCAAGCATGTCAATCGTTTGTTGATCAAGCGCTTTCGGGAAAATTAGTCCGACTTCCGGTGAAAGAATATTGAAAACGCAGTCCAGGTGCAAATATTTTTCATCGAAAGGGACTTGGACAATTTCATGGTCAGGAAGATCATGTTTCAATTGACGGACCGCCGCTTCCGAAGTCCGGCTGCTAATGCCGACATAGACCGTCTGTCGATCGACGATGACATCGCCCCCTTCGACCCGGTCTGTTGTCGTTTGAAAAGGGATTTCCTCTTCCTCCAACCAATCCTCCAGCACTTCTTCCTCCCCTTGACGAATCTCGCTGGCCATTTCGGAAACAAAAAGTTCATCTCCGACCGTAAAACCGATATCGCGGGTGAAAACTTGCTCTGGGAATTGCTCGGATGCTGGCAACTTGATCACTTCGACGCCGTGTTCTTTCAACGTCCTTTCAAACTCTTTATGTTGTTTCATCGCAAGTTCGACATTTATATTTTCATCTTCATACTTTTTCTGTACATCATTGATCACTTCTTCGATCGCCATGAATTTCGGCGGGCATAGGATGACACGGCGCAGCGTATCATATTCTGTATCGCATTGAGTTATCGATGTTTCTTTCACAGGGAAATCCATTTTTCGACCTCCATTTTATCAATTACGCCTCGGCGTAATTGCGTCCAGATTTTGAATTGCGCTTGCGCAATTAACTCCTTTCAAAATCTGTGACATCCGCCGGAGGCTCAACTTGAATCAGCAGGGAGGTTGGACTCCCTCTGATTGAAATGCATTCTGGCATTCATCCCGCCACTTATGGAAGTGGGGGCTTTTGCTGAATCAAGTTGATATCTTCATTACAATCCCCTGTTTCAATTGATTTAAACATTCAATTTCTATCATCTCAAAATATACTGTTTCACCTCTCTCTGAGAGGGAATGGAAGTAGAAAAGCTTAGGAGGCGAGGCGTAACCATGATTCAAACTAGTGAGGCTTTATTAACAAAAGAGGATTTTGCACGGCGCGCAGATTTGCCAAATTGGCTATTGGATGCCTACCAAACATTCCACGAGACAGTGACGGATAAAACATTTCCGTGCTATTTCGGTATGGGCGGCCAATTGAAAGGTGAATTGCGCTATGGTTATGTGACGCAAGATGATTGGTCAAACTTACCGCAAACGTTGAAATCGTTTTTAGCCTTATTCGATGATCCCGCTCATAAACGCCACGGACTCTTTGTCTTTGTGGAGCCATTTGAAGCAGAAGGTTCTTTGGAAGACTATCGACAGCAATTTTGGGATATTCTTCAGTATTTACATCAAGTAGATGAAGTGAATTGGCCTGTGGAAAGCCCTAGAGACCCCGATCATTATTTATGGGATTTCCATTTTCACGGGGAGCCCATTTTCGTTTTTGGCAATGCACCGGCTTATAAGCAACGGAAAACGAGGGACTTGGGGAAGGCGATGGTGCTCGGCTTTCAACCACGCCGAATTTTTGAAGGACTAAAAGGGACTGAAAAAGGCGGCATCATGTCGCGTGAAAAAGTACGCGAACGCGTTGCCGTCTGGGACCAACTGCCGAAACATCCCGATATCAGCCATTTCGGCGATCCTACTCATAATGAATGGAAACAGTTTTTCATCGGAGATGACGCAGAACCGATTGTCGGCAAATGTCCGTTTATGCATAAGGAGATGCAGTGAAAGCCGTCCACGGGGGCGGCTTTTCACGTGGAGCTGCCTATTAAGTTCACAACATTCTGGGGAAATAAAATAACGTTTTACTCACGCTAAACAACGGTTCACTCTTACTTAACAACGCTCTACCCATCTAAACAACGTTTCACCACACTAACAAAATTCCACAATTTCAATGAAATTTCCCACTCTTCAATCATTATTTCCCGCCTTTTGTCGATTTCCCGGGAAATAATCGTATTATTTCCCGGAATATTCCCACTTTGAATCTGATGGCACCAAATTGTAGTATTTGGTTGCACTCATGCCTTGTTTGATTGCACTCCAGTGTGATTTGATTGCATTCACCCGCAATTTGATTGCAACTCAGGACTTTCCTCATACAAAAAACCCCGCATCTCACTGCGAGGTTTTCATTCCTTTATTATTGCCCAGCACCTTTTGCATAATAAGCAGCCATTTCCTCTTCAGGTACCATGCTTCCGCCTGTTGCCCAGACGAGATGGGTTGCTTGGGCGGAATCTGCATGCCCGACATTCTCACGGATACTATTCACAGGCCCTGTCATTCCGGCAAGTGCGGAAGGTTCAAGGCGAATTTCCTCCGTATCGGCGAGCAGTTTCAACAGCTTGAACATCGTTTCATCCGCAATGGTATAGCAGCCGGTCATGAACGGTTCCATTGTCTTTCCTACGAAGCCGGACGCTGTTCCTACGGCCAAGCCATCCGCTGCGGTCTTATTGTCCAATCCGAAATCTTGCACCGAAAGTTGGTCATGTAAGCCCGTCATCATGCCGAGCATCATGCATGGGGAATGTGTCGGTTCCGCGAAGAAGCAACGCACATGGTCCCCAAAGACCAGTTTCAAGCCGAACGCAACGCCACCCGGTCCGCCGCCGACACCGCATGGCAAGTAAACGAATAGCGGATGGTCGGCGGCAACAAGTGTGCCCCGCTTTTTCAATTGTGCAGCGACGCGCTCCCCTGCAACCGCATAGCCTAAAAAGAGATCGGTCGAATTTTCATCATCGATAAAGTGGCAGAGTGGATCTGCGTCTGCTTGCCGGCGTCCCTCTTCTACCGCTTTACTGTAATCATCGGCATATTCGACAACCGTCACGCCTTTTTCCCGCAGCATGTCCTTCTTCCATTGCTTCGCATCCGCCGACATATGGACGGTGACATCGAATCCAAGTTTCGCACTCATAATGCCGATGCTTAAGCCTAAGTTCCCCGTCGAACCAACTGCAATTTTATGTTTGGCAAATAAATTACCGAATTCCGGTTGTGCAAACTTGGCATAGTCCTCTTCTGTCGTGATGAAGCCATGTTCAAGCGCAAGGGTTTCTGCATGCTTCAGCACTTCATAAATGCCGCCACGTGCTTTGATGGAGCCTGAAATCGGCAAAGCATTGTCTTCTTTCAATAGCAGTTCTCCGGGAATCTCTACTCCATATGCATTCGCCAATGCGGCTTTCATTTGTGGAATTGCTGTGAGCGGCGATTCGATGATGCCGTTCGATGCTGTTGTTTCCGGGAAAACATGCGCGATGTAAGGGGCAAACCGTTTGAGCCGATCAGCTGCATCCTGCACATCCTTTGCGGTGACGCTTGTTTTGGGAAGAACTGTCGCTGTTGATTCTACTCGCGGATTCAACCAAAGCACTTCTTCACGCTCCATCACTGGTCCGATAAGCGGCAGTTCCGCTTTCCATTTATTCACTTCGTCTCTATTCATCAGGCACCCCTCTTTTTCAGAATGTCGTACAAGCAGTATAACATGCCGAAGTTCGTTGCCGTTAACGTAATACGATACGTTCAATCAATTCACGGGTTAGCTCAAATCGCGGGTTGACGGTGTCTGTCCCGTTCGCTTCGACATCCATCACAACTGTGATAACACGCTTTCCTTCAAAGACACCCGTGCTCACAAAGCAGGCTCCAGCCTCCTCTGTAAAGCCAGTCTTCAGTCCATCGATTCCCGGGAAAGCTTGCGGCATCCCTGGCAACATCAGGTTGGTACTCCATACCCGCACACCATCCCCTGTTGTAAAATCCGTCAGCCTTGTAAAATTCAGGACTTCTGGATGATCTTCCAATAATTTTTGGGCAATCGTCGCAACGTCCCGCGCGGAAGCATGATTCGTTTGTTCTTTTCCTTTTCCGATGTATTCGCCATCGAGTCCGCTTGCATTGTAAAAGCTCGTCTCTTTTAACTTGAATTTCCTAGCTTGTTCATTCATTAAATCTGCAAATGCCTCTTCTGTTCCGCTCACCATTTCCGCAAGTGCCATGGCAGCATCATTTGCAGAGTTGACAGTCATCGCGGTGAATAATTCCTTTACAGTATAGGCATTGCCTTTTGCCATACCGAGTTTTGTTGCGGCTGCTTTCCCCATTAGTTGCTGCACCGCATCACTCGGCTCATAGACGCTTTCCCATGATAATGTGCCGTTTTGAATGGCGTTTAGGACAAGGTACTGCGTCATCAGCTTGGACATACTTGCGATGGGCAACGATTCTTTGCTATTTTTCTCATAGAGCACTTTGCCCGTTTCAGCTTCGATCAGCAGTACTGCTTTGGCATTGACATGCGAATCAATCGCTTCCGTCTTCCAATCCTTGGCTTTCAGGACGAAAGTGAAACCGAGCACGATGAGGAATAGTATAAAGGTTAATTTTTTCATAGTTCTCACGCCTTTGCAGTCATTCCTGTTTATTATGCGTGATAATCATGAAGAATCTCGTAGTGTGTTTCTGAAGAATTTCTTAAGTTTTTCCCACAAATGCCAAACGCTGTCCAAATGGACCCGGGCAGATGCCAACCTCCATCCGCACACACCATAATCGTTTTATGCGAATAGTATACAGTAATGATTCAAAGACGGTGGTGATGAAAATAATATTGCCCGCAGTACTTGGCGGTCCGATTTTGCATGGGATCGACAATCTTGTTGGGTCAATGAACCACAGCGGTTCGAGGAGGCGTTCCTACTGTCGATGGGCAATCACATCGACGGGTTCATTGCCGGCACACCCGCCTTTGCGGAATGGACTGACTGCTTTTGGCATCACATAGCGTCCGCGATTTACGTCCGCACGAAAATGGTTAGTTGCGGGGATAATTCAAGAACTCTATCTAAGAGGACACCTGTAAAAAGTTTACAGGTGTCCTCTGTTATGGTTCATCTTTTAGAATGGATTGCCAAAGCAATGGCGCTTAGCCCCGTGACGACAGCAATCGGCAAGGCATGGGCAAGATGCGCTTCTGCCACATAACCGACTGTATACACTTTCAATAATGAACATGCCGAAACGACCAATATGACGACAAGGAGCCATTTTATCCAGTCTCTCATTTCTCCAGCGTTCCTTTCATAATGCCGTCCGCACATCCCATAATTCAGGAAAAAAACGATGGTCGAGCACAGATTTCAAATAGTTCACGCCGGACGAGCCCCCGGTTCCCTGCTTGAAGCCGATGATGCGCTCGACGGTTTTCATATGGCGGAACCGCCATTGCTGATGGCTGTCTTCGATGTCGACCAACTTCTCGGCAAGCTGATACAAATCCCAATGAGCGTCGACGTTGCGATAGACTTCAAGCCAAGCATCCGACACCGTCGGATCTCCTTTGTATGTGATGGAAAAATCGCGCGTCAGTAAATCAGGGTTGATCGGAAAGCCGACCCTTGCTAACGCTTGGATAGCAACATCATAAATGCCAGGTGCCCGGTAAGCGGCTTGAAGCTCAGCGGCAAGAGCTGCGTCTTTCTCGTAAATCTTCAAAATATGAGGCTGTTTGTAGCCGAGCGCAAACTCGATGAGACGATTTTGATAGGACTGAAAACCCGATGCCCTGCCCAGCTCCCCGCGAAATTCCATATATTCGGCCGGCGTCAATGTCGCCAGCACATCCCACGCCTGGATGATCTGCGACTGCGTTCTCGACACGCGTGCCAACATTTTAAACGCTTCCGGCAGTTCGTCTTTTTCTATCAAATCAATTGCCGTATGCAGCTCATGCAAGATCAGTTTCATCCATAACTCGCTCACTTGGTGGATGATGATGAACAGCATTTCGTCATGATGCCCGGACAAGCGCTGCTGACTCGACAACAATTGATCGAGATGCAAATATTCCCCATACGTCATATTATCCCGAAAATCCGTGTGAATCCCTTTCTCAGTCATCCGCCCACCTCCGCAATACAGCGCGGACAGGACTGCCATCCCCTTCCACAAGCGGCAGTGGTAACGCGATCAGCTCATAATCGCCGGGTTCCACTTCCGTTAGCACGATGTTTTCCAAAATCAGTACATCATTGGTATGGAGTGCATGATGCGCTTCCAGCAATTTGCTCGTTTCCGGATCGACAGACGGCGTATCAACGCCAATGAGTCGAACCCCTCTCTCTTTCAACAAAGGACCGAGATCCGCCCCAAGCACAGCGAAGCTTGTCGGAAACACAGCCGTATCCGGGTGCCTTCCGGTTTTCAATAAAATCCGAGATGCCCCGCCGAAATCAATACCTTCCAATTCCGCACGTCCAATTTGGTCAACACCTGTCACGTCAATGACACGCGCGCGCCCGATATAGACGTCAATCGGCAGATCAAGCACCCGCTTCCCTTGATCATCAAAATGAAACGGCGCATCGATATGGGTTCCCATATGCGTACTCGTCGTCAGCTTGCCGATATTGACGGAGCCCGTCTCCGCTTTTGAAAACGCCACTTCATATGAAAATGGCGTGTCGCCTGGCCATTCTGCGATACCATTATAAAGCGGTTGTGAAATATCGATCCATTCCCCTTTCATGCGACAACTCCCCTTTTATTCTCAAATTTTTCATAGCGTTTTTCATCCATAATTACGCGCAATTTCCGAATGGTATGCCACACATCTTCGAAAGAATTATAGAGTGCGACAGGCGCAAGGCGGATGCCATTGGGCGCGCGAAAGTCCGGGATGACGCCATCCGCTTTTAACGCTTTGCAAATGCGTGCCGCTTCCGCATGTTCGAGTAAAATATGGCCGCCGCGCGAATTGTCGACCGGATTCCCGATACTAAACCCCAAACCCTCAAGTTCCACGTGAATCAATTTCATTATATGTTCAGTCAATTCGAGCGATTTTTTTCGAATTCTATTCAGACCAGCATCTTCGAACATGTCGAGCGCACCCATGACCGGCGCCAAACTTAACACATGTGGCGTGCCGATTTGATACGCTCCAGCATCCATTGCGGGATCCATCGTATGCTCCATATCGAACTGCGTTTCCTTTTTGGAACCGAACCAGCCCGCGAGTCCTGGCGCCTTGCCGAAATGTTTTTCATGGACGAATAGCCCCGCCACGGATCCAGGTCCCCCATTCAAATGCTTGTACGTACACCAGAATGCAAAATCCATTCCCCAATCATGCAAGGCATGTTCAACCGCACCGATCGAGTGGCAAAGGTCGAAGCCGATTGGAATTCCCCGTTCCCGTGTAGCCGCAGTCAACCGCTCCATATCGAGCACTTGCCCACTACGATACAACACCGCCGGTAAGACAATCAATGCGATATCATCCGTCATCGCATCAATGATATCCTGTACGCGTAGCATTCTGCCATCCGGGCTTTTCACCCGTACAAGATATTCTTCCGGATCATAGCCCTTCAACGCCAACTGGCTTTTTAGCGCATAAATGTCCGAGGGAAAATTGAGTTCATCCGCAAGAATTTTCGTCCGGTTCCCCGATGGTTTGTAAAAGGTCGCAACGAGCTGATGCAAATTCGTCGTAGTCGATCCCGTGGCGATGACTTCGCCTTTCTTCCCCCCGACGAGCGGCACCATCTTTTCCCCAACCATTTCGGATAAGTAAAACCAAGGGGATTCCCCTTCTGTCCATCCATCGATACCAAGTGTTTTCCATTAATCTAGCAAATTATGCAACGTCCGCTCCGCCCGTTTGGACAATAAACCGAGCGAATTGCCATCCATGTAGATCGCATTTTTTAGTAAATAAAACTCGTCCCTGTACTTCGCAAGTCCATCTTTCGCATCCAATTCCTTTGCATAATCGATGCCGTTCCTCCCGATTCCTCCTTGCGTGAATTATTTGATATTTACTAAATCATATCATAGGGAAGTTCACGCTTCGCATAATTTATTGGCGCTCGAGTAGTCGTTATTGGCGCAAACCGTTCGGATATTGGCGTTCCCTAACGAGTTATTGGCGCTCAAACCGCAACTATCAGCGAATCAGGACTTTCCGCCCGCAAAAAAACCGACATTTCTGTCGGCATCCCCACCCCTATTTAAACCAGCCCTTCTCCTTAAACCTCGAAATCGCTTCAATCCGATTCCCTACGCCGAGCTTATCAAGAATCGTAGAAATATAATTGCGCACGGTGCCCGGTGTCAAAAAGAGCTCGCTCGCAATCTCCTTCGTCGTCTTCCCTTCCGCAATCAAGCCGAGCACTTGGCTTTCCCGCTCCGTCAATGGATTTTCCGTCTCGTCATCTTCGCCATATGCGATATCGACGAGTTCTGGCGCGTAAATCCGCCTGCCGTCCATGATCGTCCGGATGGAACTGACGAGCTCTTCAATCGGGCTATCTTTCAATAAATACCCACGCACGCCCGCTTTCCGGGCACGGTCAAAATAACCCGACCGTGCAAACGTCGTTAGGATAATGATTTTACAATCGCTAGCCCGCAATGCTTCCGCCGCATCCAACCCTGTCATAACTGGCATTTCGATGTCCATGATGCAAATATCAGGCTGTTGCTCCTTCACCAATGCGACAGCTTCCTCTCCGTTTTTCGCCTTGCCGACGACTTCCATATCCTCTTCCAAGTTCAACAACGAACCAAGTGCCCCGAGCAGCATGCCCTGATCTTCCGCTATGACAATGCGTATCATGTCCATCACTCCATTATATGTGTTAGAACGGCAGGTACACGAACAGTCAACTTCGTCCCTTTTCCGCCTTCTACAGAAAGATTTCCATTCACGAACTCCAAACGCTCCCGCATCCCTTTTAAACCGCTCCCCGGCGAGGTTTCTCCGCCCCGCGTAATGCCAATGCCATTATCCTCGACCGTAATGACAAATTCATTCGGCATTTGTTCGAACGTGACATGGCAAGCCGTCCCGTAACTATGCTTCACCACATTTGTGACTGCCTCTTTCAAGCACATGCTTAACACGTTTTCAACAATCGTCGGGATATTGTTAAACTGAGGGTCTCCCTCCATTGTGAAATCCATTTCAGCCGCCCTCAACATTTGCCGAATCCGGAGCAATTCATCCTCAAGCCGGACAGCGCGCATATCCGCCACCAGTTCCCGCACTTCCTTCAAAGCGGTCCTTGCCGTTTGCCGGATATCTTGCAGTTCTTTGATAGCCGTTTCAGGGTCCTGCTTGACCAACTTGCTCGCCAAATCACTTTTCAAACCGATCATGGACAACTTTTGCCCGAGCGTATCATGGAGATCACGGGCAATCCGTTGCCTTTCCTCCAAAATGATTAGCTCTGAAATCCGTTCCTTCGCATCCTCCAACTGCCCTTCCAAGTTCTCACGCTTGTTGCGGTTATACAAATTAAAGGGCAACAACACCGTCCCAATAACCGTGACCAAAATGAAATGGACTTGCGGCAAAAACAATTCGATTTCAATGAAAAAGCCGCCGACAATGGCACCGACCGTAAACGCAATATGCAGCCCATACATAATGAAAAAGCCGACTGGATTACGAATATTCCCGATAAAAAAAGCCGTGAAAATCGACAAATAGACGTACCCGAATAACAATGTCATCCCAATATTGATAACAATTTCAAAACTGAGCCACATATAGACAAGTCCGCTCTTCGATTTAAATGAAAAACGGTAAGACAAGAAAAACAAGAGCAACAAGGAAATGCCGACAGCAATCTCAATCGGTGAAGAAGAACGGAAGAAGAAAAAGAATGGCAATAAACAAAAGATCACCCATGCGTAAATGCTGAGCCATGGATTTTTCGGAAAAATACTATACCAACTATGCATGTCGTGCTTTCACCGTCCTGTCTGTTATTTCCATTGTAGCAAAAAACGGCGTGAGTGCTAGGCACCCGCGCCATTTCTTTTGCATTTATCCCGCATTAACGGGCAGTAAGACTCCCACCTCAAGACTTAAGTAAAACAATAAGGATAGGTGGAAGATCAACTGCCCGTAAAAGCCCGATTGGTTCAACTAACAATCAGTGGGGGATGGGGATAACCCCCACTGTTTGAAGTTTCACTTTATTTTCCTTCAAAACTGGTTCGTTTCGGTTTAAGGTCGATAGATGGACGAGCCGAATTCAATAAGTTTTTCACTTCTTTGAACGTCACGAATGTTTTATGTTCCGGATCATACAAACGATAGCGGATCGATGACAAACTTGTTTTAATCGTAATCGTCGTTGCTTGATGAAGGGGCGGCGTCGATTCATGTGCCATTTCCAAGTTATAATTCGGCACACGTGGCGCCAAATGATGGACATGGTGGAAGCCGATATTGCCCGTCACCCACTGCAACACTTTCGGCAACTTGTAATACGAACTGCCGTCGACTGCCGCTTTGACATAATCCCACTCTGATTCCTCTTCAAAGTATGAATCTTCAAATGTATGCTGAATATAGAACAACCAAATCCCGAGCGCGCCTGCTACGAACATGATCGATCCTTGGACGATCAGGAAAGCTTGCCAGCCGACAAGTAAAATCAGGCCTGTATAGAGGGCAACGAGAATCACATTCGTCAAATACGTATTGTTGCGCTCTTTCTTCCGTGCATCTTTCCGGTTAAATCGACTTGAGATGAGGACCAAGTAAAGAGGGCCCAAACCGAACATAACAAGAGGATTTCGGTACAAACGGTAAGCTAAACGCTGCCATTTTGATGCTGCCACATACTCGTCGATCGTCATAACCCAAATGTCGCCCACACCGCGTTTATCCAGATTCGAACTTGTTGCATGGTGAATCGAATGCTCGCGTTTCCATTTTTCATAAGCAAACAATGTCAAAACACCTGTGATCGTTCCAAAAATGTCATTCGCCTTCTTATTTTTGAAAAACGAACCGTGCGTACAATCGTGGAAAATGATAAACATTCGCACAACAAATCCTGCCGCGACAACTGCTATCGGAAGTGTCAACCAAATGGACACAGACAAACTTTGATAAGCCAAAAACCATAAAATGAAAAACGGGGGTATTGTATTGACAAGTTGCATGACGCTTTTTTTCCGGTCAGACTTCGCAAAAGGGGCAACATCTTTATGCAACTGCTTTGTTTTTTCTTTACTCATAATATCCTCCCTCAATCTCACGTTCTTTTATTCGTTAGATTCATCTTAAAGAAATTTCTAACTTTGCAGAAGACATAAATGTCATGATGATCCATATGACAACTGTCACTTATTGTGAATTGATTCACAAGGATATTCATTTCACAATAGTAGGTTCAAAACTTTAATGATCTCAAAAAAAAAGAGTGCTCCATCGTAAAGGAGCACTCTCTTAACACTTAAACATATTCTTCTACAGCTCTATCGACTTCCGATTGGCGAATGGCGTGATGTGTCGCATGCCAGACCGCTTTTCCGTCTTTCAATAAAAACAGTTGGGGCGATTCATGTGAAATGCCTAGATTTTCTTCGACTTCATTGGAAACGGGACGGCTTTCCCGCACTTTCAAGAAATATTTCGGGACATCGGCTGTCGACGCGCCGAAGGCCTGATAGGCGGCCGCACTGATTGGACAAGTGGTACTATGTTTCAATACGAGCTGCGGTTCCTCCTTCGACTTTTCTAACACATCGTACCATTCGTTCACAGATCGAAGTTCTTTCATTATTATCCTCTCCTCTGTTTATTTATTTTCCTAAAATAGGCCGCGCTAAACACGTGGGCGCCAACAAACGCAATACTTGCAGCATCCGTTCGAACTCTTTGTCGGCAATGTCGTTCATGCAGGAGATTTGGAGCCAGTTCCGTTTACGTAAGTAGACACTTTCATAATGAACATTGAATCCGTTCAAAAATAAATGATCTCCTAGACGAACAGCTGAAAAGCCTTCTGGCATACGCAGTGTGCTGATGGTCGGGGATGCCGCCACTTCCGGCGCCACTATGGTGAAGCCCGCCTGTTCGGCCACCTCTCTCACCCGCAGTGCACGTTTGGCAATCAACCCATACACTTCCTCCGGCTGCTCGAACTTCCTGAGCGCTACATCCAATGCGGACAATAGATTGGACGATTGAGTATACGGGATTCCATCCGCTTCCACATAAGCACCTAGATCCAAGTAACGCGGCAATGCCTCATTTTTGGCTACTTCCCTATTGTGAAAGACAAATGACAGGCCTGAATAACTTAATAAGCCCTTGCCACTCACACCTGAAGCGAAATCGACCGCGGTCAAATCGACCGGCACCGTCCCGATTGTACTGATACAATCGACAGCAAGCACAATCTCCGCTTGTGAACAATGTTTTTTTAGGAGATCCAAGTCACTCAGTACCCCAGTCGATGTTTCACAATGAACGGTCCATACCCAGCTGTAGTTTCCGGATAATAATGCTTTCCCGATTTCCTTGTCATCAAATGGACCGCCCCATTCAATTTCCATCGTATCGAAAGCCATGCCAAAACGGTTGGCATGATCGACGAGCCTTGCACCGAACTCGCCATTGACGAGAATAAGCCCTTTGCCGCCAATAGTGCTTAACTGTGCGGCAACAACATCGTTCGCGAGCGTTCCCGTCCCTTGCAGAAGCTGGACGTGTTTCGCTCCTGTCAATGCCGTCAAACGCTTTTTCACACGCTTCAAAAGACCCGCATAGGCGGACGAACGATGGGAAAAAGGCGTAGCCATCATCGCTTCGCGCACTTCATCAGCAATCGTCGCGGGGCCCGGTAGAAAATTGACGGACGGTTTTGAAATCCGGCCTGCAATGCCCGCTTCGAACGTCTCTTTCGTCAAATACATCGGCTGGAATGCCGCGTCAGCTGTACCCGTCAGTTGTGCAAACGGTCGAAATCCGAGCTGCCCGTATAATTTCTGCTCCCGAACCGTACCTGAAATAAGCGCCGCGTCATACCCCGCTTTTAAGCAATATTGTACTAACGCTTGCGTTAATCCGAGAAATGCACGGCCGTTCCGATAGGCAGGCTCAATGGCCAACAGCCTAATTTCCACTGGATTTTCAACTTGCATCGGCAATTGTTTTTCCACGAGACCGATTTTTCCATCCAATGAAAACGGACGTTTACTGCGGATGGCGATCATGCCAATGAGCTGATCATCCTTTTTGCAAATGAGATATGTATTTTCGTCATGGAATTTGTCGATAAGCTTATGGGCGTCATTCCGTTCATGTTGCGGAATTTCCTCCACGAATGTACGGTAATTGAGTGCATGAATCTGTTCGAATTCTGCGGAGGTATCCGCAATTTTATACAGGTATGTCATTTTCTCAACTCTTTTCCGGCATAAGTTTTTGTCTAATGTCCTTTCGGTGGGCGACGAACAGCAAAGCCGTCACTAAACAAGCCACGCCAACCGCCGGCATCCCATAGGAAAAGGCAAATACGATCAGCGGCAGGAAGCCAATGGCACCGAGTCCTGCGAGTGTAAAACTTTTCAGGAATGGATAACTGAGCAAAAATAGACCCGCAAACACGGCGAATAATAGAGGATTAAAGACAAGAAGCCCACCGATGAATGTGGAAACCCCTTTTCCCCCGCGGAATTTCAAGATCGCAGGAAACACATGTCCCACCATGACCGCAACTAACGCCAGCAGTTCAATAGCCGCTCCGAAATCAAGCCCCTTCACAACCCCAACCGCGATTGCCCCTTTCAAGGCATCCCCGACAAACGTCGCCACAAATGCCTTCTTGCCAAACAATCTCCCCACATTGCGCGCACCGGGATTCCCGCTTCCTTCCGCTCGGATATCCTCTTTGTAAAACAACTGACTGATCAAGGGGGCTGTCAATATATTTCCAAGCATATATACGCTTGTCAAAAGTAGAATTAGCGTCATAGTCCATCCTTTTTACATAAGATAAGTTGCTACAAATTAACTTCGATAAATAGTTTCCTTTCCCTCTATTTTTAATCTCCAAAATCGGATACACTAATGTCCAAACGAAAGGGGAAATCGCTATGCGCGGACAATCAATTCGCCTTCTATCGGTATTACTTTTACTGATTGTTTTTGGTGTTACATTCGGTTCTATCGCTTCCTCAATTGGGAACCAGCCGATGGGGGCGTTTGATACATCCATCATCGCAGTTGTCCAAGGTTGGGAAACATCGTGGTTGACTGCAGTTTTGAAGATTTTCACGTGGATTGGTACCGGTTATGGCGTTACGCCGATTGCTATGATCATGTTTACCATCCTTTACTTTGGACTGCGTCACCGCCAACAGGCATGGCTTTTGATTGCCACAGTCGCCGGCTCCATTATTTTAAACAGTGTGTTGAAACATGTTTTCAAGCGGGAGCGGCCGGAAATCTATCGCATCGCGGATGCAGGCGGCTTCAGCTTTCCAAGCGGACATGCCATGATGGCGTTCGCCCTTTATGGCATCCTGGCATTTATCTTCTGGCACCATGTGAAAAGGACCCGGAATCGTATTCTTCTTGTGCTATTCGCCGCCTTCATGATCCTGATGATTGGAACGAGCCGGATTTACCTTGGCGTACATTACCCGAGCGATATTGTCGGTGGCTATGCAGCAAGCGGTTTTTGGATGATCATCACGATTGTCATTTATACCTATTTTGTGAACAAGTGTGAGAAAGGAAACGACCGTTCAACGTCTCGCTGACGTGCAACGGTCTTTTCAATTGATGATTTGATACAATGAGTTGACGCAAGGGGGTTACGCTTTTGAATGTATTCACCGAACGGGTCATCCGCATTATCCAAGGGATTCCTGCCGGTCATGTAATGACTTACGGACAAGTCGCAGCCGCGGCCGGCAATCCGCGGGGCGCAAGGCAGGTCGTACGCATCCTCCACTCGATGAGTGCAAAACATGGATTGCCTTGGCATCGTATCATCAATGCGAAAGGAGAAATTTCGTTTACCGCCGGCGAGCAGCGTGAATTGCTGGAAGCGGAAGGCATTCTTTTTAAAAATGAAAAAGTCGATTTGAAGATTTATCGCTGGTTTCCACCTGAAGAGGAAGAGTGGTGAATCTTTTATTCCTGCTTTATTGGCGCTGACAGTGGTATCAATGGCGTTTGGTGGGTATTTATTGGCGTTCAGGATGCAGTTATTGGCGCTCACTCACGGGTTATCGGCAAATAAGAACTTTCGGCCTAATCCATAACCGGCATCTAACTGTTTCCATTAACTAAAACTGGTTTTTCACCTCCTAAGTTTGGTAGACTGTTAGCAAAATGAGTGAGGGGGAACTTACATTGACACAATCATTGACATGTAAAGACGTCATTTACGCATTCAGCAAAGATCATGCACCCGTGAAACAGATAGAGCCAGGCACGACGATTGAAATTGAAACATACGACTGCTTTGAAAACCAAGTCCAATCTGCCGAAACAAAAATTGCAGGCATTGATTGGGATCGAATCAACCCGGCTACTGGTCCGATTTTTATCACTGGCGCGCAACCCGGTGATGTATTAAAAGTGACTATCGACAAGCTGGAAATCGGTTCACAAGGTGTAATGGCAACAGGACCGGATCTAGGTGTCATGGGACATCGACTCGATGAGCTCGTTTCAAAGATCATCCCGGTTGAAGACGGTTTTGCTGTATTCAACGACAAGGTGAAAGTACCGCTTAACCCGATGATTGGTGTCATCGGCGTGGCTCCTGCAGGAGAACCTGTGTCGTGCGGGACACCAGGTGCTCATGGCGGCAATATGGATACGAAGTTGATCGCCGAAGGGGCAACGCTCTATTTCCCGGTATTTGCCGAAGGGGCCTTGTTTGCACTTGGCGATTTCCATGCGGCGATGGGTGACGGTGAGATCGGTGTGTCCGGCATCGAAGTTCCCGGCAAAGCAACCGTGACGCTCGATGTTGTGAAAGGCACTTCACTCCGTCACCCCGTGCTTGTGAATGAAGAAGGGATTGCCTTCATCGTTTCCGCAGCTACTCTCGACGAAGCGGTGAAAACGGCTGTTGAAGAAGCAATTGATTTCCTCCTTCCGCATACCGATATGACGCTTGCGGAACTGACGATGCTTATGAGTGCGGCTGGCGACACACAAATTAGCCAAGTCGTCGATCCCCTCATGACAGCCCGTTTCTTTGTGCCGCAGTATATTTTGAACGCCTATGATGTGAAACCATTTGCATGAATCTACAAAAATAGGTTTATCGTTGACGGGAAGAGGGTAATAACAAACGGTGCCTTGCTGCCGCAATGAAATTTTGAATAGATAAGGAAGAAAAAATATGTGGAAAGAGTTTAAGAAATTTGCACTAAAAGGCAATGTAGTGGACCTTGCTGTTGCCGTCGTAATCGGAGCAGCATTCGGGAAAATTGTTTCATCCCTCGTCGATAACATTATTATGCCTCTTGTCGGTCTTCTTTTAGGAGGATATGATTTTTCCAAGCTGAGCATTAAAGTGATGGATGCAGAAATTATGTACGGCGTTTTCATTCAAAACGTTGTCGATTTTCTCATCATCGCCTTCACGATCTTCATGGCCATTCGTTTATTGACAAAGTTCAAAAAGAAAGAAGAAGCCGTCGAAGAAGCCGTACCCGAAGTCGATACGAAGGAAGAACTGCTCAAGGAAATCCGCGATCTGCTGAAAGAAGGAAAAAACTTGTAAGCCAAATATAAAAGGACAACCCCAAACAAATGGGCGTTGTCCTTTTTGAATTTATTCCAACCTTATCAATCAGCCCCTGCTCCGCCGCCGTCGAATCCGCCTCCACCTCCGCCATCATATCCGCCACCGCTATCTGAATAATAGGAGCCGCCTCCCGAGGATGCGTTGGCAATTTTGGTCGGTCCCCATGTCGATTGGACAAAATGGAGCGGGTCCGTTTCCAGCGCAAATAATGCGGCGATTGGCAGCATTGTCGGCAATGGACCTTGCAAGCGAGGAAGCTTCGACTTCGATCTGTTCAATAAATAGGCCCGCGTCAGCCAACGTTCCTGCTCTTCTTCCGTTAAATGTGGAGGGAATCCGCGTCTGATCTGCGCCCTGAATTTCGCAATGCTCATTTTCGTGTAAAGGGCATTCATGGAAGTAATCATGGATCGTGGCGTCACAAAGTAAAGCACTGCACTGGCGATGACGAACCAAAGAATTATATCTATCAACCCTTGGTCCACTGCTTGCGCCGCGACAAAGAACATGACGATAAAATAAACGATTGGCAACCACAATTTGTAAGGTCTCCGCCAATTCCAGTACAGCATGATCACCGTTACGATGAATGGCAAGGCAATTTCAAAGCCGCCACTCCCATCCGCATACAGCGCAAAGGCGATTGCCGAAGCGAGTACGAGACAGACGAGCCGCTTGAGGAATCCAGCTATTTTATCCGAAAGCGTTCCCGCTTCCGTCATCAGTTGCTTCACTTCTGTATACCATTCCTCATATTGTCGTTCAAATTCGCGTTGTTTTCTTACATAAGTCTTCTTTCCGCTTTTTTCATTTTTCGCCGAACCAGCGATATCGTGCAAATGGAATTTACGGGTCGTCAATTTGGGCTTAAAAAGCCATGTAATAAGTTCCTTTTCAAAAGGTAATAATGATGGCGGTGATTGATTCAAATGAAAAGCGAATGTCTTCTCGGGTGCTTGGGGTTGATTTTTAAATCGATCTGCACTTGGCTCCAACTGCAGATCGACATATCCTTTCTCTGCCAAGGAAAAAATGCCTGCCAAAAAGTTTTTCGGCTGCCGAGCCCCGTTACGATCCACGAATGTTAAATAAAGCGGATCTGTTTGCAGAACGTGATAAACGCTACCAAAAAACGGAATGGACCGTTGGCGCAACAGCCAGACCAACACCGCTAGTAAAAGGAAGACCGACGCAATCACCTTTATCGTGTCTTTTGCCGTTGGAAGAAGCGCCAACTTCGAAGCAAATGCTTCCAAGCGCTTCTCTTCCTGCTCAATCGCCTCGCCAAGCGGAATCGGGGCCGCCCCTTTTTGCTGCTCCGTCATAATAGTAGACGGAAAAAAGACCCGGGTTGCAGTCAATCCGAACGCTTCAGATGTCGGCGTCTTGAAAACAATGCCGTTCGCATAGACTTTTTCAATGCCGCCCATTCTGTCATACATGAACCCATGAATATTGCGGTCTCCAGCATCTCCAGGGAGTAGGTAAGTAATGCTAACATTATTTAAATCAGTATCGTGGTTGCCATATTTCTCAAAAAATGTCACGTCTAGATCGCTATATGTATCGTATGATTTCACTGCACCACGCATGTAATATAGGTAAAAAATGGTCATCGTTTTATTCTCGGCACTGATTGCCGCCTTCTGTGTCTCACCACTCGTCGTCACATCCAACCGCGTCAACATCGAATCCGCAATTTCCCCAACAACCGGATTTTCCGCATTGAGGAGATGGGCCTCAAAACCGTCGATCTGCCCCAAATGCCTTTCCGGGAATGAACGCGTCACTTGTGTAAAGGCGCCATCGAACGTATACGTGAAAATTTCATTTACCAACATATCGCCGTTCGGCTGAACCCACCCTTTGATCTGCACCTCATCGATCGTATATGACTTTGCATGTGCAATCGTGTTCGGCAGCATCGCAAACAAGATGATTGTCAGGATTGCAATGATTTTTTTCATCAAAAACACCCCCATTTCTATTCGTATGTATACGTAGTTCGCTCACTCGCGGTTTCATTTCCATTGGAAAAAGGGAGGAAAGGCTTATCACTAAGAATTGATTGCATTCGTCGGGCTTTTGGTTGCACTCACCACTCGCTTGATTGCACTAAATGATGTTTTGATTGCACTCATCGCTTGTTTGATTGCAACTCAGGACCTTCCTCCTACTCCAGAATCATTTTCTCTAAAGGAAAACGATAGTACCTGCCCCTTTTTACGCCATTTGGTTCAAGCGGCAGCTCCCCTAATAGTCGCGTCGCTGTATAATTATTCGGGAGATGTAAAAACTCCCTGCAATCACGGTTGGTCATCGTTTCACTTATCAGCATGAACCAGTCAGTTATCGCTTGGCGATGCGCTGTTTTACTAACATTTCGACATGCATTGCAGCCCCATCCGCGATAGATTCTTGTCATCCCGAGTGTCCCACACTTTTCACAGAAGACACCACTTTTTATTTCCGTAGGATGAATACGAAGCGCTTCGCACATTGGATAAGGATTATAATCGACATGGCCTTTCATTAATTGGTCTACGATATAAGAGAGGGTCTTCGTGTCAAGCATTTGGGGGGTTAACTCCCTTTTTCTAAGAAAAATTGGAATTTCATTAGGAAATAGGATTTTTAAATGGGGACGGGTATTTTCAATCCGCTGTCTGGATGTAGTAAAAACAACGGCACCACTCACTGGAATGGATAAATCTCTAGCTTGCAACCAATCTTCTAGCAAATAGCAATTACGCTCAAGCTGGATAGAAGGACACTCAAAAGCATCGGTCTGGCCATTATCAAGGACACGGATCATCTGATTCCATTGATCAGGGAAACTGATGCGTCCCGCTATATTCTTCATCTCAAGAATGAATGCCCCGCGACTTGATAGAAACAATGTATCGATTTGAAATTTCCCCGTTGAAGTTAGGTTCAAATCGTGGAAAATAAAATGATCAAATTTGAATTGGTATTTGGTAAAAACATCATCCAACACTTTTTCGCCATTCACTCCAGCTGCGGTCGTCCGGACGCGCTCCTTGATATTGTCGAATTGCGGATGATTTTTGGGGATGCGACGTTGTAACGCTTGTAAACCTAGCAAACTATACGGAAACGACCTTGCCTTGACAATCATCTGTTTTCCACCTCCAAACCAAGCGTATCACAGGCTTGAACACGTTGCTATACGTTGGGCGAAAGTCGTAATTTGCCCTTCTTTCAGGCCTCAAAATTGAAATTTAACGATCAATCTTTCGCGATAAATTTGATTGCATTCGCCGAGGTTTTGATTGCACGCATTACCCGTTTGGTTGCACTCAATAGGTGTTTGATTGCACTCTTCCCCGGTTTGATTGCAACTCGGGACTTTCGCCCCCGCCGATCCAACTCCGTCACAATTGCACGGCCAGCCGCCATTGCTTGGCCTACACCGAGATGGTACAATATTAGATAGGATATTGTATAAAAGGAGTGATTGGCTCATGTGGTTCCTATACATTATGTTCACTTTGTTCGCATTCGTTATCGTTGGTACAGTTGCAGGACTTGCAATGACTTTCAGCAATCATAAATAAGTACAAAAAAGCCCTCCGCCAATGGAGGGCTTTTTATCTTCATTCAGCAAATGGTTTTGTACTGAAAGCGAAGCGTCAGCTATAGTAGACTCCCCTATAAAATGGCAAGCCGAATGAAGATAAAGCCTCCGGCGGATGTCACAGATTTTTAAAGGAGCTTTTCGAGCTAGCTCGAAAAAAATCTGGACGCAATTACGCCGAGGCGTAATTGATTACGCAGTCACATCCCGTTTCACAAACGTCGTATAACTGATCACCAAAAATACGACGAGGTAAACCGCTAACACCGCAAGTGAAAATGGCATGGTCATGCCTTCAACGATTCTGAAATCTGATTCATAGATCGTCAAATCCATATGAGTGAAAACAATATATTTCACAATTTCATACTGCGATAGAATCATAACGACCGTATTGCCCATGAAGTAAATGAACAATGACAGACCGATTGCCAGTGAGCTTGAACGGAAGACGCTGCCGATCATAAACGCGAATGTCGCGGTCATGAAGACATTCCCAAAGGACAACAGCAACATGTAAAGCCCTTTCCCCCAAATCGACGCTGCAACGACTTCCTTGCCATTCCAAACAAGTTCCTGCCCGGTGCCCGCTTGGAAGAACAGATAGGCGCATACAACGGAGACCACAAATCCCACAAGCATGAGCAAAGCACCAAACAGCATGACCGTTACATACTTGGACGTCAAGATTTTCCATCGTTTCACCGGTCGGGACAATAGCATCTTAATCGTCCCTTGTGAAAACTCGGCAGCCACAATACCTGCTGCGACAATGACGGTCAACAATACGACAATGGATCCGATTCCTGAGGAGTCCATGATCATTTTTTCCCGGCTATTCGCGTCCAACGGTTCTACGGAATTCGCAAGACGATATTCCAGAATCTTTTCCTTACCTTCCAGCCGTTCCTTTTTGCTATCCGACAACATCGGATTCCCGAGTTGTTCTTGAACGTTCGTCAGTTCGCCTTGCACGACCGATTTCCAATCTGGCTCGTCGTAATCATTCATCGTCTGAATCCATTTCGTCAACCCGAACATCCCGGCAATCATGGCGACAAGCAGGACCATCATCACCCATGTCCCTTTTTTACTCCATAACTTCATCCATTCATTTTGTATGAGCTTCGGCAATTTGGCCACCTCCTGTCATTTCCAAAAATTGATCTTCGAGTGTTTTCCGATGCGGCTGGACTGCAAACAATTGCAGTTTTTGTGCGGTCATCTCCTGGATGAGTCCAGGGATGCGGGCCCTTTCCGCATTGATAATAAACCCTCCATTATACGCTTCCACTGCGAACCCTTCCGCCTTCAGCATCTCCTCCGCCGCTTCCGTCGGCAATGCCTCAATATAATAATGGGACTCCCGAGCCTCCGCCATATCGCGGATATCAATCAATTGCCCATTCTGGATAACCGCAATCCGATCACACATCAATTCGATTTCGGACAACATATGACTGGAAACAAAAATTGACACGCCTTCTTTCTCTGCAATGCTCCGCAAATATGTCCGAAACTCGCGGATGCCTGCGGGATCCAGCCCATTCGTCGGCTCATCGAGGATCAAAAACTTCGGGCGATGCAATAACGCTTGCGCAAGCCCAAGCCGTTGCCGCATCCCCAGTGAATACGTCGACACTTTCTCATGAATCCGATTTTGCATGCCGACTTGCTGAACCACTTCATCGATGCGTGCTTTTGACACATTTTCATGCATGCGCGCAAAATGAACCAAGTTTTTATAGCCCGACATATATTTATACATTTCCGGATTTTCAACAATGACCCCGACTTTCGACAGACCTCCTTCGAAATCGTCTGCCAACGAAATTCCGTCAATGATCACCTCTCCACCCGATGGTTCCATCAGCCCGACCATCATCCGGATTGTTGTCGTTTTCCCCGCCCCGTTCGGACCGAGAAATCCTGTAATTTGCCCCGGATATAACGCCAAATTTAAATTGTCGACAATCTTTTTTTTACCGATTGTTTTCGTTAAGCCCTTCAGTTCCACGACTGGTTTCATTTCCATATCAACTTCCCTTCCTAAATAAGGACACCATCCAAGACGTTGCGTCTTGCCCATACGTATCCCGGATTTCGTCCACCGCCTCATGCGCGATCAAGCGATTCCCTTTGAGCACAATAATTTCATCAAGCAACGGCTCCACTTCTTTTAATTCATGCGTCGATAAGATGACGGTCTGCCGCTCCGGGTTCGTGAAACGGATCAATCCTTTCGCAATATCATCACGCACCATCGGATCCAAGCCCGAGAACGGTTCATCCAACAAATAATAATCCGCTTCCCGTCCAAGCGTCGCCGCAATCTTAGCCCGCCCCCGATTCCCTTTCGACAAATTCTTCAGTTTCGAATTAAGATCCAAGTTCAAAAACTGTGCAATCTCCTTTGCCTTTATCGGATTAAAATCGGTAAACTGTGACTCATAAAATGCAAATAACTGACCAACTGTAAAATACGGGTAAAACATATCCGCATCAGGCATATACGCAATATTTGTCGCTACCTTACGCTTGATCGGCTTCCCATCCAACACCGCGCTCCCCGCATTCGGCGTCAACAATCCCGACATCAGCTTCAGCAACGTCGTTTTCCCACTGCCGTTCTCCCCGACGAGACCGATGATTTTCCCATGCGGCAACGTCAATGTAATGTCTTCCAACGCCTTGCGAGTGCCATACTTCTTTGTAATATTTCTCAATTCAATCATCGTTTGTCACCCCGTTTCTGTAGATGTTCCACGATTTCCGCTGTTGTAAAACCAAATGCTTCGACACTTTGGAGGAATGACGTCACCAATTGCTCTTTCATTTCATCCCGAAGCATCGCAATTTTCGCTTCATCCGCCGTCACAAAAGATCCTTGCCCCCGTCTCGTTTCCGTGATTTCCATCTGCTCCAGCTCCTTATAGACACGCTGCATCGTATTCGCGTTAACCCCGGCTTCCACCGCATATTCACGAACCGACGGCAATTTCTCCCCTGGCTGCAAAGTCCCCCGAATAATAGCTCCCGTAATCCGGTCGATGAGCTGCTGGTAAATTGGTTTATCTGGAAGAAAATCAATGCCCATCGTTTACAACCTCACTTTCTTTTCAAACAACATGGATCCCATAACGAAATAAAATAGGGTCAACAATCCATAGAGAATAAGGCTACCCACCGTTAAAATCGTTCCTCCGGGAATAATGTAGTTGTTGAACATTAATAGATCTACCGTCTGAATCGGGCCATACATCGGTCCCATGTTCATGAACGTTTGGAACACTTCGGTGAACCAGACAAGCGCCCATCCATAGAGCCAGACGCCTACTAAAACAATAATGATGGGAATCGAAACCCAGCCGATCCGGGAACGGAATACTTGATAAATGGACCAAAAGAAAAACACAAGCGCCATGACATAGACCACGTTCAATAAAATAACAACGCCGACGGTCAACATCAGATCGACATCACCCCATACGGAGACAACTCCCCCGATAACATAAAGAATGCCTGCAATTAATTCCCATAACACGAGTGAACAGACGACCGTCAAGCCTATCAAGACAAACTTCGCACCGACCAGCTGCCGTACCGATGCAGGCGTATGAAACCAAATATCCGGTCGATTTACGTCTTTTCCTAAACTTTCAAAAAGCATGGTAATCGCCATGATTAAGTGAAGGGTAAAACAAACCCCAATATTCGGTTGGACGGAAGTGAAAAACCCTTCAGATACACCAAGAACGAAGTGAGTCACCCCCCAGAACAGTAGCAGATTATTGAGGAATACAAAGAAGATCAGTTTCGATTTCATCTGCGCCCACTCTTTTAGCACTAAACCTATCCATCTTTTCATAAGCTTTACAGCCTCACTTTCTTCTCAAAAAGGAAAGCTGCAACGATGAATAATGTAACTGTAGCGATTGTCTCGAATAGAATCTCACCCGTGTAAAATACTGTTTTTGTATGCTGGAAATAAATAAAATCCATTGTGATCATCGGATTTTTGATAGCCATTAAATCGATGGGGCCAATCCGCACAAACTGCTTGTAGAAATCCGAGACAATAAATTCCCCATAGCCCCGGGACAACAGGACAAACAAAACGAAAGTCACAACCGTTGAAAATCCCTTTATATACGGCTTCAACAAGCGATCGATCACCCAGAAGAAAAAACCGAGACCCATGAGAACGAGCGAAATTGCAAAAAGCATGACGATGAAAATAGTTCCAAAGAAAAATAGTTCATTGAACGAAAAAATGACTGATTTTGAAAATGTATAGTGAATCGCCAACGCCAAGGTCGGAATGAGCAATCCGACAGCACCAATCATCGCTGCCAAAAAGACTTTCGTGCCAACCAGCTTAAAAATGGACGCATTTGAATGTAGCCACACATCAGGTTGCCTCATCTCCCTGCCCAACATTGTAAGCAAAGCAACAATCGGTGCAAGTACACTTGCCCCCGCCCATAGAAAACAAATGACAAGGGCAACATCAAACACATGCATGTCGGCATCGATCAGTCGAGTAATCAAAAGTGGAAAGAATAGCATGACAACAGTCGCCAATAGCGCACTCACCAGAAGCGGCCACTTCATCATCACCCACTCTTTCCGCACCAATCCATTCCATTGTTTCATCAACGTACCTCCTCCTGTAACGGTGTATTAGTTAAATAGTACACTATGGAGAAGAAGGTTGTAAAGTGATTTGTTGGAGAGAACTTTTGGTGTATTGGCGTACGATGGTTGGTTAATGGCGCAAAGCCCGGGTATATTAGCGTTCGTTGGCCACTTATTGGCATTCCCCTCTTTATATTGGCGATTTGCAATTACTTATTGGCGAATAATGGTCTATACCTGACAGAAACGCGCAAAAAAACACCAAGAAAAATCCGTCTTGGTGTTCACGCTTCTATGATCTCTTTCTCTCTTACATCAAGCTGTTCCAGTTCATGCTCCATCTCATCACGCTTTCTCGTCAGCTGATCTTGCACCCGCCGTACATCCTGAAGCACAACGTTCAGTTTACTCTGGGCATCCGTGATCCGCGAATGCACCATCCAATCCGAAAAGATATTATCGAAAAACACATCCGTAAAAGTGAAAATATCATTATTGTTCACCTTGAACGATTCCGTCGCCGCATTCTGAACATCCATCAGCTCCGTTTCAAAATGACGAAGCGCGCGCTGTGCACGATGGACGAGGTCATCCGAGCTATTCATTTCAGAGTATTTCAATGCCGATACAATCAGCCCGCCACCTAAAAATGTGTCCCATATCGACATTCCTTCCGCCGATCCAAGCTTATCGAGCGCCGCATTCAGCGCACGAATCGCTTTGCTCCCGGCATCCCGAGCTTCCTCGATTTCACGCAAAATCGACCGGACACGCACCCGATCATCCGCAATCTTTTGCAACGTCGCATGGGCAACAGAATCATTCTGCCGGATCCACGTCTCTTTCTCCTTCAGAAAATCCGCCCATTCCTCATCAATATAAGCGAATTCCGGATTTTTCATCGCTTCGCGCAGACGTCCGACTTCCGCCTCCAAATCCGTCACCGTTTTTTCCGCTTCATTATATTGCAGTTCCACTTCCGCCACTTCGGCCATTTCCCTCTCCATTTGCTCATCCCATTTACCCGTCCACTCTTTTATTTTATTCATAAAAGAAAATTTCCCGAGCTGTACGACGTCCTGTTGCTCCTTTGTCAATTGCTTCTGCAACCGATCGCGCAAAGCACGCGCATCCTGTAATTGCACCTCCGTTCCATCAAGCCTACGCTTCACTCGGTTGCGCTCCGTCCGCAACATCATCAATTCCATCTGCCGTTTGTGTATATCCTGTCTCATCGCTTGCACCCCTTTTTACTATATACGGAAATGCACTGATGAAGTTTCAATTGTGCGTCTTAAACATTTGAGGGGTTTAAACGACAAGCTTCGATATAGTTAATGAAAAGACCTTTTCGAATGAATAAAGGAGACGAAATCATACGCTGTCATTTTATAAACTTTGTTGCACGTTTGCAAAAACCATTATTTGTCGTTACACTTCAATTTCCCCCATTATAGTTAGAGCCTGTAACGTTAAGAGGTATTGGTAAGCAATAACCGGGTTACGAAAATCTTTTTCTAACAGCATTTCTATTTTTTCAATCCGATAGCGTAGACCATTCAAAGATAAGGATAGATCATGTGCGGTATTTTCAATTTTTCCTCCGTGCACCAAATAAACAAAGAGCGTTTTAATAAGTTCCTTATTTTTTGACTCGTCTATGTTTAGTAAAGGCCCCAACAGTTGCTTTGCATATCTCTTTATAGCGAGTTCATTTTTAGAGCTAATTAAAATTCCGATGATCCCGAGAGATTCAAATGTAGTAACTGCCTTCTTGGATGGTATTTGCGACGCAATGATTGCCTCATCATATTGTTCAAACACCTGGTCAATTTGATCGCTCTCCGAACTAATTCCTACATGGAAGGTTAACTGTGGAAAAGTAATAATTAAATAGTTGATCATTTCTTTAAAACAATCAATTATATCTTTAAAGGATTTTGAATTGGGTTGTATAAGAAACGCCAAATGATTGAGCTTCTGGCAAAATAAAAAATTCCATTTATTTTGCCGTAAATACTCTTCTGAGTGTTGGGAAATTTTGTTGTAGTCAATCATACCTCTATCAATGTTTCCTTCATATTTTAATAAAACGATATGAAAAGGCTGATCTAGATTTAAATGGTAATCAATGTAACTACTGCGTTTTAAAATTTCATCTTTGGATAAATCTCCATCTAACATTTGTTTGAAAAAATAGCTCTTTGTTTGACTAATGACTTCATAGCTCGTTTTTATTTTTATTAATGATAATGCACAAACTGAAGCAATCTTTTCTAGAATCTCAGGATTTACCCTATGTTGATTAACATGTTCTGAAAAAAAGACAAAGGAACAATATCCATAAATCTTTTCCTCGATTAAGATAGGTGCTATTAATCGATAATGAAGGTCGGCATTTATTTCTGTAACAGAAGAAAAGGGTTGAGTCTTGCTCGGAAACTTCATTTCTCTTTGCAGATACCTATTAAAGTCCGAATCGATTTCATTAAAGAAACCTTCCGTTATTCCTGAAAAGGCTAGAACATGAAAGTTTCGATCTTCTATAATGAAAGGTAAGTTGGTTTGCTTGTAAATGATATTGGAAAGTGACTGAAGGTCATTGCCTTTACTAATGTCATTGATTAATTCATTTTGAAGGGAATGGATCTCTTCAATATTCCAATAGCCTTCATTAGAAGGCTGCTCTTCCATTCCTGGTATATCACTATTTGTTAAATTGGCATACAATTGATAATCATACGTTTTTTGGTTAACCAAGTAACACACCCCTTTTATAAAAGTAGGTTGTTGTGCTATATAAAATGATCCGTGATTATCAAGCAATTCAGCGGATCTGGTTCCTAAAAGGTAAACAACGAATCACCTCAACATCCGACCAATACAAAGGTGTTAAGCTAAATGGAACATTGGATTATAAAACGGGATCCTTTAATTCAACATAGATAGCTCCTTAATAACCATTAGTGCAGCCCCGCTAACAAACCCTTCTTCACCAAGATTCTCCTTGCTAAACACAACATTATAAGTAGGATAAAAATAGGTTTTTTCAATAGCTACCTTAGTTGCTACATCAAAAAATAATGGGTGACAATAAATTAAAGGTCCTCCTAAAATGACCTTCTCTGGATGAAGGAGATTTATTAAATTAGCTAATCCAATGCCAAAATAAGTTGCTGATTGGGTAAAGACCTCTAAAACCAATGGATCATTTTCATGTAGAGCTTGGACAAGGTGAAAGAATTTTACTTTCTCGGGATCATTCTCTATATTTTGTATTGCACTTATTCTTCCTTGTTTTAATCTGGTTTGAACTTTTTTTTCTATTGCAGGGATCGTTGCATAAGATTCCAATGAACCATAGTTCCCAAAGCCCTCATGTTGCGGTCCGTCTGTTTGAATGATCATTTGGCCAATTGCTTCATCTAAATCAAATGCTCCTTTCAGGAGTTTCCCGTCGGACATCATTGCTGTTGCAATAGATACGCCTGCGAGAACGTAACAAAGATGTTCAACTTTTTTGTCTTTATGTAACCAATATTCAGCCTGAACCCCAACACTTGGTCCATTATCAAGAAGAACTTGGAAATTGAGCTTATCCTGGAGGACTTTGCAAATTTCAATATTCTCCCATTGAGGTGCAGAGAAATAGCTAGGATTTAATATTTTCCCTTCTTTCTTATCAAGAGGACCTACAGCACATATTCCCATTCCAATTACAGAAATTCGGGGTATGCTATGTTTGATCAGCATTTCATGAACAGCTTCAATAACTTTTGGTAAAAGATTCTGTGGTGTCATCATTTTCGTCATGAGCCATTGTTGTGACGAAATTGCCCTTAAATGCAAATCATAAAGGTATAGTCTGCAGTTGATCCTAGATATTTCTAAACCAAAAACATATCCATAGCTAGGGTTCGTTTCATACAGAATGGGTTTTCTACCTCGGGCAGAATCTCCAAAGCCGACATTGATAATAACTTGTTGTTCGACTAATTCCTCTAAATGACGGGTAATCACCCCAGTATTCATGTTACATAGTTCAAGTAATTCGATCTTAGTAATTGGTCCTTTATTTCGGATAAGTTCGTAAATCTCTTTTTTTTCTTCATTGGAAATCCAATCACTTATTTTTCTCATGGATTCTATTCCCTCACTAATCTATCATTTATTCTCATTATACCATTTGTCGAGAAATTCAGAATAGATCAGAAAGAGCGACATCTAAAAGGAAGTCAAAGACAAGAGGGAACCACGATCTTTTTTAACCCGGTTATTCCTTTATCTTACTTTCTAATCGATGTCGCCTAAATCCATTTAAACCAAATTCTATTTAATAGATTGCTTCTCTTTCTTTTCAACTGAAATAGCTTGTAAATCATCAGGGACAATTACAGTTCCAGTGAAAGTTTCTTCAGCTTCTTTTTGTACGGCATTGACATCGATTTTCGGGAAAAGATGTGTTAATACCAACGTCTTGACTCCTGCGAGTCTGGCGGTATCACCTGCTTGGGAAGGTGTGCAATGTGTTTGGCTGATTCTGTTCCATAAATCTCTTTTTTCTGGATCCTGATGGTTCGGATAATAAGTACTATTTGCCACAAGGCAGCAATCATGTACTAGAATATCTGCTCCTTGAGCCAATTTCACTAAAGAATCAGTTGGTGCCGTATCTCCTGAAATGACGATTGCTTTTGAATCTACTTCAAAACGGAAGGCGTAAGTTAAGATACTATGGACCATTTCTTCGGCAGTGACTCTAACAGGAAGAGAAGATTCAACCAATCCAGGCTTTTCAATTTCAATAATTTTAACATTTAGAAGTCCTTCTTGTGGTCTTCCGGCTGATAATCGGTAAGAAATATCTTCATCATACATGGCAAGCAGATTATCATGGAATTTTTTTGTCCCTTTTGGTCCAACAACGGTAAGTTCCCGTCTTCCCAATTCCCACCCGCCTAATAAAAATTGTGCATATCCGAAAGTATGATCAGAATGCAAATGGGTAAACCATAGATGATTGACCTCTTCAGGTGCAATTCCTGCTTTCATTAACTGATCGGTTGTTCCTTCACCGCAGTCTACTAAAATAGGCAGTTCATCGACAAATACAACTTGTGCTGGACCAGATCTAGAGATTTCCGGACGAGGACAACCTGTCCCCAGCATCACAATTTTCAGTTCTTTATTTTCGGTCATTCTACATACTCCCCTTTATTGTTAATGATGTATAAACACAGGATTATCTTCTGTTAATGAAGTATCTGCCGTTTGTTGTTTTGGAGGCTTTATAAATAAGATTGAAACGATCGCCCCAGTAACTAATAAAATGGCATTAATATAAAAAGCGTTTGAAAAGCTGCCTGTAGCATCAACGATTACACCCGTCAGAATCGGTGCGATGATACCAGGTATTGTATAGGATAATTGAAGAATACCAGCCATTGAACCCGCTTGTTTAGGTGCTAAGCTCGGAATAATCATATTAATACAGGTTTCTGAAAATACAGCAGCTGATAAACCAACAACAAATAATAGGATGATTAAGATTAAACTTGTAGAAGAAGTTGCCTTTCCAATGAAGAAAAGAGAAACAGCGATTATACTAAAGCAAGCAGTTTGCCAATATGCCCAAAACCGGCGATTACCTGTTTTGTTTGTAAAATGATCCAAGACTTTCCCGGAAATAATAGCACAAATCCCGGCTGCTAGATAAATAAACATCATCGTATACCCCATTGATTTCAAATCAAGATTTAGCTGCATAGAGAAATACCCGGGCAACCAAGTCATTAAGAAATAATAAGTATAGCCGAAACAAGCGCCAGTCCAAAAGTTAGCTAAAATGCTTCCTCTAACTTCCTTAGGTAGTTTAAATAAATTTTTAATAGATGGCTTTTCTTCAGACTTATTATGAATATCTCCCTGTTCTACAGACAACATGTCTTTTTCTTCCTTAGACATATATTTGCTATCTGCCGGGTTATCTGTAAACCACTTTCTCCATCCAATTAACCAAATTAATCCAGCGAATCCCATTACATAAAACGCAACGCGCCATCCATAAGATACGATGAGCCAGGCAACAATTGGTGCTCCTAAAGCAGGACCTAGCTTTACTCCTAGAAATACTGTGCTAACTGCTGTGGAATATTCTTTCGGCCTTGCCCAGTTAGAAACTATTCGGATCCCATTAGATAATGTTGGACCTTCACCTACCCCAAATAAGAAACGAGCAATGATAAAAGTAACGTAGTTAAAGGCTAATGGGGTTGCCATCGTAAAGATAGACCACCAAGCTGCACCTACCCCTAAAACCTTTTTGGGACCCCATTTATCTGCTGCAATTCCCGAAAGAAAGCCAAATGGCACAAGTCCCCAGAAGAATGCACTTAAAATAATTCCCCACTGGGTGGCACTGAAACCGAATTCCTTCATAATAGATTCTGTTGAAAATGAAATAATGATCCGATCCACAAAGTTAATAAAAAATACAAGGGAAACAAAAATTAGTATAAACCATCTAAAAGACCCTATTTTCATAATTAACCTCCAATTATTTCTGGAATAAGGTCACTCTCAAATCTTTAATTCAATTCCAGGTCGTGCCCCCGTATATGCATTCTCTAATAGGATGCGAATCGATTTTTGATCAACAGGTCGAGGATTATAATAAGGGTTTCTTATAACAAATTCTGCAGCCTCATCCAAGTCGTTCTCTCTCATACCGATTTCAGCTAACGAAGTTTTGACCCCAAATGATTTTATAAGATCAAAAAGTGTACCAGCTACATCATCACGATCAATTCCAATACTTTTTGAAATTGCTTGAACTGCTGATGGTGCATATTTAGCGTTATAGGCGATTACATATGGAAGAATCACAGTATGTGTTTCAGCATGAGGAAGTTTATATGATCCTCCTAAAACATGGCATAGCTTATGATGTAAAGCCATTTCTACTGATCCAAGAACGGTTCCAGAAAGCCAGGCTCCGTATAAAACTTCAGAACGAGAACTTATCTCACGAGGATTCGCTACTACCTTTGGCAGTCCATTGTATAAAGACTGAATCCCTTCCTGAGCCATAATAGAAGTAATAGGATTAGAGTTTTTAGCATAAAGAGCCTCTACACAATGGGCAAGTGCGTTTACACCACTGACAATCGTTAGATAAGTAGGCAATGATGTTGTTAATAAAGGGTCGTAAATGACTGTTTGTGGTTTCACATTGGGATTTTTTCCAGTTGTTTTGTATCCATTCTCAGTTATTCCCCAAACAGAGGTCATTTCTGAACCAGAGTAGGTAGTTGGGATGGCTATGATTGGAATTGGCTTTTGGAGCGCTATAGCTTTTGCTAGTCCGACAGTCGATCCGCCCCCAACAGCAACAAGGCTATCAATCTCCAATTCATTTACTGTTTCCATGGCCTTTTCTACTGTTTCAATTGGTACATGTTGGATGACATCTGTATAAATGCCGGCACATCGTTTTCCAAGTAAGTCCGAAATTCTTTCGTTCAACTCTTTTTGTCTTGGGGTTGAAATAATGAGTGTCCTACTGCCATTAAGTTTTTCAGTTTCTTTACCTATTTCCTCCAGTGACCCTTCACCGAATAGCGTCCTACCCGATAGGATTTCAAATAGAAATGGTTTCATTTTTATCATTCCTCCCAACCAAAAGAAGTTAACCCGAAGACGATAGAGAGATTGCCTTGATTAGATTTAAAGCAATCTCTCATTGAAGAATGTTTATCCTATGATTCTTTTAGATACAAACCACTTGTTTTGTATGATATGGAATCTATTAAATTTAAAACTACATAATATTCTGAATAATTTTTCTTGCAAAGGAAATTTCATCATCATTCACGACATGATCCCTTCCCTTGTAAATACGCTTGATGACGTTTCCACCCATTTCGAGAAAGATGTCAGCACTTTCATGAACTCTCTTTTCCGGAACCCATTCGTCGACATCACTTGATCCAAGAAATACTGGGGTGCCATCAAAAGAGCCGTTCTTTTCCCAACTAGTACCTTCGGGTCCAATAACTCCACCTGTTAACAGAATAATTCCCCCATAACGTTGCGGATTTCTGACTGCGTATTCCGCTGTTAAACATGCCCCCTGCGAAAATCCTAACAAAACAATCATTTTCGGAGAAATATTCTGTTCGAATAATTCATTAAGCCAATTTTGATAACATTCTAGGGAGTAGCTTAAATAAGGTTCATTTTCTGAAAGCGTCTTCATAAATCCATATGGATACCAACTATTGTCAGCTGCTTGTGGCAAAATATAATGCGTATCCGTTAGATTCATGCGTTCAATTAACTCGAACATTGTTTCAGCTGTTTGTCCCCGACCGTGGACCAAGATCACAATGGCTTTACTATCTTTTAAGGGGGTTCCGCGTCTAATAACTTTCTCTTTTAAGTGAGGATTCATTGAACGCTCTACCATAATTTAAGAATTCTTTACCGTAATTTGTGGATTCACGATTGGCTCAAGTGTAGCTAAGATTTGTTCACGATCTGCTTCCTTCCAGGGCGGAAGTAGTTTGTTGCTTCCTAACTCCTCCATAGGTTCATCAATTGCAAACCCAATATCACTTGTAGCAATTTCACATAAAATACCGCCAGGAGAGCGAACATATACAGAGTGGAAGTAGTTCCGGTCTTTAATTTCCGATGCATCTGTATAACCTAGGCCTTCCAAATGAAGTTTTACTTTTTGAGCAGCTTCATCATTTTGTACAGCAAAAGCTACGTGGTGGACAGTTCCTTCTCCCAAAATCCAGCTTCCTTGAGGAACATCTGGTTCATGAACTAGGTAAACTGTTTTTTGAGCTCCTCCTTTTCCAGTTTCAAACTGATAATAATTTCCGTCCTGCCCTGTCATTTTAAAACCTAGAGCTTCCTGAAGAAAGCGTGATTGCTCTCCGATTTCCCTGACTGACATTGTCACGCTATGAAAGCCGCGTACAGCATCATTTTCAGAGATTTCATCTGTTGTCCATCCGTTTCTTTCATCACTGTCGTCGCCAACGATTTCAAATTCTAAACCAGTTGGATGATAAAAGTGTACCCTTTTTTGACCAAATCTTGTCTCGATTTTGCCATGCTCTATGCCGTGTTTATCAAAATGTTTCAACCAAAATTCTAATGATGATTCCGGGGCTGTGTATGAAGTGATTTTCACTTGCCCTGAACCTTTTCTTGCACGGATTCCAGCTTGTTTGTATGGAAACGTTGTCATAATTGTTCCCACTTGGGCATCACGGTTTCCATAGTATAAATGGTAAATTGGTAGTTCTCCATCAAATAATACTGTTTGCTTTACCATTCTTTGTCCAACGATCTCAGCAAAGAAGTTTATATCTTCTTGTGCAGCTCCTACCCCCGATGTAACATGATGAATTCCTCTAATTAAATGGTCCATTTTAATCCCTCTCATCTTTTCTGAAATTTCAACATTATCTAATAACTGTTGATGCTTTTTATTATATCTACCATAAAAATAGAATTAAACGGCAAAATAACACCAATTAATTTTGTTCTTCTGGACTTTTTTGCTAGAAATGATTGTATTTGAAGTTTAAATTAATTTAAAAGACTAATTTCCCTTAGATTAAGAAAGAAAATTAGCTATAAAACCTTATTTTTATTATTGAACAAATCTGTTCATCTTCTTATACACTTGAGAAATCAGTGGAAATATTAATGAAATTTCAATTGTGCGTCTTAAAACATTTGAGAGGTTTAAACGACAAGCTTCGATATAGTTAATGAAAAGGTCTTTTAAAGGTGTAGAAACAGAGGATATGGAGCCGATTATTATTGATTTACACTAACAAAGAGAAAGGTCCTTGTCTGTATCTCTGTGCAAGGACCTTTTCTTTATGTACATAAGTTTTTCGAGCGACAGATTAATCTAGATTAGGAAATCAACTTATCCACATGTGGGTAATTGAAAATGTAAAATAACAATCCACCATCTTATCCACAACGATGCGTGGAAATAAAAAAAGCAAAGCCTACACACGTAAGCTTTGCCCATCTTATCATTTATCCCCAAACTTCTTTTGCTACATCTACGATGAATTTCAATTTCTCCCATTGTTGTTCTTCCGTCAGTTTATTACCGTGGTGTGTAGAAGCGAATCCGCATTGCGGGCTCAGGCATAGTTGCTCAAGCGGTACGTATTGCGTCGCTTCTTGAATGCGCGCTTTGATCGCTTCTTTACCTTCCACTTCACCGTTTTTCGATGTCACAACGCCAAGCACGACTTTTGCGCCGCCGTTCGGAATATGTTCCAACGGTTTGAAATCTCCTGAACGGTCGTCATCGTACTCCAAGAAGAAACCGTCCACTTTTTCTTTTGCCAATAAAGTTGGTGCAATGAGTGCATAACTTCCTTCGAACGCCCATGTCGATTGGTAGTTGCCGCGGCATAGATGCGTTGTGACCACTAAATCTTCCGGCTTGCCTTCCAATACGCCATTGATGACGCGGAGCGCCAGGTCAATCAGTTGTTCTCTTGAATATGCCTCGTCCTGTCGCCAAGGAATGGACGTAGAAGAAAGTCCCGCAATGTACACATCATCCAATTGCAAGTAGCGCACGCCTGCTTCGTAAAATGCATGCAGCGCATCGCGATACGCCTGAATAACATCTTTTGCGTACTCTTCGAGATCCGGGTAAATATTCACATCACGGATTCCTGCATTGAAAAATTGGTTTGGACTTGGAATCGTTTGTTTCGCTACGGCACGACCGCCGACGATTTCATTGAACTCAACGAAGTCTTTAATGAATGGATGATCCGGATTAAAGGAAATCTTGCCTGTGTTTCGGACATTGTATCTTTCCGTTTCAACCCCATCAAATTTGTAACCTGTCTCCGGTACATAGCCTTCAAATCCATTCAAATGCTCCATGAAATCCAAGTGCCACCAAGTGCGTCTGAATTCGCCGTCTGTAACAACTTCCAATCCGACTTCAATTTGTTTGTCGACAATGCGTTTGATTTCCTGTGTTTCCACTTCACGCAATTGTTCAGCCGTGATTTTGCCTTCTTTGAATTCTTTCCGCGCTTCGTGTAAGTTTTCTGGACGAAGGAGGCTTCCTACATGATCTGCTCTGAAAGGTGCTTGTATGGCTGTAGTCGTTTTGTTTGTCATCGTATTTTTCCCCTTTTCATTTATAATCTAATGTAGTCTTATCCCCAAACTTCCTTCGCGACATCCACGATGAATTTCAACTTCGCCCACTGCTGTTCTTCCGTCAGCTCATTACCATGATGCGTGGAAGAGAAGCCACATTGCGGGCTCAGGCATAATTGTTCCAGTGGTACGTATTGCGTTGCTTCTTCAATGCGCGTTTTGATCAATTCTTTGTCTTCCACTTCGCCACTTTTCGATGTCACAACACCTAGAATAACTTTCGCACCGCCGTTCGGAATATGTGCAAGCGGTCCGAAGTCGCCTGAACGGTCGTCATCATACTCCAAGAAGAAACCGTCCACCTTTTCTTTGGCAAATAAAGTCGGTGCAATATGCGCATAGCTGCCCTCAAATGACCAAGTCGATCTGTAGTTCCCACGGCATAAATGCGTTGTGACAATCAAATCTTCTGGCTTGTCCTCCAACACACCGTTTACGACACGCAATGCCAAATCGATTAATTCTTCCCTAGTAAATTCATCATCACTATGTGGTAGCTTTTCCGCTGACAGCCCCGCGATATAGACATCGTCAAACTGCAAATAACGGACACCCGCATCATAAAATGCCTTCACCGCATCCCTGTACGCTTGAATGACATCGTTCGCGTAATCCTCGATATTCGGGTAAATTTCTCTGTTGCGGATTTCACTCGGGAACAGCTGATTCGGACTCGGAATCGTCTGCTTCACCACTGCACGTCCATCTACAATTTCATTGAGCTCGATAAAATCTTTGATGAAAGGATGATCCGGATTGAAGGAAATTTTTCCGGTATTGCGTACATTGTACCGCTCTGTTTCAATTCCTTGGAACGGGCGACCTTTCTCAGAAACATAGCCTTCGATGCCATTCAAATGCTCCAAAAAGTCGAAGTGCCACCAAGTCCGTCTGAACTCACCATCCGTCACCACTTCCAGGCCCACTTCAAGTTGCTTCTCCACGATGCGCTTAATTTCTTGCGTCTCCACTTCGCGCAATTGCTCCGCAGAAATTTCGCCTTCTTTGAACTCGGCGCGTGCTGTATGTAAATTTGCCGGTCGCAATAAACTTCCTACATGATCGGCTCTAAATGGTGCTGTCGCTACTATCTTTGTTTGGTTTGTCATTGTCTATTCCTTCTTTCTAGTTGTTTTTTAAGGGGTTAAGGGATATAAAAAAACCCCTTCCATGATAAGAAGAGGTTTTGGCAATTTCGCTAGATTCTCTCCTTATCTTCAAGCCCACGGCAAGATGCCATAGCTTCTGGAATTAGCACAGTACTTCATAGAAGTCTGTTGCTGAGGTATCAAAGGGCCAGTCCCTCCACCTCTCTCGATAAGAAAGTTACGTATTCGGTTGATAGATACTACAATACAGGTAATAGAATAGAATGTCAATAGTGAAATCAATAAATGTTTGGACTATTTGGTTTTGTACAACGTTTTCTGCAAATGAAACAACACTCCAACATTAAAAAGCCCGCAGCCAGTGCGGACTTTTCTCTCATTGTTCTTTTTCCAGATCATCCAGTAGTTTTTTCCTGACAAAGCTCAAATGCTTATACATCTGTTGAAAGGCTGCGTAAGGATCTCTGTTTTTAAGCGCTTCGTAAATCCCTAAATGATGTTCCACGGTGACGCCAGGCTCACGAAAAGGAATGAGGCTATCCGTTTTTTCATGGGCGATTAGCAATGATTCAATCATCCCTTCAACGACTGGATTGTTTGCGCTTTGTGCGATGATGCGATGGAATTCCTTGTCTAATCGACCATAGTCGCTATCTGGATTGGCTTGGATACTATCAATCGTTTCCTTCAGTTGCTCCAGTTGCTCGTCCGATATTTTTTCAGCGGCAATCGTAACAAGCCCTAACTCCAACGTCATACGTGCTTCAATGACAGCGGAAACGTTATTGATCGATAAGGCAAGCATCACTTTGAATGGATTGCTACCGACTCTTTCATTGACATATGTACCCCCGCGCGGTTTTCTCGTAATGATTTCTAATGTTTCCAATGAACTGAGCGCTTCCCGTAAAACGGGTCGGCTCACATCAAATTGTTCCATCAGCGTCATTTCCGCCGGCAATTTATCGCCCGGTCTCAATTGTCCACTCATAAGCAGTTGGACAATCTGTTCCAACACTTGTTGGGAAAGCGTGCTTCTGCGGACTGTGTCCATTTTATATTCTTTCATCCAAACCCTCCTTTCTTCCCTTACTGGTTTTTACATGCGAATACGGCTTGTCATTCGTTCATAGACCAATTTCGCAGTCAGAATATCAAAAATCGAGACACCAACCGATTTGAAAAGGGTCGTTTTTCGCTTCATTTCCTCATTTTCCCCGCCTTGTACAAGGCTTTTCAGTTCGGGAACCGTCTTCTCACTATGTCCCAATGCCCTGGCGTTCATCAGTTCACCACACTCGGAAAATGCCGCGTGCGTATCAACATAGAGATGGTCCACTTCCTTGATAATTGTGTCGGGAATTTCCTGCATGAAAGATTTGAATGCCCCCGATCCTGCAAAATGCTTTCCAGTCAAATCCACCTTGCCGTCATAAGGAAGGACTGGATCGATTGACGTCGTTGTTGTAATGATCAGTTGTGCTTCTGTCAAAATCGTTTCTGGATTTGAAATTTCAAAGCGGATCGATGGAAATGCCTTCTTCGCTTTCTCCATAAACGGATGAAGTCTTTCCTGACTACGATTATACACCAAAACCCGTTTAATTTGTCTGACAGCGCATGCCGCCTCCAAATGACTCCATCCTTGGTCGCCCGTACCAATCACACCAATGGTATCCGTATCATTGGCCACCAAGTATTTCATCCCCAGGCCGCTAACAGCACCGGTCCGCATCGCTGTAATCGTCCGCGCATCCAATATCGCAAGCGGTTTCATCGTTTGCCTGTCATTCAACAGAAAAATGCCACGCAACGTCGCTTCCCCAATTGCAGCATTTCCCGGTGCGATCCCAATCACTTTTGCCCCGTAATAATTTTCATAAAAAGAAGGCATTAAAAGCGCAGAGTTATCGGCATCATTGATGAATAACCGTTCTGGAACGAGCGACCTTTTCTCGCCATCATTCAGATAATAGTCTTCGATTGTATCGATAATCTCTTTCACGGTCACCAAACTTCTAATTTCTTGTTCGTCAATGAAACGCATTATGATTCCCTCCCAAACATCATTATCAATCACGCCTCGGCGTGATTGCGTCGAGATTTTGAATTGCGCTTGCGCAATTGACTCCTTTCAAAATCTGTGACATCCGCCGGAGGCTTTATCTTCGTTCAGCAGGCGTTTGAACACCCGCTGAACAGTAAACCAAAACGCATTCATCTCGCCACCTTTGGAGGCGGGAGTCTTCTGCTGAATGAAGATAAACAGAAGAGAGACCAACGATTTTCGCTGGTCTGTTTTGCAATGGTTCCCTACTTATCGAAACAAGGAGTTAAGCTTGTTATCGCATAACTCCCGCTCCTTCATCTTATTTGATGAACACCGTTTTAATTGCCGTATAAAATTCTTTTGCCGCTTGCCCTTGCTCACGGGAATGGGAACTGGATTGCTTCATGCCGCCGAATGGAGCTTGCAGTTCAACTCCTGCACTTTCGGCATTGATGCGTACCAAACCTGCATCCATTTCATTGATGAACGACAGCATATGGCCAATACTTGTCGTGAAAATGGAAGCACTTAGTCCATATTCCGAGTCATTTGCCAATTCAAGCGCTTCTTCGATCGTTTCCACTTTCATCAGTGCAAGCACTGGACCAAAAATTTCTTCTCTTGCAAGCGCCATGTCAGCAGTCACGTTTTCAAAGACAGTCGGCTCCACGAAGTAGCCATTCAACCCATCCTTTTGCACTTCATTTCCACCAAGAAGAAGTGTCGCCCCTTCAGCTTTCCCTTTTTCAATCGCGGAAAGAACGGTATCCAACTGTCCTTGGCTTGCGCTCGGCCCCATCCATGTGCCTGCGTCCATGCCGTCTCCGACCGTAATTTTTGCCACTTCTGCAAGCAATCTCTCTTTAAATGCCTCGTAAATATCTTGTTGAACGATGACACGGCTCGTTGCAGTACATTTTTGACCGGATGATTTTAACCCGCCGCTAATTGTCGCTTCAACAGCCAACTCCAAATCCGCGTCATTGGCAACGATGACAGGGTTTTTCCCGCCCATTTCAAGTTGATATTTAATCCCTCTTGATACAGCGATTTGTGCCAATTGCTTCCCAACTGTATTGGAACCTGTAAACGTAATGGCATCGATTTCTTGATGGTTCGCCATTTCGGTTCCAATCAAAGCGCCTGAACCCGTCACCATGTTCACGACACCAGCGGGAATGCCTGCATCATGTAAACATTCGATGATCTTCGCACTCGTCACCGCTGTTTCACTGGCCGGCTTTAGCACGACTGTATTGCCATAAACGAGAGCCGGTGCCATTTTCCACATCGGGATGGCTACCGGGAAGTTCCAAGGCGTGATGACACCGACAACTCCCAAAGGCACTCTCGTCGTGAACATCAACGCTTCGCTGTCTGTCGATGGAATGACATCACCCACCGAACGCATCCCTTCGCCCGCAAAATAACGTAAAATGGCTACGCCACGTGCCGTTTCACCTTTCGCTTCCGGGAATGTCTTCCCCATTTCAAGCGTCATCGCTGTCGCGATATCATCGATTCGCTCTTCCATAATGGACGCCGCTTTCAATAAATAATCGCCCCGTACACTTCCAGCTAGTTTGCGCCATGCTTTTTGTGCTTTTCTTGCTGCTGTAGCAGCCTTGTCAAAATCATTGCTGTTGGATAATTGATAAGTGCCAACCACTTCGTCCTTGCGCGCCGGATTTTTGCTTTCACCTGTCTTCCCCGTTTCAGACGCGATCCATTCACCGTCAATATAATTCAAGAAGGTTGTTGTTTTTACTTCTGTCGTCGTTGTCATCATGTCCTCCTCTTAAACTGCTGCCACTTTCGCAGGATACTTTGCCAATGCCTTTTCAATAATGCCTTTCAACTCTTCGTAATGTGCTTCTTCAACCGGTGCTATCGGCGCACGGACATTCGTTGTTACCGGAAGCCCTACGATGTTCATACCAGCCTTGATAAGCGAAACTGCATAGCCCTTCTTCTGTTGGCGAATACGATGAATCGGGAAAATGACATCTTCATATAATTCATTCACCAAATCTTTATTGCCGCTGAGCAGTGCCTCGTAATACTTGGCTGAAATATGAGGGATATAATTTGAAATCGCTGAGGAATACGATGTAAACCCTAAGTTCACATACGCCGCCATTGTCACTTCTGCTAACGGCATACCATTGATCCACTCCAACCGATCCCCAATCAGATGTGTAAATTCCACGTTCTTTTCCATATTCCCGATGCCATCTTTATAGCCGACAAGCTGTGGCAGTTCGCATAATTTTTGAAGTGTTGCCGCCTCAAAAATACAGTTATCACGCTGGTAGACGATTGCATTCAAGTCCGTGCTTTGGATGATTTCTTTCAAATAATTGTAAATGCCATCTTGTGAAGGGTCGATCAAATACGGTGGTAAAATCAAATACCCTTCTGCGCCAAGTTCTTCGGAAATTTTCGCCTGCTCCAACGCATGTGTGATGTTTCCGCCAACACCTGTATAGAGAGGAACTTTCCCTTTCGTCTTCTCAACAGCCACTTCCACCATCGCTCTATATTCCTCATTGCTTACTGCATGAAATTCGCCAGCCCCACAAGCGACAAAAATGGAAGACAGGCCTTCTTCAATTAAAAACTCAATATTCTTCCCCAGTCCTTCTAAATCCAATTTCCCTTCAGCATCCATTGGTGCAACCGGAAATCCTAAAATCCCTTTCGGTGACTGTCTCTTCTTCGTTGTCATGTAAATTCCACCCTTCAAAATATTGTAATCAATTTCTATATGTTTTATTGTAAGACAATTAAATTAGTCTGTCAAATTATATTTTAATCTATTCTGATAATAAAGCTCAATTCCCCATAAAAACGAGTAGGAACATAAAAGAAAAATGAACTTAGCGAATAGCTAAGCTCACCTGAATAAATCGGATTAACGGTAGCCAGCCAATGCTGGTAAAAATGATGAGAACCATGGCATATAAGTGATCAACATAAGCACGACGAAAATCGCCCCGTAAAATCGCAATAAATGCGGCATAACCCTTTCCAGTTTTCGATCGGCCACTTTAATACCGGCAAATAGAATATTCCCGACAGGCGGTGTAATCGTTCCGATACAAAGATTGAATGTGAGCATAATGCCGAAATGCAAAGGCGTCATTCCCAATGCCATGCAGACTGGAAGCAAAATTGGTGTGAAAATTAAAATGGCAGGCGTAAGATCCATAAATGTACCGACAAATAACAATAAAATATTGATGGCGAGCAAAATAATGATTGGATTGTCCGAAATACCTAAAATGACATCCGCCATCAGGTTAGGGATTCCTGTAAATGACATGACCCAGCCCATAATATTGGACGCTCCAATCAAAAACATAATAATCGCTGACAGCTTTGCACTCTCAACTAAAATGTCATATAACTCTTTCATTTTTAATGTTTTATAAAAAATAGTTGATAACAATAAACTATAAACGACTGCGATTGCAGCACTTTCTGTCGCTGTAAAAATACCGCCAACTATGCCGCCGATGACGATAATGATCAACAATAAGCTAGGAATTGCCTCCAAAGTAACTTTTATAAATTCCTTAAAAGTAATCGCTTTTTTATCGACGTAGCCTTTCTTTTTTGTATAAAAATAAGCGACCACCATACAGCTTACTCCCCATAGGATGCCTGGGATTACGCCCCCAAGGAAAAGGGCTGCCACTGAAGTCCCCCCGCTGATCAATGCATAAGTGATTAAAGCTGTACTTGGAGGGATTAAGAGTCCTGTCGGTGCTGTGGCGATGTTAATAGCAGCAGTGAAGTCGCTATCATACCCTTTCTTTTTCTGAATAGGGCTCATAATGGTCCCCATTGCAGATACCGCCGCTGTCCCTGAACCGGACACGGACCCGAACAACATATTTGCCACGACATTCGTATGCGCTAAAGAGCCCGGAATTCTCCCCGTCAATGCTGTTGCAAAATTAATGAGACGAAGAGCAATTCCCCCTTTATTCATTATATTTCCGGCTAAGATAAAGAAAGGAATTGCCAATAAGGTGAAAATATTAATCCCTTGAAACATTTTCAACGCAGATGAAGGAACCGCTGCCGAAAAGCCTAATGACTGCGTAATGGCGAGTATGGATGCCACAACTAACGTGACACCAATCGGTATTCCGATGATTAATAGAACAACAATTGTTACAAGGATCAATAAAGCTGCTGAAGCCGCTACACTCATTGGAATTCCTCCTTTCCACTTTCATTAAATTTTTGGATGGCTTGAATGATATTTAATAGGTTGTAAACGATGATCAAAATACCACTGATTGGGAGAATTACATAGATCCAATCCAACGTAATATTTAAAGTGGGAGAAACTTGGATCGCACCCACTCCTACAAAATCTTTTCCTCCGACTAGAAAAACAATGACTGCAATGACCATAATTAGTAATTCTGTAAAAATCGATAATACGAGCCCTCCAGCTCCTGTTAACTTATCCGGGATAATGGACAATCTCATATGATCTTTCTGCCCAAAAACGAGCGCAGTGCCAAGCAAGGATACCCAGACAAAAGAGAAGCTCAATAGGTCTTCTGACATTGTGCTCGGATTTTTAAAGACATAGCGTGTCACCACTTGATACGTTGCAAGAATCGTCATGATAGCTAAAAACAAAGCACATAGCGCGGCTAGTACCTTATCTAAAATGCTTCTCACCTTGATCATTTTCATCCTCTTCTTTCATTTAGTTCTGGATTTGTTGAACCCGGTCATAGAGCGATTGCAGTTCTGGGTTTCCTTTTAACAATGCTTCTTTGACGGGTTGTTGGATTTCTTCAAACGGTTTTTTGTCCACTGTTATAAATTCAACGCCCATCTCAGTTGCTTCATCAATCATCTCTGCAATTTGTTTATCCCATTCCTCATTGGCAACTTGTGTACTTAACTGGAAAGCCTCTTGAAAAACTTCTTTTTCATCCGTCAATGAATCCATGAATTTTGTACTCACTACAAACATATCTGTAAAGATCTGATGTTCCGTCCGGGAATAGTATTTGGCAACCTCTCCATGTTTCATCTTCACAAGTGCCATTTCAGGATTCAATCCCGCATCGATGACACCATTCTGTAAAGCCGTATACACTTCGCCGTATGCCATGACAACTGCCGCTGCATTAAAACCTTGGACCATTTTCACATTCGCTTCACTGGATTGCACACGGATTTTCAAGCCTTTGAGATCTTCCGGTGTTTCAATCTTCTTGGAAGAATAAATATTATTCACACCATTGGCAAACCAAGTAACCCCTTGAATCCCTTTATCGACCGTCGAGTTATAAATTTGGTTGACAAATTCTTCATCTTCCATGACTTTGCGGAAACTTGCTTCATCATTAAATAAGTACGGTAAACTGAAAATCTTATATTCATCGGCAAATGCTTCTAAATTGCTCCCACTCGTCACAACCATGTCCAATGAGCCCATTTGCAGTAATTCAAGTACTTCGGAATTCCCGCCAATAACGCCGTTGGTAAAGATTTTCACTTCGACTTGATCTCCGAGTTTTTCCTCAAGGTATTCCTTAAAGGCTTGTAAACCGATGGTGATCGGGTGATCGTCCGGCTGCACGGTTGCTATACTAATAATTCGTTTACTCCCTGCTTCTTCACCGCTCGCTGAAGTCGAACACCCAGCTAAGGCTAGCATTAAGAAAATGCATAAAATGACAACTGAATATCTTCTTATCGTTCTCATATCCTCACCCTTGCATCATGATTTGTAAGCGCTTACGATTAACATCTTATTGAGTAACCCCTTGGCATGTGGAGGTGGCTTTTCTTCCCGAACACTTTAACTACCAAGAGGTTATAATCTAGAAAGAGATTGAAACTTGTTTAGACGAGCAATTCTCCATCTCTCATAATCGTTCGATCGTCAATTACACAAGTAACCGTTTTAATGACCATATCTAGATGGAGCGGTGAATTTACATGTCCACCAAAGTTTAAATTCTTTCCGATTCCAATATGGATATTTCCAAAAGAGCCTTCATCAGGTGCCATATGTCCACAAAGGAAATTCTCTTTATTCAATCCAAGACCCAGTTCTGCAATATTGTAAACGGTCGGATCATTGAAATCCGCCAGCATTTGACGTAAAATATCCGCCTCGCGTCCACCTTGGATTTCTGTAATGAAGCCATCTTTGACGATGCATGTGATCGGTTCCTCAATAAGGTTTAATAATGGATGAGGAATACTTCCGTCAAACACTAATACACCATTGGCAGTTCCTTCAACCGGACCTAGGGCAACTTCTGCGTTAGGAGGAAACGAAGCAGCTCCAGGCACAGTTGCTGTACCATGGTCCAATACAGGTTCTCTTCCTTCTATGCTGCAAACCATATGTGTGCCGCCAGGAGCAGTCAGTGTAAATGTTTTTCCTTTATAATGAGGTGCCACCCGGTTAACCACTTCTGTAACCTCATCAAAATCCGCTGTTAATCCGCCTTTTTCAAACATATGTAGCGCATAATCTTGAAGTCCGATCCAACGAAGGCGGCCATTTTTACTTGCATCCAAACGCGCTTTTGAATGGTACATCGAATAAGTTGTCGCACCAAAAGCCACATCGCAATTGTTCATTGCTGCCCGTACAGCTTCAGTCGGTTCAGCCCCATGTCCTTCTCTTGTCGGCATCACCATCAAAGTCGTTTCAAAGAATTCCTTTGCATATTTATAAACAAATTCTCCGATTTCTTTTTTATTTTCATCGGTAATGACAAGCACTTTTTCTCCTTCTTTTAAATGCGTGATGCTTGTAAATAATTGTTTAATCCCTAGTGGTAAATCTTCCAACAGTTCTTTTCTCGTTTTTGTTAATACATTTTCCATCGTTCATTGCCCCTTTTCATTTTTATTCCAAATCCATTCCTTAAAGCCATTCATTCCACTTCCACAATGATTTCAACTTCTACAGGAGTCCCTCCGGGAAGAGAACTTGCCCCCAGCGAAACTCTACTATGTCTCCCTACTTCACCGAACACTTCTAATGCAAAAGCGGACACTTCATTCATCACTTCCGGTTGCTCTATGAAATCTGGTGTGCTTGCCACATAACCTTTTATATTGACTATTTTTTTAATAGAGTTGAGACTTCCCATCATATTTCGCACGGTAGCTAAACAATTAACAAACGCAATTTTGGCTGCATCTTGTGCTTCTTCCATCGAAACTGTATCTCCTACAATTCCTTGATACTTTAAGACCCCATCTACCTTTGCTGCGTTGCCAGATATAAAAATTAAATTGCCAATACGAACGCCATCTTCAAATATACGTTTATTTGCTTGTCCTGAAAGTTTATAGCCCATACTTTCCAGCTTTTCTTCATAATTCATAAGCGTTTCCTCCCTCTACAAAGCTTATATCATATTTAGCTTCGCACTTTTTTTGGCTGACCACCCTTTCCAATCTTCTGTATTTTACTAATTATCGCTTTATCATATTGTAAGACAAATAGAATAGTAAGTCAATTGAAAATTAAAAAGAAAATTTATCAACTTAAATTCTGCAAATTTAAAAAGCCCACAAATTATTGTGGACTTTTTTTAAATTCAATGCTTCAACTCTCCACGCAACTTTCGATGCGCGCGGCGTGCAGCAGCGGTTTCGAACAAACTCTTTTCATCTTCCGATTCAGGAAAAACGGCAGGAATCGGTGCCGGTTTATTGTTTTCATCCATCGCAACCATCGTTAAGAATGCTTCGGTTGTCCGTTTTGTTTCACCTAAAATTGGATTTATGGACTGGACAGTTACAAACACTTCCATTGAGGTACGGCCCGTAGAACTGACGATTGCTTCGAGTTCAAGGATGTCCCCTACATGAGCAGATGAGAGGAAGTCGACTGAGTCGATCGAGGCAGTGACAACTGCCTTGTTGGAATGCTTCATGGCTGTGATTGCGGCAAGTTCGTCAATATAGGCAAGCACCTTCCCTCCGAAAATCGTTTGCAAATGATTCGAATCCTGCGGCAATACCAGTTTTGTCTGGATGGTGCGTGATTGGCTCATCGGTCTACTTTCCGTCATTTGACCTTCTCCTCCGTAACATGTAAAAATATAGTTAATCGTTCCATACATATAGTATAGACCCTACAAGGAGATTTACCATGCTAAAATTCATCGACACGCAATATGAAAAATTCACTTGGCTCCTCGTATTCTCGGGAATTATCTTATTTTTTATAGCAAAGGAATACCTTTGGATTGTTTTATTTTCTTTTCTCTTAATTAAAGCGGTGAAGTTTCGGAATACAATCCGAACCACACCTATTCCCAAGCTGGTTATGCAAGTTGGTCTGTTTATCTTATTGATCGCTGTGCTAGCCATTATTATAATTGCTTCCGCCAGCTTCATGAAAGAACACAATATCCCCGTTTTTCTTCGCTATGCTTATCTGATCGTTGTGCTTTTTATCGCTTCGTCTTGCTATGAATGGGCAACCAATTTTTTAATGAAAATCTGGAATAAATGATCGTTTTCGTGAACTTCATACCCCTTCCAACTAACTAAACAACATCACACCACCATTTCAAAAAAGGCACCCCTAACCGGAGTGCCCTTCATACCATACTCGCCAATTGCGCGTATAGACGTTTCATTTCTTCTTGCATCGTCCACTGATCTACTGCGAGCCATCTGCAATGGATGGCGTTTCCTTCCAACCGTGTAATCCCTGCTTTTAAACCTTCTTCAACACGCAATGTTTCTTGCAGTGCACGCACGTCGATGTCGTCTGCTTTCGGGGAGACGAGCCAGATGGAGCCAACGTACATCGCTTCTTCCAAAACGCCAATGCTTGCAAACGGCACATCGCGTGGCGAAAAATGGAGCGTGTCAAAAGCGAGCAGTTCGTTTTCGACTAGGATTTTGAAATTGGAGCGGAATGATTGATAGGCAAAGATTTCGCCTCGTTTTTCGCGTCCCGGCGCGACAATCTCGCCCCAGATGACCGTGGCATCCCCCGCTATGCGAAGGGTAGTGTCCACTTGGAATTTGGCGTCTGCGAACGGGATGAGCACTTCTGGCATCCATTCCAAACGCGAGCGTTCTCCCAGTTCGACATCGATGGTCAAGTAGCATGTATCGCCTGTATGGGATGGATAGATTTTCAGTGCGGCTTGTTGCACGAGACGCGCCCGGCTATCCGGCGCGAGTTTGACTGTAATATCATTGCGGTCCCCCGCGACCATGCCGCCTGATGATTCCATGATGTAGACGGTGGCTGTTGGATCATTGCCTTCGTACAATTCCCGACTCGCTTTCAACGGGGGCTGTTGGTAAACATGCGGCATTCGCGTGTAGCCCCGTCTCGGCTCAAACGCCATATCGAGCTTGCCGTGATGATTGACACGGGACGGCTTAATCATCGGAACCAGCGGAGCCCGCACCTTCCAATAACATGCTGTGCTTGATCCAGTCGACGACTTTATCGACATTTTTCTGCGTTCTGACGTCTGTGAAAATATATGGACGGCCACCACGCATTTTTTTAGCGTCGCTATCCATCAATTCAAGGTCTACGCCGACATGTGGAGCAAGTTCCGTTTTATTGATCAACAACAGATCAGAGCGCGTCAATGCCGGACCGCCTTTACGCGGGATGTCCTGTCCTTCCGCCACGTCGATGACATAAATATAACCGTCAACAAGTTCCGGGCTGAATGTTGCGGACAAGTTATCGCCGCCGCTTTCTACGAAAATAATATCAAGGTCGTTGAAACGATTTTTCAATTCATCGATCGCAGCAAAGTTCATCGACGCGTCTTCACGGATGGCCGTATGTGGACAACCACCTGTTTCAACCCCTAAAATACGATTTTCTTCAAGTATACCGTTGTTGATGAGGAACTGGGCGTCTTCACGTGTGTAAATATCATTCGTAATAACCGCCACATTATAGTCTTTATGCATCGCACGTGTCAGTTGGTCGACGAGTGATGTTTTCCCCGATCCTACTGGACCACCGATGCCGATACGTACTGGTTTCATATTGAAAAACTCCTTCCAAAATTAAGAGATAAACAATCTTGAGAATAAATATTCGTGTTTCATCGAAGCAAGCTCGATGCCAAGCGCATTGTTGCTCAGGTCATCCACTGTCAATGTTGACACCAAATCAGCCGCTTCCGTCACGCGATCAATCAATTCATACATCGCTTGGACACCCGTGTTTTGCCCGAAAGGTACCGCACGGACTGCATTTTGAACGAGCCCGTTCAATGAAGCAAACAGATAAGTCAACACCGCATGATGGACACTCACACCTGTCGTCGCGCTGTATATGCCATAAAGGACAGCATAATGTCCCTTAATTTCTTTCGTTTCCATCCGTTCTTTCCACTCGGCTAGGAAATCATCCGTGCCAAGCGGTGATACCGTCCGAATAAATTGCCTGCCAAGGTTCACACTGGCATCACGTGATTCTTTCGCCAATTTGATCGCCCCGCAAAGCTGCTCCAGTTCAAGCAGTTTTTCAAGATCCCGCTCTTCGGCTGCTGCATATGCCGCCTGGATTAAAATCGCGTCTCCATATACCAAGTTATGGAAAAGAAAGGACGTACAATAGTTAATCAAATCTTCCTTCGTTCGAATTCGATCTTCCTGGATATACGTTTCCATCCCATATGATTGGGTGTACGAACCAATTGGAAAGGCGGAATCATGAATTTGGAACAGGCGTAGCAACGCGGAATCAGTGGGAATGTCCGCGATATCTGAACGGTTGTTTGAAGCGTCTTTCAGTTGTTTCATAGTCGACACCCACTTCGTCCAATAATTTGTTCAGCGTATGGTCTGCACGTACAATCACTTCATTTTCTTCAATAAGTGCAGGTGTATGGCGGTTGCCGAGTTCGAACGCTGTCTTGCCCATTTCCGTCATATTTTTCGGACGGATGACAATGACCGGCTCCATTTTCGTGCGCACAGCAATACGACGTTCGTTATCTTCGTATAAAAGATCGCCATATTGCAAGGTTTGGCGTTCGTGATGATGGTGACCGTGGTCTCCATGATCATGGTCGTGGTCATCATGGTCATGATCGTGTTCGTGATCTTCATGAGATTGTTCGAGCGCCAGCGCAATATCCGTGCCCTGATCTGTTTCCCTGCGCAAAATACGTTTACTCAACTCTTCCCAGTCGAGTTCAAGCCATTCTGTCTTTTTCCCTGCAACTTCTTCTTCCGTACCGATATTTCCAATGACTTTTGTAATCAGCATTGTGCATTCTCCTTCACAACAATATTCGAAAAGACAAGGTGGAATTTTCTACTTGTCATTTCACCTGTCTTTTCGGATGATTCTCGTCCCTTTACTTCAACAAGTTATTAACAATTCGCTCAAAATAGGAAATAACGTTGCGCCATTGGTAGAACGCTTAACGGTTCACAAGTCGCCAATTCGCCATCGATTTTCACTTCATAGGTTTCTGGATTGACATCGATGTCCGGTGTTTCGCTATTATGCTTCATATCTTTCTTGCCGATATTCCGGCAGTTTTTCACTGTACCGATCATCCGCTTCAAGCCGAGCTCTTCAGGAAGACCTTCCTCCACTGCGATTTTCGGCAGGAATGTCATCGCTGCGTTTTGCGGCCCTTTTCCATGGAAGCCGTACATGCGGCGTCCCATCATCGGTTGCGGTGTCGGAATGGATGCGTTCGGGTCGCCCGTCATCGCATAGACAGCAATACCGCCTTTAATGACGACTTCCGCTTTCACGCCGAAGAATGCCGGATCCCAAAGGATGATATCCGCCAGTTTTCCTTCTTCCAGTGAACCGACTTCGTGGCTGATTCCTTGTGCAATCGCAGGGTTGATATTCAATTTTGCAATATAGCGCTTCACGCGGTAATTATCATTCCCTTTTCCTTCATCTTGTGGAAGTGGGCCGCGTTGTTTTTTCATTTTGTCTGCTGTTTGGAATGTACGAATCGTCACTTCTCCGACACGACCCATCGCCTGTGAGTCGGATGACATGATGCTGAGGATCCCCAGATCTTGCATGATGTCCTCTGCTGCAATCGTTTCAGGACGAATACGTGAATCCGCGAACGCTACGTCTTCCGGCACATCATGTTTCAAATGGTGACAAACCATGAGCATGTCCAAATGTTCGTCGATTGTATTTGTCGTAAGCGGTTTTGTCGGATTAGTGGATGCCGGCAAGATATTCGGGTGCCCTGCCAATTTCAACTGGTCAGGTGCGTGACCGCCGCCCGCTCCTTCCGTATGGAAAATATGGATGACGCGACCGTCGATCGCTTCAATCGTATTTTCGACGAATCCAGCCTCGTTGAGCGTGTCTGAGTGTAAGGCCACTTGGATATCATACTCATCCGCTACCGAAAGGCTCTGGTCGAGTGCAGCCGGAGTCGCACCCCAGTCTTCATGGATTTTCATGCCAATTGCGCCGGCACGGACTTGCTCGACAATCGGTTCAGGAACGGAAGCGCTCCCTTTCCCAAGAAGACCGACGTTGATCGGCAAATCTTCAACCGCTTGTAGCATCCGGTGAAGATGCCACACGCCCGGTGTGACACTGGTCGCTTTCGAACCCGCTGCCGGGCCGGTTCCGCCGCCGATGAACGTCGTTGTTCCAGCGTTCAATGCCGTCTCGACCTGCTCCGGGCTGATGAAGTGGATATGTGTGTCGATGGCACCCGCTGTCGCGATCAGTCCTTCTCCTGCATACACTTCTGTTCCGACCCCGATGATCATATCTTGGTCTACACCATCCATGGAGTCCGGATTTCCGGCTTTACCGATACCGATGATGCGGCCATCTTTAATGCCAATATCCGCTTTGACAATCCCTGTGTAGTCGATGATCACCACATTCGTGATCACTGCGTCGAGCACACCTTCATCCCGGACGTTTTTGCCGTTTTGTCCCATAGAGACACGCAAAGATTTCCCACCGCCGAAAACGCCTTCATCGCCATACGTCGTATAATCTTTTTCGACTTCGATCCACAGGTCCGTATCCGCCAGACGCACTTTGTCTCCTACCGTTGGACCGAACATTTTCGCATACTGATCATGTGTTACTCTCATTTACTATCCTCAGCTCCTTTAAAGCCACCTTCGATCGCTTTATCTAAAATCTCATCCTTATTATGCGTAGAGCCTTCCGTTAACTTGTTCAAACCGAAAACATGTCGCTTGCCACCGAACTCCGTCAACTCGACTTCTTTCTCCTCACCCGGCTCAAAACGCACGGCTGTTCCCGATGGAATGTTCAAATGCATTCCGACCGCCTGCTCACGGTCGAACTCAAGAAACCTGTTAACCTCGATGAAGTGAAAATGTGAACCAACCTGTATCGGACGATCGCCTGTATTGGACACACGGATTGTCTTAACCGGGCGCCCGACGTTTATTTCGATGAAGCCTTCTGCTGGTCTAATCTCTCCTGGAATCAAAAAAATGACCTCCCTTATTATTGAATCGGATTATGGACGGTTACGAGTTTTGTGCCATCCGGGAATGTACATTCAATCTGTACATCGCTGATCATATCGCCGACACCTTCCATAACATCATCCACTGTCAGCACATGCTTTGTATCGCTCATCAACTGCGCAACCGTTTTCCCGTCACGCGCGCCTTCCATGATGTAATGGCTGAGGAGTGCAACCGCTTCCGGGTAATTCAACTTCACACCGCGTTCTTTACGCTTCAATGCAAGCTCACCTGCAACGTGTAACAGCAATTTTTCCTGTTCAACTGGCGATAACTTCAATTCTAAGCACCTCTTTTTTTATTATTCAATTATTATGCAGGTGTTGCCAATCGAACAGCGAAGGGTTCGATTTGCCGTATTTCTGTGATCTTTGCAGAAATTAAGGCACTCTCCTTTTAGGATGCGGCGAACTGAACCTGCCTTTCCTTATTCAATGATCGTTTGGTTGCCCGTTGAATAAAGATAAAAAATCCAAATCTCTATTGATTCAGATAATTCACGTACTCCGTTTTCTTTTTTAATTAATGTTTTTTATATAGTTGCATGAGCATGCAATTCGGAACAGACGTCCGGTCGGTTGGAACCCTATGGAATCGGGCTTAAGAAGAGTTTGTCGAGGTTTGTCGATGACTAATCTATTATATAGCCTGATGCCGATTTCTTCAACTTTATGCATTGCAAAGCATCATCACATTCGTTTTCCAATCATCTATTCTCATACCAAACTACCCTAAAAAAACGGTTATCAAACAAAAAGGCTTGAAAATCCATGTCAATTTCCGCATGGATCATCAAGCCTTCTTTTTTATTCAACTCCCGGCAAGATGGTCAACGTCCGTTCATTCCCATCCAACTGGGCTTCGACGCCGAGCGGCACGGCAAAATGGGGTTGGCAATGACCGATTTGAAAGCCTTTGACAACGGGAATCCCTAGATTGCCCAAATAATGGTCGAACACTTCAGCCAGCGTCAAAGAGTCCTTTCCTTTCTTCGGTTCCGCATCTGCAAAATCGCCGATGATGATTCCCGCCGCATCCGCCAGTTTTCCGGCCATCCGCAGCTGATTCAACATGCCATCGATTCGATAAGGTTCCTCGCCGACATCTTCGATCAGCAAAAGTTTCCCCTTTGTATCCAACTCAAACTTCGTCCCCATCCCTTTGACGAGCAAAGATAAATTCCCGCCGACGAGTTCGCCTCTTGCGATGCCACCTGCCACTGTTTCCAGAGGAGAAATCGCTTCAGTATAATGAAGTTCCATCGGCTCGAACAATTGCTGGAACATTTTTGCGGACAGCTCATGAAACGAATCCTTCCCGACACATGAAGCAAGCATCGGACCATGGAACGTCACCAAATTCGAATAAAGCCCCATCGCTGTATGTAGGAACGTAATGTCGCTGAACCCCCAAAAGATTTTTGGATTTTCCTTCATGTGCTGCAGGTCGATCCGATCTGTATAACGCGCAGATCCATACCCTCCGCCTGCACAAATGATGCCTTTAATCGCTGGATCTGCAAACATGTCGTGCAAGTCCGCCAAGCGCTCATCATCCGTTCCTGCGAGAAAGCCGTGTACATTTTTGACATTTTTCCCAAAACGCCATTTCAAGCCAAGTTGTTCAAGAAATGCGAGTGATTTTTCAAGACTTTCCTGATTCGGCGGACTCGATGGCGCAATGATGCCGATTGTGTCTCCTTGTTCCAAACGCTGTGGCCTTATTTTCATATAAATACCCAATCCTTTCGATCTTAGTCCGTTGTAAAGTAGCCCATTTTGTATACATTCTCCACTTCTGCCTGGAAGTCCTTTTATCAGTGAATCCCCGGTTTCTATATATTGGCGCTTACTGGTCACTTATCGGCGGTTAGCATGTAAATATTGGCGTTCGACAACCCTTTATTGGCGCTCAACAGCCAAATATCGGCGTTCCCCGTTCACTTATCGGCGAATCAAGGCTTTATACCTAAAAAGCGCCACCCGGTTCCCCGGATGACGCCTGTGCATCGAACTTATTCCGCTACTCCCCAAACCCAAGGCAAACTATAGTCAGAAGCAGGGTCAATGGAGAAGTTGACGACACGTTTATTCACCCCAATCAATGCATAACGGTAATCGGTCGGAGCGATCGGTACATCTTCCCACATCAATTGTTGCCATTCGTTGTAAATGTCCCTGCGATACTCGATGTCAAATGCTTTTTCAGATGTTCCCGCTGCAAGCAGTTCATCATTTTTCGCGCTTGTGTAGCGGCTATAATTGAATGCCGCAGTACGACCGTAAAGGCCTGCAGGATCGGGGTCTGTTCCGGTTCCCCATGCCGCTTGGAACAGATCGATTTTCGGATCGTCCGCTTGCACCCGATCATAAAACGAGTTGAACTCGTGTAAGCGTCCATCCACCAATTTGACGTTCAACCCGACATCCGCCCAGTTTTGAATATAATATTGGGCAATCGGCTCCGCCATTTCCCCGCCGGACATAGATGCGAAATGCAGGACGAGCGGCTTTCCTTCCGCATCTTCACGAAAACCATCGCCATCCACATCGACAAATCCTGCTTCATCTAGCAACGCTTTTGCTTTTTCCGGGTTGTACGGGCGACCTTTCACACTGGCATCATAAAAGTTTTTGAATGTCGGAAGGATCAACGATGTAGCAGGAAAACGAAGCCCATGGTACAGCACCTCGCCAATCGTTTTTGTATCCATCGCATGCCACATCGCTTGACGGACACGCTTATCCGCCAGTTTGGCGTTTGGATCCAGCCGATTTTCCCCTGTACGCGCATCCCATTTACCAAGTTTAAACCCAATATACGTGTACGATGTATCCACATCTGCAAGGATTTCAATATTGTCGATGGCTTTCGCGTTTTCATATTGATCGGCCGGAATGGATGCGATATCGGCTTCCCCTTTTTTTAACACTTCCAGAATAGATGCGGAACTGACCACTTTCAGGACAATCGATTGCAAGGCGGGACGTCCTCTCCAATAGTTTTCATTCCGCTCATACAAGACGGATTCTCCCGGCACAATTTTCGTAATTTTGTACGGGCCAAAACCGATTGGATTTTTGCGGATCTTGTCAGAAGACATGATTTCCTCGATGGTCACTTCTCCCGTCATGACATCGCCAATATGATGCCTTGGTGTCGGAACCGTCCAAATCCCCGACAATATGGATGGCGTCGCTTCCGTGAAGGTGATGGCGATCGTTTTTTCATCCGCTGACACGGAAATACCGGAAATTTCTTTCGTCTCCCCGTTATGATAAGCGGGCATGCCCTCTACATTGGACACCATGAACGTATAGCGGGTCCCTACGTAATCGGGGTGCCCGAGCAGCTGATACGTATACAGGAGATCGGATGCCTTGACCGGTTCCCCATCCGACCACTTCACACCGTCTTTAATCGTCAATGTGATCGTTTTATTGTCATCCGAAATCGCATACGTTGCCGCGCCTTCATTCGTGATCAAAAATTCGGCGTCTGTCGCAAGCAGACTTTCATCAAAAAACTGCATCACCGTTGCATCCGGACTGCCCGAATAGAAGACGCGATTCAACGTTCCTTCAAAAGGGGTGTCCGAGACGAGCGCATACGTCAACTCGCCGTCTTCCAAGGCGGGTGTTGCGTTACTTACTTCCAAAGAGAATTCAGGAGCCATCTGTCTCTCTTCCGCTTGGCTCCGCTGCATTGAACAGGCAGCTAAATTCGCGACGACAACAAGAAGTGAACACATAAGAAGCATTCGCCGCTTTTTCAATTGTAGGTAACCTCCTTAATTTTTATCAATTACGCCTCGGCGTAATTGCGTCCGGATTTTGAATCGAGCTTGCTCACGTCTAGTCTTCGGGCGCCAGGAGCTCGGGTCATAAGTCAAAGCTGCTCTGTGGCAAAAAGCGCCACGCCGCATCTTCGCCTTATGCCTGTCGCTCCTAGGCAGGCGCCCTACGCTTTTGAGAGATTAACTCCTTTCAAAATCTGTGACATCCGCCGGAGGCTTAGCTTAATTCGGGGGTAACCCCCGAATTAAGCTAATCTTTGGCGGGCATCCGAAGCACGTTTCACCGCTTGTCCAACGTAATTGATGCATAACATCATGACTAAAATGAGCAAAGCTGCGGGCAACCATACCCACCACTTATTTTGGACAATATCCGGATTTTTAGCATAGCTAATCAATGTGCCGAGTGAAGGCGTTCCCGCCGGAAGACCGAAGCCGAGAAATGTCAGCCCCGTTTCCAACCCGATATTCCCTGCAAGTGTCAGCGTCATATTGACAATAACGAGCGAACTTAAGTTAGGAAACATTTCAAACAGCATGATTTTCCAACTCGGCGTCCCGAACGTTTTGGAAGCATGGATGTAATCCATTTCCCGCTCGGCTAATCCTTTGGAACGGATCAGCCTTGCTTTCCCAAACCATGAAAAAGCACTCATCATAAGGATGAAACTCCACACGGTATAGTGTGGAACGACGACAACGAAAACAATAATGAACATCAACGAAGGCAATACCATAAGAAAGTCAACAATCCGCATCATGATTGAATCGACAACACCGCCATAGAAGCCGGCAATAAGCCCATAGGCAAGTCCGATAATTCCCGATAAGAGTGTTACCAAAATGCCGATGGTAAAGGAGTTACGTGTCCCAATCAGCAACTGTCCGAATACATCCCTTCCCCCGTCATCCGTTCCAAGCCAATGTGTCAAAGAAGGTGATTGATACATTTGCAAAAAGTCGATACGCATCAGCTGGGCCATATCAATGAAAAAAGGGGAGAGATACGCTGATAATAAAATGAAAAGCAACAGGATCAAAGAGACGAACGCCGTTTGATCATGCCTAATTTCTCGCCAAATCGTTTCCATCAATGATGGGTAACTCTTTTTCACTTTTTTCATTAATTTCTTTTCGTCTACAGCAACCATTTCTACTTCCCCTCCTTTTCCATAAAGTGAAACTTCAATCAGTGGGGGTTTTCTCCATCCCCCACTGATTGAGGGGAACACAAGCTAAAAGCGTCACGTCCTGTGACAACGCTTGTGTGACCAACATCGTGTTGGCCCGAACCAATCGGGCTTTTATCTTCCTTTAATGGATGCCCAAACTACCCGCTGTAGGAAGGCGACTTAAGTTCGCGGCGTCCTGTAAGTTGATCTCCCACCTATCCTTATCGTTTTACTTAAGTCTTGAGGTGGGAGTCTTACTGCCCGTTAATACGGGATCAATCAATGCGGATACGTGGGTCGACCATACTTAGAATAATATCCGACAGCATCGTCCCAACGATCGCCGCTGCACCTGAAATCATGACGAGGGCCGTAACGACTGTAAAATCGCGTGAACTGATGGATTGAATAAAAAGCTGTCCGATTCCAGGGTAGCTAAATATCGATTCAATAAAGACAGAGCCGGCAATCAAACCGGTAATTTCGTACCCGAGAAAAGCGGCAATCGGCAACAGGGAATTCCGTAAAATATGGCGTGTATACACTTTCGATTCCGGCACCCCTTTTGCACGGGCCAGCTTGACGAAGTCTTTCAATTTCGTATCGATCATGTCATTGCGTAAATATTGGATCGTCCCGAATGTAAAGAGAATGGCGCCCGACAGGACCGGCAACACTAAATGTTGCGCTTTACTGACGACATAATCCCAAGTGCCTTCCTCCACCCGTATATCGACACTGCCGCCTGTCGGAAACCAACCAAGCACGAAGCTAAACAAAAATAGCATGAGCAGTGCAAACACAAACGTAGGTGTAGCAAAGGCAAAATAGTTATACGTGACAATGAGTTTATCCGCCCAGGAATCCGTCCAGCGTCCAGCGATAATGCCGAGCGGGATGGCAATCAGATAGGTGACGACCAATGTGAAAAACGATAACAGGACCGTATTGGCAATCCGGCTCCCCAACAGCGTAGTGACCGGCTGCTGATGAACATAGGACATCCCGAAGTCGCCTTGCACCGCTTTCCCGATCCACAAACCGTACTGGACGTACCATGGTTCATCCAGCCCAAATTTGTCACGGATCTTTTCCATCTCTTCCGGGGATGCATCCGGATTGCCCATAAATGCGCCCGTCACCGCATCTCCCGGCATCGCTTTCGCTAATACAAAGATGACGATACTAAGAAGGAGGAGCTGTGGAATCATCATCAATGATCTTCTTATCATAAAAGTCAACACGTCCTCGTTCTCCTCCTTTACTGCAATGCAACAGAATGTGTATTGGAAACTTTCTTCAAATCAAACACCCGTCCATCTTTATTGAAAAAACGGTCATACTCTGTCCGGTAGGCTTCGTGGATCATTTGACGAAGATATCGCTTTTCCAGACGCTTGTCCGGATCCATTTCAGGAATGGCCGCCATCAACCTTTTTGTATAAAGATGCTGCGGGTTGTTATATATATCGTTCACCGTGCCTTCTTCCACAAAACGGCCGCGGTACATAATGCCGATTCGATCACAAATATGTTTGACGATGCCTAGGTCATGCGAGATAAACAGATAGGTCAAATTAAACTCTTTTTGAATCTCTTGCATAAAATTCAATACCTGTGCCTGCACAGACACATCCAATGCGGAAACCGGCTCGTCCGCGATGATCAGTTTCGGATTTAACGACAATGCCCGTGCAATGCCGATTCGTTGTCGTTGACCGCCCGAAAACTGGTGCGGATACTTATAGATCGCCTCCGGGCTAAGTCCGACGCGTTCCACGAGCGCTTGTACTTTTCTCAACTCTTCATCAGGCGACAGCCGTTCAAAATTGCGTAACGGCTCTGCGATAATACTTAGGACATTTTTCCGGGCATTCAACGAAGCATAAGGGTCTTGGAAAATCATTTGAATATCTTTCACATGATTCCTCCTTGCCGAACGGCTTTGTTCGGCAAGATTTTTTCCCTCAAACAATAACTCCCCGCCTGTCACGCGGTTCAGACCGATAATGGCCCGCCCCGTCGTCGTTTTTCCACACCCGGATTCTCCGACAAGCCCATAGGTCTCCCCTTGCTGCAGTTCAAAACTGACCCCGTCCACCGCTTTTACATAATCGACAACTGTACGGAAAAATCCGCCACGGATTGGATAATGCACTTGTAATTCATTTATTTTTAGTAAAGACATCTCGCAAGACTCCTTCGCTTTCCACAGGGAAATGGAAGTTTTGATAGCATGTACAACGAACAAAATGGCCCGATCGCACTTCATGCAATGTCGGATGCATTTCATGATCCAAAGCAGGAACCCATGGAACGCGCGAGGCAAACCGACAACCGGTACGTGCAAGCTTCTGAAGGGAAGGGACAACCCCTTCAATGACATGAAGTTTCGACTTTGCTTTCCGACTGGCCGGCATGGACTGCAATAAGGAACGGGTATAAGGGTGTAGCGGGTGGGTGAAAAGCTCCCGCACTTCCGCCAGTTCTACCACTTCACCGGCATACATGACAGCAACACGATCCGCCATTTCCGCCACGACGCCAAGATCATGGGTGATCAAGATGATGCCTGATTGGCTTTCGGTTTGCAGCTCTTTCATCAAGTCCATAATTTGCGCCTGAATCGTTACGTCCAATGCCGTTGTCGGCTCGTCCGCGATAAGAAGAATTGGATCACATGCCAGTGCAATCGCAATGACAACGCGTTGCCTCATGCCTCCCGACAGCTCGTGCGGGTATTGCCGGTAGATACGTTGTTCGTTTTGGATACCGACACGATGCAACAGTTCCAATGTACGCCGCTTCTTAGCCGCCGATGATAACTTCAAATGGGTATCCATCGATTCTTCAATTTGCCTGCCGATCGTTGCCAATGGGTTGAGCGCTGTCATCGGTTCTTGGAATATCATCCCGATCTCTTTCCCACGGATTTTATTCAACTTTGCTGGCGACAACTTTAACAAGTTTTGGCCTTCAAAATTCACTTGTCCTTCCAACTTCGTAGTATTTGTAGGATGAAGCCCCATAATGGACAACGCCAAGGCGCTTTTGCCACACCCCGATTCGCCTACAATCGCCAGTATTTCATTCCGATGGATCGTTAACGAAACACCATCTACCGCAGCGTAGTACTCATCTTGGATTCTAAATGATGTTCGCAAATTTTCTATTTCTATTATTGGATTTCCCAGGAAAATCCCCTCCTTAGGGCTAGAAATAGAACTTTCCGCCTCGCTTTGCGTGCTACGTCTACTATATTCAAGTTCTTACTGTTAATATGCGAACAGTCTTGGACAATATGCATTTTTAAGGATAAAAAAAAGACCCCACTCTCGTTCAGAATGGAATCCTTAAGGTCATCGTACTATGAATTTGTGGAATTGGTAGATGTGGAAGCTGCCATTGCCGCAATTGTGGCAGCCATGATCGCTTGTTGTGCTTGGACAATCAATTCTACAGAAGTAGCCAAACTGATCGTTGCCTCTTCCGCGTTTTCCGTCAGCATATGCATAATATAACCAATCCCGATCGACAGCGCCATTTCCCGGTTCGATTTGAACGGTTTGGCGCTTTCCAACGCAAGCGTCAATTCGATGATTTTACCGACTTCCTGATCATCCACCCCAAATACCGTGAGAAAGCCGATCATCGGGTAATGGACAGGACGGACTTTCGCACTTTGTTTAAATTGAGTCAGCACTTCCGCCGCACGTGAGACGAGTTTCTCGTCAAATTCAATATGTATATACGTCATCACTTGCGCTAACCATTGAAGTTCATTGCCTGCACGGAATCCTTCCGCACGCAATGCATCGTAATAGACGTGCATCGCTTTTGCATGTGCCGTCGCATCCTCGCCTCTTTTTCCGAGCAGTACAGCATACGCATAATCATCATCGGACGTAAGGAAGAAATGCTGCCTTTTCATGGCATCAAACAATTTTTTAGCTTGCCTCGCTTCATTTTCATACAGTTCCGGATCGTCTGTTAAAAGAAGCGCAGCCAAATAGGAGTGGATTGTATTGCGGAAACCCATTCCTTTTAACACTTGCTGCTTGGCAAAAAGCCTTTCCACTTCTTCGTCTATATCCGTACCGGGTTGATCGAGAAAAGCGGCCAGCATCGGCAGCAAATTGCCACGTAGTGGAGAAAGCCAACCCGATCGGCTTTTTAGCTCATCCATCGCGCGACTCAAACTTTCTGCGTCGAACTCCCTCTCCGATGTGACGTAATACGATGTAATAGTCAGAACGACATTTTTGTCCACCGTCCAACCTGCCAACGATTTCACCTTTTCATATGTCGTTTCGACTTCCTGCCTAATCACATTCGCATCCATCTCCCACAACCCCCTTTATAGAATATACGGTTTATATTCGAAAAAGTTTCATCTTTATTCAGCAAAAGGCTCCCAACCCTATAGGCAATGGGCTGAATAAATCCGATAAAAACCTCTTTCCATGCTTTCAGTTACATGAAAAGAGGTGTTTGTTTAGCTGACGATTTCTTTTTTCGAAGCTTTCACCAATGCTTCCACCGTGGCTAAATCGTTACGGTGAAATGCATCGACAATTGCACTGCCGACAATGACGCCATCTGCAAAAGCACCGATGGATCGGACTTGTTCAGGCGTTGAAATACCAAAGCCGGCGAGCACAGGAACCGGACTGACTGCCTTCAGCTGTTCCAAATGGGTTTCCAGTTGATCGCCAAAGCCGGAACGGACACCGGTAATGCCATTGACCGTCACTGCGTAGATGAATCCTTCACCAGCAGCGGTGATTTTCTGGATTCGTTCCGGTGAACTTGTCAAAGATACCAATTGAATGAGTGCAATATCAGTATGCCCCAATTCATCACGTAATAATCCACTTTCTTCAAGTGGTAAATCCGGAACGATCAATCCGGCGATTCCACTAGCTTCACACTCCTCAACAAATTCTGTGATGCCCATTCTTAATATCGGATTCAAATACAGCATCAAGACAAGTGGCACTTTCACTTCATCGCGGAATAAACGAAGTTCTTTCAACACTTTGCGCAACGTCACGCCTTGCGCAAGTGCCCGTGCGCCTGCTTGCTGGATCACCGGTCCATCCGCCACCGGATCTGAAAATGGGATACCGAGTTCAATCGCGGTGACACCCGCTTGTTGCAGAAATAGGATCTGCTCTTTCAATGTACCGATGCCGCCGTCGCCTGCCATCATATAAGGGACAAATGCTTGATCGCCACGCTCGACACATGTACGAATCGCATTTTCCAACACCTTTTTAGTCATTGGTTACACCTCCAAGTGCATCCCGTACTGTCTGCACATCTTTATCGCCGCGTCCTGATAAACAAATGACGACGATTTCATCTTCTTGCATTTTCCCGGCCAGTTCAACAGCATAGTGTACAGCATGCGAACTTTCCAAAGCAGGAATGATCCCTTCCGTTTTTGCCAGTAACTGCAAACCTTCCAACGCACCTGCATCCGTGACGGAAGTATAGGTGACACGACCGATATCATGCAAATGGCAATGTTCAGGGCCGACCGCCGGATAGTCCAGGCCGGCTGAGATGGAGTGTGCTTCCTGGATGAATCCATCTTCATCTTGCAAAATATACATCTTCGCCCCGTGCAGAACCCCTTCTTTTCCTCCTGCAATCGCCGCGGCATGCAGCCCTGTTTCAATGCCGCTTCCTGCCGCTTCCACGCCGTACAAAGCGACACCCTCATCTTCTATGAACGGATGGAACATGCCAATCGAATTGCTCCCGCCGCCGATACAAGCGACAACCGCATCCGGCAATCTTCCTTCTTTCTCCATGATTTGCTTTCTCGTTTCCACGCCGATTACGCGTTGGAAATCACGGACGATTCTTGGGAATGGATGTGGACCGAGTGCCGAGCCTAAAATATAATGCGTGTCTTCCACATTGGCGACCCAATAGCGCAACGCTTCGTTGACCGCGTCTTTCAGTGTCCCTGCGCCTTGATCAACCGAAACGACCTTCGCCCCTAGCAATTCCATCCGGAAAACGTTCAATTCCTGCCTGCGTACATCTTCCTTGCCCATGAAAACGATGCATTCAAGGCCGAACAGCGCACAAGCCGTCGCTGTAGCCACACCATGCTGACCTGCCCCGGTTTCTGCTACGATTCTCTTTTTACCCATCCGCATAGCCAACAACGCCTGACCGATCGCATTATTGATTTTATGGGCACCGGTATGGTTCAAATCTTCGCGCTTCAAATAAATCTTCGCGCCACCCGCCGCCTTCGTTAAACGCTCTGCAAAAAAGAGTGCTGTTTCCCGTCCGACAAAATCCTTTAAATAGTATTCCACTTCTTCGTTGAAAGCCGGATCTGCAATCGCTTCCTCATATGCTGCTTCCAATTCGATCAATGCCGTCATCAATGTTTCCGGAACGAATTGCCCACCGAACTTGCCATAGCGTCCTGCCTTCTGCTCCACATTTTGCACCATCAGTTTTCCTCCTCTTTCACCGCTTGCACAAAGGCACGGATCAATTGCTCATCTTTTCGTCCATCCAGTTCCACACCACTCGAGACATCCACCATATAAGGCTTCACGCGCCGAATGGCCTCACCGACATTGTCCGGTTTCAATCCCCCCGCCAATATGACTTTATCCGTCGATACACCGGCACCGTTCATCAATTCCCAGTCAAACGTCAATCCGCTTCCGCCTCTAAATTCCGTCCCCGGCGTGTCGAATAAATAATAATCCGCCTCATATTGGCTGGCGCGTTCGACATCTTCAACGCTGCGAACCGATAATGCTTTAATGGAAGGTAGTCCGGCTTCTTGTATGAGTTCGGCATTTTCATCCCCATGTAATTGGACAAAGTCGAGCGGCACTTCCCGATAGGTCTGTTGCAATTCTTCGATCGACGCATTGACAAAGACACCAATTTTCTCCACATGAGAAGGAATATCTTTTGCCAATTCCTTTGCTTCCTGAATGGAGATGCGGCGCTTACTCGGTGCAAAAACAAATCCGATGGCATCCGCGCCTGCGTCCACCGCCACTTTCACATGTTGGGATTCCATCAATCCACAAATCTTCACTTTCGTCATTGGACTACCTCCGAAAATGTTACTTGCAAGGAGCGTAATGTTTCATCGGCATTTCCGCTGCGCATCAATGATTCCCCAACAAGAATCGCTTTTGCCCCGGCATTCGCTACGAATTGGGCATCTTCCGCTTCCCAAATCCCACTTTCACTAATCAACACCCGCTCTTCATGGAATGGGAAAAGGGCTGCAATTTCTTCTGTCTTTTTCAAATCCACTGTAAACGTACGAAGATCGCGGTTATTGACGCCGATCAGCTTGGCATCGATGGCCAATGCCCGTTGCAACTCCTCGACGTCATGCACTTCCACAAGCACTTCCAATCCAGATGCAGTAGCATAGGCATGGAGTTCCGCAAGTTCTTGATCAGAAAGTGCCGCCACGATGAGCAAGATGACAGAAGCACCGGCATGTTTAGCCCGGTCGATCTGCACTTGATGGATGATGAAATCTTTACACAGCAACGGGATGTCAACATGGTTCGCGACTGCCGCCAAATCATCGAATGAGCCTTTGAAGAAAGGCGTATCCGTCAGTACAGAGATGGCCGCCGCACCCGCGTTCACATAAATTTCTGCCTGTGCGACAGGATCGGCTCCTTCTGCGATCAACCCTTTGGAAGGCGATGCACGTTTGATTTCTGAAATGACTTGCAAATGTTCCGCCTCGTAAAATGTTTTAAACAAAGATGGGCGTGATACCGTTTCACTCCGCAAGTCGATGTTTTGTTCCAATAGACGCTCCACTTCTACTCGCTTCTCTGCGATGATCTTATCTAAAATCGTCATCTCGCCACCGCCTTCTGGTTGATTTTTTCACTAAATGCTACGACAGCCTCTAATTTCTGAAGCGCTTTTCCAGATAAAATGCAATCGGTCGCCCGTTTGATTCCTTCTTGAATCGTCGTCACATGGCCATTGGCGAACAAGCCAATCCCTGCATTGAAAGCGACCGTGTCGAAATGCGGGCCACGTTTCCCTTGGAAAATGGAGCGGATAATCGCAGCATTTTCTTTCGCATCTCCGCCGCGGATAGCAGATGCGGGAGCGTGATCAAGCCCGACTTCGTCCGCTGTCAAAGAGAACGGGATGAGGTCCCCTTTATCCAATAAAACAAACGTGTTTTGCCCCGCCAGTGATGCCTCATCCATTCCGCCCGCACCGGATACAACGATAGCGCGCTCCCTGCCAAGCATGCGCAGAACCGATGCATAATCCATGACAAAGTCCGGACGGTTAATGCCTGTAAATTGCGTTTTCAGCGGCAATGGATTAGTCAAAGGGCCGACAAGATTGAAAATGGTCGGCTTGCCGATTTGCTGACGGATGGCACCGATCCGTTTCATTTTCGGATGGACCTTTTGGGCAAATAAAAACGTGATACCTTCCTGATCAAGCATGGCCATCGATTCTTCCTCACTGAAATCGGCATGAATGCCAAGTGCTTCTAACACATCAGAACTGCCTGCCGCACTGGAGATTTTCCGATTGCCATGCTTGGCAACCGCCACTCCTGTACCAGCAAGGACAAAGGCAGATGCCGTACTGATATTAAAACTGTTGGAACCGTCCCCGCCTGTTCCACAGTTATCCATATAAACACCTTCCGGAACATCCAACTGCACCGCGTACGATTTCATGACATTAGCCAGTGCAGCCACTTCCTGCGCCGTCTCCCCTTTGCGGGAAAGCGCTACAAGAAAATCGATGATCTCCTGCGAATCCGTCCGTTCATCGAAGATGTACTTGGACGCTTCCAACATTTCTTCGTATAATAGGTGATTTTTCTTTTTCACTTTTTCGATGTATTTTCTCATCCTGATCTCTCCTCTGCTCTTCTAATCTACTTGCTTACTCGTCTTCTCGTTGCACAACTTCCAACAAGGAGCGTGCTTTGTTCGCCGTTTCCATATATTCCGCAGTTGGATCGGATGCTGCCACGATTCCTGCACCTGCCTGCACATAGGCTTTTCCGTCTTTCACGATCATCGTGCGGATCGTCAACGCAAAATCCATATTGCCGTTAAAACCGATATAACCGATCGCACCACCGTAAATACCTCGATCCATCTGCTCCAACTCATCAATCAATTTCATCGCCCGCTGTTTCGGCGTCCCACTCACCGTTCCTGCTGGAAGAACAGCCGTCAAGGCATCCAATGGGTGAAGAACCGGCAATAATTTCCCTTCCACTTCCGACACGAGATGCATGACATGTTCATAACGGACCACTTGCTTATAATTCCTCACCTGAACGGAATCTGTCTCACAAATGGTATTCATATCGTTGCGTCCCAATTCCACAAGCATGTCATGTTCTGCAAGCTCTTTCGGGTCTGCCAGCAATTCTTGTTCAAGCGCTGCATCTTCCGCGGCATCTTTCCCACGTCTTCGTGTCCCCGCAATCGGGTTGGTCATCACGGTGCCGTCCGATACACGGACTAAGCTTTCCGGTGACGTTCCCACGACGACATGATCATCAAATTCCATGTAATACATATAAGGGGATGGATTCTGCTTTCTCAACTTGCGATACAAGGAAAACGGATCGCCTTTGAAATCTGCAACCAACCTTCTAGACAATACGATTTGTTCGATTTCCCCCGCTTCAATATGGCGCTTCGCCTCTCGCACAAGCTCTTCAAATTGCTGTTGCGTCACGGGACAAGAATACTCGCCCAGTTCAATGCCACCGTCTTCTTTTTCCCGCCCAGTTAACAATTGATCAACGAATGCGTCCAAATCAGGCGTCTTTTGCACTTCACTGATTTCCGTATGCAAGATCGTCACTTCATTTAACACATGGTCAAACACGACAATCGTTTCATATATATTAAAATGGACTTCAGGGAATCCAAGATTGTCTTCTGAATGCTTAGCGTCGTCTCTTCCTGCCCCGTACCCGACATAGCCGACTGCCCCGCCCGTGAATGGAAAATCGAGGTCATCCGAAATCCGCGGCATCAGCCGTTTCAACAGAACAAACAGATCTCCCTCATGCTGATACGTCTTCCCCGTCTTAAAGATGTACTCCTCAATCTTGCCATCCTTGCCGCTATACGACTTCAACGGATCCATCCCGATGAACGAATAACGTCCCGACCCCTCATGCTTGGAGGAACTTTCCAGCAAAAACTTCCGTTTGCCCTGCATCTTTCTAAAAATCAAAATCGGGGTAAGCGAATCACCATTCAACTTCTTCACCGTCGTCCGTAAACTCTTCTGCTCTATACTCATCTCAACTCAACTCTCCTATTCTATGGGGAAAATAAAAAAGTCCCCTGCAAAAGGACATAGAAGTCCGATTGCAGAGGACGGAATTGACCGCGTTGCCACCTCTGATTGAAGCATTACTGCTTCCACTTAGCGTGCCGAATCATCAGCACTTCCCGTAACGTGGGATCTACGTCTGCCTTGAACCATCCAAAAAAGGTTCGAAACAGCTCTCATAAGCCCATTCACAAAGGTCGCGTATCAGTTTCCACCAACCACTGACTCTCTTAAAATCGCAAACCATTGCTACTCTTCTTATTCAACAATTTCTCAGCTATTCTCATCTCGTCTAAGCTCATCTGTTCCGTGGGCGGCACCGCTCCCGGTACCTCCTGCCCGTCTTCGAACATAAAAGTTGTTACTAGCATAGTACAAATAAAACCAATCGTCAACCTTTTCGGAATTAAATAAGTCTTTGGATTGGGTGAAGGTATGACAATTTGAGGAAGGGGATTGCCTTGCTTATGAGCGCGGAGGGGGATTGAATGAGCGCGAAGATTGAAGTTTGAGCGTTGGTGGGAGTTTTTGAGCATGCGGACCGCACTTTGAGCGTTCCGCGAACTTTTTGAGCGCGAAGATAATTATTGGCGTCCGCGATCTAGATATTGGCGTTAGTTCACAAGTTATTAGCGCTTGCAGGCAAATTATTGGCGCTTGCAGGCAAATTATTGGCGCTTGCAGGCAAATTATTGGCGCTTACCAATGAGTTATTGGCGAATCTACTATCAACGCGCTACAATGGAGGAAAGCAATTTCGCGGATAGGGTGACAACTCATGAGAATCAATAAATATTTAAGCGAAGCGGGTATCGTATCGCGGCGTGGCGCGGATAAATGGATTGAAGATGGGCGCGTTACGATCAATGGGCAACCCGCCGAACTCGGCAGCAAAGTCGAAGATGGTGACAATGTACAAGTCGACGGAAAACCGGTGAAAACGGAAGAGCAACTTGTCTACATCGCCCTCAACAAACCCGTTGGCATCACCAGCACAACAGAACGTCACATCGCAGGGAATGTCGTCGATTTCGTCAATCATCCCTTGCGCATTTTCCATATCGGTCGGCTCGATAAAGACTCAAATGGACTGCTCCTCTTAACGAACGACGGCGATATCGTCAATGAAATCCTGCGCGAAGAACACGGCCACGAAAAAGAATATATCGTCACCGTCGATCATCCGATCACGCAAACCTTCATCGACAAAATGGAATCCGGCGTCAAAATTTTAGGGACGGTCACCAAACCTTGTAAAGTGAAAAAGCTCGGTCCACGCACCTTCAACATCACTTTAACCCAAGGACTGAACCGTCAAATCCGCCGCATGTGCTCCGCCCTTGGCTATAACGTCCGCAAACTGCAACGGACCCGTATCCTCAATATCCATCTCGGCAATTTACCAATTGGTCAATGGCGCGACTTGACAGAGGAAGAACTTGCGGAACTGTTCCGGACACTGGATTATCAGCCAAAACGATAGCACAACAAAAACAGTACTGTGTCCAATTCATTGGACATGGTACTGTTTTTTCTCTAATACACAAATCGAAGCATTAACTAAAGTTGAATAGAATGAACTAGGGCTTGGTGATAACGCGATTTGGGAAGTTTAGTGGATTGGCACAATGACAACAAAGTTGTTTAAAAATCTAATTTTTATTCCGTAAGGTAGAGAAAGCACAAATGTTTAATGGAATTTGAATATGCTAAGTGCAATTAAGTATACTCCCTTTTCTTTTCTCTCTTTATTATCCTGAGATACTTTTCTAAATTGACTTATTCCTCGGCGCAAACCAACCAATTAAGGCAATACCGACTAATACTCCATAGAAAATCAAAGTCCAAGCTGTACTGTGTGGAAAGTTATGGTTTAAGACACCAATATCCTCATGAGCAAGGGTAATTACAGCAAGTTTGACACCGACCCAGGCAACAATTGCATATGCTGTTGTTTCCAATGCTGGACGTTTTTCAAGAAGTTGCACAAACCAAGTTGCTGCAAATTTAATTAAGACAAGGCCGGCAATACCTCCCAGAACAACAACAATGAACTGTCCTCCGTCCATACCACCGAAATTGCCTAGCGGTGAATCTGGAAGACCCAAGGCAAGTGCAACCGCAGCTAGTATCGAATCAATTGCAAAAGCAAGATCAGCTAATGCTATCTTCCCTACTGTGCTCCAGTAGCCTTTACCTGCCGATTCCTTTTCATCGTCCTTATGAATATTCTTATTGTCTTTTCCGAATCGTGCCCGAATGATATGCTTTAGCCCTAGGTAAAGAAGATAAGCTGCGCCTATTGCCTGTATCTGCCAGACATTCGCAATAAATGAAATGGCAAAAAGGGCAGCAAACCGGAAAGCAAAAGCCATAATGATTCCGTAATTGATAGCTCTTTTTTTCTGATCTTCGGGTAAATGCTTGGCTATAACTGCTAGTACAAGGGCATTGTCAGCCGATAACAATCCTTCTAATCCGATTAAAATTAACAATGTCCAAGCATACTCTAGCCATATTGACTCCATTCACCTCTCTCCTTTCTAAAGCTAAAAAATCAGGTAAAAGTTTTGTTAATAATAGAATTTCCCACTATTCCAAATGAATACCTAAAACCTCTCAAATCAAAATACTCCTTTAAAACTAACAAGCACTGTTAATTCTGTATAGCCACTGCAACATTAGCCCAAATAGGTTCCTCCCCAGTCTCCTCTATATGTTTTTAATATAAATATCCAGCTCAAGGATGGAGCCGCCGTTCATTCCAACCGAACATCCACAAGCGCCACTACGATGCCATCCACGACTTCATGAATCGATTCACTCAAATAATTATTGATCATAATCGAAAAGATTAGTGTTTCACCCTCTTTGGTTTCAATATACCCCGACAGCGCAGTTACTCCATTCAGCGCCCCTGTTTTCGCCCGGACATTGCCTGCGGCGGCTGTCCCTTTCATGCGGTTGCGCAATGTACCGCCGATTAGTCGCTCGTCATGGCCTGCGACTGGCAATGCTTGTAGAAAGGTCGGGTACCATGGTTTGGACCGCGCCACGTATAGCAAGTGGGTCACTTCGTTGGCTGTGACGAGGTTTTTATGAGACATACCTGATCCGTCGCGGAGCTGCATGTTTTTCGTATCCAGTCCCATGGACGCGAGTTGATTGTCCATGACGGCCAGTCCCTTTTCCCAACTGCCTGCGCCGCCCGGCAGACGCCCCATCTCTTTGACCAACACTTCCGCATGCCCATTGTTACTCAGTTTTATGAAGGGGATGAGTAATTCTTTCAATGGGATCGATGATTTATCTGCCACTAATACGGCGCCTTTCGGAACTGTGCTGCTCCCGACTTTCGAGGCAGGGGAAACAGCGATGCCTTGGTCTTCCAAGACATGTTTGAATACGTTAACGGCATAGTCCGTCGGTTCCCAAACCGATGACCAAGAACGAGCCTTAGATGCACCGATTGGGATGGTTCCCGATACAATCACGGTGTTCGTCCCATGCTGACGTTCCACTTGGATGTTCTTCTTTCCTTTTTTCGCTACGGTCTTCGTATTGTTGACGATTGTCAAATAGCTATTGGCAGGAACCATACGAATCTTGCCGGCTTGGCCCGATTTTTTGCCCGGCTGTACCTCGACGATCACTGTTCCCGCGTCATAGTCCTCATTTGGTGAAAGGGTCAGCGCAGATACTTGCGCACCCGTGTAAAAGGGTTCATCGGACCAATTCAAGTCTTGAGAAAGCCGTACTTGATCATACCAACTATCATCCCCAAAAATTTGACCATTGATTGTACGAACGCCCTTCGCCTTCAGCTCGGCAGCGAAGGCTTTCAAGTCTTTCATCATGAGCGTCGGATCCCCCAGCCCCTTCAAATAAAGATCGCCATCGAGCACGCCATTTTGAATCTTCCCATCCATATACAACTCTGTTTTAAATCGGTGATCCTCGCCAAGCGTTTCGAGCACCGCCGCTCCTGTGAATAGTTTCATGACGGATGCCGGATGGACGCGTGTATTGCCTTGATGCGCATAAATGACTTCCCCGCTTACTGCATGGCGCACACTTATCGCAGTAGTCGCGCCCTGTAATCTTGGATCCTTCAGCAACTTGTCTACTTCCGGGAATTCTTGAGTGTCAGAGAGAGGCTCAGGCAATGATTGTTCAAGTTCGGCAGAGACGGTAATCATCTCCTTGACGCTTGCTTCCTCTCCCTCCTGATTGAAGGCGATCATCATCCCTCCAACGAACACAATCATTCCAATAAGAATCCCTATTTGCCAAGCACGCCTTTGTTTCATTTCACGATCGTCTCCTTGTTTTTTCAGTATAGCGATTATCCTTGTATGTTTTCCGGTAAATAAATAAGGGGAATACATAGAGAAAGTGAGGTGTATTCCATGGTTCCTAAAGTTGCTGAAAACGATATTGCACGTGCCATCATTCAAGTTTTGAAAGAAGGAAAGCAAGATACCTTTCATGAAATCATAAAAGAATTGAAGCCATACGACATAGCCGTCCAATATAAATGTTTGCCCGTTAAACATCATCCCCTCTTTCTAGATTGGTTATCGATGGAGGAGTTGACAGGTCTATTACGTCATCTGTCGCGCGATGCACAACTGCATATCCTGCGCACAATCGATCCGAACCGGTCGACCGATATTTTGGAAATGATGAAAAACAATGATCTCGCCTTTCTATTATCGGGGTTGTCCAAAACTGAAATTGATGCCCTGATTTCGGAGATGAAACAAGACGAAATGACCGTCATCCGGCATATTATGGACTATCCACCGAAAACAGCAGGCAGGGCAATGACAAACCGTTATATTTGGGTCCACACTTCCTATACGGTGGAACGTGCGATAAAAAAACTAAAAAGCTTTGCGACACTCGCAACGTACTTAAATTATTTATATGTCATTGACGATGATAAAAAACTTGTAGGCGTCGTTTCCTATCGCGACCTGCTCCTGGCAGATCCTTTTGCGGGAATTGAAGACATCATGTCGCGCAATTTGATCCAAGTGAATGTGTTGACCAAACAGGAAGAAGTCGCAAAAGTAATCGGCCGCTACGATTATGTGTCCATTCCGGTTGTGGATGCGGATGGTGTTCTCCTTGGCATCGTCACGGTGGATGATGTGCTCGATATCGTTGTCCGGGAAGCGAACGAAGATATTGAAATGTTGCTCGCTTCCGGAAAAGAGATCGATTTTAAAACGAAGCCGACCGTCGCCACTTACCGTCGTCTGCCTTGGCTGATTCTGTTGCTGTTCATCGGTTTGATTTCCGGGAGCATCATTTCCCGTTTCGAAGCCACGCTTGAAACTGTCGTTGCGCTCGCCTTTTTCATGCCGATGATCGCTGGCATGACTGGCAACACCGGCACTCAATCACTCGCTGTTGTCGTTCGCGGTCTTGTCTCTGAAGACATGGATATGAAAAAGATGTTGAAACTATTATTTCGTGAGTTGCTGGTCGGTATAATGATCGGGCTCATCTGTGCCGTTCTTATTTTTATCATCGCCTTTATTTGGCAAGGCAGCTTTGTGCTTGGTCTCGTCGTGGGCGCCTCGCTCTTTGCCACCTTGATTATCGGAACATTGGCCGGAACGGTCATCCCGCTCATTTTGCATAAATTCAATGTGGATCCTGCCGTTGCATCCGGTCCACTTATTACAACCATCAACGATATTTTGTCGCTATTGATCTATTTCGGCATTGCCACGATGTTCATTTCAAAATTGATGTGAATGTTTTTCCAAAATAGCTTGCCCGAAAAAAAGTGGTTTGTATACGAATTTTTAAAACAAAGATGATCAATTACGCCTCGGCGTAATTGCGTCCAGATTTTTTTCGAGCTTGCTCGCATCTAGCTCCGGGCGCCAGGAGCTCGGGTCATGCAACCGTTGCTGCAGGACGCAGCGAACTTAGGTTGCCTTCTACTCTTCGTTCAGCGGGCGTTTGAACACCCACTAAACAGGAAACAAAACTGCATTCATCCCGACACCTATGGAGGTGGGAGTCTTCTGCTGAATGAAGATAAAGTGCTTCGCATGAATTTCATCATTCTGCGTAAGTTGTAGAAATGCCAATGATCCGATGGAAAAGGAGGATTTGCGATACGCGCAAGGGAGTATCACAATCAAAAAACGGTGAGCTTTGTACAACGGGGGATTGGTTTCGGAACTTGTCTTGCGATGGTCATTTCCTATACCGCCTACCAGTCTATTGGATGGGCAATCATCCATGGTTGTTTAGGTTGGCTTTACGTCATCTACTACTACCTTGTCCATGCACCCAGTCTATTTTAAAAATGAAAAAGAGCTGATACGACAATCTATGCCGTTTCAGCTCTTCCCATTCTTTTATACGAACTTTGCAACCCGGTCGCGCATGGAGCCATGTTGCATTAAATTTGTATGCCATGAAAAGGCTTTTTCCAGTACATGAGGTGTCTGACCGCCTCTTTCAAGTGCTTCGCTGTAATAGTCACGCAGTTGTTCACGATACATCGGGTGGGCGCAGTTTTCGATAATGAGACCTACGCGCTCACGTGGCGCCAATCCACGTAAATCCGCATATCCTTGCTCCGTGACGATGACATCGACGTCATGTTCCGTATGATCCACGTGGGAGACGAATGGAACGATACTCGAAATATCGCCGCCTTTGGCGATCGACTTCGTAACGAAGATGGCTAAACGTGCATTGCGGGCAAAATCTCCTGAGCCGCCGATGCCATTCATCATTTTTGTCCCGGTCACATGCGTTGAATTGACATTGCCGTAAATGTCCAGCTCAAGAGCTGTATTGATGGAAATCAAACCGAGACGACGGATGATTTCCGGATGATTCGAGATTTCCTGTGGACGCATGATCAGTTTATCCCGATACTGCTCGAAATGATTGAACACGCGGTCCATCTTCTCTTCCGATAAGGTAATGGATGCGCAAGAAGCAAAACGGACCTTCCCTGCGTCGATCAAATCGAATACCGCATCCTGCAATACTTCCGAATACACTTCCAAGTCCTCAAACTCCGAGTTCACCATGCCATGAAGCACCGCATTGGCAACGGAACCGATACCTGATTGCAAAGGTGCAAGGCGCTCTGTCAAACGCCCCGCCTGAATTTCCGTACGTAAAAACGCTAATAGATGCTGTGCCATAATCTCTGTTTCATGATCCGGTTCTTCAATGGTAGAGGGGGAATCCAATTGATGTGTAAAGACGATCCCTTTCACCTTTTCTACATCGACCGGAATACCAATTGTACCGATACGGTCATCCACTTTTGTAAGCGGGATCGGTCCGCGCTCCCCTTGTTTGCCCGGATCATACAGATCGTGAAGCCCTTCCAGTTGCGGCGGTTGCGCCGTATTGATCTCAATGATGATGGACTTCGCATGTTGGGCAAACGTCAAGGAGTTGCCAACAGATGTCGTGGGGATGACCATTCCGTCTTCCGTAATGGACACCGCTTCCAAAATGGCAAAGTCGATCGGTTCGATGACTTCTGCACGGATCAGCTCCGCTGTATGTGATAAGTGATGATCGACAAATAAATGATCCCCGTTATTAATTTTCGAACGCATCGTGCGATCTGCTTGGAAAGGCAGCCGCTTATGTACGATATCCGCTTCCGCAAACAGGCGGTCAATTTCCGACCCGAGAGATGCTCCTGTAAAGACGTTCACTTTGAAACGTTCTGTTTCCGCTCTTTTCACCAATGCCAATGGTACCGCTTTCGCATCACCTGCCCGTGTAAATCCGCTCAATCCCAATGTCATGCCATCTTCAATCCATGATGCTGCCTCTTCAGGGGAAACAACGACATCACGCAATTGATGATTTTTAATACGATCCAGTTGATTTGTCATCTATTTCACGCCCCTTTTTCATAACCTTAAGATAACTATAACTGAAGCGCTTACATAGAAGGGGATTTAGGGATTGGTCAAGAAAAAGCTCGATAAAGCAGGGATTTTGGCGAATAAAACAGCAATTTTCAGAATCCCAATAATTTACGGAAATAACTTGAATACGATTGGCTCACGGGTATTCGGGAACCGTCGTTCATTTCCAATACAAAAGTGGAGTGCGTGTCCGGATAGATTTCTTTAATATGATGGACATTGACGATAAAAGAACGGTGACAACGGACAAAAGCATCACGAGGCAATAAATATTCGAACTCTTGCAAAGTGTTTTTGTGCGTACCCGAAACGTCATCCGTCATGACATACGTTTTCCGTTCTTTCACTTCAATATAATGAACATCGGAAAAAGGAATCGGTTTCCAGCCATCTTGCGTCTTCACAGTCACAACCGATTTGCCGTCCGTGTAAGCGGGATAGATGGCCGTCACGCACCCGTCCACCTGTCCATCACTGTAAAAAGGGACAGCCATTCCATGATAAGGAATGCCGAAAACATCCCGATTGATAAATTCCGATACTTTCTGCCGATCCTTGATCGCCTTATGCGCAATCGTTCCCTCTTTCACTGGATCGCCCGGTCTGATCTTCAAGTCCACGCGCTTACTCGGGCGATAATAAAAATACGTTTCCTTATTCGATACAGCAATTGAAACTTCATCTGAAAACAATTCGCCCATCACATCCAACAGGGCATCGAGACTTAACATCGCCATCCGAATTTCTCCTTTACCAAACGTTTATTACCTTCATTATACTACAATGAAAAGAAAGCCCCAAAACAAGCAAAAGAAGACCCGTTTTCACAGGGTCTCCCTTCAACTTGTTTTCGCATCTGGTTCTGGCACTTTGGCAAGAAAAGCAATACCGATGATAAACAGGATAATGAGGCTGAATACGCCGTATGCGGAATTCCCCGTCAAATGGGCGGTCACCCCTAATAGCAATGGACCCATGACCGATGCAAACTTCCCAAAAATATTATAAAAACCAAAAAACTCATTCGCTTTTTCCTTCGGTACAAGTCTCGCAAAATAGGAACGGCTAAGCGCCTGAATACCGCCTTGCGACGTTGCCACCAGCATCGCCAACACCCAAAAGTCCATCGTCGTTTTCATGAAAAAAGCGTAAATACAGACAATCATATAGACAAATATACCGACGTATAACATCTTTTTACCCGTGAACTTCTGCGCCAGTTTCCCATAAATGATCGCAAATGGCGCCGCCACGACTTGAGTGACGAACAAGATGATGAGAAGATTGGTTGAGCTAATCCCTAAATCCGTTCCATACGCTGTCGACATCGAAATGATCGTCCCAACGCCATCAATATAAAAGAAATAAGCAATTAGAAATAAAAACACAGTCCGGTATTTGCGGATTTCCCGAAACGTTCCACCAAGCCGTCTAAAGCTGCCGACCAACAATTGCGGTTCCCGTTTAACGCCATGAAGTTGATGCACATTTTTCAGCATCGGAACCGTGAACGAAAACCACCAAATCGCTGTAATGACAAAAGCCAATTTACTAGCCATCGATGTCGCAAGGGGGATCACCCCTTTTCCTGCCAATAAAATGATGGCGATACTGATAATGAACGGAATTGTACTCCCGATATACCCGAGCCCAAAACCGCGGGCGGAAATATGGTCCATCCGTTCCTCAGGCGTTACATCAACAAGAAAAGCATCGTAAAATATATTTGCCCCATGGAAACCGACAGCCGTAATCGTATAAATGATCAATAAAGCCAACCAATTATCGCCTGGAACAAACGCTAAAGAAAGGGTCGCTAGTGAGCCCAATAAGAAAAAGAATAAGAAAAACTTCTTTTTCAACCCTTCATAATCCGCTATCGTTCCTAAAATAGGCCCGATCATCGCCAAGATGAATGTCGCAATGGCGACCGTATATCCTAAATACGCTGTTGAGTTCGACAGACTGACACCAGCTTCTGTCGCAACCGCTTTGTAGTACAGCGGGAAAACGGCAGTCGTGATGATGATGGAATAAGCCGAATTCGCCCAATCATAGAACATCCAGCTATTTTCCGCACTGCTGTACTTCTTCATTGCCCCACCTCCAACTTTACTTTTCTATAGTGTACAGTACAAACCATCGAAATATTTATAAAGAATGTCCCATTTCCTCTCAATTGTTCTTTTCGAGAAAATAAAAGATTTTCCCTTTATTTCCTCTTGAAATCGATTCCTCCCTCATAATTGGTTGTTGGAATTCACAAAAAAGAGGAATTAATAAAAAATGTTTCACGTGGAACAAAAAAGCGTGAGGAGCTCGTTCGAACTCACCACGCTTAGACAGTATTATAACTCCTGATAATCCCGCTGATATTTGCCACCGTCTTTGACGTCTGAATGGTATAGTGCCTTCAATGCAAAGCTTTTTTCCAAATCATGTTCCTTCATGATCTGTTTCAGCTTTTTCGTCAGTTCCGCATCGTTTTTCACCAGTTGTTCCATCTTCGGCTTCGAGTATTGCATACTTCATCGCCTCCCTTCATACTCTATCTGTCTCTCCAGTATAACACCGATTCACCCTCAACCATTCCTTTCAGATTTGATATACTAATCGGTACAACAAGATTGGAATTGAGGTGACATCATGTATAAGACCATTGGAATTCTCGCGCATGTGGACGCAGGGAAAACGACTTTTTCAGAGCAATTGCTTTATCATACGAACAGCATCCGGCAGCGTGGACGCGTCGATCATAAAGATACTTTTCTCGATCATCACGCCATCGAAAAACAGAGAGGCATTACTGTCTTTGCAGAGCAAGCGGTGATTTCCTATAACGGGTCCACCTATACCCTTATCGATACACCGGGCCACGTCGACTTTTCCCCGGAGATGGAAAGGGCCATCCAAGTGATGGACTATGCTGTGCTGATCATCAGTGCCGTGGACGGCGTAGAAGGGCATACGGAAACCGTCTGGCAGTTGCTGCGCAAACACCAAGTCCCGACCTTTTTCTTTATCAATAAAACCGACCGGGAAGGCACGGATATCAAGAACATCCTCTCCGAAATGCGTACCCAATTATCGGCAGACATTTTTGACTTTACGTCCTCTTTTACTGAAGAAGTCATTGAATTTATCGCAGAACGGGATGAAGAACTTCTTGAAACCTATATGGAATCCGGCTTTGAGCAGGCGCTTTGGCTAAAAACGTTGAAAACGATGATACACGACAACAAAGTTTTTGCCTGTACTAGCGGTTCCGCACTAAAAGACATCGGTGTCATGGACTTCTTTGAAATGCTAGACCAATTGACGGAGACCACTTATAACGAAACGGACGACTTTGCTGCACGGGTATACAAAATACGGCATGACGATAATGGCAAGCGAATCACATTCCTCAAGGCCCTCAGCGGGACGCTACGTGTGCGGGAGGAAGTGCTTTACGGAGGGAAGTCCGAAAAAATCACACAGATTCGAGTCTACAGTGGCAATAAGTACAAAGCCGTGGAACAGGTTCATGCGGGGGAACTATTTGCGGTAACCGGCCTGACCGAAGCGTCCATAGGAGATGGCATCGGGTCCCTTCAGGAACAAGCTATCTTTAACTTGATTCCCACGTTGAAATCGAAAGTCGTCTTTGATCCGTCGCTCCATGTCAAAGATGTGTTAAGTTGCTTCAGACATTTGGATGCGGAAGACCCCTCTTTACGCGTTTATTGGGACGAACACTTTCAGGAAATCCACGTCCATGTTATGGGCGTCATCCAACTGGAAGTGTTGCAAGAGGTCGTGAAAGAACGTTTTCAAATGGACGTGGCCTTTGAGGATCCTAAAATACTCTATAAGGAGACGATTGGAACTCCCGTAATCGGCTACGGCCATTTTGAACCGCTCAAACATTACGCGGAAGTCCATTTGAAAATAGAGCCGGGCGAACGGAATAGCGGCATCACCTTTGAAAATGCCTGCCATGCGAATGATCTTTCCATCGGCCATCAAAATTTAGTTCGCACACATCTATTTGAGCGTGATCATCATGGTTTATTGACCGGGTCGGCCCTCACCGACGTGAAAATCACCTTGCTGACAGGACGAGGACATAACGAACATACAGCTGGCGGTGACTTCCGTGAAGCAACATACCGTGCCTTACGACAAGGACTGGAACAAGCGGAAAACATCCTGCTTGAACCGTATTATGATTTTAAAATCAAAGTCGCGACCGAACAGATTGGCCGTGTCCTATCCGATATCCAACAGGCATCCGGAAACTTCGGACCTCCTGAAACGGTTGGAGATACGGTCATTATTAGTGGCAAGGTGCCCGTCGCCACCTTCATGAACTACAGTACGACATTTGCCTCCTTCACCCATGGCAAAGGAGCTCTCAGCCTCCTCTTCGGCGGATACGACCGTTGCCATAACGAGGAACAAATTATCGAGGAAATCGGTTACGACAAAGACGCGGATCCTGAATACACATCGACATCCATCTTCTGCGCCAAAGGAAAAGGCTATGCCGTTCCTTGGCAAGAAGCCGAACAAGCCATGCATTGCTAAAAAACGTTTTAAAGAACAAACACCCCCGCAAACCTACTGATCTATTCAGCTACGTTCCAAGTTGAACGTAGTTTTTTCTTTTTCCCCTTAAAAACTCTTGATATAAAACTAAACTTCTTTTTAACCTTGAAACTTTCCACAAGCGGAAATATAAAGTATAATTAGTATTAATGGCATAAACAAATTACCCAAAATAAACATTTATGCCTATATCTTATTGATTAATTACACACTTGTCCAAATTTCACTAATAATACTTTTGACCCTCCCGACAATTCGATTACTCTATAATATAAAGCTTACTTGTAAGAAAGGAATTGTTCATTTGTGTTGACCGACCTTAAAAATATTTCACCGATTGCTGCTTTGCTGGAGGAGAATTTCTGTCTGTCCATCACCGATTGTAATGGCATCATCACATATGTCAATCAACCCTTTTGCGAGCTATCCCAATATAGTGAAGAGGAGTTGATCGGGCAGCATTACGGAATGTTGAACCCGGAATACACCGCCAAAAGCTTTGTGGAAGAAATGCAGCAAGAACTTGCCGAAGACAGAGTATGGCAACAGCAAATCAAAAGCTTTGCCAAAGATGGCTCTCCTTACTGGGTGCAAGCAACTATTTTCCCTACCTATGATGAAGACGGGACAATCACTCAGTATGTCTCCCTTGATATCGATATTACTTCCAAAATCCAAACGACCCAAAAATATGAAAAGACACTGGAAACACTTCGGAATATAGAAAATGCACTCGATCAATCCTCTGTTGTCGCCATCACGAACCAGAGAGGGATCATTACGTATGTAAACGATAAGTTTTGTGAGCTGTCCCAGTATTCTGCAGAAGAGCTGATCGGCCAGACACACCAAATTGTCAATTCCGGGTTCCATCCAAAGTCCTTTTTCAAAAACATGTGGAAAACGATTGGGAACGGAGGCATTTGGCAGGGGGATATAAAAAACCGGGCAAAAGACGGCTCGGATTATTGGGTAAACACAACCATTGTCCCCTTCCTCAACAAAAAGGGGAAGCCTTTCCAATACATTGCTATCCGAACCGATATCACCGACCGTATAGATGCAGAAAAGTCTCTTGAAATCGCTTTGAAAAACGATTTCCGTCAAACAGTAAAAAACTTGCAAAATATTATATTCACCTATACAACCGATGACGATGGGAATTTCATGTTTACGTTAATTGAAGGGAAAACAGCGGAAAAAATCGGACTTACTGATGATCTGGTCACCCTCAACCAACTTCAGCATGCGTTCGAAAAGGATGAATTCAAAAAGTTAGAAAGGCATTTCAGACGCAGTATGCTTGGGGAAGAAGTGCAATTTGAGCTCAAACACTCATCCGACACCTACCTTCTCTACTTATCCCCGATTTTTGACAATGGGACTGTTGTAGAAGTTGTAGGAACAGCAACCGATATTACGCAGCGTAAAGAAGCGGAAGAGCTTGTGAAACATATGGCTTACTATGACTATTTGACGGGTTTGCCGAATCGACGTCTTTTTCAAATGAAAACCAATGAAGCGATTGAACAAGCGCAAAAGAATGACGAATCTTTCGCCTTGCTATTCATCGATCTGGATCGGTTTAAAAATGTCAACGATACGATGGGACATGCAGTCGGCGATGAATTATTGAAAGTAGTCGGCCAAAGATTGAAAGACTGTATTCAGGAAGAGGATATTGTTGCTAGGCTTGGCGGCGATGAGTTTGTCATTCTGTTGGCCTCGAAGCCAATTGCCGAAATCGAAGCAATCGCGACATGTATTCTTGAAGAGATCTCCCGCTCTTTCCATTTCAAAAATCTGGATGTTTTCGTCACGCCGAGTATCGGGATCAGCATCTTCCCTGACGATGGGCAGGATTACGATACATTAATGACGAAAGCAGACACAGCTATGTACTTGGCGAAGGAAAATGGGAATCGGACCTTTCAATTTTTCACACAAGAAATCAACCATAGCTTAGTCGAAAAAAAGACGTTGGAGACAGAGCTCCGACAAGCCCTTCTGTCCAATCAATTTATGCTCCATTACCAACCGCAAATCGATATGGCGACGGGGCATATTACAGGACTCGAAGCGCTGATCCGTTGGGTCCATCCGACAAAAGGGATGATTTCCCCTGCGCAATTCATTCCGCTTGCGGAAGAGTCTGGGCTCATCATCCCACTTGGGCAATGGGTACTCGAAACCGCTTGCGTCCAAGTCAAAAAATGGCTTGATGAAGGTCTGCCGCCTATCCAAATCAGTGTCAATGTCTCGCCTTACCAATTCAAACAGACCGCGTTTGTAACGATGGTGACAGAAACGTTGGCGCAATCCGGATTACCTGCTCATCATCTCAACTTGGAAATCACCGAAAGCATGACATTCGATACCCAACATTGCCAGTCGATTCTTCAACAATTGCGCGAGATCGGCATCAATGTCAGTATCGATGATTTCGGAACCGGCTATTCTTCACTGAGCTACTTAAGCAAATTGCCGCTCACACATGTCAAAATTGACGGGGCATTTATCCAAGGATTGGACAAGAGGAATGGCGCAATCGTCAAAACCATTATTACACTCGCCAAAAACTTGGACTTGAATGTCATTGCGGAAGGCGTCGAAACAGAAGAACAAGCCCGCTTCCTACAAAGCCTTCACTGCGATGAAGCACAAGGCTATTTGTATTCCAAACCGCTGAATCCAGAGCAGACAGAAGAACTGCTTCAACAAGCCAACAAGCTGTTCAGTCGTATTTAATCATTGAATCTCAAAAGGCGTCCTCGATCCAAAGGACGCCTTTTGATTATAAACGGAACACTAAAAAAATCTCATTGTTATTCTCTTCATAAGAGCCGGGTATGGTCACCCCTTTTATCAGTTCAAAAGGGGTGCGCATGTCTAAAAACTCGATATACTCACTCGTCGGATAATACAAAATGACATCAACCGAGCGCGGATGCTGTTCAACGGATTGCAAAATGGACTGGACAACCTTTGTGAAAACCTGCAGGGAAAACGGATTAAAGAAATAAAATCGATTATCTCCTTCTTCCACCCCATATTGCTCCGCCAAACAATGCTCAAAACGGATGGTCCCGTTCTTCCTTTTCGCTTTGCGCATATAACTGGCTTGGTTTTCAAGCGCTTCCTGATACAATTGTCCACTCATTTCAATACCGGTGATCGATACTTGAAAACGGTCATGCAAGTAAAACGCCAAGCGCCCTTTCCCGCAACCGAAATCGACTACACTATCTGTTGTCGTTAATTCGTATTCCGTAAAAAAGACATTCAACGCTTCATAAGGCGTAGCTTCGTATCGATTATAATGGGATGACTGATGTTGCCATTCCCTCATCCCAGTCGTTTGGATACGCAACTGCCGATCATAGTCTCTTTCCTCCATCAAAGTCCCTCCCCGCCCCTAGTATAACTTTTCTGATGCCAAAATCAATCACGCCTCGGCGTGATTGCGTCCAGATTTTGAATTGCGAATCGAACAGCGAAGGGTTCGATTTGCCGTATTTCTGCGATCTTTGCAGAAATTAAGGCACTTTCCTTTCAGGACGTCGCGCACTTAGACTGCACTCCATTATTCATTTAGCGGGCGTTTGAACACCCGCTGAACAGGAAGTCAAAATGCATTCATCTCGCCACCTATGGAGGTGGGAGTCTTCTATAGCTGACGCTTCGCTTTCAGTACAAAAACATTTGCTGAATGAAGATAAAAAAAACAGGCAGTTCCAGCACCCATTACGGTTTGCCAAACTGCCTGTTTTACTATTCGAATGACGGATTTACGCCATTTTTTCAACTGATTCCAAAGGTTTCTTTCCTGTTTCTGTACCAAAACGGCCTTCCCATTTTGACATGACAACTGTCGCCAATGCGTTACCAAGTACGTTGACAACTGTACGACCCATATCAAGGAGTCGGTCGACACCAGCGATGAATGCAAGGCCTTCAAGTGGAATACCGACAGTACCCAATGTCGCCAATAGGACGACGAAGGAAACGCCCGGTACACCTGCGATACCGTTAGATGTAATCATCAGTACCAATACAAGTGTCACTTGCTCCATGATGCTCAAGTCGATCCCGTACATTTGCGCGATGAAAATCGCCGCAAGCGCCTGATACAATGTGGAACCGTCCAAGTTAAAGGAATAGCCCGTTGGAACAACAAAAGCCACAATATCTTTCGGAGAACCGAATTTCTCCATCTTTTCCATCAACTTTGGCAGAACCGATTCTGAACTCGATGTAGAATAAGCTAGAATCAATTCTTCTTTCAATTCCTTAATGATAGCGAAAATGCTTGAACCAACCATCTTCGCGATTCCACCAAGTACAACAACAACGAAGAAAATCATTGTCGCATACACAAGAATCATCAATTTACCAAGCGGTATTAAAGAAGATAGACCAAATTTTGAAACAGTTACACCGATAAGACCGAAAACGCCAATCGGTGCGAACTTCATGATAAAGTTCGTAACCCAGAACATCGCATCCGCCGTTCCTTGGAAAAACGCAAGGACCGGTTTTCCTCTTTCACCGACCGCTGCAACACCTAATCCGAATACAACGGAGAAGAAGATGACTGCAAGCATATCTGCATTTGCCATCGATTGGATGACGTTGCTCGGTACGATACCGACAAGAACATCCATGAAAGTTTCATTTTGCTTACTTTCAGCCGTCCCAACATACGAATTGATATCCGTTTTCGTAAGTTGTGACATGTCCACGCCTTCGCCCGGCTTGAAAATGTTCGCCGCGGATAAACCGACAATGATGGCAACAAGGGAAACGATTTGGAAGTAAATCATCGTCTTACCGCCAAGTTTACCTAACTGCTTTAAATCACCTGTACCTGCGACTCCCACGATAAGTGAGGATACAATAATCGGTACAACGATCATTTTAATCATGTTCAAGAAGATCGTGCCGAGCGGTTGTAGATACGTTTCTATATGAGGATTTCCGTAAAATATTGCTCCGACAATGATCCCTAAAATTAATCCGACAAGGATCTGATACGCCAAAGGAATTCTAAATTTCTTTTTCATCAAATAAGCTCCCTTCTTCACGACTATTGAAAGCGTTTACTCAAAATACGAATTAGCTTGTAATCAATAGTCTAAGGTGAACCTATCGAATCCGACGGAAACCGACAAATCGAAAATAAAATAATTTTTTTCGTGAAAGATTTGAAATAGTACTAACTCACGCCTTATTATAGTTTTCCATCGTTTCAAGGTAAAGCACTTGCAAAAACTTTTTACTATTCACTTTCACTTTGATCGGCAACTCGTCATTTTCTTCCATCTGTTTCATACGGCTCCGGATTTCTTGAAAATCAAAATAACGAGGGGCATAATACTCAAACTCCGGGTTTGTATAGTCAATGACCCCTAACGCAGCCAAGTTATTAATCGCCGTCAAGATCAAACGGCGAATCCGCTGTTCAATCGCCTTGCTTTCCTTCAGTACTTCCGTCTCCGCTTCTTTTGTTTGACGCGCGACCGCTTCATATAGTTCCTTCAATGAAGGTAATTGTTCAACATTGTTTGTGCGATGGATCAAGAGCTCCATCATCGTTAGGACGTCTTCACTCCCCGCCTCACCGGCAATGCCCATCGCATTCAAGATCGGCAATACAATCTCCTTAACACTACGCTTCCGTTGCGTCGTTTCCACAGATTCAAAGTGGGCCAAAGATTGCCGGATCGCCATGATGGAGTCTTTCAAACGGTATTGCTCTGCCACTTTTTTCAAAATGCTACGTACCTCAATTCGATTGATCGGCTTATGGATGAAAAACTCGATGCCTTTTTCATACGCTTCGCCCACCATCTCTTTATTGACAACTTGGGAAATCATGATGAACTGCCCTTCAAACCCTTGAAGCCTTAATTGTTCAATCGTTTCAATCCCATCTAGCTCAGGCATCAATAAATCGATCAACACAACATCGGGATTCGTTGAAGTGATACGTTGAAGCGATTGCACACCGCTTTCCGCCTCCCCGATCACGTCTCCGAGGTTCCCTTCCGTTATAATTTTCTCCAACATTTTACGACTTGCAGCATCATCGTCTACTATAAAATAACGCAGATTCCTTCAACTCACTTCCGAATATTGTTCGTCGGGATTTGGATGATGAACAACGTCCCCGTAGGCAAGGCTTCAATAGCCACTTGCCCTTCCAACTGTGAGACGATTTCTTGGACATGTGAAAGGCCAATGCCCGTCGCCGCCACTCCCGCATGATTAAATTTAGTCGTATAGCCCGGTTCAAAAATGAGGGCCCGGTCATCTTCCGGAATCCCTTCCCCTGTATCTTCAACCTCAAAATAGAGCATGTCCGATTTCTCAAATACATTGAACGAAATGCTCCCCTTCTTCGGAATGGCTTCCACCGCATTCGCAGTAATATTGTTCAACAAGGCGAGCAGGGGGATTTGTTGGTCCGTTTCAAATTGCTGGGACAACGATAGTTGAAAATGGATATTTTTCTGTAACAGCTCACTGTACTTCTTATTGGCGGAGATCACCAATTCCAGCACATCCGACAAATAAAATATATCGTTTCTTTTTGGATTTGTCAGTTTGGATAAACCGGAGTAAATCCGCTGGGAATCCTTTTTCACTTCATGGATCTCCTGCGCAATAAGCAAGGCTTGTGTACTCAATTCACGCAAATTTTCCTTCTTTAACTTTCGATACAGTTCATGGCTCGATGCAGTGATTTGTTCAATATGATTCATCGACTTTTGCAGATACAATGTCTCCGCATACAATTCAGAGCCGATTCCAAGCAATTCCTGCATTTGTCTTTTTTGTTCCGAAACGGTTATCGTACTATATAATCCAACAACAAAGTAGGAACGTAATATGGCTACCCCACTCACCAATGCCCAGTCCCGAAACCCCACATTTTCCGAATGGGAAATTAAAGAGCGAAACAAGTACTCTGAACCATTACCGATAAACTCAAACAACGCGGCCCATGCACCCAAAAGAAGTGGATACGTCTTCACCTTTTCCACCTGTATACACTTCAGCCCTAATGCAAAGACAAAATAGAATAAAAATGCAGGGGAATGATTACTAAATGACTCAAATAATTGCCCTCCAAAGAGCAGTAGATCTTCAATTAGGCGAATACTGACGACCGTTACCCCCGTGACAAATCCCGTTAAGATCAAAGATGCCGGAGGACGTACTAAAATAAGCAGAAAGAATGTAATACTCCCTAGTCCGAAACGGAATGCATCCCCGTTAAACGGTACGACTTTGATCTCACTGGCAATGGCAGTCAACAGAGCCGTTAAGATGAGGGTGACACCATCCGTTTTATAAAAATTGCCGTTCATTCGTTTTTCCATCGATTTTCCCTCACAGTCGTTCCGTTAGACATTCCTGTAGCACAACGGCTTGGTTATGCCGAACGTCCTTAGCTCCGTAGACGAGTGTCACAATCTTTCCGTCCGTTCGAACCATTGCTTGCAATCGTTCGAGCTGCTCGATTTTCGTTGGATCCAGCTGTAATTCCTGCTTATATTTCTTTGTGAACTCTTCGAATTTATCCGGCTCATGATTGAACCATTTGCGCAAATCATTCGATGGTGCTATCTCTTTCATCCAATGATCGATTTTTAAAGATTCTTTTGACATCCCCCTTGGCCAGAGCCGGTCGACAAGAATCCGAACTCCATCATCGCTTGAAGCATCATCGTATGCACGCTTAATACGGATAGACATCCCCTCCACTCCTTCCTCCACTTTATCGTATCAAATGATTGAGTCGCCTCGCATCTACAATCCCCCTTCAATCAGTTCCACGAATTTTGTGGATGCCGGCGAAAGAGGGACGGTTTTTAAATAACAGACGCCTATGCTTCTCGGTGGGATTTTTTCAAGAGTCTGCACTTCCCGCAACAACCCGTTTGTTAAAAATGGTTGGGAAAATTCCTTTGTGACACAGGCGACGCCTAAGTTGATTTTAGCAAAGTCCAACAATAACTCATGCGAACCTAATTCAAATTCAGGCGCAATCTGAATCCCCTTCGACTGAAGATAGTCCTCGACATATCTTCTGGAATTCGAATTGGATTCCAAAAAGATTAGCGGCAATTTGACCAACTCTTGTAAGCTGATCGGTTTGGCCAATATCTTTTTAAAGCGCTCGCCGTAAACGAAAATATCCTGGATTTCAAAACAAGGTCGGAGTTCCAATGTCGGATCATCGATGGGCAAATTACAAATGGCAATATCAACGCCGCCCGATTTCAAAATGGCACACAGTTCAGATGTCGTCCCATTGGCAATCGTAAATTTGATATTCGGATAACGCGTGTGAAAGGCCTCCAGATAGGGTAATAAAAAATAGCGGGATATCGTGTCACCTACACCGATTTTCAATTCGCCAACCGTTAAATTTTTAAATTCCGAAATTTTTTCTTCCCCAACACCTATTAAATTCATGGCGGAATTCACATACTCATACAACAGGCTTCCTTCATCGGTCAGCGATACGCCTTTCGGTGTCCGGATAAACAGGCGTGTGTCCAGTTCCTTTTCCAATTGCATGATGGATTGACTCACTGCCGGCTGTGTTAAAAACAGCTCCTTTGCCGCCCTTGAAAAGCTTTCATTTTTCGCAACTGTACAAAAAACATGATACAAATCCAATTTACTAACCATATAACCACCCCTTATACCCGGCATTTGAACTATTAATTTTACTTATACCATGACCACGTTGTATAGTACAAGAAGATACTTCCGGATACCGGGTGAGAACCTGGTACCTGAGACAATAAGGAGCGATTAGATTGGAAAGAGTTGTGGGTACCGTCGTAAGAGGACTTCGCTGTCCCATCATCAACGAAGGCGATAATATTGAACAAATCGTTTTGGATAGTGTACTAAAAGCTTCGGAAGTGGAAGGCTTTACGATAAATGATCGAGATATTGTGACGTTAACCGAGTCAATCGTCGCACGTGCTCAAGGGAATTATGCAACCATCGACCATATTGCAAAAGATATTAAATCCAAATTCGGTGACGATACAATCGGTGTCATCTTCCCGATTTTGAGCCGGAACCGTTTTGCCAACTGCCTTCGCGGCATCGCAAAAGGGGCAAAGAAAATCGTCATCATGTTGAGCTACCCTTCTGACGAAGTCGGCAACCACTTGATCAGCTTAGATTTACTCGATGAAAAAGGCATCAATCCTTGGACGGACGTATTGACAGAAGATGAGTTCCGCCAACACTTCGGTTACCAAAAGCACACATTCACAGGCGTGGACTACATTGATTACTACAAATCATTGGTGGAAGAGTTCGGTGTGGAGTGTGAATTTGTCTTCTCCCAAAAACCGAAAACCATTTTAAAATATACCAAAAATGTGTTAACTTGCGACATTCACACACGTTTCCGGACAAAACGCATTCTGGAAGAGAACGGTGCTGAAAAAGTCTATACATTGGATGATGTATTATCCGAATCAATCGACGGCAGTGGCTATAACGAGGAATACGGCCTTCTCGGTTCCAACAAGTCCACAGAAGATGGCGTCAAGCTTTTCCCACGTAACTGTCAGCCGATCGTCGATAATATCCAACAATTGTTGAAAGAAAAGACAGGTAAAAACGTGGAAGTCATGGTCTATGGCGATGGCGCATTCAAAGACCCTGTCGGGAAAATCTGGGAACTTGCAGACCCTGTCGTATCACCAGCTTACACAGCAGGCCTCGACGGTACACCGAACGAAGTGAAGTTAAAGTATCTTGCCGATAATAATTTTGCGGATCTACGAGGCGAAGAACTGCAAAAAGCGATCTCCCAATTCATCAACGAAAAAGAGGAAGACCTCGTCGGTTCAATGGAAGCCCAAGGAACAACTCCTCGGAAACTAACAGATCTGATCGGCTCCCTCTCTGATTTAACATCAGGAAGCGGAGACAAAGGTACACCGATCGTCTACATCCAAGGTTATTTCGATAACTACTCTAAGTAATCATAAAAAAGCAATGCTCGCTTACGCTGGCATTGCTTTTTTTGTATTCAAATTCGAGTAATCAGCGTACTCACAATAAATATCGGCGCCAATCACATGGATATCAGCGCTTGCGAACCAGTTATCGGCGCTTATTGGCAACTTATCAGCGAATCAGGACTTTAGACCCTCAAATAATTATGCCTTCTTCACAAACTCCGATTTTAGTTTCATCGCCCCGAAACCGTCAATTTTACAATCAATATCATGATCTCCGTCCACTAGACGGATCCCTTTCACCTTGGTCCCCACTTTAACGACAGACGAACTTCCTTTCACTTTCAAATCTTTAATGACCGTAACCGTATCTCCATCGTTCAAGACATTGCCATTCGCATCCTTCACCACTTTAACCTCTTCTACATCTTCCGCTTCGGATCCCAATGTCCACTCATACGCACACTCAGGGCAAACCAACAGATTCCCATCCTCATACGTATACTCCGAATTACATTTCGGGCAATTTGGCAAACTCGACATGATTTTTTCCTCCACTCGTAATAATCATTTTATAGTAAAAATAAGGCTCTATATCCGTCTCTATACTAGCATGTCCTACCCGAATGATAAACACCATCCCTACGACAAAAACCCTTCATGCTTTGAAGGGTTTTGACATCCAGAATAATCCTGGTAATTATTGAAGCAGTAGCAATCGGGGGGAAGCGATAAAGCAAGCTTCATTACACTTATGGAATGTACTGGGGATTTTTCAATTCAAAGGGGCGTTAAATCACTGTCAATAATTCCACGGCTTCTAAAATTAGCGGAGTACCAGCCGAGAGTGTGCCGTCAACACCATTGAAGGTCAATTCAGTTGCGGAAACTGTATACGCATCACCCTCTTGTAACACACCGTTAATATAGAGATTATAGTAACCGTTTGCGATGATCGGAAAAGCTGTCACCGCTGTTCCAGTGTCATCCAAAAAGTCAGTCGCAGCAACTGTTGTCCCATCTGTGATCACTAATGGAGCGTCCAAGACATTAAAAAACCTTGCAGAGTTACCCGAAACATTTACATTAATATTAATAAGCGAAAGTGCCATTTGTCTCACCTCCTTTCAGTTATCATCACAGTAGATGCCAAATACTCGTCAAATGACAGGGCTGTCCACCCTTTGATTTCACAACTTTGCCGTCGTGAAGCCCAATGATTCCACAATTATCGGTGTCCCTGCGCGAATGATGCCATTCGCCGGGTTGATCGTTAAAGCGTTGGAGTTCGCCTGGTAAAACCCTCCCTCTTGGATGACCCCATTAATGTGTAGATTGACGTAACCATTTGGGCTAAAAATCGTAAATTCATCTACTTGGTCTTCATTGTCATCATAAAAAAGAGTAGCAGGGATGGTTGCCCCATTCGCCAGATCAATTGAAGTTTGTGGAATATAAAAATATCGGTTTACAATTGGCACAATGGTCATTTCAGGGATGGGAGCGGGAGGAAGTGGATTGGGATCAGGATTAGGGGGAACCATCGTGTAAGGCCCGTATCTATTTCGAATTTCACAACTTTTCACTTCAGTAATCTTTTTTCTTTTACAGCGGGTATTTTTACACATGTATATCACCTCCATAACCATAAGATATGCGAAAGCTTTGTTGATGGATTAGCCTGATATCTCTAGCTGATTGTTTATATTTTTCTAAACATACCAGCCTATACATCGATCGCACACTGTTATATAGTAAAATGAGGTGATGTTATGAATACAAAGATATATGTAAACAAAGCAAAATTCGTTGCAGGGATGACAATGAAAGATGTTGCCGAACCTGAAAACAATAATATGGCCCTTCACGTTTGTGACAATCCCGACGATGTAGTGGAAAACCGGAAAAAATTAGCGGCTTCTTTACATTGTGAACTCGATCGCTTCGTTTGTGCTCAACAAACCCATAGTGACCATTTCTACAAAGTGACGCTTGCGGATAAAGGGCGGGGCGCTACCCGACTGGAAACGGCCATTGCGGATACAGATGCCCTGTACACGTATGAACCGGATATAGTCCTCTGCAGCTTTACCGCAGATTGCGTCCCGGTCATTTTTTACAATGAAGTGAATGGCCTTATCGGTGTCATCCATTCCGGCTGGCAAGGGACCGTCAAAGAAATTACCCGGAAGTTCTTTGATCATTTGATCCACGTGGAACAATGCAATCCTAGCGATTTTCATGTCCAACTCGGCGCGGCTCTCAGTCAGGACAAATTCGAAGTTGACGAAGACGTCTATTTGAAATTCCAAGCGCTCGGCTATGCGGATGATTTCATGTATTACAAACACCAAACCGGAAAATACCATATTGATAATCAGCTGACCGTCAAACAACAATGTCAATTGGCGGGCATCCCACCCGAACAGATTACGATTGACACAACCTGTACCTTTAAAAGTGCAGAAGGCTTCTCCTATCGGGAAGACAAGCGGAGCGGAAGGCATTTGAGTTTTATTATGCAAAAAGGTATCTGATCCTATTTTTAGGACCAGACACCTTTTTTAATTTTGAAATTTTTCGTAGTATACGATGTCTTCTTTAGCCACATGTTTTTTCGGCGCTGGGATTTCGGCAGGATATCCAAGCCCGATGATTGCCACGATACGGCGGTCTTCCGGTATTCCTAGCGCATCCCGTACATGACTTTCACGGCGTTCGGATTCTGCTTCGTCTTCAGCATGGTACACCGCACCGAATGCGGCTCCTAACTCTTTCTCCACGGCACTCAGCCAAATAAACCCGCAAGCAATAGATGCATCCTGTAACCAATATTTACTGACAGCCGGACGTCCCGTGACGACAATGGCCGCGGCAGCTTCTGTTAACCATGGCATAAACGGCGTCGTTTTAGCTAAATGAACCAGCATCTCCCTGTTTTTAACGACAATGAACTCCCTCGAAGGAAGATTATTCCCCGCCGGTGACAAATAAGCGGACTCGATAATTTCTTCTAAAAGATTGTCGGGTATTTCCTTTGCTTGATAGTTTGTAATCTCTCTTCTTTGCCGGATCGCATCTGAAACAAACATACTCTGGACTCCCTTCCGAATTAACTATTAATTCAATTATATCATATCCCACTTCCTGCTCACGTTGGGTTTTCACATTGCTCTGATTTCTACAGCTATACTTGTTTGGCAAATGAAAAAGCATATCGCCTTAGCAGATGATATGCTCTACATATTTTTTCTTATTGCAGATTGTCCTCTTGGTGCAAGAATGCTCCAAGACAAAAGCTTAATGTTCCCGATTCACAGTATAGTCCAGTAAATGTTTTAAAAAGTTCGTATGAGGCTGTATCTCTTGCAGTATGTCCATTGCATGACAGTAATGTTCCCACATCGCTTTCTTGGCACCGTTAATGCCAAGGAGGGACACAAAAGTTGAATTGTTATTTTCGAGATCTTTTCCAATCGGCTTTCCAAGTAATGTCCGATCTCCTTCAACATCGAGCAAATCATCTTTAATCTGAAAAGCAATGCCGGCATGATAGGCAAATCTTTTCAAGGCGTTCATTTCCGATTCTTGTCTACCCGCTAGAATGGCGGGCATGACGAGGGCAGCTTCGAATGCAATTCCAGTTTTGTAAAAGCACATCGTATTCAATTCTTCCACTGTCAGTTGTTTTCCTTTGGAGTCCAAGTCCATCAGCTGACCCTGACACATTTCCGCCGTCTTTCCAGCCGAGTAGCGAACTAATTGAAGCACAGTTTTTGATTCGAACTGTGCAAGAGAGGCTTGTTCCTCAACTGCCTTCTGCGTCAGATAGAGACCTGTTAATTCTGCTGTGGCTGAATTATACAATCGGTGTAATGTTGAACGCCCCCTACGAATGGGCGCATTGTCCTGGGATGGTAGATCGTCGAAGATGAGAGATGCCGTATGCATATATTCCAAGGATTTCAGAAGCGGCACAATTGCTGATTCATCTAATCCATATTCGTTAACGCCCATAAACCACGTCATGATCGGTCGGAGTCGCTTTCCATCACCCGTCAGGCTATAATTTGCAGCCTCATTTATGGAAGAAATAGCATTGATTTTAGGGATGTGTAGGACATCATTGATCTGTTTGCGGGCAATTCCGATGGTATCTAAGAATTCTTCCCGGTCTTTCTGTTCTTCTTTCAAATTAGAGACGATATGATCGCGAAGCAGTTTATCGAAAAAGTCTACATCATCCGATTTTCGGACCATCTGTTGGATAAGCCGATCGAACTTCGGATCTCCAGAAGCAAATAGCTCCATCACTTCGTTATATCTTTCTTTTCCTAGCCGTTTTTTAAATCGTTTCAGACCGTTTATCGCACGATCTAAAATCACCTCGCATGTTTTAGCATCTGACTGATAGACGTTATGCATCAGATTGGAGATGACTGTCCAATATAATTCAAAAGGATTGATAAGATCCTGGCACTTATCATGGTATTTCATGTAATACGTATAGGGTGTCACCGCACCTGCCTCTAGGTCCTCAAACATATCCGCAAAATCATCGGCGAGCTGGTTGTAAATCCCATAAAAGAATGCTCGGTTATCAAATTCCTCATCCTCTGGAGCACTGAGGACTGTGCGGACAATCAATCGTGAAGAAGCGGCTTTCAAAATGACAGGGATGTACAGCTCTTCATTGGTGTAATTTGCGTTCGATAGATTCTTTATACGATCCACTTCCTGGGATTGAAAAAACACATAGCTCTGCTCGAAGAACTTTTCGTTCGTTTCTTGTTGCAGATGGTGTTTAATCGTCGAAAAGGCGTCACGAAGTTCCGAATGAATAAATTGAATCAGCTCTTTGTTACGTCCAGTCCATGCTGCTAATTCCGGCACAGATCCTGTCGTAAGGACTGTACGTATCAAATCGGTGTATTGTTTTTTCTCTTCATCAGATAAAACGTCCGAATCCAGCAAATCGTCGATAAAAGGATAGGTCAAACCATAGGAATAGCCAAGCCTTATCGCTTCATCCAGTTTCCGGGTCCGCTCCTCAGGCGATATTTCATCGCCCATCTCTTCAATCTGATTCATGATGACCCCGGCAATGATTTTTATCAATTTTCGTTTGGCTTCCTCAGCATCCATCCCATTTGGAATATTGGAGGAAACCGTCTTCAGTTTGTCGACCAACCAGATCATGGTCAATTCAACGCCATCCTTCTGAGCCATGCGATACAACCCGGCCATGCTGAACATCTCCGATTTTCCCGCAGCGGAATCGAGCAGTTGTGTTTTTAACTCGTCAACTACATCCTGGATCCTGTTTTGAGTCTTAGGTGAATTCAAGTCTTTTCCTAAATCCCTCATGAAAATATAGGAAATACTGCGATCCAAATAATTATCTAATTTTCCGGTGTAATCCAGCCATTGAATATAATTGTGATACCCCTTAAAATCAGGTTTGCCCTTCCCACGCGAAAAAAGGGATAAGAATGGGTGGCGGATATGATTCTGTTTCCAAGCTCGTATATCTTGTGTGATGGTAGTAACATAGGTCTTGTTCGTAAGCTGCACAGCGAGCGATTGAAAATAATCTGCGGCCTTCTTCTCAGCCGATCGATAACAGGCATCGGCATTTTTTAATAAAACCTCATTCATACTACACCTACTTTACGTCCTCTAAATTTATAGTCCAAACTTGTTTGCCAAGTACTTTATTTTATACCTCCCAATAATGTATTCCAAAAATAACATGTCTATCGCCTAAAAGCTAAATTTTATACTGCAGGAATTGCAAATAAGGCTTGCCTCAGTGTTTACTGATGCAAGCCCTTCTTGTAGATAAGCACCCTTTTATTGTTTCCAAAAGGATGCTTGTTAACGAGTTTACAGATCTTCCCCTTATAATGAAATCGCTCCCGTCAGTAAAGCGACTGCAATCATGATAGCACATGTGCCCAACGCCCATTTCAAGATGAACTTCTGATGGTCCCCAAAGTCGACTTTGGCCATTCCAACCAGCAGATGCGTGGAAGCGATCAACGGACTCATGGCATGGATCGGTTGTCCAAGCACTGATGCCCGTGCAATTTCCACTGGATCGACACCGTATGCCGCTGCCGTTTGGGCGATAATCGGCACGATTCCGAAATAATATGGATCGTTTGCCATTACGTAGGTCAATGGAATACTGGTAATGGCTGTAATAAGCGCAAAAGAAGAGCCAAGCTGTTCAGGAATAATAGAAATGAGACTATTGGCCATTTCATCTACCATCTGTGTGCCTGAAAGAATTCCTGTAAACACACCTGACGCGAAAATCAAGGCCACGACCATGACCACACTATCAGCGTGAGCCGCAAGCACTTTCTTCTGCAATTCCAAATTGGAATAATTGATCAATAAAGCCAATGCAAATGCCATCATAAACAAGATCGATAATGGAAGGATCCCTACGACAAGTGCAACGACGAGCGAAAGCGTTAACAAAAAGTTAAACCAAATGAGGCGAGGACGCTTTAAGTCCAATTCGGCCGTCGCGGCTAATTCTTGTTGTTGCACTACATGTCGCGACATATCGATATCAAGGATTCCCAATCGTTTACGCTCTTTCATTCCCAAAATATAGGCCGTCAATAAAACCCACGCAAGACCCGCCACCATAATCGGTACAAGTGGAAGGAATACTTCATTGGCATCCAGGTTCAACGCACTGATGGCCCTTGCTGTCGGACCTCCCCATGGAAGCATATTCATCACCCCGAACGCCATCATGGACACGCATGTCAGAATGAGCGGGTTCATACCTAGACGGAGATAGAGCGGTAACATTGCAGATATGGTTATAATATAAGTGGTCGTCCCATCCCCATCCAAAGCTACGAGACCTGCAAGCACCGTTGTTCCGAGTACCACCTTCAAAGGATCCCCTTTGACAATCTTCAAGATTTTAGAAATGAGCGGATCAAACAAACCTGCCTCAATCATGATTCCAAAATACAGAACAGCAAACATTAACATAATTCCTGTTGGTGCAACACCGAGCAAGCCATCCATAATCATCGGACCTAGCTCTTTTCCAAATCCTCCAATCACAGCAAACACGAGCGGGATGACAATTAACGCCAACAAAGCCGACATCTTTCTTGTCACAATGACAAAGATAAAACAGATCATCATGATAAAACCTAATAAAGCAATCATTCCATTCTCCCCCCCAAACAAACTGAATCCGCTTACACACCTCTTATTTAAATTTGGGATTCGACGATTGAATCCCAAATTCTGAGCTAGTACGCTATGACTTATCCCAACAATTGCCGGACCACTTTTTGCATAATGCCGCCATGTTGGTAGTAGTCTACATCGACAACATTATCAAGACGGACAATGACTTCAAAGGTAAACTCCGTTCCGTCTTCCCTTTCCGCTTTCATTTTGATCGTCTCGCCTGGCTGAATCTGATTGGACAAACCTACTGTATGGAAAGTTTCTCTCCCTGTAATGCCTAAAGACTGTGCATTTTCGCCATTGGCAAATTGGAGCGGCAATACACCCATTCCGACTAAATTACTCCGGTGAATCCGTTCAAAACTTTCTGCAATGACCGCTTTGACGCCTAGGAGCTGTACACCTTTCGCGGCCCAGTCCCTTGAACTGCCCGTTCCATACTCTTTGCCAGCGATAATGAGAAGCGGTGTTGCATCTTCCTTATATTTGGAAGAAGCTTCGTACATCGATACGATTTCATCGACAGGTAAATAATTTGTCACGCCGCCTTCCGATCCAGGCACAAGCTTGTTGCGAATCCGGAGATTGGCCAATGCACCGCGAATCATCACATGGTGGTTACCTCGCCGCGAAGGATAGGAGTTGAAGTTCTTCGGATCGATTCCTTTCTCGCTTAAATACTTTCCGGCCATACTTCTCGCTGTAATGACCCCCGACGGGGAAAGATGATCCGTTGTGACTGAGTCGCCTAGAAACGCCAACACTCTCGCTTTTTCAATATCTGTGATAGACGAAGCATTTTCCGTCAAGCCTTGTAAAAAGGGAGGTTGCTGAACGTACGTGGAAGCATCATCCCATTCGAATAACTGACCTTGAGGGATGCTGATCTCGTTCCAACTTTCATTGGCCCCATATACTTCTTCATAACGATTTTTAAAAAGTTCGGGACGGATGACATCCGTGATCCATTGCTGTACCTCAGCAGATGAAGGCCAAATATCACGTAAAAACACCGGTTTGTTGTCGTGATCAAACCCAATCGGTTCAGCCGCAAAGTCAATATTCACAGTACCTGCCAGCGCATAGGCTACGACAAGTGGTGGTGATGCTAAATAATTTGCTTTGATTTCCGGATGGACGCGCCCTTCAAAATTCCGGTTGCCTGAAAGTACACTTGCTACGGTCAAATCATGCTGCTCAATCGCCTCGCTAATTTCAGAAGGTAGCGGACCTGAATTCCCGATACACGTTGCGCACCCATACCCTGCCACATGGAATCCGAGTTGCTCCAAGTAGTTCAACAGACCAGACTCCTTTAAATAGTCTGTCACAACACGCGATCCGGGTGTCAGTGAACTTTTGACGAATGAAGGCTTTTTCAACCCTTTGTCCACCGCATTCCTTGCCAATAATCCAGCCATCATTAACACGGTTGGATTGGATGTATTGGTACAGCTTGTAATGGCTGCCAGTACAACCGAGCCATTCCCAATCTGCGATTTTTCACCATTGTGATGGACGATAGTCGCTTCTGTTTTCAGCTGTTCATCAGAAAGACCATAGCCTCCTTCTGCGATTGGTTGACGGATAATCGCATTGTAGGCTTTCTTCATATCCCTCAAATCGATCCGATCTTGTGGACGTTTCGGTCCCGCAAGCGAAGCAGTGACTGTTGATAGATCCAATTCGACGATTTCCGGATAATCCGGCGCCGGACTCGTTTCTTCCATGAACATCCCTTGTGCTTTGTAATACGTTTCAATGACATTCAAATGCTCTTCGCTTCGACCGATCGATCGTAAATACTTGATCGTTTCGCGATCAACCGGGAAGAATCCCATCGTCGCGCCATACTCGGGCGCCATATTCGCAACTGCCGCCCGGTCAGCCACACTCATGGAATGGACACCTGGCCCATAAAACTCCACAAACTTGCCAACCACGCCATATTCCCTAAGCTTATTCGTAATCGTTAACGCCAAATCGGTTGCCGTCACTCCTTCTGGCAGCGCACCGGTCAATTTGAACCCCAGTACTTCCGGCACGACGAAATATAAAGGCTGCCCAAGCATCGCAGCTTCCGCCTCGATTCCGCCCACTCCCCAAGCGACGATGCCAAGCCCATTGATCATCGTCGTATGCGAATCCGTCCCGACAAGGGAATCCGGAAATAGCATAGTTTGACCATCCACTTCTTTTGTCGTGACGACGGATGATAAATACTCCATATTGATTTGGTGCATAATACCGGTCGCCGGTGGAACGACTTGCAAATTGTCAAACGCTTCCTGTGCCCAACGTAGAAAACGGAACCGTTCCCGATTGCGTTCCATATTCAATTTCTCATTCAATTCCATCGCTTCTGGGCTTCCATAAAAGTCCACAGCAACAGAATGGTCGGCAACGAGATCCACCGGGATGAGTGGATTGACTTTTGAAATGTCCCCGCCCTTTTCATGGATCGTTTCACGCATGGCTGCCAAATCGACAATAGCCGGTAATCCCGTCGTGTCATGCAACAGAATACGGGTCGGTTTAAAAGGAACCTCTTCATTTTGGTTGCGTTCTATCGTCCAGTTGGCCAGTTTTTGAATATGCTCCATCGTGATAGCGCTCCCATCATATTTGCGAATAGCCGCTTCCAGCAGAACTTTGATTGAATAGGGCAATTTTTTTATTGTTTCACGGTCTGCCGCCGTTTCAATTGGATAATACACATATTCTTTATCGTTAATCGTGATTGTGAAATTCGTATTTGCAATACCTGTAGTCATGTTGTTGCCCCCTTACTTGACGAAAATGATCTACTCTTAGCGTAATATAATTTCCATCATTCGAAAAATAGGGTTATGGCATAGTGGATGATACCTATTTTGAATGGGACTTTCTAAAAACCTCTTTGTATGATAGGCTTTGGATAAAAAATTTGGGCGGGTGGAATGGATATGGACGAAAGGGATTGGCTGATCATTCATACGCTTTACCATGAAAAAAACATTACGAACACGGGAAAGGCCCTGTATATTTCCCAGCCAACACTTACAAAACGCTTGCAACAAATTGAAACGGAATTAGGTGTAAAAGTGGTCAACCGTGGGGTGAAAGGGGTTCAATTTACCCCTGAAGGCGAATACTTGGCGAAACGGGCCGCGGAACTGTTGGACACATTCCGCGAGATTAAGGAAGACGTCGACAATTTCAATGATTATATCGCTGGCACACTGCGCTTAGGGGTCTCCAATTTCATCAGCAAATATCAGCTTCCGGGATGGCTAACCGCATTTGAAAAACAATATCCCGACGTCGAATTCCAAGTAGAAACCGGCTACAGCAAACAGATCAATCAGCTCACTTACAATCAAGATATCCATATCGGTTTTATAAGGGGAGATTACAATTGGCCAGGGGAGAAGGAGTTGCTTTTTGAAGAGGAACTTTGCATCGCTTCGATTCATCCAATCAATTTGGAAGATTTGCCGAACCTCCCAAGAATCGATTACCAAACCGACTCGCTTTACAAACATTTAACCGATAATTGGTGGGCAGAACGCTATGCACAGCCACCGCTCGTCAGGGTGACGATCGACCGCGGGGATACATGCAAGGAAATGGTCTTAAGCGGGCTTGGCTATGCCATCCTTCCGTCTCTCTTTTTAGAAGACGTTCCGCATGTGCACCAAATTCCATTGCAAACAAAAGAAGGCCTACCCCTCACGCAAAAAACATGGATGATTTATTACAAAGACGCCGAAAAACTGAACGTTGTAAGGGCATTTGTTGACTTTATCAAACAGTTGGCGTAAAAAAAGACAGGCTTTTTCATGTCCTGTCCCAGATTGTAGACAAAGTTGATTTTTACTTTGTCTACAATCTTTTTTGTTTTAAAGTAAAAGTAATTAAAATCTTGAGGTGACGAGGATGCTTACGAAACATAATTCCATTCAAAGAGATCAAATTGAAATGATCGCATTAGACGAACTTATGCCAGCGAACCATTTGGTTCGTAAAATGGAAGCAGCGATTGATTTTTCTTTTATTTATGACTTGGTGAAAGATATGTATTCAGAGGTAGATCGCCCAGGTATAGATCCGGTTATTTTAATTAAACTCACCCTGATTCAATACACCTTCGGTATTCGTTCAATGCGTAAAACGATCGAAGAAATTGAAACGAACATGGCCTATCGTTGGTTCTTAGGCTATGGCTTCCACGATAAAGTGCCATACTTCTCGACGTTCGGAAAAAACTACGAGCGTCGTTTTAAAGAGACAGATCTATTTGAAGAGATATTCTATCGTATATTAAAGACAGCTGCTGAGAAAAAATTGATTAGTGCAGAACATGTTTTTATTGATTCTACACATGTGAAAGCGAGTGCGAATAAGCGCAAATTTGAAAAGATGGTTGTTCACGTACTTATCAAGAACGCCTGCAGGAAGAGATTAATCAAGATCGAGAAGATCATGGAAAAAAGCCTTTCCCACCGGATAAGTTTGATAAGGAAGAATCGAAGGAAATTAAAGAAAGCACAACCGACCCAGGGAGTGGTTACTATGTCAAAGATGAACGTACAAAACAGTTCGCCTATTCATTTCATGCGGCTTCAGACCGTAATGGTTTTATACTTGGCACGATTGTAACACCAGGTAACGTACACGATAGTCATATCTTAGAGCCATTAGTTGAAACAGTAACCGAAAAAGTTGGAAAACCCACAGCTGTTGCCGCAGACGCAGCTTACAAAACACCTGCAATTACGAGTTACTTATTTGGTCATGAAATTACACCTGCCCTGCCATACACACGACCACGCACGAAGGAAGGATTCTTCCGAAAACATGAATACGTTTATGATGAATACTTCGATTGTTACCTTTGCCCAGCGGGCGAAATTTTGAACTATTCCACCACGAATAAAGAGGGATACCGTGAGTACAAATCTCCCAAACACATTTGTGCGACGTGTCCTTTTTTAACGCAATGTACCGAGAGTAAAAATCATCAAAAAGTGGTGACACGTCATATTTGGCAAGAATACGTGGAAGAGGCGGACCATCTTCGTCATCACAAAGATGTAAAACCAATTTATGCGAAACGCAAAGAAACGATTGAACGTGTATTCGCAGATGCAAAAGAAAAGCATGGCATGCGTTGGACAACGTTAAGGGGACTTAAAAAACTGTCGATGCAGGCGACGCTTACTTTTGCTGCCATGAATTTAAAAAAGATGGCCAACTGGACTTGGAAAAGTCCAGAAATGGCTTAATATAATGGCCTCGAAGAGGCCTAACCTCCAGTCATTTGAGGAGGTTTTTAAAGAAATTAAGAAAAGGGCTTCGGAATTTTTCATTCCGAAGCCCTTTTGTCGACAATCTGAGACAGGCTTTTTTGAAGCCTGTCCATTTTTTTATGATAAGAACTTATCCAAATACGCGATGACTTCTTCCTTTTTCCCGGATACTTTCTCGGCTCTTGCCTGATCTTTCAACTCTTTATCCACTGCTTTTTCCAATACTTCCTCTTCAATTGCACGTGGGATTACTACAACGCCATCCGCATCGCCGACAATGAGATCGCCCGGATGAATCGTTACCCCACCGCAAGAAATCGGTATATTGATGGCACCTTCCCCTGCTTTGCCACTTGCAGCAATAGTCGTCCCTTTGCAGAAAACCGGATAATCCAATTTTTTGGCCCCGATAATATCACGGATGACCCCATCTGCAATTACTCCTTTAATGCCGAGTGTTTGAGCCATGCCGAGGATAAAGTCACCCGCAATCGCCCGGTACGTATCCCCTTTCGCATCAATCACCAGCACATCGCCGGGCTGCGCTTCCCGAATCGCTTTAAGAACGACAAGGTTATCCCCGACAGGCATTTTCACTGTAAATGCACGACCGGCGACCCGATACTCTTCCTTTAACGGTTTAATCGCTGCATCCAAGTTATTCAGACCCTCTAACGCATCCGAAATACAAGTTGTTGGAACCTCTTGAAAACGATCTACAATGCTCATTCTGCCTCTCCCCCATGAATGGTACTTTTTATGTTTACATTCAGCTTAGCAGGTATCCAACTTTACTAAAAATAGCGATCCTTCATCATGATTGATTCCAAATAGGAATGGTCTACTGTAAACCAGACTCTGCTTAAACATGCCTACTTACTGAATTTCACAAAAAAAGTAGTGCCTTCAGATCCTGTCTGCATTTCAATTTTCGCTTGATGACGGGCGGCAATGGCATAGCAGATGCCTAATCCTAAACCGGTACCATGGTCTTTTGTCGTGTAAAACGGGGTTCCTATCTTCTCGATGATTTCGGAACGGATTCCTTCTCCTTGATCTTGCACAGCAAGAACGACACAATTCTCATCCTCTTTATACGTACGGATCGTCAGCACTTGTCCTTTGCACATCGCGTCGAGTCCGTTGCGGTAGAGATTGATGATCAGTTGCCGGATTTCATTGCGATTTAACAGTAATTCCGGAATGTCATGCAGATCGAAGTGAACCGTTTTGTTTTGATTACGTGTATCGATTTCGATTAGAGGTGCGATTTCTTGAATAATTGAATTCAAATCGTACATTTGTAAATCGGAAGTTTTGGTATTCCCTATGGAAAGAAATTCGGTAATGATTGAATTGGCACGATCCAATTCTTCGATGAGCAACTCAAAAAGCCCATCATGTTTTTCATATTTGCCTTCTTGTTTTAACAACTGTAAAAAACCCCGCACGGTGGTCATCGGATTTCGGATCTCATGACTGATACCTGCCGCCATCTGCCCGATTAAATCCAAATTGGACAGCCTTTTCAGCTCTTCTTCATACTTCCTTTTTTCAGTTACATTTTTAAACAGGCAGCAAATTCCCTCGTCATACGGGTACACCATTGCCTCATACCAATAATCATCATAGGCAGATGGCGCTTCAAATTGGATCGCAATCCGCTCTGTCATCGCGCGGTGAAATTCTTCATACATCACGGTCCCTACACTCTTCGGCAATACTTCCCATATATTTTTGCCCAATACGTCTTCTCTAGTTCTATTTGCAGGTAAGTATTGATGTTGATTGATGTAAACAAATTTCCACTCTTTGTTCAATGCAAAGAAGCCATCCGTGATACTTTCAATGACATTCGTAACCTTTTCATTAGCAGCGGCGAGTTCCTTTGTCCGCTCTTCCACCATACTTTCCAGTTGCTCCATATTCTTGGCGTTCCGAATGGCGACTGCCGCCATATTCACATACGCTTCCACACTTTGAATTTCCAATGGCGTTAAGTTCATTGGTATAGCATAATCGAATAAAAAAGCTAACCCGAATAACTCTTCTCCATACGAAATCGGCAGTGCTAATAAGGAGTTAATCTTAAATGCTTCCATTGATCTCGGATCGGGGCGATGATCCTTTGTAGTGTCAGGAATATAGATCGTTTTTTTCGTTTCAACCACTTCTTTGGCCAGTAAGTCCCGCTCCAAATCGATGACTTGCATATCGAGCGTTTCGCCGTTGATCACATCCGGTTTTCCGACAAACCCTCTAAATGTCCCATTTTTCTCTGGTAAATAAATTCCAACTGCATCACATTGCACGATCTCTTCGGATATGGCCGTTGTCACATGCTGCAACACTTCACGTAGGTCTAACTTCGTATTAATTATTTTTGTTAGATTTGCAAGCCTCGAATATCTCGTCTGTTCATTTAACATAGACATGGCCTCCCATTATAGGCATGTTGATCGTACCAACTACTCTACTAATTCTTCTGGAAGCAGCGTAAATCCTTCAATCATCGTATCTTCTTCCACTTCGATCAAGATACAACGTTTGCCGTTGACCGTGACTTGCCGCACATATCTTAAGTCCTGTGGGCTAATCGTAATATTCGCCACTTTCGTTTCAATTTTGATGGACTTGGATGTGTAGCTCGGAACGACGTGGCTGGCCTTCATTTCATAGTTTTTGTCCTCAATCACTTTCTGAAATGCTCTTTCTACTTTTGCCGTGTCCACGTCTTTCACGCCACTTGCTTTCAATACCCGTTCCACTTCTTTTGTATCCAAAGTGGGTAGACTTTCCTCTTCTTCTTGCTCTTCTTCCACCACTAACATGCTATTGATTTCATCATAGACATTGGCAAGGGTCCTTGTATTTACTTCTTCCCCAACGACTTCTTTGACAATCTCCTCAAAGACGGCCTTATCATCTTCGGCAGTCATGATCTCTTCGCCGTCCAGCACATTCTCGATAAAATGGTAATTCGGCTTGTTCGCTTTACCTGCCGCATACAAAATATGATTGACGTCTGCCGCGTTATCCGTGAAGCAAGGGAATAAAAACCCGCCAATCGGAGACGTTAAATTGATAATCGGATCAATCAAATCATGCGCCTTATATTGCTTTTCATTGAAATCAAAGACAAGGGACCGCTTTGGTAAATCAGTCTGATTTACACTGCAGAGAATGAAGGGGTTCTTGTACACTTCGTCCCGATCGGCGACTTCCTCTTCCTCGCTATGCCTTTTGGTCGGTTTAAAATAATTCCCGCGAATAAATGTCACAACGATGTCCTTTTCATATTGCACATCCTGCACCATCTTCCCGGCAATGCGCTGCATATTCGCTTTCCACTCTTCCACTTCACCCGTCTGCAGACCATCATATAAAAGCTGCTGGGTATGATCCGCTTGTTCCTCCGTTTGGCGCTTGAACTTCACTTCAAACAACTTTATATCCAATTTTCCACCTAACACTTTTTTGAAGTTGTTAAGGAACAGCTCCTGTTGCTCCCGTTCCAACATGGAAAACGGCTGGCCTTCCTCGTGATAGATCTCACTACTTTCCTGCCGAATATATACTTTGTATATATCCGAAATCTTCATCAAATCCGTCTCTACCTTAAATTGCTTGCGAATCGCCGCAATGGCCTTTTTATTCATTTCCACTTCCAACTCCCTGACTAGTAGTTATCATCTATATCCATTCAAAAATGCTTATTCTATACGTAAAAGAGAGTGTCCAAAGCAACGTTCAGCTTGGACACTCTCTTATTATAACAATGAGATGAATGATACGCAGTCGGCATCGCTAATTATTTCCCGTCACAGGGAACTTGGCTTACAATAAAGGAAATAAAGCGATAACTGTAGAAATGAGGGATTCCTATGATGTGCGGGTCAAAGTGTTTCCTTGTGGAAATGGAACTGGAAGGAACAAAGAAAATCAAGCAAGTCACCGCAAGAAACGCCGTGGGTGCCCGAAAAGTCATTCGAGGTGAATTCGGAGCAACAGTGGCAATTTTGTCGGTGAAAAAAGAGAAACGGCATTCTTAATCTGAAATCTTCCCTAATTACCACGATATCTTCTGAATAAATGGCTATTCCTTGAACTACTCCCACTTATAGAAGAAGTGGGAGATTCCTGCGAACACCAGACAAACGCCTAGTTATTTTAGCAGGCTCTACCCGTAGTCCCTACGGTGAGAACTTGAAAGTTTTGTACGTTGAACTCAACCGTCTAACGTACTGCTTGGTTTTCACTTTTCGGCTAGACGGGGCGATTGGAACGTTGAAGATTTTACGTGACAGACGTATTTCCTGTCACAACCTCGTATCTTCAGTTTTCAAAGAGCAATCTGTACAAGTTCATTATAGCACATATGTTCTAATTGTGCGACACTTTTAGCTATTGCTAACCGACATTCATCTCCCGCTTATCGTTGGGCTACACCCTGCACACGATTGAAGTGGGAGTCTTCTGTCGGATAAAGATAAAGCATCCTAAAACTTATGGGATAGCCTTTTATTTATTTGATTTTATACATGATTTCGATCATTATCACACTTCTGCCAACTCCAAAATCTCTTGCTTAAACTAAGTATATACCTTACAATCAATTGAATAAAAATACGCTACCTTTAACACTTTGTATCGTAATAAGGGAGTTTATGACATGCAACAGGACAAGCTAGAACATCAAGATTCACATAAAGGAAAGAAAACTTTCGATATTAACGCATTTGTCTTACTTTTCTTTGTCGTCGTCATTTCCATGATTTTGACATACATCATGCCGGCTGGTGAATACGAGCGACTCGAAAAAGACGGACGGACAGTGGTCGTCCCTGATTCATTTGAGCTGATCGAGCAATCTCCAGTTGGCTTCTTTCATATTTTCACAAGTATTCATGCCGGCATGATCAATGGTGCCGGAATTATTTTCTTTGTTTTAATCGTTGGGGGTGCTTTTGGGATATTAAAAGCAACAGGCGCCTTGGATGCATTAATTGGTAATTTAACAAGTAAACTGGCCAATAAAGAATTATTGCTTATTCCTGTTATTATGCTATTTTTTGCGGTAGCTGGTACTTTGATGGGATTGGCCGAAGAAACCATCGTCTATATTGCCATCATTACCCCATTAGCGATTGCATTAGGATTAGATGCCATTGTTGGGTATGCCATTGTGTCACTTGGCGCAACGATCGGGTTTATGAGCGCCGTGTTAAACCCATTTAATGTGGGAGTTGCACAAAGTATTGCCGAATTGCCTACATTTTCAGGCATGGGGCTCAGATTAATTCTATTCGTTACGCTTTACATTGCCGGTGTCCTGTACGTTTACCGCTATGCCCAAAAATTGAAAGCCAATCCTGAGCTAAAGTTTTTAGGAAACTTTCAAGAAGGAACAAAAGTTGAATTCCAAACCAATACAAAGCTATCCACTCGGCATAAATGGGTGCTGACTACTTTTTTATTCAACTTTGTCTTTTTGATCATTGGTGTCGTTAAATTTGGATGGTATATCACCGAAATTGCAGCCTTATTCCTCCTCTTTGGCATTCTGATCGGGATTGTGGGTAAGCTAAAACCGAATGAAATTGCAGATCGCTTCATCGATGGAACAAAAGAGGTCATCAGCGGTGCACTCATCATCGGTTTTGCGCAGGCCATTCTAATTGTGTTCCAGGATGGAAAACTGGTTGATTCTATTTTATATTTCTCTGCCAGTTTTCTAAGTCAGCTTTCACCGATCTTGAACGCCATCGGTATGTTTTTCTTACAACTTTTCCTGAACTTCCTCGTCCCATCAGGAAGCGGACAAGCAGCGCTTACGATGCCGATCATGGCACCTTTGGCCGATCTCGTTGGCGTGACAAGACAGACCGCAGTACTCGCATTCCAGCTCGGAGACGGCATATCCAATTCCATTTTCCCGACATCCGGTGTTTTGCTTGCCGGACTTGCGGTTGCCGGTATTCCTTTTACCAAATGGATTAAATGGGTGCTCCCTTTTATATTCATTCAAATCGTGATCAGTATTGTTTTCTTAATTATTGCGCAGGCCATTCAATATGGTCCTTTTTAAAAAATGTTTTTCGGAGGCTTTACGATGTTTCAAACAAAACTTGTAGATACAGATTTAATCGCTTGGACAATTGAGCAGCGCAGGCATTTCCATATGCATCCTGAATTATCAGGACAAGAATATGAAACGGCTGCTTATGTAAAAGAAAAACTAGCCGAATTCGGTATCCCTGTCGATCAAAAATATTCCGCACCAAATGTTATAGCTTATTTTAAAGGCACTGAAGGAACTAAAACGATCGCACTGAGAGCGGATATGGACGCCCTTCCCCTTCATGAAGAAGGCGACAAGCCTTATCTGTCAACCGTACCGGGCGTTATGCACGGTTGCGGTCATGACGGGCACACAGCGACTTTATTGGCGGTAGCCAAATGGATGAGCATGCATCCACAAGCTGTCAAAAACAATATCGTCTTTATCTTCCAAAGTTCTGAAGAAGCCTCACCCAGCGGAGCCAAACAATTGGTCAAAGAAGGGGTTTTGGACGGCGTCGACGCCATCTATGGCATCCATTATATGTCCGATGTCCCCCTTGGCAAAATTGGGTTTGCAACAGGCTATGCCATGGCTTCCAGTGATGACTTTGACATCACGATTGAAGGTAAAGGCGGTCATGCTGGCTACCCACACGATTCCGTTGATCCGATTTATATCGCAACCCATCTGATCCAGGCATTCCAATCGATTGTCAGCCGAAATTTAAATCCTTTGCATGCAGGTGTCATTTCTTTTGGGGGCATGCAAGCCGGCAATTCCTATAACGTCATTCCTCATTCAGTGACAATGCAAGGAACCATTCGAGCCTTGACGTTCGAAGGAGCCGAACTTATGAATGAAAAAACAGCACAGCTCACGGAATCCATTTGTGCTAGCTTTGGTGCAAAAGGACATTATCACTTTATCGAAGGTACACCGCCGCTCTACAATCACCCTGAAGCATGTGAATTTGCAAAAGGGGTTATCGAGCAAACCTTCGGTGACGATGTATTCTTGCCTTTAAATCCCGTGATGGGCGCAGAAGACTATGCCTTTTATTTAAAAGAAAAAACAGGGGCATTCATTAACGTTGGTATGCAAAGCGAAATTAGCGCATACCCTCATCATCATCCAAAGTTCGATCTAGACGAAAAAGCCATTCCTGCCGGCATTGAACTTATGATTCAATTGGCTTTGAATGCATGAAAAAGAAAACAGGAGAACGCCTTGCATACTTGGCGTTCTCCTGTTTTTTGTTTAGACGACCGGATCCCGGAGGACTGTTCTCGCTGACTACTCCTCCACGATTCGATTGACTTCGTTCAATTGTTGCTTCATCGAGTCCAACTGCTCTTTGTTTAATTGAATGTTATCCTTTTGCTCCCCGTGTTGCTCTGCATTGGAAAACGCCTTTTCCGCACGCGCGATGGAGTTGAATGCATGCTCAACTGCCATCTCTTCTGGATGTGACATCGCTTGCTTCACGGAACGGTTTGCCTTTTCGACGGAGTTGCTTAAAAAAGTATTCGGATTATCCTTTTTCCAACTCATTTCTGAACGCTTCGCCATGTATGCCTCTTCCCTTTCTGTAAATAAGATAAGTTACGGCGAGCTTAGTATTGTAAATTATCTTAAAAGTATGCGCAGACTGCTGTCCATTTGTCATCATATGTTTATAAATAACTAAGAAGTGGTATACATAGAAGGTAATTTACAAAGGAGGCAACTACATGACAAGACAATGGAATTTTATTATCGGCAAAAAACTGATTACCATTTATGACAAGGATGAGCACTTAGCCGAAAAAAAGGCTTATGCTTTATACAAAGAACTTCAGAATGAAGTAAGCTAAAAACACCAGCCATTCAAGGGGCTGGTGTTTTTTTATGCAAACTAAAATTTCAAGACTATTCATGCATAAAAAAATTCCTTATAATTATATTTGGTAGTCCTGTCCAAATCCTTAACTAAAAGGCGCTATCTCATGGGCAAGGATTACATAGAATCCGCGTATTATCATCTTGTTAGGGTTTAGTAGCAAGGGGGTCTTTTAATGAAATTAAACAAAGGTATTTTACTTGTATTAATAGGCGCTTCTTTTTTTGGCTTCACACCGATATTTGCAAAATTAGGATTTAGTTACGGCTATTCACTTGGACAAATCAATATCGTTCAAATGATCATCTCATTTGTTTTATTATGGTCTTTAGCGCTCATTAAGCGCTCCCGTTTTGATGGGCTGACAAAGAAAAATGTGCTTCAAATTATGATGACCGGTTGTTTTGTCGGTTTAACCAGTATTTTTTATTATGGTTCGTTGCAATATTTACCTGCATCATTGGCCATCATTTTATTGTTTCAATTTGTTTGGATCGGCATTCTGTTGGAATGGATCTTCAATAAAATCAAACCTGCGCCGATCACCGTATTGTCCATCCTTCTCATTTTAGTGGGGGTCTTTTTTTCTTCAAATATTTTAAATGGAGAAATCCAAGGTCTGCCTCTGAAAGGGATCATTTTTGGGATTTTATCCGCATTCACGTATGCAGGATTTATTTTTTTCAGCGGCAAGGTCGCTGTCAACGTGAATCCATGGATTCGAAGTTCGTTCATGGCAACGGGGTCGACCATTTTAGTGCTGATCCTATTCATGCGCGATATCCCGACTGTACTACCTTTGGAGAATACGTTGTTAACGACTGCGATGGGGGTTTCTCTATTTGGGGCAGTGCTTCCACCCTTATTTTTTGCCGCAGGTGCACCTTTAATTTCGGGCGGAATTGCCAATATATTAACATCCATTGAATTACCGATCGCCATCGTTTCGGCCAGCATCATTTTGTCGGAAACGGTAACGCCTCTGCAGTGGTTCGGCACCGCCATTATACTGGCGGCGATTGCCTTTAATGAAGTCGGTTCAAACCTTTTCCGAATACGAAGGCATTCCAATCCCTCAACCAAACCATAAGCCATCACGTCCACGCGTGATGGCTCTATTGATCGGTTACTGCTGTGCGATTTGAATCAGGTTGCCACATGTATCGTCGAAGACTGCCAGTGTCATTTCGCCCATTGTAGTGGGCTCCATCGTAAACTTCACGCCGAGTTCCCGTAATCGTTTATACTCCGCTTGAATATCCGCCACGCCAAACATCGTTGCGGGGATGCCTTCGGAAAATATCTTCTGTTGATACTCCTTGGCGGCTGGGTGTTGATTCGGTTCAAGCAATAGCTCAGTACCTTCCGGATCATCCGGAGATACAAGCGTGATCCACCTGAATTCTCCCATAGGAACGTCATGCTTTTTAACGAAGCCTAACGTTTTCGAATAAAATCCCAATGCCTTGTCCTGATCGTCTACGAATAGACTCGTCACAATGATTTTCATACCGCTTTTCCTCCTCATCAAACTGGCGTTGCATCACAGGCTTCACCATTCAAACAAATTGTATGAGTGTTTTGGTCATTATAAAATCTATTTGTTCTTCATCCCCCATATAAAAAGAGTGCGCTCCCGTTTGAACAAACCCCATTTTCTCATAAAACGCAATGGCATTTTCATTTTTTTCCCACACGCCTAACCAAATTTTCTTCTTATTATTTTCCGCTGCAATTTCCAGCGCTTTATGGAGTAGATATTTGCCAAGCCCATGTTTTTGAAACGCGCTCTTTATATAAATTCTTTCAATTTCAAATGACTCATCCCCCATTTCTTCGGACTGCGCATCCTCCATATTAACCTTTAAGTAACCAGCCAATTCATTATTAACATAAACAAAAAAGAATTGCGAAGCAGTCGTTAATAATTCCTTTTCTAATTGTTTAAAGTCAAATGCCCTTTCCAAATACGCCTTCATATTTTCGGGTGAATTTTGATGCTTAAATGTCTCATCGAAAGTTTCATAACTAATTTTCTGAAGGTCTGGCAAATCTTCGAGAGTACACTTTTTTATCGTTGTCGTCATGTTATACGTCGCTCCTTTAGCCGGTCAATAATCTCGCTTGTTCCCCTTTTTCACGTGTTCCCAATCTTTTTCAACATTCTTTCTGACTCTTTGCAGCAGATGAAAAACGGTTTCGATTTCACTTTCAGAAAACCCTTCTAATGCCACGCTATTGGAATGATCATTTTCTCTCTTGATATAGGGATAAATATTTTCCCCTTTCTCTGTTGCAAAGAGTTTCTTAATTTTTTTATTGTGTTCATCCTCTCTCTTTTCAATCAACCCATTCCTTTCAAGTTTTTTAATCGCATGAGCTGTTGTTGTCCGATCTACTTTGATCAACTCAGCTAACTTTCCTTGAATGATGCCTGGGTTTTCACAAATTCGCACAAGGTATAAATACTGCCCTTTTGTCAGATCATATTCTTGAAATTCTATATTACTGATCGAATCCAATGCCCTCGCTATCATTCCAATTTCACGTAGAATTTCCTTCATAAGCGCATCTCCACCCATTTGTTATATTCACAAATACTTATTGATTATTATAAACCATTTTGTTGTATTTACAACAAAAATTAACCACAAAAATCTATGGAATTGGTCGTGTAAAACGGCTATTGAAGAGCAGCCCGAATCAATTCCACCCCTACACCCTCATCCTTTCCTATACAAAAAGCTTCCAGCCGATAGACAAGGGCTAGAAGCTTTTTTGTATTATATCGTAGATTGTTCATCTGGAAACAGTCATTCCAGTAACTCACTTGAACAAGTTGATGGTCGCGATAATGATTGGCGCGCTAAATACAACGTCAATCAGAAATGCACCGACAATTGGCACGACCAAGAACGCCGTGCGAGAAGGACCATACTTGCTCACCGTTGCTGACATGTTCGCCATTGCGTTCGGTGTTGCACCCAGCCCATGACCTAAGAATCCGGAGATCATGACAGCCGCATCGTAGTCCTTGCCAAGCATTCTGAACATCACAAAGATGGCATACAAGACGATGACGATCACTTGAATGAGTATAATGCCGATGAGCGGTAGAGCGAGATCTGCAACTTCCCACAGCTTGATGCTCATCAGTGCCATCGAGAGAAAGATTGCAAGCGAAATGTCACCGATTAAGTTGATTTCCTTCATGTTCACCGTGCCTTTTATAAATCGGTCGGCAAGATTCCGGACAATGACCGCCACGAACATCGCCCCGATATAGGACGGCAGGACGAAGCCGGTCACATTCGTAAACAAATCACCAAGATACGTTCCCACTGCCATGGAGAACGTGATGAGGGCGACCTGGATCATGAACGAACGCTCTTGAATCGGCTTCTCATCTTTCTCTACATACTCCTCTATTTCACCCGATGCCGGCTTTAAGTCGTGTTTCTTAATCAGATACCGCGCAACTGGGCCGCCCGTAAGGCTACCGCAAATTAGACCAAGTGTGGCAGCAGCCATGCCAATCGTCAAAGCTGAGGAAACGCCCAAGCCTTCAATCGTCTGTCCATATGCTGCAGCACCGCCATGTCCTCCGTTCATCGAAACTGCTCCGGCCATGACACCCAACAGTGGGTCAATTCCAAACAATTGAGCAAACGAAACGCCAATGACGTTCTGTAAGAACACCGTGACGCCACATAAAAGCAAGTAGATGACTAAGAGCTTCCCACCCAGTTTAATGAGCTTGAAGCTTGCCCCTAGGCCAACCGTCGTAAAGAAGGCGATCATGAACAGCGACTGCAAAGATGTATCCAATTTAATCTCGACAATCCCCGTCGTTTTCAACACGAGCGCTAAAATGGCAAATATCAAACCGCCGACGACAGGCGCCGGTATCAGGAACCGGTTAAGGAATCCGATCCGGTTTACCAATGCCATTCCCAGCAGATAGAGAGCTACTGCAAGAAACAAAGTTGTAATCTGGTTGAGTTCAATCATATATCTTCACCTTTCTAAAAAACCTTTACCACTTCATTAATGAAGTTCCCCTCAGACGAACCGTTCAACCTTTTTCATCAAGATCTTGGCTCACCTTAAAATAATAACGGTGCACAAGGAAACTATTCTCATACTCCAACAATAAATCCTAGTATTCACACGGTAAAAATTCGATATATCTTAGTAAACGCTTTCATGACTAGTAAACAATGTTATCTTTTCATTTTAAGGGAGACTTACTAAATCCGACAAAATCCGACATTTCCAGTTATATTAAAAAAAAAACTGTGAATTTCACTCTTTTGTTCAACTTGATTTGATAATTTACATAATACAAAAGACTAAACCACCTAAATCGTTATCTTATCAACGTTCTAGGTGGTCTTCATTACCTACAGATTGCATCTAAATAAGAGTGGAATTTCTACTTTTATTTTACAATGACTTCATTCGCTACCATTTCTTCACTTTCCAAGTTTACTGGATCAGGTTTAACAACGAACTGACTAATTAGAGTGGCAATCATGAAGAAAGCCATAATGACATATAACATCATGTCATACGATTGTGTCTTTTCTAGAATAAACGTGCTGAGCTGGTTGCCTGTCAGTCCTGCGAATGCCCAAGCAGACAAAGCTAACCCATGTACAGTCGAAATACTATTTAAACTGAAGCGGTCAGCCAATAATGGCGGTAAAGAAGAAAAACCTCCGCCGTACCCTGCATTGACGACACAAAGTAAAAGTATAATCAGGATCGCGCTGGAGTTATTAATTCCATCAAGCACAACGGTTAATAGAAGAGCTGTAATCGATGAGATGAAAATGATTTTATAGATGGAGTTACGGTCTTGTAATCGGTCGCCCCATGAAGAGAAAAGGATGCGGCCGCCGGCATTAAAAACAGCTGTCAACGAACTGACTAAACCAATCGCCCCAAACCCAATGAACGCTAAAATACCTTTTTCTTGGGATATTAAAGCCAATCCGCATGTAATATTAATATAAAACATCAGCCAAATGCCGATAAATGTTTTATTAGTTAACACCTTTCTATAACTGAAGCTCGTGCTTTGTACACTTTCTTCTTCATACCCGGCTGGCTTCTTTAATAACAAATGGCCAATCAACATCATCACCAAATAGATACCTGCTAACAGATAAAACATGGTATAGATATTTGTTGCGTTTACTAAATTTCCATCACTATTTCTTGCTCCAAGTAGGGATTCCATTAAGGGACTGGCAATTACCTTCGCTAAGCCAAAACCCGCAACAGCAAAGCCGGTTGCCAACCCTTTTTGCTTCCCAAACCAAAGCATCAATGTTTTAACCGGTGTTAAATAACCGATCCCCAATCCAATCCCCATCACAATCCCATAGGAAATATAAATACCGATCAATGACTTTTGATAAATAAAGAAGCCCGTTCCTGCCATCCCAACGACAAAAAATAAAGCCGCCAGCTGGGAGGACTTCTGAATATCTTTCTCAACAAATCTTCCGCCAAAAGCCGCAGACATACCAAGGACAAAAATAGCTAAACTAAATGCCCACTCCACTTCACCAATCGGTTTTCCGATGTAAGAGGCAATATCGTTCTTGAACAATGACCAACAATAAACTGTACCAATACTACAGTGAATGAATAACGCCGGAATAACAGCACGTATCCACTTATTCTCTAATTTCCTCACGTGATAACTCCTTTTTCATATTCGATCCAAGCAAAAAGGCGAATGTTATTATAAACAATTTATATATGGTTCGATTTTAAATCAAAAACAAACATAATTCCAGTTAATCATCTAAATAAATCATTCCATTTACGAAAATTAATGAAGTTATCCTATTTCATCTTTGCACATAAAAGCATAGGAATATTGAATGATAAATATATGATAAAGGCCAAAAACCCTCTCTTTGATTAACGAGAGGGTTTTTGACCTGTACTATTCGCATATAATCACTATCATGCAAAACTGAAAGTTGTTCACTAACTTACGATACCTAACGGCTATGTCCAATCTCACTTATTCCTTTTCCATATACTAAAAAAGGAGGTGAGAAAGTGAATAATGATATGTATAACTCTTCACGCAGGGATGAAACAAAATTAGGTCCAGCACATCAAGAGTGCATTGACCGTGCCTATCGTGTTCCTATATTTTTAAGTACGACAACGCATTTAAATGACAAGCAACGAAGGTTTCTCAACCGGCTCATTTTAGAAATTGAGAATGCATTGCTTTTTCCGCGTACATTGCCTTTAAGTGAAAGTTATCCCGAAGCTATTTTAACGGATATTCGTCGCTTAGTTTCTTCAAGCTATGGGATGTTGGCCGTAAACCTTCGCCGTTTTAAAGTTCAGACCGTTGAGCTTAATGAACAAACTACCCCGCCAACACCTTTACCAACAACTCCCGTCTGGCAAGGGTCCGTTTATTCACAAGTGGAACCTTCAATGGCTTATCAATTCGGCCTCCCCTTATTATTAGTAAGGGAAGAAGATACTGACGCAAATAATGGCATTTGGGCTGGCGGCATTGCTCCACTCAACCTCTTTATCGTTTGGCATTCCGATACGCAAACGGTCGATCAATTTTTTAAAACACCTGAATGGAGATCCGCCTTTGCCAATTGGTGTGCACAAGTAAGAAATGCTTTTTACATTCAGACCGAGCCTACTTTCAAGTATAGATGCGACTGATCATCAACCAACATTTTACTGATATGAGACCTGGCGCTAAGTATAGTGACAGGTCTCATATCAGCCATATAATATCGGCCTCATTTTTTAATCTGCTTGATCAGTTTTTTATTCCCTTTGTTCAAGATATTTTCATAATCTATATATTCATAAATATCATCTGTAATGTCGCCACTGAACTTTGCCAGTTCTTCAATCGTTAAATCCTCTATCGCCTTTCCTTCCTCTTCACAATAAATGATTAGCTTTCCAACGATTTCATGGGCATCCCTAAACGCCGTTCCTTTACTCACTAAATAGTCGGCGACTTCAGTGGCATTCAAGAATCCCGCTTTAATGGCCGCTTTCATATTTTCTTCTTTCACATGCAATGTTTCGATCATTTTCGACATGATTTCAAGACAATCGATCACAGTATCAATGGCATCGAAAAACTGTTCTTTGTCTTCTTGCATGTCTTTGTTATAAGTAAGCGGCAAACCTTTCAATGTCGTCAAAAAGGCAAAAAGAGAACCATATACTCTGCCCGTCTTCCCTCTGATCAGTTCAGCTGCATCCGGGTTCTTCTTTTGCGGCATGATGCTGCTACCTGTTGAGTATGCTTCATCCATTTCAATGAAACGGAACTCTTGGCTGCTCCAAAGAATAAGTTCCTCACTTAGCCGGCTCATATGCATCATCATAATTGAAAAGTTGGACATAAGCTCAAGTAAATAATCCCGATCACTGACTCCATCTAAATAGTTGTCGACTGATTTGGAAAATCCTAAAAGATCAGTTGTTATTTGGCGGTCGATGTTATGCGTAGTACCTGCCAATGCACCGCAGCCTAACGGATTTTCATCCAAAATAGTAATGGCATTTTGGACTCTCTTTTTATCTCGGCTGAACATTTGGACATACGCACCGAGATGATGGCTGAATGTGACAACTTGTGCCCGTTGCAAATGAGTATACCCAGGCATGATTACATTATTGTTCGTCGCTTTTTTATTCAACGAATCAATCAATTGCTGTAGAGAATTTACTACTTCTCCGGCTTTATTTTTTGCATACAGTCTCATATCTACTGCCACTTGATCGTTTCTACTTCTAGCCGTATGAAGTTTCTTGCCTGTGTCACCAATTCTTTTCGTTAAATTCATTTCCACAAAAGAATGGATATCTTCATATCCACCTTCCACTTTCAATTCGCCCGACTCGATATCATTCAGAATCGATTCAAGACCACTAATCAGCGTTTCTCCTTCAGCGTCTGTCAATAATCCACATTCCTGAAGCATTTTCACATGTGCAATACTTCCTGTAATATCTTCACGATAGAGTCTATTGTCCACCGGTAAAGATGTATTGAATTTCTCCATGATTTCATCTTCACGTTCAGTGAATCGGCCACCCCAAAGTTTCACTTATACTTCAACCCTTTCGTCATGCTTTTTTGAGTGTATTTTAGACAACAAGAAAATAGTTATAATGAGTATCCCTATTGTTAGGATTACAGTAAATGCGCTTCCTGTAATCCCTGCTATAACATACCCGATGAACGCAATAGTTGCGTTCAGGACTGCATATGGAAACTGTGTTTTCACGTGGTCAATATGATCAGCCCCGGCCCCTGTCGATGACAAGATTGTCGTATCGGAAATGGGTGAACTATGGTCACCGAATATACCGCCCGATAGAACTGCTCCTATGCAAACTAATAGATGAGCGTCCAGACCTACTGCCATAGGAATGGCAATCGGAAGCATGATTGCAAATGTTCCCCATGATGTTCCGGCTGCAAGCGCCATCCCAGAACCGACTAAGAATAAAATTGCAGGAACGATGAAGGCTGGTACATTTCCTTTCATGGCTTCCACGATAAATTCTGCCGTTCCCATTTCATTGATAACTTTTCCGAGTGACCATGCAAGAACAAGCGTCACTGCGACATACACCATTTTCTGCATCCCAGTCGTATAGATATCAATCACTTCGCCAAACTTTTTGACTTTGTAAAAAATCATTAAGATGAGAATCGTTAATGCGGCAAATAAATAGGCGGCGCTTAAAGAAACTCTAAAATCATTTCCAGGTACCGGTTCAAATGGGAACCCGAACGAAATTAATAAGCCGAATAAAGTAATAAACAATACCAATAATGGTAGCCAAATTAATATGGCTCTTCCATTAGTAGTGGTCTCCTCCTCACTTTCCAATTTTCTAAGAGGCTTTGATGAAGGCCAATATAACTGACCTGTCTGCTGTACTCTTCTTTCCGCCCGTGCCATCGGTCCAAAGTCAAGTTTTGTAAGAGCCACAAGTGGCACCATCGAAACCGCCAATATAGCATAGAACTGAAATGGAATAACTTGAATAAGCGTACTGAATTCAGACGTATGGATATTCAGCAATTCAAACTCATTTTTGATAAGTCCCATTATGTACACGCCCCATCCAATGAATGGAACTAAAACCGCAACAGGAGATGACGTTGAGTCAATAATCCACGCAAGTTTTTCCCTGGAAATTTTCGCCTTATCAAAAATCTTTTCAAAAATTGGCCCTACAATTAGTGGAGTTCCCAAATCGGAGAAAAAGATGATAATCCCACCAAACCACGCTGATATTTGTGCTTTAGCACGGGTATTAATACGTTTTATCGCATTCGTAGCAAGCGCTGCCCCTCCGCCCGATTTTTCCATAAGCGCTACAAATCCGCCAATAAAGAATAATAAAGCCAACACCGCAGCATTATAACCATCCGCTACTTGAGGAAATATGTAGTTCCCAATCACTTCCATTGTTGCTTCGAGGGGACGACCCCCTACAAGAATGAGGACTCCAATATAAACGCCCGAGAATAATGAGACAATCACATTTTTTGTAACAATCGCAAGAACAACTGCAATAATAGGCGGAATTAAAGATATCACACCCATATGATCCACAGAACCAACCTCCCTTTCAAAAATAATAAGCCATTTTATGACACAACTCTTTATATAAGGGTATATACATAATCTTTACCCTATAAATGATTGTACTTAACGCCTTTTCGATAGGCAAGAACTATTTAAACTTTTAGTTAACTTTATTTCCACAGCAATTTCATAACTGCTATTTTAATTATGAAGAGGATTAGTTAGATTGCCTTGATAGGATTACAACAATCCTATCAAGGCAATCTAACTCACAAAAAAAAGCTGTTAGAGAAACTCTCTATACAGCCTTACTTCATTTTATTTAATGGATTCGTTAATTTATAAACACGTCTTGGTCTTCCTCTTGTAGCGGACTCTTCCATACCTATCCATTCAGCCAACCCCACTTCACATAACCTTTCTATAAAGCGTCTTGTATTTCTTTCATCCTTGGATAGTTGACTGGATACATCTTTGACTGTAAAATCCTTTAATCCTGTATTCCTTGTGAAAGCAAAAATTTCAATATAAAATTTCATATTTATTTTCTCGTTTTTAAGTTTGGCAATAAAATTTTCATCATTAAAGTATGGAAAGTCGGCAACTTCTAAATGCTTGCTATTCACTTCCACAACTTCACCATTTTCTCGGGCAATAATGATAGAGCCAAATTTCTCTTTGGATTGCTTGAGTGCATGATTGGCATTGAATTCTGCAGAATAAATCGTTTCTCCAAATCCAATGCCTACTCCTACCTGCAATCCGGATTCCAAAACCAAATTGTTTACAGTCTCTTCAATGCTGTGTAGTTCCCGTTCACTGTCTCCACGCGAACTAAATATTAAATATCTTCCAAGCCCTTTTTCAATGAGTGAGCCATTCAAAGATTCACTTAAATTGATTAAAATCTCCTTAAATTTCAGCTCCAAATATTGCAATTGATACGTTTGCTTTGGACTTTTGAAGTGATCTTCCAAATGAGCCATTTCAAATAGTTGAACAGCAACTTGAGATCCCTTAAAGTAAAAAGTCTTTATCTTTTCAGACAGGATATTTAATGTATGACGAATTTCAATATCACTCGTCGAAATTCTAAATGCAGGGATCTCTGCTTCTTTAAGCTGTAAATACACTTCTTCGAAGCAAGTGATTGCTCCTTTCGTCTTGCCCATTCTCCATAATTGACTATGAAATTCAACTAACTCTTTGGTGGAAGTTTCTTCAGAAAAAGTCTTTACATACATATTTTCAGTTTTTATATTAAGTTGATACAAAGCGCTCTCCAAATGGCTTTTGGATATCTCGTCTATACTTAAATAATCTGTAAAAGAACCAATATCATGCGCAAACTCCAATAACCCTTTATAAATTCCAGCCTCGGTATGATCAATATAAATTTTATTTTCTTTATTCTCTACTGACCGACAAGCTATATTGTAGGCAATCCTTCCTGAGAAAATCCATAGGTCTACCTTGTTGTCATTGTGTTTCACAATCTTTTCTGTTTCTTTCACTACTTTATACGGATACGATAAAAAAATTACATCCAATTCAAATTCCCGTGCAATATATATAATTCTATCCACAGTCGACTGCGGCCCAATGATTCCTACTCTAAACACGGACAAACACCCCCTACCTTTGACCTTATTTTTTCATATGTAACTTTCTACAAATTTCTATTCCCTATTATACTAAATTGAATAGGGCATCTCCCAAAATCTTATAGAGTATAAAGTAGCTTTCATGTTCCCCTGATTTTCCATAGGAACTTGGTTATAATGAAAGTATAAAAAATAACAGGGTGATACTTATGGTTGGAATGGGATATCGGACAATTAAGACTGCAATCGGGGCAGGGTTGGCAATTTGGATTACGAGTTTATTTGACATGGAGTTTGGATCATTTGCAGCCATCATCGTCATTATGTGTATTGAGAAGACAAAGAAAAAGACCTTACTCTCCATCCAGAAGAAATTTTTCGCCTCTCTATTATCTTTACTACTTGGCTCCGTCTGTTTTGAGGTATTAGGCTATCATCCCATTATCTTAACGCTCTTCATCTTATTGCTTGTCCCAGCCCTTGTAAAATTACGTATTCAGGAAGGTCTTGTGACAAGTATCGTTGTCATTTTGCATATTTACGCAGTGAAGGAAGCCAACTTAGCAAACTTATTGAATGAACTCTATATCATTTTCATCGGAATCGGAATCGCCTTACTCGTAAATAGCATTATGCCGAGCTTTAAGAAGGAAATTGAAAAGTACAAAATAGAAATTGAACATAAATTCAGCGTTATCCTACATCAGTTCTCTACATTTTTAAAAGATAGTGAGCAACAGTGGGATGGAAAAGAATTAGTCGAAGTGGAAAATATCCTGAATCAGGCTAAAAATATTGCGATACAAGATGTAGAAAATCATCTGTTACGCAAGGAAAATAAAGATTATTATTATCTCGAAATGCGAGAAGATCAACTGAAAATCCTCAAACAGATGGCAGTCATCCTCAGCATCATTTCTTCGTCAGTGTTAGATGTCAAACAAAGAGGAATGCTCGCTACTATCTTTCTGGATATCAGTCAACATGTTGATTCAGGAGATACTACCATTGCATTGCAGCAATTAGAGGAATACGAAGAGTCCATACGGGAAACGGAATTACCGAAGACTAGAGAAGAATTTGAAATCAGAGCCAATCTCTATTATTTAAATTTCGAGATTAAGAACTACTTAATTATCAAGAAAAATATCTTTAATAGAATGACCACGACGGGGACAGAGTTCACGGCTTCCTAAGCCAAGGAACCTGTCCCCGTTTCTATTCATTCATCCGGCGTTGTAACTTTTACACCTTGTTCTGCAAACACTTTTTGAGCAGCTTTTAAGGCATTGAGAACACTCGGGAATCCTGTATACGGGATGAGATGCATGATGCAACCTACTATCTCTTCTGGTTTCAAACCAACACTAAGCCCCGTTTTGATATGCATCTCAATCTGCGGTTTTCCTTGGGCAACAAGGGCTGTAATGGTTGTAAGAACTTTTTGCTTGTTATCCAATCCCGGACGTGAATAAATGTCGCCGAAAGCAAATTCAACAACATATTTGCTTAAATCAGGCGCAATATCTTTAAATCCTTCTCCAATGTCCATGAAGCCAGTCGGATTTTCATCACTTGATGATGTAAGTTCCTTTATCTTCTCTAAACCTTGTTGATAACGATCTTTTGCCATTTTAAAATCCTCCTTGTTTTAACGTCCCCTTGCGTAGAATTGACGATGAAGTTGATATACTTGCTCCGCTAGTTCAGGAACAGGTCCATCTATTATGGTATCACGAATAACATATTGAATGGCTAGATTCCGAACGCGCGACGGAGCAACCCCCATTTCACTCAACCATTGTGCTAACTGTTGAGACGAACTTGCATAAACGATTCGGCCTAAACCAACCCAACCGTGAGCTGCAGCGCACATCGGGCAATGTTCGCCGGAGGTATATACGGTCGCCTTGCTTCTTTCTTCTGGTGCCATGTTAGTCGCTGCCCAGCGCGCTATCGCAAATTCAGGGTGTTGGGTATGATCGCCGCCTGCCACGTGGTTATGATCTTCAAAAAGCACCTCTCCATCGGCCGAAACCAGTACGGAACCAAATGGCTCATCACCTTTCTCCAGAGCAGTTTGTGCTAATTCAACACAACGTCGCAAGTGCTTCAAATCTGTATCATTTATCATATTTGCATCCTCCCCCATTTGTATTCAATTACGCCTTGGCGTAATTGCGTCCAGATTTTGAATTGAGCAAGGCTCAATTAACTCCTTTCAAAATCTGTGACATCCGCCGGAGGCTTAACTTGAATCAGCAAGGATTTTGAACCCCCTCTGATTGAAATTCATTCTGACATTCACCCCGCCACTTATGGAAGTCGGGGACTTCTGCTGAATCAAGTTAAAAGCCGAGACGCACGAGCACCTGTTTCATTCTTCAAGAACAATCGCCTCTTTAAACATCTTGCTTTGTAGATACGATAATTTTTTCGCCATCACTTCAGGAGAATCTTTGAAATCCTGCTGAATCCAATACATAAAGAAGCCAAGGGTTCCATATGTCATGAAATGGTTTAATGCAGGAATTTCAATTTCAGTTGTCTCACCTAGTCTTAGCTCGGTGCTAGATACTTGTACTAGGCATTCACAAAATTGATTTTGCGATCCTGGAACAACTTCTCCTTTTAAAATGAGGGAAAAAACGAATTGATTTTGATAGATAAATTCAAAAAGAGGGAGATGCCGGTGCTCATTAGCTGACGAAAAGCGCTCTAAATTTTGATAGCCTTTACGAAAGTAAGTGATTAAGTCATTTAAATAATCATCAAATATCGCAGCTAATAAAGCGTGTAAATCCCTATAATGCGAATAAAAGGTGACGCGGTTACATTGAGCATATTGCGCTACCTCCGTAATGGAGAGCTCGTTTAACTCCTTTTCTTTCAACAATTCCAATAACGCATGCTTTAATTTTTTTTGTGTCCTCATGGTCCGTCGATCTTCGTTTTTTGTCATAGGTAATGGTTATCCCCCCTTTATTAAAAAATAGACATATTAATTATGACATCAATCTTTTTATTGGACAACTCCTGTATTATCTGTTAATTTACATATGTAGTTTATTTTATTATACAACCATAGTTTTTCTAGGAGGAATAAAACATGGCTCGTTTAGACGGTAAAATTGCAATTATCACTGGTGCTGCTCAAGGGATGGGCGCATCACATGCACGGAAATTTATCGAAGAGGGCGCGAAAGTCGTTTTAACAGACTTAAATGATGAAAAAGGAAATGCCCTTGCAGCAGAACTTGGTGAAAACGCTTTGTTCGTCAAACACAATGTCACAAGTGCTGATGATTGGACAACGGTCGTAGCCGAAACAGAAAAAACCTTTGGTCCAGTAAATGTTTTAGTCAACAACGCTGGGATTACTATGGCAAAATCAATATTAGAGGTAACAGAAGAAGAATACCGCCGTATCGTCGAGATTAATCAAGTTTCCGTATTTTTAGGTATGAAGTCCGTTATCCCATCCATGCAAAAAGCCGGCGGTGGTTCCATCGTCAATATTTCATCAATGAATGGAATTGTTGCTGGTGCCATCGGTTATACAGATACAAAATTCGCCGTTCGTGGTATGACAAAAGCAGCTGCAATCGAAGGCGCTCATTACGGAATTCGTGTAAACTCTATTCACCCGGGAGTTATCGCAACCCCAATGGTTGTTCAAGAAGATACAAAAGCGGCAGTAGAAGAATTCTCTAAACATATTCCTTTAAAACGTGTTGCACAACCAGAAGAAGTTTCAAGCTTAGTGGTTTACTTAGCCTCAGACGATTCAAGCTATTCAACAGGAGCTGAATTCATTGTTGATGGCGGCTTAACAGCTATGTAATGCAAGCATCACTTAGGAGGATGTTTAGAATGGGTAAATTACAAGATAAAGTAGTTATTATTACTGGTGGTGCTGGTGGTATCGGCAGTGGGATGGCGAAAGCGATGGTAAAAGAAGGCGCAATCGTAACTATCGTAGACCTAAATGAAGGAACCGGTAAAGAAATGCAAAAGGAATTGCAAGCCTTTTCTCCACAATCAATGTTCCTTCAGGCTGATTTAATGGATCGAGAAAATCTTGGCCAAATTATTAAAACAGTTGTTGATAAATACGGTAAATTAGATGTTTTAGTAAATAATGCTCATGCTTCTAAACAAATAACAATAGAAGAAACAACACAAGCAGATTTAGATCTATCATTTGGTACTGGATTTTATCCGACATTTTATTTAATGCAAGCTGCTCTGCCATACTTGAAGGAATCCAAAGGAAATATCATTAACTTTGCATCTGGTGCGGGTCTTGAGGGACATGAAACACAAGCAGCTTATGCAGCTGCTAAAGAAGCGATTCGTGGGGTATCACGTGTAGCAGCAAACGAATGGGGCAGATTCGGTATTAATGTAAACATAATCAGTCCACTCGCTAACTCTCTAGGTGTACAGGCATGGGCTAAAGCACAGCCTGAATACTACGAAAGCGTTAAAAGTAAAATTCCAATGGGCCGTTTTGGTGATGTAGAAAATGATATCGGGCGTGTTGCCGTATTCTTAGCTTCTGAGGATTCTCAATATATTACTGGTCAAACAATCATGGTTGACGGCGGTTCAATAATGCTTCACTAATATTGAACGTACAAAAGGCTTCTCATAAGCCCGGACTGCTTATGAGAAGCCTAAATCTTTACTATAATTTTTTGTTAATCTTCCTTTTTCCTGAAGAAAGTTTTACTTCGTGGGCTTAAACTGATCATCTAGAGACCGGGCCATAAACACAGCAAAATGTTGACGTGATATCGTACTATTTGGCTTAAATTGATCATTGGTATAACCAGTCGTAATATTATTTAATATCAATGCAGAAACATAGTCATGAGCCCAATACTCTTTTGGAACGTCCTTAAAATCGGTCGGATGGGTTCCTTGTAAATCATAAGCTGACACTAAGATTGCAGCCGCATGTGCACGGGTTAAGTTTCCGTTCGGATCAAAATACCTCTTGCCTTGCGCATTTGTTTTACCGTTGATGATACCTAATTCAGCAGCTTTGGCAATCTCCTCATATCCATGATCACCAGGTGAAACATCAACAAATCCCGGGTCGATGACGTCGGAAAAGTCGACAATACCCTTTTCTTTAAAAATCATTTGTATCGCTTGTAAGCGTGTAATTGGATTATTTGGTTTAAATGTTCCGTCCGGATAACCTTTAATAATTCCTTTGTCTGCCAAATACATAATTTCATCAACATATGAACTTACATCTTTAAACGTTGGCTTTTCCTCAACATCCATTTCAAAATTAGGCGTTGTTTTAGGTAGCGTTCTAGCATTGGTTGCTTGTTCAAATGAATAGGCGATATCCAATAGTGACTGTTCACTGTATGCCAATCCCAAGAAAGAGATCCCAACAGGTAGTTCTTCCTTCGTGGCACCGGCAGGAACCGTAATTTCAGGGAACCCTGTAGCCGACGCTATATAACCCGCGGCATACGTATCATAGGCTTCGCATACGTAGGTCGGATCTTCCTGATCGAATCTTGGAGATGCAGGACATGACATTGTTGGGAAAACAATGGCATCCAAGTTTTCCTTTTCCATTATGGATTGCACTTCATCACGAGCTTTAGGTATAGCTTGTGTTACTAACTGATTGTATTCTGGCGTGTCTTTAAATGGAGCTTGTTTCAAATTCGTTTTTAGCCCTTCCAGACCCGCAGGATTAACTGGTGTTGCTGAATTCAAAACTTCTGGCAATTCACTGATTTTGATGATTTCTTCTAGCGTTTTTGGCTGACTTTCTGGGAACTGTGTTAAATACTTCTCCAATTGAACCTTAAAATTTGCTTCGTTAATCGGCCCAATAATAGGTGTCCACAAATACTGTGTCGTCTCTGAGAAAGATACAGGGATAATTTCCGTCCCCATTTCCTCCATTTTCTTCAAGGCCTCATTCGTAATCGAATCCACTTCAGCGTTATCTCCAAAAAAGTCAACAGCTACTCCAATTCTTGCATTTTTCAGGGCCGTATTGTCTAAAGACTTACTATAATCTTCAACAATATGTTCCTTTGCGGCTAGTGTTTGTTCATCCTTCTCATCGACTCCAGCCATGAAACTCAATGCGATGGCTACATCTTCTACAGACCTAGCCATTGGACCAGGTGTATCGAAATTTAACGAGGACGGAACGACTCCATCCCGACTTATTAAACCGAGCGTTGGTCTGATCCCGACTAACCCCGTAACATGAGAGGGTCCTCTAACAGATCCAGATGTATCCGTCCCTAATCCAAATACACCGAAGTTTGCTGTGACTGCCGCAGCAGTTCCACTGCTGGAACCGGAAGCATCACGTCGAAGGTTGTAAGGATTCAAAGTTAAACCGCCCAAAGAGCTATAGCCTAATCGTCCATATGATGCTGCGAACTCTGACATATTTGTTTTTCCAATGATAATGGCTCCTGCATCCTTCAGTTTCTGAATGATAAAAGCATCTTTTTCAGGATAAGCTTCCTTTAGTGCAACAGAACCTGCTGTTGTAGGCATTCCTTTTACGTCAAAATTATCTTTAACAACGATTGGAATACCATGTAGTACACTTCTTGCACCTTTACTTTGTCTCTCTGCGTCCAATTGCTTTGCAATCTCTATCGCTTCTTCATTCATGTTAATAAACGAATTAATCGTAGGGCCTTGCTTGTCATATGCTTTTATACGTTCTAGATAATACATAACCAACTGCTCAGAAGTAATTTGATTGCTTTCCAAAGCATCCGAAATTTCTTTAATACTCTTTTCAAATGGATCAAATTTGGTTTCTTCTGCAGAAACACTTGCCATTGGAAGCACGAATATTACTGCCATAAGGGCTACCAAGGTTATAACACGATTTACTACTTTCAACATGATGTTTCCTCCCTGCTCAAAATCTAATGCAACATAAAATTTTTCTTTTACAATTTAAATTGCTGAATGGCTACTTCCAATTCATTTGACATCCTAGCTAACTCTTGAGAAACCAATGAAACCTCTTCCATTGAAGCACTCATTTCTTCGGAGGATGCCGCGACGTTTTGGGAATAATTATTGACTTCAATACTCGTTTTTGAAACTTCTTCTATATGACCTACCACTTCAGCTATATGATTCTTCATGTTTTCCATTGCTTTGCTGACCTCGGTTATTTTTATTGTGCCAGCGAGAATGGAATCCTTAATTTCTCCAAATGCTTTCCCGCTTTCATTCACGAGTTTCATTCCTTCTTTTGCCGAACTTACCCCTAGATTTACAAGCCCCATCGAATCTTCAATGCCATCTTCAATATCTTGAATAATTTCATTGATCTGCAATGCTGAGTTGCTGGATTGCTCTGCGAGTTTTCGAACTTCATCCGCCACTACCGCAAATCCCTTTCCATGTTCACCAGCTCTTGCCGCTTCAATTGCAGCATTCAAAGCTAATAAATTCGTTTGTTCCGAAATGGACTGTATGATTAAGCTGATTTGTCTAATTTCATTTGATTTTTCATTTAACATGCTAATTTTCTCAGCAGAAGAACTTACATTTTTATCAATTTCAACCATTTGATTTACAGTTTGTTTAACGACATCACTACCCTGTTTAGCAGTTTCCGTTGAATAATGGATGGAATTACTTACATTGCCCATGCTCACTGTCACGTCATCAACATGCTTAAACACTTCATTGATAATACCTACCGCATTTTTCATAGCAGCATCCTGTTCATCTGTTCCAGTTGCAACAAGTTGGATTGATTCGGATATTTCATTGGAGACTGTTTGATTTTCAATCGAAGATGCTGCAAGCTCCTCAGATGTCGCAGATAATTGTTGAGATTCCTGCGAAATTTTTTGGATTGTTTCTTTTAAACTGTTAGACATCGTATTGAAATTCTCGGCCATATCACCGATTTCATCATTCACCTTTACCGTGATTTGTTGAGTCAAATCACCATTTGACATCGCTAAAGACAAATCACTAATCTTATTAATTCTCTTCGTTATACGTAGACTCATAAGAATAGAAGCGATTACAGCTAAAACCGCAAAAATCCCACCTATAACAAATATCATTGTACGTATGAAAATCGCCGTACTTAAAATTTCATCCTTCTGTATGACAGCAATATACTTCCAACCATCTATATCTGATGTAATTGTGTTTAATACATAGTCTTCTCCGTCTAGCTTAGTTTCAAATGTGCCATCTTTGCTTAAATCTGTTAATGAGGGGATGTTTAGATTAGAAATTGGTTGGAAGTTCAAATTAGGGTCTTTTGGATGTGCAAGAATCGTTCCATCTTCTTGTGCGAGAATGACATAACCATTTTTACCTATACTGATTTCCTTAATAATGTCTGTTAAGCCTTCCAGACTTACATCTAAACCGAGCACGCCTGTTTGTTTTCCGTCTTTTTCAATCGATACTACATTACTTACTATAATTCCTTCTATACCAGTTGCCTCATAGGCGCTTGTTAATTTTACTTCTCCTGGTTCTTCAATAGCCGTGGTATACCAAGGACGATCACTTGGGTCGAAACCAGCTGGCACGGGCCCCTCGGGATATTGGACATAACCTCCATCCGATGTCCCCATATAAACATAAGAGGCTTTAGGATGACTATCACTAAATTGAGAAAACACATCAAAAATGGCTTTCTCCTTATCCCCGTTTTTTGAAGGGGTCATATCAATTGAGCCTTCTCCTGCTACATCTTTATAGGAAGTAATACTTGAATCGGCATTTAAAACGGAAGGATCATTGGCCAATAATTTGACATTTTCCCTAATCGTTTCAAAGTATAGTGAAATCCCATTGTCCACCTGTTTAATTTCTTTCTCGCTGAAACTGATGTAATCATCCTTAGTTTTTTTACTAACTGTGTTATTAACTAAGACTCCAATAAAAACAATTGGTACTAGTGATAGAAGTAAAGAGAAAACTAATAACTTTGCTTTGAACGAAATCCTTTTCATATTCTTTTTTACAATCCTTTCTAACTATGTCTTTTCGCCAAATTCATTCCAGACCGTTTTAAACACTCAAAAAGCTATTCTATTTAAATAGAATAGCCAAAGGATTTATATATATTAATACATAAATTTGGTAACCAGGCGATCATTGTTTAGATTGAGGACTTTTAATTAATCCCTAAACTTTAGACCCTAGGCTTTGCGTCCTGCCCTTTCAGAACAGTTTGCCTTTAACTTCTATAGTTTTATTTAAAATTACACTCACTTATAATCTCATGTAACTCTACAAACTTCAAGACTTATTTACCAGTACTTACTGATATTGTATGAAAAATGGATCACACTTACAATATCGAACTGGTATTAAAGTTCTTTTCAGCAACTGTGTAAAAAGACTTGTATAAACGAAGTCAAAAATATGACTTCACGTTAGATATTGATTGACTTTGGCGACATTATCCGGCGTTAGGCTGATACTATCGTTCTACGATAAACCTGAAATATAAAAAGTACATCATAATTGTAACGGGTTCGGTTGATGGGGAGAAAACAAGAAAACGTAACCCAATTAACAACTGAATGGACAGTAGAAAAAGCAATAAAAATGCCCAGGCTTTTATGCCTGAGCATTTTTATTATTCAACAATTGCGTCCTATTCTTTAATTAATGGCTTGTAGCAGGTAATAAAGCTATACTCCATACAATTAAAATGAATGAAGTAGTCAACCAAAAAGTATTAGTGGCAGTCGGCTGTTCATTTTTAATTTTCTTTATCACTTCAACAAGGTTAAGACAAAAAATAATACCTAAGATAGGCATACCAAAAATACCTATATATGCAAGCATAAATAAAAAGATATCCAATTAATATTCCCCTCCGATAGAAACCAGTTATTACAACAAACTGGCGCGTTTGTTGAATAAGCCGTCTTCTTATATCTCTATTTTAGCACAAAATCATTTACTCCCTTCAGTGTTTTCAGTCACTTCTAAAACATTCTTTCAACTTCCAATTAACAAACCTATTAACATCGCAATTAACAGAGGCACATAAATTTATGTACTGTTGTTAATTGGTTTACCAATTGTATTGTTATTTTCTATTGATAATTACTTTAAATATTGGTATAACAACAAAAATAGGGACACAATTCAAGTGTGAATGGTGTCCCCATTTGCTATGCACTTTAACGTTTTCTCTCCGCGTACCGAACCCGTCATCATAATTGATGTGCTTTTTATAATTCGGCTTACATTTTCATTTCACAAACAGGACTCGTTTGCAGAAGAATCGTCTTCGTGAAAATCAATCAAGCTCGTTATTTTTTTAACCTGGACTATCCCCATCTATAGCAGGTTCGCAAAAAAGTCCGCCAACAGTAAGATTAGTGATGCTCCTAATGTGGAGGCGATTTGACAGAATGCCATTAATTCCATTCTTCTAGCTGCCGCCAGAACGGAAACATCACCAGTGCCTCCCATACTAATCATGCCTAATCCTGCCGTAATGGAAGCTTCAATCGGATAAATACCAACTAACTTGCCAATAAAACCAGTCATCAACATCACGCCAATGACAGTAATTCCAACGATAAGAACGAATTCAAGGGTAAACGCCTCAATGATTACATTAAGGTCAGTAAATGTAATTCCAATCCCAACTAATAATGCATAAGTCCAGTTTTTCAAGACGAAATGAAACCATGAAACTGCTGCATCTACCAAAAATTTCGGGAGAATGTTCGTTATTTTAAAAATCGCAATCAGAAGGATCATCAATGCAAAAGGATGAAGTGGAATAAGTTTTCCCAACAAGGTAGCGATGGTTAAAAACAGCAATCCAGCAATCAAGCCGATTCCTAACTGGCTGATACTGTAATCCGTTTCTTTCTGTTTTTCGTATTGAAACCCTGGGATCATCACCCCGTTACCTGTTAACTTCGGGAACTTGTTTCCAAGGCCGTTTAATACGCTCGCAAGTACAATCGCAAATAAATTACCTAAAGCAATCGCCGGAACGAGAAGCGAAATATAATAACTAGGATCATTGCCTAACACGTCAGAATATAATTGAGACATCGGCACTCCGCCCAGCCCCATGCCGCCTCCCATTAGCGGGAGTACAATAATGAGAACCGTTTGGATAAAGCCGTCCCCGATTAAGAAGCCCATGGTTCCCCCGATGACGATGGCAGTCGCCACCCCCACAAGCAGAGGAATCGCAAAGCGGGTTCCTGCTTTCACCAAAACTTTTGAATCGATACTAAGAATACTACCCGTTATTAATCCAGCAATGTATAAATTTAAAAAGCCACCCACTTGCATGAAATCGGTAATCATGAGCGTCGTTTCCTCGGGTATCCAGTTCATATGCTTCAAAAAAGCAGAGCCAAAAATAGCTACAATTGCTCCCCCACCAAGGTAACTTCGTAAAATCGGCGTTCGATCGCCAATCCAGCCAAAAAACTCTCCCAGAACCATCATAATCAGGAGAGCCCCAACTATTCCCGCAGGTAAATTTCCTGTGTACATGGCAAATAGTGTGATGACAACAATCAGCAAAAACCAGCCGATTGGAATATTAAAAATCGTTAATTTTGTGTTGTTTATTTTTTCTAACTCTTCTCGATGTGACATTTTTCTCCTCTTCTCTTCTAGGCTGCACTAAACTCATATAATTCATAATTTTAATATAGTATAATAATAGGGTCAATGCGAATGAATATTCCAATGATTCCATATTATTTGTTTCCTCTGTGAATCATAGACATTTAATTTTAAACCGTTAAAATTATCTTAAGAAACATTTTATGGTGAACGTTGATAGTAATGGATGACGAGGAGGAAAAAAATGAAGAATAATAAACTTGCAGTTATTGGCGTCGGACATGTTGGTTCTTATGTACTCGCCGACGCGATGAAAACGGATCTTTTTTCTGAGATTGTTGTAATTGATAAAGATAAAGATGTAGCTTTTGGAGAAGCCCTTGATCAGGCCCATGCAACAGCCCTTACCTATATGGCTAACACGAATGTGTATGCTGGTGATTATCAGGATGTAAAAGATGCAGATATCATTATTATTGCCGCGGGACCAAGTGTCATCATCACTGATAAAAACGCAAAACCGGACAGAGCGTTACTTGCAGAAGTAAATGCGGACGTCATACGTGAAGTCATGGAGGGCATTACAACATACACGAAAGATGCCATTATCATTCTAATTACAAATCCGTTGGATACGATTGTTTATATTGCCGAAAATGAGTTTGGATATCCGAAGGGGCGTCTATTCGGAACAGGGACGATGCTTGATTCCGCCCGTTTACGCCATGCGGTAGCATCTAATTATAATATTGACCCGAAAAGTGTCACAGGTTATATGATGGGGGAACATGGAATGACGGCATTCCCGGTCTTCAGCCGTTTAAACGTTCAAGGTTTCGGGGAAAAAGAATTGGACATCCATTTTCAGGGGAAAGAGGCACTCAATCGAGAGGTATTTGGACAAAAAGTTGTAGATACTGCTTACGATGTGATTACGAGTAAAGGATGGACCAATGCAGCCATTGCTCAAGCAGCAATTACGTTAGCAAAGGCGGTACTATTGGATGAGCGAAGTGTTTACCCAGTCTGTACTACACTAAATGGCCAGTACGGCTATGAAGGAGACGTTGCATTCAGCATGCCGTGCATTATTGGTAAAAACGGTGTAGAACAGCAGCTGGAAATCGAGTTGGATGAAGAAGAAATGAAGCTATTACACAAATCCGCTCAATATATACAAGAAACGATGAGAATAGCGGGAACTGGAAAAGACAAAAGAGTGAAGTCAAGCTAAATAACGTCTTATTGAATGCAAAGTTGAAGAAGTAAGTACATAGGGACAGGTTCATTCATACGATGGACCTGTCCTGTAATTATTGCAAAAAACTCCACCGTGTCCACAACTTTCTTGCCTCTATTTATGATACGGTTCACCGTTTTGTGGAAAAATGAGGGTTTTACTCTTCAATATAACAGTTCTTAACAGGCCAGTAATTTCCCCTTATTACGCGGAAAAGCCTAAAGATTAGTTGGAAGTGATTGTTCGTTTTATTTCATTGCCAGTTGATTGTGCTGAATTAAATTAAATATATTTATCTTTCAATTGATCGCTGCCAATCCCACCAGCCACCATTAAAATTAGTGGTAAAAAATTGGTGATAGCTTTTGGTAAACCTTCTAGTATAAGAATATTCGTTCCCCAAAAATGATTTAATGCGATAATGACTATTTTTGACACTAATAAAAAAGCACCTAATAAAAACACACTATCGAATAAAACTTTCCACTTTGGATACGCCAATTGCTTACTATCTTGAATTACTTTCTCTTTCAACACTTCATCACTCCTTAATAGTTCATCTATCGTAATACCAAATAAATCACTCAGATCGATGATTACCTCAATATTTGGATAGTTTTTTCCGGTCTCCCATTTTGAAACAGACTGACGACTAACATGAATTTTTTCAGCAAGCTCTGCTTGTGACCATCCTTTTTTTTCTCTTTCTCTTTTTAATCGTTCACTAAAAATCATATTTCTCATCGCCTTTCCTTACAATTTCAGTATTAAACAAGTGAGTAGATGAAGTAAAGCTAGTTCTAGGTGCACCAATGCGCAACCTCCAGTTGCCAACCTATATATTGATGACATTCAGCATTTTATCGTAATATTGCATATTTCTATTTTTAATACATACTGTTTATGGGCTTTTTAGAATTCAATGATAGAAAATAAAGGAGACTGGGTACGTCCAATCTCCTTCTCGTTTATGAAAAACTATATATCAATCCAATAAAATGATTTAAACAAATAAACCCGACTTATCTCCATTGACTGCACTAGATTCCATTTTGACTCCAAACTTCATTTACTTGTGGTACGGTTCCCCCTTCATAATCCTGAAAGCTCGATAGATCTGTTCCAACAAAATCAGCTTCATCATCTGGTGCGGAAAGGTCATTTTCGAAAAGGACAAGTATTCGTCTGCCCGTTTCATCACACTGCCATGCAGGCCGAGTGATCCGCCGATGACGAATGCCACTTTGCTGCGCCCGTATGTCATCAACGACTCCAAATCCTCAGCTAATTCTTCCGATGTCTTCATCTTCCCTTCAATGGCAAGAGCAATGACATAAACATCCGCCCCGATTTTAGCCAAAATCCGATCGGCTTCTTTTTTCTTCACAATTTCCATATCCGCTTCACTTAACGATTCTGGAGCTTTTTCGTCTGCAACTTCAACGAGATTGACTTTGGCGTAAGGCCCAAGGCGTTTGACGAACTCATCGATCCCCATTTTCAAGTACTTTTCTTTCAGTTTACCTACCGTCACAATTGTAATATTCACATGTTGTCCACCTTTACGTCCTATTTACAAACAAGTTGTCCACATAAGTTATGCACATATCCACATAATTTTCTATATATTGTGGCGGTTTATTCATTTGCCACTATATATAATGCTAGCTCCTCACAATAGGTACACCGTGTGGATAACTTTTCTTCTTCCGTGTTCTCTTTCATGATCGGGAAATTCTTTTCTTCCGCAACAAATACGTCAAGTGCTTGATTTATATGGGTTTCACAACTATAAATTTTCATTTTATTCTCCTTTTTCTTTTACACAAAGTTATTCACAAATATTCAAACTTATCCACAAAGCGTGAAAACATATGAAAAGCAGGTAGGTTAGCAATGATTCGCTATTCTACCTGCTGTGGATAAGTTTCTTGTTAACAATGTTTACACATTGTCCTTTTAGAATGAATTGCCATCCCTTAATTCCATTTCAATTTCGAGTAATTTCCCCTCTCGGTATACTTTCATTTGCATCGTATCGCCCACTTCTTTTTCATTGTACAGATGTTTACGTAATGTGACCATGTCTCCGATCTTCTCCTCATCCATTTCGACAATGACATCGTACTTTTTTACACCTGCAAGTTCAGCCGCTGAATTACGCATCACTTCTGTGACGACAACCCCGTCTTTCACTTCGGCTGGAATTTTCAACATTTGCTGTTGTTGGTGGGAGGGAATACTTCTCAGATCGAGTAATGTGACACCCATCGTCGGACGATTCACTGTGCCCGTCGTTTCGAGATGCTCGATGATCGGTTTTGCCAAGTTCATCGGAATGGCAAGTCCAATCCCTTCGACAATCGCTTCTGAAATCTTCATGGAATTGATACCGATCAGCTGTCCTGAAAGGTTAATAAGGGCTCCGCCTGAGTTCCCCGGGTTAATGGCTGCATCGGTTTGCAACACGTCTGCCTGCCAGTCGATCGTTCCGTTATTGTCAAAATCGATCGGGATCGAACGATCTTTTCCCGATACAACGCCTACAGTCACCGAACCAGAGAAACCAAGTCCAAGTGGATTACCAATGGCAATCACGGTTTCCCCGCGTTTTAAGGCGTCCGAATCGCCAAACTCAGCAACGGACGTCACATTGGCAGAATCGATTTCAATGACGGCCAGGTCTGTCCACATATCGCTTCCTACAAGTGTCCCTTTCGTTTTCGTACCATCGTCGAATGTGATTTCCAATTCCTGCGCTCCTTCAACGACGTGGTAATTGGTGACGATAAACGCTTTGTCGCCTTCTTTTTTGTAGATAACGCCGGAACCTGTACCCGTCTCCCTCGTCGTTTCAGAAGTCGACCAAAAATCACGGACCGTCTGTAAATTCGTCACACCGACAACTGCATCGGCCACTTTTTCCACGGTTTCCGTAATATCCGTCGTAACATCAAATGAAATCTGTTCGGTTTGAAAATGTCCGTTCTCATTTGAATCCCCATCTCCGACTTGCTTGCCGGACGGTCCCGTTAGACTTGACATCAGTAGCCACACGACAAGCCCTCCAACGATTGCACCAAGAAGACTCGGTAAAAAACCGCTTTTTCGTTTTGGACTTGGCGGCTTATACTCTGTCCGTGTATTGGTCGGCGTTTCATTTTCCGGTATCAGTGGCTTTTGTTCCCGATCTTCAGGTCGGTTGAATTCATCCATAAACCTCTCCCTTTCCTTTCCATCAATTACGCCTCGGCGTAATTGCGTCCAGATTTTGAATCGAGCTTGAGGCCAACAGGATGTTGGTCATGCAACCGTTGCCAATCGAACAGCGAAGGGTTCGATTGGCCGTATTTCTGTGTCCTTTGCAGAAATTAAGGCACTTTCTTTCAGGACGCGGCGAACTTAGGTTGCCTTCCTTAACTCCCTTCAAAATCTGTGACATCCGCCGGAGGCTTTATCTTCGTTCAGCCCGCTGAATGAAGATAAATGCTCTACTTAACATTACCCATATTCCGCATTTTCAACTGCGTATTCCCAAAGAAAAAAATTAAACCCCTTGCCGCTTAGCAAGGGGTTATCCTCTCTTTCAAACTGTGACAAGTTCCGTCGGCTGTTCGGCGTCAGTGTCATGTAAATGGACATATTCGCCCGTCATGATGCCACACGTTTGCAATGTTTGTGTAACGCTCATCCTTGCGAGATCTTTCATATTATTATCTTTGCTCAAATGCGATAAATAAATATGCGTTTCCTTCTGTTCAACGACTTCACTCATCGCCACCGCTGCATCTTCATTCGACACATGCCCCACATCGCTAAGAATCCGTCGCTTGACGGACCATGGATAACGGCCCATTTGCAACATGCTGACATCATGATTGCTTTCGAATACAAACGAATCGGCACCGCGGATATGCCCTTTCATCCGATCACTGACATAACCTGTATCCGTAATGACGACAAGCTTCCGCCCATTTTCATGGAAAGCATAAAACATCGGGTCCGCTGCATCATGTGAAACGGCAAATGACTGGACGTCGAGTGAACCGAATGATTTCACCGTTTCCATATCGAACTGAAACCGCTGATCGAGCGGAATAGTCCCGACAAGCCCGTCCATCGCTTGCCATGTCTTCTCATTTGCATAAATCGGCAGTCCATACTTCCGGGCAACAACGCCAATTCCTTTTATGTGGTCGCTATGTTCATGCGTTACAAAAATTCCATCGAGCTCTTTCATGGACCGATTGATACCGGCCATCAAACTTTCCATCTTCTTAGCACTGAATCCAGCGTCGACGAGAAAAGAATGCTCGTCATTTTCTATATAAATCGCATTGCCGGTACTGCCGCTTGCGAGTACGCTAAAACGCATTGTTAAAACCTCTCATTCATTGTCCTCATCCTCATCCGATGACTCCGTCTGAAACTCTATCATTTTACCTTCAATCGCATTGATAAAATAATCTTCCACCTTGCCATCCTTCAATTTTACACGAACATGCCATGTCGGGGCAAACACTTGCGTTTCCGTCACTTGGACAAACGTCGAATAACCGAGTGTCATTTGTTGAAGGCTGGAATCTTGCGGTAAATAGCCTCGTGAATACAGATTCCCCAACACCTCAATCGGTGAAATCAAGTCTTTCTTCCGGTTAAAACTATCGAATTCATCAAACATGCTTTGCTCGTAATACGTCACTTCTCCATCACGGTTCATAAAGACGGTTAGCATCGCTTTGCGGCTAAAGTAGATTGGATTATCCTTCACTTTTTGAAAAAATAGCGCCCGCCGTTCTTCTTCATCTACATCCCATAAGACGTAATCCGAACCGAACAACACATGCTTGGATAAGAACTCCGTGAAATCATAGTCCCCTTTTGCATTCATCACACTGACGGGCTCTTTCAAGATGGATTTGATGCGTGTTTCGTCCTCGATGATCGGTTCTTGATTGTCAAGAGCGTCCAGTTGCTCCTTTGTGAACTTCTTGGACTTGGCCGATAAGTAGGAGGGATCATTAATATAAGGTGGCAATTCACTATAGGTGATATTGTCCATCTTTAACAAGTCTTCTGTTGAGGTTTTCCCCATCACCTGTACATTTTGTTCGTCCATGAGCCGATTGAAATAGAAAGAATAAAGGAAAACATTCAAAATGGAAAATACGATGATAAATATCGTTTTTGTTTTATTCCAATCCAATCAGGCCACCTCCCAATGCACTAGGCGAGAAACGGCTCCAATTTCCTTTCGCCAGGTAAAACCATGACGGTTCCATGATCAACAAACCCCGTTCCATGTCATATTTCATAAAATATCCGAGGGCAATTTCTTCGACCGTATCGAAGTTGATCATATCGGAGTCCTTCAGTCTATTGGCAACGTCTAAACCTGACGGTAACTGTTGCGGTTCCGATTTAATAGCGTCGTCCCACGTGTAGTAATAGTAAGGTCTCGCATAACCGATGATTCCCTGCTTTCCCCACTTTTGTACAATTTCTGTTGTTGATGAAGAGTCCGTATAAACAGGAAGACCGTGCAGAAATAATCGGAACCGCACTGTACGGGATGCCGGATCCATATAGGTATAGCGGTATTCATTTGTCCATCCGCTATGTTCATTCACATAATAGATTGCTTTCTCCAACAACTCCGATGGAATGGCTAATTCATCGTCTTCATTGACAAGATAGACGTAATCCAGCTTCTTTTTATCCGTATGCACTTTCATCAATTCATAATTATCTCCGTACTCCTCTACATTGGAGGACAGTTGACTGCGTCGAACGGCACTCGGATCGCTGAACAACGCATCACGAAATTGGCTAGGCCTAACTTCTTCTTGGAAATACGTATTCTTCCTTGCTTCCACAGCTCCAGTTGGCACGACGATATAAGGTGAGCCCCCTGGATTCACTTCACTGTACTCTTCGAATTCCTGTCCCCTTGCCAAGATGGTACGTTCAAATTCCTCATAGTCCCTTACTTGCGCTTTTGCACTGTACATCGTTTTGTTCATTTTACTTATAAATAGAATATCCAAATACGTATGAGAAGCATTCCAATCAATGACAAGCCGATCAAAAGAGATTTCAGGGACACTCAACATATTCTCATCCATGTAGAGCACCGTATCATAAATCGTCAACGGCACTTCTCCATGGTAATACAATGTAAACCGGTTCGGTTTCCTTAACAAGGCTCCCAATTCTTCTGCACCGAAATTCTGATTAACAAGTGAGATGTCTGTAATTTTCCAATCGGTGATTTTGTCGATAATCATATCGATCTCTTTTGGATTCACTGTGCCTCTCAGACTGTCGTTAAAATTAAAGACAGTCTTATATGGTTTGATGATGTGATCAATCGATTCTTTATTGGCAATGGCAATACTATCAGTTGTCGGTGATTGATCAATCGTTTCGTAACGCGGAGAGTACGTCCAAATGGAAAACGTGAACGTGATACTTAAGGCTATCAGTAGGAGAAGTATGATGGATTTGACCGTTTCAATATGTTTCAATCCCATTCACCCTCCTCTTGATGTTCAATCGGTAATGTAAAGTAGATCGTCGTTCCTTTACCTTCTTCGCTCTCTGCCCATATGTCGCCGCCATGCGCCATGATCATTTCACGGGCAATCGCAAGACCAAGGCCCGTACCGCCCAAAGCACGTGAGCGCGCTCGATCGGCCCGGTAGAACCGTTCAAATATACGCTTGACATTGGCTTTCGGTATCCCCATCCCCTCATCGGAGATCATCACTTGAATCTGATCGTCGGACTGCGTGACACTAAAGCAGATTTCCCCGCCGTCCGGTGAATACTTCATGGCATTCGATATGATATTATCAATTACCTGTGTCATCTTGTCCGTATCAATTTCCACAAAAAAGTCTTCATTGGAAAGCAGACGATTGAATTTGACATCCTGTGATTTCGAGAACTCAAAGCGATCGATAATTGAGTCGAAGAAGTCGTTGAATTCTACCCATTCCAAGTTCAGATCGTAATCCTCGCTATCCATTCGCGATAATTTCAATAGATCATTGACGAGGCGGATCATCCGCTCCGTCTCCGTTTGTGTCACATGCAGAAAGGATGGTGCAATCTCCTTATCCTGCCAAGCCCCATCGGCAAGGGCCTCCAAATAGCTACGCATTGTCGTCAATGGCGTGCGCAGTTCATGTGAAACGTTGGAGACGAACTCCCGTCTCTCCATATCGATTTTTTCCTGTTCTGTATTGTCATGTAAAACAACGATGAGACCATTGACAAAGCCCGTTTCACGTTGCGTGACAGAGAAATTGGCGCGCAAAATTGCAGGCTGCTCATCAGTACTGAAATCTAAGGCGATCGACTCCTTCAGTTGGATCAAGTCTTCAAAGGCATACTCCTGCTCCACGCTAAGAATACTCGTAATCGGTCGATTCAATACGAGATCCCTTGTCAATCTTAACATGGCAAGAGCAGAATCGTTGATAAGACTAACGCGACCTTTTCGATCGGTCGCAATGACTCCGTCTGTCATATTCTCCAAAACAGAAGCTAGTTTGCGCCTTTCGCTTTCTGTCGTCGACTGAGATTCCTGCAATTGGTTCGTCAAATGGTTGAAGGCGATTGCCAACTGACCAATTTCATCATTTCCATAAACACGTACTTTACGAGAAAAATCCCCTTTTGCCATCGTTTGTGCCTGACGTCGCATATCCGAAATCGGTCTTGTCATCGTCTGGGCGATAAAGATGCCAATGATGATTGTAATCGTCAATGAAACGGCTACGCCGCCCGCCAGAATTTGGTTGATCTCTTCAATCTGCTCATACACTTTTTCAATATTAGATTTGACATAGATGGCTCCAATAACTTTGTTCTCCGAGATGATTGGCGTCACCAATATCCATATCCGTTTCATCGAGTCAAGGTAAATAGCATCATCCGGTGACTCCGACATAATGGATTTTCTTACGAGATCATCAGGAAAACGTTGACCGACCATCGAGCCATTTTCCATGGCTGATGTCGCAAGAATCGTATATTTTGTATCGACAACCCGGATTTCACTGATGTCATCCGATGTAACGCTGGAAAGGACAGTACGGAGCCTCGTTGAAAGTGAGGGTTCATCCACGTCCTTTAACATCTCTTCCCGCACGCTGAACTCAGCCAAATTCATTCGATCTATAATCGATGTCGTGAAGTTTTCTTTCAATGTATCTTCAAGCCTTTGGGCAAAGTAGAACCCGATAATTTGCATGGCAATGAGGATAAGCATCACGTTTATGAGTACAAATTTAAGATGAATCGACCGGAAAAGACCGACTTTTTGCATGATGATTACTCCTGTTCCGGATCCCGTAAATAATAACCAACGCCACGGCGCGTGACAATCCACGCTGGATGGCTCGGTGTATCTTCAATCTTCTCGCGCAGCCGTCTGATGGTAACATCCACCGTCCGGACATCTCCAAAATAATCATAGCCCCAAACAGTCTGCAACAGATGTTCACGCGTCATCACTTGCCCAATATGCTTCGCAAGATAATGAAGCAATTCAAACTCACGATGCGTCAATTCGATCGTTTCATCACGTTTCAATACGAGATAGGCATCCGGTTGTATGATCAGACTACCTACTTCAATATTATTCGTCGTCACTTCCTGCTCATCCGAGACTGTTTTCAACTGTCTGCGTAAATTGGCTTTCACACGGGCAATCAGTTCGCGGGTACCAAATGGTTTGGTAACATAATCATCCGCGCCCAGTTCCAACCCTAACACTTTATCAATTTCAGAGTCTTTCGCCGTAAGCATGATAATGGGAAAGTCATACTTTTTACGAACCTCTCGACAGACTTCCATACCATCCCGTTTCGGAAGCATAATATCCAACAACATAATGTCTGGCTTGACTTCTTCCACTTTTTCAAGCGCTTCTTCCCCATCATAAGCACAAAATACTTGAAAGCCCTCTTTTTTTAAATTGAATTCCAATATATCTGCAATCGGTTTTTCATCGTCTACTACAAGGATTGTTTTACTTTGCATATTCTCTATCCTTTCCCGCCTTTATAGCGCCACAATACATTTTCTTTAACTCTATCACGCTTCCAAGCGATTCGCAAAACCACAACAATTCATTTCCCGGGAAATAAATTTCCGAATCTTGTCGAAACATGGGTATATACGCACACATAACCGCTATTTATACAGAAGATCACTTAACCCTTCGGCTCTAAACATTGCTACCAAAAAGCAAAAAGGACGATACAACAGTGTACCGTCCCGGATGCATTTATTTGCTTACTACAGATAATGGATTAATATTTTTTCCATTTTTTATCACTTCAAAATGAAGATGAACACCAGTCGAACGGCCTGTTGAACCCATGACCCCTATTTTTGCTCCTTGTGGGACAGTTTGTCCAACTTTCACATTCGTCGAAGCAAGATGGGCATATAATGTTTCATAACCGTTGTTATGCTTAATGACAATGTGGTTCCCGTAAGTGCTATGTCGACTTACTTTAGTGACCACTCCATTGTCAGCCGCTAAAATGGTGCGGGATGATGGGCGGGCAATGTCAATCCCTTGATGCACTCTTCCCCATCTGACGCCCATCTGACTCGATACGTATCCACCGACTGTAGGCCATACAAATGTGCCTGTGCCTCTGGAAGGCATCACCTTTGTTCCTACGACCAACACTTTGTCAGTCGGTTCAACAAGGATCTTTTCGTCGATGACATCACTACCTACTGTTTGGCCATTGCGTTTTCGGATGTATTTCGTAACGACCTTTTCGCCATCCGATCCTTTTTGGGTCACTTTCTTTTCGCCTTTAAACATCGAGCTATCTTTTTCTGTAATCTTTTTATGTTTAATCGTTTGCTTATTTTTCGCTTCGTAATGGACTTCCACTTCAACATAAGGTTCTGTGACGGTCACATTCAATTCGTCTCCAAGTTGGAGAAGGGTGTTGACTGTATAACCCGGATTGAGCTCAAGCAATTTGGCTGTCGTCATCTGATGCGCAGACGCAATTCCGCCTAAGACATCCCCGGATTGAATGGTATATTTCTTTTCTTCCAACGTGCCTTTGTTTAGTAGGACTAAAGCTTCTTTTACCGTTCTCACTTCCGCTGGAGACGTGCTCCCCGTCTCTGCTTTCATCTCGCCGCTAAACAGAATATCGAGGATACGGGTTTCACCCTCCTTCAAAGGGGGGATTGTAGTTGTAGAGGACATGCGATCTTCGAATTCGTCAAGCTCTTGTTCCGTTACATTTTGCAGTTTCAATTGGCGAATCACTTCATCGTAGGCGTCTTGGTCTTTGACATAGAATGCCAGTTTGTCGTCAATGACAACGCCAGTTGCCTCTGCTTCCACAGATAACAGTTCATGAAGTTTTTCAAGTACGGGTTCGTCTTCCGTTTCAGCTGCGAAGACCAATTCCGGAATGACGGACAAGTCCGTGCCAATTGATAAGGAGAGATTTCCATATTCGGAGGCCGCTTGTTGTAGCTCTTGTTCTTTCAATTCCTCTATTTTTTCCTTGTCGGAAATGGCGCCTACATATTCACCTTCTGAATAGATATGGAAAACAGTAGAAAGGCCTGAGCCTTGTAATGTATTTGCAAAACCTGTTTGTATGCCGATGGCTATTAACAACAAAGTACTAATCAAGATGATGTTAACCTTTGTGAAAGGTTTTATGAACATAGGGGAAGTACGCTCTTTCCCTCTATTATTCATGCCTTTGAAAAACATGTTTGTACTCCTTCCGTATTTCGACCGGAAAACCAGTAGTTAGTCAAGATATGCTCTATTTTTCACACCTCTCTAATTTAACATATTTTTTTCGTCTCTTGTATACTTAGAGTCCTTTGTAATACATTTGTATAATTGCATCCAATTATTCTTATATATCACCATTTAATGGATACTTACTGAGAAGTTATACCCTTTGGGATAGAATGTAAAAAGACCTCTTATCAAACGATAATTCCATTTGATAAGAGGTCTTTTGAAATGCATTGCTTGAAGTCTAAGCTCCTGCTGGTGGTTGGTGTTGACTCCAGTCGATGTTGACGAATTTATTGTATTCTTTCGCAAATGCGAGCGAGACAGTACCAGTTGGACCGTTCCGTTGTTTTGCGATAATGATTTCAATGATATTCTGATTTTCGGTCTCTTTATCATAATAATCTTCCCGATAAAGGAACGAAACAATATCCGCGTCTTGCTCGATACTCCCGGATTCCCGAAGGTCGGACATCATCGGACGCTTATCCTGACGTTGCTCAACACCACGAGAAAGCTGGGAAAGTGCAATGACAGGTACTTTTAATTCCCTTGCCAGTCCTTTCAATGAACGAGAAATTTCCGATACTTCCTGCTGCCTATTTTCACCAGCACGTCCACTCCCTGAAATTAGCTGTAAATAGTCGATGATGATCATGCCCAGACCATGCTCTTGTTGGAGACGACGGCATTTGGAGCGAATTTCATTGACCCGGATACCGGAAGAATCGTCGATAAAAATCCCCGCATTCGATAGACTGCCCATCGCCATTGTCAGTTTGCGCCAATCTTCCGCTTCAAGCGCACCGGTCCGCAACACTTGGGCATCGATATTCCCTTCCGCACAAAGCATCCGCATGACGAGCTGGTCCGCCCCCATCTCCAAACTGAAGATGGCTACATTCTCATCGGTTTTCGTGGCCACATTTTGTGCCACATTCAATGCGAACGCCGTCTTACCGACGGAAGGACGGGCAGCTAGGATAATTAAGTCATTGCGCTGAAAACCGGCTGTCATCTTGTCCAAATCACGAAACCCTGTTGGAATACCTGTAATATCGCCTTTCCGAGTATGGAGAAGCTCGATATTGTCATAGGTTTCGACAAGGACGTCCTTAATATGACGGAAGTCACCGGCATTTTTCCGGTTGGAAACTTCCATCATCTTCTTTTCTGCTTCAGATAATAAGGCTTCCACTTCATCTTCCCGCGCATAGCCGTCTTCCACGATCGATGTCGCCACACGAATTAGACGGCGTAATAGTGCCTTCTCTTCTACAATCCGTGCGTAAAATGCGATATTAGCGGCTGTTGGGACGGCGTTGGCAAGTTCCGTCAAATATGAAATACCTCCGACATCTTCTAACTCTTTTTTAGCCGAAAGTTCTTCTGTAACGGTGACAACGTCAATAGCCTGCCCTTTGTCGCTTAGACTGATCATCGTATCAAAGATCTTCTGATGCGCAATCCTGTAGAAGTCTTCCGGAATGAGAAGCTCCGCCGCCGTAATCAATGCCTGCGGTTCAAGGAAAATTGCCCCGATGACCGACTGTTCAGCTTCGTTATTATGTGGGGGGACGCGATCGAACGTCTGGTCCATCTTTCTATCTCCTTATCTTTCTTCTGTTACATGCACTTTCAACGTAGCCGTTACTTCAGGGTGGATTTTAATTGGAACATTTGTATATCCGAGTGTCCGGATGGCATCTGCGAGTTCCATTTTCCGACGATCCACTTTAATGCCTTTCGTTTTGTGCAATGCTTCTGCAATTTGTTTTGTTGTGATCGAACCGAATAAGCGTCCACCTTCACCGGACTTTGCAGTCATTTCAACCGTGATTTCATCGAGCTGCGCTTTCAGCTTTTTCGCTTCTGCTAATTCTTCTGCTGCATCTTTTTCAGCGCGTTTCTTTTGGCCTTCCAATTTACTCATATTCCCGGGCGTTGCTTCCACCGCCAAATTGTTTTTGAGTAAGAAGTTTTGCGCGTAACCAACAGATACTTCTTTCACTTCCCCTTTTTTACCCTTACCTTTTACGTCTTGCAAAAAAATTACTTTCATGATGAATTTCCCCTTTCCATTCTTGTCTCTAATACTGATTTTAACATGTCCTCGGCTTCTTGAACGGTTTCAACCTCCAACTGGCAGGCTGCATTTGTCAAATGCCCTCCCCCGCCAAGTTCTTCCATAACAAGCTGGACATTCAAATCACCAAGAGAACGGGCACTGATTCCGATTTTACCGTCCTCCCGAGGTGCAATGACAAAGGACGCTACAATGCCCTGCATCGTCAATAAAATATCTGCCGTTTGTGCAATCAGTACCGGGCCATAGGTAACTTGATCCTGCCCTTTGGCAATCGCAATCCCGCCTTCCAATACCTCGACGGTCTCAATCAATTTCGAACGGGCAATATACGTCTTAATATCCTCTTTTAATAATCGTTGAACGAGAACGGTATCTGCTCCGTACGTCCTTAAATACGATGCCGCTTCAAATGTTCGAGCTCCTGTCCGCAAAGTGAAGCTTTTCGTATCGACAATGATACCAGCTAATAATGCGGTCGATTCAAGCATCGTCAGCTTCTCGTTCTTCGGCTGGTACTCGAGCAATTCCGTAACAAGCTCCGCAGTAGAGGAAGCATAAGGTTCCATATAGACAAGCATCGTATTATTGATAAATTCTTCGCCTCGCCTATGGTGATCGATGACGACCACTTTTTCAGCCTTTTCAAGCACACGTTCATCAATGACCATACTTGGCTTATGCGTATCCACAATGATGACAAGTGAACGTTCTGTCATTAAAGGCAGCGCGTCATCCGGTTGGATGAATTGGCTTGCAAGCGTGACATCGCGATCAATTTCATCCATTAAACGCGTGACGCTGCCATCCAGTTCATTGAAATTGATGACGATGTAGCCTTCAATATTGTTCATACGGGCCATTTTCCGAACCCCGATAGCAGCGCCAATTGCATCCATATCCGGCATTTTATGTCCCATGATAAAAACTTTATCACTGCTTTGAATCAAATCACGTAGTGCGTGAGAGATGACCCTTGCCCGAACTCGTGTCCTTTTTTCAACTGGATTGGTCTTTCCGCCATAAAATTTCAATTTACCATCATGTCGTTTGATGGCCACCTGATCGCCGCCGCGTCCGAGGACAAGGTCAAGGCTGGATTGTGCCAGTTCACCCAGCTCCGTCAGCGAAGTGGAGCCTGTTCCTACACCGATACTCAGAGTCAACGCGGTGCTCTGCTCGGCTGTCTTTTCCCGAATATCATCCAAAATCGAGAATTTTGTCTTCTCCAAATCAGCCAAAGTCGCTTCATTAAAGACTGCAAGGAAACGGTCAGAAGCAATTCTCTTAACGAAGATGCCATTTTCCGTTCCCCAACGATTGACAAGTGACGTCACCAACGAATTCAGCTGACTTCTTGTCTGATCATCCATCGCTTGGGAAAGTTCATCATAATTATCGACAAGCATGATGCCCAATACTGTACGGTCTGCATAATACAGCGACTCGATCTCCACTTGCTCTGTCACATCAAATAAGTAAATCAACTTCTCTTCCGCTTTATAAATGGCTTTGTACGTCCGTTCTCCGACTGTAATAAATGGATCAACGGCTTTAGTCCCTTTCACAATTGTGCGGAATTGCCCGGAGAGATTAAATAATTCATCACCAATGAGAGACTCTGCACCAAACACTTTCATGGCAAACGGATTTGCCCATTCAACCATATTCTTTTCATTAACGAGAAGGATGGCAATCGGCAATTCATGAAAAGCCTCTTCCCCAGCTTTTTTCACCCGAAAGGCGAGTGTTTCAATATGATTTTCCGTTTCGACATACGTACGTTCTTCTATCTTCCATGCAATTCCTACTGTCACTACAAATACAATTGTAAAAACAAGCCCGATCCAAAAAAAGGACATCAGAAGGAGAGCTGACGCTACTAGACCTAAGAGCGACAATAGAAGTAATGGATAACGAATTGCCCTTTTCCGAAAAAATGATGTCATTGTTCCACCCTCCTATCTGCTCTTGTCTTTGCTAATCCAGGCACGGATATTGACGCCTGCATCCAGCACCCCGAGTAATGTCGTCACCGGATGGAGAAATAACGCAAATAATGTTCCAACGACCGTGACTGCTTTCGGCAACTTCGTTTCATGCAAATAGAAATGAATTAGTGCAATCCCTTGCAATAGGAAAAGCGTCCTTAAAATAATCGTTGCATTGACACAGATCAGATACAAATCGGTTCCCGGCTCCATGGCAACCGTCATATTCAGGAGCAGGACCACTCCATATGCCAAAACAGTAATGACAGGCAATTTCATATTCCGGAATGGCGGAAACTTCGGTACTTCATGCCCCAATCGTTTAGCAAAAAACAAATTCGGGATTAATGTAATAAAAGCAAATAAAAAACAAGTCAAGATAAAAGCAGCGGGAACTGTATGTTCATAAAACGTGAACAATTCTTCCGTCATCTCATTATAACTCGCTGGAAGCGTCCCATACGTCCCCATGAAAGAGGCAAATTGTTTTTGCGACTCCCGCATCATTGTGAAGAGTTGTTCCACAAAATTGATGTTGAATAATAAGACTGCCCCTACATACGTAATAATAGAAGTAACGATATACATGAGGGCCAACCCCATGAACAAATACAATTTCGATCTCCCTGCTTTAATCATCTCCGCAATCATCCAGCCCGCCAGCCCAAATACGAAGGCAAAAGGAAGGAGAGCGATGCCCCCAATCAAAAGGGACACAATCATGCCAGCCCCTGTCACAAGAATGGTCGACGCACGATCATACCTTAATCCATATAATATGATAGGCAATGGAATAAGGAACATCGTAATCGTACCTATAGGCGGTACATACAAAATAATCGCCAGCAAAATAGCGAATAAGGCGATCATCATTGCACCATATGTAATTTTTCTCGGATCGTCTTTCATCATCTAGATTCCTCCGGTCTAGCGCTGGACAATTTGATATGCCCATCGCTTTCAGAACTAACGATACAAAATAGAGCGCTTCTGTAATTGTATCACGATTTATGTATTTAACAAAAAGGAACGCATGTACTGTTATGGTTGAGAATTGGGGGCTATTTTCTTATAGGCTTGCTTGAAGAAATGTTTTTTGAGAAGGTAGGGGCTTTTGAGTGCTTGGTAATTGCTTTGATCACTTGGAGAATACTTTGAGCGCTTGTAACTTGCTTTGATCACTTGGAGACATCTTTGAGCGCTTGCAACTTGCTTTGATCGCTTGGAAACATCTTTGAGCGCTTGCGACTTGCTTTGATCACTTGGAGACAGTTTTGGGCACTTGCAACTTGCTTTGATCACTTGGAGAATACTTTGGGCGCTTGCGACTCACTTTGATCACTTGGTGACATCTTTGTGCGCTTAGTCCTCGGATTGATCACTTAGAGCCTGTGTTTGATCATCAATCAAACCACTTAACAACAAATTTTGCCAATAAAAAAATCGCCTCCTTGTAGGGTTGTCCCAATGCAAGGAGGCGATCTATAAATCAAATTATCTTTCTTCCGCGCTGAACGGAAGAAGTGCCATGATGCGTGAGCGTTTGATCGCAAGTGTCAGTTTACGCTGATACTTCGCGCTAGTGCCCGTTACACGGCGAGGCAAGATTTTTCCGCGCTCAGAAATGAATTTCTTAAGTAGGTCTGTATCTTTATAATCGATATGCGTAATGTTGTTGGATGTGAAATAACAAACTTTACGACGTCTTTTACCTCCACGACGTGGTGCCATATGTGTTTCCCTCCTTACTTAATCGTCATGACGAGATCTTAGAACGGCAGGTCGTCGTCCGATACTTCAATCGGACCTCCGCCCATCGAAAACGGATCGTCGTCAGTACGTGTATAGTTTTGTTGATTCGGTTGTTGGTATTGTTGATTTGGCTGCTGATTCTGATAGCCCGGTTGTCCTCCTTGCTGAGCACCGTAGGACGGCGCACCGTAAGAAGATCCGGACCTATTGTCGGCATTCGCATTACGCGGCTCAAGAAACTGTGTGCTATCTGCTACAACTTCAGTTGTATAGACACGTTTTCCGTCTTGTCCTTCGAAGCTGCCCGTCTGGATACGGCCATCCACTCCGACAAGACTTCCTTTTCTCAAGAAGTTCGCGATATTTTCAGCCTGTTTTCTCCAAGCGACACAACTGATGAAATCAGCTTCCCTTTCGCCTGATGCGCTTTGGAAAGCCCGGTTCACCGCTAACGTGAAACGTGTGACAGCAATACCGGTTTGTGTATATTTCAGCTCTGGATCTTTTGTCAATCGCCCTACTAAAACAACTCGGTTAATCATCAGAATTCAACCTCCCTCATCATTTTGTAGATGTCATTTGTCGTTCATTTTATATTGATTAAGCATCAAGACGAACAGCCATATGACGAAGGATATCTTCGTTGATGTTCGCAAGACGTGTAAACTCATCGATCGCTTCAGCACCAGCATTTACTTTTACAAGCTGGTAGAAACCTTCACGCAAGTCGTCGATTTCGTAAGCAAGACGGCGCTTGCCCCACTCTTTCGACTCGATGATTTCCGCACCTTTAGAAGTAAGGACCTCATCAAAACGTTGGATCAACGCTTTTTTAGCTTCATCTTCTACCGTTGGGCGGATGATGTACATGATTTCGTACTTTCTCATCTTCAGTCACCTCCTTATGGACTTTGGCCCTGCTGATTGCAGCGGGCAAGGAGTAAGTAATTGTATTACTCACATCAATACATATTAGCATAACTACGTTAAACTTTCAACCATTATCTTGTATACTATATGGATAGAGGTGATTTTGTTGAATGAATTTCTCGAGCCCGACAAAGTGATTGAAATTGATTTACCTGCAGTAGCAAAGAGAAGTCTCGTCTTGACGTTCCTTTCCGGCCTTCTTTTATTCATTATGAAGGTAGTCATTGAAAAAGAGGTCACGTTCACATTTTCGTTATGGACAGTCATTTTTTTCGTAGTCGGTTATGTTGTATTAATTATTTTACACGAGTTTTTTCATTTGCTCGGCTTTCGTATTTTTGGTGGAGTGCCTTGGAAACGTATGGTCGTCGGTGTCAATTTAAAAATGGGTATTGCTTATGCGACAACTGATCAGCTTATGACGAACCGTGCCATCCGGAAAGCTTTGCTTCTCCCTTTTTGGACGACAGGCATCGTACCCGCCCTAATCGGATTGACCATTGGAAATGGTTTGCTCATCAGTTTGGCAGCATTGTTAATCGGCGGTGCTGCCGGAGATTTCGCCATGTATAAGGAATTGCGCAAATTGCCCGATGACTGGCTTGTCAAAGATGATCCTGAATTGCCCAGGCTTTATGTCTATGCATCGCAGAAATTGGTTAGTTAATAAAAAAAGTCGCGTCGGCTTTGAAACCGATGCGACTTTTTCATTTATTATACGTTGAAACGGAATAGCATAACGTCTCCGTCTTTTACAACATATTCTTTACCTTCCAAACGGACTTTCCCCGCTTCTTTTGCTGCAGCCATTGAGCCTGATTCGACCAGTGCGTCATAGGCAACCGTTTCTGCACGGATGAATCCGCGCTCGAAATCGGTATGGATGATGCCGGCACATTGCGGTGCTTTCATCCCTTTCCGGAATGTCCAAGCTCTTACTTCCTGCACGCCTGCTGTGAAATAGGTCGCAAGGCCAAGCAAATTGTAAGCTGCTTTGATCAGTTGATCAAGGCCTGACTCTTGAATGCCCAGTTCTTCGAGGAACATTGCTTTTTCTTCATCTTCAAGTTCAGCCATCTCTTCTTCGATTTTGGCACAAACGACGATGACTTGCGCGTTATCTTTTTCAGCGAATTCACGGACGGCTTGTACGTATTCATTGTTGTCCGCATCCGCAATTTCATCTTCCGAAACGTTCGCTACGTAGAGCATCGGTTTAATCGTCAAAAGATGCATCCCTTTGATAAGGTTGTATTCTTCTTCCGCAAACTCGATGGAACGTGCCGGTTGTTCGTTTTCAAATGCTTCTTTCAGTTTCAGGAGTACCGGCTCTTCCGCCATTGCCTCCTTGTCTTTCTGTTTGGCCATTTTGGAAACGCGCGTCAACCTTTTTTCCACGCTTTCCATGTCGGCAAGGATCAATTCAAGATTGATGACTTCAATATCGTCAATCGGATTCACTTTGCCGGAAACATGCGTAATATTCTCGTCAGCAAAACAACGGACGACTTGACAGATGGCATCCACTTCACGAATATGCGATAGGAATTTATTCCCAAGTCCTTCCCCTTTGCTTGCCCCTTCAACAATCCCTGCAATATCTGTAAATTCGAATGCAGTTGGCACTGTTTTCTTAGGTGTTACAAGTTCCGTCAATTTTTCAAGTCTTTCATCCGGTACCTCTACGATGCCGACATTCGGGTCAATCGTACAGAACGGATAGTTCGCTGCCTCGGCCCCCGCTTTGGTAATTGCATTGAATAGCGTCGATTTCCCTACGTTCGGAAGACCGACAATTCCAGCTGTTAACGCCATTCATTCCACAACCTCTCATTTATATGTCCACTCATTAATTCCGTATACAACTCTTCCATTATAAGGACATCAGTCCCAGATGTCCATTCGTGCTTAAGATTCCGCTTGGACGATCACTTTCTTCATCTTTTTCGTAAATTCGTTGCGCGGGATCATGACACTATGTCCGCATCCTTCGCATTTAATGCGGATATCCGCCCCCATGCGAATGATTTTCCAAGCATTTGTACCACATGGATGCTGTTTTTTCATCTCGACAACGTCATTCAATCCAAAGACTTTCCCTTCCATTTTCACGCACATCCTTTCTGATCTATTCCATTTAGACATTGCTGAACGATTTTGTGATCAAAGTCGGGTATGGAATCTCGATGCCTTCCTGCTCCAAATACTTCTTTACGCCAATACCGATTGTTCTTGCACTGTCAAAATGACGCATCGGTTTCGTTTCAGCAATAATGCGTATGATGACTTCCGTTTCCGTGAAATTCTGAGCTCCTATCAACTTCGGGTGATTGATAAAATCATCATTCTCCTTACCTAATGAAGTCAAATAGCTTTCAATAAGCTTTTCTGTCTTCTCAACACCCACTTCAAAAGGAATCGTCACATCGACAATCGCCAACGAGTTTTCCATGGAATAATTGACAACTTGACTGATTGTTCCATTCGGTAAAATGGAGACCTCTCCTGTGAAACTTTTGATTTTCGTCGTACGTAAACCGATTTCTTCCACAATCCCTTCCGCCGTGCCAATTTTCACATAGTCCCCGACGGAAAACTGATTTTCAAAGATAATGAAAAAACCAGTGATGACATCTTTCACAAGGCTTTGCGCACCAAACCCGACCGCAAGACCAAGCACTCCCGCTCCGGCTAACAATCCCCTCACATCAATTGAAAACTCAGCCAGAACTGCCATGATTGCAGAAAAATAGACGACATAAGCCAATGTATTTTCCAACAGCTTCAACAACGTTTGTTCGCGGCGCTCAGAATGGCCCAAAGGCACCCTCATTTTCACTTTAAACACACGTCGGATAATCATTTTTCCCACTCTAACAACGATAGCTGCCAATATAACAATCACTAGAATCCGAAAAGCTGTCGTCCCGATCATTTCCCATGTCTCTTGACTGAATAAGAATTTCTCCGCCTTTTCAACCTGTTCCTTTAAACTCGGATCTTCTGTTTTTGCTAAATCCACTTTTGCCCACCTTCCGTATAATTACGACGATTCATGCGTATATTGAGTCATACATCATACTAATGAAATGGAGTTTTTCTCATGCGAACTGCACTTCCTACCACTTATGATTACCGTATCCATTATAAAGAAACCGGTGTCGTTTGGAAATTAAGTTCACTATTCCTTCAACACATTCCATTTGCATCGCATGAACTCATTTTCTACTGCATTGGAACCGATCGTTCTACTGGAGACGCACTTGGGCCTTTAACCGGCTCTCATCTTACCGAATCTCCTTTATTCCCTTTTCCCGTTATCGGGACATTGGAAAACCCATTGCATGCCCTCAATTTACAACAACAAATTGAAGAAACACGACATTCTTCTCCAACAGCTTTCATCGTAGCCATCGATGCATGCCTAGGACAAGGAAGCTCTGTTGGCCAATTGCTGTTCCATAGTGGACCGATTCATCCCGGGAAAGCAGTCGGCAAAAAATTGCCTCCTGTTGGCGATGTATCCATTAAAGGAATTGTCAACATAGCCGGCTTCATGGAACATGCTGTTCTTCAAAGTACACGACTGCATCTTCCATTTGAGATGAGCCGAATTGTAGCCCGTGCGCTGCAACTTGCTTACAGTCGAACACGATCAAATAATATGGATAATCGTCACCACAAGTCCCACAACTAAAATGCCCGGTATTAAATTGGCGACCCGTATTTTAGTCAGTCCAATCAGATTTAGCCCTATGGCTAAAATCATCAATCCGCCAGTCGCGGTCATTTCTGTGATGAAGAAATTCAACAATTCATCTGGAATGAAGCGACTGATCTGTGTAGAAAATAGCGTAATGATTCCTTGGTATAGAAATACAGGTAAGGCTGCGAAAGCGACGCCGATTCCAAGTGTTGAACTTAAAATGATCGCTGTAAATCCATCAATGATTCCCTTCATGACTAGGACATCATGATCATTTCTAAGTCCACTGTCGATTGCTCCGATTATCGCCATTGAACCGACGACGAAAATGAGTGTTGCTGTCACAAACCCTTGCGCAATACCAGGCCCTTTCCGATTGACTGGCATTTTCCTTTCAATCCATTGTCCAAGAGCATTCACTTTCTGATCCAGATCTATCCATTCGCCAATAATTGCACCAAGCACGATGCTAATAATGACAATCAACACCTGTGTGCTCTCGAATGTCATTTGAATGCCAATAACAGCTACGGCAAGCCCGATTCCATACATAACCGTTTCCTTCATCCGCTCCGGTATATTATGTAAAAAACGCCCGATAAACGCCCCTATTATAATTAAGATGGCATTCACAATCGTTCCGAATAATACCATGCCATCACCTCGATCTACTTGCCCCAACATGAAGCAAGTTAAAAATAATACCTATTTTGCTGTAAGAGCAAAATAGGTATTTACTTATTCATTCAATAACTCCAATATACGTTCAAGATCATCCTCAGAGAAAAACTCGATTTCGATCTTCCCTTTATTCTTTGCTTTTTTTATCGTCACATTTGTCCCGAAATAGTCTCGTAAATTCGCTTCCCTTTCCGCTAAAAACAAATCGGGCTTCTTCTCTTTTTTTGTTTCACGTGGAACATCTTCATTCAACTTTTGTACTAATTTTTCAAGCTGACGGACATTTAACCCGTCCTTTAAAACCTGTTCCGCGAGTAAAGCAATTTTTTCTTTTTTACGCAATCCTAGCAACGTTCTGCCATGCCCCATTGACAGCTTACCTTCAGAAATATAGTTTCGAACTTTTTCAGGTAATGTTAGTAAACGGACATGATTCGCAATATGTGGGCGGCTTTTACCTAACCTGAAGGCAAGTTGTTCTTGCGTCAATTTCAAGTTTTCCATCAAACTATGGTACGCTTCCGCTTCTTCAATCGGCGTCAAATCTTCGCGTTGCAAGTTTTCAAGGATTGCCAGCTCCATTGTTTCTTCATCCGTCAAACTGCGCACAACTGCCGGAATTTCATCCAGGCCTGCCAGTTGTGCCGCCCTGAAACGTCTTTCACCAACGACGATTTCATAAGTTGTACCTTTCTTTCGTAAAATGATCGGTTGAAGAATTCCGTGCTCTTTTATGGAAGCGCTCAGTTCTTGAATGGCTACTTCATCAAATATTTTTCGAGGTTGGTATGGATTTGCTTTAATGCTTTTCACATGAATTTTTTCGACAGACTCTGCTTTGGACAGTGACTCCCCAGGAAATAAGGCATTCAAACCTTTTCCGAGACCCCTACTCATTGTGCACCACTTCCTTTGCCAACTCTAAATAGACTTCCGCCCCCCGAGACCTTGCATCATATATAATGATCGGTTCTCCATGACTTGGAGCCTCACTCAGCCGTACATTCCGTGGAATAATTGTTCTGTACACTTTATCTTGAAAATACTTTTTCACTTCATCAATCACTTGGATACCTAAATTTGTCCTCGCATCGAACATTGTGAGCAAAACGCCATCGATCGTCAAATATTCATTCAAATGCTTTTGTACGAGCCGAATTGTACTGAGTAGCTGACTCAATCCTTCCAATGCGTAATATTCGCATTGCACCGGAATCAGGATCGAATCGGATGCCGTCAACGCATTGATCGTCAATAACCCGAGCGATGGTGGACAATCGATAATGATATAATCATACCGATCCTTCACTTCCTGGATGGCATGTTTCATCCTCACTTCTCTTGAAATCGTTGAAACAAGTTCAATTTCTGCACCGGCTAACGAAATCGTGGCTGGTATAATGTCCAAGTTCTCCACTTTCGTCTTCCGGATCACTTCATGGACATCAGCGTCATCAATCAAAATATCGTAGATGCATTTTTGAACGTCACCTTTGTTCACGCCGACCCCACTTGTTGCATTCCCTTGTGGATCTGTATCAATTAAAAGGACTTTTTTGCCTATATGGGCAAGGCAAGCACTTAGATTGACGGATGTTGTTGTTTTACCGACGCCTCCCTTTTGGTTAGCGACCGCTATTATTCTACTCAAAACTTCCACCCGCTTTCACTTCTTCTGAAAAGGATAAGATCTCAAACTATCGTTAAATTCTGATATTCGTAATTTCTATTCAGTTATATCGGACAACTTCTAGTTTATCAAAAAATAAGGATGTTGTGGAGAGTTATGTATAGGAAACAACGCTTCCATCGTCTCACAACACATTCTATATTTTTATGCGTATGTGAAAAAAACTCCTGCTTCAAAGCAAGAGTTTCAAATTATTTCTTTTTCGGTATTTTAACCGTGATCGTATAAAAATCTTCAGCGTCTTCTTCTTCTGTTTTGACATCGATTCCACTTTTAGTAACGAGAACAAGTGATTGTCGGATCGTATTGAGCGCAATTCGGACATCTTTGCTGACCGACTTCCTTTTTGGCGCTCTCTTTTTCTCTTTGACGACTTCTTCTTCCGGGTTCAGTAATTGTTCGATTCTTGCTTCAAGCTGCTTGACATTTAACTGCTCCTCAATGATTTCCTGATGCAGTTTTTGTTGCAATTCATCATCTTTGATAGGGATAAGTGCTCTCGCATGTCTTTCAGAAATTTCTTTGCGTAAGATTGCATCTTTTATCGTTTCAGGAAGTTTGAGTAAGCGCAGCTTATTCGCTACAGTCGACTGACCCTTTCCGAGCCTTTGTGCCAATGCTTCCTGTGTCAATCCGTGAAGTTCCAATAGTTTTTCATAGGCATAGGCTTCTTCTATCGCCGTCAATTCTTCTCGTTGTAAGTTTTCTATCAATGCAATGGACGCGGTTTCTTTATCATCAAGTTCTCGAATAATTGAAGGCACTTCTGCCCAACCCAATTTTTTCATCGCACGATATCGGCGTTCCCCCGCGATGATTTCATAGGAATCCGTGTCAACACTTCGAATGACAATCGGTTGGATGACACCATGGGTATGGATCGTCCTTGCAAGTTCCTCAATTTTTTCTTCCGAGAATACTGTTCGCGGTTGGTATTTATTCGGTCTAATCTCTTCTATTTTGACTTGTACAATTTTTTCGTGATGATTCGCTTCACTTGCTAGTGGATCAACTTCTTTCTCTCCACCTCCAAAAAAACGTGAAAAAGGACTTTTCATTCCCGGCACCACCTTTTCAAGACTGCTTCCTAATTTCATTCATCATGTATCCGCTAGGTCCATTGTTCCACGTGGAACAGTTTTTGAAAGGAGTTAATCACCCAAAAACATTGGGCGCCCGAGACTAAGCACGAGCTTTGCCCAATTCAAAATCTAGATGCACTTATACAGTGGCATAAGTAATTAGATTGGTGACTTATTCGGAACACCAGGTTTTCTAGGATACTTTTTAGGTGTGTTTTTCTCCTTATCAAAAACAAAGATACTCCGTTCACTATTCTCAATCGGCAACGTGAATGAATGCTCCTCTTTAATGACGGCACCGAGAACGGAAAGCGCTTTTTTTGCATCTGCCAATTCATCTTCGGCAGCTGCTCCTTTCATGGAAATGAAGATTCCACCTTTTTTGACGAGTGGAACACATAATTCCGCAAGCACAGAAAGACGTGCCACTGCACGCGCAGTAACAATATCAAATTTTTCCCGATACGCTGCATTTTGACCGAATTCTTCCGCACGATTATGGACAAAATGCACGTTTTCCAACTGTAACGCAGTCGCAAGATGTTCGAGAAAACCGATTCGTTTATTCAATGAGTCTACAATTGTCACATGAAGTTCTGGAAAACAGATTTTCAATGGAATACTTGGGAAACCAGCCCCTGCCCCTACATCACAAATGGTTTTGGGACCATTTAAGTCAACGTAAAAAGCAGCAGTAATCGAATCATAGAAATGTTTTAAATAGACGGACGGTGCATCTGTGATCGCCGTCAGATTCATCTTTTCATTCCATTCTACCAGAAGTTCAAAATACTGTCTGAATTGTTCTTGTTGTTTGTCACTTAATTCAATTCCATGTTCTTTCAATCCTAGGATAAACTGCTCCTCATTCAATCAATATCTCCTCCAAATTTAGAAAAGCGTAAGTGGCCGGTTAGATGCGATAGGCATAAGACAGACCGGAAATACGATGTTTTTTGTCGTATAGCCGGAATGACTTATGACCCGAGTATCTGACACCTAAGACCGGACAATAGAAAAGCGTAAGGCGCCGTTTAGCCCCGACAGGCACAAGGCAATTTGCGAGGAGGCGTACTTTAGTCCCCACGGCCAAATGACTTGTGACCCTGAAGGGCTGACGCCTGAAGCCTAGACAATAGAAAAGCGTATAGTTAAAAAACTGATGCGGACACGAAATCCGCATCAGCTTAAACCGCCTTAGCCTGATATTTTTGCAATTCTACCTTGCTCGATATACACAAGGAGAATGGAAATATCGGCAGGATTAACGCCTGATATACGAGATGCCTGCGCGATGGACAATGGTCTTACTTCGCTCAGCATCATTTTCGCCTCTGTTGCAATACCTGAAATGGCATGATAATCAATGTCTTCCGGTATCTTTTTGTTTTCCATCTTCTTCATCTTTTCGACTTGTTGCATGGATTTTTCAATATAACCTTCATATTTGATGAAAATCTCCACTTGCTCTTCCACTTCTGCGGATAGCTTTTCCGTTGGCGGGACAATCCGTTCAATTTGATCGTATTTCATTTCCGGACGTTTGAGAAGATCAGCCGCTTTCATCGGTTCTCTTATTTCCGTGCCTTCGGTTTCACGAATGATTTCCTGAACCTGTTCGTTAGGCTTGATCGTTACTTGACGCAATCTGTCGACTTCTTCTTCGATCTGTTGTTTTTTGATCACATAAGCCTGATAGCGTTCTTCACTGATAAGCCCAAGTTCATGGCCAATTTCCGTTAAACGGAGGTCTGCGTTATCATGGCGCAATAACAATCGATACTCCGCACGTGATGTCAGCAATCTGTACGGCTCACTTGTTCCTTTTGTCACAAGGTCATCAATCAAGACACCGATATAGGCATCTGCGCGTCCTAGAATGCATTCTTCTTTTCCAAGTACACGTGCTGCTGCGTTAATACCAGCCATAATGCCTTGTGCTGCCGCCTCTTCGTAACCAGATGTACCGTTCAGTTGACCTGCAGTATACAAATTACGAATTTTTTTCGTTTCAAGTGTCGGCCATAATTGCGTTGGGACAATCGCATCATACTCAATTGCATAACCTGCACGCATCATTTCCGCTTTTTCAAGACCTGGCACACTTTCGATCAGTCTTTTCTGTACATGTTCAGGCAAGCTTGTCGATAGCCCTTGAACATAGACTTCTTTCGTATTCCGTCCTTCAGGTTCAAGGAAGATCTGATGGCGTGATTTGTCGGCAAAGCGAACAATCTTATCTTCAATGGACGGACAATAACGCGGTCCTTTTCCTTTGATCATGCCGGAATACATCGGCGACAAATGAAGGTTTTCATTAATAATTTCATGTGTTTTTGGAGAAGTATAAGTTAGCCAACAAGGCAATTGATCCATGATGAACTCCGTCGTTTCATAACTGAACGCCCGTGGAACATCATCTCCCGGTTGGATTTCCGTTTTGCTGTAATCGATCGTATTACTATTAATACGTGGAGGTGTACCTGTTTTAAAACGGACCATGTCAAATCCAAGCTCACGGATACTATCCGCCAATCGAATGGACGGCATTTGGTTATTCGGTCCACTGGAATATTTCAAATCACCGATGATGATTTCACCGCGTAGGAACGTACCTGTCGTCACGATGACTGTTTTCGCATGGTATATGGCCCCTACTTGTGTAATCACTCCGGTCACTTCATCATTTTCAACAATCAATTCTTCCACGACACCTTGATGGAGCGTCAAGTTTTCTTGCTCTTCCAGAAGTCGTTTCATTTCTTGCTGGTAAAGGACTTTATCGGCTTGCGCGCGAAGTGCCCGTACAGCCGGTCCTTTTCCTGTATTCAACATCCGCATTTGGATATGTGTTTTATCAATTACTTTCCCCATCGCACCGCCCAGTGCGTCAATTTCCCGCACGACAATCCCTTTGGCTGGGCCGCCAAGCGATGGATTACAAGGCATGAAAGCAATCATGTCAAGATTCATCGTGAGTACAAGTGTCGATGCTCCCATCTTGGCTGCCGCCAACGCCGCCTCTACGCCGGCATGTCCGGCACCAATGACAATTACATCGAACGTGCCTGCTTCGTATTTGGGCATGTTCTTTTCCTTCTTTCTATCATAAATTTTCCAAGGACACATCATTTATTTTCCGAGGCAAAATTGTGCGAACAACTGGTTGATCAAACTTTCTTGGACAGTATCCCCGATAATTTCACCGAGGATCTCCCATGTTCGTGTGACATCGATCTGAATCATATCGACCGGAACGCCGGCTTCGGCCGCGCCAATCGCATCTTCAATCGCTGCCCGTGCATGATGCAACAAGGCAATATGTCTTGCATTTGAAACATATGTGAAGTCGCCAGCTTCGAGGTTTCCTTCGAAAAAGAGTCCGGCGATCGCTTCTTCCAATTCATCCACCCCTTCGTCTTTCAGCAGGGATGTTGTGACGACCCTGCCATTTCCGGCAAGTTCCTTCACTTTTTGCATATCTATTTTTTGCGGAAGATCGGTTTTATTGATCACGACGATCATATCCATTCCCGACACCGCTTCAAAAAGTCTTTCGTCCTCTATTGTAAGTGCTTCTGAGCCATTAAGCACGAGTAAAATCAAATCGGCTTCCTTCAATACCTGTCTAGACCTTTCAACACCGATCCGTTCCACGATATCTTCCGTTTCCCGGATTCCAGCCGTGTCGACAAGACGAAGTGGCACGCCACGTACATTGACGTACTCCTCAATAATATCACGTGTCGTCCCCGCAATGTCTGTGACAATTGCTTTATTTTCCTGCACGAGGCTATTCAATAAGGAAGATTTGCCTACGTTCGGCCTTCCAATAATAACGGTAGATAGCCCTTCTCGCAATATTTTTCCTTGCGAAGAGGTCTGTAATAACTTGTCGATTTCATCCCGCACCCATGTGCCTTTTTCAATCATGAGTGGAATGGTCACTTCCTCGACATCATCATACTCTGGGTAATCGATGTTTACTTCGACTTGTGCCAACGTTTCAAGAAGTGCCTGTCTCAGTTCTCCAATGAGCCTTGATAGCTTTCCTTCCATTTGGTTCAGTGCGACATTCATCGCCCGGTCCGTTTTAGCACGTATCAGATCCATGACTGCCTCTGCTTGCGATAAATCGACCCGCCCATTCAAAAAGGCACGTTTTGTAAATTCGCCTGGTTCCGCAAGACGAGCCCCTTCTTTCAATACAAGTTGGAGCACGCGATTGACAGCGACAAGACCTCCGTGACAATTCACTTCGACAACATCTTCACGCGTGAATGTCTTCGGCGCTTTCATCAACGAGACCATGACCTCTTCAACGATTTCTCCAGTAGCGGGATCTGCTAAATGTCCGTAATGGATCGTATGCGAAGGTTCTTTAGCCAGCTTTTTCCCCGACGGCGAACGAAAAATGCGATCCGCGATTTGGATTGCTTCGTCCCCGCTGAGCCTGACGATAGCGATTGCACCTTCTCCCATTGGAGTAGAAATTGCAGCTATTGTATCAACATGCACGTTCTTCACCTTCCTGACTTAGTTACTCACATGTGGATAACCCATTTCAGACATGACTATCTAACATAATATAGTAACACAAAACGGCAAATCATCCTAGTGTCGGAATCTTGAATTTGTGGATAAGTTTTGTACTGTTTTGTGGGACAATGGAAGACAAGCCTCCATAGAAGAGCATAGAATTTTCAAGTGGGAACTGAAACGACAAAAAACCGCAAAGACGATTTCATCTTTGCGGTTTTAACTTGATTAAAGTTTAACGAACAGCTTCGATAATAAGATATCTGAACGGATCGGACCCTTCCGAATACGTTTCAATATCCAAGCGATTGGATAATGCATGGTGGATGACTTTTCTTTCGTAAGCCGGCATCGGTTCGAGCTGTACTTTCCGACCGGTGCGGACTGCTTTATCCGCCATCCGTTCGGCCAGTTGTTCCAACGATTGTTCACGTCTTTCTCGATAGTCTCCTACATCAATCCGCACCACTTTAAACTGCGCTGTCGATTTGTTGGCGATCAGCTGCGCCAATTGCTGAAGGGCGTTCAACGTCTGTCCCCTTTTTCCTATCAACATTGCGGCTTTGGAACTTTCCAATTGAAAATGAACGTATTTTCCATCCATTGTTTGTTGTATTTGGAGATCATCAATCCCCATACCGGTTGCAATTCCTTGTAAATAATTTGCTGTTTCTTGGATAGCTGCTTCATCGGATAAACCTTCCACCTGAAGTTCCTCTCGCTCCACAACTGTCTCGTCCGGGACGTTTTCCATTTCGGTTTTCAACGTCGGTTCCGGTTCCTCGCCAATTTCAATTTTTTCGTTCAGCGAGTCAGGGACGGAAGGTTGCTCCACAGATAAGACGGTTACGGTCACTTCAGCCTCTTTTGCACCAAAACCGAGAAATCCTTTTTTCCCTTGATCGATTACTTCGACTTCCACTTCTTCACGCGTTACGCCGAGTGCTTCTAATGCTGATGCGATCGCCAGTTCAACTGTGGCTCCCCTTCTCGTCATCCTTGTCATTTTCTTTTCCCTCCTACTTTTACAGGTACCTCTTCTTTTTTCTTGAATGGTTTGTAAATGAAGATATTTTGGATGATTGAAATGATATTACCGATTACCCAGTACAATGCAAGTGCTGCCGGTAAGAATGAACCGAAAATCATGATCATAAACGGCATGACATACATCATAGCTTTCATTTGAGGATTGTCCATCGCCGGGCCTGTCCGAAGTACGACGAATTGCATAATACCTGCTAGCACCGCAAGTGTAATACTTGGCGCCGCCAGTTCGAACCAGAGGAATTTACCGATATCATAAGTGACATTCATCCGGCTGATGGCGTGATAGAAACCGAACAAGATCGGCATCTGGATCAATACAGGCAAACAACCTGCTGCCGGGTTGATCTTTCTCTCAGTCATGAGTTTCTGCATTTCTTCCCGATACTTTTGCTGCGTCACGGCATCTTTCGATTTATACTTCTCTTTCAATGCTTTTAGTTCAGGTTGGATCTCCTGCATCCGCTTCGAACTTTTCGTTTGTTGAATCATCAATGGAAGCAAGACAAGTCGGATGATGATCGTTACCGCGACAATCCCCCATCCATACGTACCGAGTACATCTTTAAAATACGTGATTAAAGATACTAATGGCCAAACGATAAAGCGATTCCAAAATCCTTCGCTGTCTTCATAGATCGGTTCATTAAACTCCGAACAGCCAGCAAGAAAAACCGACACGATCGTCAGCATCAGCAACAATGCCCATTTCTTTTTCAAATTGGTTCCCCCAAATCTTTAGCTTCTTCCTACTATAATAGAGGCCGAAAATGAACATCTATCCATCGCTTCGATCCTATTAATAGTAAGGACTTTTTCAATCAGTGGTTACAGTTTATCATTTTACTTTGTAACCTTCTACTTCTTCACGACCCGCGCAATGCGCAAGACATGTTGCAAGCTTTTTTTCGTTTCATGAAAATCAAGACTGGCCGCCTGATGTCTGGCGATGATGACATAATCCATATCCTGGCGCAATTCTTCCTTCACTTCCAAGAAAGATTGCCGTAAATACCGTTTAATGCGATTTCGGGTGACTGCATTCCCTATTTTCTTGCTGACCGATAAACCGATACGAAATTCTGTTTGTGCTTCTTTCCGATAGGTATACACGACGAATTGCCGATTCGCTACCGATTTTCCCTTTTTAAAAACCAACTGGAATTCATCATTTTTCTTGATTCGTTGGCGTTTATTCATTCCATGCACCTGCTCCATCACTTTGATTTTTACCTTTCCATCAAACACTGATGATACCTCGGCATCATTGTATCCATAGGAAATACTTTCATTCAGCGATTATTCATAGAATGAAAATAAAAAAAGACCACTGAGGTGTCAGTGGCCTTATGCTGAAAGCACTTTTCTTCCTTTGCGTCGACGAGCTGCAAGAACTCTACGTCCGCTTTTCGTGCTCATTCTTGCACGGAAGCCGTGAACTTTACTACGTTTACGTTTATTTGGTTGGAATGTACGTTTCATCGTTGAAGACACCTCCTGCATGATTGTCTGTTTACTACATGACAGTCTTGAATAGTATATCGGGCTTACCTAGTAAATGTCAACCTTTTTATGTTCATTCGTCAGAAGACTTTCACTCCTATAGATCAATCCCATTTTACTTTCCGTTTAAGATTTTGTAAAGATCCATTCCCTCTTCTTCGACAATTCCCCCCTTCAAATTCTATTTTTCGGTTATCCACATTTTTTTCATTTTACATCCACGGTCGCTGTGCATGTCCAATTTCGGATTTTAAATTATACACATCCCTTATCTACATCTTTTTCACATACCAAAGCCTGTGGATAAGCCATTCATCCACAGGTATTGGCTCTGTGGATAAACTTCAAGAACCCTTGTAATCTATATCATTTCCTGTTACAATGAATTAGATTTTGTTTGTGCACACAATTTTATATTAAATCCGTTATCCACAATTGTTGATAGGTTGTGGATAATTTTTTCAACATTTTTGTATAATTGTTATCCACACGAGTGGAAACTGTGTATAATACATATCCTCGGACTTTTTATTTTGGCGGAAAAGGAGGCACACGTTTGGAACACTTAGAAGAATTATGGGGAGAAGTATTGTCGAAAGTTGAACAGAAGATTTCCAAACCCAGCTTTGAAACTTGGCTCAAATCGACAAAGCTCATATCCTATGGCGATGAAAACGTAACGATCGCCGCGCCCAATTCATTTGCAAAAGATTGGCTTGAAAATCATTATGTACATCTCATTACGGGCATTTTATCTGAACTGACCGGCGAAGATCGGATCATCCAATTCATCGTCCCAAAGGATATGGAAGAGAATGATTTTACGTTGCCGAAACCAGCAGTCAAACCTGTAGAAAATACACCTGCAACATCAACATCCGGAATGCTCAATCCTAAATATACTTTCGATACATTTGTCATCGGATCTGGTAACCGCTTTGCCCATGCAGCATCGCTTGCCGTCGCAGAAGCACCAGCTCAAGCCTATAATCCATTGTTCATCTATGGAGGCGTCGGTCTCGGGAAAACCCACTTGATGCATGCAATCGGCCACTATGTCACCGAACAGAATCCGACAGCGAAAGTCGTCTATCTGTCATCGGAAAAATTTACGAACGAATTCATTAACTCCATTCGTGATAATAAAGCCGTGGAGTTCCGCAATCGTTATCGGAACGTAGACGTGCTCTTAATAGATGATATTCAATTCCTTGCTGGGAAAGAACAAACACAAGAAGAATTTTTCCATACCTTCAATACGCTTCATGAGGAATCTAAGCAAATTGTCATTTCAAGTGACCGTCCGCCAAAAGAGATTCCTACTCTTGAAGACAGGCTCAGATCCCGTTTCGAATGGGGGCTTATTACAGATATCGCCCCTCCCGACCTGGAAACGCGCATTGCCATTTTGCGTAAAAAAGCGAAGGCAGATGGGCTTATTGATATCCCGAACGAGGTCATGCTATACATTGCGAACCAAATCGACTCGAATATACGGGAACTCGAGGGAGCATTGATCCGTGTCGTTGCGTATTCTTCCCTTGTCAATATGGACATCAATACGGATCTGGCTGCTGAAGCACTGAAAGATATCATCCCAAATTCCAGACCGCGCACTGTGACAATTTTAGACATTCAAAAAGCGGTTGGTGAACATTTCAATGTTCGATTAGAAGACTTTGCGGCGAAGAAAAGGACTCGTTCCATCGCATTTCCTCGCCAAATTGCCATGTACTTATCCAGGGAACTGACGGATTCTTCACTCCCTAAAATTGGATCGGAATTTGGCGGTCGGGATCACTCAACCGTTATTCATGCGCATGAAAAAATCACAAAAATGTTGAAAGACGATCAAGCCCTTCAACAAGATGTGCAAGATATAAAAACTGCACTTGGCAGAGGATGACCTGTGTATAACTTAGAATAACTGGTGCACACTCGTAAACAAGTTATGCACATGTGGAGAATCTACTAAAACCTAAGAAAAATCTAGTTATCCACTTTTCCACAGCCCCTACTACTATTACTACTATATTTTTAAAAACATTAATATATATATAAGCGAGGGTATAGCATGAAATTTGAAATTATGAGAGACAGATTGCTGGATGGAATAAATGACGTGATGAAAGCAATTAGTCAAAAAGTGGCGATTCCCATTTTGACAGGGATAAAAATTGAGGTGAATGAAAAAGGACTTACGATGACCGGAAGTGACTCAGATATAACAATCTGTACATTCATCCCAGCTGAAGACAATGGGGAACAAATTATAAAAGTAGCCGAAAAAGGAAACATCGTTTTACAAGCAAAGGTATTTAGCGAAATCGCTCGGAAATTGCCGACAAACGAAGTGACGATTGAAGTTGTAAACGGTTTGCAAACCCATATCCAATCTGGGAAATCTGAATTCCATCTCATCGGTTCCGATGCGGAAGATTATCCAGTTCTCCCAGATGTGAAAGATGATTATTTATTTTCACTGCCATCCGATCTGATGAAATCAATTATTCGTGAAACGGTCTTTGCAGTTTCTCAACAAGAGACGCGACCGATTTTGACAGGCGTCCATTGGGAAGCAAAAGATGGCGGCCTTTCTTGTGTTGCGACAGATAGCCACCGATTAGCGCGAAGATTGACGGTTCCAGAAGACATGCCTGATATGCCCTTCAGCATCGTCATTCCCGGAAAAAGCTTACAAGAACTAAATAAGATTTTGCCGGATAACAGCGAATCTGTGGATATTGTCATCGCAGATCAGCAAGTTCTATTCAAAACGCGCAATGTTTTGTTCTATTCTCGCTTATTGGAAGGAAATTACCCGGATACTTCCCGCCTCATTCCGTCCGAATACAAAACGTCCATTGTGGTGAATGGGAAAAATTTATTGCAAGCGATTGATCGAGCATCTCTTCTTGCACGTGAAGAACGCAACAACATCGTTCGTTTTTCCGCAGATGACAGCAAAATGATTGAAATCTCTTCCAACTCACCTGAAGTTGGTAAAGTTGAGGAGTTACTAGAAGCCACTGATCTATCAGGAGAAGACCTGAAAATCTCCTTCAGTGCAAAATATATGATGGATGCATTGAAAGCAATCGACGGACAGGACGTCTCCATCCACTTCACAGGAGCCATGCGCCCATTCATTTTACAAGCCGTCGACGACGACACAATTTTACAACTGATACTACCGGTTAGAACCTATTGAATTCGACAAGGATAGTCATACAAAATGGCTATCCTTTTTACTTACTGTCGAAATTCAGCTAAAATAGAGGGATACACTAACTTGTGAAGGGTTGAAGACAAATGGAAACTCTGGCAATCGATACAGAATTCATTACGCTTGGCCAACTGTTGAAAATGACCAATGTCATCAGTTCCGGTGGCATGGCGAAGTGGTTCCTTGAAGAACATACCGTCACTGTCAATGGTGAAGCAGAACAACGTCGAGGAAAAAAACTACGTCACGGGGATATTATCCATATTCCAGATATTGGTGAGTTTAAAATAAACGCAATACAAGACGGTCAATCGGATGTATATTGAGCGTCTTGCATTAACGGATTACCGTAATTACGAAACGCTGGATTTAACATTTTCCCCTGAAATAAACGTGTTCATTGGCGAAAATGCGCAAGGCAAGACGAATGTTATGGAATCGATCTATGTCCTTTCCATGGCGAAATCGCATCGAACATCAAATGATCGCGAATTGATACGCTGGGAAAAAGATTATGGTAAAATAGAAGGGGACATCCAACGGAAATACGGACGGCTACCGTTAGAATTGGTCATATCGAAAAAAGGCAAAAAAGCGCGTGTCAACCACCTGGAGCAAAATCGCTTGAGTCTTTACATCGGTCAATTGAACGTTGTCATGTTCGCTCCGGAAGATTTAAATCTTGTAAAAGGGAGTCCACAAGTACGCAGACGTTTCTTAGACATGGAAATCGGTCAAATTTCGCCGACTTATTTACATGATCTTTTAACATTTCAGAAGATATTAAAACAGCGCAATGCAATTTTAAAAGATAATCGTGGCAAATTAGATCTGAATGATGTCATGTTTGACGTATATACAGAGCAGTATATTCAAGTGGCAGTACAAATTATTCGTAAACGTTTTTACTTCATGGAGCTTTTACAAAAATGGGCAGAACCGATCCATAAAGGTATTTCCAGAGGAATTGAAGAGCTGAAAGTATCTTATGGAACTTTAAAAGAACTGGAATCCGGGCAGACTGTGGAACAGATGGAGTCGATCCTCGGTCAACGATTACGGGAAGTGCGGCGTCGCGAACTTGAGCGTGGCATGACTTTACTCGGCCCGCATCGCGATGACCTCCACTTTTTTGTGAACGGTTATGATATCCAGACTTACGGTTCGCAGGGACAGCAGCGGACGACGGCTCTGTCCCTTAAACTTGCTGAAATCGAACTTGTGAAGCAAGAAGTCGGGGAAACGCCTATTCTTCTTTTGGATGATGTCTTGTCTGAATTGGACGACTACCGGCAATCCCATCTCCTGAACACGATCCAAGGCCAAGTACAGACGTTTGTGACGACAACGAATATTGCCGGTATCGATCATGAGACGATCCGGCAGGCGTCGATATACGAAGTGACGGCAGGAAAAGTAGTTCAAAAAGAACTTTGAGAAAGTTGTCAAATTACATTCCTTCTTCGCGAAATAGCGGAAGAATGGAAGTTGAATGTTGGACGTTCAGAAAGGAAAGGTGAACAGTTTGGCAATGGAAGAGAAAGATATGCAGACGGCCTATGATGCAAGTCAAATCCAGGTGCTGGAAGGATTGGAGGCTGTCCGCAAACGTCCCGGTATGTATATTGGGACGACAAGTTCAAGAGGGCTTCACCATCTCGTATGGGAAATCGTCGACAACAGTATCGATGAAGCGCTCGCTGGCCATTGCGATCACATCGAAGTGATCATTGAGAAAGATAACTGGATCCGTGTCGATGATAACGGTCGGGGAATCCCTGTTGGCATCCAAGAAGCAACAGGTCGTCCTGCTGTTGAAGTTATCATGACTGTCCTGCATGCCGGTGGAAAGTTCGGCGGCGGCGGTTACAAAGTATCGGGCGGGTTACACGGAGTAGGTGCGTCCGTTGTCAATGCTTTATCCGAAGCAACGGAAGTATCCGTTAAACGGGATGGTGCCATTCACTTTATCGAGTTCCAACGGGGCGATGTAGTGAAAGAACTGGCTGTCATTGGTGAAACCGATGAAACGGGAACGAGTATCCGTTTCAAAGCGGATCCGGAAATTTTTACGGAAACGACGGTCTACGAATATGACATATTAGCACATCGTTTACGTGAACTGGCTTACTTGAACCGGGGGCTCCGGATTTCCATCACGGATGAACGAGACGAAGAACAACGTACGGACACCTTTTATTACGAAGGCGGCATTAAATCATATGTCGAGCATTTGAATCAAAACAAAGAACCGATTCACGAGGAACCTATTTTCATCGAAGGTGAAAAGGACGGCATCTCAATTGAAATTGCGATGCAATATAATAGCGGCTACGCGGAAAACCTATTTTCATTTGCCAATAATATCAACACATATGAAGGCGGAACACATGAATCCGGCTTTAAAACCGCGTTGACACGCGTCATCAACGACTATGCGCGAAAAAACGGGGCTTTGAAAGAATCAGATCCTAATCTGACTGGCGATGACGTACGAGAAGGATTGACGGCAATCATCTCAATCAAGCATCCAGATCCGCAGTTTGAGGGGCAAACGAAAACGAAACTTGGGAACTCTGAAGTGAGTACCATTACGAATTCGTTGTTTTCCGAAGGCTTTCAACGTTTCTTGCTAGAAAATCCAACGACTGCAAAACAAATTATCGACAAGAGTCTGATGGCGGCACGTGCGCGACTGGCGGCGAAAAATGCCCGGGAATTTACGCGTAGAAAATCCGCACTCGAAGTGTCCAGTCTTCCAGGTAAACTAGCGGACTGCTCATCCCGGGATCCATCCATCAGTGAATTGTATATCGTTGAAGGAGACTCGGCGGGTGGATCGGCAAAAAGCGGACGGGATCGTCATTTCCAAGCAATTCTTCCGCTTCGTGGGAAAATATTGAATGTCGAAAAGGCACGACTTGACCGGATTTTAGGTAATGCTGAAATCCGTGCAATGATCACCGCTCTCGGTACAGGTATCGGAGAAGAATTCACGCTTGAAAAAGCACGTTATCATAAACTGGTTATTATGACCGATGCCGATGTCGATGGAGCACATATCCGAACATTGCTATTGACGTTTTTCTTCCGTTTCATGAGACCGCTCATAGAAGCGGGTTATGTATACATCGCTCAACCGCCGCTTTACCGAGTGAAACAGGGTAAACGCGAAGAGTACTGCTACAAAGAGGAAGAACTTGAAGAAATCATGAGTCGGATGTCGGCTGTTCCGAAACCGGTCATTACCCGGTATAAAGGGCTCGGGGAAATGGATGCCGAGCAACTTTGGGAGACAACAATGGATCCGGAACAGCGGACGTTGTTGCAGGTCAATCTCGAAGATGCATTTGACGCGGATGCTACATTTGAACAGTTGATGGGTGACGAAGTGGAACCACGTCGAAAGTTCATCGAAGAAAACGCAATGTATGTAAAAAATATAGATACTTGATATAGATTCATTTTTAAGGAATTCAAAAAGGTCCGACTGATTGGCAAGACCATGTATTTCGCGACTTTTTTGAATTTCTTTCTTCATGATTGTTAAGCTGAAAGGAGTAAACAACATGGCTGATATGCCGAAACGCGGTGTCCAAGGGATCAACATTAGTACGGAAATGAGAACTTCATTCCTCGACTATGCGATGAGTGTCATCGTTTCCCGTGCTCTTCCCGATGTAAGAGATGGTTTGAAACCGGTACACCGCCGAATTCTGTATGCAATGCAGGATCTCGGAAATACCGCAGACAAACCACATAAAAAATCCGCACGTATTGTCGGAGACGTAATTGGTAAGTATCACCCACACGGGGATAGTGCTGTTTACGATACGATGGTACGGATGGCACAGGATTTTAACTACCGCTACATGCTTGTCGATGGTCATGGGAATTTCGGTTCCGTTGACGGTGACGGTGCTGCTGCGATGCGTTATACGGAATCACGTATGTCACGGATTGCAATGGAACTTTTACGCGATATCAACAAAGATACAATTGACTATCAGGATAACTATGATGGACAAGAAAGAGAGCCGATCGTTCTCCCAAGCCGTTATCCGAACTTACTCGTTAACGGAACATCCGGCATTGCAGTCGGAATGGCTACTAATATACCCCCTCATCATCTTGGTGAAACAATAGACGCTGTCCTTGCACTTGCCGATAATTCAGCCATTACAACAGAAGAGCTTATGGAGATCATTCCAGGACCGGATTTCCCGACTGGTGGAATCATCCTTGGCCGAAGCGGTATTCGAAGAGCGTATGAGACAGGCCGTGGCTCTATCATCGTTCGTGGTAAAGTTGAAATTGAACAACAGTCGAACGGTAAAGAGACGATTATTGTCACTGAACTACCTTATCAAGTGAACAAAGCCCGTTTGGTCGAGAAAATTGCAGAACTTGTACGTGATAAGAAAATCGAAGGAATTACGCACTTAGCAGATGAATCAGATCGTAACGGAATGCGAATTGTCATCGAAGTACGCCGTGATGCAAATGCCAATGTCCTCTTAAATAATTTATACAAACAAACGGCCTTACAATCGAGCTTCGGTATCAATATGCTTGCACTTGTAGACGGTCAACCGAAGATTCTCGCATTGAAAGAGATTTTATATCATTATCTTGAACACCAAAAAGTCGTCATTCGTAGACGGACACAATATGATTTGAAAAAAGCCGAGGACCGTGCACATATTTTAGAAGGTCTACGGATTGCGCTTGATCATATCGATGAAATTATCGCGTTAATTCGTGCTTCCAAAACGACGGACGAAGCAAAAACGGGCTTGATTGACCGCTTTAACTTATCCGAGCGTCAAGCACAGGCAATCCTTGACATGCGTTTACAACGTTTGACGGGATTAGAACGAGAGAAAATCGAGGAAGAATATAATGAGCTGCAAGCGCTTATTGCAGAACTGCGTGCAATTCTTGCAGATGAAGAGAAATTGGTCCAGATCATCCGTGAAGAGTTGCTAGAAGTGAAAGAACGTTACGCGGACGATCGCAGAACGGAAATCACTACAGGCGGCGCGGAAATGATCGAAGATGAAGACCTTATACCGGTCGAGAATTCGGTATTAACGCTTACACATAACGGATATATTAAACGTCTGCCTGCAAGCACCTACCGTAGCCAACGCCGCGGCGGCCGAGGGATACAAGGAATGGGGACGAATGAGGATGATTTCGTTGAGCATCTCTTGAATACGTCGACACATGATACAATCTTGTTCTTTACAAGCCGAGGTAGAGTATTTAAGACGAAAGGGTATCAAGTACCTGAATTCAATCGGACTGCTAAGGGCTTACCAATCGTCAACTTATTAGGCGTTGAAAAAGACGAAAAAGTGACCGCAATGATTCCAGTTGGAGAGTTTGAGGCGGAGAAATATTTATTCTTCGCAACACGCGACGGAATCGTCAAACGTACACCGGTTGCCGAGTTCGGCAATATCAGATCAAATGGACTGATTGCATTGACACTCCGTGGCGATGATGAGCTCATTGGCGTCAAAATGACAACTGGTGACCAAAATATCGCTATCGGTACAAGAGATGGCATGTTGATCAAGTTCAATGAAACCGACATTCGTTCCATGGGACGTATAGCCGGTGGCGTGAGAGGTATCCGACTCCGTGAAGGCGACATTGCTGTAGGAATGGATACGGTTAATGAAGGTGATGAAATCCTCGTCGTTACGGAAAAAGGGTTTGGTAAACGTACCCCTGAAGAGGAGTACCGTATTCAATCACGTGGCGGCTATGGTTTGAAAACATTGCATGTAACGGACCGGAACGGTTTACTCGTTGCAATGAAGACAGTTGATGGCACTGAAGACCTCATGCTGATCACGATCCATGGCATCTTGATCCGTATGGCGATCGAAGATATTTCGGTCATCGGGCGTAGCACACAAGGTGTCCGTCTAATCCGGCTTGGGGAAGACGAAACGGTGGCAACAGTGGCAAAGGTGGAAAAAGAAGTTGAGGAAGATGACGAAGAAGATGAAACTGACGACTTATCTATCGATGGAGAAGAAGTCACTTCCGAAGACGATTAAAAAACGTAAAAAGACTATTGAACGGCAAGTTGTCGTTCAATAGTCTTTTTTATTGCTCGGGAAATAATGTACGTTTGAACCTTGTCTATTTTCCTCAAATACTCTCAAATGGATGGTGTTTTAGAGTATGATAGAAGGAACATGAAGGTGAAAGTGAGGGACTTTGATGACTGACGTCTATATTAAAACAAGTGATCTACGCCCGGGAATTGTTCTTAGTGAAAATGTATTCGTAAATACGAACCATGCAATCATTAGAAAAAACACGGTCCTTTTACCAGAGCATCTTGAAGTATTGAACGTCTTCGGTGTAAGAGAAGTGAAAATAGAAGAGCAGAGTGTCGTAAAAAGGGAAGAAGATCTAGAGGTGGAAGACGGCGAGGTCAATCCTGACCAGGTTCTCACCAGCATACCTTTAAAGCAAACCGATTTAAAAACAGCGTATAGGCAAGCTGTTGAGAAGTACAAAAAGGAGTTTATCGGATGGCGGGCCGGAACGAAACCAGATGTTGCAAAAGTACGATCAATACTTCTACCTGTACTGGAAGATTTCGTCAAACAAAAAAGAATGTTAAACCTATTAAATGACATAACAAATCCAAAAGATTACTTATACCATCATTCAATTGCAGTCGGTGTATTAGCTTCGGCAATTAGTATGCAAATGGGCCATCCGAAAGGCCAAGCATTGCAACTAGGACTTGCCGGTGCACTTGCAGATTGTGGAATGGCCAAAATTGATGCTGCAATTACTGATAAATCGGCATTCCTTACAAAAGAAGAATTTAATGAAGTGAAAAAGCATGCCATTTATAGTTTTCAGATGGTCCAAGATACTCCTTTGTTACGCCAAGAAATGAAATTGGCCATTTTCCAACATCATGAGCGTCTTGACGGCAGCGGTTATCCAAAGGGGAGTAAAATGGACCAGATTACGGTCTTTGCACAGATCTTGGCGGTTGCCGACGTCTTCCATGCAATGACTTCCGAGCGGTTATACAGATCGAAGGAATCTCCCTTTAAAGTAATTGAAATGATTAAGGAAGAGGAGTTTGGCAAATTTGATTTAAAGGTTGTCCAAGCATTACATGATTTAGTCGGAAACTTATCTATTGGAATGAAAGTAAAATTGACGAACGGCGAAACAGGCGAAATCATATTTATCCACCGTGATGCAAGATTACGTCCGATGATAAAAAAAGAGGACGGAACAACCCTCGATCTCACAATAAATCGACGCATTGCTGTGGAAAAGGTGTTGGACTAATTACATTCGCTTCATAAGTACTGTGCACTGTGCGAAGTGGGTTAAGCACTTCGCACAGTTTTTAGAAAGAAAATGAAAATAAGTATTGCATTTAAAAAGAGTAGCTGGTATAGTAATAAACGTTGCACTTCTGGTTTACAAAACAACAACAAAAGAAATTAAAAAAGTTGTTGACATCGAATCAGCAAGGTGATAAGATATAAGAGTTGCTGCTGAAACGAAGTGGTGATATGAACCTTGAAAACTGAACAGCAAAACGTTAACAAATACAGTTTGTTGAACCAACTCTGTTGGGGACACAAACACAAACGAATCTTCGGATTCAAAGTCAGCAAGAAATGAGCTATT
>NZ_JAKRNU010000003.1 GCF_022346545.1 Sporosarcina sp. ACRSM | reverse complement strand
TGAAGAAAGTTATGAGCACTCCCTAACTCCTTTGATCACTTGAAGAAAGTTATGAGCACTCCCTAACTCCTTTGATCACTTGAAGAAAGTTATGAGCACTCCCTAACTCCTTTGATCACTTGAAGAAAGTTATGAGCACTCCCTAACTCCTTTGATCACTTAAAGTAAATAATGAGCGCGCCAGACGTAGTTTGATCGTTTAAAGTAGATTATGAGCTCCCCCAAAGTATTGCGTGCACTCCCTCCATGGAATAAAGGCCTCGGAATCAGTTCCGAGGCCTTCTTTTCAAGCTTTCAGTTTCAATTGTAATTTCTCCAGCATATCGACAGTCATTTTATCAAGATCATATTCCGTTTTGAATCCCCATTCCTCCACTGCTGCGGTTGCGTCGATGGCGTCGGGCCAGCTATCGGCGATGGCTTGGCGTTCCGGGTCGACGTCGTAGTCGATTTCGAAGGTTGGGATTTGTTTACGGATGGCGGCTGCGATTTGAGAGGGTTCGAAACTCATCGCGGTGACGTTGAATGCGTTGCGGTGGACGAGTTTTGCAGGGTCCGCTTCCATCAAGTCAACGATTGCTTGCAGTGCATCAGGCATATACATCATGTCCATATAGGTGCCTTCCGCAATATAGGATGTGTATTTTCCTTCTTGCAATGCTTTGTAGTAAATATCAACCGCATAATCGGTCGTTCCTCCGCCCGGCTGTGCTACATAGGAAATGAGCCCCGGGAATCGGACGCCACGTGTGTCCAGACCGAATTTATGGAAATAGTAATCACAGAGCAATTCCCCTGCAACTTTATTGACCCCATACATCGTCGTCGGGCGTTGCAGCGTATCTTGCGGTGTCCCTTGTTTTGGCGTGGACGGTCCAAAAGCACCGATTGAACTTGGTGTAAAAAATTGCAAATCCAGTTCACGGGATACTTCCAACGCATTCATCAATCCACCCATATTGAGATTCCAAGCGAATAATGGATTTTTCTCCGCAGTGGCAGACAATAAAGCAGCCATATGCATCATCGTATCCGCTCCGAAATCTTTCGCGAGCACGTGCATTTTATCCGCATCGGTCACATCAAGTCTCTCAAACGGTCCCTCTTCCTTGTTATCCGATACCCGTATATCCGTTGCCAATACATTAGCCGTACCGTATTCGGCGCGAAGCTTCGCAACCAACTCTGAACCGATTTGACCAAGCGCGCCTGTTACCATAATTTTCTTCATTCTCAACCACTCCTTACCTTAAAACATATGTATTTTTAGAGAGGACATTAATTTTTAATTTAATATAAAACCCTTTAATATTAACTTTAATATACTATAATTCGTTCTCCCCAAAAATACAACTAAATTTTAGTGAAAAATAAATTCTTTCGATGAGAACGCTTGAAAAGAAAATTCCAACGATTTTCCGTTTATCTCAGTATGTGTTCGTTTCAGTAAAAATGCGCATGATTCTTTAAACTTCGCCCCAACAAAAAATCCCGGACAGCACAAAGGCTATCCGGGATTTCTCGTAATTATGAAATGACGCCGAGCTCTTTTCCTACTTTTTCGTAGATCGCGAGCGCTTCGTCGAGCATTTCTTTTGTATGGGCTGCAGTCGGCATGTTGCGGACGCGGCCTTTTCCTTTGGCGACTGTCGGGAAGACGATCGATTTTGCGTAGACGCCTTCTTCCGCCAGACGTGCTGAAAACTGTTGTGTCAACTTCTCCTCGCCGATAATGCATGGCGTGATCGGCGTTTCGGATACACCGATATCGAAGCCTAATTTCGCCAATCCTTCTTTTAAGTAGTTTCCGTTTTCCCATAGTTTGTCATGCAGCTCTGTGGATGCTGTAATCTTATCGAGCGCGCCCATGATAGCAGCGACATCGCCTGCCGGGAGTGCTGTTGAGAATAAGAATGGACGGGAACGGACTTTCAGCCAGTCGATCAAATCTTGTGAGCCCGCCACATAACCGCCGACAACACCGATCGCTTTGGAAAGTGTACCGATTTGGAAATCGATCTCTTTTTCCAAACCGAAATGTTTCACAGTCCCTTTCCCTTTTCCAGTGACGCCAGAACCGTGCGCATCATCCACATAGGTGATCAAATCGAATTCTTTGGCGATCTTGACGATTTCCGGCAAATTCGCAATGTTGCCGTCCATTGAAAAGACGCCATCTGTAATGTACATCACTTTTTCATATAGACCGGATTCCGTCGCTTCTTTCGCTTTCGCTCGTAAATCATCCATGTCTTGGTGATTGACACGGATAATTTTTGCACCGGACAGGCGGCAGCCGTCGATGATGGAAGCGTGGTTCAATTCATCGGACAAAATGGCGTCTTTTTTCGTCATGACAGCGGAAATGGCCGCCATATTACAGTTAAAGCCCGATTGGTAGGCAATCGCCGCTTCCGTCCCTTTGAATTCCGCCAGTTTTTTCTCCAATTCTACGTGTATATCAAGCGTTCCGTTAATGGTTCGGACCGCCCCTGCACCGACACCGTATTTTTCAGTCGCTGCAATCGCTAATTTTTTTAGGTCTTCATCCGTCGCAAGTCCAAGATAGTTATTGGAAGATAAGTTCACCAGTTCTTTTCCTTTGATTTTGATCTTCGGGCCATTCGGGCCTTCTACTGGATCAATTTCGTTGTAGAGCCCTTGATTGCGGAGCTCTGCTAAATTTTCCGTTAAAAAAGTATTGAGTATGTTAGACAATGGAATCTTCCTTTCAAACAGGTGATGCCTCCATAGTAACATACGACCCCGATGGAATGAAGTCAGATTAAATTCAATAACGCGATCGCTTTCTTTTCAAAAACGGGCTGTTTGATAGCGGTATCCATCGTGATTTTCATACTGTTTTCAGCCTGTGCATAGGCCTGCATATAACCGGAAGCATCGAGCATTGTTTCGGCATAAATGCCGCTGATCACGTTAATTTTTTCATCGGCTTCTTTATTTTCCTCACACATTTGCACGAGGTCGAGAATTTCGTCTCCCGTACGTTCAGGGTCATACGCATGCGGTTTCGTCGCATCGAAAAGACATACCGACAGTTCGGGGATCTGAACGAGATCGACACCACTCGGATCCAAGCCGCACCAACCGTAGAGCACATCGAATCCCCGCTCTTCCGCTTCAGCGCCCACCGCTTTCATCAGCGTTGACTTCCCTGTCCCTGGCAGCCCTTTAATGAGCATGCGCCGCTCCAAATCTCTCGTAATCGATGGAATAAAATCTTGCGCCCCCGCCGAAGTCAACGAGCCGATTAGACGATGGGAGACACCTGCAGACTTATTCAATCGAATCGTGCCAAAGAGCTCTTCCTTCAAAGCTCGTATGCGTTCTTCATGGAACTCCCACATCATGCGCTCGATATTGACCGCTTCCCAATCATCGTGAATCTTCTTCGCTTCGGATAGTGTCTGGAGTGCTTTTTCGAGTGCGGTTTCCGATTCCGTCAGCTTTTCGACGATGACACCATTTTTTTCACGCAGCAGATTTTCATCGTACATATCATAAAAACTGATGACGCAATGTTTTCCGCCCAAATCCGATGGTTCGAGGGCCACAGGATGCGATGCCTGCAAAACAAGCAAGTTCGGTCCATTTACATAGATGGCGTCCGTTTTATCGGGTTGAATAGGACTCATGAATTTATCAACGTCAAACCCCCGCTTCAGATAAAGTGCTGCCGTTTCATTCAACACATCGGAAAGGGTATTGGTAGGTGGACATTTCAGAAAAATCGTTTTGGACGCATTGGCAATCAATTTATCGTACTTATGGGAGATTCCAAGACCTGTATAGGCTGTCCCCATATATTGGGTTATTGTTCCATACATGCTCATCATCCTTTCTCTACATACGATTAGCCTATGCCCAAATCATAAAAAAAAGCACGGCTCCATCGCCTATGCTTCAAAAAAATTTCAGTATAGTAGATTTTCATTTTCTTCATGAATGATTTTCAGTAAAAGCTTCCGACATTGCGGCAATGTATAATGGACGACCTGCCCTAAAAACAATGCAATCAGAGCCGTCCCAAAGCCGATCGGCCCCCCGAATATCCAACCGATAATGGCCACACACACTTCGATCGTTGTCCGGATTTTCTTTACACTGGCACCTGTTTTTTGGACAAGCACAAGCATCAGACTATCGCGTGGACCTGCACCGATATTCGGACAAATATAAATGCCAACCCCGATTCCTTGTACGATAATTCCTCCCGCAAAAATGATCATTTGCGCCCAAATCGCAGTCATATCCGGAATCATCCAGTTGAATAAATCAATAAAAGCCCCGACCAACACCATATTCAACCATGTGCCGATTTTCGGCCATTCCCTTAACACAACAGCCGTGGAGGTGACAATGATACATCCCGTCAAAACGCTCCACGTGCCAATCGACAATCCGAAATGCTGGAATAAGCCTACATGCAGGACATCCCAAGGTCCGATGCCAAGCCTTTGCCCTTTAATAGTCATGGAGATCCCTAAGGAAAGGACAAGCATCCCGACCAAGTAAAAGGCCCATCTCCATAATAAAACTTTTCTCATACACGCCCTTCTCTCTTTAACGCTCAAACATCCTTTCAATCTTTTAATACATCATGAAATGTAGAATCCGTCACTTGTGCCAAATGTTCCGGTAACAGCTTCATCTGCAAGCCGATCTTTCCGGCACTGACAATCATATAGTCTAGTTTTTCAGCGGACTGATCCATGAATGTCGGATATTTCTTTTTCATTCCGACTGCCGAACAGCCGCCCCGCATATAACCTGTTTCTTTTGTCAGCTCTTTCAGCGGGAGCATCTCCAGCTTTTTCACACCTGCCACGCGCGCCGCTTTTTTCAAATCCAATTCCTTAGCGACGGGGACTAAAAAAACAAAAAGTTCTTGGGGCCCTGCAATCGTCACAAGCGTCTTGAAGACTGTCTCCATTTCTTGACCGGTTTTATCCGCCACGGAAACGCCATCGAGCAACCCGTCGTTGACCTCGTACGCTTTGAGCTCATAAGGAATCCCTTCTCCATCTAAAATGCGTACCGCATTGGTTTTCACTTTTTTCTGTTGTTTTGCCATGCGCTGTTAACCCCTTCTTCAAATATGAAAAGGCCGCCATTGGTTGGCAACCTTCTCGGATCATTTATGCGATTTTATAAAAACTCGGACGTTCGATTTCAAACCCATTTCGTTTCATCTGTACATGGAAAGAGTAGGACGAAATGGCTTGATCATATCGTTTCTGCAGTAGGAGCACTTCCCTGTCAAGAGAGGGAAGGTCCTCGGATGCCATGCTAGCCGTTTGCAATTCATCCTGAAACAGCTCCGTTTCCACTTCCGATTGCGCCCGCTTCTCCAGTGCAATCTGCGCTTCGGTCTGCCTGATGTTCGCCGAAGCGGTTGCCGCCAGCTGATAATCCGCAGTGGATGGTTCCGGTACCGACAGCGCATCCGCCCGCACACCTCGCCACAAATCGATCGTCTCCTCGAGCGTCTTCCCTACCGGAAACGTCACTTGTTTCACTTGACCGGCGTCAAGTGTTTGAGGGGGTTGACGATCTGATTGGGGCGTCGCGGCTGGTCCGCCCTCACCTGCCAATAAAGCATCCAGTTCTTTCAACACTTTCTGATTTTCCCCGTTGTAACGGGCATGGCGATCATAAGCGGCTTCCGCATTTTTACGCCGGACCGCATCATATCGTTGCAATGGATCCCTTCCACTGGCATAGGTCATCACAGCATTCATGGATCCTCACCTCCGCAAAACCGTATTTGCAAAATTCTAGTTCTTCCATTATACCCGCTGCAATTGAAACAATAAACACAACAAAAGGGCTAGCATTAATGAATTTATAAACTAGTGCTTTTTGCCATTATGAGAACAGTAGATACTCAGATAATAAACCTAAAACTATATCACTCCCAATTTATCAAAAGAAAAAGGTTATACTTATTATTGGAGGTGTGAATATTCAATAAAAAAGGAAACATTGGATAGGTTTATTTGTTGGAATTGTGGTTTTATTATCTGAAATTTAATTCCCAATACAAGTCTTATTACCCCAATGATAATTGCCGGATTATCTGCTTTGGTCGGTGGGTTAATGGGGATAAGCTATTTCCAAATATATCTCGAAGAAATGCCCTTAACTAACGTAAAGAGGATTTTACAGAAATTACAGGAAGACATCTCATATTGAACGGGCAGGTTAGCGCAACAAGCGTGTTAACTTTTGTTGCGCAGTTGGAATCAAAAGGGAGAGTTAATATCGTGGAGATTTCCAAGAAAAAGACACTGAAAAATCGGATTGCTTTCTTAATATTAATTTTAGTAATGGTTGGTGGAGCAACGTATTATGATGTTTTCTATACACCTAAAAATTCGTTAGAACTATATCAAGCAATTTCATTTGCAGATGACTTTGAAGACGCAAAGAAGTTAATGTTAGATGGGTATGAAGCTAATTTCAAGGAAGCAGATTTTGAATTTATAAATAGTTTGGATACGTCTCCAAATCGTGTAGGTCAATTCACTTTTTTTGAATATGACGAAAGAACTTTTGTGGTCATGACTTCACCAGGTACAAAAAAATTAGAAGTGCTTGCAGTTGATGAATTGCCAACAGATATTAGGAATTACTTTCTCCAATTAGCACAATAAATCCTCAGCTCAATTAGGGGTTAAACACCCTTTTCTTATCTTACTAAAGGGGTTAGTATAATAAGAAAACAGTAGAGAGAAGAAAATTAAAAGTTACTTATTGTGGGTAGGGAAAAATGGACGTAAACAAATACAAAAAATTGATGGTGGATTTTTTAGAAGAGAAGTTATCAGCAGATGAATTTCAAACACAATATTTTAAAGTGTTTAAAGAATCGGATGATATAATGGCCAAACCCTTATTTGAAATTCTGAATGGGGTATTTGAATCAGCAGATTGTTACTGGCATGAGTGCCTTCCTGGACAAGAGACTACATTCGAAATATCAGAACAACAACTAAGAAAAGAAATAAATGAAGCATTAATTAAATTAAATAACCTGTTACATAGTCGTTAGAGCTTCTTTAACTAACGGGTGCTTTACTTCAAGAAGGAGTAAAGCCTTTTTTCTTATTACAAATAGAGAATTTACTTAAAATTGGAACCCCCATTCGTTTCAAACGTAGTAGAAGTAGTATTTTGATTTAGGGGTGAAGGAATGGTCAGAAGAAGAGGAACGTATCGAATAAAAATTCGTGACAAGCAGCTCATTTGTTTATTTTGTCAGCACGATGAATTTCTGCATCGTGAAGTTTATATGGATTTAAATCCTTTAGAGGAACCAATAACAGAACAGCTCACATTGCAAACATTTTCCTGCACATCATGTGGTGATATCCGGATGTTTCAAGAAAAGAATCGATTTGATCATACGTTACAACAACATGTATCTATTATTGAATACACGGAAGTGACAAAAGTATGAGTGTCGATTATTTATCGCCGGAAAAAAGTCGTATTACGATTTTTGATGAGCCCGTTATTTGTAGTTTTTGTTCACATGATGTGTATATCCCCTATGAAGTTTTTGTGAATGTTGAACAACCAGGTGTCGGTGTACGTCATGTCCGTTATCTAGCAATTTGTCAACATTGTGGGCAAGCCAAACAATTTGGAGATCCAAGCCATTATGATTCTGAAAAAGAGGATTTTATTTGGGCCTTGAATCAGTATTTAATTTCCATTAGAAGTTATAGGATTAAAATTTTATTTTATGTCGGGAAAACAAATAACGATAAAATAACTAGTTTTACAAATAAGCTTATGCAAGATTTTGATATAGAAAAAGAGGATATAAAAATCAGAAATTCAAAAGGAATCGCAGAACTTCAAATAAAGATTTCTAGTTTAAATGAAATACAAAATATCAGAACCCATATAATGGATATCGCAAGGCGACTTTATATAACGATTAAGGAACTGATCATTAAATAGATTTTCTAGGTGCTGTCATTATGAGTAAAAACATTATTATTGGCACAATTAGTAATGTTTTTCTCCAAACAAAATCAACCTCAGTTTTTCTGGCTACTCAGACGGTTCTTTCTTGTTTAACCTTACAGGCTCCAATCAGGCTATTTAGTGAAGTTTGGAGGTGTGTAAAGTGGGTGTATTAGCTGTAATAGTCACAATAATATTTGGACTTTCAATTTTAGTGTCCTTCCTCTCTTTTTTCTATGCTGTGAGTAAACTTTCATGGAGAGCTATGTTAGTTTGTTTTATTACAAGTCTTCCTATTTCTCTGTACTTTCTAAGCGGTAATCCACCCATATCTTTTATAGGTTTATCGCCTCTTCTTTTCTTGATCTTAACAATTTTATTTCGGATGCGCTTTCAAAAGGAGGTACTCTAAATTGAAACTGATTTGTAAATCCTGTAATTTAGAAGTTTCCAAACAAGTATCGGAGTTACTAGACTTGAATTTGTTGGATAGGAATGTTGGTCACAATTATATTCCTGAAGGTTTTTATGTAATTGATGATGGAATAACTTACCCAGTAGGATTAAAAGGTTATATCCTAATTAACATCAAGGATTTAACGAATACAAACTACCATTCGGATCAAAGCAGGTTAAACGGTTGTTGCGGATATGATGGTTGTGATGGTCTGAATAGGATTTGCTTAAATAATCACGAAATCGGTACGGAACGCTCTGATTGCTGGATGCCTCATTATGTAGCATTTAATCCAGAGTTAGTACAATTAATTTAACAGATATATTTATTATTTTTTCACAAAGGAGGTTATGAAAAGTCGAAAGGAAGTATAGTACGTATTCCATCATTCTAATTGTCGTTGGGATTTTTATTGCGTATATGATTTTCCCACCATTCAATTTAACCTTCGGAGAGTGGTCTATGGTAGCCATACCCATTGGTTTTGCTATCTATTTAACAGGTGTAGCACTTGGAATTATCGCTTTCATTAAGAAGGAAAAAGGGTTTATTAAATATATCTCGCTAATTTCCATTTCATTGGGTGTTTTATTTGTTGTATTCCTCTTTTCGATATTCGGAGGGATCTAGGTAATGATGAAGTAGCAACTTAACAAACTGATGCTTTACTCGAAGATCATTGAGCCACGTAGAAGTATGTTTTTCTTGTTCAACTAAAAGTGAAGGTTATGATGACGTGTATACAATAAATATTAAATCAAATACTACTAAGGATAATGAAAGAGAAGGATGTGTTTATCCTTGGTTCAAAAAAGTCTTTTTATATTTTTCATTGTTTCTTTTTTCACTCTATTCTTATCAGCTTTTGAAGAGACCGATGAAAATACAGTATCTGCAATACTAACCGCAAAAGTAGAAGCACCTTTTAATGAAGATGCACCCATTCGTAACGCCCGAATTATTGTCATAAATTCACTAGGCGCGGTAATCGGAACAGAGTTAACAAATTTTGAAGGCGAAGCAAATATACCTGTTACGGTTCACAAAGACCCTAGATTCCCCATGAAAAACATGGGAGAAGTTACTGTCATAGCAGTTGCGAATGGCTATAACGAGCATATAAACTTCAGTGTTCCGATAAATGAGTTAAACGATAATTCAGCAAGAGTTTCTGTACCTCTCTGGAATATAGATTCAAACAGACGAAATGAACCGCAATTTCTCAATGGCAGTTTTCATCGTTTTGCAGTTTTTGAAATGCTTGATTATTATGCTGAGAAAGTAGGATTAAAAAGGCAAGAGATAACCGTAGATATTGGAAAAGAACCACCTTGGAGTTCTGAATTGAGAGTTGACTAAAGTGATTGGCTTTCCTTTTGTTTCAAGGTAGTCCATTAACTGTACATCCACCCTATTCTGCGCCAGCTCCCCTCTTGAATGGGATGCAAAAAATCCGGCTCCTCTATTTGATTGCTTAGCCGAGGGGCCGGATTCTCCATTATGGGATATTGCTGTGCATTCTTTCAAGATCCCTTACAGCTTACCGAAATTATGCTAAACTAAGGGCAGCAGTCGTATAAGGCAGATGAGCGGTTGGCACTCCCTTCTGAAAGGGGGTGTTATAGATGACGGTAACCTTTGAAGCTATGAATATGCTATTTCAATTCGGCATATTCCTTGCTACAACATTAACAGCAGTTGTAGCCATAATAGTTGCAATCGTTATCACAAATCAAAAAAAGTAACCGCCATCACCTCTAGCCAAGGATAAACATGGGGTTACTTTTTTTGTTACACTCACTTGTTATACTTGGTCAACCGCTCTTCAAGCGGTATGTGACTGTGACTAGCTGGACGTTTGCCGACGTTCAGCTTTTCTTATTATACGTTGATTGTAGCATAATCATACCGCTTAATTCAATCCACGCACTTACACTGTAACGTATGAAAAAGACACAATGCAAAATCACCGCCCCGCTTCTTCCCACTCATCTCCCCCATATTTTCAATAACCCCAAAGTGATAGCCGGTAATAAGGACAGTTTTGTTGAAAAGATAGTTATTTGAAACTTAGGACTATTTATGAACGTATATATAGAAAGAAAGGAGTTGTATTTATAATGAAAAGCAACGGGATGTTAAAGTTTGTTATAAGTATTTTCTCAGTTCTATTACTCTTGGCAGGGTGTTCGAGTAAACCTTCTGTAGATTTAGTCGGCTCAACAGTTGAAATTCGAAGTGATGAAGCGAGATCAGGAGGAATCGGGATTACTTCAGGCGAAAAAAAGGGAGAAATTATAGTACCCGTTGCACTCAGTTATGAGTTCGTTTTAAAGAATACCGGTAAAAAGAATCTTGGGGAAGCCAAAAAGATAAATGAATTGAACTTTGTATTTGACGATGGAATAAAGGTTAGAATCGAACCTCATGAAAAGTTGAAAGCCATTTCAGAAGAAGTGATGGGTATTAATATTTATAACGAAGAAGAAAATTTAGGTATGGGACTATCGAGTATGCCTGTTCTTGAACCCAATCAGGAAGGCAAATACACCTTTGATTATACTTTAGGAGCGTTAGAGGAAAATCCCGAAATAAGACTTGCCCCGTCGCCCGAACAATTGGAGAAATTAAAGGAACATGCGATGGATGCAATTTTAATTGTGACGGTTGAAGATGAAGAAATCGCACGTTTTGACCTTAGTCATTCAGAATAATGTTATAATTATATACAAACTTTTATAAGAAGATTAAAGGGAGAATTGATTACTAACGGATGTCCGTAATGGATCGACCTTCCTCCCCCAGCTAACAAAACAGCAGGTGGTGATAATTATGTACGAAACCAATGACTCGTATTTCTTTATTTTTGATACACCTTCCTTAATTATGATTGGTGTCGCCATTATTTTGGTAATAGTTAGTGTTTTCTTCTTCAAAACAAATAGGAAACAAAATAGGGAGAGGTAGTTATGCTTTTACTGTGGTACGCTTCATTTTTGACATCAATGATCACATTGGCGTTCGGGATTTCTAGGCGTTCTTGGCTTTTCATGCTAATCAGTACAATTACTTTTATCCCTATCGCCTACTATTTTTTCGGAGCAAATAATGCTTTCAAATATGTAGGCCTGATCCCAATTGCTTTTCTGTTGTTGACGGTATTCTTTTGGTTCCCAGGAAGAAAACATACTATATAATTCGGTGAACAGGCGCTCCACTCAAAGTTCGTAGGGCTGCTAGACGGCTCTTTTCTTTATTGAACTATTGGACCAAATCGTTAAGGTAAACTGTACTTGACTCCCAAGCACCAATAAAAATCGTGTCCTTCATATGAAAATGGACACGATTTTTTATAGGATCAATTTTATTTCAACCACATCTTTTCCACAACAATCTTAATCCGCGTAGAACTAAAGGGAGGTTAGTTGAAGAGTGTTGTTTAACTTGTGTTCAACAATCGGTTCAGAGTGCGGAAGAAAGAGAATGGATTTCATAGGAAGTAGGTAGCCGTTTGAAAAAGAATGTTATCCCCCATTTATATCTATTGTCCGGAATACTTATATTTATTTCGAATGAAGGGGTTTTCCAGTCATCTGGTTTTTATGGTCACCTGTTTTATTATCTTTCAAATGTCATGATATTAGTTAGCATTATAGTAATAGTAAGCAATTTATTCAGAAGGAAAAGCGAAGAAAATTGAATTTCACCAATCGGACGCGATTGTTTAAGAAGCGTCACTGTTTTTCTTAAACTAACAAGGCAGGTTAGTTCAATAAAGGTAATATAGAAAAAAAAAGAATTTGTTCATATAAGGTATTATTCGTTTTATAGAGGAAGGGGTATTTAAAATGACAAGACGAGGTACTGGAATTGCGTTTATAGCTATATCTGCTTTTTTAATATCAACGAAATATATAAGTGCTGCAATTTTTGGTTCAGGGGTTTCAAGTTGGAGTCAAGATTTATTCGATGGGATGTTATCTTATGTAGGATATACTTTAAACATTTTTAGTGTGCTGTCTCTACTTGTAGGTATTCTTTATATCGTATGGGGAGAATATGAAGAATTAAAACTTAAAAGGAGAACTAATAAATAGTCTTCTTCAACTAACGGGGTGCTTTACTTGAAGAAGGAACCAAATCCTCGGCTTCGTGATAAGCGAAGCAGAAAAATTTCTTTCTCACGATGAAATGTATCCGAAAGAAAGGAATACGCCCTATTCTGCGCTAGCTCCCCTCTCGAATAGAATATAAAAATTCAGGCCCCTTCTAACTGATTTCTTAGTCAAGGAGCTAAAGAAGCGAATTTCTTCCAATAGAACCTCGTTGAATAAACTATTTCCATTATGTTTCCCTAGAGGAAAGTAATGTTAAACCGGAATTACCAAGTTATATGTGGCGGGAGGAGATATTGTTGTTGGGATTTGTGAAAGACTTTGCAGGTGCTGTATACGATGTTTTAAAATTTATGATATGGGCGGTTGCCTATTTGTTTGCTGGTATGATAATTGTTGCAGTTCCACTGTATTTGATAGCTTGGATCTTTGGACTTTTTCAGTGAACAACTTCGATTAATGGGTGCTTTACTTGAAGCTTGTTAAGCAGCTTAGATGGCTCTTTTTTCTTGTCCAACTAAAGAACAGGTTTGTTTAGACTGATGTAAAGATTTCACAAGCGTTTTTTGCTTTTTCAGGAGGGATTTTAAGCAAGTGGAGAAAAAATCGAAGAAATTTTTAGTTCTCACTATCGTCCTATCCATCTCTTTAAATCTCATCTTTGCTATAAATTATTTTGTAGAAAAACAAAATAAAAAAATTGAGTTAATAGAAGCAGTAGAGTCTATCTTGAATCGAATTCATTATGCAGATAGTCTTTTAAACGATGGAGACGATAGTACATCCGATTATGAAAAATGGATTATGTTAGCAGCATTTGAAATAACAAAAAGTAGAAGTTTGGTTGATACACATGAGAAAGATTTACCTCCGAATCTCGTTTCTTGGATTGGTGATGTGGAATTAGGGCTAAGGAGTGGTGCTCTCGAAGCGAATGAAAGTAGCTTTAGACGTACTGCGCAGAACTTGAAAAATTTTAATGATGGGGTTGAAAAAGAAGTTCAAAACTTACATAACGGAAAAAACCATACTGAAATACTGAAAATTGTTGAAGATGTCCTCAGTAGCCAAGAATATATGGGAAACAATTATATAAGTAAATAGCATTCAATTAACGGGCGCTATCGTTATCACAAATCAAAAAAGTAACCGCCCATTCCTTTGACGAGGACTAAGATGGGGGTTACTCTTTGGTTTAACACCTGTTCGACCTTGGCCAACCGCTCTTCACGCGGTATGTTAACTGTGATCAGCTAGACGTTTGCAGACGTTCAGCTTTTCTTATTATAGCATCAGCATACCGTTTAATTTAATCCACCCATCTCCCCCACATAATACGGAAACTGAAGCACTTGCCGCTTCACTTCCCGGAATGACTGCCATTTTTGCGTGTCTTCACAATACGCTCCGGCGTCCATTTTGTCACTAACATCTCGAATCGTTCGCGCGAGTTCGCCATACATTTTATGATGCTCGGCACGCGCTTCATCCTCTCTTTCTGCCAAATAGAGTGCGAATCGTTTGGAGCCCATGGGTATAATGAAAAGCTTTATGCCGCACATCATCAAGCGGTTGTCATCCCGCATTTTTTGAATGGCTTCATAATCCAATTGTTCATATGGAATCGCGCTCGCTGGATCTTCCAGCTTCACGATTCCTTTTTGCACGGCATAATAAATCGCATGCGCTAAATACGGTTCATCATATGTAACGGCATCAGCCAATAGCTCTTTCACTACTTGCCCCATAGCTCAAAACCTCCCCGGTAAATTTGTTGTAATGCGCGATTGCCGTCCCGACCGGACCATTCCGATTTTTTGCAACGATCAGCTCCATCACACGGTCGTCGTCATCTTTCGAGTAATACGCCTCGCGGTATAAAAAGAGTATGACATCCGCGTCTTCCTCGATGGATCCCGATTCACGCAAGTCTGCCATCATTGGACGCTTGTCCTGCCTTTGCTCTACAGCACGGCTAAGCTGCGCCAACGTGATGACGGGGCAATTGAATTCCCGTGCCATCGCTTTTAATTCCTTCGTGATGCCCGACACTTGCAAATGCATATTATTCTTGTATTCTTCCGAATGAATAAGTGTCAGATAATCAATTAGAATGAGCGGTTTCAACCCATGATATTCACTCATCGTTTTGCGTATTTTCATGCGCATTTCCGGAATCGTTTGCCTGCTGCGATCGAAAATCTGGATCTTTGTTTCACTCAATACCCCGACGACTTTCGACCAGTTTTCTTTTTGTCTTTCCGTTAATAGGTTGAATGGATCTCTCATCCGACTTCTCGAAAAGCGTCCAGTGGAAGCGATCAGCCGATCTCGTAAGCTGGCTTTTGACATTTCGAGTGAATAGAGGATCGGTACATACCCTTTCCAGCCCGCTTGCTTTGCAATATGGAGCATGACGTCCGACTTTCCCATGGATGGCCTTGCTGCCAAGATGGTCAATTCCCCGTCCTGAAAACCGTTTGTCATCTCATCCAACGCTGTGATTCCTGACGGTGCTCCGTCTTGGATTTCTTTTTCTACAAATGGATCCTCGTACACTTCAACGAGCATGGACGAGATGTCAGCGTGATCACTCACACGATTGTCCGTCAATAACGCCAGTTCGGTCGTAATGCGATCAATTGACCAATTTTCTCGTGCCGAAAGATGCAGTATATTTTTCTTTTCACGCTCCCGCCACACTTCCAACAACGCTCCAACATGATCATCGAATCGTTCAAGCTGCGCATAGTTCGTCAAGTCGTTCAAATAATTTGCGCCGCCTAAATCTTGTGGACTGTATGACGTGAGCAACGTGATGAGATCGACGGTTTTCCCAGCTTTCCGAAGCTCTACCATCGCCTGAAAGATCATCCGATTTATCGGATCTGTAAATTGGGAAGTGGATAAGTTTGACTCCGCGATCAAATAATTTTCTTTCAGCATCGAGCCAAGCACCGCTTTTTCTGCAATCATAAGTCTTCCCCCTTCGTGAGGTCTAGCCTAAATTCCTCAACCGACTTTTTGGGTAAAATTCGAATTTGCCCTTTCATCCGTTCTTGCTTCACCTGAAAAACCATGCGGTCCCAATTCCGCCGCAAGGAAGCCGGCGAGAGGATGACTTTATGCCAAAAAGAATGTGCCTGTGACCATTTCATCAAATGCTTGACCTGTTCGATTGTCCGCTGATCCCGTTCCATAATCATTCTGAATTCATTGGCCCATTCTTGAAAATTCGGCTCATATGTACCCGGATGATTCATTTTTATATGGTCAAATAGTGAATAAGCAAGTTGATAAAAAATAGATGATTCGTCGTAAACTTGTTTGCGACTATTACTTTTCTTTTCATTCTTTACATTCTTTACATTCTTGTTAGCTGTTAACTGTCTGTTAGACGTCTGTTGCCCGTCTGTTGAATGGGCTGTTGAAGGCCTCTCTTCACCTTGATAAACGCCCCAGTTTACAATGGTTATCAGTCGATTATGGGGTGTTGATTCGTCTGTTAGAAATTCGTATTTTGCAAATCGTTTGAGCGCCGTCCTTATTTTCTGGACGCTGCTATTTTTCCCGCATTTTTGGACGAGCGATGGCAAAGACGTCACGAATTGACCGGGACGGGCCGTCAACGGCTTCCCTTTCCATTCCCACTGTTTTTCGCAATGATTGGCCATCATCAATAAAGTGACTAGAAGAACTTTTTGCTCCGGCGTCGCCTCTGTCCAAATCGGCTTTTCCAACAGTTCCCGATGCAATTTAATCCAACCTTTTTCCATAACAATGCCCCACTTTCGATTATTTTTATGATCAGTCGCTTCATCCTATATATAGATAGTTGAAGTGGAAAAGTGGACATCGGGCGCTATTTATTTTTTTAAAAAGCAATTTAATGACAAAAAAACACTGGAAATCCATCGATGGATTTCCAGTGTTTTATATTTTGACGTCTGAATGAAATTTGTATGAACTATTCAAGAGCTTGTATCAAATCTTCTTTCAGATCCTCTACATTTTCAATTCCAACCGATACCCGTAATAGATTAGCTGGAGCCATCGTACCGCTTCCTTCAACTGAAGAACGGTGCTCGATTAGGCTGTGGGTGCCCCCTAAACTTGTAGCACGCATGAATAATCGTAGCTTTGCTGCAACAGCCATCGCCTCACGCTCTCCGCCTTTCACCTGAAATGACAGCATACCACCGAACGAGCTCATCTGCCGTGCTGCAATAGAATGTCCAGGATGACTAGCAAGTCCAGGGTAATGAACAGCTTCTACATTCGGATGTTGCACTAAAAAATCTGCAATTTCTGCCGCATTCGAACAATGGACCCTCATACGCGCGGCTAATGATTGCACGCCGCGTAATGCAAGCCAACAGTCGAAAGGAGAAGGCACAGCACCTTTTGAATGTTGCCAAGCACGTAGATTGGTCAACATCGGACTATCTGCTTTAGCGATAACAGCACCGATCATTAAATCACTATGACCTCCTATATATTTCGTCACGGAATGAAGCGAAAAATCAATACCAAGCGTTAAGGGAAGCTGCAAAACTGGAGTTGGCCACGTATTATCAACTACGGTGTAAGCGCCACCCTCCTGTGCTAGCTTGGCAATAGCTTCAATATCAGTGACCTTTACAAGTGGATTAGACGGCGTCTCGATCCAAACCATACCGGTGGGTGCACTTTTTATGGCTTCTTCAACCTCCTGGAGGTCTGTCATATCAACCATCACAAAGTCAAACTTTGAACCAATATCCGTTTCAGTAATAAGAGAACGAATACCAAAATACATATCGTCCGGCATAATGATCCGACGTGGTTTATCGGAAGGCAGTGCTTCAATTAATGATGCGATGGCAGCCATCCCTGATGCGTATGTAACGCAATCGTGACCTTCCTCGAGCGAGGTAAGGCACTCCTCCAGCGCACGACGATTCGGATTATCTCCACGACTATATAGGAATCCATCTGTATAAGTTCCATCTATATCCCGTTCGTATGTAGTAGAGAGATGGATCGGCGTAGTCACTGCACCAGTTAAACTATCAACCTGGCGTCCAACATGAATAGCCTTCGTTTCAAAACGCATAAAATTTCCCCGCTTTCGCATAATTTTTTAAATAATCGTGCTATAGAATAGTGTATCATCCCCCCTCCTTGAATTGAATGTGTTGGTCAGAAAAAAAAAGAAAACACCTTCAAAACAACGGTGTCCAACAATTTTTGAGCTGATACTATTCTTCAATAGTAAATTCATTTGCAGGACAGGTGAAATATGTCTAGAAAAACTAAAGAACGGGTAAAGGATATATAGTTGGGAGGTAATTTTTAATGAAAAATCATGTTATTGGCGTATATGAAAATGAACAACAAGCGGCTGAAGTCGTGAAAGATTTAAAAGAGAAGGGCTATACCACTGAGGAAATTTCAGTGATTGCTAAAAATACAACAGAACTATCCGAAATCACACAGGAAGTAAAACCCTCCACTAAGGATGGAGCCATTGCCGGAGCTGCAACTGGAGGAGCCATTGGTTTAGCGGGAGTGATAGCAGGATTATCCACTATATTGATTCCTGGAGTTGGCGCTGTGTTAGCTGCGGGTCCTATTATTACAACAATTGGAGGAGCAATCCTAGGGGCCAGCTCTGGTGCTGGCGGATTCAAGCATGCTCTTATGGAAATTGGAGTGCCAGATGATGAAGCTGAACGCTATTCTAATGACGCTCAGGATGGTAAAATCCTAGTGTTTCTTCATCCCAAAGAGTAAGGCGGATTGAATGGTTAACAGTTCCTCTAGTAAAATGACAATAAAGCTATTTAATTTTAAAATAAAACAAGCATCACCCCGTTCTAAATTTAGGACGGGGTTAAAATATATGGCTTCGTTCGCAAATTTCTTACATACATAATCCCCTTCATACCTGATGAATTTTAGTCTTTTTATCACTGTTCATTACCAAGTTAACAATTAGCCATACTACTGATACTTAGTTAGAACTGTTGAATCCTTTCAGTCCCGATGAACGTATTAGGAGTAGAACGATTTCTTATTCAACTAACGATGTGCTTTACTTTGAATTCGTTGAGATGCTTAGAGTGCTCTTTTTGCTTATTGGACTAATTAGGTAGTAGAGTTTAATAAGTGAATGATTTTTTAGTAGTAAGGAATACACAAGGAGGGGTTATATGAAATTATTTTTATCAATAATTTCAAGTTCTATTTTGGGTTACATTTTATTATTAATGGGACCTGTTGGAGGTATTGTTGCTTTGGGGATTGTAGTAGGTTGTATTTTTAGGGGCTTGTACTTACTAAACGATATTCATAAAAGAATTTCAACTATAACACTCAAAGAAGATAAAGTTCAAAAAGCATATAGAGATTATTTAGAGGAAAAAAGGTGAACTGTTGATTGAATTAATTTGATGCTTTAGTTAAAGATTATATGGCGATTTTGGCAGCACTTCTTACTTTTTGAAATAACAGTACAGGTTGGTCCAACAAGGACAAAGAAGTTCCCATATCACACGAGACAAAAAATCTGTAGTAATAAAAAAAGAACACCGCCAAAACAACGGTGTCCAACTATTTAGGAGCTCAGCGGATGATTTAGAGGGACTGCACTTTTTGTAGCTATCTTGCTAAACACGGAAGCTAACACTTGTTGAAATAACATGCCGAAAACAACAGGCATGGCTACTTTACTTGGAAAATAGGTCGTTGCCACAATGACGCCGAGTGCAATATTTCTCATGCCTCCGGTAAATATTAAGGTGATCATTTGAGGATAGTCCTTCAAAATAGTACGACCGATGAGTAAAGCAAAAGCATAACCCGAGACAGCTACGAAAAACACTAACAGTAAAACTGAAATTAAATGTAAGTTAAAATCTTTCAAGTATGGAGCGATCGCACTACTATTAATCATAATGACTGTCAGTAAACAAAGCTTTGAAATCGGAGAAAGTTTCTTTCCATATTTCTTTGGTATCTCCCCTTTTGAAAGTTCATTCACTAAAATCCCTACAATAGTGGGCAGCACAATCATTAAAATTAAGTTAAGCATCAGTGATGCCACATCTAAATGGATTTGTTCACCTGAAACGATATGGAGCATTGCTGGGATGATAAACGGAGTAAGTAGCGTATTAATCAAAATAATCGATAAGCCTAACGGCAAATTTCCTCTGCAAATATTGATCCAAATCACACTGGATACACCTGTAGGTACTGCAACTGATACGATAAAACCGACAGTCAATAAATGGTCATCGAAAATGACAGTCGATAAAAAATAAACCCATAAAGGCATCAAAAGGTGAAGGAAAACAATGGTGAATACAATGAGTACTGGATGCTTCACAAAAATCTTCACGTCTTTAAATTTCATATGCAAGCTTCCTGCAAATGTCATGAAAGCAAAAAGCCATGTGACGAGAAATAATAAATGATGCCCAACACTTTCTAATAAAACCCCTAAAACCACACTGAGCGGCGTTAAGATAGCAATATATCTTTGGAGAAAACTATTTAGTTTTTCTAACACAGAAAGACCTTCTTTTATTGTTTTTTAGCGTATTACATAAAATGTTAAACCTTGTAAAGGATTATATCAACCCAAAACTAGTTTTAAATCCATTATACGGAGGCGTAATGGATCAAAGTTCGGGAACTTAAAAAGGAAGGGATTGTCATTTTGGTTCCTGAATTATTTATGGAGGTATGAGATGAGGAAAAGGCTCTTAACAGCAGTACTATCTGTTATTTTATTTGCAATAATTTTTTCTTGGTTTTTCTTTGTTCCCAGTTCCCAGCGAGAACCTAATGTTTATTACTTCGGATTTTCCGAAACGTTTGTTTTTGTCATTCTTTATGCCGGACCTGTTTATTTACTTGCGGGATTACCAATTTCAATTTTGATTGACAAATTAGCTGCAAAGTTCCAAAGAAATTCAAAATGGAAACGTTATTTTTTCGGGTTTGGTTTATATTCATTAGCGGGTACACTCGTTGGTGCTCTTCTTCTAATTCTACTTAATCAAAATGCTAACCTATTTGATGTTATTCCCTTTTCAATATGCTGCTTAGTAGCATCTAATCTCTACTATCACTTGTTATTGTTGGTTTCAAAAATAGATTTAGTATTGAACAATCGGTGCAGTTTTGTACAAGAAGAGTAAAATGGAAAGGATCTCAGAATGAGTGATGGACTGTTGCTAGGGAGGTGCTGCTTTGAATCGATTTCACAAGATAACAGGGTTTCTATTTTTCGGAATAAACCTCTGTTTTATATGGGTTTCTACTAAAATCGCTGAAATTGTGGTTGCGCTAAGTAGGTTGGACGAGAGTAAAGGGTATATGTTAACCGAAGCTGAGGAATTTATGCTTTTTCTTGTGATTAGTATCCCCATGTTATTGATACAATTGCTGTTCTTACTTTTCGTTTTCATTTATTTGAAAAAAAAGCTCTACAAAAAATCTTCAATCATACTGAACTTAGTAGCACATGCCCTTCTCTTTTCGTGGTTCGTCTTTAGCTTATATCAATTCACAGTAAATGGTTATTAAAATAAAAGTGCAATTGCATAAAGCGGATGGGCGGTTGGCACTACCTTTTTCAAAGGAAAGGCAGACTAAAACCGCCGCGTCCTAAAAGGAAAGTGCCTTAATTTCCGCAAAGATCGCAGAAATACGGCAAATCGAACCCTTCGCTGTTCGATTGGCAACGTCTGCATGACCCACATCGTGTGGGCCCGTGTTATAGATGTTGGTAACTTTTGAAGCTATGAATATGCTATTTCAATTTGGTATATTCCTTGCTACAACTTTAACAGCAGTTGTAGCCATTGTAGTGGCAATTGTTATCACCAATCAAAAGAAATAACCACCCTCCGCTAACGACCAAGTAAGCAGGGTGGTTTTTCTTTTTCAACACTTCTGTACAATGGGTCAACCGCTCTTCATGCGGTAGTGACTGCAATCAGCTGGACGTTTGCAGACGTTCAGCTTTTCTTAATCTATGTTGATTGCAGCATAATTATACGAGTTAATTCAATCCACGTACTTCCCCAATCAAAATTCCAATCCCTTGACCGCCTCTACCCCATCTTCATAATAGTGCTTCTCCGCTTCGATCACCGAGACTAGATCCGCAATTTCTTTGATTTCGGGTTGTGCATCTCTTCCCGTGATCACAAGATGCACATGGGCAGGTCTATTTCGAATCGTTTCCAACACTTCGTCCAAAGGAAGTACATCGTCAATTGGAAACTTATCGATGGCCAATGCATTGTTCAGTTCATCCCAAATGACAACATCGTACTCCCCGCTCATGACGGCATCTCTTGCTTGTGGCCATGCTTTTCTTAGCGCTTCGCGATGCTCTTCAGGCGTTTTCAACCAAGTAAAGCCGATACCGAGCTGCACCATTTCCACGCCGAGTTTTTCCAATGCGATTTGCTCGCCATAAGACCGTTGCGGCGATTTGATAAACTGCAAGATTTTCACTTGATAGCCTCTACCGATACTGCGAAGGGCGATACCCAATGCCGCGGTCGTTTTCCCTTTGCCATGCCCTGTATAAACAAGTGTTAATCCTCGTCGTTCTTTTTTGTGTTCACTCATTTCCCTCATCCCCTTTTCTATTTTGATCGTTTTGACACGCCTGAATCCACCTTTGTACCATATCCAGACAGGTCGCAAAATGAAATCTAGTGAAACCCGCTACAACGTTTTTATTCGCATAGCCGTCCGTTTTGGTCCCTCGCATGCCCGATGTTTCATAAGCATGCTGGATCGGCTCATCCGTATGGAATGTGGCATAGTGAAACTCATGCCCTTTTGCCTGTTGTTGTTCATTGAGCAGGAAATTTGCGGAGCAACCTTTGATCTCCCGGTATCCAATCGCTTGCAACTTCGTATGCATCTTCACATTTCCAGGAATCAATCCGACCATTTCGAAAGATTCTCCACCGGTCGAAATGAGCGATTCCGTCAAATAGACAAACCCGCCGCCTTCCGCTAATGTCGGGATGCCCCATTCAAGCGCTTGGCGGATGGAACGCTTCATCGATTCATTTTGAGAAACTTGCTGCGCAAACTCTTCCGGCAAACTACCGCCCAGATACAGGCCATCTACATTCTCCGGCAATGCTTGATCGGCCATTGGCGAAAAATAGACTAGTTCAGCCCCATACGACTGTAAAATCTCCAAGTTCTCCTCGTAATACGAATTGAAGGCAGCGTCTTTCGCAACCGCTATCCGTACAATTGGACTTTTAGGTTTCCCAAACAATGAATCACCGGAGGACGCAGGCAAAGGTGGCGCCACCGAAATCTCCAATAATTTCTCTAGATCAATCGTTTCCGTTACGAGTTTGCCAAGCCGATCAAAAAATGGATCGAGCTCCCCTCTTTCAATGGACGGAATAAGTCCGAGACTTCTCTCGGGAATTTCAATGTCTTGCTCCCGTTTCAAATAGCCAATCACCGGAATGCCGCATTGCTGTTCAATGGCGGCCTTCACAAGATTGAAATGATGTTCGCTTCCGACTTGGTTGGCGATGACGCCGACTATATTTGGTTCATCCGAAAGCGTTTGAAACCCTTTCACAACAGCCGCCGCACTTCTCGCCATGCTTGCGCAATTGACGACGAGCAGCACCGGACTTTTCGTCAGCACGCTAATTTCCGCTGTACTGCCTTCATCCGACAACGGATCTCTTCCATCATAAAAGCCCATCACACCTTCCATGATCGAAATACCCGCACCCGCACTGCCATGATTGAAGATGTCAAGAACTGTCTCTTTGCCAAGCATCCAACTATCCAAATTCCGCGATACCCGTTTCGTCACCGCGGTATGATACGTCGGATCAATATAATCCGGTCCACATTTGAACCCTTGAACTATGAGCCCCATTTTCTTCAACGCCGCCATCAAGCCGATCGTCAAAGTCGTCTTGCCGACTCCACTACCTGTCCCTGCTATAACAAGCCTACGTTCAGTCATCGACGCTCCCCCCTATTTTTTCAAACGCCTCTTTCAATACAGCAATAACAGCCTGTTCGATCCCTTCCCGGAATATTATTGGTTCCAGATCGTACAACTGACTTTCCACTTGGGTACCTGCAATAAGCAGCACGTCCTTTGCCGATTGCACCGCCCCCAACTGGAATCGCTGACAGGCTTTCACTTTCGCTTCCGTCGCAGCCATATAGCCGTCGAACAGCGCTTTATCGGACAATTGGCCATTGATAAACAGCATTAGATGAATGGCATCTACATTGTCACTCGCTTCTATCGCAGCGACAACCAATAGCTGGCTGTCGAGGAAAGGCCTTTCGCTAATGACCACATGTTGTAGATTGCCATTAAACCCGATGGCAGCCGCTTGTTCAGGGGGAATTCCATATTCCTCAAGCCCATCTAGCAACGATTGTTTGGAATGAACCCGCCCCTTCAACAGGCAAAAATGCTGTAACCACTGCACCCCTTCGCCAACCGTCGCATTGGATAACGACCGCAATGGCTGATAAAAGCGTAGATGGGCTATCTCTTCAACACGTTCCACTTGAAAACGTTCCGCTAACGGTGCCTCCTCCGGCTCATACGCATGCGTTGGCGTCAGATGAAGTTGTGGTTTGGGTACGAAGGGATGGGCTTGCGCATGCACTTCCACTTCATAGACTTGTTTCAACTGTTGCTCTTTCCGTAACGTATTGACGTCCCCGACTTCTAAAAAAGAACCTTCATGCAATAAAGCAACGCGATCTGCATACAGGGAGGCAACGTTCAAGTCATGTAAAATGGCAAAAATCGTCAGCCCTTTCGTCTGCTGCCACTCTTTCAATAAATCGAGCATATGGAAGGTATGCTTGATGTCCAAGTGATTGGTCGGTTCATCCAGCAATAAAATTTCCGGCTCTTGCGCCAAGGCTTTTGCCAATAAGACGCGTTGTTTTTCTCCCCCACTCAACAGACGGAAGTTCGTTTTACGATAGCGTTCCACATTGGTAATCTTCATTACCGAATCAATCACTTGACGATCGTACGAGGACAGTATTTTGAACAGCCCTTTTTGGTGGGGATAGCGTCCAAGGCTGACGATCTCTTCAACGGTATAATCGAAAGTCATTTGCACTTCCTGGGAAAGGACAGCTACCTTTCTCGCTTTTTCCAACTTCGTCAATTTGGATACCGCTTTACCGGTGATGAAAATGTCCCCAGAAAGGATCGGCAATTGTCCGGTGATTAATTTGAAAAGCGTTGTTTTGCCACTTCCATTCGGCCCGAGTAAGGCAAAAAACTCCCCTTTTTCAATTTCCAGATCAATGTCTTGGACAATCGGCTTTTTCCCATAGCCACCCGCCAGTCGCTCCACTTTGATCATCCGCGCTCACCTCTTCCGATTCGTTCCCTGACCAGTAAAATGGCAAAAACAGGCGCGCCGATCAAAGCCGTAATGACGCCAATCGGCAATTCCTTCGGGGCAATGATCGTCCGGGCCAGCAAGTCGGCCAAAATCAAAAACGAACCGCCGAACAGCATCGATAACGGTAGGAGATGCCGATGATTCGGTCCGGTCAGCAAACGGACGAGATGCGGGATGACGAGCCCGACAAATCCAATTGAACCGGAAACGGCTACGGCCGCCCCCGTCAATAAAGAGGCGCCGATCAGCACCATGATTTTCCCTCTTTTCACGTTGACGCCGATATGGTCAGCCGCTTCCTCTCCAAGTGCCAGCGCATTCAATTCCCGATAATGCATCAGCAAAATAATCGCCCCAACAATGATAAATGGGATGACAAGCTGGACATGACTCCATCCCCTCATCCCGACACTGCCGTAGAGCCAGTACATGATTTGCGTCATCGCATCCCGATCTCCGAGCGAAATCAGAAGCGATGTAATGGCACCGATAAACGCGCCGATGATAATTCCTGCCAAAATAATCGTTTCAATGGCCAAACTTCTACTGCTCAAACGGACCAAACCAAACACAATGCCTAAGGTAATAAATCCACTAATAATAGCGACAACCGGCAATGTAAAACTACCAAGCCCGATAATCGTAAATTGAAAAAAGATGACAAACACAGCACCCAATGCAGCACCTGACGACACACCGATCGTATAAGGGTCCGCTAACGGATTCCGTAAAAGCCCTTGAAAGGCGGCGCCTGCAAGCGATAGCGAAGCACCGACACAAAGAGCAAGTATTACCCGAGGGAGTCGGATATTCCAGATGATCAATTCTTCATTCCGCGGAATGTTTTCAAGCCAACCGAGCCCGAATGACTTGTCCAACACGATATGTAAAATGGTCATGATCGGAAACTGGACGCTGCTGACGAATAATCCAAGCAGCAGCGCACCGAGCACCAATCCGATACTCAGTAAGTACAACCAAGTGATTTTATTCCCCAAAAACTTCCGGATAGACGATTTTTGCAAGTGTTTCCACTCCTTGGATCAAACGAGGTCCCGGACGCGTGACCGTGTCACTATCCACATCGAATACTTGTCCTTCTTTTACTGCTGTCACTTCCGCCCAGCCTTCACGTGCCAAAACTTGTTCAGCTGGATTGTCGATATAATAACCGTATGTCGTAATGATGACGTCCGGATTCAATTGGACGATTTCCTCTTCCGTCAACTTCACCCAACCATCCTGATCTTCCGCGGCATTGGTGGCATTGATCGTTTCCAACATTTCATGCATGAACGTGTTTTGCCCGGTTGTGAAAATATCCGGCGCAGGGGACACTTCCACCCATACTTTCTTTTTGTCAGTAATGGCTTTTGCCTTTTCTTCAATCGCTGCACGTCGCTCTTTCATATCAGTAATGATTTCATCCGCTTTTTCAGCAGTTCCCGTCGCCTTGCCGATCATGTTCATCGTTTGGTAAGCATCGTCAAAAGAAGATGCACTGCCTGTCACGACGACCGTAATGCCCGCTTCTTCATATTGTTTCAAGATATCTCCATGCGTGTTGTAGTGGTAAGACGTAGCGAGGACAATATCCGGCAGGAGCGATAAAATCAGCTCCGCATCCATATCTTGTCCGCCGACTTTCTGTACTTCAAGCGCTTCCGCCGGATAATTATCGTAATCGGATACACCAATCAAGCGGTCGCCCACCCCAAGTGCATACAAGATTTCTGTGTTGCTCGCCTGGATGGAAACAATCGTTTCCGGTTCGCTCTCAATGGTCACTTCCCGCCCCGCATCATCCGTAATCGTTACCGGGAACGCTTGGGCGACTTCTTCACTGACATCCGTCGTCCCTGCATCCGTCACATCTTCCACTGCGTCATTCGACTGCTTGTCCGTCCCACATGCCGTCAGGATCGCCAGCATGAAGACGAATACAAAACTGAGTAAACCCCATTTTTGAAATAAATTCTTCAATTTCTTCTCTCCTTTTTTCACATCAAAAAAAGCGCTCTTCTAAAAGAAGGCGCGTTTAAAAAGCGTTAGGGTGCCTGGCATCCTATGTACACACTTTAAACATTCCCTCCTCGAGGAAGCTTAACAATCAAAATAGGCAGGTCTCCTGACTTACGTCTCATCAGCTAACTAACTCCTTCCCATGTCTAATACACAGTGGATTTCATCTTAGTCGCTTCAACGCTTACAGTGACGGGATCGTGTTGGACTTTCACCAACTTCCCTCTTCGTTCCAAACAATTATGTCCAACTGTTTGAAAACCTATTTCTCCATTATTCTTTTTTCAATGTTATGATTTCAGTATCAAGTATAGCATAACTAGAGTGTTCGTTTAGCTGCACCATTCACTTCTCAAATCATTTTTCCATATTTTTTAATTTTCTCCATAAAGTTGTACGATGAATACCTAATCGTCTGGCCGCCCGCCCCATATTGCCCTCTTCTTCTTTTAACACTCGTTGAATCTGTTCCTCTTCCGTTTCTCCCATCGCAGGTGTTAAGGAGTTATTCCCTTTTTGCACGGTTTGTCTCTCAGCATTTATCCATAAATGAGAGTCCAACAAATCGATCGATTCCCCTGTATCTTGCAAAACCAATGCGCGTTCAATAAAATTGCTCAACTCACGTACATTACCAGGCCAAGAATAGTTCTGCAGTTTTTGCATGTTCTCCTCTGTGATCTGTAAGGTATTCGCCTTGTCCTCATTACGCAAAAAAGCTTCAATCAGCCAAGGGATATCCTCTTTTCGCTGGCGTAAGGGAGGGATTTTCAAAACAAGTATCGCCAATCGGAAAAATAAGTCTTCTCGGAACAAGCCTTCGTGCATCTGGTCCACCAAATTTTTGTTGGTAGCAGCAATGACTCTGACATTCACCGGGATCACTTTGTTGCCGCCAATACGCATGACTTCCTTCTCCTGCAAAACACGTAATAAACGCCCTTGTAAAACGAGGGGCAACTCGCCCATCTCGTCTAAAAAGATCGTGCCATGATGAGCCATTTCAAAAAGCCCAGGTTTGCCTCCCTTTCTTGCTCCTGTAAAAGAACCTTCTTCATAGCCGAATAATTCACTCTCAAGTAAATTCTCCGGTAAGGCAGCACAGTTGATCGCTACGAAAGGACCTGTTTTCCGTCGGCTGGCCCGGTGTATGCCTTGCGCTAACATTTCTTTACCCGTCCCTGATTCCCCCTGCAACAAAACAGTGGAATCGGTGAGAGCGTATTTTTTTGCCAATGCTAGCAGGGATTCCATGGACTTCGATTTGGCGACCATCTGCTCTAAAGTCCATTTCGCTTGCAACCCCTGTTGCACCATTTTTCGCCGCATCGTCTCTTCGTATTGCTGTAATTCCGTGATATCACGTACGGTTGAAACAGCTCCAATTAATTCATCGTCCATGTAAATAGGCGCCCGATTAATAATCGCTGTACGCTTCCCCAGTTTTCGCAGTTGATCAAGCTGCACACTTTTCTCCGAAAGAACCCTTGTTAAACCGGGATGATCCGGATTTACTTCCGTCACCAATTTTCCAATGGCCTGTTGCACGGGAACACCAAGAAAATCCGCAGCGGGCTGATTGTACAAGATAATGCGTCCATCCTTGTCCACGCCAACGATGCCCGAATGCGATAAATCTAAAATGGTTTCATAAAACTTTAATTGTTTTTCGTTTTTCTCTTTCACAGCAAAATCCCTCAATCCTATTTGATAGAAGTGCAACAGCGTACTTCTACCACCAGTGTTTTCAAAATAAATAGGGTTTTCAAATTTAATTATAGGTGATACATCTTCCGCTTATCAATGCTTATCGTAGCAAAATAGCGGACTCCCCTTCTACCTCATTGTCCTAATCCCGCTATTTTTCCCCTTTACAAAATGGATTCGCTTTTGAATGAAATTGTTGCAATTGTTGCATTTCTAGTTTCGCAACGTTGCAAGCAACAACTATCTTTTCATTTTCAAACGTCGGATGCCGGAAGGAAATAGGTTTCTATTGTTGGCATGTAAATTGCAAGATAATATGGACAATTAGTTTTATCAATCGCGCCTCGGCGTGATTGCGTCCAGATTTTGAATTGCGCTTTCTAATGGCTGGTGCCTTAATTTCTGCAAAGAACGCAGAAATACGGCAAATCGAACCCTTCGCCGTTCGATTCGCAATTAACTCCTTTCAAAATCTGTGACATCCGCCGGAGGCTTTATCTTCATTCAGCAGGTGTTTGAACAACCACTGAACAAGGAAAACAAAACCGCATTCATCTCACTACCTACAGAGGTAGGAGTCTTCTGCTGAATGAAGATAAACTAAAAACTTGGTCAAACGGGGGGAATGAATATAAACAAGCAACCGTTAAAAACATATCCACCTTAAACGTTAAATTATTTGAAAAATGAAACTAAACTGATTGTTGATTCCAACACCTCCGAAAAGACAGCGCTTACAAAAAAACATTTGAAAAGAGGTTGCGTCAAATGAGTACAAAAGAGAGTGTAGTGTTAAACACCAATGTTGAAATGGCAAGGGAAAGAAAATTAACAATAGCCGGGATTAACATTTATCTTTTCATTGGCATTGTCACTATTATATTAATCGGTATCTATATGGAAGTTTTGCCCGATAATATGGCGAGTGGCCTGGTCGTGACGATGGTTCTTGGGCTTGCGTTGAAATGGATCGGTGACCAGATCCCCGTATTTAATACCTTTGGCGGCGGAGCCATTCTTTGTATCATTATCCCGGCACTTTTTCTGTATTTAGGGATCTTTCCGCAAAGCTTTGGTGCTCTGACGGAAAGCTTTTTTACCAGTTTTGCTGATTTGGCTATTTCCGGTATTGTCGTGGGTAGTATTTTAAGTATGGACCGACAAATGTTATTAAAAGTCGGCACAAGATACTTCATTCCACTTATCGGTGCCATAGTTGCAACGATGGCCGTTGGCGGATTACTTGGTCATTTAGTAGGTTTCGGGTTCACAGAAACCATCTTTTTTGTCGTCGGACCTGTTATGGGTGGCGGAATGACAGCAGGTGCTATCCCGATGGCCGAAATTTTTGCCGCAAGCAGCGGAGAAAGTGCGGGAACCATTTTAGAAAGAATTGCACCAGCGGTTTTAGTCTCGAATATGATTTGTATCATTTTAGCGGGTGTTTTGAATGGTCTTGGCAAAAGAAAAAAGAAACCGAAGTATTTCTCGGGTGACGGTGAAATGTTGAGATTGAAAGACGGCGAAAAGAGAATGGATTTCGGTAAAAAAGAGAGTCACGCCCATCCTTTTTCCATTAACAACTTAATGATCGGGATTATTTTTGCAACGACCATTTTTGTACTTGCAAGGATATTAGCTAGTGTCATTCCAGGGCTCCATGCAACCGTATGGATCATTCTAGGCGCTGCAGCATTAAAAATTTTCTGTGCCTTGCCACCGCAAATCGAAAAAGCGACTGAACATTGGTATGATTTCATCAGCAAAGCGCTTGTTCCGGCTATCCTCGTGATGATTAGTGCAGGAATGATCGATTTTGCCGGTGTTGTTAAAATCATCACGGATCCGAGTTATCTCAGTTTAACGGTTATTACCGTGATAATCGCTACGTTAGCTGCTGGATTTCTCGGCTTAATCATCGGATTCTACTTCGTTGAAACGGCTATTGCAGCCGGACTTGGCATGGCGGATATGGGAGGTTCCGGAGATTTGGCAGTACTGAGTGCGGCAGACAGAATGGAGCTCATGCCCTTTTTGCAAATCTCGTCACGGATAGGTGGAGCGATTACGTTACTGATTCTTTCTTTTCTGGCCCCCCTATTACTATAAATCAACCCCCTTCATTAAGAAGTTTCTTCTTAATGAAGGGGGTTTTCGTTCAGGTGTTATTCAATTTCTACAATAACGTCCCCATCATTCACAAAGTCACCTTCGTTCACTTTAATTTCCTTAACTGTTCCATTGGATTCGGCTGCAATCGGAATTTCCATTTTCATGGATTCCAAAATGACTACATCTTGTCCCTCTTCCACACGGTCTCCAACTTTCACTAATACCTTCCATACACTTCCTGCCATGCTTGTTTCAATTGCACTCATTTTTATCGCTCCTATTTTAGAATAGATTTTTTAGTTTCATCACGCGTTCGTTTCATCATTAACTGCAAATTTGTCTAGCAATCACCATTCGTTGTACTTCAGAAGTGCCTTCTCCGATTTCTAACAGTTTTGCATCACGGAAGAAACGCTCCACTTGATACTCCCTCATATAGCCATAGCCTCCGTGAATTTGGACGGCTTGATCACAAACTTTCATGCAAATTTCCGAAGCGAATAATTTAGCCATCGCCGCTTCCGTTTTAAACGCTTTCCCCTGATCCTTTAACCAAGCTGCTTTGTACACCATGTTACGGGCTACTTCAATGTTCATGGCCATATCCGCCAACTTGAACTGGATCGCCTGAAACTCAGCTAAATTTTTCCCGAATTGTTTTCTTTCTTTCGCATATTGCAAGGATTTTTCATAGGCTCCCTGTGCCAGACCAACAGCCATCGCACCGATGCCGATTCGTCCTCCATCCAGCGTGGCTAAAAATTGTTTGTAGCCCCGTCCTTCTTCTCCTAGAAGATTCTCTTTCGGGATGCGTACATTGTCGAGTACTAATTCCGTCGTATTCGAAGCATGGAGACCTAACTTTTCATAATTATTAATGACGGTAAACCCTGGCGCATCCGTCGGGACAATGAATGCCGAAATGCCGTTCATCCCTTTGGAGCGATCCGTTATCGCTGTAATGACAAGGTTTTTTGCATAACTGGCATTGGTGATAAAACATTTGGATCCATTGATAATCCATTCGTCTCCGTCGAGAATGGCGGTGGTTCGAGTTCCTCCCGCATCTGAACCCGCATTTGGTTCAGTGAGTCCAAAAGCGCCTAAGTATTCACCCGTACATAGTGGTGATAAATAGTTCCGCTTCTGCTCATCCGTTCCAAATAGATGAAGGGGGGCTCCCCCTAACGAAATATGCGCGGAATACGTAATCCCGGTAGAGGCGCAAACCCGGCTTAATTCTTCAACGACAATCGCAAAGCTGATCGTGTCAGCGGCGCCTCCTTCGTACTGTTCAGGGAATGGAAGTCCCATTAACCCCAATTCTCCCAACTGACTGAAAACCTCTTCTGGAAATTCACCTGTTCGGTCCCTTTCATCTGCGCCAGGCGCTACTTCCGATTCAGCAAACTCACGAATTAATTTTTTGATCATCGATTGTTCTTCCGTTAATTCAAACCACATAATGTCCCATTCCTTCCGATTCTTCATTTAGTAAAGTTTTATATCCATATCCATAATTTGTAGTTTCTGTTTAACAGACTGCAAAAATCTTCCGCACACAAGACCGTCTAATACTCGATGATCCAAAGAAAGACAAAGGTTCATCATATCGCGGATCGCAATCATGTTATCCACTACGACAGGCCTTTTCGTGATCGCTTCGACACTCATAATCGCCGCTTGAGGTTGATTAATAATGGGAGCCGATAGAATCGAACCAAACGAGCCGGTATTATTCACAGTAAACGTTCCACCCGTCATATCCTCTATCGTTAACTTTCCGGTTTTACATTTTTCCGCCAAATCATTGACTGCTTTCGCCAACCCGAAAATACTTTTTTGGTCGGCATCCTTAATGACGGGCACATAAAGTGCATCGTCTGTCGCCACGGCAATGGAAATGTGAATCCCTTTTTTGACAATAATCTGATCGCCGGCCCACTGCGAATTTAACATCGGAAATTCCTTTAAAGCCTCTACGACCGCTTTAATAAAAAAGGGCATGAAGGTCAAATTGAACCCTTCTTGTTGTTTAAATTCATCTTTTATTTTACTTCGATAGTTTACTAGATTTGTAATATCACACTCGGCCATCGTCCAAGCATGAGGGGCCTCATGCTTACTTTGTAGCATTCGATCCGCGATGGTTCTACGGACTGCAGTAACCGGTATGACTTGATCCTGTTGATGAACAGGTATTTCGATGGAAGTGAGCGGTTTCTGTTCTTTTGCGGCTGGTACAGCAGTTGTTGAAGCGCTTTCAAACTTTACTGCTTGTTTGACGGCGGTTGCCGTTTCTTGTCCCTTCCCTTCTATAGCCGCTTGGATGTCTTTACGCGTGATCCGACCTCCATTTCCTGTGCCCGTCATGGTAGAAATATCAATATGATGCTCTTCAGCAAGTTTTAACACGGCCGGTGACAAGCGCTTTTTCATGCCTTCTTGATGCGGAACAGCAAGAGGCTCTTCATGCTTGACAGGTTCAGTGTCTACCGTATTTCCGTGTTCTTCACTTTCACCTTCCGTCTTGATGGTGCAGATCAATGTTCCGACCTCTACAGTTTCCCATTCTTGGACGATGATTTCGGATATGATGCCACTAAAGGTAGAAGGTACTTCCGCATTCACTTTATCGGTATTGACTTCACAGATGGGATCATATTTATTAACTTTATCGCCGGCATTGACCATCCACTTGGTGATCGTACCTTCCGTTATACTTTCCCCTAGTTGGGGCATCAAAATGTTCTCAGCCATATTCTCCTCCATATACGATTAAAATTGTGCTAACTCTTTCATCGCTTGATAGACTTTGTCCGGGTTCAACATAAAGAACTTCTCCATCGGCGAACTATAAGGCATGGCAGGTACATCTGGGCCGCAAAGACGTTTAATTGGCGCATCCAATTCAAAAAGGCATTCCTCCGAAATCAAAGCGGCCACTTCAGCTCCCACACCTCCCTCCTTATTGTCCTCATGAACAATCAATACTTTCCCTGTCTTACGAGCCGCCTCGACAATCGACTCCTTATCGAGTGGATAAAGCGTTCGCAGATCTAAAATATGCGCGCTATATCCGTCGACTGCTAATTTTTCAGCAGCCTCCAAAGCAAAATGCAAGGTAAGTCCATAAGAGATAACGGTAATGTCTTCGCCTTGCCGCTTAATATCCGCTTGACCAATCGGTACGATATAATCGGAGTCCGGCACCTCTCCTTTGATGAATCGATAGCATCGCTTATGTTCAAAGAACAGGACAGGATCTTCATCTCTTATCGCCGCTTTTAATAATCCTTTGGCATCGTACGGGGTGGATGGCGTTACTACTTTTAAACCGGGAATGTTACAAAACATCGCTTCCACACTTTGAGAATGATAAAGGGCTCCATGAACGCCTCCTCCATAAGGTGCACGAATGACAATCGGACAATTCCAATCGCCGTTCGAGCGATATCTGAGCTTTGCTGCCTCATTCACAATCTGGTTCACAGCCGGCATGATATACTCTGCAAATTGGATTTCCGCCACCGGTCTCATTCCATAGGCTCCTGCCCCAACCGATACACCCGCAATGGCCGCTTCGGATAACGGACTGTCTATGACTCTGTCTTCTCCAAATTCTTCATGGAGCCCCTGCGTTACCCGAAACACGCCTCCTCGAACTCCAACATCCTCTCCTACTACAAAGACTCGGTCATCCGCTTGCATTTCTTCTCGTAAGCCTTGCGTAATTGCATCTATATAAGATGTCACTGCCATTGTTTTTTCCTCCTATTCTGCGTAGACATGTTTAAGGGCGTATTCCGGCTCCGAATTTGGCGCGTTCTCGGCATATTCAGTCGCCTCGTCAATTTCTTTAGCAATCCGTTTGTGAATCTCTTGCTCTTTCTGCTCGTCTAATAGTCCAACTTGCTTTAAATAAGAACTAAATGTGAGGAGAGGATCTTTCTCCTTAGCTTGTTCCACTTCCTCACGAGGACGATAAGATCGATCATCGTCATCACTGGAATGAGGGGTTAAGCGGTTGACGACAGCTTCGACCAGCGTAGGGCCTCCTCCATTTTCCGCTTTTTCGACCGCCTCTTTCATGACCCTGTAGACCTCGAGGGGATCGTTCCCATCCACCGTCACCCCTTCAAACCCATAGCCGATTGCCCGATCCGCAATATTCTCACAAGCTACCTGTTTCGAAAGAGGGACCGAAATGGCATACTGGTTATTTTCACAGAAGAAAATAACGGGTAACTTGTGTACGCCTGCAAAATTCGCGGCTTCATGAAACTCTCCTTGATTACTCGACCCTTCCCCAAAAGAAGTTAGCACGACAGGATGATCTCCTTTCATTCTGCCGGCTAAAGCAATGCCGACTGCATGCGGCACTTGGCTCGTCACGACACTGGAACCCGAAAGAATATTATATTTTTTACTGCCATAATGTCCTGGCATTTGGCGTCCTCCACTGTTCGGGTCTTCCGCTCGGGCAAATGCCGATAGCATCAATTCCTTTGCCGTCATTCCAAAAACAATGGCCATGACCATGTCGCGGTAATACGGGCAGAGGAAATCCTTCTTTTTATTCAATGCATAAGCCGCCCCTGCTTGTGCCGCTTCATGGCCTTGACAAGAAACAAGGAAAGGCAGTTTGCCGGCCCGATTGAGGAGCCACATCCGCTCATCCACTTTTCTTGCTAACACCATATCCTCATACATGTTCAACACCATTTCGTCTGACAAGCCTAGCGCTAGATGTCTGTTCTCGTTCATCGTCTCTGTTATACTCATGGATTTACCCTCCTAAGGTTTTCTTTTATATCCATTGCAATAAATCATGCATGAATCGCCAGTCCGTCTACCGCCAAGGCCGCTTCTCCCATGATCTCTGCCAGGCTCGGGTGCGGGTGAATCGTATGAGCGATTTCCCATGGCGTTGCATCCAACACTTTCGCTAAAGCGCCTTCTGCAATTAAGTCAGAGACATGAGGGCCGATCATATGAACACCTAACAAATCATCCGTTTTTTCATCGGCCACGATCTTCACAAAGCCATCGCTTTCACCATAGATTAACGCCTTGCCAATCGCTTGGAACGGGAAGATGCCCGTTTTAACAGAAATCCCTTTTTCTTTAGCCTCTTGCTCCGTCCAACCGACACTCGCGATTTCAGGGCGGCTATAGGTCACTTTCGGTACATTGGTGGTATCCATCGGACGAGGCGCAAGGCCCGCCATATGTTCGACAGCGAGAATCCCCTCATGAGAAGCGACGTGCGCTAATTGCAGGCCGCCAATGACATCCCCGATCGCATAAATATGACTTTCAGCTGTTTGGTAATAGTCGTTAATCTGTATGACGTTTTGCTCTACGCGCACTTCGGTATTATCTAGCCCAATATTTTCGACATTTGCCACACGACCAACCGAGACGAGAATTTTTTCCGCTTCAAGCGTCATGACGGAGCCATCCTTCTCCGCTTGGATAGAAACGGTTTCATCATTCTTTACAATTGTTTCTGGGAGAACCTTAGCACCCGTGTGCACTTGGATTTTCCGTTTTTTCAATAACTTCGTCATTTCCTTACTGATGTCCACATCTTCTAAAGGTAGGATCCGGTCCGCAAATTCCACGATTTGTACATCCACCCCCAAATCGTTCAGTAAAGAAGCCCATTCAATCCCGATGACGCCACCTCCAACTACAATCATCGACTTTGGCAATGATTGGAGTTGAAGCGCCTCGTCACTTGTTAGGACGTCGACACCATCCACTTCCAATCCGGCAAGTGTACGTGGTCTCGAACCTGTGGCAATCAGTAAATTTTTGGGGACTACAATCTCGGATTCACCATCATCCCGAGTGACAGAAACTGCTCCGGTTTGTGGCGAAAAGATGGAAGCGCCCATGATTCGCCCTTCTCCGTGAAACACCTTGATATCTCCTTTTTTCATCAGATATTGAACACCTTTATGCAGTTGATCAACGATTTTTTGCTTTCTTTCCTGCATTTGCAAAAAGTTAATGGAAATAGTGGAAACATCCACCCCGAATTCAGCACTTTCCCTAACGGTATGGTGGATTTCTGCAGAGCGCAGAAGCGCCTTACACGGGATGCAGCCGCGGTGCAGACAAGTTCCCCCAAGCTTGTCCTTTTCAACCACCGCCACTTTCATCCCTAGCTGACTGGCACGAATCGCGGCGACGTAGCCACCGGTTCCACCCCCTAGAACGACTAAATCAAATTCATTTTCCCCCATGATCGAACACACCCCTACCCTAGATTTCTACAACATGCCCCCTACAGTGCAACCGTCTCTGGTGCAACAATGACTCCGGCTAGCGCGGATGCTGCTGCAACCGCAGGCGAACTCAAATACACAAAAGAGCCCTTGCTCCCCATTCTTCCTACAAAATTCCGATTGCTCGTAGCGACCGCCACCTCGCCATCACTCAATAGACCAAACGGGAATCCCGCACAAAGCCCACAACTCGGATGGGACACCGAAGCTCCCGCTCGTAAGAACGTTTCAATATACCCTCGTTTGATCGATTCCTTAAAGACGACATTCGATGCAGGAATAATGATCATTTTTAAATAAGGGGCGATTCGTTTGCCATGAAGAATTTCCGCGACGACCGCCATATCCTCAATGCTTCCGTTCGTACAAGACCCGATGAACACCTCATCGATGCGGTCACCGATGGCTTGTGAAATATCATGCACATCATCGACACCTTTAGGCTTTGCAATATGGGGCTCCAATTGGTCCAAGTCGTAATGAAGAACAGATTCATATTCGGCATCTTCATCGACCGTAATCCAATCGATTTCATCCAGCGGCATATCAAAATACGCAGCCGTCTTGTCATCCGCTTCGAATAACGCACACTTCGCTCCGGCTTCCAGCGCCATATTGCAGATGGTGTATCTTTGACTCATGGATAATGAATGAGCTCCGGGACCCGTGAATTCCAGTGATTTGTATTGCCCGCCGTCCGCCTTCAAATCACCGACCAGCTTTAACACGATATCCTTCGCTGTAACATTCGGCTTCAGTTGACCGTCCAAATACACTTTAATGGCCTCCGGTACTTTCAACCAGATTTCATCAGTGCCAAGCAGGGCCGCCATTTCGGTATAGCCAATCCCTGTGGACAAGCATCCACCACCGCCATAGGTCGTCGTATGACTATCGGTCGCAATGACAATCATACCGGGTTTGGCATACCCTTTTTCGTGCATGATCGTATGGGAGATGCCTGTGCCTTTTTCAATTCTCTTAATGCCATATTTCTCATGCAGTTCAATCGCTTTATCCAGACTATGCGAATCAATATTCGGTTTACCTAATGGCAATAAATGGTCAAGGAAGAGCACCGCTTTTTCAGGATATAAAATCTTATCGAACTTCATTTCTTCGAGCTTTTGAACGACGGATGGTGCGTAAATATCCAATGTCATATAGCAATCAGGATGCACAACAACAATATCTCCCGGCTTAATGGACGCGTCACCACTGTTCTTGATAATCAATTTTTCGACAAGTGTATGCCCCATTAGTTTGCACCCTCCTCTGCTAATTCATTTCGTTGGCGATGGTAATTGACCAAGCCCCCGACACGGGAGATTTCCTCTAAATGCCGAGGAAATCTAGGCATCTTGTATACTTTTCCATTCGTTTCGATGGTACGATTTTCATAGTCCACTTGAATGGCATCACCATCTGCGCAATGCGCTTGAATGTCTGCATTTTCCACTAATGAAATGCCGATGTTCACGGCATTCCGGTAGAAAAGCCTTGAAAAGGATTTCGCGACAATACAAGTGACGCCGCTAGTATAGATCGCTTCCGGCGCATATTCACGGGACGAACCACACCCGAAATTTTTACCGGCTACAATCACATCCCCTTGTTTGACTTCCTTTGCAAAATTCGGAACCAAATTCTCTAAACAATGTTGACTTCGTTCTTCTGCGGTATTTAAGAAATGCTTCACCGCTAGAATCACATCTGTGTCGACGTCATCTGGCAAATGCCAGATTCTACCCGTTGCTATTGCGCTCATGTTAAACCTCCAATGTTAAGCCTGAGTAATTTTCAGCATGCGTAATTTTCCCTTCAATTGCGCTGAGTACCACTGTCGAGACCGACGACATATACACTTCCGAATCCTCGACACCACAACAACCTGTATAGTTATAAGCCCCAGTCGTCAGCATCACCTCTCCAGGTCCGACCCCGCCAACTGTGTTGCGCTGGCAACTCCCGCAGCCTGGTGTGAGAATCTGTGCACCACCGTCTATAAAAATGTCAATCAACCCTTCTTGCATCGCCTGCATATACGTTTCTGCTGTTTGCGGGCAAACATTTAGACGGACACGAAGATGGACTTGCTTGCCTTCAAGGATCTTAGCCGCAACGCGCAAGTCCTCAATCGAACCTCCCGTACAGCTGCCGATAAAACCTGCATTGATCGGCTGACCTTCGACCGACTTCAATCCATCCACGTTAAATATGCTGCCCGGCTTCGCAACTTTCGTTTCGATCGTTGCCAAATCATACGTGTATGCCGCCGGAGAACTAGCGGTTTGCTCGCTACGATAGAACACCGCGCTTGCACCCGTCTGTCCAGCCATGGAACAAAGAACAGTTTTCTCGGCCTGCGTCAATCCATCTCCATAAAACTCGATTGACTTATCTTCAAATCCACTTTCACCGCTATCCTTCAGCAACGTTAAAGCTAAATCTTTCACCTCAACGCCGTCCGACAAGGTATTCGTCAATTCAATCTGAACGGTTTCGGGTACCTTGACATCGATATAGCCTTGTTCAAGTGCATCGACAAACTGTCCGACATCCGCCTGGATCCCCCATGCCTCATCGGCACCGACAATGGAACAGTGAGATCCGGTAGATAAAACAATTTCTCCCGGAGACAAATACTTTTCGATCAACACGTTATAGGCAACTCCCTCCGCATTCGCAAAATGTGTCCGATGCTTCGCGGCAAAACAGGCCAGTTTTTTCTGTATTTCCGCAGACTCAATCGTACTGGCAGGCACATCTCTATCAAACATGATGAGTACTTTTTCAGCGTTGGCCATGTTCCTATTTTCCATAGCCTTTATAATGGCCTCTCCATTGTTTTCCGTAATGATAAACCAATCAGGAATGACCCTTGTAAAATCTCCTGTCTTTGCTTTTGTTATTGTTTCAATTAGGATAGACATGATCTACACATCCTTTCAATCTGTATGCCCCCTCTTATTCTCCGTCCATTGCTCCTTTTTCCCATGCACCTATATCCTATGCAATTTCCATGCCAAGAAAAAGTACCGGTGGATTAAGGTTATCTATGAAACTCTTTGTTGCATGCAACATAAAATTGCATCATTGAAAAGCAACAATCGCAACACAGCACAACAGTCGGCTTATTTTCACCTTAAGTTTTAACAAAACCTTATTTTTCGAATTAAAGGAATGAAATAGAAGTTATGAGTGATCAATCATTTTTTCTGTTCGTGTTTTAATTAAGATGCGTTCTGGAAATGATTCATTCAATGCTATAATGGTGTAAATAATTGGCGTGGCGGTGTTTGAAATGAGTGTTAACCGTGAAGAACTAAAACGGCTAGTTGACATTATTCATGAAGATGATGCGGCTGAAGTATATGATTTTATCGGTTATCTGAACATGGAAAACGATAATCATATATGCCCACTTTGACTGCGAAACAAATAACGGGTGGGACTTTAAGAGGCTACTGGGTACGACTTGGTTTATATCAAGTCATTCCAGTATTTGAAGTAAATGAAGAAGAAGCCGTTGTTTGGATTGATGATATTAAACATAAAAGAGAAAATGTTTATTGGAAAAGAAAGTAACCATTAAGTAGACACCAAAAACCTAATTCCCCGCACAATTTCGGAGGGATTAGGCTTTTTTATCTAGCAAAATCCTTAATGGTTTAATATCGTACTTTCCGACTTTATCCGATTTATCAGGAATAGACAGCGTTTCTATACCTGCCGTTTTATTTATATGTAGGATGTTTCGCAAGCGAGCCTTTTGATGACATAACCAAATTTATATTTGCTGAAACGAAAGGAAAGAGAGGGCGTCTAATTTTAAAAGAGGGGGATGACATTGAAAAAAATTAGTTTGGTTCTGTCTTTAATTCTTTTATTAACAGGATTACTAGGCTGTCAACAAAAGGAAGAAACAAAGGAGCCTACGATTACAGGAGAAGTTACTGAAATACCTTATACACCCGAGGAGGCAATAGCGAATGGCGATATTGTCAACCTTCACGGAAAAACCAGTAACTTACAAAGACTCAATGCGTTTCGCAAGCACGTAAATGACGGTGTTGAGGATGAAATTCGTATTACGATTTACACTGTTGAAGGCGCCCCAATTTTCTATGATCTGGATTATGACGGAGAGATGATTCAGTATACGTACGATAATTCGCACGACGGATACGCCGGTTCTGACCAAGGAAGAAAAAGCACGTCTTGTTCGAAATTTGTATCGGAACATGAGGACAACATGGTGAAGTATTCGTTAAGCGGCTGCTCTTCAGAAATTGGAGACACTTTTTATTTTACCGTTCAAGAATAATGCAAGAATTTCTGAGGGAGGGAGGAATAAAATGAACGATTGAATACAGGAGGACATTACATGAAACAAGTAGGAATTATTTTAGGCTTCGTAATTATAGTAGCAATGTTTATGATTGCAAATAAATCATACTACCCTCCCCTACCGATCGATCATCTATCGGCAAAAGATGCACTTGAAAAACTAAAAAGTTCCGATGAAAGGATAGTAGAGATCGCAACAGACAATGATTACACGTGGTATATCACAAAAAGTCAAAGTGAAGTCGATGAGAATATTAAACAAATGATTAGTTCAAACGGCTGGGAATTTAAAGAGAAAGAGGGTTCTGGTCTGTTCTTTGAAAAAGAGGGTGAAAGATTGATTGCTACTACCCAAATGTGGACTAAAAAATACGTCCTTGTTCAGTTACAAAATACATTCAAAGAGCTTTAAAGTATGTCCAAAGTAACAATGATTGAAATAAGATCAGTCTTCCACAAACGGAGCTGAATAGAAAAAGTACTGATTAAAAGGTGGTTGGATGAATGAAAGGATATATTGCTGTTATTACTATTGTTTTGTTAATCATATTGGTAATCATTCGTTCAATACAATTAAAAAAACTTGGCATTAAGGCATTTAAATTTGGTGAAATGGACAAAAAGGATTTCATTATACCGCCATTTGCTTTGCTATTATTTTATGTAATTTTCTCCAATGCCTTTCACTTACCGCGATTGGGAGCGGAATTATTTAGAAATGAGTTCGTTGGCTGGATTGGCGTAGTCTTATGCTTACTGGGCCTTTCCCTATTCCTTTATAGCTTAATTTCGTTCGGAAAAAGCTTCAGGGTAGGAATTGATGAAGACAATCCAGGTCCTTTAATTACGACTGGCGCCTTTGCCATCAGTCGAAATCCAATATATACTGCTTTTGGATTGGTCTTATTAGGCGAATTTCTCATTTATCCAAATTGGATTCTACTTTTATATTTGATGGTAGGTTATTGGCTTTTCAATCGCCAAGTACTGCTTGAGGAACAATCGTTGAGGAAAATTTACGGTGAGGAATATCAACTATACAGTAAAAAAGTCCGTCGCTACCTTTAGATGAACTATCTTATTAAGCAATCGGGCACGATTGTTGAAGATCAAAAGCCCAATCCCTCACTAAAAAGTACCGAGGGATTGGGCTTTTTTATCTTCTATTCAGATACATTTATTTATCAAACAACTTCTTCAACGCATCGGCCATCGCCGTGTTGACTGGCTCTTCTTGTTTCTTCATATATTTCTGGACATCACGCTTGTCCGCTTTCTTCCCGCCAGATTGCGCTCTGCGTTTTTCAAATGCAGACAGCTTCTCGCGGTGACCGCATTTACAAACGAATATCCGACCGTCGCCTTCTCCGCGCAGTTCCAATTTTTTCTTACAGACCGGGCATCTCGCATTCGTCAATGTCGAGACGTTTTTACGGTGGCCGCATTCACGGTCTTGACAGACAAGCATCTTGCCGCGTTTGCCGTTCACTTCCAATAGAAGTTTCCCACAGTCCGGACAAGTTTTTCCTGTTACATTGTCATGCTTGAATTTTTTGTCGTCTGTCTTGATTTCCGTAACGGTCCGTTTGGAGAAGTCGATCATGTCTTTCATGAATACCGCTTTTTTCATTTGTCCCTTGGCGATTTTCGTCAGGCCTTGTTCCCATTCCGCCGTGAGAGCCGGTGATTTCAAATCTTCCGGAACGAGTTCGAGCAATTGGCGCCCTTTTGATGTCGTGTAAATATCGTTTCCTTTTTTCTCGACAACGAACGAGTTGAACAGCCGTTCAATGACATCCGCACGGGTTGCCACGGTTCCAAGTCCACCCGTTTCACCGATCGTTTTGATCAGATCTTTTGATTCCCCTTGCATAAATTGCACGGGATTTTCCATCGCCGCGAGCAATGTGCCTTCATTGAAGCGGGCAGGCGGCTTCGTTTGGCCATCTGTCATGACGATGGCACGAATGTTCACGTCATCGCCTTTTTTGAATGCAGGAAGTGTATCCGTATCGGCCTCTTCCTCATCCGTCGAATAAACTTTTTTCCAACCTTCATCCGTAATGGTACGACCTTTCGCTTTGAATAGTTCCCCACCGACCGCCAGCTCAGCCGTCACTTGATCATAACGGAACGGACCGAAGAAAACGGCTAGGAAACGCTTGACAATCAAATCATATAAACGCTGCTCTTTATCCGATAAATTTTGAAGCAATGGCGTCTCTTCAGTCGGGATGATGGCATGGTGATCAGACACACGTTTATCATCAATGACGCCTTTCTGCGGTTTAACGTTGTTCGAACGCAGTAGTGTGTTGACCGATTTGCGGTATGGACCGATATCCACCGCTTTAATGCGCTCTTTCAACGTATTCGCCATATCGGACGTTAAATGCTTGGAATCGGTACGCGGATACGTGACCGCTTTATGGCGTTCATATAGATTTTGTAGCGTCGAAAGCGTCTCTTTCGCGGACCACGACCAACGGCGATGCGCTTCTTTTTGCAGCTCCGTCAAATCGAAAAGAGGTGGTGCCGGTTGGGATTTCGGTGTCGTTTTCACATCCGTCACTTTTCCGGAATGAACCCCATCGAGCTCGCCAAGCAATTTCTCGACAGCCTCTTTATCGAAGGACTGCGTCTGCCCTGCTTTGTCATGCCACGTAAATTTTGCAGATTCCGTCAATGCCTGCAAACCGTAAAACGACTTCGGCCTAAACTCACGGATCTGTCTTTCCCGTTCTGCAATCATCGCCAAGGTCGGTGTTTGCACACGCCCCGTTGATAATTGTGCATTGTATTTTACCGTCAATGCACGTGTCGCATTAATGCCGACAACCCAGTCCGCTTCCGCACGAGCGACCGCCGCCTCATAAAGATGCTCGTAAGCACGGCCATCTTTCAAGTTTTTGAAACCGTCCTTGATCGCTTTGTCGGTAACGGATGAAATCCACAACCGTTTGACAGGTTTGCGGACTTTCGCCATTTCCAAAATCCAGCGTGCGACAAGTTCCCCTTCACGCCCCGCATCCGTCGCGATGATGACATCTTTCACATCATTGCGTTTCAATTGCGCCTTTACCGCATTAAATTGTTTCGATGTCTGACGGATTGGCACAAGTTTGAACGGCTCTGGAATGATCGGTAAATGTTCGAGCTTCCACTCTTTGTATTCATTGCCGTACCCTTCTGGATCCGCATGTGTCACAAGATGGCCGAGTGCCCATGTGACGATATAATTTGTTCCCTCAAGAAATCCGTTCCCTTTTTTATTACAGCCGAGCACCCGCGCAATATCGCGTGCTACGGACGGCTTTTCAGCTAATACTAATGATTTGGACATAAAAAAATCCCCTTTCTTCTTCCATCAATTATAAGGGAGAATTGTATTTGATGCATGCCATGCGAATAGATCTCGTTGAACAACGAAAAAACAGTGACTTTCTGTAGCGGCCTGTTTCCTGCGCGATTTGATTGCACTGATGGAGCGTTTGATTGCACTCGGACCGTACTTGATTGCACTGATGGATGATTTGATTGCACTCCGCGTCGCATTGATTGCATTCTAGGACTTTCGAATCAAAACAAAAACAGGGCGCCAAGCACTCACACAGATTTCTGGGAGTCCCGGCACCCTGCCATCAGTCATTTCGAAGAGAGTGGGGCATCCCCCGGAATCACCGTCTTCTCCACTTTATCATCCCCAATGAAAAGCTCTTCGATTTTTTCATAAGGGACTGCTTCTTCCAAACGCTCTTTCACCCGTTCAATCGTTTTAGCCGGGGACGTCAGTGAGACGACTATATCTCCTGCAAATGCTTGCAGCTCCACTTCCGGTGCAAAGAATTCAATCGTTCCATCTAATCGAAGCACATAAAGAAGAATGGATTTATCATCCCGCTCGCGCAAATATTGCGTGTAACTATACTGTTTCGTGATCATCGTTTTTCGAATGACATGCCCTGCACTCATCCGATCTTCCAACTCGTAGATGGAGACATCCGGTGTAAAGATTGTCTGTCCGCCTAGGATTGTAAACGTTTGGACATCTTTCCCAACGTGAAATGCCGTTTGATACAAATGATCACGTCCCAGATCTGGCGTGAAATCCGCACAAACATGGGCATTGTACATATCTGCCTTCGTCATCGCCAACATATACCGGTACGGCGTTAAGTCAAGATGATATTCCGTCTGTTCGGAAAGGATATCGCCAATGTAAATCGGCATACCGAGTTGACGTGCATACGTCAAATTCGCCCATGAACGGTCAACGATCAACACTTCATTGCCCGTATCTTTAATCGATTGGGCAAGTGCCGCAGCGAACCGGCTGCCACCAACAATCAGTACGCCCGACTCATCCGTCGTCGTCAAGTTCAATTTCTTGGCAAGAAAGCTGATTGAAAATCCATGAAGGATCACCGTCGATAGCACAAGCGCGAATGTGAGTGCTGTCAACAACCCAGCGTCTTGGTAACCATTCTCCAGTAAAATCGTCGCAAAATAGCCCGAAACGGTTAACGCGACAATACCCCGCGGTGCAATCCAGCCGATCAATAGTTTCTCCCGGACATTCAATTCGGTTCCGATTGTCGAAAGCCAAATCGACAAAGGACGGACGATAAACAGCATCGCAGCGACATAAGCGATAATATTCGGATTAAAAATTTCAATGAGCGTCTGCGGCTCCAATGACGCTGTCAGCATGACAAAGATGCCCGATATGAGCAGCACCGAAATATTTTCTTTGAAATGACGAATGTCTTGCAACGTCGTCAATCGCATATTCGCCATCGTCATCCCCATTGCCGTCACCGCCAGCAAACCCGTCTCATGCATCATTTCATCCGCAAAAACGAAAGTGAAAATGACGACTGCGAAAAGAACTGGCGCTTTCAGAAATTCAGGCAAAGTGCCGCGCTCAAACGCATTGCCCATCACCCGGGCGGCTCCCCAGCCGATGAATGCGGCAAATGCGGACGCCGCAAAAAATAGCAGCAGTGAAGTCAATGTCACTTCACGATCTAAAAACTTGATGAATTCGAATGCAAAGACCGCCAGCAACGCACCAAAAGGATCAACAACAATCCCTTCCCATTTCAAGATTGCTGCAGGCCGCGGTTTCAATTTCGCCTGCCGGAGGAGCGGCAAAATGACGGTCGGTCCTGTCACGATGAACAAGCCGCCGATAACGAAAGCGACCGCCCACGACAGCCCCGCCAAATAATGCGCCGCCAGCGATCCCGCAATCCATGCAATGAAAGCGCCCAGTGTGACAATCCGCGCAACCGGCTTACTGAATCCTTTAATTTCTTTAAAATCCAGATTCAAGCTGCCTTCGAATAAAATAATCGCCACCGCAAACGTAATAATAGGTCCGAACAGTTCCCCCATACTCTCTTGCGGATTGATGAGCCCGAAAATGGGTCCGACCAGAAGCCCCGCTATTGACATCACTACAATCGCCGGCATTCGAAAACGCCATGCCAACCATTGCGATAATACGCCGATCAACACAACAAGCATCAGATCAAATAATAATGAATCGAACAATGGAATCACTCCATTTCCAAATATGAAATACTGCCAGTTTACCATAATGTTTGATGCAAACCACTTGATAGGGCTAGCGGGTTTTAGAGGTTGGAATTCTTCTTAGACTATGTAATTTAATAGCGGCTGTTCATTGTTTTGTTTTGTTTTGTTTTGTTTGTACGTTGCGATATTTTTGCGGTACGTTGCTTTATTGCATCGAAACATTGCCACCTTCTTTTAATATTGCTTGCTTTGATTCATACATTGCCTACTTTCCTTCGAATGTTGTTGTGTTCCGTGAATGCATTATCTCCCCTCCACCTTGAAGGCATACAAAATGGATGTCTCTAGGCGATTTCCGCATATTCACCTTTTCTAGTACATAGGGTGGTAGAGATGAAGGACTTAATGTTGCAAGAAAGGGTGATTACGATCGTCGGACATGAAAAGAAAAAAATCGCCATCTATATTTCCCGCTCGGACGGAAAAGGGACATACCCGGCACGCAGAGCTGCGATGATTGCACAGACGTTGACTACAGAAATGGACATCCTATTTTTACGCGGAGAGGATTCCCCTCCGACACCCGCTGGTTATAAAGAGATCGAAGTTGGCAACAGCCATTCCTTATTACGAATCTTAACAGACATAAAGCCTGACCTGCTCCTCCGCGATAGCGGTTCCACAGTGGAGGAAGAAGTGGAAAAAATACGGGGTATCGTCCCATCCATCATCCATTTCGATGATTTTGGGGACGGTGGAAAAAGTGCCGACCTTGTGTTCCAGACACTTTATACAGAAACGAATGATCCAGTGCCTGAACATTACGTCGTCGGGCTGGACAGTTTTATCGCCGATGAAGAGATCCTATCTTATAAACAGATCGGCTTACGGAAACAGGAGCAAAATCCCCTTCCCCATTTAGTCATTTCGTTCGGGGATGAAGATGACGGGAATTTATCATACCGGGCTTTGCGGCATATGTTGCAGCTCCAAATCCCGTTGAAAGTAACGGTTCTCCTCGGCGAAAATTATGCACATGATATTAGCACTTTGCGCATGATGGCTCTTGGAAGAAGAAACACTTCCATCTTGGAGTATCCGCATAATTTCGCAGAAGTATGTGCATCCGCTGATGTCATTCTTTGTGCATCCGGCTATATGCCGTATGAAGTGGCAGTGATGGGCATTCCATGCGTCGTTTTAGCACAAAATGACTTCGAGGCTGAACTCGCATTTCCGAAAGAGCAGCACGGGTTTATCCACCTAGGCCTTGGACGCAAAGTGAAACAATCGAGTTTACTAAACGCCATCATGGAGCCTTTGCTGCATGAGCCGCTCCGCAAAAAAGCGATCGCACGTCAAACAGCTCTAGGACTCGGAGATGGGAGAGATGCCGTTTGCGAGGCGATCCGCTATTTTGTAGAGTATCCAAAACGCAGCCGACTACTGGACCGGTCAGGAAAAGAAGCTTCCAATATGATACACTAGGGTAAAAACCGAGGTGTTCCCTTATGGAAAAACGTCAAGTGGAGTCAGCCATCGCCGAACTGAAAATGGATTATATCAATCTACAAGGCGATATCGAAAAACTTGAATCGACCGGCAATGACAGCTTTGTCAAAAAAGCGGAGATCCGCCTTGCCGCAATGGAAGAAAAACTCGCGCAACTGAATAAGCAACTAGCTGATTTCGAATAAAGAATCGATGCTAGGCACGTACTACTGCAGCAGGCCGACAATTGGCCAATAGCCCGCATAGCCATTGGCCAAGCGGGCTTTACATCATTGAATGGAAACTTCACCTCATCAATAAGTCGTCAGTTTAAGGAGTTTCTGTAGTGTATAAATCCCATGTTGGATAGAAGTGAATGTATCCTGATAAGTTTCAACAGGTAGTGTATAAAGGGCATCTTCATTATCCAATAGTCTATTAAAATACGCATCGATATCCTTGACCAGCTTGCTGTTGTTGGAGGCGATGACGCGCAAATTTGCCTCCAGATTGTAATCATCCAGCGTTCTTTCCGTCAGGTTCGCGGACCCGTTCGAAATATAGGTCCCGTCATGGGTCTGCACCACTACCAGTTTCGTATGATACTGCCCGATAACCGTGTTATACCATTTGACGTTGATTTTCCCATCTGTTTTTTCCAACATTTCCTGAACGACAGGCCTGTTCGGCAATCCGGATTTTTCACGGCCGAATGAGTTTTCATTGGGATCGAGAATCAGGGTGACGTCCACTCCCCTGTTGGCAGCATCGATCAACGCATGGATGACATCACGTTTTGCGATGAAAAACATCCCTATTCGAATGTTGTCTCCTTGTTGTGCTCTTGCAATGTCCCCAAGCATGGCATGGAGTATCTTTTTCTCCGTTAAATATTGCACTGCATATTCCCCGCCACTCTGTTCCGGAACGTTCACTCGCGGCAGCTTCCCTCCGTTCGTATAACGGACAATCGCCTCTTCCGCCTCCAACATATCGTTCAAAATGGAACCTTTCACCTTCAATGCAACATTGCCATGAAAGCCACTGGCATTATGCGGATTCGATGATGTGACAAGCCCTTCCTGATCGGTAATCACCGTTTTCCGATGATTCGCTTTGACGTTCAACAACGCCATGTAAGAAGCAAGTGTCATCTTTGGCGCTTTACTGGACATCGCGTTGGCAATCCAGCCTTTATTCTCAATATGCATCCATTGAAATACAGTCCGGTACAAACCTGAATAGATAGGCGTTGAATCACGGAGGGGATCCAAATCCGTGTAAACGACTTCGATGCCCGCATCTTCCAACATACCGAACCACTTTGTTTCGTAGGAACCATATCCTTTATTCAATGGATCTGTGATAAAGATGATAGGCATCTCAGGATTATCCTCTTTTTTCTTTATAAGTTTCGCAGTCATCGTTTCGACAATGTCAGGAAAATCAAGGTTTTCATCATAATAATGATCGAACAGAAAGAAATCGAGAACGATAAATTGTTCGGCACGGTCAATCATGGCATTCACTTCATCAAAAATCGTTAATTCATGGACCATGCCCTCCCCCTCCTGATCCTGTGCATAGGTCAGATCGGTGAACAGTTCAACATCATTTGTCCAATGGATATCCCCGGCATAAGAGATCCCATCGGGCAATGGTTTGTATGTATGCCAAAGCATAACGCCGATATAGAGCAGTATGAACACAATAAGAATCACAAAAAGGATCCGTTTACGAACACTGCGTCCTTGCTTCACATTTTTTGTTCCCACAGCGTTTTCCTCATTTCTATGTATGTTGCATAGGTGAATAGGTTAGTGGGTATATTCCCTTTGCGGTGTTTTTGCAAACTAAAAGCACAGCCATGAACGGCTGCGCTTTTGTCGTCTAGTCTTCGGGCGCCAGATGCTCGGGTCATAAGCCTGCTCGGCTACGAGGCAAAAAACGCCTCTAAGCCAATCCGTCTTATGCCTGTCGCATCTTAGCAGGCGCCCTACGCTTTTGTGTGTTAAGCAATGACATATTCCTGTACCGCAGTATCTTCCATCATCAATTCTTTCAAATATTTCTTCGCACGGAACAGCCGTGACTTCACTGTGCCGATCGACACTTTCATCACTTCCGCGATTTCAATCAAGGAATATTGATAGACATAGAAGTATTCAATCGTCGTCCGATAAATCGCATCCAGCTCGCCGATTTTCCGTTGGACAAGTGTTTGGATATCGTTTTGTTCAAGCAGCTCCGCCGGTGTCATGTTGTCACTCGGGACAAGGTCGAGAATCGGGACATCGAGTGTCTCCGGCTGATGCATGACATGCTTGCTTCTTCTAACGTCTTTCCGATAACGATCTCTGAACGTATTCATACAAATTGTCGTCAACCATGCTTTCATATGATCCACATTATCCATACGGCCACTGTTGCGTACAACTTTCAGCCAAACATCCTGCATCAAGTCTTCCGCTTCGTCTTTATTTCGTGTCAATTTCAAGCATAGATGATATATGTAACGGCCGTATTCTTCGTACAACCCATTTAAATTCATTTTCATAGAAAAACCCTCCGCTTTCTAACTGTTAACTCCATTATCGTCAATCCCCACCTTTCAAACCATCGGATTCTCTTTCACTTCACTTACAAACATGTAAGGTAAGAAATATGTTTGCCAATATGCGAAAAAAAACCTTGGAACGATACACCAGTCCCAAGGCAGTTCTGTTCTATTCACTTTCTTCCTCTTTCACAGTAATCATCATTCGGATGATACGACTACGGTCCATTTCCTCGATTTCAACAAGCAGTTGGTCATATGTAAATCGTTCGCCCTCTTCAGGTACATGGCCCAGCTCCTGTAACACGAAGCCCCCGAGCGTATCGTTATCCGTCGGCAGCTCAATGCCAAGAAGCTCCATCGCATCAACGATTTCTAACCGACCGTGGCAAATGAGCATATTATCCGTTTTTTCGTACACGAGCACTTCTTCATCGATATCCGTTTCATCTTCAATATCTTGTCCGATCATCTCTTCGATAATATCCTCATGTGTGACAACACCAAGCGTGCCTCCGTATTCATCCAAGACAATCGCCATATGTTTTTTCTTGGCAAGCATCATTTTGAATACTTTTTCAACACTTGCGGACTGCACAACGTATAGCGGTTTGCGGTCAATCAATTCACCAAGTTTCAACCGTGGATTCATCGACCATTCAATAAACTTCTTCGAATAGAATACTCCGATAATCGTATCCATGTTTTCGTCATATACCGGATAGCGTGTATAAGAATACTCGAGAATCGTATCGCGCACTTCTTCATAGGTTGCTTCGATCGGTAAACCGATAATATCGGTCCGGTGCGTTTCCAAGACGTCAGAAACGTCCTTGTCAGGAAAATCAAGCACCTCTTTCAAACGGTTCGATTCTTCCTGCTCAAACGTCCCCTCTACCGATGCAATATCCACCATCGATCGTAAATCATCCTTTGTCAAGGTGGCTTCTGTCACCGCCCCTTTTGAAATAATGCGGATGAAGATATTTGTAAACAAGGAAAGCAATACGGTCAACGGCGTTAGCAGTTTCACCAAAAGTGAAATGCTCGGAGCGACAGCATAAGCGACCTGTTCTGAAAATGTCGCGGCAACCGTTTTCGGCAACACTTCACCAATCAGAATGATAAGCACTGTCAAAATCGCCGTTGCAACACCGATTTTCCATCCATGGTCCAACGCAATGATCGTAACGATCGTCGGCATCATAATATTGGCGATATTATTACCGATCAAAATTGCCGTGATCATCCGGCTCGGCTTCGAAATCAAATTCAATAGCCGAATGGCCTTTTTATCCCCCTGATCTGCACGTAACTGGACCTTCATCCGATTGACTGCTGTAAGCGCTGTCTCACTACCAGATAGGAAAAACGATATGAACAGCAAAAATCCAAGTGCGATAAACAAAAGCGGTTCCTCCCAATGTCGGTTTGTTCCGATTTAAAATATGTAAAGCCAAGGACGAGAAGCCCAAGCCTTTAGATTACATGTATTACCCGTTTAGGTTTTCAAGCTTTACAAGGTAAATAAAACATATCGTTTCACTTTTCAAATAGCATACCATATTTTACTGCTTCACGTCTGCCTCACACTTCCTCCTGAATCACCCACTCTGTTATACTAAAGCTATTCAAAAAAAGTATGCGGAAAAGAGGGATTGTGTTGGATCATTTACAAACATTGGACAAGTACTTCCAAGAACAACGAGATACACATCTTGAACAATTAAAAGATTTCCTCCGGATTCCAAGTATCAGTTCTTTATCTGAGCATAAAAACGATATGCAAAAAGCGGCGGAATGGCTATTGAATGCTTTCCAAGCGGCCGGACTCGAAAACTTATCGATCGATGAAACGGATGGACATCCTGTCGTTTACGGCGATTGGCTCCACGCGGAAGGCAAACCGACGATCCTCGTCTACGGCCATTACGACGTGCAACCTGTTGACCCGCTTCATTTATGGAAAAGCGGACCATTCGAGCCCGAAATCCGGGACAATAAAATGTATGCACGCGGTGCGAGCGACGACAAAGGACAAGTGTTCATGCATGTCAAAGCGGTTGAAGCACTGATGAAACAGAATGGCAGTTTACCGGTGAACGTCAAATTCATCATCGAAGGAGAAGAAGAAATCGGTAGCCCCCATCTAGAAAAATATATTGAAGCAAATAAAGAGAAGCTCGCAGCCGACATCATCGTCATCTCGGATACCGGCATGTATGGCCCAGGACATCCTGCCGTTTGCTACGGATTGCGCGGACTATGCGGCGTTCAAATCGATGTCCAAGGTGCCAAAGGCGATCTGCACTCGGGATTATTCGGAGGCGGCGTCGCCAACCCGATTCATGCGATTGCTGAAATCCTCGCCTCCTTCCACAATCAGGAAGGCACCATTACCGTCGACGGATTTTATGATGATGTCCGTCCTTTAGCAGACGAGGAACGGGAAGCCTATAAAGCCCTGAATTTCGATGAAGAAGCGTTAAAAGAAGAGATCGGCGTGACGGAGCTTTTCGGTGAAAAAGGGTTTAGCCATCTCGAACGCACATGGACACGCCCGACATTGGAAGTGAACGGCGTATTCGGTGGATTTTCCGGCGAAGGCCTTAAAACCGTATTACCAGCGGAAGCAGGCGCCAAAATAACTTGCCGTCTCGTCCCCGATCAAGACCCTGACGTCATCATTGAAAAATTGAAAGCCCATATCGAAAAACATAAACCAGCCGGTGTCACCGTAAACGTCACCGAATTCGACAAAGGCAAACCGTTCATCACACCATTCGAGCACCCTGCCATCCAAGCAGCCGGGCGTTCTTACGAAAAAGTATACAATGTCCCAACTGCATTCACGCGCATGGGCGGCTCCATTCCAATTGTCGCCGCCTTCGATGAAATCCTGGAAGTGCCCGTCGTCTTAATGGGCTTCGGCCTCTCATCCGAAAACTTCCACGCACCAAACGAACACTTCCATTTGGAAAACTTCGACCAAGGACTGCGCGTCATCGGCGACTACTATTATGAAATCGCCGCGTTTTCGAAAGATGAATTGAAAAAATAAAGTTTTTACCGGATTTCCTCCTAGGGGGGATCCGGTTTTTTAGTGTTTTGAGGGGGATTTTAGGGGGAATGAGCGTATTGAGGGAGAGTTTGAGCGCGAGGAGATAATCTTTGAGCGTGAGGTGACATACTTTGATCGCTTGGGAGACGCTTTGAGCGCACGGGGAGATTCTTTGATCACTTAGAAGGCGTTTTGAGCGCGAGGCCGAAGTGCTTTGATCACTCGAATAACACTTTGAGCGCGTGGAGAAGTCCTTTGAGCGCGCAGGGAAATACTTTGATCACTTGGTTGACGCTTTGAGCGTATGGAAGATTCTTTAAGCACTGAAGCACCGCTTTGAAAGTTAGCCTTATTGTCACTTATCAAAATGCTCCCCTATTACTTTTCGTGCTATAGTATTCATAATGAAAAAACGACGATAAGGGATGATAGATTGTATGACAAAAAAGCCGCTCGCGTGGATTGTAGATAGCACCGCCTATATTTCCAAGGAACTCATTTTACATCCGGATTTCTTTTCGGTCCCTTTGAATATACATTTTGGCGAAAAACAGTTTGTCGACGGAATCGACCTGACGCCGACACAACTTTATCAAAAAATAAAAGACACGGACGATGTTCCGAAAACATCGCAGCCTTCCCCCGGAGATTTTGCTGAACTGTTCAAAAAGGTCGGCGAACAATATGAACAGGCAATCGCAATCCATCTATCAGGAAAATTAAGCGGAACACTCGCCGCATCCAAAGCAGGTGCTGAAATTGCTGATTTTCCCGTGACATTCATCGACTCACTCAGCCTGTCCTACGGGATTACAGGAATGATCGAACGCGGCATGGAAATGCAGGATAGCGGAGTTCCGATCCCTGAGATTATCGCTCAACTGGAAAAAATGCCTGGAACGATGCATAACTATATCCTGATCGGCAAATTGGACCAATTGTATAAAGGCGGGCGTATGAGCGGCGTTCAATTTTTTATCGGTAGTCTATTAAAGATAAAGCCTATCGTCCAAATCACCAACGAAGGTGGATTACAAGCGATCGAAAAAGTGCGTTCTGAAAAAAAAGCACTGCAATATTTAATTGACAAAGTAGTGGAAGGTCATCATGCCGGCAGACGAAAAATCCGTATTATGCATGGCAATGTGATGGACCAAGCCAACCATTTGAAAAACTTGATTTTGGAACAGGTTCCAGACCTAGAGGTAGAAATCGGTGATATCAGCTCTGTTCTTGCAGTTCACGGTGGCGAAGGGACACTAGCGGTTTTATGGTTTGATTAAAAAAGAACAAGCAGTCCGTCGTTTCAAGACAGACTGCTTTTCACAATTATAGATGCTCCCGCTAATTGCGGCATCCGCTTTTCTAAACCGGAGAAATTTGATCATTAATTTTAAAAAAGACATACTTAGCATTCGGTGAAAACATATACGAATCCTTGTACGCCCAATTGCGGTGCTGCGCGTCAAACGTATGAGCATTGACGAGCGGGACATTCCCATCCTTGGCAGTGACAATCGTCGAATGATCATATCGGCCATCCCCCTGAAAATCATAGAAGATGACATCCCCCAACCCCAATTCCTCCGCCGAAAATACTTGCTGCGCCGTCAACCCTTTTTTCGATCCCGCAAAATACCAGCGCAAAGAATGTGGCGTCGACCAACTGAAACTCCAATTATTCCCCCGCAACCACCATCCGCGTTCACGATTCGGATAGCCATGCATCGGAGCTCCGCCCGCCAACAAACATTGCGATATAAAATTCGTGCAATCGACATCGAACGATGGAAATGCCGGATTGCGGCCATCCCACCACTTATTCGCGTAGTTGACAGCCGCTTCCCTGTTATAAATCATCCACACGCCTCCTTACAGTAACGTATGAAAATAAGGAAAGAGGAATGCATTTAGGAAGGAAACAATGAAATCACTGACGTTCGCAACATTTTCATGAAAATAAAAAACTTCTCACACAAGCTAAACAACGCAAACCAAAATGAAGTCAGATACACTTCAGTTAATATCATTCCTATTTCTATTTCTGAACAAAAAAAAGAAACCCCGACAAATATGATTTGACGGAGTTTCCATTATTATGGAGCATACCGGGTTCGAACCGGTGACCTTCACACTGCCAGCGTGACACTCTCCCAGCTGAGCTAATGCCCCGAAAGTTTGGTACAATATGAATTATAACAATTAACTTTAGAAAAGACAATAGGTAGGTGGAAGTCTACATGCAACACGCAGAAAGAGAAATTACAGAACCTGTGGCATTATGCGTCGAGAAGGGGCTACTGAACCCGGAAGCAATCGGATTTTCACGCCATCCCTACATCCAGAGCAATCTTACGGGACATTTCATGCGGAAAAAGAAATGGAATTACTGGTGTGTGTATGGTGAAGATCTTCTCTTTTCTGCTGCAATCAGTCATCTTGACTACGCGGCGATCTGTTTTGTCTATATATTGGATTATGAAACGCAGCGGTTCTATGAAAAACAGGTGACCATTCCGATAGGCCGCAGTGTGAACATGCCTGAACAAGTTCTGGACAGCATCAAATTCACGAACCCGTCCATGACGGTGCAAACGATACATATTCAAGGTGAAACCCATCTATCCGTGACCATTCCGGATTTTGATAATGAAGTGCTCCATGCTGATCTTCATATCCTGCATCCTGAGCAGGACGAATCCTTGAACGTCGTAATCCCCAAAAGCCGGGATCTTTTTCAATTTACTGCGAAGCACCACACATTGCCTACATCAGGCTTTGTGAAGATTGGGGAGAAGCGCTATGATTTCAATCGGGATCATAGCTTCGCTGTGTTCGATTATGCACGTGGTATCTGGCCGCGCAAGGCCGACTGGAATTGGGCGATGGCTTCCCAACTTGTAAGAGGGCGCCGTATCGGCCTCAACTTTGGCGGGACGTGGACAGACGGCACCGGCATGACGGAAAACGCCATTTTTATCGATGGTGCCATGACAAAAATTCATGAAGATGTACTTTTCACTTATAACCGAAAGAATTTTATGGTCCCTTGGAAAATTCGTACGAAGTTTTCGGACTCTGTTGAACTGACGTTTACACCGTTTTTCGAACGTGTCGCAACGACAAATGGCCGACTTTTCCGTACGGAAATTCACCATCTTGTCGGCTATTTCGATGGGTCCGTCAAAGTCCAAGACGGCTCCGTTCTTCAAATTCGAAAAATGCTCGGTTGCTCGAAAGAATATCTTGCAAAATGGTAACGAAAACAATTGATTTTGCTCTTCATATTTTATTTCTCAACCGGCTATCTGGCCGGTTTTTCGTTGTCCGTCTATCCATGCTCTCTACATTGTCCAACTTAATGACACATAGAATTTGCGTCTTCTTTTAGCCATTTCTTCTCCACGCAATTGTTTAACATTTTGTATTTGAGGCAAAATAAGAAGAACAGGCATAATTATGAAAGGCAGTGAATGGGATGAAGTTCTTTAAATTGACAACGACTGTTACACTGACTGGCGCTTTATTGCTCAGTGGATGTGGTAATTTCGGCAAAAATGCCGATGAGCCAAACCGGGAAGATGCGGACATTATCCATGAACATGAAAAAGAAGGCGGTTCTCTTGAAACAGGGGATGGCTATGGATTTTCAACATTTGACCTTGAAATCGATGTGGATGGAAAAGATGCCATTGATGTGGATTATGATGTAACCGAAAGAGCAGATGCCGATTATGACAATAAACTAAAAAATATCAAGCTGCAGGGTAATGAAGCGATGGACCAGCTGAACAAGCTATTCCTGGATATTCTCATTACAAAAGATACGCCAAAACAAGAAGTGATCGATAAGATTTTAGACTGGTATCAATTGGACGCTTATTCGAAGTTCGATTTGGAAGTCAATTTTGATGATGGAACAAAGTTAAATATTGAAGATGTCCAATAAATGGAAAAGGCTATGAGACGATTTACTTCTCATAGCCTTTTTGTTTGGCTTGGTATTAGGTATGAGCGTTCGAGGTTACACTTTGATCAAGCTCATTTCTCGTATGAGCGCGGGCGGAAATCTTTGATCACTCTTACACCTCGTATGAGCGCACGCGAAAATCTTTGATCACTCTCACTCCCCTTATGAGCGCCTGCGGAAATCTTTGATCACTCTCACACCTCGTATGAGCGCTCACGAAAATCTTTGATCACCCACACACACCTTATGAGCGCACGCGAAAATCTTTGATCACCCTAACACCCCTTATGAGCGCCTGCGGAAATCTTTGATCACTCTCACACACCGTATGAGCGCGCACGAAAATCTTTGATCACTCTCACTCCCCGTATGAGCGCACGCGAAAATCTTTGATCACCCTAACACCCCTTATGAGCGCCTGCGGAAATCTTTGATCACTCTCACACACCGTATGAGCGCGCACGAAAATCTTTGATCACTCTCACACCCCGTATGAGCGCGCACGAAAATCTTTGATCACTCTTACACCTCTTATGAGCGCGCACGAAAATCTTTGATCACTCTCACACACCTTATGAGCGCGCGTGGCAAACTTTGATCTCCCTAACACACCTTATGAGCGCCCCCAACACTCCACAGAGCGATTAAACACTGTATTCACAGCATCATTCTCCCCATTCAAACCTTCGATTCCTTCAACATATTGTAATAAACGCCTTGCTGCTTGATCAGTTCTTCCTGTGTGCCGGATTCGATCAGTTTGCCTTGCTCCATGACATAGACTTGATCCGCTTTTCGCACGGTATTCAGTCGATGGGCAATGACAAAACTGGTTCTGCCTTCCATGAGACGATCAAGCGCTTCTTGAATCTCCAGTTCGGTTACGGTATCGATGCTGCTGGTCGCTTCATCGAGAAGTAGTAGGACGGGATCGGCTACGAGAGCTCTGGCGATGGATAATAATTGCTTCTGCCCTTGCGAAATTTCGCCGCCATCCGCTGTCAACACCGTATCATAGCCGTTTTCCAACCGGCTGATAAAGTGATGGGCATTCGCTTTTTTCGCGGCTTCCACCACTTCTTCATCTGTCGCATCCAATTTTCCATAGCGAATATTTTCGCGGACGGTCGCTTCGAAGAGAAACGGATCTTGCAGGACAAAAGCGATTTGGCTACGCAACGTTTGGCGTGGCAATTCCCCGATCGGAATGCCATCGATCAAGATGGTCCCTTTATCCGCTTCGTAAAATCGGGCGAGCAACTGCATGACCGTCGTCTTCCCGGCACCTGTTGCTCCAACAAAGGCCGCCGTTTCCCCCGCTTTCACGTGGAATGAAACATCGTCGACCGTGTAGCCATCCGTTTCTACAGCGTAACCGAAAGAAACGTTGCGGAATTCGACATCCCCTTGGAGAATCACTCCTTGATGCCCCGTTGCTTCGTCCTTCTCTTCGGGCTCATCCATAATCTTAAAAACACGCTCCGCACCTGCAATCGCAGAGAGTACCGTGTTGAATTGATTGGCCAAATCATTGAGAGGCCGTGTGAACTGCCGGGCAAATTCTGCAAAGATGACGATTGTCCCCACAGTCACAACGCCGTCGCCTTTCAACGCCAATAAGCCGCCAACCCCTGCGACAATTGCGAAACTTGCGTTGTTCAGCATATTCATCACTTTGGGAATAAAACCGGAATACGTCTGCGCCCAAAAACCGGTTCGGCGCAGACGTTCACTTTTTTGCGCAAACTCTTCCAATACACGCGCTTCCTGGGAAAATGCTTTAACGATGCGTTGTCCGGAAATCGTCTCTTCAATCATTCCGTTCAATTCGCCGACCGCCCGTTGCTGTTCTCTGAATAATAATCCGGTCCGCCTCGTGATCCAGCGCATCGCCGTGAACATAACCGGGACAATGATCATCGTCAACACGGTTAGCAACGGACTTAAATAAAGCATCACCGCCAAAGTTCCCGTCAATGTCAAGATACTTGAAAACACTTGGATGAACGATGAATTCAACGTTTGACTGACATTTTCGATGTCATTTGTCAGCCGACTCATCAATTCGCCGTGCTGTCGCTTATCAAAAAACGGGACCGGCAATTTCTGCAAATGTGCAAACAGACCGGTCCGTAAACGAAACACAGTTTGCTGTGCAATGCCAACCATCCAGTAATTCTGAAAATACATCGCGGAAGACAATCCGCAATAAATCGCAATGAGCAGACCAATTTTTGCACCTAAGCCGTCAACTTGCATCGGTATGATATGCGTATCAATAATTTTCCCGATCAGAATCGGGCCAAGAAGTGCCAAAATTGAACTGACAAACACGAGTGCGAGGACTGCAATGAGGTATCCCCGCTGTTCATCGACCAATTTCCAAATTCGGTAAAGGGTAGATCGCCAATCGTTTGCGCGTTCTTTCTTCTTCCTCCCGGCACCTTTCAGATCCTTTTTTTGAATGATCGGTTCATAGCCGAACGGTTTACGAATGGTCCGTAGCATCCGGGGCCACCTCCCCTTCCGTTTGGGATTCCGCAATTTTCCGATGAAGTGCGGACTGTTCCATCAATTCTTCATGCGTTCCATAGCCGACCACTTCCCCTTCATCAAGAAGAAGGATTTTATCCGCACCTTGCGCTGTCCGAATTTTTTGCGTCACCACAAGCATCGTGGCCGTTTCTCCTTCCAGTGCATCCCATAAGGCCGTTTCGGTTTTCACGTCAAGTGCGCTCGTGCTATCGTCCAAAATGAGCAAGGACGGTTTGCGAACAAGGGCCCGCGCAATGGAAAGCCGCTGTTTCTGCCCACCGGACAAGTTAACCCCTTTTTGCCCGACACGTGTGCCATATTTTTGCGGGAACAAGTCGATGGACTCATGGATCTGCGCTTTCTTGGCCGCCTCTTCCAACTCATCCACATGTGCTTCTGCGTCTCCCCACGCCAAATTCTCCAAGATGGACCCTGTGAATAACACGGATTGTTGTGGCACCAGTCCGATTGTGGCGCGCAACTCTTTTAACGACCATTCCGCCACATCCACGCCACTGACATAAATTTTCCCTTCTGTCGCTTCGAAAATTCGGGGAATCAAATTCAGCAAAGTCGATTTTCCGGAACCCGTCGCACCCATAATCGCCAGTTTTTCACCCGGAGACACATGAAAAGAGATATTTTTCAATATCGGTTCGGCTTTTCCAGGGTAATGGAACGACACATTTTCAAACCGTAACTCGCCTTCCATGGAATCAAATCCCGAGCTTTCCGAACGATCTTTTTCCAAGTTTTCATCCGTCTGCAGCACTTCTTCGATCCGCTCGGCGGAAGCCTTCGCGCGGGAGAACGCGATGATAATAAAAGAAAACATCGAAAATGAACCCGTCATCCGCATCGCATAGTTGACGATGGCCACCAGTTCTCCCACTTGCACGCCACCATCACGCACTTCCACCGCTCCGAACCAAAGAACCGCCATGAGACTCACATTCATAACGAGCAATAAAATCGGTAAAATCATTTCCATCATGCGCATCGCTTTCACTGTGTCTTTCCGAAGCAAGTCGGACACCTTTGAAAAGCGACTCGCCTCATACATACAGCGTAAATACGCTTTGATCAATCTGACCGCCTGCAAATTTTCCTGAATGACCCGGTTGACCCGATCCAATCTCCGCTGTACTTGTGCAAAATAGCGGACCCCTTTTCTTGTCATGAACACAAGGAAAACCAGCAGAAATGGCGCCGCAATCACTAAATAAAAAGCCAGCTTCGCATCAACGACAAAAGCCATCACCAAGCTGCCGATCACGAGTAACGGTGCGCGCATCATAATGCGCAGCCCCATGAACAGCACATTCTGTACCATCGTCACGTCACTCGTCAAACGTGTAATCAGGCCCGCCGTCGGAAACCGTAAAAAAGTGGCCATGGAAAATGCTTGGATTTGCCGGAATAACGCTAACCGCAAATCAAAACCGAAACTTTGTGCAACATGAGCAGCAAAATAAGAATTGACCACCCCGGACACGAGCGCGACAAACGCAAGAGCCATCATGGCGCTTCCCCACGTCCAAATAACCCCCTCATTCCCTGTCACAATGCCATCATCAATAATTTTCGCGATCAGCAATGGCTGAATCAGCTCGACGGACAATTCGATGAGCATCAGGCAGAGCGCTATGACGATCGGCCATTTATATGGTTTTGCATAAGAAAATACCTTTCTCACCCCATCGCCCCCAAAACCCTTTCGATTTACGAATTAATTTCATAGTCCTTATTATGCCATAGGGATAGAGGGGTGTATAGCTGACCAACCCATTTACAACAGACAAGCATAATCGAACCCGTGGCGGTCATAAACACCTCCGCGACGAGCATAAGGCGTCCTCTGCCGGTTGTAATAGGAAACGACATATGCCAAATCAAAATATATGCGTTGATTTTTATCTCCAAATAGCATATAGTACATTACAACAGTAATGCACTGATTAACAGGAGGTGACGCGGATGCTCGATATGGATGATGCAAAGCCGATTTACGTTCAAATTGCGGAATGGATTGAAAAAGGCATTATCGATGGCACACTCCAAGCCGACGAAAAAGTTTATTCACAATACCAGCTTGCGGAGCTTTTCAATATTAACCCGGCGACTGCAGGCAAAGGGCTCACCTTGTTGCTCGACGCTGAAATTGTGTATAAGCGCCGGGGTCTTGGCACGTTTGTTTCGCCGAATGCACGGACAAAACTGCTTGCGAAACGGAAACAAGATACTTTACAAAAACTCATTAAAGAATTGCTGAACGAAGCAGAGTTGCTCGATGTCGATGACAAACAATTACTGTCCATGATCGATGCAGAGCGGAAAAGGAGGGAATCACATGACAGTCATTGAGTTCCACAATGTAAAAAAATCATTCAAGTTCAATACAGTCTTGAATGATCTCAATTTCACGATTGAAAAAGATGTATTGACCGGAATCATCGGTCGGAACGGGGTTGGTAAATCGACGCTGATGAAAATAATTGCAGGCTTCATCAAGGAATCAAGCGGGGACGTGCAAGTTTTCGGGGAGCATCCTTTCAATAGTTTAAAAGTGTCGGCGAATTCGATTTTCATCGACGACACGATGAGTTTTCCAGAGAAATTGAATTTAACAGACATTTTACGAGAGGCAAAGCGCTTTTACAGCAACTGGGATGCCCCGCTTGCTGAGCGGCTTTTCGAGTACTTCAGCTTTCATCCGAATGCCCATTACAGCCAGCTATCCAAAGGTAAAAAGAATACGTTCAATGCCATTATCGGCATCGCAGCCCATTGCCCGCTCACGATTTTCGATGAGCCGACAAACGGCATGGATACAGCCGTGCGTAAAGATTTTTACCGTGCATTATTAAAAGATTATCTCGCGCATCCGCGGACGATTTTATTATCCATCCATCATCTGGAAGAAATCGAGGACTTATTGGAAGATATTTTGCTCATCCATAACGGCACTGCTCACTTCCACGGCCCCATTACAGAACTCCAAGAGATGTACGTAAAACTAGTTGGCCATCCACAGCACTTGCCCGTCCATCTGACGAACAAAAAAGTGAAAGAGCAAAAAACAACTGGCTTATCCAGTGAAGCAATCGTGGAAAACAAATTCTCTACGGAGGAAAAAGCTCGTTTGACAGAGGATGGCATTAAAATAATCCCCGTTTCAGCCAATGACGCATACTTGCAACTCACAAAGGGAACGAAAGGAGGAATCGACGATGTATTTGACAGAACCGCGACTCATTGATGTTGTGAAACAGCAATTCCGCTATAAATTGAATGCCTATACAGGCGTATTTACATCTTTACTCGTCATGCAGCTGATCGGGATTTTTATAAGTTTCGAAAATAGTAGTAGCATGGGCTTAGGTTCTTTGACGATCATCCAGAGATTTTCTTCGAATGATGCTGCTGTTGGTTTCACATTGATATGGGCGTTGTCCATGGGGATTCTTTTGACAACGATTGCCCATCGCAACGATGCATTCTCATTTGTATCCAACCGGATGAGCCACCATCTTGCGAGCATCCTATTTCTGTTATCGATTTCTACAATCGGAGGGATTACGGCAAGCCTTTCCGGCTCACTGATCCAATTTGTCACGATGATTCGGAACCATTCCGCCATCATTGAATCCGCTGGTATGTTCGACACACCATATGACTTTTCCATCCGTATTTTGACGGCCATTCTATACACAGTGTTATTTGCAGGCCTAGGGTATATGATCGGGGCTTTCATCCAGCGAAGCAAACTCGTCATTCCACTCATTCTCGTCGCCATTTTCGTTTTCCCTTATTTTCTACTGGGCATAGGGGGAGGCTTTTTGGAAGAAGTAGTGTTGTTCTATGGTGCGGAAACGTCATTTCTACTCTTTCTTCTAAAAGTGTCGTGCACTGTAGCTGCCTTTTTCATCATTTCAATGGCCATTACGAATAAAATGGAGGTGAGAAAATGATCGCCTTCATGCCCATTCTTTTGTTAATATTGCTTGTGTTAGGCGCAGTATATGGCGGCATACGTGTTCGACCGAAAATGTGGCAGATGAACCGAAAAATGACCTATGTTTTTTTCAGCGCCTATGTCGTGATTCTCCTTCTTGCAACGATAGCCATCAGTGTCATGGATAAGACTTCTTCTGCCGAATATCCACAACAGCTTACAATGAAAGAAGCCGATCAAATCGATCAGAGTTTACGTGATAAAATACTGAGCAAAGACCTTTCGTCCATCGACCCTTCGCTCATTTTAGAAAGCCGGACACATCCGACAGGAGAAACGTTACGATTAAAAAATGCTACTTATGATAGCTACGATGAACCTCCTTCCATTTATATCGAAAGGAAAAGTGAACACGACGACTTAATCGAAGAGACGATTTACAAGCCGCTCTTCATTGCGGATAACCTCGATTTCTCTGATCTCATGGGCTATGCGCTTCCCGAATGGAATCGGGACGAAGTCGTTTTCCATTCGCCTCCCGAAAAAGAAATTGTCTATACGTCTTATCAAGATGCTTATCTATTGAGTCAATTCACTAAAACACAGGCGGAAAAACGTGGCAATTTCGGTGGCATGTCGCGGCAAATCATCGTCCACCTGCTCGTCCCGGCCTCTACCGAAATCGAGGCGGATGACAGCCTAATGATCTCTTATTTGGAAGACTAAAGAAAGAACAATAGGGAGCCGCTTCCCTATTGTTCTTTCGCCTTCCCTCCCGCAATGGAAAGCCAAGTCACCCCGCCCAGCATAATGATGGCTCCTGCGGTTTGCCAGATGCCGAGCATTTGCCCGAGCCAGAGGACGGATATGACCATCGCTGTCAGTGGTTCAAAACTAGATAAAACACTCGTCTCCACAGGCGATATATATTTCATGCTCGCCAAGAACAGCACGAACGCCAACGTTCCGACGATAATGACAAGGACCAGCATCCCCGCCATCCTCCATTCCAGCAAATGATGGAGTTCCTTGAAAAATGTCACGCTATTCATCGCAAAGAGCACCAGTCCGCCAATGAGCATCGCCCAGCCGACCATCAACAGCACGCCCCACTCCTGCATCAGACGGACAGGATACAAGGTGTAAAAGGCAAACGCCAAGCCGACGACAATTCCCCAGAACAACGCTATCTTACTGAGCGTGAAGCCCGCTAACGATCCATTCGTCAGCAATAAAAACAATCCTATAAATGTCACGGCAATCCCGAGCACTTGTGCAATCGGCGGCCATGCTTTTTGTCTCAATGAAATAAAAAGTATAATATAAATGGGCGCGAGAAATTGAAACAGTGTCGCAATCACTGCATTACTTTCGTCAATCGACGCCAAAAATGCATATTGGACACCCAGCATTCCGAATACCCCAAAAATGACCAATTGCCGGACCCACACTTTTTGGCGTAACGGAAGCGTAATTTTTTGACCTTTTATTTTCAAAAAAGCAAGGATTAACAAACCAGCTAACAAGAGACGGATAATGAGCACGGAAGGAACAGACATCCCACTATTCACAAGAATCCATTCCAACATGGGGCCAGATGCTCCCCAAAATATGCCCCCTAATACAATCATCACAATACCTTTTAATCGACCCATCTCTTCACCTCTACCTCTATACTACTCTCCATTTGCATTTTTTGTATGCGATCTTATATTTAAAACCCTAGACTGAATGAACTTTACGAATCATCAACAATTACAGTAATTCGTTAGGAATTGTTACAATTATGATGTACACTTAGAAGATGTGTTTTATAATAGAACGTATCTAAGTATGCCTTGCTAGATTTTCAACAGCCACTTATGGAAGTGGTGACTTCTGTAGCTGACGCATTGCTTTCAGTACAAAAAGATTTGCTGAATCAAGTTAAATTGACTGAAGGAGACATCGATATGAAAACGGAGAACGGACAATTCATACTGGAATTTCCGGACATCATGAAAAGTCTTGAACAATTTTATATGGTGACCCGAACAGATGCTGACGGTATGATCACTTATGCCAATAAAAATTTTCTCACCACGAGCAAATGGACACCGAAAAGGATTCTCGGAAAAAGTTTTTGGCACATGTTTCCCGAAACGGAAAGTGGCCAAAACCAAGCCCATGAGATTTGGGTTAGTCTAAGCCGTGGGAAAACATGGTTTGGCACAGCTGAAAAAATGACCCGCTCCGGCGAACCTTATTTTGTCACGATGCTAGCCATTCCCGTACAACAATCAGACGACAAACAATTCTCCCACACTTTTTTGGAACTCGATATTACGAACGATATCCAGCTGCGCGATCAGCTTCAGCAAGTCGCATTCATCGACTTTGAAACAGGCTTGATGAGCCGCTACAAATTGGAGTTGACCGCCAATACATATATCGAGGAAGGAAAGCACTTCTCTTTCGTATTTATCAACATCGATCACTATTATACATTGAAAGACCTGCATTCGTATGAATTGGAAAAAGAACTTGTGAAATCATTTTCCAATCGATTGAAAAGATATTTTCAAAACAACCCGATTGCCAGAGTAGGTGTCAACGAGTTTGTCGTCCTTACTCCTTTTGGCGATTGGTATATCCAAGGTTTTCTGGATTTCTTGGAGCAGCAACCGATCTACATCGACCATAAGGCATTGCCTTTATCGATTAGTGGAGGGATTGTCCGTTATCCTGAAGATCAAAAGACGTATACGCATTTGATGATGACGGCGCTAACCGCCACAAAAGAAGTGATCCAGCAAGGAGGCCGAAAAATCGTCTCCATGTCCTCCAAAATGCATCAGGAACTGAATCGACGGGCTATGATTGATCGAAAAATGCTTACAGCGCTCAATCTGAATAATTTTCAAGTCGTCTACCAGCCACAACTGGATATTGCATCCGGTCGATTTACAGTCTTCGAAGCCTTAGTCAGATGGGAAGACGACGAGCTCGGTAATATTTCACCCGACGAACTGATCCCGATTGCTGAAGAAAACGGCCTGATTCTTGAAATTGGTGCATTTGTGCTGGAAGAAGCGACAAAACTGGCCATTGAGTGGGATCAAAAAGGACAGCCTATCCAGCTTTCCGTCAATTCCTCGGTCCGGGAATTCAGCCATTCCCGTATGAAAGATCGAATCACTGATATCCTTGCAGCCACCGGATGCCCTCCCAATCGGATCCAACTCGAAATCACGGAGAATTTTGCTTTTCAAGCCGAAGAAGAACAATCCATCTTTCGTCAGATGAAAGAATTGCAAGAACAAGGCATTGAATTTGTGTTGGATGATTTCGGAACGGGCTATGCTTCCTTCCGGTATATGCAACAGCTGCCCATCTCCAAAATCAAAATCGACCGGATTTTCACGAACTCCTTACTAACACATCCTAAAACACAGCAGTTAGTGGAAGGGATGATCCAGTTCGGTAAATCGATGGGACTGTATGTCATCGCAGAAGGCGTCGAAACGAAAGAACAGTTCGAGCTATTAAAAGAAATGGGCGTTGACGCTGTTCAAGGATATTATATCGGCCTACCTGTCACGGCAGACAACATCCAATTTGAATAAAAACAAAGATAAAACGGAATGCCTTTTCCAATCAGGCACTCCGTTTTTTCACATGATCCTTTTCCCCTTTTTTGCAATCGAACGGAAAATCAATTGGATGATGACTTCCGCAAAAACAAGCCCCATCGCAATGGCGCCTGACACCATAAAGGCGCGAGAGGCAAATGAAATCGCCGATAAATAATCGTTCTCCACCGTATGACGCATCGCATTATACGCCATTCCACCCGGTACAAGCGGAATAATTCCCGCCACGCTGAAAATGATCATCGGCATCCGGAACCGACGTGCAAAAATATGAGCCACAATCGCAACGACAAACGCCCCAAGAAACGAAGCTTGCATCGGATCATCGGACCATCCGACATAGACGCTATACATGAGCCACCCTGTCATCCCGACCAACCCACAGTAAAACAACATTCTGCGCGGCGCATTAAACAGGATGCCGAATCCTGCAGCCGCGAGGAAACTAAGCATCCCCTGTACGATCCAAGTCAAACCTTGCTTCACCTTCTCTCCTAAAAAGAAAACACCAATGCTACTCCTGCGCCGATGGCAAATGCGGTGAGGAAGGCTTCCGCCCCTTTTGACAAGCCCGACACAAAATGCCCAGCCATCAAATCCCTGACCGCATTCGTAATCAAAAGTCCGGGGACAAGCGGCATCACCGATCCGATAATTATCTTATCGAGCTCTGTACCAAGACCTGTCTGCACAGCAAAGTATCCGATCAACCCAATAAAAAGCGCCGCAATGAACTCAGCGAAAAACTTCACCTTCGTTAACTCCTGAATAACGATTACAATACTATAACCGACACCCCCGGCAACGATTGAAGCGGGAACATCCCCCCAGACACCTTCATACAAAACTAAGAAACAGCCGCTCGCAATAGCGGCAGCTATGATTTGCAACCATAACGGAAACGTGACATACCCTCTTTCGATTTCCCGTAATTTGGCATAAGCCTGTTCCAAGGTATATTCACCCGAAGACAACTTACGAGATACATCATTCACCAAGGCCACTTTTTCCAAATCCGTCGATCGATTCTTAATACGAATCAGTTTTGTATGATAAGGATTTCCCGGCGTGAAGATGATCCCCGTCGGTGTGACAAAACTCTGAGTGGAAGGAAGTTGTTGAGTTTCAGCCATGCGCTCCATCGTATCTTCCACCCGGTATGTTTCTGCGCCAGCTTCCATCATCAGGCGCCCAGCCAACAAACAACACTCGATCGCTAGTTCTTTATCAACAACGGACATGTTACGCCTCCCGCGAAAGCTCTTTTCCATTATCTTATCGAAGGAAAGCGTAAATGACAACGAACTGAAGCCGAAAACATCGCCTCATTATTTCCCTTTTTATAAGCGCGAGGAGTGGTGTTTTGAGCGTTGAAGGCTTACTTTGATCACGTAGCGCTTTCTTTGAGCGTTGGAGGATGACTTTGAGCGCACGACGAGTTCTTTGAGCGCTGGTGGATGACTTTGATCACAAGACGAGTTCTTTGAGCGCTAGGGGTTTACTTTGATCACGTAGCGCTTTCTTTGAGCGTTGGAGGATGACTTTGAGCGCACGACGAGTTCTTTGAGCGCTAGAGGATGACTTTGATCACACGACGAGTTCTTTGAGCGCTGGTGCATTACTTTGATCACATGGCGAAATCTTTGAGCGCTAGATTCTTACTTTGATCACATGGCGGACTCTTTGAGCGCTGGTGCATTACTTTGATCACACGGCGAAATCTTTGAGCGCTAGATTCCTACTTTGATCACATGGCGTATTCTTTGAGCGCCGGCGGCCTACTTTGATCACGCGACGCTTTCTTTGAGCGCTGGCGGCCTACTTTGATCACGCAACGAGTTCTTTGAGCGCTGGATTCCGACTTTGATCGCGCAACGCCTAATCAAATTGAAAAGGTCCGGCACAAGGCCGGACCTTTTCACATTTCCCTATCAATCAATCTTCACATTTCCAATCGGCTCAAATGTATCGAGGGAGTAGTTATTGATTTCCTTCATGGAAAGGGTGTAAAGTTCGTCTTTACTGTACAGCATGCGCTGGACTTCCTTTTCCCACTCGCCATATTGTTCCCCTGCTTTTTTCGCTTTTACTAGGTCACCTTTCAAGACAATGCCTTTTTCAGGTGTAATTTCATAGACGAGCGCACCGGACCCTTGGTAATCTACATAATGTTCTTTCTCGCTTTCGCTATAGGTAACGACTGGGAAGCCATAGAGATTCCGTTCCTTATGCTGGAATAGCGCTTTGTGATCATACTGAATTGGTGAGTAGGTTCCTCGCCCGCCAATAATCTCCGTATCCTTCTCTTTCGGATTTTCAAAATCAGTCACATCGAATAGGGAGACTTTCATGCCCATCGTTAAAATCAGCGGTTCGTTGCCTCCCGGATTTTTCTTCGCTACCGTTTCATAGCCGAATCCGATCAGATGATTTTCATCCAGTGGATGCAAGTAGTTGCTGAAGCCCGGGATTTTCAATTCTCCGAGTACTTTCGGAGCAGCCGGGTCTGCTACATCAATGACAAAGAGCGGATCGGTTTCACGGAATGTGACCATATATGCTTTGTCGCCCATGAAGCGGGCGGAATAGATGCGCTCTCCTTTTGCCAGTCCTTCCACAGAACCGGTGACGTTCAGCTTTTCATCCAAAATGAAGAGATGGTTTTTGGACGGGTTTTTTTCATCCCACATATTACCTTCCGTTGTGACCACCCGGAAATGGCCGTTATGCTCATCCATTGAAAACTGATTGAGCAAATGTCCTTTCAACTTAGCCGAACTGTCGAATTTGACAGTCGTCCCATCCAATGTGAATTTGAATAATTCACTATTGGCATTCCCTGGATTCCAAATCATCGAACTAGAGGTAGCATCGGAAGACGTGCTAGTTTCATAGATCGTAGACGTCAAGTACAAGTTTTCTTTCGACATATAGAGCTGTTCACTACTGCCAAGATAGCCTTTCGTTACGACTTTATTGTCCACAGGCGATGACAGATCAATTGCAGTAATGACCGAATACGATGGCTCCATCGCGCCCGGTAGAATGGCGATGTCCTTATAATCGATCGGTTCCGGTTGCTCCCCTTCCATAGTATCGAGTACACGAGGACGGAGGGCATCCCCTTCGAGATCCTCCATAATCCAGAAATTCGGTTGAACATTTGTCACCACATAGAGCAAGTCCCCTGTTTTCCGGGCACCATTCAAATAGCCTTCCGCCCCGACTTCCCGAATCAGTTTCGGCTTTTCCGGTTGTTCAACGGAATAAAACCGCAACATTGTCATGCCGTTCATCATTGGCATGATGCGCGCATCTGCTTTTTCGTCATAAGGGTAGGGCTCATATTTACTGCCCAAGACGATCAGGGTTTGCTCATGCAGGAAAAGTTGGCTCGGGTAAAACCCTTCTTCCATGTTAATTTCCGCGGCTTTTTTCATTTTTTTCGGATCACGGATATCTGTGATGACGACTTTGCCATTGCCAAGTGTGGAATAAATGTAATCCCCATCCGTCTTGACCAAGTCCGCTTCGTCGATCCCTTCCACCTGATTATTTGTCGTGGAATGATCTCCAGCTGCGTTCGCCGTATCGCTTGACTCGGATTTCGCAGTTGACTCCGCAGATTCCTGTTCAACCACCCCGGACTGGTTCATCCATGAAAGTTTCTTTTTCGCTTGCTCAAAATACGCTTTCAACTCATCCGCCGATGTGACGGTTTCAATCGTTTCCTGCGACGGCTTTGTTGAAAATGCCGTCACCGTTTCTTTATTGCCCCAAAACATAAACGAGGCGCCTGCAATGGTTACTAAGGCTGTTAAGGCAATCCAAATAGATGATTTCTTCACTATAACCAACCCTTTCTATTTTGTTAGTTATAGGATTAGACTGTGTGGGATCATTTTCGTTACAACAAATTGAAAATTATTTCTGAAAGTTCCCATCCCTATTTCCTAGCAAACTCAATGTTCTATTGAATGGGGTCTGTGTCCTTCTGATAGAAGTTGATTGATCGTAGCGATCAGCTCTGGAAGTTCACGCATTGTTCGGATTGTAAAGTCCGCGCCCTTTTCCTTAAAAACACTTGTCGTTTTAGCAATGATCGCTTCTTGCTCGGATTGTGTCAAAGCCTGATATTCATCCAAGCTTAAGCCCATTTCCGAGCTACCGATCACAACGCCGACTGACCAAACACCCGCGTTCACGCCTTCTTGAATATCTGAAACCGTATCGCCCACTTTGACGACTTTCCACGGAGCGGATAATGTAAGCTGCTCCATATTCCGATAAATCATGTACGGATGCGGTCTACCCAAACCATTCGTATCATCTGCGGTCACATAACAGTCCGGACCATAGCCTTTGTTCAAGGCATTCGGAACGACGACATCCATCATCGTCGCCGTATAGCCTGTTGTTGAGCCAATCTTTAACCCTTGCTTCCGTAAGGCTTCGACTGTCTCAACGACTCCCGGAATTGGATCAGTATAATCAGCTAATGAAGCCATCAATGCAGGCTCAAATTCAGCATACAACTTGTCCACATCTTGCTCACTAAAAGCTCTTCCGTATTTTTCTTCCCATAATGCAGCAACTCTTGGCATGGATAGCATCGCACGGATATGGTCGATTTTCAGCATGCCCATCGGCCCTCTCGCTTCTTCCATCGTGACGTCAATGCCCGCATTTTTAAAGATATCTACAAATACATTAACAGGTGCAAAACAGCCAAAATCCACTGTTGTCCCGGCCCAATCAAAAATAACGCCTTCTACTTTATTCATGCTACCACCACTTTCATATATTCTTCGATAATCGTGCATAATTCGTGGATATCTTCTTCATAGATTTCACCAATATTGCCGATGCGGAATGTATCGACATCCGTCAGCTTGCCTGGATAGATGACATAGCCTCGCTCTTTTACATAGGCATAAAATTGTTCAAAGCTGAATTGTTCACTTGGAAACAGGAAGGTTGTAATGATCGGCGATTGCTTGTCGGCTGATATATAAGCATGGATACCCACTTTTTCCAGTTGCTCTCGCAACAGGTGATTATTCTGTTGATAGCGTGCAAATCTGGCAGGGATGCCGCCTTCTTCCACTAACTCTTCCATCGCCTTCGCGAATGCAGCCACTACATGTGTCGGTGATGTGTAACGCCATTTTCCGTCCTTGTCCATCTCTTTCCATTGGTCGTATAGATCGAGTGACAAACTGCGCGCATTCCCTTCACACGCTTTAAGCTTCTCGAGATTGGCGATGACAAAGCCAAACCCCGGAACTCCTTGAATACATTTATTGGCACTGCTGATCAAATAATCAATCCCTAGCTCAGCCACATCAATGTCGATCCCACCAAAGCTGCTCATCGCATCAATGATCAACGTCTTATCAAATTCCTTCACCAGCTTCGAAATCATATCAAGCGGATTCAAAATCCCTGTCGTGGTTTCACAATGTACCATTACAATATGCGTAATCCGCTGATCTTCTTCTAAAATGCGTCTAATATCCTTTTCCTCTGGGTACTCATTGTAAGCCACGCCGTATTCAACATAATCTAGTCCAATATATTGAGCCATCTTCACAATCCGTTCCCCATACGCGCCATTCGTGACAATTAACACCTTATCTTGTTCACCAATTGCCGTTGTCAGCACAGACTCCACAACGAATGTACCACTTCCTTGCATGAGCACCGTCGTGTATAACTCTTGTGGAGCGGATGCGAATTCAAGCAATTGCGTTCTGATTTTTTGCGTGATGTCTTTATACTCTTGATCCCATGTACAACGGTCTAAAAGCATTTCCTCTTTCACCGTTTTTGTCGTTGTCAATGGACCTGGTGTCAATAATTTATAAGTATTCATTTGCTTCCACTCCTCATTTTATTTAGCAGATTTGAAAAATTCCTGATGTTGTTGTAACAACTCCACCGTTAACGGTTGTTCAAATTTCATGGAATGTGCTGGTTTGTTCACATCGGTCACCGTTTCTCCTTCATAGAGTGCGACCGGATAATGTGTGAGCAACTCTTTTCGGGCATCTTGAATGATGACTTCTGCCATTTCCATTGCTAATGTCGTTGTTGCTTCATCTTTTTTGACAACAGCCACTGATTCTGTCAGTGAAAAATTGCCCTCTATCGGATCGATAAAGTCAATTGGCAAGCCGTTTTCTTTCGCCATCACGGCTTGATAACGCAATCCGAAACCGGCAGCCACTTCTCCCGCTTGCACTTTCTTAATCGGACCTGAACCTGAACTTTCAACATGCGGACCACTATTGGCAACTAATGCTTGCAAAATCGTTTGTCCCTCTTCTTCTCCGTATTGGCTAATGATCGCTTGGATCAACAACCAGCCCGTTGAGGAATCCATAATATTTGGAATGGACACCAGCCCTTGAAATTCCGGTTTTGCTAAATCTTTAATCGATGTGGGTATTGGCAATTCTTTTTGCTTCAGCACTTCTGTATTGACAAAAATGGCACCTGTATTGGCCAAAACCGGTGTATAATACGCTGGATACTCATCTAATGCCGTTGTACTAAATGTTAAATCTTTGAACATCTTATGTTGCTGCTGCGCACTTTCGATGAAATACGAACTCATCGTTACGAGATCAGCCTCGATGTGATCGCCCTCAGCCAGCAGTTTTCCGCCTAATTCCGAAGTACCTACTGATTGAAGCACATATTGCCCTTCGTACCCCGCCCCATCCAATGCACGCTTCATCGCTTCAGACGCTGCTTCATCTCCATTCGTATAAATGATAATTTCCCCTCCGGCGGCTTTGCCGCTACTACAGCCTGCTACGATAGCCAGTAAGCTTAGAATGACTAACGACAGTAAAATCCCCTTCATCTTTTTCACAAAAACAACCTCCTCATAGATGTTTAAGTTTCCTTTTTTGATAATAATCAGCAAGCAATTTTACAGCTAAATTTGTTATGAAAATCAAGATGGATAAGATGAATATTTCATTGAATTTAGCAAAATGTTGCAGCTCTTTAATCTTACTCGCGACTAATGACGTTTGCGCTGTCACTAAAAAGATGATGCCGCTGATGGTGACCATTGCATTGATAAAATAGTAGCTGAACATTTCCACTACGGTCGCCGCTGCGTTGGGAAGGATGACCCGGTAAACGGTTTTGATCCAGCTATCGCCCAATAACTCGCCAGTCGTTTCCCAAGACGGGTTCATCTTCGCTAAAGCGTTTTTCGCCATTAAATAAGGTGTTGTGAAATAATGGACAATGTTACAAAGCACAAGAATAAGAAATGTCCCTTTTAAACTACTGCCATTGAAAAATAGTAAATACGATAGACCTAACACCATGCCGGGCACTGTATTCGTCATCATGGATGTGATGTCCATTGACGATTTCCCTTTTATACCTGTCCGGACATTTAAAACCGCCGAACAAAACGCGATGCACGTACCGAATACGGCTGTCAATAATGCCACGAACAATGAGTTTTTATAAACCGTCGTTAAATCACTCGATTGGAATGTGTCCACAAAATGTTGCAGCGTAAACGATAGATCGTATGGGAAACTGTTGAGAAATGGCGCAATAAACATCACCGCAAAAACGGAAAGCATGCCCGTTACAATCACCGTCGAAATCATCCCAAAGCTAATATCTCTTCCTTTATGTTGCATGGGCTCCATTTCGGTAAACTTGTCATAGTGGAAATTCAATTTCTCGAGATAGTTCAATAACAACACACCAAATACTGCCGGCAGCAACATCAGAACCGCAATGACAGCGCCATGATTAAAATTCGGGATGGAACCGAGCATGACTTGATACAACTGCGTCGCTACGACCGTATACGTCCCTCCGATGGAAGCCGGTATGCCGAAATCCGTAAAACTCAAGATGAAGGACAGAACAAAGGCCCCACCTAAAGTTCCCACTAATGGACGAATAATGGTATTGCTAAAACTCCTTAGGATGCCATCTCCCATCAACTTGGAAACAACGATGAATTTTTTATCGATATACTTGAACGAGTTATGTATGAGCAGAAACGCCGCTGGTACTGTATAGATGACATAGCCGATCAGTAACCCGTTAAATCCGTAAATCTCAAACAGGTTGCGTCCGATGATTTTTGTAAGTAATCCTTGATTACCGAAAGAATAGATAATCGCAAATCCATACGTAATCGTAGGAAGAAGCATCGGAAGCAGAATCCCTATTTTAATCGCCGCTTTTAAAGGTCGGTATATTCTTGTGCAATTGACGGCGTAGGCCAAGGTAAAGGCTAAAACAGTCGTAATAACAGCCGCAAGACCCGAGATTTTAATACTGTTGCCGATGGACATCATCAGCTCCCCATTTGACAGGACTGCCACATAATTCGAGAGATTGAATCCCTCCCCCGTTTCAAATGAACGGACAAACAACACGCCGAGCGGCACAACTAGAAAAGCTGCAAAGAATAATAAGATCGGAATATAAATGGCCCGCATTGCCGGTTTGACATTAGGCATTTTTGTCACCAAATAAGTGATAGATATTTTGTCTCTTGATCTGTAATTGCTTCAAAATAAATTCCTTCACAAAATCATTGCTTGGCTCGTTGATGATTTCATGCGGTGTGCCAAATTGAGCAATCGATCCTTCATTGATGATTAAAATTTTATCCGACAATGTCAGCGCCTCTTCGGGGTCGTGCGTCACAATAATCGTTGTCAGTTTAAATTCTTTGGCAATCGATTGAATGCGTTGTTTAATGGATTCTTTAATGACACCGTCCAATGCGCTCAATGGCTCATCCAATAATAATAGTTTCGGCTTCGTGACCAATGTACGCGCAAGCGCGACCCGCTGTTTCTGACCACCTGACAATTCTCCAATTTTCTTTGTTAAATGGGGCTGCAATCCTAAGAATTCAATGTAATCCTGAAGTTCCTTCTCTGTCACAGTCCCCTTCTTGTTTCTTAATCCATAGACGATATTGTCGTACGCATTTAAATGCGGGAATAACGCGTAATCCTGAAAAACAATATTAAACCCGCGGCGCTTCATGGGAACATTCGTCAAATCCTCGCCATTAAAAATGATTTTGCCGCTGTCCATCTTCGTTAACCCTAAAATAATATTCAATAATGTTGTTTTCCCACTCCCGCTCGGACCTAATAGAGAAACAATCTCCCCTGCCTGAATGTCCAGATGAATCCCATCCAAAACAACTTTTTGATCAAATTGTTTGCCGATGTTTTGTAATTGCAGCAAACGTTCCACCTCCCCGAAACACAACTTTAGTATAAAAGGGGATTGTAAATACACATCATGATTTATGTAAATATCCTGTAAATTATGAACAACTCTTTACTAACTCGTGGTCATATTATGTAGTATTTACATACTCTTTACGCAAGACTGTTGAACAGTTAATGAACAATGCGTACACTTCAATTAAGCGATCTTAAACACAGAGAGAGGTGTCTATATGTTTCCACTGGAGAGACAAAAGAAGATTCTTGATTTACTGATGATAAAAAAAGTCCTTAAAATAGCCGAGCTGGCCAAAGAACTGAATATTTCTGTCGAAACATTACGGAGAGATATCAATCAACTTGCTTCGGAAGGGAAAATCGAAAAAATTTACGGAGGCATTAAATCGGTTGAATCGAATTTCGGGGAGTCCACCATTGATCTACGTATGATCAGTCGGCTAAAGGAAAAAGAACGGATTGCACAAAAATGCAGTGAATCTATTCATGACGGCGATTGCATTTATTTGGATAGCGGCTCAACAACCTACCAAATCGCAAAATATATTAAAAGCAAAAAAAATCTCACTGTTGTAACCAATTCCATTCCCGTAGTAAATGAATTGCTCACAAGTGACGTTGAATTGTTTATTATCGGAGGAAAAATAAGAAAGAATGAACAATCTGTAACCGCCTTTGAATTCTTATTTAATTTTGATGAATTAAATATACTGAAAGCATTTATCTGCGCCAGTGGCATCACTGTTGAAAAAGGGATCTCCGACTACAACTTGGAAGAAGCCATCACCCGAAAAAAAATGATCGAATTATCAAAAGAAGTATATGTGGCCGCTGATAGTACGAAGTTCGATAAAAATGTCACCATCGGGATTGCCCCTCTTGAAAAAATTGACTACATCGTGACAGATCACCTTCCAAAGGAAATCGCTGATCCATTCAAAAATACAAATACAACTTTAATCATTGCAGAATCGTAAAAAAAAGGCTGTCCAGAAAATCAGTTTAAACTGACTTTCTGAACAGCCTTTCCATCAACCGGCTTGATTCACTTCTCTCGTTGCAACTTTTTTATTTGCTAAATAACCTAAGCCCAATACAAGAGCTGTTAAAGCAGCAACGATCAAATATGTAACAACTCCACTTTGGATGTCTAAGAACGCAACTACTTGCTTGTCCTTAAGAATCATCTCGCCTGCCGTCCAAGCAAGAATCCCTGATCCGATATAACCGATCCAGCTATATTTATCCATCGCTTTGACGATAAATTTCGAACCGAAAATCATAATCGGAATACTGATCGCAATACCGACTGCAATCATAATAATATGGCCATCTGCCGCACCTGCAACTGCAATAACATTATCCAGACTCATCACCACATCGGCTAAAATGATTGTCCCAATTGCAGCCTTCAAGCCAGCGTGTGCAGAGATATTCGCATCCTCTTCACCGCCGACAAGCACTTTATAAGCGATCCATAAAAGAAGCAATCCCCCGATCAAATTGACAAAAGGAATTTTCAGTAACCAAACGATGATGATTGCAAATAGGATACGTAGCGCAACAGCCCCACCTGTTCCCCATAAAATTGCTTTGTTTCGCAGTTCTGTTGGTAAATTACGAGTCGCCATCGCGATGACGATCGCATTATCACCAGATAGAACGATATCAATCGCAATAATCTTCAGCAAAGCAATCATTGCTGCTGATGAAATTGTGATTCCCAATAAAGTAGCAAATTCCATTTTTTCTCCTTCTTCCCCTTGATATTTATTGCTGACGTCTACTAACTATTTTGTAATCAATTAATATCTTAATTATGTATAATAGCCCTCTCTATGTTATCAGAATGTCAACTATTTTATAAGCCTTCTTTTATTAAAAGGGTAAAATTCTTTAAAATCATTTTGTTCATAAAAATCAAACGGATATGTGCCGTTCGACACTTCGGCAAGCTGCAAATTGTTTATTGAAATCGATTCGGGGAATAGTTCTTTTAGAGATCAATTGAAGGAGGAATTATTTTGTCACAAGATCAATTTGAAAAAATCAACAACAAAGTGCCCCCGCAAACACAGAACGAGCAACCCGGTATCGAATCGGAAATGCAACCCGAGCCGATCTATGACGATAAAAATTATAAAGGATCAGGTAAATTGAAAGGGAAAAACGCTTTGATTACAGGCGGGGATAGTGGAATTGGACGTGCCGTCGCGGTCGCCTTTGCCAAAGAAGGTGCCAACGTCGCCATCGCCTATCTCGATGAAAAAGAAGACGCAGACGCCGCCAAAACCGTACAGCTTATTGAGGGATATGGTGGAAAAGCGTTAAAAATTCGGATCGATATTAGCGAAGAAGAACATTGCGAGCAACTGATTGACGAAGTCATCGATGAATTAGGCAGCTTGAACATTCTTGTCAACAATGCCGGTAAGCAGTTTCCGCAAAATGATATTTCCGCAATCTCAGCCGATCAACTGCGCGAAACATTCGAAACGAATTTCTTCGGACTATTCTACTTGTCGAAAGCGGCATTGGCCCATATGACCAAAGGGGATACCATCATCAACACCTCTTCCGTCACGGCCTATAACGGTTCAGCAGGGCTGATCGATTATTCGGCGACCAAAGGAGCGATCACTTCATTCACCCGTTCACTCGCACTGAACCTCGCGCCAAAAGGAATCCGCGTTAACGCCGTCGCACCCGGTCCCATCTGGACACCGCTCATCCCAGCGACATTCGATGCACAAAAAGTGGCCCAGCACGGAGCAGACACACCTGTGCAACGCCGCGGTCAACCCGCCGAAAATGCTCCTGCTTATGTATTCCTAGCTTCAGGAGATTCCACTTACATCACAGGTCAGACAATCCACGTCGATGGCGGCGATTTTGTAGGCTCGTAAATAAGGATAAGCCCCTTGAAGAGAATTTCTCCAAGGGGCGTTTTTGGGGTGGAGCGTTGTTTCTTGTTCCACTCTGCACCTGTCATTGCTTTTTCTCAAGCTTACTGATTGATCATTTTACCCAAACCGGCATATATAAATCAATTACGCCTCGGCGTAATTGCGTCCAGATTTTTTCGAGCTCGCTCGCATCTAGCTCCGGGCGCCAGGAGCTCGGGTCATAAGTCAAAGTTGCTCTGTGGCAAAAAACGCCACGCCGCATCTTCGCCTTATGCCTGTCGCACCTAAGCAGGCGCCCTTCGCTTTCGGGAGAAAAGCTCCTCCAAAAAATCTGTGACATCCGCCGGAGGCTTTATCTTCGTTCAGCGGGCGTTTGGACACCCGCTGAACAGGAAAACAAAACCGCATTCATCTCACCACCTATAGAGGTGGGAGCCTTCTGCTGAATGAAGATAAAAAAAAGCCTCAAACTAAGAGACTTTTAAAAATGGTTCCACTTAATAACGTAGCAATCCGCTCTTCGCCAAGCTCTTCATCGTGATTTTTGCTCCAATCCGCGACAAGGGCAAGGTAAGATTTGAATAGCAAGTAGGCGACCAATTCGGTATCGCAAGGCTTCAACTCGCCTTTCGCAACCGCCTTTTCAATTTTTTCTTTAATATAGGTAACAATTTCTTGCTCGATCGCCTGTAAAACTTCGCTTACGGCAGGGGTACGCAATTCTTTTTCTTCATCAATCAATTTGGCATATAATTGGTGGGTCTTACGAAACTTGAGCATGCGCATCAATCTGGCATGTGCATTTTGCTCAAACGACGCGCCTTCCATAGAAACGGCATCCGCCTCTTCTCGCATTTCATCGATCATTTTAAGCACGACGGCATTGAACAATTCCTCTTTATTCGAAAAAAACGTATAGATGGTCCCTTTGCCGACATTTGCAATTTTGGCAACCTGATCCATCGTCGTCGCCTTGTAGCCGAACAGTGAAAATGACTTGGCTGCCGCTGCCATGATCTCCTGTCTACGGTCCATTTCTCCACCTCGCTTCAAAAGGAGTCCTCCTTATGACCAAAATACATTCCCGGTCACTTGGTCACTATAATACATCCAACGCTAAAATGATGCAAGTGTTTGCTTTAGAAGAGACTAATCAGCGCTCGAGGTGCCAATATCAGCGTTTCCCTATCACATATCAGTGAAACAGGACTTTGGATTCAATAAAAAACGAATTATGCTGGCGACTGCCCCTACACAATCAAGCTTGTCCTTAGTATTCGCTTATCGGCTTTGGAAGACTACCCGTAAACCGATGACGATATAGACCAAACCGACAAATTTATTGCCCCACCGGCCAAACCCGGATGACCCCCGCTTCATCCATCGCGTGATTGTTCCCGTACCAATCGACAAAGTCGATGTATAGAGGATACTCATTACAACAAAAATGACTCCGAGCGTTAAAAATTGGGCAAGGGTCGATCCTTTTTCCGGATGAACGAATTGCGGGAATAAAGCTAAAAAGAAGAGTGCAGATTTGGGATTCAAAGCCTCTACCAAAACCCCATGTCCATAAGCGCGTGCTGCAGAAACATGTGATACATCCGGCATCTTTGAGGTTGCCGTTTTCGCGAAAATCGCACGAATCCCCATATATAATAAATAAGCTGCTCCCACAAATTTCACGACATTAAACGCAACCGCAGAAGTCATAAGTATTGCCGAGAATCCGACAGCGGCAAGCAATACATGTAGAAAATCGCCCGTGGCAATGCCAAGCCCCGTCATAATTCCCGTTTTATGACCTCCCTGCGCTGCTCGTGTGATTGTTAAAAATACAGCAGGCCCCGGTATCAAAAACAAACCGATAACCACAACAATAAATGCACCTAAAGTAGACAAGTCAAGCACGTTACTTCCCCTTTCAACTAATTCATTTACCTAATCATAATTATCTTTCACCTTTGCATCAACCCCCAAAACGGCGATAACTATCCGCATCATCCCGCTGATTGACTTAATTTTCAAACCATGCGATGGTAAAGATAGATTCATTTCAATTATCATCGATACCCTAGGGGTGCTGCCCAGCTGAGAGAGAACCATGTTCTCAACCCTAATCACCTGACCTAGATCATGCTAGCGTAGGGAAGTGGTACAACTTGTTCACGCATTTTTCGTTGTGTGTAACCACTTTCCATTCTGTGAAAGTGGTTTTTTCATTTCAAATAAGGGGAGGATTATTTATGCGCTCAATTGAGCAAGTCATTGCACAAGTGGAAGAACGACAAGATGAGCTCGTCCATCTTGCAAAGACGCTGATTCAGTTTGAAACGCCAAGCCCGCCAGCGCGGAACACGAAAGAAGCACAGGAGTTTATTGCTAACTTTTTAAGAACACTGGACTTTGCAATCGACCAGTGGGATGTGTATCCTAATGATCCGAACGTTGTAGGTTTACTAAAAGGGACAGATGCCAAACTACATAATAGCCTTATCATTAACGGGCATGTCGATGTAGCTGAAATTGACGTACAGGAGCAATGGGCTACAAGCCCCTTTCAACCGACGATTCAGGACGGACATTTGATCGGACGAGGTGCGGCAGATATGAAAGGCGGATTAGCCGCTTCCCTGTTTGCCATTCAATTATTGAAAGAGGCCAACCTCGAACTTGCAGGCGATTTGATTTTCCAATCTGTAATTGGTGAAGAAGTAGGCGAAGCCGGAACACTAGCGTGTACGCAAAGGGGCTATACTGCCGATTTCGCGGTCGTTGTCGATACATCCGATCTTCATATCCAAGGGCAAGGCGGCGTCATCACCGGATGGGTGACGATCAAAAGCCCAACAACACATCATGACGCTACGCGAAGAAGTATGATTCACGCAGGTGGTGGTCTTCACGGTGCAAGCGCCATAGAAAAGATGATGAAAATGATTGCTGGATTACAAGACTTGGAACGACATTGGGCTGTTATGAAAAGTTACCCCGGATTCCCAGCCGGCTCCTCAACCATTAACCCTGCCGTCATTGAAGGTGGCAGACATCCAGCTTTTATCGCGGATGAATGTCGATTGTGGATTACCGTTCATTTTTATCCCGATGAAACACATGAACAAGTAGCAGAAGAAGTCGAAATGCATTTACGTAAAGTCGCCGAAAGCGATAGTTGGCTACGCGATAATCCACCGATATTTGAATGGGGTGGGACGTCGATGATTGAGGACAAGGGTGAGATCTTCCCTTCATTAGAAATAGACCCGGAAGCGCCCGGCGTCCAATTATTGTCACGTTGTCACGAATCCCAATTGAACATCCCAGCCATTGTCGATTACTCCCCTACCGTTACCGATGGTGGATGGCTTGGAGATGCAGGAATTCAAACCGTCATTTACGGTCCAGGAGACTTACAAAACGCGCATGCAGTAAATGAAAAAGTCCGCATTGAACAGCTCGTGGATTTCACGAAAGTGATGATTCGGTTCATTTATGAATGGTGTAACACCCCGAAAAATGGGTTAAGTGATACCCCTACCCTTCAAAATCTGTGACATCCGCCGGAGGCTTGGGCCAACAGGATGTTGGTCACTCAGGCGTTGCCAATCAAACAGCGAAGGGTTTGATTTGCCGTATTTCTGCGTTTTATTTGCGGAAATTAAGGCACTTTCATTCAGGACGCGGCGAACTTAGCCTGAGTTCCTCTAATCAGCAAATGTTTTTGTACTGAAAGCGAAGCGTCAGCTACAGGGAGTTTGGACTCCCTCTGATTGAAATGCCTTCTGGCATCCATCCCGCCACTTATGGAAGTGGGGGACTTCTGCTGAATCAAGTTAAATACCAATGATGATTTTATACGGTTTAATTCCCGGGTAACTTTATCATTTGCCTCATGTATGATAATAGAGAGATCCACTGAATTGGAGGGAACTTTATCTTGAAAAACAGCATTCGAATCAATGGCGCACGCGAACATAATTTGAAAAACATTTCACTTGATATTCCAAAACATCAATTTGTCGTGCTGACAGGTCCGTCAGGCTCCGGCAAATCCACTCTTGCGATGGATATTTTGCAACGGGAGTGTCAAAGGCAATATATGGAGTCCAGCGGTTTGACAACGGACGCCATTAGCAAACCGAATGTCGATTCGATTATCGGGCTTTCCCCTTCCATCAGTATCGGGCAGCATGTCACGAACCGCAATCCGCGTTCGACGGTCGGCACAGTCACCGATATGTACACGTATTTGCGATTGATCTACGAAAAAATCGGTGAACGCCCTTGTGAAAACTGTGGGACAATCATACCACCGACAAATGAAGTCATTACCAACGAGGAGGAGCCGTTTAGCTTCGACCAATTCATCGATTGTCCCCATTGTGACCATCGGCAACTGAAATTGACACGATCCCATTTTTCATTCAACACACCGGATGGGGCTTGCGGGACTTGTGACGGCATGGGAACAGTCGCCAATATCGATCTCGAAGCCGTCTTCAATGAGGAACTGAGCATCATGGACGGCGCCATCACATTTTGGTTCGAAACGTACAATACGTATCAAAGCAATATTTTGCAAGCCGCTGCCAAACATTACGGCTTTGATTTTGATATTCACGCCCCACTGAAAGACTACACACAAGTTCAACGCGACTTGCTTTATTATGGCGCTGAAGATGAACGATTCGCTTCCCATTTCCCAGATATCAAGCCGCCGAAAAGCGTTACGAAAGGGAAATTCGAAGGGGTCATCACCGGAATGTGGAGAAGGTACAAAGAGAAAGAAGGGAATTCCGGGGAAGCAGAATTTTTCTACGAGCAAACATGCCCGGAATGCGAAGGGCGACGCTTGAAAAGAGAAAGCTTGCTCGTCAATGTTTCCGGAACTTCCATTGCCGATGTTTCCCAATACTCCCTCGAAAACATGATGAAATGGCTTCGGCAAGTCGATCAGAAACTGACCGCAGAAAACCGTCAAATGGTCGAGACATTTCTGCATGATTTAACGATCAAATTGCAACGCATCATAGATGTAGGGCTCGGCTACCTTTCCCTCGACCGACAAGCCGTCACATTATCCGGCGGTGAATCACAGAGATTGCGGTTGGCATCAATTCTTGGCTCGGGACTGACGGGCGTGCTCTACATCTTGGACGAACCGACGACAGGCTTGCATCCGAAAGATACACAAGGCTTAGTGAAAGTGATGAAACAGCTCCGTGACTTGGACAATACGGTGCTCGTCATCGAACATGATGTCGCCGTTATGGAGGAGGCCGACCACATCATCGATATGGGACCAGGCGCAGGCCGTTTAGGCGGAAGAATTGTCGGAGAAGGTCTTCTGCACGCATTAAAAGAGCAACCTGATTCTGTGACAGGTGCTTATATCAAAAATGACACAGTCGTTCCAAACAACAGGCGGAAAGGGACAGGTCAACAATTGACCATCCATAATGCCCATAAACATAATTTGAAAAACATCGATGTTTCATTCCCACTCGGTTGCCTTATTTCCGTCACCGGTGTATCAGGATCAGGCAAATCGACACTGCTATTTGATGTCCTTTCCGCCAATGAAACAACAAAGAATCACTACAATGGCTGCGATGACATTACCGGCTTTGAAGCGATCACAAAAATGATCACAGTCGGCCAATCTCCAATGGGTCGCATGAAACGTTCCAATATCGGAACCTATACAGAAGTCTTTACCCTGCTTCGCAACTTATTTGCAGCATTGCCGGAAGCGAAGGCAAAAAAATTGACTCCAAAACATTTCTCCTTCAATACAGCGGGAGGGCGATGCGAAAATTGTGAAGGACTTGGATATGTGCTAGTAAATATGCACTTTCTTCCTGACTTGGAAGTTACATGTCCGGTATGTCACGGAAAACGTTTCAAAGATGAAGTACTAGCCGTCACGTACAAAGGGTACACGATCTCAAGCATCCTCGATTTGAGCATCGAAGAAAGTTTACCTTTATTTAAAGAGAATAAGAAAATCACCAAAATCGTCCAGTTATTGAATGATGTCGGACTCGGCTACTTGCAATGGGGCCAATCTGTCACAACGCTATCAGGCGGTGAAGGGCAACGGCTGAAACTGGCCCGCGAATTGAGCAAGCCGGCATCAGGCCACACCCTTTACATTTTGGACGAGCCGTCCACAGGCCTCCATCCGAATGATGTAAAGAAGCTATTAGTCCTGTTGAACAAACTCGTCGATGCCGGCAACACCGTTATCATTGTCGAGCATAATAGCGACATCATCCAAGCTTCCGATTGGGTAATCGACATCGGACCGGCAGGCGGTGAAGCAGGCGGTAGGGTTGTTGCCGAAGGGACGCCAGAGGAAATTGCAGCGAATGAAAATTCATTTACAGGGGCTTATTTGAAGGTTTGACCCTATTTAAAAAGAGTGCCAAATATCGATGATTCGGCACTTTTTTTATGTGTTCAATTGGTTTTATTGTTACCCTGAGGGGTACTATATTTCATTACGCCAATTGCTGCTCCGCAAATTCCCGGTACAATGCATGGGATTGCGTCAATTCTTGATGGGTTCCCATACCCGTCACTTGCCCATCTTCAATGAAGATAATTTTATCCGCATCGACAATTGTGGATAGCCTGTGGGCGATAACAAATGTTGTGCGTCCCTCCATTAATCGCGTGAGTGCTTCTTGGACGACACCTTCCGATTGGCTGTCGAGGCTTGCGGTCGCTTCGTCCATCATCAATATTTTCGGATCTCGCAAAAAGGCACGGGCAATGGCGATCCGTTGTCTTTGACCGCCTGACAGTTTCACACCACGTTCCCCTACTTCAGTATCCAATCCGTTCGGGAAAGTTTTGATGAATTCATCGGCATAGGCCATTCCCGCGACTTCCCATAACCGTTCGTCTGTAATGTCTTCCATCTCTTTCAAGCCGTAGCATAAGTTTTCACGGATTGTGCCGGCCATCATGGCGCTTTCTTGTGAGACATAACCGATCTGACTGCGCCAGGACGCCATCGATAACGCTTTGACTGGCGTATCGTCGATTCGGATCTCCCCTGCCGTCGGTTCATAAAAGCGTTCCAACAATCCGAACATTGTCGTCTTGCCGCCGCCACTCGGACCGGCAAAAGCGACCATTTCACCAGGTTGTGCTTCAAAGGAGATGCCTTTCAGCACCGGTTCGTCCGCTTCATAAGCGAAAGATACATTGGCAACGTGAACCGGTTTGTTGGCGATATCCATTTCCAGTCCATCCTGCCCTTCTTCCAACGGCAATTCCAAAATATCGATGATGCGCTCTGTGGCTCCTTTCGCTTTTTGCAGTTGCGTAAAGAACATGGCAAAAGAGGTGATTGGAAAAATGATCTGGAATAAATAGAGCAAAAATGCAACAAGTGCACCTGTTGTCATCGTTCCATTCGCCACACGCATCCCGCCATAGCCGATGATCATGACAATGACTACCATGACAACTAAATACATAAGTGGCGCGATCAGCGCCGTAATACGGGCTTCCTTCAATCCAAATCCAAGCAATTTCCCAATACCGGCTAATCCTTTCGCCTCTTCATTCTGTTCGGCATTGGATGCTTTCATTAAGCGGATTTCACCGAGCGTCTGTTGGATATGGCCCGTAAACACCGCTGTTTCATCTTGCAACCCCCGCGAAATCTTCGCCATTTTCGTGCCGAGCGGAATCATGATAGCGACTGTAATCGGCACAGAAATTAACATAATAAGCGTCATTTTCCAGTCCATGATAAGTAAAATCGTCACCGCACCGATAATCGAAATGATGCCTGTGATAAATTGTGGTAAATGTTGTGAAATCAACTCCCGCACGATTCCCGTATCATTGACAACACGACTGACCGTTTCACCGCTCGTTTCCTTATCAAAATGGCTGACAGGCAAGCGGATCAGTTTTGTCCACATCCGATCGCGCAACCGAGCCACCACTTTTTGTCCCACATAACTGAGCGAGTAAATGGAAATCCCGTTAATGATTGCTTGAACGATAAAGGCCGCCCCAATCCCAATCATCAGCGGAATGCTTAAAGAAGCAACTTCAAAACCGTCTACTAAATTTTTCGTCAGCAACGGAACAACTAGCCCGGCTAGCGTAGTGAGAACACTTGCCGTTAAACCAACAATGAGTGCCAGCTTGGGGATTTTTGTAGATAAAATAAGTGTGAAAAACGGCTTTAAACCGCCTTGTTTCTTTTCCAATATACAGAACTCCAATCAATCTTTTTTTGATAAACACATCTTACTAAACAAATGTAAACCCAATATAAATTGAACGACTTATTTTAAATGCATCCAAGCGAAAATGATTGGCGAGCTATTGCGGGCTAAAAAAAAGTTAGGTTGGACACATACACACATGTCCTTCCTAACCTTATACAGGCCATTCATTTAATCTTTCATAAAAACTTCTAGTTTGCTTAGTTGTTCAACAGCTTTTTGCAAGTCTTCCACACTTTGGATGAGCGCCAATCGAACATACCCTTTTCCTTCTGTCCCGAAGATACTTCCGGGCACCATGACAACACCGCATTGATCGATTGCTTTAAAGACGAATTCCTTATCTTCCATATCAAATGGATATTTCGCCCATACAAACATGCCGCCAGTCGAAGGTGCTGCTTCCCAGCCAATTTCCTTCAAGCCGTTCATCAATACATGATGACGCACCGAAAACTCCTGACGTAAACGGTCCGTAATTTCTTCTGCATGATCAAGCGCTGTTACGGCCGCTTCCTGAATCGGTCCAAATGTCCCGAAATCTAAGTTCGATTTCAACTCTTTAAAAATACGGATCACCTCTGCATTGCCGACAATATAGGCAATACGGGCGCCTGCAAGGCTGAAACTTTTAGACAATGAATTGATTTCCACTCCGACTTCCATTGCGCCTGGCGTCGACAGGAAACTGATCGGCGAATCGCCTGCAAAGTAATATTCCGAGTAAGCCGCGTCATGGAGAACAAGAATATTATGCTTCCTTGCAAACGCCACGACCTTGTTAAAGAATTGTGCATCCGGAACGGCTGGAACTGGATTTCCCGGTAAATTTAAAATAAGGATCTTCGCCTGTTGTGCAACGTCTTCTGGAATGGCATCCAGATCAGGTAAAAAGCCGTTTTCCGCTCGCAACGGCATTTCGTATGGAACCGCCCCTGCCAACTTAATACCTGCTTCGTACGCTACATAAGCGGGATTTGTCGTCAAAACGATATCCCCTTCATTGCAAAAAGCGAGTGGCAGATGGACCAAACCTTCTTGGGATCCCATCGTTTGAATGATTTCCGTTTCTGGATTGAGCGTTATACCCGAACGGCGTTTATAGTAATTGGCAACGGCTTCATGGAACCGTTTTGTACCGCCAAGCGTGTAGCCATATGTAGTTGCTTGAGCGCTTTGTTCTGCTAATACTTGTCTCACTTTTTCATCCGGTGGCAGATCGGGACTTCCAAGGCTTAAGTCAACCGTTTCTGCACCCGTCGCTCTTTTCGCTTCGGCTGCCGCTTTCAAGTCTGCGAAAATAGCAGGTTCAAAAATGGACATTTTTAACGAAGGTTCAAACTTCATTGATGAGCACTCCTTAATTGTTTAGAAATTATTTTTATGAGTAAGTTTATCATAAACTACAGGGCGATTGATCAATAACACCTCAAATAATCGCATTCCCCATTTATTTCCTCCTTCTAAACACCCAGACATAAATTTTCCGTATAAGGAAAATGGCCGAGAAAACATCTCCCCGAACTTGTAAAATTATTAAAGACACTCTTAAGGTCGGCAGTAACTTTTAATTTTTTTAAAACTTCTTCTCACCCTACAAACAATAGATAAAACAAGCTCCAAAGGCTATTTCAGGCAATTTTAAGACGTAAACCCAATGCGTCCATCATAATTAATCTTTAAAAATCACAAAAATCAATTTGACTTTTTTTAAAAAAGCGAGTACGATTCAGTTATGGATTGACAAAATACTAGTACTATTGCGAAAGGGTTTGAACATATATGACTACTACTTTATACGGAAACACGCCTTGCTTCCTCGGTGCAAAAAATATCTCCAAAGAACAGTCTTTCGAAGGTATTGATGCGGTTGTTTACGGAATTCCTTGGGAAGGTGCAGTCACATGGGGCGACTATACAGGCTGTGAACTCGGACCAAAAGTAATGCGTCTCACATCTGGCCGATACAGCGGCTATTTACCTGAACTTGACCATATTGACGTATTTGAACATATGAAACTGGGAGATATCGGTGATATCGATGTTGTACCTGCAGATGTCGACGAAACAATGACACGCATTACTAATTTCACTCGTAAACTTTGGGATAGCGGAAAATTCCTTGTCGGCTTGGGCGGAGATCACGGGGTAACTTTCCCGATCGTGAAAGCGCTTGCCGAATCAGGCAAAAAAGTAGGGATCATTCACCTCGATGCGCATTATGATAACTTGCCATCCCATAACGGTGACCAATATGCACGTTGTAGTCCATTCGCTCGACTTTACGAGCAAGAAGGCGTCAGAAATGAAAGCATTATCCACACAGGCATTCACGGACCTCGTAATGAGCCTCAAGCTGGGCGCAATGCAAAAGAGGCCGGCGCTGTAACAGTCACAGTAAACGATATCCGCAACGCCAAGGATTTAAAACAGCTAGCAGTCGAATTGCATGCAATGGCTAGCAAAGACGTGGATTGTGTCTACTTGAGCATTTGCAGTGACGTCCTCGACTTTGCATTTAACCCAGGCGGACCTGTTGACGGAAACGGATTGACTTCTTACGAATTGCTCACACTTGTGCATGAAATTTGTAAACAAGGTGTCATCGGTATGGACTTCGTGGAGGTTTATCCACAACAAGATTCAAACCAAAATTCAGCACACTTTGTTTCAACAGTTGTGCTCTATGCACTTGCTGGTGTTATTGCAAACAAAGCTGAGCAAAAATAATGTTTGCCGGCACTATCGTTATCCCCTACAATAACAGGAAGAATTAAAATAATCTTCCAAATGATTTTTAAAGAAACAGGTGATAACGTTGGAAACTACACATGATGAAAATCTCAAAATTCTAGATCGCTATAAGCCGATTGCCGATATGATCTATGCCACATTCGGCAGCAACTGCGAAGTCGTCGTGCATGATTTGCACGACGTCCAAGCGTCTCTCATCTATATAAAAGGGACTTTGACGGGAAGAGAACTCGGGGCACCGACAACTGAAGTTATCTTAAAAGAGTTGCGGCAACATGGCGATCAAGTAAAAGATAAACTCGGCTACACAACGCGGACAAAGGAAGGCAAACTCGTTAAAACGTCCATTTCCTTTATCCGAAATGATCGTTCGGAAGTGATTGGCTTTTTGGGGATTAACTTTGATATCACGGCCTTTTCATTGGTCAATCAAATTATTAAAGATTTTTCCTCCACGACGGATTTCAATCACGCCGACCATCATTCAAACGAATCCTACGCAAAAAATATTGATGAAGTCTTTGATTATTTAATCAACACGGCACTTATCGAGATAGGCGTTCCACTTCAGGAAATGTCGAGAGAGGATAAAATCCGATTTGTTCAGAACCTAGAAGAAAAGGGTACTTTCCTCATTCAAGGTTCCACCGAACGGATTGCAAAAGTGCTCAGTGTTTCAAAGCAAACCGTATATAATTACTTGGAGTAAATGAGCATCCACAATCCAATGCCTGAGAACTATACCTGTAACAACAAGACTTGTTACAGGTATCTTTCCCTCCAGGATGACTGAATTTTACAAACTACGGCAAAGGGAATGTGGAGAGAAATGGGGGAAAAGAAATGACACGTATTGATGATATAAATGTAAACGCAAACATGTCTAAAGAAAAAAAATCTTTCATCGATAGACTTAAAATAATAGGCCCAGGGGCAATCATTACTGCATCCTTTATCGGACCTGGTACGGTCACGACCGCAACACGTGCAGGGGCTTCATTCGGATTTGCACTTTTATGGGCAGTTTTGTTCTCGATTATCGCAACGATCGTCTTGCAAGAAATGACCGCGCGACTGGGGATCATCACTCGGAAAGGCCTCGGTGATGCAGTTCGGGAACAATTCACGAATCCGATCTTAAAATACGGTTCGATGTGGCTTGTCATGATTGCCATTAGTGTCGGTTGTGCAGCTTATATGGCAGGGGACCTACTCGGCACTTCACTCGGAATTACGACACTAACTGGAATTCCTTCAAATATTCTTGGTCCAATCGTCGGGGTTATTATTCTATTTCTTGGTTTGAGCGGTAGTTACAAATTGATTGAACGCGTTATGATTACCCTTATCGTCGTGATGAGTTTTACATTCATTACCACTATGATTATCGCAAAACCGGATTTAGGTGAATTATTCAAAGGGGCATTCATTCCATCTATGCCTTCCGGTTCCATCATTATGGTTATCGCGCTTATCGGAACAACGGTCGTTCCTTACAACTTCTTCATGCATTCCACGATGGTGCAAGAACGTTGGAATAAGCCGTCCGATTTAAAAGAAGCACGTTGGGATACGATCATCTCTATCAGTATTGGCGGTTTTATTACAGCAGCGATTTTGATCACGGCAGGTGCGATGATCCAAGGTATGGAAGTATCAAGTGCTGCTGATTTGTCTGTTCAACTTCAGCCAATATTAGGCGATTGGGCGAAAGTGTTCATGAGTCTTGGCTTATTTGCGGCTGGTTTCTCTTCTGCGCTCGCGTCTCCGCTTGGAGCAGCGATTACGGTAAGTAGCGTTTTGAAATGGGAAAACGGTATGAAGGACAAGCGATTTAAAACTGTATTCATTACGATCATGGCCATCGGAATCATTTCTTCCGGTCTTGGATTCAATCCACTGGATGTATTGCTTTTCGCACAAGCTTTGAACGGTATTTTATTGCCAGTCATCGCGATCTTGTTATTGATTTTCATGAATAACAAAAAACGTCTTGGCCAATATACAAACTCTTTGAAAGCCAATATCCTTGGTGGTGTCGTCGCCTTAATTTGTACAGGCCTTGGTCTTTACAGTTTAATCGATGCGATCAAAGCATTTATGGGCGCTTAACATATTTATGAAAAAGGGTGCTACATCCATTAGGATCTAGCACCCTTTTTCGTTTATTCAATAGCAAGCGCTAACACGGTTTCGTATAAGATTTCCGTACCTTTTCCACAGTCCTCTATTGAACTCCATTCAGCCGGATTATGGCTGATTCCGTCTTTGGAACGGATGAAAATCATTCCGATCGGGCAATAATCCTTAAACTGCATGCCGTCATGTCCCGCGCCGCTTGGCAATTGGAAAGGTTCAACATCCACTTTGTTAAACGCCTTCTGGATAACATTTTGAATCGATTCTGAACAAGGAACCGGTTCAACCCGCTGCATGGTTTCTAGCCTCAATTCGACAGCCCGTTTACGGCTTACTTCCTGCGCATGAGCTGTTATGCTTGCTTCAACCTGATCGCGGGTCTTTTCATCGATATCGCGAAGATCGAGTGTAAATTCCACTTCAGCTGGAATGACATTGACCCCGCCCGGCTTCACGGAAATCTGTCCGATTGTCGTTACGGCATTCGGATATTTTTTCGCTTCCGCTTCTATAAACTGCATCATTTCCGCTGCTGCCATGAGTGGATCTTTGCGGATCGCCATTGGTGTCGCACCCGCATGACCGGCTTCTCCGGCGATGGTCCATTTCATCCAATGCGGACCGGCAATTCCTGAGACGATCCCCGCTGCAAGTCCCCGCTGCTCAAGGACGCGGCCCTGTTCAATATGCAACTCCACATACCCTTTAACGGTAGCTGGCTCTTTCGCTGCATCCTTATACTGTTCCGGATCGAATCCGGCTTCTTTCATCGCTTCTGCAATCGACACACCATTCGCATCGCGGTGTTGCAACTCCTCGCTCGTCAAAATACCCGCAAGGCCACGGCTGCCGACCATTCCGAAACCGAAGCGACTCCCTTCCTCATCTGTAAAGGCATACACTTCGATTGGATGATCATGCTGGATTTGCTGCTCATGCAAAGTTTGAGCCACTTCGATCCCTGCGATGACGCCAAGCGCTCCGTCAAACCGTCCGCCATCCGGAACCGTATCGATATGTGAACCGATCAGAACAGCGGGTGCATCCTTCCGCTGCCCTTCTTTTCGGCCAATCAAATTCCCGACAGCATCTTCTCTTACTGTCATCCCCGCCTCTTCCATATAAGAAGCGACCAATGCTTTCGCTTTCTTCTCTTCTTCCGTAAAAGAGAAACGGGTAATTCCGCCACTTGCTTGTTTTCCAAATTCACTTAGTTCCTCTAAGCGGTTCCATAATCGTTCTTGGTTGATCATCGACTAACCTCCACTTTCGTTTCGTCCTCCTCTTTCATTTGAAATCGGAAATGACAGACGCCTTCTTTTAACACGTATTGATCATGAATCACTTCAAAATTCGGATTGAATCCTTTCGCAATCGATGGATCGATCATATGGCAGTACAAAATCCCGAAGTCTTCCATCCCATCTTTTTTCCACTGTTCTGCAAAGGCACATTTCGTGAACGTTTGTTCAATTTCAGTCGGATGGAATAGTGTTTCATATTCAAACAGGTCACTGCGGCCCATATCATAATTGGACAAATAATGATCCATCGTATTCGGCTTCCCGACGGCAGCGGCACGACGCGCGATGTCTCGGCCACGTTCCTCGCCGAATGCACCGACACTATCCATCATTGCTTTTTCCCCTTCTTCTTTGCCGTAACGCTCTACGATCGCTTTTGCAATTTGGGCAAATAACTTCGCCATAATCGCAAACATCGTCCATGGTTCTTTGCCTGCTTGCTTTTGCGCTTCACTGTATGCAAGAAACGCTGTCTCAATTTTACCATCATCAAACAGTTTGTCGAATGAAAATAGCATGTTTTCTGTCAACTGACCATTCAATTCGGTAGATTGTTCATCTACGACCTGTTGAACACCTGCTTGTATGCTAGCCTTTCCTTCTTCTCCAAATCGAGTTGTGACGATGTCCACGATATGCGTCATCAGTTTAGCCGTAATGGTATACATCGTTACCGGTGTCAAGTTTGTTATTTCGCCCATGCGTATGCACTCCGTTCTATATGGTTTACTTCGTTTACTTGATTGAATGCTTGCGTTAAATCTTCCAGAATATCCTCTATATCCTCAAGCCCCGCAGAAAGACGGATCAAACCATCTGTAATACCTGCCGCCACCCTTTCCGCTTCAGGTATCGACGAATGCGTCATCGTCGCTGGATGCTGAACAAGCGTTTCCGGATCCCCCAAGCTGAAGGAGATCATCGCCAATTGCAAAGTATCCAAGAACGTTTTTGCCGCCTCGCCTCCCCCTTTCATTTCAAACGATACGATCCCACCCATGCCGTTCATGTGCTTTTGTGCAATCTCATACTGTGGATGTGATTGGAGACCTGGATAATAGACTTTGTCTACCATCGGATGCGCCTCTAGAAAGGCTGCAATCTGTTCCGCGTTGCGACAATGTTTTTCCATTCTGACACCTAACGTTTTCATCCCCCGCAAGATTAAAAATGCATCCCACGCGCTCAATACTTGTCCTAAGTCACCCATGATTTGTTGGCGCATGAACTGGATGCGTTCCGCACTCGCCACAATCGCACCTGCCACGACATCCCCATGCCCGTTCAAATATTTGGTCGCACTATGAATGACGATGTCCACCCCTAAATCAAGCGGCTTTTGCAAATAAGGTGACATAAACGTATTATCCGCAATAAGTGGAATTTGATAGTGCTTCGTCACTTGCGCAATTGCTTCAATATCCAAAATGGTTAGCACCGGGTTGGATGGCGTTTCAATATAGACCGCTTTTGTATTGGGCTGCATTGCTTCCACTATGTTTTCGACATTTGTACAATCGACTAAACTGTATGTAATACCACAGCGCGCTGCCAATGTCGTTAAAAAGTGGTACGTGCCTCCATAGACATCTTTTGTGACAATGAGATGATCACCATTTTGTAAGACACTAAACAGCGCAGTCGAGATGGCTGCCATTCCCGATCCTACGCAGAGAGCTGCTTCGCCATGCTCAAGCGCCGCCATTTTATCTTCTAACGCGCGCAGCGTCTCATTCCCATAACGGCCATAATAAATGCCGTCCTTTCTCCCGGCCACTGTATCAGCGGCAGCCTCAAGATTTCCAAACGAATAGGCAACTGCCGGTACAATCGGCTGCGCGACAGCACCCGTTTTCCTCTCCGAAGCATGCTGATCATGGATAAGCGCCGTGCTCATCCCCCACCTTCTCATCATCTTCCAACCTCCTATGTTTCACAATTCACTTACTATTCTTATCTCTATTATAAAATCTCTCTTTTGCATAAATCAAATGAATAGTTATAATAAGAAGTATGAAGAAAATTAATAGTTAAAGGTGAGTTACATGTCACTAATCAAATTCGAGATTTTTAGAACCGTTATCGAATCAGGCACTCTCTCAAAAGCCGCAGAAACGCTGAAACTAACGCAATCTGCAGTGAGCCATGCCATTGCAAGCCTTGAAAATGAATTGGGCTTTACATTATTAATCCGAAATCGCACAGGCGTCATATTGACGGAAAACGGTTCAAAGATGCTGGCCTATATAGAGGAAATGTTGAAACTCAACGAACAAATGATGCAAGAAGCTGCCAAAATCAACGGAATTGAAACCGGTGTTGTCCGAATTGGAACGATTCCAAGCGTCTCCATCCAATGGATTCCATCGATTATTAAACAATTCCGAGAAGCATTTCCACTCATCGACTTGAAGTTATATGAAGGTAATTATGACGAAATCACCCAATGGATTATGGACGGTAAAATTGATTTCGGCTTTCTCTCACTCCCTGCTTCCAAATCATTTGAAACGATTCCTATCAAAAATGACCCTTTGCATTGCATCGTGCCAGATACACATCCACTCTTTCATCATGAGAAAATCCAGTTCAAAAACTTGGATAACGAACCATTTATCATGCCAAAGTCGACGATCGATAATGACGTCAGGAGAATCTTAAAAAAACATAAAATCACTCCTCACATCCAATACGAAATTGCAGAAGATCAAGCCATCATTTCCATGGTACAAAACGGGCTCGGCATCAGTATTCTGCCATCGATGATTTTATACCGCCTCCCCGAAAACGTCCGTGCCATTCCATTGGAAAGCAATGATTATCGCTCCATCGGTATAGGAGCAACTTCGTTTACACATATTTCACCAAGCGCGAGAAAATTGGTGGAGTTTATTCAAAAACTGTTTCAGGAATGAACGCTTGATCGCTTATTGAAGAAATGTCAGCGTTTGAAGTACAGTTATCAGCGTTCAACGGTCACTTATCAGCGAAACATAACCTTTGACCTATCTCATCCCCAAGAAAAAACCTTGACGGGAGCCAACTCTCATCAAGGTTTTTCCATTTTCACCTTCTATCAAGACGAAGAGCCATTCCCCGTCATATACACCTCTTCAAATGGCTGAATGATGACAAACCCCTCACCTGAAAACTCCATTTGAATGGATTCCCCACTGCCACGACCAAGGAATGTTCTAAAACTGATATCTGTCCGAAATTCCGGTTCTAAATGGCCCGACCAAGCGACGGTTGCATTCGGATCCGTTATGACAGGGGCCCCCGGCTGGACGAGTAGCGTCAATGGCTCGAAATGAGTGGTAATCGCTACTTTGCCTTTGCCTCGCAACGTCACATTGAACAATCCGCCAGACATCATTCCTGCCACTTTCCGCATCAGTTTAATATCCCATTCAATGCCCGATTCAAATGCAAGCAGGTCATTGCCATTCACCGTGATTGATTCATTGTCCAAATCGAAAATGGTGATCTTTTTTCCTTGATCCGCCAAATACAAACGACCATTGCCTGTCGCTTTCATTAATGAGGTCCCTTCACCTGTGAATGCTTTTTTGAACATCATCCCCACCCCATGCTCAAGCATTCGCTCCCGCTCGAATTTAATATTTCCTGTATAGGAAACCATCGAACCGGTCTTCGCCCACACAAGGTCGGTTAAATTCACTTCTAAAATACGCGGTGTTTCCAACTCAAAATACTCGCTCTCCCGCTCATCCTGTTGCGTCTTTTTGATGAATTCATTAATCGTATACTTCCCCATTCATTACGCCCCTTTCGCACATGCTAACTGCCTATACATACGTTTGAACCCAATAAAAGATTCAACCTATCAGTTATTCCACGACCATTTTTATAAAGTTGCAGGGTTATTGACGGTCAGCGCCGAGTTATTGGCGTTCGACCAACATAAATTGGCGTTCACCTCTGAGTTATTGGCGCTTAACCGGCACTTATCGGCGAAACATGACCTTTGACCTAAAATCTCCCCAAGAAAAAACCTTGATGAAAGACTTCCCATCAAGGTTTCATTTCCATATTTCAATTATATTGTAATTCTTCTTCCCAAGCAGGCAACATTTTACTCAACTGCTTATCCTCCCGGTACCCAAGGACATATTCCGCCTGCATAATCGTATGGATTTCGCGCGTCCCTTCGTAGATAACCGGCGCTTTCGAGTTACGCAGGAAACGCGCGACCGGATACTCGTCCGAATAGCCGTAAGCTCCGTGGATTTGGAAGGCATCGTCCGCCGCTTTGTTAGCAAAATCACATGCTTGCCATTTTGCAAGGGACGTTTCTCGCGTGTTGCGCAATCCTTTGTTTTTCATTTCCCCCGCGCGGTAAACAAGAAGACGGCTCATTTGATAGCCCGCTTCCATATTGGCGATCATTTGCTGGACGAGTTGATGTTTGCCGATCGCTTTACCGAATGTTTCGCGCTGGTGGCAATATTTCACGCTTTCTTCCAGACAGCCCATGATCAATCCGACAGCCCCCGCCGCTACGGTAAAGCGTCCGCTATCGAGTGCAGACATGGCAATTTTAAATCCTTCTCCTTCTTTTCCAAGCAGATTCTCCGCTGGAATCCGCATATCTTCGAAGAATAGTTCCCCGGTGTTGCCCGCGCGAATACCGTATTTCCCTTTGATCGCCTTGGAGGAGAAGCCCGGTGTTGTTCGTTCGACGATAAACGCACTGATGCCCGAGTGTTTTTTCGATTTATCCGTATAGGCAAAGACGAGGAAATGGTCCGCGACATCGCAAAGTGAAATCCATGTTTTCTGCCCATTCAATACATAATGATCCCCGTCGCGCACCGCCGTCGTCGCCATCCCGGCAACATCCGATCCCGCGCCTGGTTCCGTCAAGCCGAAAGCACCGATTTTCTCACCCTTCGCCTGAGGAACAAGATATTTCTGTTTCTGCTCTTCCGTCCCCCATTGCATAAGCGTCATCGAGTTCAAGCCAATATGAACAGATACTGCCGTCCGGAATGCCGTATCTCCACGTTCCAATTCTTCACACAGAATCGCGAGTGAATTATAGTCCATCCCGCTACCTCCGTATTGTTCAGGCACACAAACGCCCATAAACCCGAGATCCGCAAGCTTCTTCCAAATCGCTGGATCAAACCCGCCTTCCGAATCCCATTTCTGGATATGCGGCATGATTTCCTCATCCACAAATTGACGCGCCGTTTTTCTTAATAATTGTTGTTCCTCTGTAAATTCAAAGTTCATCTCAACCACTCCTATTATTTGTTTTTTTCGAATAAGTTTCCGATGATTTCATCGTTATGTTCTCCGGGACTTGGCGGGTGATGTTTTACGGCAACCGGTGTCCTTGAAAGCTTTAATGGACTGCCGATCATTTTGATCGTTCCCGCCGTCGGATGCTCGTGTTCAATGAACATATTGCGTGCTTGCAGTTGTGCATCGTTCACGACCGCTTCCAAATTCTGTATCGGTCCTGCCGGAATATTTTGTTCGCGGCATTTTTCGTACCAATAGGCAGTTGGTTCGTTCAAAAACTCCTTTTGCAATAAAGGAACCAATTCCTCCCGATGCAATACACGATCCGGATTCGTAAGGAAGCGCTTATCATCCGCATACTGCGGTACGTTCAACACTGTACACAATGCTCTGAACTGATGATCATTCCCGACCGCGATGACCATTTCGCCGTCCTTTGTCCGGAATGTCTGATACGGCACGATGTTGGCATGCTCATTGCCAAGCGCCTTCGGAATCTTGCCTTCCATCAAATAATTGCTGCCGATATTGACCAGCGCACTCACGGCAGAGTCATACAGCGAAATATCGATTTTTTGCCCCTTTCCAGATTGAGCCCGTTCCACTAACGCCGCTTGGATCCCGATACAAGCATATAAACCCGTCAACACATCCGTAATGGCGACACCTGATTTCAGCGGTCCCGATTGATCCGTCCCCGTAATACTCATCAACCCGCTCATCGCCTGGATAATAAAATCATAGCCGGGTACATGCCGATCCGGACCTGTCTCCCCGAACCCCGTAATCGAACAGTAAACAATGCCCGGATTGATGGCTTCTAGCGTGGCATAATCCAAGCCGAACCGCTCCATCGTCCCCGTTTTGAAGTTATGGATGATGACATCACTTTCGCTAACCAGTTTTTTAATGATGTCGACGCCTTCAGCCGATTTTAAATCGACCGTGATCGCCTTTTTGTTACGATTGGCACTTAAATAATAAGCACTGATCCCATTTTTAAATGGTGGCCCCCATTTACGCGTATCATCACTTCCCCCCGGCCCTTCCACTTTGATCACTTCGGCCCCTAAATCACCCAAGATCATCGTGCAGTACGGCCCCGCAAGCACACGCGATAAATCGATGACCCGAATATTCTCTAACGCTCCAGTCACATTCCCACCCCCTGTTATGGAAAAAGAAAAAGCCAATTCAAAAAGACAACAGATTTCTGTTAGTCAAATTGAACTGGCTTGTATCTGTGTTGTATAACCCGGTAAGGCTTTCAGCAGATTAGGCAGTACTAGCTATTCATTTCCCTGATTTCAATCGATCATGTGTAATGAACGTTTCTGCGTTTCAACATGATTCAATCAATCACGCCTTGGCGTGATTGCGTCCAGATTTTGAATTGCGCTTGCGCAATTAACTCCCTTCAAAATCCGTGACATCCGCCGGAGGCTTAACTTGAATCAGCAGAGAGTTTGGACTCCCTCTGATTGAAATGCATACTGACATTCATCCCACCACTTATAGAAGTAGGGGACTTCTGCTGAATCAAGTTATTTATTATTCTACTACATATCCTTAATTTTGTAAATATTTAATTTTCAGTTTTCTCATCGCGAATTAATGAATCGATTCCTTTATTTTAGTAGTCAATTCTTCTTTCCCTGATAATTGCAGAACACAATGCAGTAAAACATTGGCCCCTTTCTCAATATCGTCGTCTAAAGTTAACTCGCTTTCAATATGACTCTTCCCACCAATGCTCGGCACGAAAATCATACCCGTCGGTGCAATTTGGTTTATATACTTGGCGTCATGTCCTGCCCCACTAACCATTCTTGTAACGGAACAATCAAATTCCTTGGCGCTTTTAACAATCTGTTCAATAATTTCAGGATGAAAAGCAGTCGCATTAATGTCCCATAGATCAGTTATTTCAAGTTGTACTTGTTCTTGTTGGCATATCTGTTCCATCTCTTCTTTTATTTCGGCAACAAATTCTTTCCTAACCTGATCATCTATATGTCTAACATCTAAAGAAAAAACAACTTCTCCCGGTATACAATTTGCGACATTCGGGTAGATCGACATCCGACCAATGGTCATGCTTATATCTTCATCACTACTTTTGGCTTTCTCTTCGATATGAACAAAAAGTTTCGAGGCTGCCATCAAAGCATCTCTTCTCATCGCCATTGGTGTAGGTCCCGCATGCCCTGATTCTCCACTGACTTTTATCTCTAACCAAGTCATTCCTTTAATTCCCTCAACCGCACCAATAGCGATTTGCTTATTCTCTAAAACCGGTCCTTGCTCAATATGAAGTTCAATATAAGAATGGATCCTTTGTAGCCTATTTTTTATACTGCCTTTATATCCTATTTTGTTTAATTCTTCCTCAAATGTTTTTCCTGCGTTATCTTTTCGGCTATACACAAATTCCTTGTCAAAGACTCCGACTAATCCACCTGAGCCTAACAAAGGTGGCTCAAATCGTGCACCTTCTTCATTTGTGAAATTCACAATTTCAATAGGCCTGTCTGTTTCAATACCATTGTCATTTAGTGTATGAATCACCTCAAGGGCTGCTAATACACCAAGAATGCCATCAAATCTCCCTCCGTTCGGTTGAGTATCCAAATGCGAACCGATTACAACTGGAGCCAAGTCACTCAAACCTTCTCTTCTACCATAAATATTTCCGAAATCATCGACTCTAGTTGTTAAACCTACATTTTCCATCCACTCCAGAAAGAGACCCCGCATCTCTTTATCTTCTTTCGTTAAAGCCAATCGACATAACCCATTGCCTGGAATTTCACCTATTTGGGCACTTTTATCAATTGTCCTCTTTAATCTGTCTATATTCACCTGCATATTATTGGTTACTGTCATTTTAATACCTCCGTCACGTTTCTACTTTTCGGATAATCCCATATTCGTAATAATATTTTTCTCTGGTTGTGTTGATAACAGAGAAATCGTAACGATCGTTATAAGCGATAGTGGCAAGCCGATAAAAACAGGATGTAAGCCAAAAGGATGTCCTGCAATCTGCCAAATGACCGCGATTAATAACCCAACCCACATGGAGGTCACCCCAGCCTTACGCGTCGCCTTTTTCCAAAATAATCCGAGAAGGACGGGAGCCAATAGACCAGATACAAGCATGGCAGTCCCTGTTACCCATAGATTAACCAATTCAGGAATATATAAAGATAGTAATAGAGCCAATATTGAAACAATTAAAACTGAAATTCGACTATAAAACAGTAGTTTTTTGTCATCTTTATTTCGAAGTCTCGGTTTAATCACATCATTGACAATAGAAGAAGCACCAGCCATAAAGAATGAATCTGCTGTAGAGATAACCGTCGCCAAAAGCGCGATAACCATCACAATGATCATTGAATAAGGGAAAACATGGCCGATGACCTCATAATAAATCAACGTTGGATTGACATTTTCCAAATTCAGGCCGAAACGACCTGCTACTCCAATTACAATAACGACAGCTCCTGTCAAAAATGCAACGATTATCGAGTACCAATATCCTTTCACTGCAGTTTTTGAATCTTTAGCTGCCCAAAAACGTTGCCACAAATCCTGTCTGACAAATTGGTAAGCACCAATTGTAAAGAGATAGATGAATACTTCCGCCTTTGAGATATTAAAAAGACTTAGATTGTTCCCCGCATTGGATAAGGCAGCGTTTTCTTGGATATTACTCCACCCGCCAGATACAATTATCACCACAACAAACAAAATGAATATCCCGACGGTTTGTATCGTGCCGTGAAATGCATCTTGCCAAATAACCGATTTCATACCGCCAAAGTATGTTTTTAAAGTAAGTAAAATCCAACTGATGACAATACCGGTTGTCATGCTCAAGCCAATGGTTAAATTTAAGATGGTTGCGATCGCAACAAATTGCATACCAGTAATTGCACAATACGCGACGAGAATGCTGATCACTGTAGGAATCCTGGCACCTTCACCAAAGCGCAATGCCGTAAAATCACCAATCGTAACCATATTATATTTTTCCCCAAGTTGTCTAAGGCGTTTGACCAGGAAAAATGCAATTAGAACTCCAGCAAAAAGAGTGCCCAAATTCAGCCACTGCTCTCCCTGCCCAAAACTATAACCATTCGCCATGTATCCTAATAGTGTTGCTCCGCCAATTGCCGTACCGACAAAAGTTAAGATCAAAGGAAAGATGGAAACTGACCTTCCCGCAACATTATAATCGTCATATGTTTTAATACTTCTATTAATCAGCAAGGAGACCACAAAAAGAAATAGGAAATAGGAAATAACGATAATTCCTAATATCATACGTTCTTGTTCAGAATACATACTACTCCCCCTCTATCAAACTTCTACGCTTTCTTTCAATTCACTATCGCTTTGAACATTCCTACTTGAATACACTTGTTTCCCATCCACAAATGTACGTTCAACTTGTATATCTTTTATTTTTTCAGTCTCTATTTTGAAAGGATCATCAGATACGACTATGATATCCGCCTTTGCAGATGGTTTAATCACACCTAATGTTTGTTCTTCGAAGGAACTATACGCTGCATCCGTCGTATAGGCTTTCAAAGCGTCGTCTATTGTTATATTTTGAGTTGTATCTAGAACTTGTCCTGTTATCGTTTTTCTCGTTACAGCAGTATAGATGCCGGTCCAAGGGTTTCCTCCAGTAACAGGCAAATCAGAATTTCCAGGGGCTACAATACCATGTTCTTTAAATGACTTATGCGGATAGACTCTTTTCATCCTTTCAGGACCTAAATTGTTCATATAGCTATCACCAATATGATGGAGGAATCCAATGGAAGAGGCTGCAATCAATTCAAGGTTTTTAACTCTTTTCAACTGATCATCTGTTGGAAGGGCGCAATGTTCGATACGGTTACGCATATGAGTAATATCCATATTTTCATTCACCTTTTCAAACGCTTGAACAGCCACTTCTATCGCCCGCTCTCCGATACCATGTACGGCAACCCGAAGGCCTGAAGCGATTGCCTTTTCGAAAGATGGATAAATATCCTCTACACCGCAATACAGAATTCCCAACTCCGCATCATCGACATACGGCTCCGCTACTGCCGCTGTTCTCCCCCCAACACTTCCATCTAGCATGAACTTCACACCTTGGATTTTGATAAAGTCATTTCCAAATCCACTTCTAATCCCCATAGAAAGTATCTGGTCTAATAGCCCCTCCCAGCCATTTTGATTGATTGCCCATATCCATGGCCTCACTCTGACTTTTAACTTGTCTGCGCCTTGCAAGTGTTGGTACACTTGCATGTCCTTCGTCTGCGTGGACATATCATGAACCGTAGTAATTCCCCATTTAGCAAAATCTTCTTGGGCTAACTCCATTCCATGTACAATATCTTGAAAACCATACTTAGGAACAGCAATCCAATCTCGCGCTGCTTCTTTCAGTAACCCTGTTAACTCACCGGTTTCCGCATCACGTTCGATATATCCGCCTGGCGGATTTTTCGTATCTTTCGAAATTCCGCTTAGCTCTAATGCTTTAGAATTCAAAACAGCCATATGCTCACATGTCCGCGTCAGTACAACTGGATGATTCGGCGCGACCTTGTCCAAATCCCAACGAGTCGGATAGCGCTTTTCCTTCAGTTTGCTATCATCCCAACCCCAACCTCTTATCCATTCACCGACCGGAACCTTCTTCGTTGAATCACTGATCAATTCCAGTATTTCATCGATGGATGATACTGATTGTGATCGGCAATCCAGTTCTAACAGATACACTCCATAGATCGTGGGGTGTATATGGCTTTCAATAAAACCTGGTAATGTGGTTTTACCTTCCAAATCCATAACCTCAGTATGTTCCCCTTTAAATTTCAAGCCTTCCTCATTTGTGCCTACATGGATAATTTCTCCCTTTTTAATGACGATCGAGTTGGCTCTAGGAAGTTTCACATCCATTGTTATGACATTACCGTTAATAAGTATTAAATCTGCCGAATCAATAGTCGTCATCTTGATACCCACAATCCCTTCTATTCTCCAGATTTGAAAAACGTCTTACCAAACGTAAATCATCTTATTCATCCTATAATTAGGAAGAGTCATTGACTCAATTCGCTGAGCCAATGACACACCAATCCTTAATTCACACCAATCGAAACAAATTGCGTCTCCAAATAGTCTTCGATTCCTTGATGGCCGCCTTCCCTTCCGATCCCGCTTTCTTTCATGCCGCCGAACGGGGCTTGGACTGCTGTCGGAACGCCGTCATTCCAACCGACAATCCCGTAGTTCAGTTGCTCAATCAGTTTGGTACCCGTTGACACACTTTCCGTATAGACATAAGCGGACAGACCGTATGGCGTATCGTTGGCGAATGCAACCGCTTCTTCAACCGTCTCCACTTTTTGGATAGGTGCAATGGGTCCGAATGTTTCTTCGTTCATCACAATCATCGAAGCAGTCACGTTGCTAAGTACAGTAGGCGCGTAAAAGTTTTCTCCGACATCCGACAATGATGCGCCCCCCGTTACAAGGGAAGCTCCTTTTGACAAAGCATCTTCTACATGATGAGTCACTTTTTCCAGACTCGCTTGATTGATAACCGGACCGATTTGTACGGATTCATCCACACCGTTTCCGACTTTCAATTTTTTAACGGCCGCCGCAAATTTATCAACAAAGGCATCGTGGATTCCAGCTTGCACATAAATCCGATTGGTGCAGATACAGGTCTGCCCGGCATTTCTGAAAGCCGAAGCGACGACACCTTCCACTGCCGCATCCAGATTGGCATCATCGAGGACGATGAACGGGGCATGTCCGCCCAACTCCAAGGATAATCGTTTCACTTGATCCGCACTTTGTCGTATCAACATTTTCCCCACTTCTGTCGATCCGGTGAACGTAACTTTTCGCACCTTTTCGTTTTCCATAATCGCTTTCCCGATTTTGGAAGAAGAACCTGTCACTAAATTGATAACGCCTTTTGGAAAGCCTGCTTTTTCACATAGCTCCACCAATTTGACGGCTGTCAAAGGACTTTCGCCGGACGGCTTAATGACGATAGTACAGCCAGCCGCCAATGCCGGACCGATCTTTCTTGTTAGCATCGCTACCGGGAAATTCCACGGCGTGATTGCGGCTACGACACCTACAGGCTTCCGCCATACTTGCAATCGTTTGCCCGGTGTATGAGTGGGGATCGTTTCCCCGTAAACCCGTTTTCCTTCTTCCGCAAACCATTCCAAATAGGCCGCGGCGGACACGACTTCACCTCTGGACTCCTGAATAGGCTTACCCATTTCCAGCGTCATCGTTTGTGCCAATTCCTCTTGGTGCTCCAACATCAGCGCATGTAGTCGCTTCAAATAGGCTGCCCTTTCGTAAGCCGTCGTTTGGGACCACGTCTGAAACGCCTCATAAGCAAACTCGATCGCTTCATTCGTTTCCGCTCTACCGCCATTCGGTACGCACCCGACAACTTCCCCATTTGCCGGATTGAGTACGCGCAATTCGTCCAAGTTTTCGCCTACCCATTTCCCGTTTATATACATGAGCGACTGTTTTGTTTTCAACTCTTGTTTCATATTCATAACACTCCATTTCACTTGTAATTAGCTCCAGTGAGGAACCATTCTTTCTTCCAGCATTTCACGGTATTGTTGCGTCGATTTCGGCAATACCTTTTTCTGTTCATGATCAAATACAACCCCATATCTTCGAATCAAATCATACGAATCGACTGCCCCGTCCAAATACAAGCTTTCCACCTTTTCGATATCCTGGCGCAACCACGCTTTCCGGTTCTTGCGGATGTTAGCCCGAGCAAGGACGGTCGCTTCTTGATCAATTTTAAAAAGGTCTATATCTTTATCAATCTCTTTAATGACGACCCCATAATCTTTTTCCGCACGCTCAATGGAGACATATTCGTCAATCACGTCCTCCAAGACAGCCTCCGGATCTCTTTCCAAAGGATCCCCGAGACCGCCGCCACCCGCTGAAGGCCTGACGAATGAATCACCACTTTTCACTTTGACATTGGAAAAGATGGCACCGAGAAATTCCTGATCAGCCGTATACGGATTCAACCAGGCTCCATGTGGAGAGGAAGGCAATCCTCCGGAAATTCCCCATGTCACCGATCGGGAACGGTCACAGCAATAGGACATGACGGTATCCGCCACAGCTGTCAATGTTCCACCTTTTTCAACCCCGCAGCCGCCTCGGTATTCTCCCGGTCCGCCCGAATCGGTTATAATTTCATGCTTCGTCGTGATAACCGGCGATAGCCTTTCCTGCCCTTCGCAAGGCTGGATACTTAACCCGACCCCGAATACAGGAGACATGGCATTGGCCCCGTCGCGTTTATGGCGGCCGCCATGTCCACCCGCCATCCAGTCATACCACATGAAGTAATTCTTTTGCTTTTCTCTCGTATCCCAACCGCCGATGAGTAAGTATTCCAAGTTAAAAGAACAGGCTAATGCTCTTTCCGGAATGATCGCGGACCATAATTCAAAACAGGCATTCATGATTTTTTCATAGGCACCTGAACAGAAACCTGTCACCGCGATTGGATAAGGCGCATTGACGACTGAATCTTCAGGTAAATGAACGTGCACGACCCGATAAAATCCAGAATTCAACGGAATATCCGGGAAAAAGGTTTTGGTCCCCGCATACGCTGCGGATAGCGATGCTCCGAAACCTGCGTTCAAGAAACAACCGATATAGGCGTGTGATCCACTTAGATCATAAAATACTTCATCATCTTTAATAGTCATTTTCACATGGATCGGAATCAATCCATCCCCCACTTCCGGATCCATATCAATGTAATCTGTCGTTTCCCATGTCCCATCCGGCAACCCTTTCATATGCGCTCTCGTTAGCCGTTCCACATATTCTTGTACTTCATCGAAAGCGGTTAAAACCGTTTCAATCCCATACTTGCTAATTAAAGCTGCTAGCTGCGTTTCCCCTACTTTGGTCGCTTCGACTTGCGAACGAAGATCTCCAAGCCGTTCTTCAGGCACACGCATATTGGCAACCAGCATATTCGCTACATCTTCCAAATAAACACCTTTGCTATAAATCCGGAGTGGTGGAATCCGTAGACCTTCCCCAAAATGGTCTTTCGACTTAATATCGAATGATCCGGGAACGGAACCGCCCATATCCGCCCAATGCCCATTCACTTGCATGAAGGCAATGACTTTTCCATCATGAAAGACAGGCTTAATGACTCGTGTATCATTGAAATGCGTACCACCCCGATAAGGATCGTTGATTAAAAATACATCGCCGGGATGAATATCATCTTTGAAGTCTTCGATAATCGCTTTGGCAGTCAAATGCAATGTACCGACATGGACGGAAATATCTTGTGTCCCCTGCATGACCGTATTTCCTTCCGCATCGCAAATAGCCGAGCTGAAATCGCGATTATAGATGACAAACGAATAGCATGTTCTGAGGATTTGTTCCGACATCTGATCCACTAAATTCACAAACGCATTTTTCAATACTTCAAATGTCACCGGATCCAGTTTACTTTGAAAGATTGGTTGAGTTGAAGTTGTTGTCATGCCCATTCCCCCTTATGATTTCGTGTATTGAATGATGATGTTCCGATACTCGTCCGTTTTCGCTGTGAATTGCGGTGGGATGACAATGGTGGAATCGAGCTGATTAATAATTGCTGGCCCTTCCAATTCCACTCCCGTCGGCAAGTCCGCACGTTGATAGACGGTAGTCTGTACATACCCCTCAGACTCTTCAAAATAGACAGGGCGTTCTTCGATGAATGCCGATTCCAATGTCCCTTGTACAATTTTCTTTGGCAATTCCGGTTTTTCCACGACACCGATGGCTGCTACACGCAGACCATAGATCTCTACATTTTGATTGGCATCGGAAAATGCAAATTCGCGTTCATGCTCCCTGTGGAACTGGAATAGCGCATCGTCCATCGACTTCAATTCCCGACCGATTGTAATCGCTAATGATCTCCATTGCCCTGCATATCTCATATCAACGTAACGAATGAAGTTCATGTCTTCCTGTGCAATTCCTTCTTCCTCCAATAGCGCTTTCCCCTCTTTTTCCATCGATGAAAATTCCGCTTCCAGCGCTTCCAATGACATGCTTTTCGCATCTGCTAAAAATGTCTTTGTAATATCATGTTGAACGTCCACCATCAAACAGCCCATGGCAGCCGCAACGCCTGAATAAGGAGGAATGATCACGTTCGGAATATCCATCTCTTTCGCCAAATAGGCACTGTGCAGCCCACTGGCCCCACCAAAAGCAACGAGTGCAAAATCACGTGGATCATAGCCCCTCCGCACCGATATTAGACGCAACGCATCACACATATTCGCATTGGCCACTTTCAAGATGGAATTGGCCGCTTCCGCCGCTTCAAGATGGAACGGTTGACCGATACGTTCGGAAACTGCTGTTAAAGAAGCTTCCTTATCCAAGTGCATCAGCCCATCCAACAACTTCGTATCCAATCTTCCGAGCACTAAATTGGCATCCGTATTTGTCGGCTCCGTACCACCAAGCCCATAACAAGCAGGCCCCGGTTCAGCTCCTGCACTCTGCGGACCATTCCGTAAAGAACCGCCTTCGTCGATCCAGGAAATACTGCCCCCGCCAGCCCCGATCGTCAAGATTTCAATACTTGGAAACCCGATCGGATAGCCATATTCGATCGACCAATCTTTCGTAATCCTCAATTCTCCCTCATACATCAGGGAAATGTCCGTGCTCGTCCCACCCATGTCAAATCCGATGGCATTTTTATAACCGCATAATCCCGCAATGTATTTACTGGCAATCGCTCCGGCAGCAATTCCAGAACTTGCAAGTCTAGCGGCATAACGCGGTACCGTTTCCGATGTCATGACACCGCCGCCCGAGTGCAGAACGAGGATATCGCCTTCATATCCCACCGCTTTCATTTCGCCTTCCAGTTTTTTAATATAATTGCTCACGGTCGGCCCAAGGACTGCATTGACGATAGTCGTACTCATCCGATCCGTCTCGAAGATTTCAGGCAAGATATCATTGGATGCGCAAATATAGACATCGCCAAGTTCTTCCTGCAGAATTTCCTTCACTTTAGCTTCATTTCCACCATTGACATACGCGTTGATAAAACAGACAGCAACGGATTCGACGCCACGCTTTTTCAACTTCGCCCCTAAGGCACGCACTTCTTCCACATCAATCTCTTCCAAGACATTCCCCGCATAATCGATCCGTTCTGTCACTTCAAAACGATCGCGGCGTTTAATATACGGCGGTGCGACATCATTGTATGCATCCCATAGATCCAGCCTTGTCCCATCACGTATTTCAATGACATCCCGGAAACCTTTCGTAGTGACAAGCGCTGTCTTCGGTAATTTCCGCTCAATCAAAGCGTTGGTCCCAACGGTTGTCCCATGGGAAAATTGCATAATATCTTTCCCGGATACCCCTGTCTTTTTGATCCCTTCGAGTATTCCTACTTCAGGTTCTTTCGGAGTGGAGGATACTTTCGTGATCGCAATTTCTTTCCTTTTTTCATCAAACACAAACACATCCGTGAACGTCCCACCTACATCGACTGCAAAACGATAATCTGTCAATAGATTCCTCTCCCTTTTCGGTCTATTCACACTGCAAATTAGTTACAAGAAAAAGAAGTTAGAACTCAATTCTCTTTCTAACTTCTTTTTGACTTCATCTATCAGCTATACATTTCGCCCACCTTATCACGATCCTTAATGTCCTTTTCAGATGGGATATCCTCTTCTTGAAGGACCCGCTCCACCTCTGCATCCAAATGCGCATTGGCATTCGCCGCTCCGTATTTGCTCATCGACGTTTTGTAGAAGACCGCTCCCAATAGGACCCATACAAAGATGATCACCCACTCGTACGGCCAAATAAGTGCTGACGGCATCCCCGGCATGTACAAAATGGCCATCCCTACGGACATCAGTAAGGCAAGCCAGCCGATTGTCGTGCCTCCCCGAACACGGAATGGCCGCCTCAACTGCGGCCGTTTTTTCCGAAGAATGATGAATGACAAAGCGACCATCAGCCAAGCGACGACCAATGCCAATCCACCTGCATCGACGAGCCAAACGAGAGCAGGCCTTCCAAACAACGGCGCTGCAGTCGTCAAAACCGCAATCAACAATATCGCCCTATGAGGCGTCTTATATTTCGGGTGCAACTCCCCAAGCGACTTCGGCAGCATTCCCGCTTTCGCCAGTGCATAAATTGCACGGCTCCCGCCTACGTAAAAACCGACCCAACTTGATAAGATCCCTCCGATACCGCCGATGACGAGGATATTCCCCATCATCTTACTGCCTCCGAAAGCTTTTGCCATCGCATCCGCCGTCACCAATGTAGAACCCGAAATTTCCGAAGGCGTCATCACCATGGAAACACCAAAGATAATCAGGACATACCAAGCAACTGCCATCAGAACGGAAAACACCAATAATTGACCGATCCGCTTACGCGGCAAATTGATTTCCTCTGCCGCTTGCGGAATGACATCAAATCCGACAAACATGAAAGGCGTCATGATCAGCACAATCATCAAGCCCGCCATCCCATTTCCAAAAAGCGGTTGCATATTTTCAATGTTTCCAGCCACCGAGCTGCCTGTAATCAATAACACACCTGAAACGATGATCAATAACGTCAAAATCGTCATGACGATACTTGTCAGTTTCATGCCTCTGTAATTGATCCAGGCAATCAGGATGGAGCCTGCTATACCGACGCCCGCCCATGTAGCGGTAACATCCCAGCCTGCAATCGTATACATATACCCCTTCCCATATCCCGGGAACAAGTAGTCAAAAACGGTCGGAAGTGCAACCGCTTCAAACGCAACAACGGAAACATATCCGAGGATAATTGCCCAGGTCAGAATAAAAGAAGGTAATCGTCCCATTGCGGTGTAGCCATAAAATAACTCCCCTCCCGCTAACGGAAGGGCTGCAGCCAATTCGGCATACGTTAATCCGACCAAGACAACAAGTAACCCACCAATAAGGAAGGCGAGAATCGCTCCTAACGAACCTGCTTCCATTACCCATAGACCCGCCGTGACGACCCAGCCCCAACCGATCATCGCCCCGAATGCAAGTGCAAGCACATCCCGATTCCCTAAAACTTTCAACAGCTTCTGATCTTCCACTCAATCCCACCCCAGTTCCCATTCATTCCAGTGCTAGAATTGGTATTCCCTTGGTTGAAGACTTATATGATTCTGATGCTGTTTATGAAAGTTTTACCGATTGGCTTTCCAGCTCCTGCTGAACGGCAAGCACAGATTGACGTAATCTTTCAATGAGGGTATCGATCTGCTCTTTATTAATGATGAGCGGCGGCGAAAAACAGACAATGTCTGTTCCATCGTAAGTGACCCCTCGGCAGATGACTCCCCGTTCATGCAATGCTTCGATGACTCTTGACGTCACTTTCAAATCAGGTGAAAAACGGGTATTCGTTGCAGGATCTTGGACAAATTCAATTGCGCCAAGCAGTCCGACCGCACGAACATCCCCGACAATCGCACTTTCCGCTTTAATCGATTGAAGACCCTTCAGGAATTCTTCACCCATCAGACGGGAATTTTCCACAAGCCCTTCATTCTCCAAAATCTCAATATTTTTCAACGCGACAGCCGCGCCTGTCGCATGTCCGCTATACGTAAACCCGTGGAACAAGACCCCTTGTGACTTTTCTTTCAGCACTTCATGAATTTTATCCGAGACGATGACGCCGCCAAGTGGGAAGTACCCACTCGTCACTCCTTTAGCAAAGGACATCAAGTCCGGTTCAACACCCCAGTTTTCAAGTCCGAACATCGTTCCCGTCCGTCCGAAACCAGTGATCACTTCATCTGCCATAAACAAAATACCGTACTCATCGCAAAGTTTACGCACCTCTTTAAAATAATCGCTCGGTGGAATCAACACGCCGCCGGCTCCTTGCACCGGTTCTGCCATAAAGGCGGCCACGTTCTCCGGTCCTTCCGCCTCGATAACTTCCCGAATCGATTGGATCGACGCAGCTGTTCCGATTTCATACGGTGTTTTCGCATGGGCAAAGCCCGTCAGCATATGACCTGCCATATCCCAAAATTGCGGAATCCCAGTTGCACTTGTCGCACCGGCTGTCACGCCATGGTAGCCACGGTTCAGTGAAATGATTTTATTACGTTCGGGCTGCCCCTGGATTTTCCAATAATGCCGAATTAGTTTGATAGCGGAATCATTGGATTCGGAACCTCCCGATGTGAAAAACACCGCATTCAAACTGGGAGGGGCAAGATCAGCAATTTTTTTCGCTAAACGGATAGCAGGCTCATTGCTGAACGTTGAAAAAGTAGAATTAAAAGCAAGTTGCTCCATTTGTTCCTTTGCCGCTTCCGCAATCTCTTTGCGACCATGTCCGACATTGACATTCCAAAGTGATGCCATCGCATCGATGTAAACGCTTCCTTTTTTGTCGGTCAAATAGATACCATCGCCTTTTTCAATAATGAGCTTTGGCCCTTTTTCCTGCTGTTCCATAATGGAAGTCGTCGGGTGAATAAAGTGCTTCTTGTCCAGTTCGATTAATTCTTTCATGTTCTTCTCCCCCTCGTTTGTTTGGAATTATTTTTGGGCATTAAAAATGGCCAGCTCAAAAAAGATCACGGACGACCGTAAATCCATTTGAACTGGCTTTTACCTGCGGAGAAAAATCGGGATTCGATTTTCGACAGGTTAGGCAGCATTGTCTTTTCTCCATCTTCATCATGTGCGGTGAGCGTTTATCTTTATTCAGCTGAATAAAGATAAAGCCTCCGGCGGATGTCGCTTCAACATGACTCATTGTTTATACTCTATAACATATTTTATTAATTGTAAATATTTAAAATTGTCGAATGATAGGATTTAACTAAGTAATTTTCGACATTCACAAAAAAATCTATGTGATTCCCTTTCCTACTATTCAAACGGCCATTCCGGAAGCATTTGGTTCAACGGCTTATCTTCCCGATAGCCGAGTACATATTCCGCCTGCATAATCGTGTGGATTTCGCGCGTCCCTTCGTAAATGACGGGCGCTTTCGAATTACGTAGGAATCTTGCAACCGGATAGTCGTCTGAATAACCATAAGCACCATGAATTTGGAAGGCATCGTCCGCCGCTTTGTTGGCAAAATCGCATGCTTGCCATTTCGCAAGTGAGGTCTGGCGCGTGTTGCGTACCCCTTTGTTTTTCATTTCGCCTGCGCGGTAGACAAGAAGTCGGCTCATCTGATAGCCCGCTTCCATATTGGCGATCATTTGTTGAACGAGTTGGTGTTTGCCGATCGCTTTGCCGAATGTTTCGCGCTGATGGCAATATTTCACACTTTCTTCCAAGCACCCCACAATCAACCCGACAGCTCCCGCCGCTACCGTGAATCGGCCATTGTCGAGCGCAGACATGGCAATTTTAAATCCTTCCCCTTCTTTCCCGAGCAGATTCTCCGCCGGAATCCGCATATCTTCGAAGAACAGCTCCCCGGTATTGCCCGCGCGAATACCATATTTCCCTTTGATCGCCTTGGAGGAGAAGCCCGGTGTTGTCCGTTCGACGATGAACGCACTGATACCGGCGTGTTTTTTCGATTTATCCGTATAGGCAAAAACAAGGAAATGATCTGCCACATCACAAAGGGAAATCCATGTCTTCTGCCCGTTCAATACATAATGATCTCCATCGCGGACTGCCGTCGTCGCCATCGCTGCGACATCCGAGCCCGCGCCGGGTTCCGTCAAACCGAAAGCACCGATTTTCTCGCCTTTCGCCTGCGGAATTAAATATGTTTGCTTCTGTTCTTCAGTTCCCCATTGCATAAGCGTCATCGAATTCAATCCGATATGGACAGACACAGCCGTCCGAAATGCTGTATCACCGCGCTCCAATTCCTCACACAGAATTGCGAGCGAATTATAGTCCATGCCGCTGCCGCTGTATTTTTCTGGTATACAAACGCCCATGAATCCGAGATCCGCAAGCTTCTTCCAAATCGCCGGATCAAACCCGCCTTCCGCATCCCACTTCTGGATATGCGGCATGATTTCTGCATCGACGAACTGACGGGCTGTTTTCCTCAACATCTGCTGTTCTTCGGTAAAACTGAAATCCATGCCACTTCCTCCTCTATTAGGCCGATGAATCCCTTGCCTCCACGTGCTCCACGATGACAACACCGCGCTTTTTCATCTCCTGTATATACAATTCCCCCGGTACGATTTGTTCCGGTGGATGGACGCCGCGTTTGGTAATCATGCCATTGCCGATCATCTGCGCAACGACCGAAATGGTATTGGCAGTCGCGCGCGCCATCGCGGTTTCATTGACCGTCTGATCTTTTTCTGTAATTAGATCATATTCATAGGTGACAGGGTTCCCGTTCTTAATACCACTAACGATAACCCGAAGCAAAACGACATCCGACTTATCGCCAAGACGCAACTGAGGCGATAAAAGCTCACGCATCACGTCACGGATTTTTACCGGTCTACCGTCTATCATCACTACCTTATTCCGTGACAATAAACCGAGATCGACGAGCAACTGGAATTTTTCCGCATGCCCTTTATAACGGATCGTTTTGTATTCAAGCATTTCGACGTTTGGGAACGATTTCGTCAAGGTTGATGTGCCGCCCGAGGTATGAAACGCTTCCAATTCACCGTACTGATCAAAATAAATTGGCTCCACTTCAGACAAAGACGGTACTTCCAACAATTGACCGTTCCGGATGACATGAGATGGGTCCGTGTAATGATCAAACACCCCTTCTAACGAAAAGACGACATTGTAATTAAGGGGCGGTTCCGGATTCACCGGTATCCCTCCGACATACAACTTGATGGTCTTCACTTGATCAAGTTTCCCGGCTCCATACCCCGTCAAGATATTGATCATCCCCGGCGCAACGCCCAAATCTGGAATGATGGTGATCCCTTTCGCTTTCGCTTGCTCCGCCAACGCAAGAACCGCATCCGTCGCCCCTCCGATATGACCTCCCAGATCAATGGAATGGACACCGATATCTACAGCAATACGCGCCACTTTTTCATTGAATGTATAGAACAACGCATTGATGACTACATCCCCAAGTCGCATCACATCGCGTAATTGCACATCATTTTGTGCATCCAACCGCAAAATATCGAGTTTATCGGATAGAAGTTCTTCCGCAAAATCCTCTGCCTGCCTGACGTTTAAGTCCGCCAAATAGACTTTGTCGACTTCTTCGCTTTTCACAAGATCGCGGGCAGCCTCTTTCCCCATCAATCCTGCGCCAAGTATGACTACTTTCATATCCTCAGCCCCTTACATCGCGAGTTAGTCCGTGTCGATTTGTGCCCGTTGTAATTTGCCACTATAATCCACGTAAATACTCTTCCATTCCGTAAAGACATCTAATGCCGCAACACCCGAATCCCGATGGCCATTCCCCGTCCCTTTCGTCCCGCCGAACGGCAGATGGATTTCAGCCCCCGTCGTTCCCGCATTGACATAGACGATACCCGTATCCAGATCACGCTGCGCTCGGAATGCTTTGTTAATATCACGAGAGAAAATGGAACTTGAAAGACCATATTTCACACTGTTATTCACATCAATCGCTTCATCCAAATCAGCCACTTCAATGAGTGAAACGACCGGACCGAAAATTTCTTCTTGCGCGAGACGACTATCCCACTTCACATCTGTGAATAAAGTCGGTTCAACATAATGGCCTTTCGCAAGCGCGCCCTCCGTCAATAGTCGGCCGCCCGCCAGCAGTTTCGCCCCTTCTTCTGTACCGATGCGGATATAACTTTGAACCTTCTCCAGCGCTTGTTGATTAATTATTGGGCCGACTTTTACCGATTCATCCAAGCCATCGCCGATCGTTAAACCTTCCATCGCTTCTACCAGCTTTTGTTCCAGTTCTTTCTTCACGTCTTTATGGACAATGACACGGCTGCATGCTGTACAGCGTTGCCCCGCCGTTCCAAATGCACTCCAAAGTATCCCTTCCACCGCAAGATCGATATCAGCATCCTCCATGACAATGACCGCGTTTTTCCCGCCCATTTCCAGCGACACTTTTTTTAGATGGCGTCCGCCCAGTTCTGCAACATGGCGACCCGTCTCCGTCGACCCGGTGAACGAAATGACCCGAACGTCCGGATGCTCGATCATTGCTGTTCCCACCTCGGATCCAGATCCAAAAACAATATTTGCCACGCCGCTAGGTAAACCCACTTCGTCAAAGATCAATGCCATTTCATAGGCCATCATCGGTGTTTCGGTTGCCGGTTTCCAGATGAACGTATTGCCCGCGACAATCGCCGGGAACGATTTCCATGTAGCAATCGCTACCGGAAAATTCCAAGGTGTGATTAATCCAACGACCCCGATCGGTGCACGGACACTCATGGCAAACTTATCCTGCAATTCGGACGGAACCGTTTCTCCAAACAGGCGCCGTCCTTCCCCTGCCATATAAAATGCCATGTCGATCCCTTCCTGGACTTCTCCACGCGCCTCCTCGATCACTTTCCCCATTTCCTTCGTCAACACTTGTGCTAAATGTTCTTTCCTTTCTTTCATAACACGACCAATTTCATATAAAAAGTCTGCGCGCTTCGGTGCGGGGACGAGCACCCACTTTTTCTGCGCTTTCTTAGCTGCTTGCACCGCAAGATCAACATCTTCCTTTGTCGACAACCTCACTTCTGCTAGCTGTTCACCGTTCGCTGGATTGATCACTGCCGTATAGTCTGCGCCTTCCGTACTTTGCCATGAACCTCCGATATAATTGTTCAGTTGCATTGCTCCGTCTCCCCTCTTAAAGCGTCATTTTTCCGAAAATTCCTTTACTAAAATAATTCGACATTTCCTATGAAATTCCTTTCCCTCTTCTTAAGTATATGTATCTCACTGTTTGCCAATGATAGCTCTTTCAAGGCAGAACAAAAGCGCAGGGCGCCTGCTTAGACGCGACAGGCATAAGACGGAATTAGGAAGGCAGTCTAAGTTCGCCGCGTCCTGAAAAAAAGTGCCTTAATTTCTGCAAAGGACGCAGAAATATGGCAAATCGAACCCTCCGCTGTTCGATTGGCAACGACTGCATGACCCACATCCTGTGGGCCCAAGAGGCGCTTTTTGCCTCACAGCCAAAACGACTTATGACCCGAGCGTCTGGCGACCGGAGCCTAGACGATGAAAAAGCCTTGGAAAGACTATCGCTTCCCAAGGCTTTTTCAATCAATTATTTTTCATTTCCCTCCGACTGAGCAAATGACTTTTCGCGAGTCGGTTGCGTGACACGTTTCACAAAGAACGTTAACACCAAAGCAACGAGCGCGACGATTGTCGAAATGAAGAACGAGAATTGAATGCCGTCCAACATCGCTTGTGCACCAAGTTGCTCTTGCAATTTCGCGAGCCCCTCGGCAGTTGTCGGTGCGTTACCAGAAGCTTGTGCTTCCGCAAACATTTTCGCTCCCGTCGATTCCATCCGCTTCGTCATAATCGTCAACAACACAGCTGATCCGATTGCACCGGAAACTTGCTGTAACGTGTTATTCATAGCCGTTCCATGTGGATTCGATATCATCGGCAACTGGTTCAACCCATTCGTCATAATCGGCATCATGACCATTGAAATACCGAACATCCGAATCGTATAAATGAACATTATATAGTAGTAACCGGAATCCATACCAAGCGTACTTAAATAGTATGTCGAAACGGTGGTGATGACGAGACCGATAATCGCTAATATCTTCGGTCCGTATTTATCGAACAGTCTTCCCGTAATCGGCGACATGATTCCCATAAGGACAGCACCCGGTAGCATCAAAATGCCAGAATGGAACGGTGAAATCCCCCGGATCGTCTGGACATAGAGTGGCGTCAGAATCATTCCTGAAAACATGGCAATCGATAAGACGATCGAGATGGCAGATGATAGGGCGAACATCGGGTACTTGTAAATCCTGAAGTCAAGCATCGGGTCATCCATGCGCAATTGACGAACGATGAATAGAACGAGTCCAATCACGCCCGCAATGATCGTCCCATAGACAAGTGGATGTCCCCAGCCCATGTTCTCGTCCCCTGCCGAACTGAATCCGTATAGCAGACCGCCAAAACCGATACTCGATAGAACAAGGGAAAACAGATCCAACTTCATATCACGGTTCGGTGTAATATTTCGCAGTTTGAAAAACGCATAGATGAGCGTCAAAATGGCAAACGGTAAAATGATACCGAAAAGGGTGCGCCATGTGTAATGTTCGACGATCCAACCGGATAGCGTCGGCCCGATTGCCGGTGCCGTAATCATGACGAGCCCGAAAATCCCCATTGCCGTTCCGCGACGTTCAATCGGAAATGCCACGAGCATGACGTTCATCAGCAACGGCATCATCATGGCAGATCCCGCCGCCTGGACCATCCGGGCGGCAACCAATATCCCAAATGATGGCGCCAACATGGCAAGAAGCGTCCCAAGAGTGAACAGCGTCATCGCTGTCATGAACAACTTCCTATTTGAGAATTTCTGTACGAAGAACGCACTTGCCGGTATTAATATACCGTTGACCAACATATACCCTGTCGTCAACCATTGGACAACAGCCGGCTTCACTGAAAACTCATCCATGATGGTCGGTAATGCAATGTTCAACAATGTATTATTTAATAAAGCAACGAATGCGCCGATGAATAAAATCGCAATCATGCCATATGGCGGCTTTTCGTGCATTTGTTTTATATCCATATGATCCCTCCATATTACATTTCATATATCCTGCACTCTTAATATTTGAACCTCTCGTTCACTACTTGAAACATTTTATACTCATGGTATAAAAAATGCAAATAAAAAATTTCCCACCTCCAAATTCATTGATTTCACAAACTTTCCTAGATAAAATAGAAGTATACTATGAGTACAAGGGTGATTATATGAACGAGCGGAAAAGACAGGTTTTATTGACAGCGCAGCGAATTTTTATAGAGAAAGGGTTCGCTTCTACGTCTGTTCAAGATATTTTGGATGAATCCGGCATTTCCAAAGGAACGTTCTATAATTACTTCACTTCCAAAAACGAATGTTTAATGGCGATATTGGATCACGGATGGGATGAAGCTGAAGTAAGAAGGCGCGAATTACTGATCGGACAAGACCGAACAGACAAAACAGTCTTGGCGAAGCAAATCATCGTTAGAATGCAGGTCAATCACGAGAAAAATTTATTACCTATTTTTGAATCGATTTTTCATTCCAATGATCCTGAACTTAGAGCTTTTGTGAAGAAAATGCTGTTAGTCGAATTTACATGGTTAGCGGATAGAATTGTGGATATATACGGGAAGGAGGCCGAACCTTATGCCGCTGATTGCGCGGTCCTCCTCATCGGCATGCTTCACCAAATGTTACGTCTTCGCTCCCGCCACGCTGAAAAAGAACTAGATGTCGAAGCACTTGTGCAATATGTCATCCGGAGAATCGACTCCATCGTTCCCGATATGATTCAGTCAAAAGATGCACTATTAGAGAATGGAATTTTCTTCGAATTAGGGGCTCCCCTAAAAGAACAAGCTATCTCCAAAGAGGAATTGTTGGAAAAGCTTTCGGGATTTCTTGCGTTGCTTGGAGATGACGGACAGCCCGTCAACAAACAGTATGTCCAATTTCTGTTGGATGAATTACGTTCCGAAAATCCACGCATCTTTGTTTTAGAATCCGTTGTCCAATCGTTCCGCAAGGCTTTCGTCGGGACTTCGCATGCACCGGAAGCCCATGAGCTAGCGAATGATGTCTGGCACCAGATAGACGCTCTCAGAAAAGATGACACATCTATGTAATCCATTGAAACTTTTCGAACATCGATCCGTATGTTTAGATAGCAAAAAGACGATTAAAGGAGGAATTGGATGAATAACCACGAGATTGATTACAAACTGTATGGGGATGATATGCAATTCGTCGAGGTGGAGCTTGATCCGCAGGAGACGGTTGTTGCAGAAGCAGGCGCTCTGATGATGATGGAAGACGGCATTGAAATGGAGACGATTTTCGGCGATGGATCTGGCTCTTCAGGCGGCGGAATCATGGGTAAATTAATGGGGGCAGGTAAACGGATGCTGACGGGTGAAAGTCTCTTCATGACCACCTTTACGAATACGGGATCTGGGAAAAAGCATGTTTCCTTTGCTTCACCGTATCCTGGGAAAATCATTCCGATGGATCTCAGTGAGCATAATGGGAAAATCATCTGTCAAAAAGATGCATTCCTTGCCGCCGCGAAAGGTGTATCGGTCGGTATCGAGTTCCAACGTAAACTCGGTACGGGATTCTTTGGCGGCGAAGGGTTTATCATGCAGAAACTCGAAGGCGACGGCATGACATTCATCCACGCGGGCGGAACGATTATCGAGAAAAAACTGTTGCCCGGCGAAACATTACGCGTCGATACGGGATGCCTTGTCGCCATGACACGTGACGTCGATTACAACATCGAAATGGTCAAAGGCGTGAAAACAGCATTATTCGGTGGCGAAGGATTGTTTTTCGCAACGCTCCGCGGTCCCGGAACCGTTTGGATTCAATCATTGCCATTCTCCAGACTCGCAAGCCGCGTATTTGCAGCAGCTCCACAAACACCTGGCGGTAAATCCGTCGGTGAAGGCAGCGTAACCGGCGGATTATTCGACTTGCTTGGCGGGAAAAACTAAATTCAAAAGAAGTACAAATGGGGGATGTACCGTCAGTCGTTTCATCATCGTCTGACAGGACATCCCCTATTTTTCATGATGAACAAATCGTCCATCTATCCCAATCCAATCACTTCATCTTCGCCAATTCCGAAGCAACGTCCAATATCATATCTTCCTGTCCACCAACGACTTTCCTCTTCCCTAATTCCACCAAAATATCTCGCGGGTCTAGTCCGAACCGTTTTGCGGCCCGCTCCGAGTGGATTAAGAAACTGGAATAGACGCCGGAATACCCCAATGCTAAACTTCCCTTGTCTACAATTTGCGGCCGCTTCATAATTGGTGTCACAACGTTTTCAGCAAGATCCATCATCTTATACACATCGATTCCAGGATTTTGCCCCATCAAATCCAATACCGCAGTTAATACTTCTGTTTGCGTATTCCCTGCACCTGCGCCCAAACCGCACACACTACTATCAATTCTTGTCGCGCCTTCTTCAATGGCAATGAGCGTATTCGCAACAGCCAATGACAAATTATTATGCGCATGGAAGCCCACTTCGCAAGTTAGTGCTTGGCGAAGCGCCCGAACGCGTTCCCTTACTTGTTCCGGTAGAAGCGCACCTGCAGAATCGGTAATATAGACGGCTTCCGCCCCGTAACTTTCCATCAGCTTTGCTTGTTCAACCAGTTTTTCAACCGGAGCCGTATGAGCCATCATCAGAAAACCTAATGACTCCATGCCCAATTCCTTCGCTTTCGCAATATGCTGAGCCGAAACATCCGCTTCTGTTACATGTGTAGCGACACGTACTAATTTCGCCCCAATTTCGTGGGCTTGTTTCAATTCATGGACCGTCCCAATTCCGGGGATCAGCAATACAGCAATTTTGGAAGTTTGAGCCTCTGCCACAGCCCGCTCGATCAATTTCATTTCATCGACAAGAGATTTTCCATATTGTAAGGTAGATCCCCCTAATCCATCGCCATGACTGACCTCGATGTAATGCATGCCCGCTTCATCCAATGCTCGTACAACCGAACCGACTTCTTCTGCTGTAAATTGATGCGACACAGCGTGGCTTCCATCACGAAGGGATACTTCCGTCAATTTCACTACGTTTGTCATTAGTTCGTCACCTCTTCTTCAACATGTAGCATTCTTCTTGCTTGCTCTTCTGCGACTTTCACTGCCGCGGCTGTCATAATATCGAGATTTCCTGCATACACCGGGAAATAATCTCCCGCCCCTTCAACTTCTAGCAAAATGGTCACTTTGTCTTCATCAAAAATCAATTCTTGTTTCAGACGATAACCCGGCACATAACTTTGCACCACTTGAAGCATGTCGTTTACCGATTTTGTAATCGCCTCGGCATCCATGTTTTTCACTTCGCAATAAATCGTATCTCTCATTAACACCGGTGGCTCTGCAGGGTTAATCAAGATGAGCGCTTTCCCCTTATCCGCTCCTCCTACTTCCTCAATGCCCCGGCGAGTCGTAATCGTAAATTCATCAATATTGGCACGCGTCCCAGGTCCCGCACTCTTACTGGAGATCGTGGCAACAATCTCAGCATACGTCACATCCGCTACCCGATTCACTGCGTGGATCATCGGAATGGTCGCTTGACCTCCGCAAGTGATCAGATTGATATTGGAAGCGGAATTGTACGTATCGCCGTTAACCGCTGGCGATACTAATGGACCTACCGCCGCCGGAGTTAAGTCAATGGCGATCTTATCTAATTCTTTTAATACCTCGGCATTCACCAAATGGGCTTTTGCTGAAGTCGCATCAAAAACAATGTCAGCCAGATCGGGATTATTTTTGATTGCGTCAATCCCATTGCTGAACGTTTGATACCCTCTTTCCTTCGCCTTCTTCAACCCATCCGATTCCGGATCGATCCCGATGACTGCCGTTAAATTCAAAAGTTCACTTCGTTCCAATTTGTACATCAAATCCGTGCCGATGTTGCCCGAACCGATAATTGCTACATTGATTTTCCCCATTTTCTCCACTCCTTTTTCAAAGTTTCAAAGTCCCTGTACATCCAAAACCCTTTGTGTGCGCTTTCATCTTGAATCAATCGAATCTGCTTAGGCATTTCCCAAACCTCTTTATAGGTTCGTCATTACCGAACCACGTTCGACTAACCCGTTTAATAAAATATAATCAAGATTGATCATCCTGTCAATACTAAATAATCTTTCTTTACACAATTGATAGAAAATAAACTTTCGATAACCCGAAAAAAACCATATGGGTAGCCCTCCCATACGGCACATTTGATCCTCTATTTACTTAACCAGTTACTTCGTCGAACCCATTTCCCGCGATATGCTTCGGGCAGCTTCTTTTATACATTTCTTCGCAATTTCTATTTTTTCTCCCGCAAACCGGAATTTAGGTCCTGCTGTACTGACGGATCCAATCACACGATCATTGCTATCAAATATCGGGGCCGCTACACAAAATAATCCCATTTCAATCTCCTCATCGTCCGTCGCATAGCCGCTTTCCTTAATTTTTTCCAACTCTTCAAGAATGATAGTCTTGTCTAGAATCGTCTTTTCTGTGTAAGCTTCCATTTTAGTAGATTGCAAAATGGCTATTTGCATCTCTTTATCCAAATGAGCCAGTATCGCCTTCCCCACTCCTGTACAGTATAACGGAGCTTTTTTCCCCACTTGTGAATACATTCGTAATGCACGATCGCCCTCATGTTTGTCCACATAGAATGCCTCATTATTTTCCAGTTGAACTAAGTGAACGGTTTCACCTGTTTGGCTAAACACCTCTTTTAAATAAGGTCCTGCCTTTTCTTTAATATCCAATCCTTTACTCACGGTATTCCCGAGTTCAAATAGCCGAATCCCCAATTTGTATTTCTTCGTCTCGCTATTTTGAATCAGATACCCTCTCATCACTAATGTTTTAATGATCCCATGCACGGTACTTTTCGGAAGTTCCATCCGTTCACTCACTTCCAATATGCCTAATTCACCATTCCTTTCATTGAACATCTCCAAAATGGTTAACGCACGATCTACGGACTGTATTGGTTTAGACATGTTTGCCCTCCTGTAATTCGACATTGCCGAACACTATTCAATTATAAAAATAGTATAGAGAAAGCTAGCCTTTGTCAATGAAAAGCAGCCCATCCGTCTGAAATTGAACGAATGGGCTGTTTTTCATTGTTTAATTTGTAAATGAAACATTTTTGCTATCGAAATCCTCCGGCACATCATTGTTCTCGACCTCGGATTCAATCGTTTTCCCTAATACATAGTACTCCGTCTCTTCTTGTTCCAAACTATTATACCGCTTGCGGATTACCCCATAAAAACCTCCGCCGACAGCTCCCCAAATAACAAGAAGTATATACGATGGCGCCGACAATGCCGCTGGCGAGAACGGTACGAGGAGCAATAGTAAGAAAGCCGCGCTGGCAATCATGCCGACAAGCGCTAGGAACTTCTTCAACGGAGCGATTTCCCGTCCTGCCGTTTCCGCTTTCCAAGCCAATACTTTATAGGCAGCGAAGCAGGTAAAGAAATACGCAACGGATACACCGGTTGATGACATGTCAACAATCCAAGATAACGCTTGTCTGCCAAACCACGGCATCGGCAATGTAATGAGCGCAACAAACCATATTCCCCAAACAGGGATCTGATTCTTTTTCGTAATGGTCCTGAACATATCCGGCAACGCCCGTGCCCGCGCCATCGAAAACAAAAGGCGGCTGGCTGACATATAGAAGCCATTCAATCCTGTAAATATCCCCATAATGATTGCGATAGCCATAATAATGAGTCCACCTAAACCAAGCGCCGAACCGACGACATCACCCGTCAACCAAAGATTGCCGCTCACTTCCGACATTTTTGGGAAAGTCCATGCCGTTAGCCCAATCATAATTGCGTAAATCAAAAAAGAAGTAAAAAGCGATAACACAATTAAAACGGTCGCCTTGCGCGGGGAAAAATCGAACTCCTCCGCTGCTTGCGGTACATTGTCAAAGCCTACATATGCCCACGGTGCAATGGCAAGAATGACAAGAATTGAAACAATCATAGATTGGTTGCCGCTAAATAACGGTTTCATATTCTCTAACGGACTCTCTGCAACGTTGAATGTAAATACACCAAGCAGAACAACGCCCGCAATAAGCAACACGCTGAAGTAAAATTGGATTCTCCCTGATACACTTGTCCCCGTCGTGTTGATCCAAGCGAAAATGATCAGGATTGCCGAAGAGATCAGCACTTCTGGCAAATAAACATCCCAACCAGCCACCGAGTATAAATAAAATTGCTTCATGAATCCCGGTGCTAAAAACTTCAGCAATAGTGAAAATGCTGAGGCATTCAACGCAACAATCGATATGTATCCAAGTGATAAAAACCACCCACAAATGAATGCCCATTTCTTACCCGCTGCGATAAACGCATATGTAAACCCTCCGCCCGACACAGGGAATTTCTTGATCATCACACCGTAACTTGATGCAATCACCATCATGATCACCGCACCGATCAATAGACCGATCATCGCAGCTAACGGTCCCGATTCCCCGATCCAATCACCCGGCAGGATAAATGCTCCCCATCCGACGGAAGAACCGAGCGCAATCGCGAACACCCATGACGGTTTCAATGTTTTCGTTAACTTTCTCCTTCGTTCATTTGCATCTTGACCATCCATTCCAAACTCCCCCTCATTCTTTTGTACAATGTATTCCCCACCTCCCTCTCCTGAAACATAAATCTACTTAACCTTTACTTTTTTCATAATGAAACACGCATTCAAATGCGCTAGCTGTGAAATAAAACCGCTTGTCCAAAATGGACGTGAACATAGAAAAAACCGTAAGAGATAATGACTCGTACGGCAAACTTTTTCTTTATTTATTTCCTTTCAACAACCACCAAATATATCTCGCTTCTTCCACACTTCCCGGTTCAATCGATTGATGGCGCGGATATGGAATGGTCTTCGCTTTGAACGTCATCAGATGCATAACATGCCCATTCAATTGCGCGGCAGCTTTTAACATTTCTTCCGCTTCATGCGACTGTCCACCAGACGCTTCATGCTCCAGTTTCCAGTCCAAATAGAGATACGTCGCATCCTGTTGCGAGCCTTTTTCATAGCGCACCAATAGTTCAGCCGCTTCTTTATAGCGCTCGGCGTGAATAAGAGAGGCTATCGCTTCATAGCGAGCGCCTTGTTGATCGTTGCGGTTCATTTTTACTAGATCCATAAACACGCCTGCCGCCTCATCATACTCGCCGCAACTGAACAGATGAATTCCATACGCGAAAGCGGCTCGCATGAAGGGGCGGTTCGGGATATTTTGCCACGGCGAATCCCCTGGCTCGAAAACTTTACTCGCTTGACGGATCGCTTTTTCATAGAGCTCCGCCGCTTGCTTCGAATCCTCTTCCATCTCCGCGGACAAGAGCAGCACATCCGGATGATTCGGTTCGATTTCGGCTGCCTGTTTCGCAAGCCTCCGCCGATCTTCATCTGTTTGTGCGGCATACGCTTCATAAGTAAGCAGCTGTGCCCGTCCATCCGCGATGCCCGGTTTCCGCTCCGGTTGAACGACCCCCGCTGTCGTCATCGCCGTCTCCCAAAGCTTTTTCTCCGTCGGCCTCGGATCCGTACCAATTTCGTACACCCGTGCCGTCACCGGTTCATCCCCATTATCCATCATCGCATCATATAAAGTGCACAATTGTTCCGTATACAGGGCAATCCCTTCCTTAGAAGGACCGACCTTCCGTACAATTTCCTCTTCCAAACCTTCTCCCTGCACAATGCCGATTTGTAACCCCGTCTCCAAAGCTGCCGCCACAAAATCCGCCGCTACTACCGCTTGCTCATTTTCATTGAGGAAATAAGCAACGGCCAGCTTATGCATGATTTCGCGTGAATCCGCGGTTTGATCCCATGCCATCAAAATCGAATCCAGCTCTTTCAATGCTTCCAATTGCGAAGGGTCCAGCACCTCTTCCACCAGCTCATTCATGGAAGCTTGGCTCCGTTTAATAAGCAATTCATAAATCGCAAGGATATGATCCTGTAAAAATTCCTCCGAAGGTTTCTGTAAATCAGATTCCCGCAATGCCATCAGTGATTTCTTCGTTTGTTTACTCCATTTGGCAAGGAAGATCATAGAAGATACCGGAGCGACGACGTCTTCTCCTTTGCGCGGATCCCGAAGAACGATTCCGAATAACAACGTTCCACTGTCAGCAGGCATCCCCTCGGTACGGGTCAGACGATATTCCTTTTCCCCGAACAGCTCCCGCACTTTCATCGTGTCCGCTTCAACAGCGATAATCTCAGCAAGCAATAAAATCGGTTCATTCCATTGTTCCAGCACCGCAACAACCGATTCGCGTGTCGTCTCCGCGAGCTGCGCTGCCACATAGGTACGCCAAAGCTTTCCGTTCTGGATAAATAAATAAAACTCGCTGGCCGCCTCTTCAATATGTTCCTTTTCCCAACTATCCGATAGCCGGTTTGCCCATTCTCGCATGATACGCATCATCTCTGTCCGATCCTGCCCTTTCGGATACGCATCGAAATAGCCGCTCAGGATGCGATCGAGCTCTTCATTGACAATCATTTCAACCAAATCGGTCCCTTTCGATCCGCAGCATTTCTTATACTTTTTTCCACTTCCGCATGAACATGGATCGTTTCTTCCGATCATGCCAATCCCCCCTATCAGATAGTGCTTATTTCTATGTTAACCGCTTTTATGTACGAATTTCTCTGCCTAATGACCATCAAACGAACGAAAGGCCTCTTTTAGCGCGAAGACCTTCCGTTCTTTTCGCTTTAGAATACTATCCTTCTTTTTCACAATTCAAATCCCAGACAAATCCATATTTATCCCGTACTTTTCCATACTTCGTTCCCCAAAACGTCTGTTGCAATTCCATGAGCAACGTGCCTTCTTGCAGGAGCCCGTCATATAATTTTTGAATTTCCTGATCACTTTCACATTGCACCGTTAAAGACAGTCCATGTTGCACTTCTTGCGGGCGTACTTCAGTCGAGTCTGCGAGCATCAGCTGGAAGTCACCTTTTTGAAGATGACAATGAATGACAAGGTCCTCCGCTTCCGGAGGTGAAGGAAAATCGGCATCTCCATACCGCTGAACGCCAAGATTGACCAAACCAAAAAGTTCCGTATAAAACTCGGCCGCTTCCTTCGCTTGTCCATGGAAAGTCAAATAAGGGATGATTGACCCTTTCATCGCAAACACCTCTTTTCACTTTACTAGCATGCAATCGAATCAATGGAACTCTATTTTGAATACCCGAATTATCGTTTCTTCAACCTTCGCCCCCCCTCATAATCACCTGTTTTCTGTTCTAACGACTGTTACTCGAAGAATTCCGTAATAGCTGATAAAAATGATCGGATAGCCGGGGACAGATACCGATTTTTCATGTAGGTTAAATAAACAGTTCTCTCCAATGCAGTTGGTACAATGGTTCTACTCCTGATTAAAGTATCATGCGGTCCTTGCAAGTAATTTTCCGGAATAATCGTGATCCCCAAATTTTCACGCACTAAGCTTAAAGCTGTTTCAAACCGTTCAATCTCATATTTAATATTCGGCCTGACATTTTCCAATTCAAATGCACGCAGTATGTCTTCCCTTGTCTGGAATCCCTCAGTACTCAAGATAAATGGTTCCTTTATGACATCTTTGAGCGTAACCGCTTCCATATTTACAAGTGGGTGACTTTCATGATGCACCAAAACCAGCTTCTCATTGTACAAAGGAATGGTTTCAATATCAGCTTCACGAATCAACTGATTTGTTAAAATGGCATGCGTCTTATAGTTTCTAAGTGAATTTTTCACATCATTTCCACTTAGCACTTCCGTTAGCTTAATATCCATATCCGTAACTTTTCGGTGGTATTGAACAATTACTTTCGGCAACCAATGCTTGACGGATTCAATCATGCCGATTCGAATATCCCCTTTGCCTACGTTTTTCACTTCCTCCATTTCTTTTTTCACGACTTCCATTTCTGATAATAAATAAATCGCTCTGTCGTAGAGGATTTCACCCACCTCGGTCAATTTGATGGATCGCGTATTCCTTTCAATAATTTGAAACCCTAATTCACTTTCCATATTCTTTATCGCATTACTCAATGATGGCTGTGAAATATGCAGCTCCTCAGCCGCTTTTGAAAAACTCATTTTGTCAACGACAGTTACAAAGTATTTCAGTTTTTTGAGCTCCATAGTCAACACCCTTAGCACTTATAGTTTGAAGCTATCCATTTATTCTAATTATATATTAGAATTTATAAATCTGTACATATATACTTAATGAGTATTACATTTTCTGAAGTTTAAGAAAGGATGATTACATGATGAAAAAAGTAAATCCAGATGTTTGGACTGGACGCACAGACCACATTGACAATAGATCCAGTTTTCGTTATCACCAAATCGTGGAATTCGAAAATATAGATGCACTCAAGCCATCTCCCGCTACTTGTGCCATTATCGGTTTTGAAAGTGAGGAAGGTGTCCGCCGCAACAATGGCCGACTCGGTGCAGGAAAAGCACCCGATGCGTTGCGTAACGAACTTGCAAAATTACCTTGGAAGATGCCTGAAGGACAACGACTTGTCGATTTAGGGAATATTGAATGCCTAGACAATAACCTTGAAAAAGCTCAGCAACAACTAGGTGATGCAATCGCTGTAGCCTTACACAATGATATGACACCAATTATTTTAGGGGGCGGTCATGAAACCGCTTACGGACATTATCTCGGTGTTCGAAAACATGTAGGGAAAGAAGCAACCATCGGAATCATCAACATCGATGCCCATTTCGATTTACGCCCTTACGATGAACAGCCGTCCTCCGGCACGATGTTCAAGCAAATACTTGAACAGGACAAGAAAAGCAGTTATTTTGTAGCCGGAATCCAGCGCTATGGCAATACACAAGAATTGTTCGACCGAGCAGACGCGCTTGGCGTTACCTATGTTTATGAAGAAGACATGCATATGGGCAAAATGGATAACCTAACTGCAGATCTCGAAAAATTCATCGCCCAGCATGATTTTATCTTTCTCACTTTATGTATGGATGTCCTGAATGCAGCTTTCGCACCCGGCGTCAGTGCCCCTTCCCCTTTCGGCTTGGACCCAGCTATCGTCAGAGCTATTATTAAAACGGTTACATCCCATGACAAAACCTTGTCTTTTGATATCTCGGAAGTCAATCCAATTTTGGATGAAAACAATCGCACCGTGAAACTTGGGGCTTACTTGACAAACGAGGCCCTTACATCATTTTTAGGAGGAACATTGCATGACGTTAGTTCTTAACCAAGTTACAACTCTCTTTCTTGCCATCGCCCTCCTTACATTAGGAATGCTTTTAGTCAAGAAAGTCGGGTTCCTTAAAAAGTTCTGTATTCCGGCTCCTGTCGTCGGCGGCTTATTGTTCGCCATTTTTGCGACTGTTTTCAAATCATTCGGATGGCTGGAAATCACACTTGATACTTCCTTGCAAAGCTTATTCATGCTGACATTCTTTACGACAGTCGGATTAGGTGCAAGTTTTAAACTTATCAAGCTCGGTGGTAAACTGCTTGTCATCTATTGGCTTGCTTGCGGATTTTTAGCGCTTGCCCAAAATACAATCGGCGTCTCTATGGCCTATCTCTTTGACTTGCATCCGCTAATCGGCATGATGGCTGGTGCTGTATCAATGGAAGGAGGTCATGGCGCTGCTACGGCATTCGGTCAAACAATCGAAGACCTGGGCATCCAATCCGCCTTATCTATCGGAATTGCTGCTGCCACATTTGGACTCGTTGCAGGCGGTCTAGTCGGAGGACCAACCGTTAAATACTTGATTTCTAAACATAATCTGAAACCGTCTGAAATAGATGATGGTATAGGAATGCCAGTGGGAGAAACAGAGAAACCAATCCAGACGGACGCTTTCTTCACACAGATTTTGCTCATCACACTTTGTATGGCGCTCGGAACTTATTTAGGAGATCTATTTTCAGCTGCAACAGGATTCGTCCTACCCGGCTATGTTGGTGCCATGTTCGTTGCGGTCATCGTCCGGAATATCATGGACAAACTCAATCCGAAAACAGTCGACATGAAGAGCATCGGTTTAATCAGCGACGTATCATTGGGAATTTTCCTCTCCATGGCGTTAATGAGCATCAAGCTATGGGAAGTTGCCGATTTGGCTCTTCCACTACTCATCATCGTCTTTGTCCAAGTTGTTTTCATCGTCCTATTCGGGATTTTCGTTTTGTTCCGTTTACTCGGGAAAAACTACGACGCTGCCATCATGGTAGCAGGCTTCACGGGGCATGGTCTTGGAGCTACGCCTAATGCCATGGCCAATATGGCAGCTGTTACAGAAAGATTCGGTCCTTCCCGGACAGCATTCCTGATCGTTCCCATCGTCGGTGCTTTCCTCATTGACGTATTCGCGATCCCTATTATTATCACAACCATTAACTTGTTCCACTAATGCTTAACAAACCCAAAGCGTTAACCGCGACAGGCATACGCGTACAATGAATCTACACATCCCTTTTAAAGAAGTCTGCCTTTAATGAATTCACTTCATTCAGGCAGACTTCTTTTGATGCTCTCGAACGGTCGCTTTCACAAACCAAACCATCCGCTATCTGAGTCTTTGTAAATAGTGACATTTACCCTTGAATAAGCTAGTATTATACAAGGTCTTTTGCATCATAGAACGCAACACGGAAAAATCGAAAGGATTGAAAGCATGCCTCAACAAGAACATTGGAAATCGAAAGTCGGTTTTGTACTGGCTGCGGCCGGTTCTGCCATCGGACTGGGTGCCATTTGGAAGTTCCCATATGTGGCCGGAACAGGCGGCGGCGGAGCCTTCTTACTGATTTTCTTATTATTTACGTTACTATTAGGCGTTCCCCTTCTGATCGGGGAATTTATTCTCGGCCGTAAAAGCCAGAGTGACGCCATCACGACCTATAAACTTTTTGCACCCCAAACGAATTGGCATCTAACAGGAAGAATCGGTGTCATCATCAGCTTTTTAGTTTTATCTTTTTATAGTGTTGTCGGAGGGTGGATCATCCTCTACTTATTCAAGGCAGTAACCGGCGGGATTTCCGGACTTTCCGAGGAACAATTCGGACCGTTATTCGGTGGGATCATTGCAGACCCCATTTCCACACTCATCGGTCAACTGCTTTTCATGCTCATGACGATTATCGTTGTGGCACAAGGGATTCAAAAAGGAATTGAAGCAGCAAGTAAAATTATGATGCCTGTCCTTTTCATCCTGTTTGTCCTGATCGTCATCCGTTCACTCACTTTGGACGGCGCGATGGAAGGCGTGCGCTTTCTACTCGTCCCGGATTTTACGCAATTGACATCTGAATCGATTTTATTTGCCCTCGGGCAAGCGTTTTTCACACTCACATTAGGCGCTTCTGTCATGGTGACGTACGCTTCTTATCTACCCAAAACGCAAAACCTGCCGGGCTCCGCCTTTTCAATCATTACGATGAACATCATCATCGTACTCTTAGCGGGTCTTGCTATTTTCCCGGGTGTTTTTTCATTCGGCTTTGAACCGGATGCTGGTCCGACACTTATTTTCACCGTATTGCCAGCCGTCTTCAATCAACTGCCGTTCGGAATCCTTTTCTTCATCGCATTCCTGATCCTATTTTTATTTGCAGCGCTCACTTCCTCTTTTTCGATGATCGAAATCATTGTCGCAACGATGACAAAAAATGATCCGTCGAAACGGAAAAAGTTCACTTGGATCATCGGAATGGCCATCTTCATCGTCGGCATCCCATCTTGTTTATCGTACGGGGTCATGGCCGATGTGAAGTTTTTCGATAAGACGGTTTTCGATCTAGTCGATTATGTCGTCAGTAATGTACTAATGCCACTCGGTGCATTATTGATTTCCATCTTCATTCCTTTGAAACTTTCGAAAACGGATTTATTCAACGAGATGAAACAAGGATCGAATGTCGGAAAACTTTTCTTCAATAGTTGGTATTATTTATTGAAATATGTCACCCCGATCGCCATCATTATCGTATTTCTCGATGCGTTAGGGGTATGGCGTTGGTTTGGGATTAAATAAAAAAACAACGGAAGCCACCTCCCATACAGAGGGCTTCCGTTTTATCATTTTGGGGATATAGACCAATCAAACAATCCGGTTTTTCGGTTCCCGTCCTTCCAACGTATCCAAAATTGCCTGCGCACTCAATTCCATCATGCCGAGACGGGTTTTAATGGTGGCGCTACCGATATGAGGCAGGACTGTCACATTTGGCAATGTGAGCAACGGATTGTCGAGCGGAACCGGTTCCTTCTCAAACACATCAAGGCCTGCCGCCCAAATTTGCCCTTCTTTCAGTGCATGATACAAGGCGGTCTCATCGACAATTCCACCACGTGCAACATTGATGAGTACAGCCGTTTTTTTCATTAAACCGAGTTCCCTTTCACCAATCATCCCTTTCGTTTCCGGTGTGAGCGGAGCCAGGATTACCACAAAATCCACTTCCTTTAGCAATGCATCCAGCTCGGCATATTCGAAACCATAGGCCGCTTCTGCCTCGGGTTTCCGGCTGCGATTATGATACAACACACGCATATCAAAACCTTTCGCCCGGCGTGCCACCGCTTCACCGATCCGCCCCATCCCGATGATACCCAGCTTAGCACCACCGACATCCATTCCCGTATAGCCCATCGGAGACCAAGACGTCCACTGACCTTTGCGAAGCGTATCTTCCGCCTCCATCAATCGGCGCGCCGTCGCAATGAGTAGCCCGAAAGCAAGATCCGCCGTCGTATTCGTCAGCACATCTGGCGTATTCGTCACTATGATCCCCCGCTCTTTCGCCACTTCCAAGTCAATATTGTTATAGCCGACCGCCATATTCGAGACAATCTTCAATTTAGGTGCCGCCATCAGCACTTCCTGATCGATGGAATCAGCCGTCACACTCCATAATGCATCAGCTTCCACCACTTCTCGCAACAACACATCCCGCGGGGCTTTCTCACTTTCCGAATCCCACATCCGCACATCGAACTTCTCCCGTAACGGGGCAACCACTTGCTCTTCCATCTTTCTTGTAATAAAGATTCTCGCCGCCATCCAAAATCCCCCTATTCCCATAATTGTTAATAGTGTAGCATATAGAGAGGTACATTGGGACTATGCTAGACTTATATCATGATGTATGCGCATTCAAAAAAGATAGAGAGATGATATAGATGAAACCCGTAACTTTACAATCAAGGATCTTTTCATATGGAGCCCTTTTCGTTTCTTTAATCGCTATCATCATCGGTCTTTCCTTTTATTACACGATGTCACAAGGGATTGAACAGCAAATCGGGGAGCGGGCACTGAGTATCGCAATGACGACTGCAGATAGACCCGATATACGCGCAGGTTTTGAACATGACAATCCAACAGAGGCATTGCAGCCAATCGCGGAAGCCATCCGCCTAAAAACCGGCGCCGAATATGTCGTCATCGGCAATGACGAAGGCATTCGCTATGCCCATCCACTTCTAGAACGGATCGGGAAAAAAATGGTCGGTGATGACAATGAACGCGCACTCATCCTTGGGGAGTCGTATATTTCCGAAGCGACAGGATCACTAGGCCCCGCGCTACGAGGAAAAGCCCCGGTGTTCAATGAGCAAGAACAGATTATCGGCGTCGTCTCCGTCGGGTTTTTAACTGCGGATATTTCTTCCGCATTTTTCCAATATGCCGATAATATCCTCTATATCGTGCTCATCGCCATCATTTTGGGTGTAATCGGATCAAGCATCCTCGCGCGCAATATTAAAAAAGAGCTATTCGATCTCGAACCCGCAGAAATTGCCAATTTATTCACCGGGCGCAATGCCCTGATCGAATCGGTCCGCGAAGGGATTATTATGGTCGACGCTGAAGGACTGATTACGACGGTGAATGCCGCTGCCTACGAAGCACTGTCATTCCCCCGTCAGACCGAGCTGATTGGTCGCTCCATCCGGGACATTCTTCCGAATACGCTTCTCCCAAATGTGTTGGAAACCGGGGAACGGCATCTTGATCGCCCGATGGAGATTCACGGAAAAAAAGTAATTGTCAATCGCATCCCTATCCGTGTCGGCGACCAAATCGTCGGGGCCGTTTCAACATTCCGGCTCCAATCGGACATCGACCAGCTCGCGATGGAATTATCACAAGTGAAACGGTATACAGAGGCTTTGCGGGCACAAACACATGAATACAATAATTTTTTATATACCATTTCAGGACTGATCCAACTTCATTCCTACGAGGAGGCACTCCATCTGATCCACGACGAGACTTCCGAGCACCAATCTTTGATCCAGTTTGTGACGAAGCGATTGCGGGACCCTTTTCTCGGCGGGATCGTCATCGGCTTTTTCAACCGGGCAAAAGAACTGAAAGTCCGCTTTCTTCTCGATGAAGATAGCTCTTTACAAGAACTTCCCGAACACTTGGAAAAGAATCATTTTGTCTCCATTATTGGAAACTTGGTCACCAATGCTTTTGAAGCGGTCGAACCATTTCCCGCCGAGCGTCGAATGGTCCGTATTTTCATCTCGGATAACGGCGAAGAAATTTTACTTGAAGTGGAGGACTCGGGTCTTGGCGTTGCTTCCGACGTACTGGATGCGCTATTCCAAGAGAAAATTTCGACGAAGGATTATGAAGACCGCGGATACGGGTTACTGAAAGTAGCAGAAAACGTGAAGGATCTTGGGGGTTCCATCACTTTAGAAAAAGGAGATCTAGGTGGCGCATTATTCATCATCTCCATACCGAAAAGGGGGCATTTTTCATGACAAAACCAATTGAAGTGTTAATCATAGAAGATGATAAACGGATTGCCAACATCCATCAGCGATTCATCGAGAAAATTGCCGGCTTCCATGTTGTCGGGGCGGCACATACCGGCGAAGAAGCGAAAGATTGGGTCCAGGCACTGTCGCCGGACCTTGTCCTGCTGGACGTCTACTTACCAGACACACTCGGTACGGAAATCATGGCCTTCATCCATGAAAACAGTCCCGAAACGGACATTATTTTCATCACTGCTGCGGCTGAAGTCGATATCGTGAAGAAAGCCTATCGGCGAGGCGTTGCCGATTATATTTTAAAACCGCTGACGTTCGATCGGTTCGAGGAAAGTCTTCGCTCTTACAAAGCAAAGCGGGAGGCATTGACCGGCGATGGCCTTTTGCAAGAAGACTCCATCCAATTTCTGTGGAATAAAACATCAGAAACGTCAACACTCCCTGCTTCCGCCCCACCCAAAGGCATCGATCCGCTGACGAAAGAGAAAGTCGTCAGCCATATCAAACATTTGGAAGGCGGCATTACGGCAGAAGCGCTAGGATTGGAAATCGGTGTCAGCCGTTCAACAGCAAGGCGCTATTTGGAATACCTCGTTTCAGAAAAACGTGCCTTTACAGAGCTCTTATACGGTTCAGTCGGACGCCCTGAAAGAAGATACTTCCTCAAAAACCCGTGAACATTATGAACAAAATGACACTTACTTATCTTATCCAACTTATCGACTAAAACATTGAATTCAAGTAATCTTCTGATAAATTTGTGATAGCGGTTTCATACGCTATCATTTTTTTCATTTTCATTCAGCGGAACAAATAACCGCTGAATGAAAATGAAGCCTCCGGCGGATGTCACAGATTTTGAAAGGAGTTAATTGAGCCTATCCAAGTGCCTTAATTTCTGCATAAAAACGCAGAAATACGGCAAATCGAACCCTTCGTTGTTCGATTCTCAATTCAAAATCCAGACGCAATTACGCCAAGGCGAAATTGATTTAAAAAAAGGGGGAAATTGGGAATGTGGAAGAAACTCACAACATTTGCATTGGCAGGTGTAGCAGCACTTAGCCTTGCAGCCTGTTCAACAGATGGCGAAGCAGAAGAAAGCGCTTCCGCTAATTATCCGGAGCGCAATATTACATTAGTTGCACCTTCTGGGGCAGGCGGTGGATGGGACTTGACCGCCCGCGCCATTGCAAAAACGATGAATGATACGAAGTTGATTGAAAAGCCGATTACGGTTGAAAACAAGCCCGGCGGTGGCGGTGCTGTTTACATGGCGGAATTTGCAACAAAAGAAGCGAAAAACGATTATGCCCTACTCGTTAAATCCCCGCCTCTCTTGATCAACAACAACAAGGCGGAAGGAAACAGCCCTTACGGCTATCAAGATACAACACCTTTGGCGCAATTGACACGTGATTATGGTGCAATCGTTGTCAAAGCCGATTCGGAATTCAATACGTTAACAGATGTATTGGATGCCATTCAAAGCGACCCGGCATCCGTAACACTTGCCGGCGGATCAGCACCCGGATCGATGGACCATCTTGTCGGTGTCCTGCCTGCGTTCGAATATGGCATTGACCCGAAAGTCGTGAAATATGTATCGTATGACGGCGGAGGCGAAGCCGTTGCAGCATTGCTCGGTGGGAATGCAGATGTCATCGCAACAGATGCTTCCACGATTGGACAATATGTGAAATCCGGTGATGTCCGTGTCCTTGCAGTTACTTCTGCAGAACGTCTTAGCGGAGATTTAGCCGAAGTTCCGACCCTCAAAGAAGAAGGGATTGACGCAGAATTTACGATTTGGCGCGGTATTTTCGGACCGAAGGAAATGTCTGATGGAGCTATCGATTATTGGAGTCAAAAGTTGCAAGAAATGATCGAGACGGATGAGTGGAAAGCTGAATTGGAGCGAAACGCTTGGGAAAGTGAATACCGGAACTCTGAAGACTTCACGAAGTATTTGGAAGATCAAGACAAAGTCATTGTGGAATTGCTAACTGCACTCGGTATGCAAAAATAACAATGTTCAGGCGGCTTAGCCGCCTTTTCTTTTAAGGAGGTGTAAGGACTATGAGTAAAACATTCGATCGCTATACGAGTATCGTCTTTTTACTGATCGGTCTTTTATTTGTCATTGAAAGTATGAAAATAGCCGATAGTGCATACGGGTCGGCGGTTGGACCTAAAATCTTTCCGATGTGGCTTGGCATTATTTTAATTCTTCTGAGCTTGCGCTTATTATACGAAACGTTTAAATACAAAACAGAGGCAGTTGTCAAAGAAAAGCTTCAATATAAGAAATTTATCATTATTCTTGTCAGTGCGGCATTATACGCGTTCTTATTAGAGAAAATCGGATACGTCATTTCGACATTCCTTTTCTTACTTATCGCTTTCCAAACGATGGAACGGGGGCGTTACATACCTACCCTTGTGATCGCGGCGGTGTTTTCATTTGGTGTCTATTACTTTTTTGCGGAATTTCTCGGCGGCTCATTGCCTGGATTCCCCACATTTTAAGGAGAAAGGAGTCAAGTTATGAGCACCTTACAATTTTTAGCGGATGGATTTGCGATCGCTTTCCAGTGGCATAATCTATTATTTGCGTTTGTCGGTGTGGTCATCGGAACGGCAGTCGGCGTGTTGCCCGGCATCGGACCGATGAGTGGAGTCGCGCTCCTCATCCCTGTTACGGCAACGATCACTTCAGGCATGCCGACAAGTGCAGCTGCTGCCAGTTCAATCATTCTACTTGCCGGTGTCTACTACGGCGCCATGTATGGAGGCTCAACCACTTCCATTTTATTGAATACCCCAGGAGAGTCTTCCTCCGTTGTGACAACGCTGGATGGTTACCAAATGGCTAGACAAGGCCGTGCCGGAGCAGCTTTGGCCATCGCGGCGATCGGTTCGTTTTGTGCCGGCATCGTTGCGCTGATCGGTCTTGTCCTATTGGCTGAACCTCTCTCCAATGTCGCCATTAAATTCGGACCTGCGGAATATTTTTCTTTAATGTTATTAGGTTTGGCTGCTGTTAGCGGTCTCGCCGGAAAATCGATGACCAAGGCATTGATGATGACCGTCTTCGGACTGATGCTCGGTACGATCGGTATCGACGCGGTATCAGGCATCGCTCGTTTTACATACAACCAACCCATTCTATTTTCCGGATTGGAATTTTTAACGATTGCAGTCGGATTGTTTGCACTCGGTGAAGTGTTCAAGACGATTCTGGAACGCGATGGCGAAGACGAATCCATCGCAAAAATCAAGCGGATCCTTCCGACAAAACAGGATATGAAAGACAGTACCGTCCCGATCGTCCGCGGATCCTTGCTCGGATTTTTTATCGGCGTCCTTCCAGGGGCAGGCGCTACACTCGCCTCTTTCTTCTCGTATATGACAGAGAAGAAATTCAGCAAAAAACCCGAGACATTCGGAAAAGGGAATATCGCCGGCGTAGCTGGTCCGGAATCAGCAAATAACGCAGCTTCCGGCGGTGCCATGATCCCCTTATTGACATTAGGGATCCCTGGCTCCGGTACAACAGCCATCCTGATGGGTGCATTGATCATGTACAATATCCAGCCCGGTCCACTCCTCTTTGATGAACATCCGGAAGTGGCTTGGGGATTGATCGCCAGTATGTTTATCGGAAACTTGATGTTATTAGTGTTAAATATGCCACTCGTCCGTGTATTCGCCAAAGTCATTCAAACGCCGAAAAAATACTTGTTGCCGATCATCGTGGCCATTTCATTTTTCGGAGTTTACGCAGTCCAATATACGACATTTGACTTGTTCTTATTGCTCGGCTGCGGTGTGGTCGGTTATCTATTGTCGAAAAACGATTACCCAGTCGCTCCATTGGTATTAGCACTTGTGTTAGGACCAATGATTGAAAACAATATGCGCCGAGCACTCACCATTTCAAACGGGGAGTTCAGCATCTTTTTCACGAAACCGTTATCCCTTATCTTCATCATCGCCGCTGTAGCATGGCTCCTCGTCCCAATGCTCTTGAAAATGAAAGGCCGCTCAGTCATCGTGGAAGAAGAAGGTTGATAATCAGAAAAGCGCAGGGCGCCTGCCTATCAAAGGGTCGCAGTCTAAGTTCGCGACGTCCTGTCGCAACGACTGCATAACCCGCGTCCTACGGGCCTCAGGCATAAGGCGAGTCGACGGCGTGGCGTTCTTTGCCACAGAGTCGGCTTGACCATCAAGGAACGCAGTCTAAATTCGCCGCATCGTGCGGCAACGACTGCGTAACTCACATCCTGTGAGCCTCCGAGCGTCTGGTGCCCGGAGTCTGGACAATAAAAAGCGGATTGCCCGAGTGAATGGCAATCCGCTTTTTATTGAGCATTGAAATTTTGTAATGTTTTACCCACCAATATAACTCATGCCGATTTTCTTGCGATTTTTCGCAGTCTGTTCCGTGCGCTCATCCGAATAACGATCACCGCGTCGTTCCCACACACCCGTAATCGCATCGGTCAACTCTTCATCCGTCATGCCACTACGGATCAGTTCCCGCAAATCAAATCCTTCCGAAGCAAACAGACAAGTATACAACTTGCCATCCGATGACAGCCGTGCCCGTGTACAGGTCGAGCAGAACGACTCCGACACCGAGGTGATGAAACCGACTTCTGCACCGTTATCCGTATAACGGTAACGTTTCGCTACTTCACCATAATAATCCTGTTCGGCGGGCTCGATATCATGAACAGCACTCAGCATGTCGAAAATTTCTTTTTTTGTAACGACTTTTTTGAAGCTCCAGCCATTGTCATTGCCGACATCCATGAATTCGATAAAGCGCAGTGTAATGCCCCGTTCTTTGAAATAGGCAGCCATCGGAAGGATTTCCCCTTCGTTGGCCCCTTTTTGCACAACCATATTCACCTTAATTTCAAAACCGATTTTTTGTGCATAGTCGATATTGGAAAGGATCAGATCTGGCTTGATTCCCCGTCCATTCAGTTTCCCGAAAATATCCGGATCAAGCGCATCCAGGCTCATATTCAAGCGACGCAGGCCCGCATCGTAAAGCGGTTGCGCATATTGCTTGAGCAATACACCATTCGTTGTCAAGCCGATATCCTCAATGCCTTCAATCCCCATCAATTTTTCAATCAATCGCGGAAGATCACGTCGCATCAACGGTTCCCCGCCAGTAATGCGGAGTTTTTTCACACCAAGTGAGGCAAAAATCCGGGCAAACCGTTCCATTTCTTCAAACGACAGCAATTCGCTTTTCGGTAAAAATACATAATCATCCCCGAAAATTTCCTTTGGCATACAATAGGAGCATCTGAAGTTACAGCGATCCGTCACCGATATACGGAGATCTCGAATCGGGCGACCAAGCTTATCTGTGATTGCGTTCATTTTTCTCGCTCCTTTCCAATACTACTGGTGAATTGACATTTGTGAACACTTGTTTTACATCATCAGCCAATTCATTGCCGTCCACCCATGTTACGCCAACCCTTGAAAGGACAGGCATGACACGGTTTTGTTCATTTTCCAATGCTTCACGGATTACCGGTTCCGCATCCCGATCCCATACGGACACGAGCGGATGATGCCGCCCCTCTGCCATAACTGCAGTCACCCCATTGACATGGCGAGCCAACAACTTGCCCATCACTTCACTATCTACAAACGGCATGTCACATGGGAGCACGATATAGCGGTCCGCTTGCACGGATTCCATCACGGACAGGATCCCTGCGAGCGGACCAAGTCCCGCAAATTCGGGTGAATCAGTGGTGAGCCCCACCTCGACAAGGTAATGGTCAATCAGTTCAGGACGCGTTACGATAACCACTTCATCACAATGCTCTTTCAATGCTTCCACTGCCCACTCATGAAAATACCGGCCGCCCACCATGGCAAATGCTTTCGGTGAACCGAAACGCCGGGACAGCCCCCCCGCCAAGACGATGCCGACCGTCTTCCTCATCCGCCGCTTACCGGAGGGATGAATGCACAAATATCCCCCGATCGGATGACGTCCTCTTTCAAGGCATATTCTTCATTGACCGCGACGTACATCGTATCCTTGCCAAAACCCGGATAAGTCGCTTCCGCCCAATCCAATAACTCCCCGACCGTCATCGATTCCCTATCGAGCGTCTCTTCCGCCTTCCCTGTCAACTCGCGGAGCCTCGCAAAATAATTCACTTTGATCACTTTGAAACAACCCCATTCTCTGGATACTTTTTCTGACCGCCGATCCACTCTTCGCCATCTTCCCAAATTTCCTTTTTCCAAATTGGCACGACCTCTTTAATGCGTTCAATGGCATACTCATTCGCTTCATACGCCGCTTTCCGATGCGGTGAAGATACCGCAATCAAGACGGCAATATCCGAAATATGCAGTTCCCCGATCCGATGAACAATCGCCACTTTCACACCTGGCCATTTCGCCTCCATCTCGGCACCGATTTCAGCAAGCTTCTTCTCTGCCATCGGAACATAGGCCTCGTACGCCAAATACAATGTCCGTACACCATGCGTCCATTCGCGCACATGACCTGTAAAGACCGTCACAGCCCCGGCACCTGCATGCAGGACATAATCCATATACTTCTGCGCTTCAATCGGCGTTTCAACTATCTCAAATGGTTTCATCCTCATTCACCCTCCCTACCCAGTCCAGCAGCCAACTATCCAACTGCTGTTGTTCCGTTCTGGATGTAATATGTGTTCCGTCCACCGTTAGGCCAGGGCAGCCGACAATCAGCTGGATATTATCCAATGACTGCAAAGCCTCCCAGTCTTCCCGCTCACGCAATAGAACAACCTTTTCGCCTTGTTGTTCTTTATACCCTTCTATAAGTAAAATATCCGGATTACTGATCGATGCCCATCTTTTCAATTCGGTGAATTCCGGTTCGGCGTTCATCAGCAATTGGACCGCACCGCCACCCGCAACGACTGAAGCGTCGGCACCATTGTCAAAAAACTGCATCGTGTCCGTCGAAGCATCCGGCATCGCAGGTTGCCCGCCATGTCCATGATGCTTCAACACCGCAACCGACAGCCCTTCTTTTTTTAATAAACGGACCCATCTCGCTATGAGTGTCGTTTTTCCGCTATTTTTAAAACCGACAATATGGAGTGTTTTCATAGTACCCACTCACGTACGCCTTGTTCCGCCCCTATTAGGAGGATGTCCACTTCCATCCCTTTTGTGTATCCGCGTGTCCCGCTCGGCAAAACGAGGAGACAATTCCCCCTTGCAATGGAGGAGACCGCATTGGATTTATTGAAACCGGCTGGACTGGCAACAATCCCGTCCGCCGTCATTTCCCAAACAGCCCGGATAAAGCGGGTAAACGGATTCGGTTTTGTAAAATCATCGCCCAACGTGGCTTTCATATGCGGCATATACGGTGCTGTTCCACCCATTATGTTGAGTACCGCAGGGCGGGTGAACAGTTCAAATCCTGTAAAGCATGCCGATGGGTTGCCCGACAGCCCGAATAGCAGCTTTTCGCCAAGCACCGCAACCGTCGTCACACTTCCCGGACGCATCGCCACTTTGTTGAATAAAACTTTGGCACCTAACCGCTCATAAATAGCCGGTAAATAATCATAATCCCCAACAGAAACGCCGCCTGTTGTAATCAGAAAATCCGTTTCCGCAATCGCCTTTTCTACGATCGCTGTACATGCATCCAACTGATCCGCCTGCATCCCATAGGATTTGTACGGGATGCCCATCCGTGTCAACTGTGCGGCAATCATCGGACCGTTCGAATTACGGATCTTCCCGGGGACGAGTTCGTCCGCCACATCGAGCAGTTCAGTCCCCGTCGATAAGATGCCTGCAATCGGGCGCCTCGCCACTTCCACTTCCGCGTAGCCAAATGTTGCGAGCAAGGCGATTGTACCTGGGTGGACCAATGTCCCCGCTTCGATAAGTACTTCCCCTTTTTTGGCATCCTCGCCTTTATAAGAGAAGTTTTCTCCCGGGCTGAAAGGCTTCCGGATGGTAAAACCGTTCTCCTCTTCAACGGTCTGTTCCAACATGACGATCGCGTCTGCGTTATCCGGTATTTGTGCCCCCGTCATGATCCGGTAGGCCTCCCCTGGCCCAATTCCACGATCCGCCACATGGCCGGCCCCGATTTCACCAATCACTTTGAATGAAATACGGTTATCTCCCGAAGCACCGCTTGTATCTTCGGAACGTACCGCAAAACCGTCATAAGGCGACCGATCGAATGAAGGCACATCATGTTTCGCGATAATCGGTTCGGCCAATACTCTGCCATAGGCCTGTTCAAGCGGTATGGTTTCCGTCCCTAGCGGATGGCAATGTTCCATCACCAACCGGACGGCCTCCGCCACTTGAATCGGCTTTCTCGTTTCTACCATGCCCAATCCCCCACTTCCATCTGTTATACTAAATTCACTATGTATGAAAGGAATGACTCCCATGTCTGAACTCACACATTTCAACGAACAAGGCCGTGCCAAAATGGTCGACGTTTCCGATAAAGCCGAAACCGTCCGGACAGCGATCGCTTCTTCCTCCATCCTTGTCAACGAAACCATCCATTCGCAAATTACAGAAGGGACGAACAAAAAAGGCGATGTCTTTGCGGTCGCACAAGTCGCAGCTATCATGGCGGCCAAAAACACATCGACCATCATCCCGATGTGCCACCCGATTCCGTTAACCGGTATCGATATCCATTTTGAATGGAATATTGACGATGCTGCCGACCGTTATGAAATCTTGATTCAAGCCGAAGTGAAAACAAAAGGTGTCACCGGCGTCGAAATGGAAGCCTTAACTGCCGCTTCTGCCGCTGCCCTCACCATTTACGACATGTGCAAAGCCGCCGGAAAAGAGATGATCATCGGACCGACAATGCTCCAACAGAAAACGGGCGGAAAAAATGGAGACTTCACCCGAAAAGCGTAGGCGGCCCGCTTAGACGCGACAGGCATAAGTCGAATCAAGGAAGGCAGTCAAAGAACGCCGCGTCCTGCGGCAATGACTGCATGACCTACATCCTGTAGGCCCACGTGGCGCTCTTTGCCACATAGCTAAATTGCTTATGACCCGAGCGTCTGGCCGCCGGAGTCTGGACAATCGACATGCATAAGGATGCTTCACGCATCCTTTTTATTCTTCCAAATGCTTCGTCAGCTCATGGACAATATGATGGATTTCAGGAAGGATCAATTTGTCCATCGCCAATTCAACTGCTTTCACGGAGCCCGGAAGCGCGAACAAAGCCTTCTGTCCAACCACACCTGCTGCCGCCCTGCTTAACAACGCTTTCGATCCAACGTCTTCCGTATAACTTAAGTAACGGAATAATTCACCGAACCCATCCAATGTTTTCGTAAAATAAGGGGTAACCGTTTCAATCGTAATATCTCTGAAACCGATCCCCGTACCGCCTGTCAGAATGATCGCATGAATTTCCGGATTGCGTAACCATTCCTCCAAGACGGACTTGATCTCCTGCTGTTCATCGTGACAGATGCGGCTTTCAAACAATCGATGTCCCGCCGACTCAAGCTTTGTCACGATGGTCCGCCCGCTACGATCATTCCCTGCATGGCGTGTGTCGCTTATCGTCAAAACACTGCAGACAAGCCTTTTTTCTTTTTCCAACTCATTGATATGCGACAAAAACCTTCCCCCCGTTTAGCCAAAAAATTGATGGTACAGCTTACGTCCTTTTTTCATATCCTTCAGTCCATGGATGAATAGACGACCATTGCCGAATAAGATGCAACGATAGCCCTCCGCATGAAATTCGACGAAAAAGGGTGTCACTTTATAAGCTGTTCCAAGCCGTTTTGCCACCTTTTCTCCATCCTCGATCGATAAGGGACGCCCCGCAGCAGGGGTGATCTGTACGGTATCCCGTCCACATAAAACCGCATAACCTGCGTCTTCCGAACTTGATAAAGAAGGATAAATCGGTAATTCCCCACATGTTTCACATACTTCGCTACGCATACGGGAAATCCCTGCTTCGACCTGTGTATTATGCCAAACATCAAAATGAAGCACTTTTTTCCGCATGGCCGTTTTATTTCCGGTCAGCCATTTGAGCGCTTCTGCACTTTGATGGGCTGCCGTAATTTGAACGGCGGGCGCGATAATCCCGACTGTATCGCAAGTTTCATTGACAGACGGCAAAACGGGAAGCAAGCAACGGAAACAAGCCGACTCGCCCGGTATGAAAGGAAATACGGTTCCCGAACTGCCGACACAGGCTCCGTACACCCACGGAATCCCTTTTTTCCATCCTACATCATTCATCAGGAGCCGTGTTTCAAAGTTATCTGTCGCATCCATTAACAAATCCGCATCTTTCGCGATTTCCTCCAATAGCGGTCCATCGATGTGATCGAGAACGATGCGGATATCGCAATCTTCCCGAATGCTCTTCAACCTTCGTTCCGCTGCCACCACTTTGGGAACGCCATCACGCGCATCCTGTTCTGTAAACAATTGCTGCCTTTGTAAATTCGACGGTTCCACATAGTCCCGGTCCGCAATCGTCAATCGGCCGATCCCTGCACGGACGAGTGTCTCTGCAATCGATGACCCTAATGCGCCGCAGCCGATCATCACTACATGCGCCTTACTCAACTGCTCCTGTCCAGCCTGCCCGACAGGCTTGAACAATGTCTGTCTCGAATAACGATTCTCCAACAAGACCCTCCCCCTTCAAGCAAAAACTGTTCACAACTACCCTTCCGATCGCTAAAAACGAAGCAAGGGCTTCCGGTCAAATTGACCGGCTGCCCTTCACGTCCATCGGTGTGATATCACTGAACGTTCCGACATATCTCGTCACGTCTCCAGAATCATCTTTTACCGCACTGATGGATAGTAACTCTAAATATTCTTCTCCGTTTTTTCGTTTATTCCATACTTTTCCTTGCCATAAACCTTCTTGACCGATTTGACTCCACATCGTCGTATAGAACTCTTTCGACTGACGTCCCGAACTTAATAGATTCGGATTTCGGCCAAGCACTTCCTCTTCAGTATACCCGGTCAATCTTGTAAATGCCGGATTAACGGATTGAATCGTTCCGCTAACATCCGTAACAAGAATTCCTTGACCTGTTGAGTTGAATACTTCTTTCGCCGTCGTAACCCGATCCATATAATAGAGCCAAACGACAAGGACTAAGCTGACCAATGCCACTTGCGAAAACGCCATGAAGCCAATGGAATAGGATCCTGTCATGGAATGGATGGTAGCGAGAAGCAAAGGAGGGAAGAATCCGCCTAGTCCTCCCATCATCGATACAATCCCATTGACGATTCCTGCTTGTTTGTTGAAGTAAAACGGGACAAGTTTGAAGATGACGCCATTCCCGATGCCCGCCGTAATGGCGATCAACATGCTTCCTACCGTGTAAAGTCCGATCGAAGGAGAGAATGCAAGAATGATAGCACCGACAGTCAAGCCCGCAAAAACACCCATCAGCAGGAACAATGGCTGGAACTTATCCCCCAACCACCCGCCAACCGGACGGAGGATGGTCGCAACAGCGATGAATCCTGCTGTCCGCATCCCGGCATCAACTTTCTCCAAATCGAAATAAGTGACGAGGAAGTTTGGTAAAAACACCGTGAATGCAACAAAAGAACCGAATGTGATGAAATAAAACAATGAAAAGAACCAAAGTTTCTCGTTTTTATAAACACCTTTGATCTGCTCGATAATCGGTGTCTTCACTTTCGTCTCTTTACGATCACCGAACAAGAAGTTCAAAGCCGCAAAAACTAACAGCAGCACAAGATAAAGTTTAGCGGTCATCGCCCAACCGACTTGGGCTGCGATGACAGGCGCCGCAAAGGTTGAAATGGCTGTCCCGATATTACCGGCACCATAGATCCCATTGACGAGGCCAAGTTTCTCTTTCGGATAATACTTCGGCAGCGATGTTACTCCGACTGAGAAAACCGCACCGCCGATCCCGAGAAACGTACCGCCGATTATGAGGTCCACGTACGTCGAGGCCTCACTTATGTAAAACACAGGGAATAACAATAAAACAAAGCTGACGAGAAAGATGATTCTCGCACCGAAAATATTAGCATAATAACCGAGTGGAATTCTTAAAATCGATCCCAAAATGACGGGTACAGCTGTTACGATGGCCACTTTCTCTGCTGGAATCGCAATTTCTTCCTGAATGTAGGGTAACAAGGATGAAATCAAGACCCACACCATGAACCCGACAACTAAGTTCGCCGTCTGCAACGGCAACTGTATTTTTCTTATCATTTCAATCAGTCCAATCCTATTAGAAATTTAACTTGACTCAGCAAAAGTCCCCCACTTCCATAAAGTGATGGAATAAATGCCGAAATGCCTTTTGATCTCTAAATTGATTGTAGCGATTTACTCATCTAGAAACGATTGGGCGCCCCCCTATTATCGGCTAGGGAAATCCCTCAATTTGCCTTCATCACAAAATCGAAGTATACAGTTGTTCATACAGCCTATCCTGCTCTTCGATCCGAAGGACATTATTGACCATCGGAAACAGAACCGATTCCTCCTTGATGAAGTGGACAGTGATGACTTCGAAAGCCTCTCCTGCATCGCGGACGACGTCTTTCATCTCCTGCATCGTCAATTCCTCGATTCCCCTTAGCGTATGGTGCAGAAAATGACCGATATAAGCATCGATCTCTTCATGCTCTTCCTCTGTCACCTGCACCGGCCCTTGCTCATCTCCTACATAGAGGGCGAGCATCGGAAAGAGAAATTCCTCTTCTTTTTCCGTATGTTTTTTGTAGGGATCGATAAATTCGACAATCCGTTTACGAAGCTCCCGCAATGCTTCACGCCCTTCCTCGACGGAATAGGCATCGCGTTCAAATCCAAGGACAATCCCATGCCACTCTTCCATTAAATAGGACAAATACTGATGTTCATTTTCAAGCACACGCAATGCCGGAAGTTCAAACTTGAACCTTTTGGTGACCGTCAATGTTTGCCCACCTCGCAATCCTTAAAAGTTCAAAAACTTTTTCCTTAATGCATATTCGACCAGCTCGGGTCGGCTTTTCAACTGCAGTTTTTCCATAATCTTCGCCTTATGCGCCTCAACTGTTTTTACAGATATATAGAGCTTTTGCGCGATTTCTTTATTGCCATACCCTTTCGCGACGAGCGGCAATACTTCAATTTCACGTTTCGATAGAATCTTGAATGGATCTGTCTCCACGCCATCCCCGTCTTTTTTGACAAATTCTCGTACGAGCGAAGTCGCCATCGTCGGATGGATGTATGTTCCACCTTCATAGACAATCCGGATGGCCGCCAACAACTCTTCATCCGGTGAATTTTTCAAGACATAGCCGGACGCTCCATTCTTCAAGACATGGAACAAATACTCCTCATCATCATGCATCGTCAAAATAAGGATTTTCGTTTCCGGAAAATCTTCGTGGATCTTGCCCGTTGCAATAAGCCCACTTTCCCCCGGCGGCATGCTCAAGTCCATCAGCAAAAGATCCGGGCGATGTTTGGCAACGAGATCATATGCCTCTAAACCGTCCGCAGCTGTCGCAACCACTTCCATATCGTGCTGGAAGTTCAAAATATGCATGAAGCCGCTACGAACGACCGCATGATCATCCGCGATTATGATCTTCAACGAGTGCTCCCCCTTTTCGTAAAGGTATTTCTAATTGTATCCGGGTACCTTTTCCCGGTGCGGATGCAATCGTCAGTTGTCCTTCCGCCAGTTCTGCCCGCTCCCGCATCCCATATAACCCGAGACCGGTCCCTTTCGGTTGAACAATATTCAGATCGAACCCTGCGCCTTGATCGGCAACGTGTAACTGTAAAGCTTCGTTTTCTTCGAAAAGACGGACGTTTACCTCATCGACGTCTGCATATTTCAGCGCATTGAATACCGCTTCCTGACAGATTCGGTAGACGACTGTTTCAACCTCGCCTTCAAATCGTTTGGATTCTAATTCGGATGTGAAATGAACGACAAGCCCATAATTCTTTTCAATCCATTTGAAATGGGTTCTAAATGCTGCTTCAAGTCCTAAATCATCCAGCGCGGCCGGTCTTAACTCGACCGATAAATGACGGATATCATCGAGTAGCCGCATCAGTGTCCCTTCCGTCTGCTGTACTTTCTGCAGTACTTCCTGATCTACATTCATATATTTCAGCACCCGGAGTTCAACAAGGGAACTGAGCATTTCCTGCGCCACACCATCATGCAATTCCCTTGAAATGCGTTTTCGTTCATCTTCTTGTGCCTTGATGACATTTTTCATCATCATTTTCTGATTGAGCATTTCTTGCGTTTTAAATTGCTTCGTTAAATCCCGCAACATGAAAACCCGAATGCCGTTTTCCACATCGATCGTCTGGTAACTAGCCGTATAAGGGATAACCCCTTTCCCTTTCGTATCTAAGTATACTTGGAAGGAACTGATATCTTGTTGGGGGTTCTTCATATAACAGGACATGCACGTCTGCATTTCCTGTTCGCTCGTATACCCTTTACAAGTCAGACAAATCGCTTCTTTATCACCCGCAGCCATCCGATCCAACACTTCCGCATCCAATATGAGCTCTGCTGCATGGTTCAGCGCGATCACTTTTCCATGCCGATCAAAAAAGAAAATTGCTTCGGCAGAGTTTTCGAATAGCTTCAACAGCAGATCATTTAACTGGGCATCACTTACACGTATCAACTTTCGATCCTCTCCCCACTGGTATAGGGTCCGATTTGCGTCTCGATCACACGACGGAATTGTGCAAATGCTTCAGCAGACAGTTCACCGACGGATCGGTACCCTACAAGCAACACCCCTTGGACGCGGTTGGATTGATAAAGAGGGATGGCACCAAAACTTTTCAACCCTTCCACATCGATAATCGGATAATTGAACAAATCCCTGCTTCCAAGCACCTTTTCCGTATTGTCCACGAGAAATGGTTTACCCGACTTAAAAACATGCCCCGCAATACCTTTCCCGCTCTGTAAAACAATTCTCCGATAGCGTTCACTGCGATTGCCAATGGCGTATGTCCAACGCAATTCAAAACGGCGTTCAGCGGACTGAACGAGTGCCACACCGACAAAGTCAAAACCAAAATCCTCTTTGATCTGCTCTATCTTCTCTTGAAAATCAAATCGATCATGTTTTCTCATCGTCCTATACTCCCTATATAGAAAAAGGCGCTCCCACCCTTTTCCCCTTAATTTGTACGATTCTTTCTATACAGGATATAGCTTCTTCCTACGTAATTCAACGGAACACTCCATACGTGAACCAACCTTGTAAAAGGCCACATCGCAAAAATGAGAAATCCGGTTAACACGTGCAGTTGGAACGCCAACGGAACAGCAGACATGTACGCCGCTTCCGGACGGAAAATCAGAAGCGAACGGAACCAAACTGAAATCGAATCCCGATAATCGAACTCAGGCTGTACCGCGTTTGTCACAACAACACTGTAAATGCCCAAGAACACGATGAGCAACAGCAGTGAATTGACAATCAGATCGGAAGCCGAAGACAATTGGCGTACATTTTTCAAGGCGAAACGCCGCCATGTCAAAATCACCATGCCGATCAACGTCATAAATCCGAATAAACCGCCGACCCAAATCGCTCCCATATGGTAGAGATGGTCGCTGATGCCAAGTGCACGTGTCCATTCTTTCGGGATACCGAGCCCGACAACATGACCTGCAATCACCGGAATGATCCCGACGTGAAATAAAATACTGCCGATCATCAGCTGCTTCTTCTCGATGAATTCACTTGATTTTGCCGTCCAACCGAACTGATCGTTCCGGTATCTGAAAATATGGCCGACAATGAACGTCGCCATGCAAATATAAGGGAATATGACCCATAGAAATTGATTAGTCATTGGCCGTTTCCTCCTGCCGAATGCAAGATTTGAATGTTTCCCTCATCCCTTTGATAAGGTGGAAATAAGGGCTGTTATGCTTTTCGAGCGCCTTCATCAAATGATAGGTGCCGTCTTCCATCACCGCGAGCAGCATGGAAAAACTTTGTTGCGCCCGTGGATCTCCCAGCCATTCAGCGGCATAGATAAATTCACACATGAGCGGTAGAAAATCCGATAACTCGCTATCTGGCATATCCAGTCCGAACATCTCATAGAGCACTTTCAATCTCGCTAACATTTGACCGCGCTCTTTTGCATCTTCGTATTTCACAAAGGTCATGAACAGCGTCGTCTCTTTTTGGAAATCAAATGTGGACGTATACATCTCCTGGATTTCATCGAAGCTGTATGTATACATCTGTTCCCAATAGGTTTTGACCGCTGGGTAAGCCGGATGGGAAGAGTCAAAAGACTCTTCCATGACCGACGGATGAAAGCTGAGCTTCTCTGGATAGGACAACTGATATGCGAAAAAACCGAAAGCCTGCTTCTCTTCGTATAGCTTTTGCAGATCAATCACGCCAGATCCCCCCATAGAAGTTCTCTTCGTAAATTTCCTTTCCGGATTTCATCGGAGAGACCGGGCCGCAACCGTCACACCCTCCATCCGCTCCCATAGTGGAATAGCTGAACTGGCTTTGGTTCATGCCCATATTGTAATCCCCCATTTCCGTATAACCTGCGGAACCTTGGGAACGGTACATGTTCATATGCCCTTCCTTATGGGAAGTTGGGATGACGAAGCGGTCTTCATACTTTGCAAGAGCCAGCAATCTATACATCTGTTTGGTCTGTTGCGCTGTCAGACCGACCCGCTCAAGACGGGACTCATCAAATTCTTTCCCTGAACTCATCGCTCTCATATAAGAACGCATCATCGCCATACGTTGCAGTGACCCTTTCACGGTTTCTGTATCCCCCGCTGTCAACATATTGGCAAGGTATTGGATCGGAATCCGCATTTCCTCGATTGCCGGGAAAATCATATCCGGATTTTTGATCGAATCTTTCCCTTCAAAATAGTTCATGATCGGGCTAAGTGGCGGTACATACCACACCATCGGCAATGTCCGGTATTCAGGGTGAAGCGGAAATGCTAATTTGTATTCGATCGCCAGTTTGTACACCGGGGAATTTTGTGCCGCTTCGATCCATTCCTCCGCCAAACCATCCCGTCTTGCCTGTTCAATAACTTCCGGGTCATTCGGATCAAGGAACAGATCGCATTGCGCTTTGTATAGATCCTTTTCATCCGGTGTAGCGGCGGCTTCAAGGACACGGTCTGCATCATATAGCAAGACGCCTAAGTACCGGATCCGTCCTGTACAAGTTTCGGAACAAACCGTTGGCAAGCCTGATTCGATCCGCGGGAAACAGAATGTACACTTCTCCGCTTTATTTGTTTTCCAGTTGAAGTAGACTTTCTTATACGGGCAGCCCGTCATGCAATAGCGCCAGCCACGGCATGCTTCTTGATCGACAAGAACGATTCCATCCTCATCCCGCTTATACATCGCACCGGATGGACATGATGCAACGCAACTTGGATTGAGGCAATGTTCGCAAAGTCTTGGCAAATACATCATGAATGCCTGCTCAAAGTTGAACTTGATCTCTTCCTCGATTTTTTGGATATTCGGGTCGGTCGGTCCTGTTACGTGCGCACCAGCTAACTGGTCTTCCCAGTTCGGACCCCATTCTAGGTCCATATATTCGCCTGATACGACAGATTTCGCGCGCGCGACAGGCGTATGCTCGCTGTCGCCGGCCATCGTCAATTTTTCATAATCATACGTCCACGGTTCATAGTAATCTTTCATTTCCGGCATATCCGGGTTGTAGAAGATTTTACCGAGTGCGATCTTCGATAACTTGGATCCGGATTTCAACTCCAACTTACCATTGCGGAGATTCCATCCACCTTTATAGAGCTCTTGGTCTTCCCACCGTTTCGGATAACCGATCCCAGGCTTTGTTTCTACGTTGTTGAACCACATATACTCGGCACCTTCACGGTTCGTCCATGTCGTTTTACAAGTGACACTACAAGTGTGACAACCGATACATTTGTCCAAGTTCATGACCATTGCAACTTGCGCTTTAATTTTCAAGCCAATTGACCTCCTTCATCTTGCGGACTGCGACGTACACATCCCGCTGATTTCCGATTGGACCATAATAATTGAAGCCGTAACTGAGCTGTGCATATCCGCCAACCATCTGTGTCGGTTTCATATGGATCCGCGTCGGCGCATTATGGCTGCCGCCACGTTCTTCTGTTATTTCTGATCCCGGTACTTGAATATGCTTATCCTGCGCGTGATACATGAACATCGTTCCTTTTGGCATTCTGTGACTGACAACGGCTCTTGCGGTCACGACGCCGTTCCGGTTATACACTTCGAGCCATTGGTTATCGGCGATGTCGTGTTCTTCCGCGTCTTCATTGGAAATCCACACTGTCGGACCGCCACGGAAAAGGGTTAGCATATGTTGATTGTCTTGGTACGTCGAGTGAATATTCCACTTGCCATGCGGTGTCAAATAGCGCAACACAAGCGAATCCTGTCCACCGATGATCTGTTTATCGCGCGGTCCGAATACCATCGGCGGCAATGTCGGTTTATAGACCGGCAACGCTTCGCCAAAGTCGAGGAAGAATTCATGGTCGATATAGAAATGCTGTCTTCCCGTCAATGTTCGGAACGGAACAAGCCGTTCGATATTCGTTGTAAACGGTGAATAGCGTCTGCCCAATTTGTTGGAACCACTAAAGACCGGCGTCGGAATGACTTCCCGCGGTTGCGCTGTAATGCCTGCGAATGTAAAACGCTCCGCAGCACGGTCCGCTGAAATATCCTTCAACTCCACACCTGTATCTTGTTCTGCCGCTTCGAAAGCCCGTTGTGAAACGCGGCCATTCGTCGCAGAGGACAATGTCAGCATCGCTTCGGCCGCCTGTTTGGCCGTATGCAATTTCGGAAGCCCGTTTTTAATAGTGTCATCGAAATAAGTGCCATTGATGCCTTTCATCATTTCGTATTCTTCCGCTACGGAGAAACTTACGCCATGAGCCCCCACTTTTCCTGTCGATAACAGCGGCCCGAGCGTCACGTATTTATCGTAAACTTTCGTGTAATCCCGCTCGACAATCGTCATGCCTGGCATTGTTTTGCCCGGTATGGCTTCCACTTCCCCTTTTTTCCAATCTTTCACTTCCCCGTAAGGCTGGGCGATCTCCTGAACGGAGTCATGTGCCAATGGCGAAGTGACCAGATCTTTGTAGATGCCAGGAAGATGCGTTTTGGCCATTTCCGAGAATGTTTGGGCGATTGTGCGATAAATATCCCAGTCCGAACGGGATTCCCAAAGCGGATCGACCGCCGGATTGAACGGATGGACAAACGGATGCATATCCGTCGATGAAAGATCGTGTTTCTCATACCATGTAGCCGCCGGTAGCACGATATCCGCGTACATGGGCGTCGCCGTCATCCGGAAATCGAGCGCAACAAGCAGATCGAGTTTCCCTTGCACTTCATCTCGCCAAACCATCTCTTCCGGCTTCACCTCTTCGTTCGGAGATGCAAGCAAACCATCTGATGCACCGAAGAGATGTTTCATGAAATATTCCTGTCCTTTTGCAGAACTGGACACAAGATTCGAACGCCAAACGAATAACGAGCGCGGGAAGTTTTCAGGTGCACCTGGATCCTCTGCTGCAAAGTGGATTTCACCGGATTTCAGCTGTTCGAGGGTATGGTTCACAATTTCTTCTGTCGATGTCTTGCCGTTTTTCGCCGCCTCTTCGGCAAATAAAAGACTGTTCTTATTGAACTGTGGATAGGACGGCAACCAACCGAGCCGTGCAGCCAGCACATTGTAATCTGCCGGGTGTTCGTAGCGTGCTTTTCCACCGGTCGGTGACATGAGCAGATCCGCACCCATTTCCTCGTACTTCCACTGATCTGTTGCAAAGTAGAAGAATGAAGTGGCGTTTTGCAGGCGCGGCGGTGCTTGCCAATCCCTTGCAAAGGCAATTGTGCTCCACCCTTCGATTGGTCGGCATTTTTCCTGACCGACATAATGCGCCCAGCCGCCTCCATTTACCCCTTGAGAAGCCGTCAACGTCACGAGATTCAAGATCGATCTGTAGATGGTATCACTGTTAAACCAATGGTTGATACCGGCCCCCATGATGATCATCGAACGTCCGCCCGTATCCAAGGCGTTCTGTGCGAATTCACGGGCAATCTGGATGACTAGCTCAGGCTTCACGCTGGTGACCTTCTCTTGCCATGCCGGTGTGTACAGCGAAGTTGCATCGTCATAACCTTGTGCTTCCAACTCACTGCCGATGCGACCGACACCGTACTGGCTGAGCATTAGATCGTAGACGGTTGTCACAAGACGTTCCGTTCCATCTTTGAAGATAACTTTTTTCACTGGAATTGGACGTCTGAACGTTCCATTTTCCACGTTATCAAAATAAGGGAAAACCATTTCCGTCCATTCCGCTTCATGATCTGCAACGGATAGGGCTGGCTCCACACGTGTGCCATCTTCATTGTCGAGAATCAAGTTCCATTTGACATCCTTTTCCCAACGCTGTCCCATCGTCCCATTCGGAACAATGATTTCATGAGTCGTTTCATCGTAGATGACAGGCTTCCACTCTGCATGCTCGGATTCGCTGCCCAAGTCACTCGCCCGCAAGAAGCGTCCAGCTTTGTAAGAACCTTCATGCTCTTCCAACGTAATGAGGAAAGGCATATCCGTATATTGCTTCGCATAATTCAAGAACATCGGCTCTTTGCGCTGCTCGTAAAATTCATCTAAAATGACATGGGTCATCGCTTGCGCGACGGCGGCATCCGTTCCCGGATTGGCCGCAATCCAGTCATCCGCATGCGTCACACTTTCTGCATAGTCCGGTGCGACAGAAACAACTTTCGTCCCTTTGTAGCGCACTTCCGTCATGAAATGGGCGTCCGGCGTTCTCGTTAATGGAACATTCGATCCCCACATAATGAGGTAACCTGCGTTGAACCAATCACTGGATTCTGGCACATCTGTCTGTTCACCCCAAATTTGCGGGGAAGACGGAGGTAAATCCGCATACCAATCGTAGAAGCTTAACATCTCGCCACCTAGTAGGGAGATGAAGCGTGCACCGGATGCATAGCTGATCATCGACATTGCCGGGATTGGCGTGAATCCGGCAATCCGATCCGGACCGTATTTGCGGATCGTATAAATGAGTTGTGCGGAAATGAGCATCGTCGCATCCCGCCAGTTGACGCGGACATGCCCGCCTTTGCCGCGCGCTTTTTTGTAGGCATCCGCTTGCTCAGGGTTTTCCACTATGCTTGCCCACGCTTTCACAGGATCATGATGCTCGGCTAGCGCCTGACTCCACATGCGCCACAGTTTCCCGCGTATGTACGGATATTTCACACGAAGCGGACTATATTCGTACCAGGAAAACGAAGCGCCCCGTGGACATCCTCTCGGCTCGAATTCGGGCATATCCGGCCCGCAAGAAGGATAGTCAATCTGCTGATTTTCCCAAGTGATAATGCCGTTCTTTACAAATACTTTCCAACTGCAGGAGCCGGTACAGTTGACACCATGCGTTGTACGGACGACTTTGTCATGAGACCAACGTTGGCGATACATGTTTTCCCATTCTCTGCTTTTCTCTTCCAAAATGGACCAATTTCCAGAATAGCGCTCAACCGGCTTAAAATAATTTAATCCAAACGCTTTCTTCCTCGGATTCTTCATCGGCAAAACTCACTCCTTTATCAAAATAGCTTCGGAAAGATGTAGATTGTTAAGACTAGAATTACGAACAGGTTACATGCATGATTATCAATTTTTAGATGATTCGGAGATCAATATCCTTACTCATCCCTATACCCATAACTCTAAAGTTTAGTCATCATTCTTTCTATTGGGGAATGCCCTATATCCATTCCCGACTTCCCTTAAGACAGCAAAAAACCACCCTGTCTAAAAATAGATAAGGTGGCTCTGCAGTTGAAAAATAGGCAATACCCTATTGAACTATCAATTACGCCTCGGCGTAATTGCGTCCAGATTTTGAATTGAGCAAAGCTCAATTAACTCCTTTCAAAATCTGTGACATCCGCCGGAGGCTTTATCTTCATTCAGCAACTGGCACTTCACTTTCAGTACAAAACATTTGCTGAATGAAGATAAAAAGAGAGTACACGTTTTTCATGCACTCTCTTTTCGCTCTATTATAAATCGTCAAATCCGTTCAAATCACTTGTCTTGACGTATTGACGAGATGTTTGTTCAAAGAAATCGGTTTTCGTATCATCAAAGCTATCCACATAAGCACGGATCCATTTCATCGGATTATCGGTGTATTCCGGGTAGATTTCACTTAACCCTAACATGCGCAGCATCTTATTGGCACGGTATTTAACATAGCCCGCCATTTCTTCAAGATCGATGCCTTCGATATCCGCAAGGACATACTGACTCCAGATTGTTTCCTGTTCAACGGAATGACGGAATTGATCATAGATCCACTCTGTAAATTCTTCTGTGTTATACTCTGGATTCTCCGCAAGCGCTGCACGGAAAATATCACTGATCGCTTTCCCGTGTTGCAGTTCATCACGATTTATATATGAAATCATAGTCGATGTACCGACCATTTTTTGATGGCGAGCCAAATTATAGAAAAAGGCGAAGCCACTATAGAAAAACAATCCTTCTAGCAACGTCGTGTAGACCATCGCTTTCAATGCCGACTCGATTGTCGGACGCTCAGCAAACTCATTGTAAACCTCAACGATCCGCTCATTGCGTCGCATCAACACTTCATCCGTGCGTCCCATCTCAAACGAAGCCAGTTGCTTATCAAGCGTTGTGACAGACGAAAGGACATACGCATAGCTGTGGTTATGCTCACTTTCCTGATCGGCAATCGTTGCCATCAATGATTTCACCGATGGATCCGTCGTAAAATCAGAAAGTTTCGCTGCGACATCTGTTTGTGGACCGTCGAGTGTAGCAAGCAAACCGATGATTTTAAGAAAAGCATCCTTTTCCCGCTCCGTCATCGTTGGAAACTGTTTGACGTCCTGTGTCATATCCACTTCGTTCGCTGTCCAAAAAAGTGCACGAATTTGTTGGCGTAATGTATAGAAATGCGGATGGGCAAGATCATTCCAATTGAGGATGCCACTTGCTTTTCCGCCGAAAATTGCTGTAGATTTGTTCGGATTTGCTGGTTCAATGACCTTTACTCGTTTAAGTATTTCCAATGTTGAATAACCCCTTTCGACCATTCGATCACTTTCTCTTCCTGTACACCGCGTGGGCTTTGTTCGATTTGAAGCGGCTCATAACCCGATTCATAGAATCGTGCCAATTTCACTGCGGCATGGCAAAACAATGCATCGCCTCCGAATTGGGTATCCCCCGTTCCGAAGACGTAAACATTGTCGGGTTTATAGCCGATATCTGCGACGAAATCTTTCACTTCATGAGGTGTAGCGCCTTTATCCCATGTAAAGGATCCGATGAGCATCGCATCGTATTGACGGGGATCCGGAATCGCAATCCCTCCGCCAATTCGATGCATCGTAACGGCAATGCCGCTACTTATCAACGTTTCCTCAATAAGCTCCGCAACTTCCTGAGTATTTCCACTCCACGAAGCGTAGGCGATTAAGAATGACACCATTCGCACTCTTCGATATCCGCCGCAGTCGAACGCGTATAATACGTCGTTTTCATCCCGGATTTCCATGCTTGGATATGCAGGTTCAGAAGAACGGAAGCACGGATATTATTCGGTACATACAAGTTGAACGAAATCGATTGGTCAATATGGCGTTGTCTTGCCGCGTTCTGTTTAACGGACCAGCGCTGATCGACGATATACGCAGAACGACGGTAGACGTCATACGTACGGTGATTCAGATCAGGTGCGACGACCGGCAATTTATAGTCTTTCTTCTCTTCATGGTAAAACGGTTTGAAGATCGGGTCGATCGATGCCGTCGATCCTGCGATGACAGACGTCGAGCTATTCGGTGCAACAGCCATCAAATAGCCATTACGCATGCCGTTTTCAGCCACTTCCGCACGCAGTGCCAGCCATTCTTCCGATTCATACCCCTTGTGTTCAAAGTAAGCACCGGACTGCCATTCCGATCCTTCAAATAATGGATAAGCCCCTTTTTCTTTCGCCAATTCCGCGGAAGCTTTAATCGTCAAATAAGCAATTTTTTCGTACAGTTTATCCGCATAGTCTACGGCCTCATCCGATTCCCACTGAATATTTTTCAGTGCGAGTAAATGGTGCCAACCGAATGTACCAAGACCGATACCACGATAGCGTGAGTTCGTCCGCTGTGCTTGGACAACCGGAATTTTGTTCAAATCAATAACATTATCAAGCATGCGCACTTGGATGGAAATCAGTCTTTCCAATGCATCTTCCGGAACTGCGCGTCCCAGGTTGATGGATGATAAGTTACAAACAACGAAATCGCCCGGTTTCGAACGTGAAACGACAATATCATCTTCCAATGTGACAGATTCAAATTGCGTAGCACTCATGTTTTGCATGATCTCTGAGCAGAGGTTCGAAGAATAGATCATTCCTTCATGCTTGTTGGCATTGGCACGGTTCACTTCATCTCGATAGAACATGAACGGCACGCCTGTCTCAAGCTGGCTGCGCATGATGCGTTTCATGATGTCGATCGCTGGTACCGTTTCTCTGCTGAGCTCTGGATTGTTAACACATTCCTCGTATTTTTCACGGAATGAGCCCTTTCCTTTTGTCTCATCGTAAAAGTCCTCAAGCGAGTAGCCCATGACCGTGCGCACTTCATGTGGGTCGAATAAATGCCACTCCCCGCGTGCTTCCACTTGTTCCATATAAATATCCGGAAGGCAGACACCTGTGAAAATGTCATGTGCACGAAGACGCTCATCCCCATTGTTCAATTTAAGATCCAGGAATGTGAAGATATCTTTGTGCCAAACATCAAGATAGACCGCGATCGCGCCTTGACGTTGTCCGAGCTGATCAACGCTGACTGCTGTATTATTCAATTGTTTAATCCATGGAAGCACACCGCTTGAAGCACCTTTGAATCCTCGGATGGATGAACCGCGGCTCCGAACTTTCCCCATATAGACGCCGATTCCGCCGCCGTATTTCGATAAGTTGGCGACATCCGTATTGCTGTCGTAAATGCCTTGTAACGAATCGTCGACTGTATCGATGAAACAGCTCGACAACTGGCCATGCGGCTTGCCGGCATTCGCCAATGTCGGCGTTGCAACAGTCATATACAGATTGCTCATCGCCCAGTACGATTCCGCCACTTTTTCCAAGCGGTTTTCCGTCTCATCCTGCATAAGTGTCATCGCGATGATGAGCCAGCGCTCCTGTGGAAGTTCAACGGACTGTTTCGTGAAATTGATCGCAACATAACGATCCATCAACGTTTTCAAACCGATATATGTAAAGAGTTTGTCCCGTTCCGGATCAAGAAGGTTTCCAAGCGCCTCTAAATCTGTACGTGAATATTTTTCAGTCAATACAGGCGTGTACAGTCCCTGTTCCACAAGTCGGGCTACATTATCCGCAAAGTCCGTGTAAACCTTCGCTCCACGCAACTGCTCTTGACGATTGTAGACATCGCGAAGATGGATGCGTGCCGCTACAAATGTCCAATAGACCTCGGCTTCATCGATATTACTCAGCGCTTCCAATGTCATTGCCTTTGCCCATTCAGACTCGCTTCCTTCAGGATTGCGCTGTCTCCACCGGTCACTTGCAATGATCAACGGTTCAATTTTGCTAACCCCAAATTCACTTTGTAATTCATCCAATAACCGATCGATACCGGTCTTCGCAATTTTAATTGTCATGGTAATCTGTTCCCTCCATTTATTAACTAAAGCAGTCCATTTCGGTATAACTTTACGCTAACGCCCCATGGATCTGCTCCATATGGACGTGTGATCATTTATATAAGTAAGAAGTGACTGGCGCTTCACTAACCATTTGCCAAAATAGGCGGAAAAGCCGAAAACGCTTTCACTGCTTAACTTTCCGAAACACTATATATAGTGTCTTATTCGTTACATATACCCTAACATATTGTGTTCTACACGTAAATGGAAAAACTTTTGATCAAATTTCGACCACGCCACTTACCCACATTATCCACAAAAAGATGTCCACATTCAGCGAACCGTCTCCATCGTAATCCACAGGAGTATAGGAGAAGTTATAAACAACTTTTCCACGCAAATAAAAATCTATCTTCAACATGAAAATTTATGTCGAAGATAGATTTTTATTGACATTTCGGTTAGGTACCTACTCAGAAGTTCCATCGACATATTTCCCGAAATCGGGAACGGCAATGCTGTCGAACTCCTGTACAAGCTTACGCAAACTGTCCGTCAACAGTTCGCCGGACATAGGAAGTCCGTGCCCTGTTATCGCTACAGCTGGTTTCAAATCTTCCAACCTTTCCACGGATTCCCGTGCCGCTGTCCAGTCCGTCGTCAAATAGCGTGGAGGACCGCTGATTTCCTGTTCTTGCGTAATCACCTTATATAGATATTCCTGCTTCACGGTTACAAAGGCATCCCCTGCAATTAAAGCCTTGTCCTTTTCCCTGAATAGTGATACATGTCCAGGTGCATGCCCAGGTGTATGAATCCAACGAAAATCGGGCAAATAAGGGACACTGCCATCTTCGGGGAGCGGCTGTACATGACTTCCAAGATCAATCGCTTCATGTGGAAACATGGGCGACATTTTTGAGACCATCCCGCCTTCCACACTCGAATCCGGTTCAGGATAATCCATTTCACCTGTTAAGAATGGCAGTTCCAACTCATGGGCATATACGGGTACTTCCCAATGTTTGATCAGCTCGATAATCCCGCCGACATGGTCGAAATGTCCATGGGTTAAAATAATGGCCTTTGGTCGGCTCCCCTCACCAAAACGCCTTTCCGTTTCAGAAATGATCTTTTCGGCTGAATAAGGCATACCCGCATCAATCAAAACAAATTCTCTTTCATCCGGATGCCCGACCAATACAATATTCACGATTTGTATCGTATAGCTATAGAGATCAGGAAGAACCTCCGTTCCGATTCCACTTTCAATCGAGGTTGCAGGGATATATTTATAGTCTTCTCCGTATGTTAAATTCTCCTCCAATTATGTCTCCTCCTCAATTCGATAAAATCCTCATTATCCTTTACCTTAACCTCTCTTTTATACCAGCGCAGATCGGCTACTCCTTAACTTTTGGGGATTTCGAGGTAATTCCCATTTTCCCAAGATGCCGTATAGATAAACCAATGCCGCACATGCTATTGACCGGAATTGAAATAAAAAGAAGAGAAGGAGTGCTTTTAGAATGGGCATTATGGATGGAAATCCCAAAAAGGAACCGATGCATTATGGAGAGGTAATTGGTGTTTGGGCTTTTATCGGAGCAAACAATGGATTGATCAGTGGCTATGAAGCGTTTGTTAATCACGCAGGTGACGATGACCTGATCAAGCTTCTTGAAGAAGCAGTCAAAATAATGAAATCTGAAAACAAGGCGCTTGAACAACTCCTAAAAGATAACGGCGTTGCACCACCCCCTTCATTGCCTGGACGTCCCAAGGCGAAAGCAGAAGAGATTCCGGTCGGCGCAAGGTTTTCAGATCCTGAAATCAGTGCGGCTGTCTCCATAAATGTGGGGCAAGGGCTTGTCTCATGCAGCCAAGTAATGGGGCAATGCCTCAGAGAGGATATTGCCACAATGTTCGGGAAGTATATTGCCGAAAGAGCAATGTTCGGCCTGAAACTGCTGCGCTTGAACAAAGAAAAGGGTTGGATTGTGCCACCTCCGCTTCTTACTGAATAACCGCTAACACGCTCATGTGAATAGCATGCCTTTCATCAGAGGATCCTGATATTGTGTCTCAGGGTCCTTTTCTATATCCAAAGCACTTTACTATAGAAGGTTCAGAGCAAGGCAAACGTTTTGCAGAATTCATTGCCTACAGGCTGTCAAACTTACGTTAACAAACATACGCTATGTGAGTAATGGGCATAGATCATGGCTCCTTCCATAACGAAGGCCACAAGGTATAAGTGACGGAAATATGCATATGATTTTAAAGGTGTTGAAAAACAATGGGGATGGGGTGATTCCATGGATGAAAAATCATCGTCAGGCAATCAAAAACGCGTTGATGCAAACAGTAAAAATGAGCAGCTAGAGCAGTTCCGTATCAAAAATACCGGGAATCCATTAACGACAAACCAATCAAAAAAGTTATCAAATGACTCAGAACAACTGAAGGCTGGGGCACGCGGTCCTTCCTTGCGTCAGGACTTTGAGTTCTTTGAAAAGATGACCCATTTTGTCCACGAACCGATACCCGAAAGAAAGGTTCATGCAAGAGGTTACGGTGCCCATGGTGAGTTTGAATGTTATCAGTCGATGAAGCAATTTACGAAAGCCGGGTTTTTACAGGAGGCCGGAAAAAAGACCCCTGTATTTGTCCGGTTTTCTACTGTGCAAGGAAGTAGAGGCTCTAAAGATACGGCAAGGGATTTACGTTGTAAAGGTGTAAAGTTTTACACGGAAGAAGGTAATTACGACTTAACGACAATTGCCATGCCCGTATTAGTCAACCAAGACGCGATGAAATTCCCGGATGTCATGCATGCGTACCAACCCGAGCCGCGTACTGGAATGCCGACTGCTGCCGGAGCACATGACACTTTCTGGGATTATGTAGCGAATAACCAAGAATCGCTTCATATGGTGCTGTGGATTATGTCGGATCGGGGCATTTTAAGAAGTTATCGCATGATGGAATCATGGTCGATCAATACGTATCTCTTTGTCAACGACCAAGGGGTAGCGACCTTTGTAAGATTTGTCTGGAAGCCCGTCCTTGGCGTCCATTCCTTGCTCCAAGACGAAGCGCAAAAAATTGGCGGGATCGACCCGGATTTCCACCGGCGGGATCTTCGAGAGGCGATTGACCGTGGCGCTTATGCTGAATATGAATTAGGTGTCCAGTTGATTTCCATGGAAGATGAATTCAAATTCGACTTTGATGTGCTAGACCCCTCCAAGTTTTGGCCGGAAGAGATCGTCCCTGTTCAACTGATCGGCAAGATGACATTAAATCGCAACGTCGATAATGAATTTGCGGAGTTGGAACAAGTCGCATTCAACCCGGCCAATGTCGTTCCGGGAATCGATTTTTCGAATGACCCCGTTCTACAAGGCAGATTAATCGCTTATCAAAGTGCACAATACCATCGTCTTGGCAGCGCGAACTTCCAAGACTTGCCGATCAATCGACCGATCTGTCCGTTTCATAATAATACACGGCAAGGCTTTATGAGGTATCGGATCGATGTCGACCAAGTCAGCTATCATCAAAACTCTTTAGCGGATAATACGCCATACACGACGCCCCCTGAAGAAGGTGGCTATGAATCCTATCCGAAAAAAATAGATGGGCACGCCATACGGGCACGGAGCAAATCGTTCGATGACTTCTTCAGCCAGCCGAGGATCTTCTGGAACAGCCTGACAACCATTGAAAAACAGCATACGGTTGAAGCGTTAAGCTATCAACTCGGCAGTGTAGTAAGCGAATCGGTCCGCCAGCAAAACGTGGATGTATTGGTCAATGTGGATAAAGAAATGGCGAACATCGTTGCGGACAATATCGGGGTAAATCGCCCAAGCGGGACGAATGTGCCTGTTTCAACTAGCTTCGCTTCCCTTAGCCAGGCAAGTACGCCTAAGTATGCCTATTCGCTAAAAGTCGGTGTATTGGTTGGCGATGGATTCAACGGCCAAGAAGTGACCAATACCATTAACTATCTCCAACAATATGGCGTTTTTGTTGAAATTATTAGCGAAAAGCTTGGTACGGTCACAGCCGATGACGGAACAAAATTGAACGTCAATAAGACATTCCTCACATCGAGCCCTTATTTGGTCGATTCCCTTTACGTCGTTGGAGGAAATTCTAAAAACCAAGCAAAATTCCAGTCGGATATGATGTATTTCATCAATACCGCCTATAAGCACTATAAGCCAATTGGTGTTGCTTCAAGCGGTCAACCATATTTCCAAAAAGCAGATGGAACGAATTTCGCTGGCGTCGTTTTTGCCGGCAACAATCCGAACTTCGACAGCGAATTTGTCACTGCCATCGCACAACAACGTTTTTGGGATCGAAGATAGTGGATTGTTCCGTAATTTAGGGACAATTACCATGCGAAACTGCTACAAACAGCAAGGATATTTTAGAAAGCTGGGAAAGAGCCATAAAGGCCCTTTCCTTTTTCATTGAAGAATTACATATGACAGAAATTTCAAACCATGGTAACATAGTGTAACCTATCAAAAAGTATTACAGGGTTGGAGGGATTATCATTATGAAAAGAATGATTGTATTATTTGGAGCGCTATTGATCAGTAGCGGATTATTAGTAGCCTGTTCCTCAAGTTCAGATAGTGAAATAAGCGACGAGATAACTCCGAAAGAACAGGAAAAGAATGAGATCGATGATCGTTCTTCAGGTAACTTCCAAGATCAAACAAATCTTAAAATTGGTGATAGCGGACAAGCGGAAAGCACCCTTGGACAATATGAAATTACAATTGAATCAGTGAAAATGGTGGATGAATTAGACGGTGAAGTTCCCATGTTCGATCATCTCTTTATTACTGATGTCACGATAAAAAATATCGGTGACGTAGCGATCGATGCTACTGAAACAATTGACAGCTTGGAGCTTACGGATAGTCTGGATGGCAGCGGGGCTGGAGATTATTCCAGTTATTATAGTAGCATTACCCCATTAACGGGAACGATTGAACCAGGGCAATCCATAACAGGACAAGCGGTTTTTGAAGGACGAGAGTCGGGTACTTACTTTATCCGTGTGATTAGTGGGTTAATCGCTGCAGGTGGCGTTAAAAACGAAACGACATGGACATTTGATAAAACTGAAGCTGAATAAGAAAACGTTTGATAACAGCCAACCCAACATGATTGTTGGAGTGGCTGTTATCATGTAGGTCACTGTTTTTCGTCTTCCCAACATTCCGCCCCTTTGAGGCCTGGTACTGAACTGGATTTAAAGACGGGATTCAGTCCTTTTTTCCGTTGGATTGTGAAATCATCCAACACCTTGAACGCCACTTTACCAAGCACTACAATGACAATCAGATTGATGATCGCCATCATGCCCATGAACAAGTCCGCCATGCTCCAGACGATTGCCACTTCTGCCAACGCACCAAACATTACCATCCCGAGTACCAACACGCGGTAAATCGTCAGCCATGACCGGTGGGCATTGATGAATTCAATATTCGTCTCTCCATAATAATAGTTCCCGACAACTGAACTAAAGGCGAAAAAGAAAATGGCAACGGCGACAAAATACGGTGCCCAACTACCCACATGGACAGCCATTGAAGATTGTGTCAAAATGATGCCGCTCTGCTCACCTTTATCATAAAGACCGGCAAGAATAATGATAAACGCCGTAGCTGAACAAATAATGATCGTATCAAAGAAAACACCAAGACTCTGGACAAGTCCCTGCTTTGCCGGGTGGGATGAATTTGCAGTTGCTGCAGCATTCGGCACACTCCCCATCCCTGCCTCATTGGAAAATAGACCGCGTCGGATCCCTTGCAACATTGCGGCACCAACACCACCGCCGACCATTTCCTGAATCCCGAAAGCATGTTCAATGATCAATTTGAACATAGCGGGTACTTCCGCGATATTCACGATGACAATGTAAAGGGCAACCGCAATATAAAATGTCGCCATAATTGGTACGATGGCCTGCGTCACTTTGACGATTCGCTTGACGCCGCCAAAAATAATGACCGCTGTTATCAACACAAGAACTAAGCCGACGAGCCAATCCGGTACACCAAATACATCTGTGAACGATTGGCTAATCGTATTGGACTGTACCGCATTAAAAATAAAGCCAAAACAAAGTGTCAATAAAATCGCAAACACGATTCCCAGCTTTCGGACCCCGAGTGCCTTTTGTATATAATAAGCGGGTCCTCCCCGGAACGTATCACCATCCCTCACCTTGTACACTTGCGCAAGCGTACTTTCCACAAACGCTGTGGCCATTCCGATAATAGCGATGACCCACATCCAAAATACCGCGCCAGGTCCGCCAATCCCGATGGCTAGCGCCACACCGGTAACGTTTCCTGTCCCCACCCGTGAAGCTGCACTAATGGTAAAGGCTTGGAATGCGGAGACGCCATCATTATCTTCTTTTTTCTCAACGATCAAGCGGAACATTTCGCCGAACAATCGCACTTGGACGAAGTTCGTACGGATTGTGAAGTAAACGCCGACCAAGAGCAGGATTCCAATAAGAAGATACGTCCATATGAAATCATTTGCCGGACCGACTAACCAATTTAATGCATCCATGATCATGTACAGATTTCCCCTTTCTCATCACTTTTTCATGTCCTTCCCTTTTATCTACCCATAATTAGATCAAATCCAACTTTTTTCTAAGCCCTATTGAAAAACACCAGAAGCCTGATTGGATTCTGGTGTCTTCACTTAATGTTCCGCTTTTATGTTTTTCTATTCAAAGGACTTTCCCCAAGTCAACTCCCTTTCACTTTCATATGGAAACGGATCACTTTCTTATCACCGTCTTGTTCCACTAACTTTCCGGTAAAATGTTCACCGTTCTTTCCATATGTCGCAGCTACACGAGCAGACATTGAATTCTCAATCTGTGGTTCAAGAATAATTTCATAATCCTGTAAATCTTTGATTCGCTTATCACTTTCAGGATTTTTGAAAATGAGACGGAAGCTGCCATCCGGATTTACGTACGTCGTGCCAATGAAACCCGAAGTGATGTAACCCGGGATACTGGCCCTTGACTTCATTTGCGTCCCTTCTAGCAAATTGCTTTTCGCATCGATATAAACATAACGATCGTCTTTCGTTATCGTCGGCTCCATCCATATCTCAGTCTCCCCATAATCTGTCGGCACTTCCCACACAGGCGGTTCGATTTCCCTCTCTTTCTGTCCATCTTGTTGTGCCATTTCGATTTGGACAGCCGCCTTTTTATAATCGACTTCACTTTGCGTATCAGCGTAAACCCGGATAAATTCGCCTTGTAAATTTTCTCCTGACTCGCCGTAATGCTCTTTGATCGCATCATTTTGGATTGCCGGTTCGAACTTCACTTCAAGCGTGAACAATCCATCAAAACTTTCCGGTAGTGTTGTTTCATACAAAAATTCACCATTATCTTCCACAAACGCAATCATATTCCCGCCAATGAGCTGTGCCTCGATTCCATCCATCAGAAAATATAATTTGGACTCCGGTAAGAGATTCGTTAAGCCCTTCACAGTGAGTTTTTGGCCATCCAGTGACACATCCCCCTCGAACCAGACGTCCAGCTCACCTTGATCATCAGGCGCACCCGCTCCTGGGCTTTCAAATTCCACTTTTTCTTTTTCAACCTTATTCTCTTCATCACCATCGAAGCGACCTTCTAGGTTTTCATTCTGTTCTGTGCTGTCGCCTTCCGATGTTTCCTTTGCCGGCTTCTCGCTACACGCCGATACCAATAAAATTGTGAACAAAAGAACCATGAACCATTCACACTTCATCTTCACTATCCATCAACCTCCATTTCCACATGCTATTTTCTTGCGTTCAGCATAACACGAATTATTTGAAGTAAATTAGACAGTTGACCAATTCTATCCTCAGACTCATCTTCGCTATTCCTCTACTATGAATAAATGAGTAGCAAAATAAATCCCTTACAACAAAATACCTATTCACTAGGATAGACATACAACGAGTAGTTATGGGAATTTAACTCTACTATAATAACGTCTAGTTTTCTTACTCCAATTTCAGAAGCTCTCATCACTTTCTAATGATCCTCTCAGCATCCTCTAGTATTCGATTGCTAGATTAGTATGCAATGTTAGATTTCAGAGGAGGATATGGAAATGAAGATCGTTATGGTTCCGTCAGGATTTAAAGAATGTTTGGATGCAGAAGAAGTGGCTTTGGCGATGGAGCGTGGCGCAAAGCGATTTGACCGTAAGGCTGATGTAGAAATTGTACCGATGATTGATGGGGGTGAAGGCTTTGCAAAAACAATCATTCGTTTGAAAGCAGGGAAGATCATTTATCGTGAAGTGACGGGACCGGTCGGAGAAAAGATTTTAAGCCATTTCGGCATTTTCGTTGAGAACGGAAAGAAGATAGCCGTCATCGAAATGGCAGCGGTTGCCGGATTGAAATTAGTTCCGCGCCATCAAAGAAATCCTTTAGAAACGACGACTTATGGTGTCGGAGAACTGATACTTTCCGCATTGGATTTAGGCGTCGACCAAATCTTGTTCGGTTGCGGTGATTCAGGCACATCTGATGGCGGAGTCGGAATGGCACAAGCACTCGGCGCGCAATTTCTAGATACACGCTCAAAACCGATACAAGTACGCAGTGTAGTAGACTTAATGAAAGTCAGGCATATTGACACCAGCTTCCTAGATAAAAGGCTCTCTACTGTCCCCATTGACGTGGCATGTAACTGGAAGAATCTATTATGCGGTGACAAAGGCGTCGCCCGTGTATTCGGTCCCCAAAAAGGAGCAACTCCGGAACAGGTTGAACTATTATCGGAGGCGCTGGATCACTATGCCGCTTTAATCAAGAAAACAGTTGCACTCGATGTCAGGTATTTACCTGGAAGTGGTGCATCGGGCGGTTTAGGGGCGGGCCTCATCGCTTTTGCCGGAGCCACATTGTATCCACGATTCGAAATCATAAAGAATTATATTCAGATCGAAGAAAAAATCAGAAACGCAGATGTCGTCTTCACGGCGGAAGGCAGTCTGGATTTTCAGACGCCAAACGGAAAAATCCCGTCAGAAGTCGCGCGTATTGCAAAAAAACATCACATTCCAGTCATTGCGATTACCGGCACAATCGGACAAGGAGCAGAACTAAATTACAATGCAGGCATTGATGCTTATTTAAGTATCATCCCCAAACCGACAACGTTGGAAAAAGCCATGATCAATGCACCAAAATGGATTGAAGATAGTACGGAAGCTGCGCTGAGGCAAGTCTCCATCGGCCTCACCATTGCCAAACGGATCAGCTCTTTAAAAGGGGTCTTGCAAAAATGATGACGAGAGCGGAAAAACATGCGCATGCACATCGGCCGTTCACTCGGCTGGTCAGCCGTTTTACAAAGAAAACATGGGCAATCCTAGGCGTCCATATCCTCTTCTTATTAGCAATCGGTCTGATTGAAAATCTGGATTATAGCGCAAAGGTTTCCTTGTTTGCTTTCTTATCTGCGATGACCCTATGGATCGCCACTAAAATTCCCGCCGGCTTTGTCGCCATTGCCCTGCTGATATTCATCGTGCTGATGAAGGCGGGTAGTCAGGAATTGCTCTATCATTCACTTGCGGAAGAAGTCGTGTGGCTAATGGTAGGTTCATTCATTATCGGGGAAGCGGTTAAACAGTCGGGATTGGCGGAGAGGTTCACCCGCTCCATCCTAAGCAGAGCAAAAAATAAAAACTCCATTCTTGCCGGAGTCACATCCATTTTATTTGCATCCGCCTTTTTCATCCCTTCGACTTCTGGTCGGGCTGCCTTATCCATGCCGATCATTAAACAACTTGGCAAAAAATTTTCCGAAAAAGAACAAAGTGCGCTGGCGGTACTTGCACCCATCGTCATCTTAATGAGCACATCTGCCACTTTAATCGGTGCAGGTTCCCATCTAATCGGAATCGGCTTGCTTGAAAGCACTGTCGATCAAACCATTTCCTACGTTCAATGGTTGATATGGGGAGTTCCGTTTGCAATCATTACAACCCTGTTCACCGCAATCATCATCAAATGGATGCTATGGCCCCGCAATGAATCGAAATTTACAGGACAAGCAATGGAAGTAACGGCTGAAGCCAAAAAACCTTTCAATGTTAAAGAGAGAAAAACAGTTATTCTGATTACGTTACTCATTTTCGGTTGGATGGCAGAAAGCATCCACGGCTACGATATTGCGTTCGTTACAATGATCGGTGCTGTATTCGTCATGCTCCCGTCCTTTGGTGTCATCAGTTGGAAAGACGGAATGAAATCCGTGTCCTGGAATTTGATCGTGTTCGTCGCCGCAGCAACTGCGCTTGGAAAAGTGCTCGTCGATACCGGTGCAGTCGCCTGGATTGAAAAAGAATTGTTTAGTGTACTTAGGCTTGTCGAGCATGGGAACGAATGGTTGATCGTATTGATCATCGCTATTGTAACGACTACAAGCCACTTATACATCACTTCCCATACGACACGTGCAGTCGTATTCATCCCGGGTTTGATACTGTTCAGCGAAACAATCGGAGTCAATCCCGCAACAGTCGTTTTCCTAAGCTTGATCGGGATGAACTATTGTGTCACCTTCCCGGTCAGTTCAAAAGCCCTTCTTCTGTTCTACGAGGAAGGGGATGTCTCCTTTGATGCCAAGCATTTGGTTAAAATAAGCGCTGTTCTCATGCCTCTTTATATTATGGCGATGGTCTTATTTTACTTCACGTTTTGGAAGTGGATGGGGATGGAATTATAAAATGCCAGTCACCAAAGCAATTTTCATTGTTCTGGTGACTGGCACTTGCGTCAATTATAAAGCGGATTTGACCGTTTTCCTGTAGTAACCGACTGTTAGGAATGCGAAGATCAAGTAGATCAGCGCATAGACGCCCATCGCAATGGAAGCGGGCACTGTAATATCGGACATAAAGAGGAACGAGGCCGCTTTGATGGCGAATACGGAATGCAGCAAGCCGATCAGCAAAGGCAATCCAAAGACGAATGCCTGCTTACGGATGATTCCGCGCATGATGTCTTGGACCGTAAAACCGAGTTGTCGCAGTGTCGCATAACTTTTCTTCTCCTGCTCCGCTTCCGTCATTTGTTTGAAATACAAGATACTACCTGTTGAAATTAAGAACACAAGTCCTAAGAACCCCGCGATGAAGATGAGTAATCCGTTTGACTGGATCGATCTTTCGTACATGGAATAATAATCAGCACCATATGACCATGAACCTTCATCCCAATGCTGGGTCCGAATATCCGAAGCTAGCGCAAGTTGGGATTTGTCAGTTATATTGAAAATACGGATGCTTTTTATGATCCATTCGGGGGACATGTTTTCTATACTTTCTGGAACCATCGCTTTTTTATATTTTTCAAAGTCAGCGTCATTAACGACAAATTGGGGACCCCAAGTATTATTGATTACGTTGCCTTCACCCAATTTTACAGCTGTATATTTGCTTTCCGGCTCACTACTTGTAATATAGATTTCGAATGGAATTTTCATATCTTTTGCTAAGAAACTCATCTCTGAGGAATGATAAATGACAGTCCCATCCTTTGGTGTATCAACTTGTAAGCCTGCTTTTTGTAGTTGCTTAGCACTTACAATATAGGTATTGTAGATTCCTCCTGACCAGTCCATAAATGCAGGGAAAATCCCTTCTTCATAAGTCCATTCCACACCAAGCAATTCAATTGTTGCTGTTGTATAATTGATTTCCTTCTCTTTTAATTCGGCTTCAAAAGCCTCGGCTGATATTTCATCATCTGCAAGCCATTGTTCGTCAAATGCAAAATCAAACGGCATCATGTAACGCGTTTCCTTCTCCGTCGAATAATAAAGTGAATACGAACCCGCCAGCATTGCCAGCGTCATCGCGGATAATACAGTAATGATTGTCAGCGAATTGGCATTCCCCTTCATCCGATGCATAAGCGGCGCAAGGGATAAACTATTGTTCAAGCCGAGATGCCCTTGCTTCCGTTTCCGAATTTGGTAAAATAGCCAACTGATTGTGACGCGAAACACAAGATACGTGCCAAGGATTGTCGAAGCCAATACTGCCAACATATTGAAGTAAATCATATTGTTCAACATATGCCCCGAGAACCAATAACCGAACACAATCAGCCCCATTCCAAGGATAGCCAACACCGCGGATAGGAACGTTTTAGGCTTTTTCGGATGCTCACCTGACTTCTCAGAATTAAATAATCCAAGCAAAGTGCTCCGGTAAACGGTGAACAGCATTTGGACAGATGTCAATGCAATGATGGCAATGAAAACAACAGCCGTTTGAATAACTGCCGCCATCGAAAAAGACACCTCAATGAAGCCTTCATGTCCAATCAATTTCATCAGCAGCATTAAAAATACGCGGGAAACGAGCAGCCCTGCCCCAACACCGATTATAAGCGCGCCCGCACCGAGAAGGGCATTTTCAATAATGAGCAGTCGCGTCACTGCGCCCTTTGTCAATCCTATCAATTGATACAATCCAATTTCCTTGCTTCTTCTTTTCAAGAAAATCGCATTGGCGTAGACAACAAAAATGCCGGCGATGAACAATAACAAAATGCCCGCTACTCTGAATGCCGCAGCCATATTCGCAGAGACTTCGGATTGTTCCATAACGGCTGGATCATATTGCAATGTCGCAAAGACGAAATACAAGACAACACTTAATATAAGCGCAAAAAAGTAGAGATAATAATGTTTGATATTTTTCCGCATACTGCGAATGACAAGATCAAATAGAGTCAACGTTGTCGCCCCCAAGTACGCCTTGGACTTTCAGTATCTCTTGGAAGAAAGCTTGTCTCGTCTTATCACCGCGATACAATTCCGAGTAGATCGTTCCATCTTTCAAAAAGACGACACGGCTACAGTAGCTCGATGCTACAGGATCATGGGTCACCATCATGATCGTGACACCCCGCTGTTCATTGACTTCTTCCATCGTGCCAAGCAAAGACGACGCCGATTTCGAATCAAGCGCGCCCGTCGGTTCATCCGCAAAGACCATCGATGGCTTATTGATCAATGCACGAGCAGCAGACGTCCGCTGCTTCTGCCCACCGGAAATTTCATGCGGGTATTTATGCGCGAGATCTTTAATGCCTAGAATGTCGGCGATGGCATTGAATTCCGCCTCCACCACTCTTTTTTTCTTTTTTCCCAGCGATACGGGCAACAAAATATTTTCTTTTACTGTCAATGTATCGAGCAAATTATAATCTTGGAAAATAAAGCCCAGCTTATCGCGCCGGAATGCAGATAACTCCGCGTCTTTCATCTTGGAAATATCAGAACCGCTAATCAGGACGGTCCCCTCCGTCACACGATCAATCGTCGCGAGAACGTTCAGCAACGTCGTCTTTCCCGCTCCCGACGATCCCATGATTCCCACAAACTCCCCTTCAATCACACGCAAATCGATCCCTTTCAAAACTTGCTGGACATTGCCACGCGAACCATATGATTTCCGCACATTTTGTGCATGTAAAACGGTATTACCCGTTGAATGTATCGTATTCATTGCAACTGCCTCCCTCTTCATCATGTCTCTATCGTATCGCGATTCATACAGCGAGTCGTTCGATTTACATGACAAACGGAAGCCCCAACATGACAATATTGTCATGTTGCAAAGTTCAGTCATGAGAATTCATGCAAAATCACCTTTGAACAAAGTTGAAATGGGGATGGAGTGCCTTCAAGTGATCATTAATTCTTGCTGGCGCTCAATGACCTCCTTCTAGCGATCATTAATTCTCCCTAGCGCTCAAAGGACACATCCAAGTGATCATAACCTTTTTCTAACGCTCAATGACCCTTTAATCAATCTTCAAACATTGCCAACGATCAATAAGATGCATCTAGCGATCATTAATTCTTCATTGCGATCAATGGGTTCCCTCTAACGATCATTAATTCCCCCTAGCGCTCAAGGAGCTCCTCCAAGTGATCATAAACCATTCCCAACGCTCAATAACTCCCTCCAAACGATCATAATCCCCCACCATCGCGCCCTCCTCATTACACATCCCCCGAGCGAATTCTCGTTTTATCAAACTCATTTTCAATAGAAAAAGTCATGCCAACAATCGTTCCTTTTCCCACTTCAGATTGCACTGTCAGTTGAATCCCGATTTTCTCCGCAACCGTTTGTGCGAGGTAAAGGCCTAGGCCGGTTGCGGCGTTATGCAATCTCCCGGTGCCGCCGGTGAATCCTTTATCGAAAATCCGCGGTACATCATGCGGTTCGATGCCGGGCCCTTCATCTTTAATCGTCAATATAGCATTTCCCACCCCCGTGACATGCATCGAAATAAAAATGGTTCCCCCTTCTGGACTGTATTTCAATGCATTCGTCAAAAGTTGCCGGATGATGAACCGGCTCCACTTCACGTCTGTGACAACGTCTAGCCCTTCGCCTTCCAATTCGACTGCAATATTCTTTTCCATGCACCATGTCGCTAGTTCACGCACTTCCGCAGTGGCCAGCTGGCGAAGGTCCGCTTTTTCCAGAACATAATCCGCTTCAAGCGTCGGCAATCGCGAAATGTACAGCTGTTGGTCGATCAACAAATGGACGCGCAACCACTCCGTTTCTATTTTCCGGATAACCGGATTTTCCCGATGGGCATCCATCGTCAATTTCATCGCGGTCAGCGGTGTTTTCACTTCATGCACCCACGCGGCAGTATAGTCCCCTTCGATGACACGATCCTTCCGAATGGCGGCCAGTTCACTTGAAAATTCCATCTCGGCCTGTTGCAAAACTTCTTTCACCATTTCATCACGCAGAAAGTCAGTTTCCGGCAATGCTTCCTGCCAGTCCTTCGTTTGCTCTTCTGCAAGCATAACCAGTTTTTTCGTGAATTTCATTTCCACCCGATACCGCCAAACGATAAATAAGACCAATATGACAATCAGCAACAGATTAAAATAAAGGACCGATGCAAACTTTGCGTCGATCCCCGGATCCAACCAAATGAGCATGTCCGCCAACCCGAGCGACAGCACAAAAAACAAAATCCAACTTTTCATATCCCTCACATAATGAATGAACATGTGGATAACCCCCTTCCTACAACGTGACCGCCATATAACCAAGTCCTTTTTTCGTAACAATTGCTTCACCCAGCCCGATTTCCGCAAGTTTCTGCCGTAGGCGCGTCACGTTCACCGTCAATGTATTGTCATTGACAAACCGTTCGTCATCCCATAATTTTCGGATCAAATCATCACGTGAAATAATTTCATCATTGGATTGAACGAGCACAGTCAGGATGAAAAATTCATTTTTCGACAGCTCCGTTTCCTGCCCATCTCGTCGAATGACGCCCCGTTTCAAGTCAATCATCGCACCATTCCACTCCAGCACATCCGGCGCTTCCTCTCCATATGCATACGTCCTTCTCAATAAGGCTTGCGTTTTCGCAAGTAGCACATCCAGGTGGAACGGTTTCTGAATATAGTCGTCCGCGCCCATATTCATCGCCATGACCATATCCAGCGGATGATCGCGGGAGGATAAAAAAATAATCGGCACTTTTGACACCGCACGAATTTCGCGGCACCAATGGAATCCATCATAAGCCGGCAGTTGAATGTCCAAGATGACAAGATGTGGATTCGTTTGAATGAAAGACCCCATCACATCGTTAAAATCAGCCGGTCCCTTGACATGAAAAGACCATTGCTCCAGTCGTTCTTTTAGTGAATTAAAAATTGAAATATCATCCTCAACAATAAAAATGCTCATGTCCACCCCGATCGACTCCCTTCTTCCGTCCATTTTATCGAAAACCTTCACGACCAAGCAATTCAGGACATCAGAGGACGGAAAAATCAGAAAAACCTGTTAAATATTCTTTGCATATGCTATACTACTTGAATAAGACGAGACTCTTAAATTGGTAAGAGTTAAAATGTCTTGTTTTTTTATTACCTTTCATTATTTTTTTATTCACTTTATCAAAATAATAATGAAAGAAAAAAATAATAGGAGGATTTCATGCTGAAATTTGAGAATGTGAGCAAGGTGTATGATGACGGCTTCCAAGCCGTTAAATCAATTAGCTTCGATATTCAGGAAGGTGAATTTTTGGTGCTAATTGGACCGAGTGGTTCGGGAAAATCAACGACGATGAAAATGATCAATAAGATGGAACCCCATACGAGTGGAACCATTTCCATCAACGGAAAAGATATCAATTCGTATAATCCATCCGAATTGCGTAAGGACATCGGTTATGTCATTCAACAGATCGGTCTTTTCCCCCACTATACGATCGAAAAGAATATTGGCATTGTCCCGCAAATGAAGGGATGGAATGACAAGGAGATAAAAGCGCGAGTGAACGAACTGCTTGAACTCGTCGGCCTCGATCCCGAAGTATATGCCACCCGTTACCCCAAAGAACTTTCCGGCGGTCAACAGCAACGAGTCGGGATTGCGCGGGCACTGGCAGCCAACCCGGACATTATTTTAATGGATGAACCGTTCAGTGCACTCGATCCACTGACACGCGAACAGTTGCAGGCCGAAGTAAGTGCCTTGCATAAAAAATTGAATAAGACCTTTGTTTTCGTTACCCACGACATGGATGAAGCGTTGAAAATGGGCGATCGCATCGCAATTATGAAAGACGGTAAACTTCTACAATTAGACACTCCAGAAAAATTACTTCACGAACCAGCCCACGGCTTTGTAGAGGAGTTCATCGGGAAACACCGGATAACCCAAAACCCTGAACTGATGCCCGTGACCGAAATTATGTCGGAAACCGTCATCACCTCTCTCCCTCAAAGGTCTCCGGAAAAAGCACTCTCGCTTATCCGGCAGCGAAAAATTACAAACCTTATTGTTGTCGATGATGACAAAAAGCTAATCGGAATCGTTTCTGCGTACGATGTCATTAAAAGATTGGATGCCATTAAAACGATTGAAGAAATCATGTTATCCCGTGAGCCATTCCTGCCAGAAACAGCAACAGCCAGGGACGCCATTGTCATGATGGATGAGGCACCATTCGGCATTATTCCGATTGTTGACGCACAACAGCGGGTATTAGGCGTCGTTACACGCGGTTCATTGCTATCCGCTATGTCCAGCCCGTGGACAGATACGGAGGAAAACAACCATGAATAATTTAAATATTTGGCAACAGCTCACCCAACAGTTGCAGATGCGTTGGCAAGAAGTCCTTTCAGCCACATCTGTCCATATCCAACTCGTGTTCTTCTCAATGTTAATCGCCATTATCCTCGGCGTGACACTTGGAATTATTGCCACACGTGTACCTAAGCTTGCGAACTTGGTGCTCGGCGGAGCCGGAATCATGCAGACGATTCCAAGCTTGGCATTGCTCGGATTCATGATTCCTATTTTCGGGATTGGCGTTAAGACAGCCATTGCCGCCTTGTTCCTCTATTCGCTCCTGCCAATTATTCGAAACACGTACACCGGTATCAAAGACGTTGACAAAGCGACGACTGAAGCGGCAAAAGGGATGGGGATGACGAGTATGCAAGTCCTCTTCAAAGTCGAATTACCTTTAGCGATCCCTGTCATTATGGCCGGCGTCCGCACAGCCGCAGTCATTAACGTCGGGAACGCCACACTGGCAGCGTTCATCGGAGCGGGCGGTCTGGGCGATTTCATCTTCCTTGGAATTACGCGCGGTATCGATGGCTTGATTTTACTCGGAGCGATTCCGGCTGCACTTCTTGCGATCATTCTTGAAACGCTCTTCACTGCGGTTGAAAAATGGACCACGCCGGAAGGATTGAAGTAAGTATGAGAAAAAAACTTGGTATATCAATGATCGTATTGCTGATCGCAACTATGCTTTCAGGCTGTATTTTCATCGAAAAAGATTCCTTGACCCTCGGTTCCCGGAACAATACGGAAAGTATCATTTTGTCACATGTGATGGGGCAATTGATTGAAGAAAAGACGGACATCACCGTCATTTACAAAGAAAATCTCGGCGGCTCGAACGTCGTCTGGAATGCGATGCTGAACGGACTGATTGACGTCATACCGGATTACACCGGAACCATTGTCGTCAACTATTACCATGAAGATCCAGGAACAGCAGAAGAGACGCTAGAATTGACCAAACGGCTCGTAGATGAAGACGGCATTATCGCCTTCAACACATTCGGCTTCAACAATACGTACACATTGGCATTGGATGAAGCGAAAGCTGAAGAACTAGATGTCAAGACATTCAGCGATTTCGCAAAAGTCTCAGAGGACTTCACACTCGGTGCGGTTTTTGAATTTATCGACCGTCCGGATGGCCTACCTGGCTTCCAGAAAGAATACGGTCTGAAATTCAAAGACGTCAAAGGGATGGACCACGGCATCATGTACCGTTCCATCGGCGCGAAAGAAGTGGACGTCATCAACTCCTACACAACAGACGGTCAGCTACAAGATTATGACCTGCGTGTGTTGGAGGATGACAAATCCTACTTCCCTCCTTACCACGCACTGCCGCTCGTACGAAAAGAAGCGCTGCAAGAGTACCCTGAAATCGAAGAGGTCCTCAGACAACTCGAAGGGAAAATCGACGAAGAAGCCATGCAAAAAATGAACGCCAAAGTCGACAACGAAGGCATGATGGTCGAAATCGTCGCAGAAGAATTTTTGATTGAATCAGGGTTGATTGAAAAGAAATAAATGAAAAACCGCACCTCTTGTGAAAGGGTGCGGTTTTCATTTCTATAAAAAAACCTGTTTTTAAGACACTATATGATTAATTTGGATAGTGGATTCCTGAACCAGGACCCAAATCAATACCGAACAACATCCAGACAACAAGTGTCGCTGTCCAGAAGATAAGGAAGAACATGCTGTATGGGAACATGACCGAGATAAGTGTCCCAATTCCCATTTTCTTATCGTATTTCTGTGCGAATGCGATAATAATCGCGAAATAAGTCATAAGTGGTGAAATGATATTCGTAGACGAATCGGCGATACGGTACGCCATTTGCGTTAACTCAGGCGTATAGCCCATCTCCATCATGATCGGTACAAATACCGGTGCCATCATCGCCCATTTCGCAGACGCACTACCGATGAACAGGTTGATAAATGCTGAAATAAGGATAAACATCAAGATGAGAGGAATCCCTCTTAAATTAATGCTGTCAAGGAATTGCGCACCATACACACCGATCATCAGCCCCATGTTGGACTCTGTGAAAAAGGCAACAAATTGACCCGCTGTAAATGACAAGACAATGAACATGCCCATCGCCGCCATCGTCGCAGACATCATCGCAGCAACGTCTCGATCATTGCGGATCACTTTCGTAACTTTTCCGTAAACAAGTCCAGGGATAAAGAACAAAATTGCAATAATCGGTACCAACGAACTCATAAACGGTGAACGAATGATCGGCATTTCGCCTTCCACTCCACGTAGCGGTGCCCCTTCAGGAAGAATGAGCAATGCAAATAAGATACTTGAGATGACTACAGAAACCGTAGCCCAAACCAGTCCTTTTTTCTCAATCGTCGTCAGCTTTTCAATTTTTTCGCGGTACTCGCCCTTATATTCACCAAGGCGCGGTTCGACAATTTTTTCAGTTACCCACGCACCAACGAATGTTAGAACGAATACAGAAGCTGCTATGAAGAAATAGTTCATAGCGATGTTCATATTTTCTGCATATGCAGGATCCATGATTGCCGCTGCGGAAATGGTCAGCTCACCGAGCAATGCATCCGTCCCTGATAAAAACAGGTTTGCACTAAATCCTCCGGAAACACCAGCGAATGCAGCTGCAAGACCCGCTAACGGATGACGTCCCAATGCGGCAAAGATAACCGCTCCAAGTGGAGGCAAGACAACGTATCCCGCATCTGAAGCAACACTTGACATAACGCCCGCAAAAACAAGTCCTGCTGTAATCAGTCGTTTGGGAACGGCCATAACAAACCCGCGTAACAGTGCACTAATCAGACCCGATCCTTCTGCGAGCCCGATTCCTAACATCGTTAACAAAACAACACCAAGCGGTGCGAACCCGACGAAGTTCGCCGTCATTTGTGTAAATATGTATTTGATACCTTCCCCGCTTAGTAGATTTTTAACCTCAATCATTTCTCCCGGCTTGCCAGGATGTTCGGCGGTTACCCCAAATGATGATACTATCCATGATAGGACAAGGACAAGCAGCGCCAATCCAGCGAACAAAGTTACCGGATGCGGCAACTTATTTCCGGTTTTCTCAACCATGTCCAAAAAACTTTGGAATAAACCCTTTCTTTTCGTTTCCATAGGAGACTCCTTCCATACCAATAGTTAGTAAAAATGTTCAGAAAAAAATAACCATTCTTTCGAATAGTTACCAGTATATAAGATAGTTAGAATTATTTAAATAGCAAAAAATAATTTTGAAATATGACGAACAGTCAATACCTTCCCACTCTTTAATGAATTCATTTGAAATCTTATATTATTTGAGTTGAAACCCATATATCAGAATCACCTATTTAACAAAAAAATAAATTATAACTATTATTTTTCGCTTTTTTAGTTATTTACAATTGTACTTCTCGTAAAAGATGATACTACTCGTAGTCTAGTATTTTGCCTAATTTGTCTACTTTCCATTTTTCTCGTACAAACTTTTCTTTGTCGCGTTTCCACGATACACTTACAACAATGAAGGAGGCGTTTCAATATGGAAATTATACCCATCGGCATTTGGGGCGGTTACCCGAAAGCGAACAGTGCAACCTCTTCGTTTTTAATCGAACATGAAGGCTTCCATTGTCTGATCGATTGTGGCAGCGGGGTCCTGTCATCCTTGCAAAATCATTTACCGTTAGAAAAATTGGATGCGGTCGTCATCAGTCATTATCACGCAGATCATATTGCAGATATCGGCAGCCTGCAATATAGCCGGCTGATCCAGTACTATCTCGGCAAACCGGCACCTGTTTTACCAATTTACGGACATCGGGAAGATGAAGAAAACTTCGCGAAACTGTCATACAAAGAACAGACAGTAGGTGTGGGAGTTTCAGAAGAGGAGATCGTCCAAATCGGACCGTTTGAAGTATCTTTTTGTCGAACAATCCACCCTGTCTATTGCTTGGCCATGAAATTTAAAGTGGACGATCGATCAGTCGTTTTGACGGCAGATACAGAGTGGCGGGATGAGCTGGTGGACTTCGCATACGGGGCTGATCTGTTAATTAGTGAGGCGAACTTGTATGAAGAACATGTTGGCAAGGCACCCGGTCATATGGGCGGTAGCGAAGCGGGCAAATTGGCGAAACTGGCCGGTGTCAACCAGCTTGTACTCACCCATTTGCCACTGCACGGTGATATCCAAGAGATTCTTGCGGCCGCTGCCAGTACATTTAACGGATCTGTCGAGCTTGCGGAAGTCGGGAAGCCGTACACGATTTCTCCATAACCAAAGAGGCTGTCCTCAGTTTTCACAAACTTTCTGGACAGCCCTTTTCTTCAATCATGCATCAATTTTTCACTAGTTTCGGCTGCTCCATATCGCTGCCGATTATCATTTCTTCACTTAGCTTTGTTTTATAACAAACTGGTCTAATAGATTAACATTTGCCTAGATACTCACACCACCGACATTGCCATCTTTTATTTTATTTTGGTAATCGAATCGGTTCCGCATAGCTCTCTTTAACTAGTTTAGATTGAACTTGTTTCAAATTTTCCTCTTCTAGCTTGTTATAGGCCGCATGTTTCTCCTGAACAAACGCTAACGCAATTCCGCCAACTAAAGACGCAATTCCAATAGCCCCGAAGTTAAATTGCGGATGCAAGTTCATCGTCAGCAAGATTCCGATAAGGATTGGGGCTAAGATACCGCCAATCCGGCCAATCGCCATTGTACTGCCAAGTGCGGATGCACGTATACCCGTCGGATAATATTGAGAAACAAATGTACTGGATAAATTTTGAACACCAATAGACGCTGCACCGATGACAGCAATCAATCCGAAGACGATGACCGTACTTTTTGAAAACCCAATGAGCCCAAGTGCAAGAGCTCCAGAAAGAAAAAGGGGGACAAGCACTTTTTTGGCACCTACTTTGTCCATCAGCCTTCCAAGTAGAATCGTTCCTGCAATCGCCCCAAATTGCATGACCGCTGTAAAGAGTAAACTGGAACTTAAGTCATAACCTGCCTGCATCAATAGACGTGGCAGCCAAGTAGTCAAAGAAAAAACGAGGAGGAGTGAACAGAAGCTAGCAATCCAAAACATAAAAGTGCTAAGCGCTCGCTTCTCCTCAAACATTTTAGCGACCGTTCCCCCAACAGCACTGTTAGTTGCTCGCGGTAGTTCCAACTGCACAAGCTGTGGCATGGATGGATCGACTTTCCTCAAGATCTGTTTCGCTTTTTCCAGTTCTCCTTTTTCAATAAGGTATGCGACTGACTCTGGAATATTTTTGATAATGAGAGGCAACATCAACAGCGGAATAACAGCCACCCAAAAAACAGGTTGCCATCCTACTATTGGAAGTAGCGCACGACTTGTTAGCGCTGCAATAAGCCCTCCGACAGAATAACCAGCAAACACGTAAGCTACGAGCGCTGTTCGTTTATATTTAGGCGCGAACTCCGTCATTAACGCCATGACATTCGGCATCACACCGCCAAGCCCAAGACCCGCTATGATTCGACAAATCGTAAACATTCCTACCCCTGTTGCAAAACCTGAAAGAAAGGTGAAGAAGCTGAAGAAAACGATGCAAATAATAATGACTCTCTTTCTCCCAATTTTATCTGCCAGTAATCCAAAAGTGATCGCACCTATCACTGTTCCCGCAATTGTGTAACTCCCAATGGCTCCAGCCAGTACATCGGACATGCCCCATTCTTCCATCAGTGCAGGCACGGCAGCTCCATAAATGACGACATCATAGCCATCAGACATAATAATAAAAAAGAGCCAAGCGACAAGCGCGATGTGAAATGAATGAACACGGCTGTTATTAATCATTTGCATAGGATTAATGGATTTCATCTAAATGGTTCCCCCTTTGGACTTCCAGTAACTGAATTAACACAGTCCTGATTTCTAATCGTCATTTCACACGGCCTCTTATTCGATCTACCGGAACGCAGCTTTTTCTTTAGCTTCTGGATTGGCATATAAATTATTCGCGTTTTCTTTCAATGCCTGTACCCATCGCTCGGAACGCTCATAACAGTCGGCGATTTCCAAGATTCTCTTATCCTCAAAAGGTTTACCGATTAATTGAAGACCAACTGGGAGACGGTCTTCGGTAAACCCGCAGGCAACGGAAAGAGCTGGGAAGCCCAATATATTCGCAAGCGGGGTCTTGCCTAGTGTAAACATATTGCTAATCGCCTGTTCCTTAACCATTGAGCCGATGTCATAAGGCGGCTGAACATTTGTCGGTCCGACGAGCGCATCAATGCCATGCATTTTTTGAAGAGTCGTTCGAATAAATTCATTTCTTGTCCGTTGGGCATTGATATATGCGGTCGCTGAAATATCCCGTCCAAATTGAAAACGGTATTTCAAGTCCTCCCCATAATCATCCTCATGTTTCTTTAACAACGGTTCATGGAAGGAAATGACTTCTGCTTGAGCAATCATCCGTAATCCATCAAGAGCCCTATCAATACCCGGCAGATTTATCGGAACAATTTCTGCTCCCAATGCCTCTAATTGACAAAAGGCCTTTTCAATAACAGCTTTCACACTGCTAGTAATCCCCGCAAACATATACGGTTCATAGAATCCAAGTTTTACACCTTGTAGGTCTGGTAATGATTTCTCGAAAACTACTGAGCCGTCATGCTTCACTGATGCTGGATCATTTGGATCATAGCCTTTCATAGCGTCTAGCATGATGGCAGCATCTTTGATCGTTCGAGTCATAGGCCCAACATGATCAAGTGACCAACTAAATGGAAGACACCCTTCACGACTGACAAGTCCATACGTCGGTTTGATGCCTGCCGTACCACACATCGCCGCTGGCAGACGAATGGATCCTGCTGTATCTGTTCCAACAGCGCCAAAAGCCATTCCTACCGCTGTTGCTACAGCAGATCCACCACTTGATCCACCGGGAATTTTTTTAACATTCCACGGGTTTCTCGTGATGCCATAGTGCGGGTTTTCAGTTGTCGCTCCCATCGCAAATTCATGAAGATTGGCTTTTCCGATAATAATGGCTCCAGCTTCTTTCAGTTTTTGAACGGAAGCCGCATCTTGATCCGGTATCCAGCCTTGAAAAACTTTTGAGCCACCCGTCGTCCGGACTCCTTCAGTTTGTAGCAAGTCCTTTACGGCAATCGGAATACCATGCAAAGGTCCACGTATTTTACCGCTTTGAAGCTCGTCTTCTAATTGTTTTGCTTGATTGATCGCTTCTTCTTCCATCACTGTTATAAAAGCTGTCAGTTCAGCATTATGCTGTTGGATACGTGCAAGGGATAGTTGCGTTAATTCCACAGGTGATAGTTCTTTCTTTTGAATGAATGACCCTACGTTCTCAATCGTTTCAAATAAAAGTTCACTCATCGTTATCCTCCTCAAAACCTTCAAGTGAAAACGTATACGCTGGTTCCCCTACCAACAACTCAGACTCCTCTAGTCCAACAACGCTGATTAAGTATTCAGTCAAAGACATCTAAAAATCCCCTTTCCCGAGTCATAAATGCTTTCTTCATGATGCGATTTGGCTAGACAAGAAATAATATTTTACGGTTTTAAAAATCAATTACACCTGAACTTAACTACGTCCGGATTTTGAAAAGGTTTTAGCATTCATCCCACTGCTTATCTTATAGAAGAAGGGGATGAATGCTAAATCAACCGTAATTTTATATTGCGTTGTTATTTTTCTAACAAGAAAAATGGTCGTCCAATGGAAGCTTCTAAACGGAAATAACGATCCAGACCTGCAGCGCGAAATGCATGCGTCATATTTGTAACCGTTTGCAAATCAGGGATGTTATATAAAAAACATGCGTGCCAATTGGCAGGGCCTGCATGTCCTGCCGTTAAAATATCTCGGTCGAACGTTCCTAGCAATTCTGAGCCGTTATGTTGCCATTCCTCTAATATTGCATTCAGTTTTGGCAATAATTCTTGTTCTTTTTGTTCCTGTGTTGTATCAAACCATCCCGTTGATTCAAAAATCATAAATACTCGTAATGGGTTTGGTATTTGAGGTGCACCGTGTTTAATTTCAGCCATTTTTCCATCTCCTTGTCGTGAAAGATTGGTTCCAAAACACATGATTTCGTGAGAAGTTTGGATTTCTAATGAATTAACGCATAAGCAGTCCACCGTTTATATCAAAGGTGGAACCCGTAATATACCCCGCCGCATCAGAAGCAAGATAAGACACCATACTGGCGACTTCTTCCGCTTTCCCAAAGCGCTGAACTGGAATACTCGCTTGCATTTGTTCTAATTTAGCAGGATCCATATTGTCCATTTCCGGTGTTTCTATCGCTGCAGGTGCGACTGCGTTGACAGTAATCCCTTGATCTGCCAATGACCGTGCAAATGCTTTTGTTAAGACAAGCTGTCCCGCTTTCGAAGCACAATAATGTGCGCCGGAAGATAACGGACCGGCTTGACCGCCAAAAGATGAGATATTAATGATCCGGCCTGTCTGTTGTTTTTTCATCGTTTCAAGTACTGCTTGTGAATAGAAAAACGTTCCGCCGAGATTCACGGAAAGAATAAGGTTCCACTCCTCTTCTGTCACGTCCTCAATGGCCGTTTCTTTGCGAACACCTGCGTTATTCACTAACACATCAATCCGCCCCCAGTTTTCTACAATCGTATGTACACTCGCTTGAATCGCCAGCACGTCCGATACGTCAACTGTGAGAAACATGTACTTCGAAGAATCGAAACGGTTCAACAGGTCCGATTGTTGAACTTCTGCTAATAGTCGTTCATTGACATCGACAAAGACAACGTTCATGCCTTCAGATAGTAATTTCTGTGCGATCGCAAGACCAAGACCTTGACCAGCCCCAGTGACGATCGCTACTTTTTGATTGGTACTCACAATAAGCGTCCCCTCTTCAATTGAAGATTTTTTTCATAACCTTCATGGCATTTCCACCGGCTACTTTCGCAATATCCGTCGTTGTATAGTCTTGTTGAATCAACCAGCCGATCATATTTCTCATCGCTTCGGAAGGATTCTCAAGTCCTTCAACATAGGAGGACTCTTCAAACTCCTCGCCGCTATGCGAAGCTGAAATTCCTAATCGATCATCAAACGCATGCTGCAACGCGACATGATCGCCAAAAAATGTATCCGGGCCAAAGCCAACATGGTCAATCCCTACTAAATTGGCAATATACTCGAAATGCTCCATGACAGAATGGATCGAGTGGGTAGCAGAACTTTTCGTTAACGTTGTATTCGGGGCTGCGCAAATCCCAATGAGACCGCCGTTTTCAGCACAAGCTGTTAGCACATGATCCGGTTTCATCCGCGGGGTGTTCCATAACGCTCGTGCTCCTGCATGTGTCATAAGGACAGGCATGGTACTTGCCTCGATAATGTCTAAGCTCGTTTGGTCGCCACAGTGAGAAATATCAATCATCATCCCTAATCGGTTCATCCGTTCCACAACACGGCGGCCAAACTGCGTTAAGCCGCCGTCACGCGCTTCGACTAATCCCGAACCAAGCGCATTGGCTTCGTTATACGTAATGCCCATACACCGAATGCCTAGTCCATATAAAATATCCACACGGTCCAGCTCATTCTCTAAAATACTTGCAGCCTCTAAAGAAGGGATGAGAGCCGTTTGTTTCTTCCGTTTCGCTTTCTGCATATCACTATATGAACGTGCAATATAGACAGTATTTTGACGTTCAATATCTGCATAACGCATACCGAGCAAGTAAATCACGTCGTCCCATTTCAATCCATTTTTCGATGTAATGATTGAAATGCCATCCATAAAATTTTCAAAAATGATATCGATGCCTGATTGGGCGATACCTTCATAATGAAAGAATGTGTGCAGTTCACCGCAATATGGGAGTATGTCGTCATAATTTTTCGGAACGATAAAGCCATGATCCCTTAAAGAAACAATCGGTTCTTCCATCATGATTTCGTTCAGCTTGGCTTCTTCTTCCTCCGTTAACTGCAATGAATAAGGCGGTACTCGATCCAATTCAGTCGCAAGGTCATACCGCTTGTAATCAACATTTTCCCGCAAGTAGTTAAAAGAGGTATAGCCATCGTATTGTTTCTTATTCATCACTGCTTAACCGGCTGGCGCTTCAGATCAAACTGTTCTTTTAATGGAAACGCTTGTTGCCAAGTTTTTTGATTGTCATCATAAAGGCCGTCACTGTATAACGTTTTCAATGACTCGTTCTCCAATGCAAACGGCTCCTGTCCTTCTTGGAATTTTTTCACTTGTTGAAGCAGGATTCGGCGCATATGGATAATCGGTAAATCGCTTGTCCCTAAGTGCTCAATCGAACGGTCAACAATTGTTCCCATCGTTTCAGTTGCCGCGTGGTCTTGGTTGGCAATCCCACGAATCCCTGTGAAGTTGCCTGTCTTTTGCAATTCACGATCTTGATTGTATTCATTTTCAGCATTAATTTGCTTACGGAAATCCTCATCCAGCTTTAAACCACGACGATCGTGTTGGGCTTGAACGTCTATGACGCGATCGTGCGCAAACTGAACATCCCACGTCCATGTACTATGGTCATCCCTTGGAATGAATGCATGCCACATGCCATCTTCGCCACCAAATCGTGGTGGGTACGTATAGAATGGAAAAATATAGTGAATTTCCATAAAAGCATTTTCTTCTTCAGTTCCAATTCCAACCGCAATACACCGTTTCCCGAAGTTCGTATCTTGAACAGCTTGTTTAACCGGAGGGTTTTTCACGAGCGGGTGGTCTGGGTCAATACCTAGGTCACTACTCAAAACACCTTCTTCTACCTCCTGCGTACCATGTGCTTTATGCAAAAATGCAGCGTGTACAAAATCCAGGTCATTTTCCATTGCTTGTGCATAGTTACACTCTTGCCAGACACGCTCGACTAATTTGTTTTCTTCAGGTAACCCCATCCAATAAAATTCCGGGAAATCCGGTTGTGAATCAGGCGGTCCCATATACGTCCAAACGATTCCGCTCACTTCTTTTGTTGGATAACTCTTTAATTTAATAGACTGTCTAAACTTTCCGTCCGTAGGCTCTGAAGGAATTTCCGTACAATTGCCAGCCGTATCAAATTTCCAGCCATGGTACATACAACGAATGCCGCATCCGTCATTAATGCCGTAATACAATGACGTTCCACGGTGCGGGCAACGCTCGTCAATCAATCCTACTTTGCCTTCCGTATCACGAAATGCAACTAAATCTTCACCTAGCAACTTCACTCGTTGCGGCTTTCCATCACTTACTAATTCATGGGATTGTAGTGCCGGAATCCAATATCTACGGAATAATTTGCCCATCGGTGTTTCTGGATCTGTTTGCGTGAGTAGTTGATTGTCTGCTTTTGATAACATGACTCATTCCCCCTGTTTCTCGTTGTGGTTTCGTTCAATATTTATTATTCAACCCATTCTTTTTGTGCGACATGTTCAAGCTTGCCACGGAAAAAGAGCAATGGTTCCGCTTGATCGTCGTATGTGGCATTTTTTACATAGCCTGTGATGATCACATGATCGCCACCTTCGAAAATCTCATAGACCTCACATTCAATCGTCGCTAAATTCCCCTGCAGGATTGGTACGCCCTGATCGGAAATCGTGTAAGAAGCACCTGCAAATTTGTCTTCAGACTTTTTCGCAAATCGCCAGCAATCTTCCTCTTGCTCCTTTTGCAAAATATTTATAGCGAAAGGGACACCCTTTTTAAACGCTGGCAAGCTGAAGGCCTTTTTGTCGATACAAACAAGAACGAGTGGCGGGTCTAAGGAAACCGAAGAAAAGGCATTGGCCGTTAACCCGATCAGATCACTCCCCTGCGCCGTTGTAATCACCGTGACGCCCGTTGCAAAATGACCAAGTGTAGTTCTGAATTCACGTGGATCCATTTTTGTTTCCTCCTTACATGAAATGTTAGCTCCATAAAGCACCGAATGTTTGATAGCGGTTTCACTATCTAAATAATTCGGAATACTTCGTTTGTGTATTCATCATAATTTATTCGAATTTTTGAAACAATCTAGGTTTCGATCTAATTATCCAATGTTATTAGACTCATTCGTACGAATAAAAACATAGAAGTTTTACTTTCATGAAAATCAATTACGCCTCGGCGTAATTGCGTCCAGATTTTGAATCGAGCTTGCTCGATTAACTCCTTTCAAAATCTGTGACATCCGCCGGAGGCTTTATCTTCGTTCAGCAGGCGTTTGGACACCCGCTGAACAGATAACAAAACCGGCATTCACCTCACCACCTATAGGGGTGGAAGTCTTCTGCTGAATGAAGATAAAAATACTCCTTTCCTGTAATTTCATTACAGGAAAGGAGTATTTCTAAATGAAAACCTATCGGCTCGGGAAGATCAAGTTATATTCGCTCTACAAACTGCAAGAGCTCCTCATTAGGTCCTTTAAATAAAATCATACGGCCGCCTTCAAGTGTAGGCTTTGGCTCTTCCGACGTAAAAACAATTCCTTTTTCGCGGTAGTAACGAATCGACGCATCAAGATCATCAACTGTAAAAGCGAGATGATTGACAATGCCACTCTCATTGTATTCCCCAACCGGATCAATGTCTTGGATTAATTCAATCTCCATATCCGGTTGTGCTTCTAAATATAAAAAAGCCATTTCTCGGTTTGGATTATTGCCCCTGAGACGGACAGTAAATCCGAACATCTCAGAATAGAATTGAATCGATTGATCCATATCCTTTACTATGATTGCTACATGCTCCATTTTACGAATCATATACGTTCTCCCCCTTCAATACGTTTTTTCTCCCCAAAAAGATCAATCAAATGAAGTGATCCCTCGCTTTGATTCATCTCTTTCATATCTATTTTACGTTAAAGAAGCAACCTTTTGCTTACTTTCTTTTTCGCCCATAACCGTTGTACTATGAAGCGGTTGGACTTTAGCACTCGGGTCCATATAAACTTTTGCATTGCTAACGGCTGTAGGCGCCTCCCCAAAGCCACTTGCAATGAGTTTAACTTTCCCTTCATATGTACAAATGTCACCCGCTGCATAAATCCCTTCAATATTTGTTTCCATTTTCGAATTGACGACAATGCTATTTTTCTCAATCTCTAGTCCCCACTCTTTAATCGGACCGAGGGACGAAACAAATCCATAGTTAACGAGGACATCATCAACTTCAACCACTTTCGTCTCTTCGCCTTTTACTTGCTGAAGAACAACTTGTTCAATCGCATCTTCACCAATAAATTCAGTTGGAACGTAAGGAGTCACAACCTTAACGGTGGAGTTTTCTAACTGTTGGACACTATGCTCATGCGCACGGAACTTTGCTCGTCGGTGAGCTAGCGTCACTTCCTCGGCAATTGGTTCAAGCATCAATGCCCAGTCAACCGCTGAATCTCCCCCGCCGAACACTTGAACTTTTTTTCCAGCAAACTTATTCAGATCATCTACAAAGTAATGAAGGTTTTTTCCTTCGTACTTCTCTGCAGCAGGCAGCTCTAATTTACGTGGATTAAATGCACCATTTCCAGCCGTAATAATGATTGTCTTCGTCAAATGTGTCCCTGCATTCGTCGTCATTTTAAAGATTCCATCCTCTTGCTTTTCCAATTCAAGAACGGACTCATTCAACACAATTGTCGGATCGAATTGATTCATCTGCTCAATAAGTCGATCTACCAGCTCTTGCGCAGTCACTTTCGGAAAACCAGCCACATCATATATATACTTTTCGGGATAAAGCGCAGAAAGTTGCCCACCTAATTGGGGCAAACTTTCAATAATTTTTACCGAAGCTTGACGTAAGCCAGCATAAAAAGCAGTAAACAACCCAACTGGTCCTCCACCAATTATTGTAATATCATACACTTCATTTCTATTGGACATCCGACTCACTCCCATTCAATGATCAATTACGCAGCAACGTAATCGTATTCAGCGCGCAACTTCCACAATTCCCTTTTATTCCGATGCCTTAAAGTCATCGAAAGTACTCAAACTCCAACTTCTTCAAATTTCAACGGATCCCCGTTGAAAGACTTTTCAGAAACCTTAATAGACTCGGTTGGGCATCCCTCATAAGCATCCTCTAGGTCCTCTACCAAATCCTCCGGTACTTCTACAATTCCTTCATTTTGATCGAGAAGGACATAAGAAATCCCCTCGTCATTGTAGTCAAATATATCCGGTGCAGCCCCTCCACATGCACCACATGCAATACATGTGTCTTGGTCAACAATTGTATATTTCGCCATCGTTTTTCACTCCTTCTTAATTTTACATTTGAATTCTTCCAAGGGTTAAGAAGATTTGAAGCGCAATTTGTATTTCAAAACGACTATTTGAGTCAGACAAATCGGTATACAACAAGTCTTCAATTTGCTGTATGCGATAGCGCATCCCACTAATTGAAATAGACATTTCACGCGCTGTTTTATGCAAATTGAATTCGTTTTGTGAGTAATAAAACAACGTTTGTAGCAATTCAGAATTTCTCTTTTCATCGTATTCCAGTACTGGACTCAATTTTCCCTTCGCAAACGCTTCTAATTCGGCAGGCTCCCGAGCGTTTAAAAATAACGTTAAATGTCCTAACTCATTGGACAATACAATTTCCGATTTGGACGTTCGATATTTTGCCAGTTCAACAGCTTTTTTTGCTTCTTGGGCTTTCGTATTAAAATCAGATAGTTTTCGTGTTTCATTACTAATCCCAATACAAATTTGTCGATCAGAACTCACAACTTGCCCTAACAGCTTTTCACCAAACTTTTTTATCGTCGTTCGCTGATTTTCAATCCATTTTTTCGCTACAATTACTTGGATTGTATTGAGCTTTGTGAGAATAAGCATATTATATTGATCGTCTGCGTTTTGAATGCTAGTCGTCAATTGATTTCGAATGCGCATATATTTATCATTTGTCGTATTGTCTTCCTCTATCGTTGGATTATTAATATCAATGTGCATAATATAATGGGGTTCAGTTAAATTGTAGCCAAGTGACGATAACCGATTATGAATTTCCCCCACTTCGGTTCCATCATCATTCAGAAGTTGCTCGACCAATTCCCCTTTTAACCTTTGCTCCGTTTCAAGAGCAATCCGCTCATTTTGCAAGTATAAGGCAGCAATTGTTGCGACACGTTCTAGTAAATCTTCATGAAAATCATCACTTTTTTGATCTAATGCGATGGTTATATATCCGTGAACTTGATTTCGAACGACGATGGATGTTGTCAAAAGCTTAAATGTTTTATCTTTCAAATCCGTTACAATAATGTGATTGAGTGCCGCTGTTTCATATTCACTTGGCCAAAAATTCTCCGCCGACATATAATCCGTCATTCCAGGGTTATCACCATATTGAGCAAGCAACTTAAAATTGCTATTTTCAATTAAGACAGGACAATGCAAGCTTTTTCCTAATAGTTCCGCAAAAGCCGGGAATCCTTCCCCTTTAAGCATGGCCGTCGTTAAATTTCGGCTTAAAGAGGAACCGATTCGGAACCGTTCTTTTTCAAGTTCAACTTTTCGATACATCTGATCCAGTTCACCTGACATATCGTCGTCAACATAAAAAAGTAGTTCCTCGGAAATGTCGTCGCCCCATTCCTCAACTGTTTTTCCAATATAACTACAATGGTCGTCGCCTTTTCCTCTACATTTCACTTCTTTAAAGATAATTTTTTTCCCTACACAAGCACTCGTATAACCACTTGCATAACCAATTAAAAAATAACAAATCGGTTCCGAATGCATCGGAAAATGCTCTAAATGCTGTTTCGCTTCATAGGAATCTATCCAGTAACCAGAAACATTAAAGGTTTTCTTTTCAAGGTCGACATAGAATTCTTCTGGGTACGATAAAGATCTTCCCGTTAAACTATGCATTTTAGAGCCCGCAAGGAGCCACTCCATGTCGTCCTTCCAATTAATCTTATCTTTTAACATTCTCGCTTCATGCGCGCCACAATTATATGCATAACGAAGCAAAAATCGTTTCGCACGTTGAACACCAAGTGCAGTAATTAAATCTTTCCGAAGGAATCCCCATGCTTCCATACTCATTAATGTAAAATTTAAATCTGTTAAGTTTATACCCGGCTTGGTGGAAATGTGCATCAGATGATCTAACGTCAGTTCACTAGCTTGAATTGTCAAAAGAATCCCCCCTTACTATTTTGATGACTCAAATAAGTATTCACAAAATAGTAAATGACTGTCCCAAAATAAAACACTCTTTGAAATGACAGCGTTTACACCCTGTAAAAAATTTTGTAAGATAAGCGGACTTATCAAATGTCTGTGAATAATTCTATCTTATCAGATGTAGCCTTTCATCGGTTGCACGCCCAACTGTACTGCTCCGGCACCGTCATACATGCTCTCGTTTAGGAATGCGTGCTGGGTCACAACCATCGCATCGCGCAAATGTCGTTGCAACGGATGTCCGTCGTAAATAGCAGAGGTGCCAGCAAGCATGTAGGCTGATTGTACGGCGCGCGCACCTTCGCGGGCCGCTTGCGTGGCTGCTAAGCGCAACATGCTTGTTTGATCGGCGGAGACGCCATCGCCTTTCAGGATTGATTCCCAAGCGGATTCAGTAGCCTCGTAGAAGAAGGCACGCGCCGATCTTAGCGCTGCTTCCGCCTTTGCCACAGAGATTCGCAAATAAGCTCGATCGGCCATTTTCGGTGCCCCTGTGATGCTGGAACGTCCAGCCATCTGAGAAACTTCATCAAGCGCAGCCCGGGCTACACCAAGATTGACGACTGCTAATACCTGCGCTGCATAGGCGATGGATGGAAAGTGGTAAATCGGTTCTTCAATAGAAGGAACACCGCCACGAACAAAGGTCCATTCATCAGGGACGAAGATGTCTTTTACGCGCAGGTCATGGCTGCCCGTTCCGCGCATCCCGATTACCTCCCAGTTCTCGACGATTTCCACGTCCTCAGGTCTTAGTACAGCGGTAAGCGGTTTGCCGCCTTCCCCAGTGCCAATACCGACACCGAGGAGATCCGCCCCCTTACATCCACTTGCGAACCTCCAAAGACCGTTAACAAGCCAGCCGCCACTCACCTTCTTTGCGGGCTGAACTGGAAACAGACCGCCTGCAAAGGCCACATCCGGTCCATCTGCATAAAGTTTTGCGAGAGTTTCGCGCGGCAAGGCAGCTAAGTAGACTGCAGCAGAGCCGAAGCTTGCTACCCATCCAGCGGATCCATCTGCTTCGGAGATCGTCTCAATCAACTTAAGGAACTCCATGGGCGTGCGGGCATCTCCGCCAAAACACTGCGGCGCATGAGCGCGATAGACGCCCACTTCCTTTAGTTGCGCTATCATGTCCTTTGGCATGTGCCGCCGTTTTTCAAACTCATCGCGTCGAGCGCGGATTTCGGTCAATACTTGATTGAGTAAGTTTTGGTTTTGTATTTGAACAGTCATGATTTTCTCCTCCCTATAACTTATATTTTCACTTAATGACAGTCACCTCATGATATAAAGAATGAGTTACTTACGGAAGAGCCTTCCCTTTCAACCTAGATTCCAAATTTCATTGGAGATTTGCCACTAAATATTTTATCTATTCCTACGATAGAACATTTGAAATATTTTAACTACTACACATTAGGTCTGAACTTCTTAAATATTCCATACGGTTCGTCTGATTAATTTCAATACTCAACCGCACATTCTAACTCGCTTTCTTCCACAAAAAAATCAGGGGCATTGAGAATGCCCCTGATTTTTTATAGTGTTCGCATCACAAAGTTTAACGAAGCTTCTTTATGATCGCCTTTATCAATAAGATTTGTCAGAAGATCTAACCGGACACCGTCTGCCACGTCTGTTTCAAGATATTCATCGCCTTCGAAGAACACTTGTGTAATAAGGGTTTCATGTCCCTCTGCTTCAAACATAAGGTGAAGATGTGCCGGACGCATCGGATGCTGATCCGTGTATTCCAAAAACTCTCCCGTAGGACCATCTGTCGGGATCGAATACGGTAGCGGAACGATCGATTTCACTTCAAAATCACCGTTTTCATCCGTATAGAAATGCCCTCTGAAGTTATATCTCGGTGCATCCGAATCAAAAGCGGAATATTTACGGGATGCATCATTATGCCACATTTCAACGCGTGTATTCGCTAGCTTCTTACCATCAACATTGCTGACGTTCCCTTTAAAATACAGAACCTCGCCTGCTTCGTCTGGACGCTGGGTCAACACCAATGGTTTTCCGGGTTCTGCTTCAATCAGCGGAGATCCTTCTATGAAATACGGCCCTAAAAGGGACGGTTGTGTACCCGGTTTCTCCGTGTACATCGCCTTTAGTACATGGGTCTCTAAGAAAACATCTGCATACAACGGAAATTCTCCTGTCCTTCCCAGACGATCAGCCCAATTTACAAAGTTTGTATACTCCTCGTGATTTAGTTTCGCTTCTTCTAAAAAACCTTGGATATGTTTGATAAATAAATGAAAGACCTCTTCTACACGTTCATTCTTTTTAGTAAGTTCTTTTTGCATCATGAATTCCCCCTAATTCATTGTTAGATTACCGTTCTCACACATCAGAAAAATTAGAATAATCTAATCATAGATATATACTAACGTAACCCTTCCCTTTAATACAATGTATGTTTAGGTCTAACTAACTACGGTAAATAGACCTTTTCGTATGAATAAATTTAAAAACGCACCTGTTGTGTATGACAAGGGTGCGTTTTTTGTTGGTATTTCATCAAACCACTTGGACTTCTGAAGATAAAGTTGAAAATTTACCTGCAAAATACGTGAGAGCATTCCCGTCATTGTACTCAAAATTCTTAACCTCACCTACGAAAAGAACATGGTCACCACCGTCATATTCGTTCCATGCAACACATTCGATATATGCGAGCGATTCCTCAAGACGAGTTGTATGCTCTCCTTCAATCCAATTGAATGGTTCAGTTTCCTTCGGACGCCCCGCAAAATGCATAGCCACATCTTCTTGATTGTCGTTTAAAATATTAATCGTGAATGCATTATTTTTAAGGTGTTTGAATGCTTTTGTTTTCCGGTCAACAGATACCAAAACAAGCGGTGGATCTAGTGACACAGAAGTAAATGAGTTTGCTGTGAACCCATGATTGCCGCTTTCAGCTTTACATGTTACAACTGTAACACCGGTTGCAAAACGTCCCATACAATTTCTAAATTCCCTTACATCCATCAAAATATCCCTCCTATTAAACTACCTGCCTGGTACTAATTACTAATACTTTATTAGGCGTGATTTACAGCATATTGATTTCTTCCTAATAATGAATAGGCTTTTTCCACTTCTTTATGCTGTAAAAGGTTACGAATCCGTGTCGATGAAATGACTTCCCCTTCTGGACATTTGACAGCGGGATGCTGATACGCCTTAAATGCATTGTCTAGATCTGCAATCGTACCGCTTTTCCCTTTGGCAAAGTTGAATCCTGGTCCCACCCATATCTCTTTTGGATTCACATCACTTAACTCGTCAATAAAATCTTGTACACCCCTGGATGCATATACCTCGTCAAATGATGCGAAAACTGTGTAGCAAACACCCAGTTCCTTTAGAAATCTTCTCTTTTCCGGCAGTGAAGTCAATAGTGGCTGATTTTGAAAAAAAACCTTAGGCGGTGGATCGAATGTATAGACAACAAGGGGAACCTTATAAAGTTCAGCTTGTGATTTCGCTTTTTTTATCAATGCTTGATGTCCTCGGTGAATGCCGTCAAAAGCTCCAATCGTGACAACGGATTGTTCTAGTTTAAGTTGATTGTTTTGAAAAACCTTCAATATAAGATATCCTCACTTTTCGTCAAGATGACAACGATCAATTCGTCAATGACGAATCAAGCATTGTTTTTCGCATTGAATAGCAACCGTTTTAACATCTTTGATTTTCAAAAAATCAAGGACATCATTCAATGCCCTTGACGATGTACACCTTACTTATAGCGTACGCATAACAAAGTTTAACGAAGCTTCTTTATGACTACCTTTATCGATAAGTTTTGTCAGAAGATCTAATCGCACACCATCTGCCACGTCTGTTTCAAGATATTCATCACCTTCGAAGAACACTTGTGTAATAAGGGTTTCGTGTCCCTCTGCTTCGAACATAAGGTGAAGATGTGCCGGACGCATCGGATGCTGATCCGTGTATTCTAAAAACTCTCCCGTAGGACCGTCTGTCGGGATCGAATAAGGTAGTGGCACAATGGATTTCACTTCAAAATCACCATTTTCATCCGTATAGAAATGGCCTCTGAAATTGTATCTTGGTGCGTCAGAATCAAAAGCAGAATACTTTCCAGTCGCATCGTTATGCCACATTTCTACGCGGGTATTCGCAAGCTTTTTGCCGTCAATATTGCTGACGTTCCCTTTAAAATACAGAACCTCGCCTGCTTCATCTGGACGCTGTGTCAACAACAATGGTTTTCCGGATTCCGCTTCAATCAGCGGGGACCCTTCTATGAAATACGGCCCCAAAAGGGACGGTTGAGTACCCGGTTTCTCCGTGTACATCGCTTTTAGTACATGTGTTTCCAAGAAAACATCCGCATACAACGGAAATTCTCCTGTCCTTCCCAGTCGATCCGCCCAATTTACAAAGTTTGTATACTCCTCGTGGTTAAGTTTCGCTTCTTTCAAAAATTCTTGGATATGCTTAATAAATAAATGAAAAACTTCTTCCACACGTTCATTCTTTTTAGTAAGTTCTTTTTGCATTTTGGATTCCTCCTAATTATCGTTTTTTTATTCTTCAACAATTTACAAGCGTCAAATTGTTGAAGAATACAATTCACTTTCCCTACTCATTTCTTTTGATAAGCATTTACATCATCCGGGTTGATCCACGTCGGATTCACCCAACCATCCAAGTTATAATCATCCATACATTCTTGAGCAAACTTTTCATACTCTTCTGCCTGACCAGTCTTTTGAGCCATGATCAAGTTCTCAAGACGAATATTTTCATTGTTTCCGGAGTAGTTTCGCTCATACAATTCATGGCGTCCACCGTATTCAGTCCCAATCGCATCCCATAGCAATTTGATGACTTTAATTTTTTCTTCTGCATCAATGCCATTTGAACCACGATAGAGCTTATCAAGATAAGGACGCAGCTCTGGATTTTTAAAATCACTTGTACTCGATGGCTGTACAATTAGACTTCCCGCCACAACCGTCTCAATAATGTCTTTTACACGCGGCCATCCTTCCGACATGAATACACGGTACGCCAAGCCATAGTCAATGTTTGGCAAGACGGTACCATTTGCACCTTGATTTGGATTCAAAGCCATGGCATCACTCATCGCCCAGAACATATTCCGATACGCCAACACTTCCCCAATATTGGCTTGAACACCACGGAATTTATCTGTTCCGTTCCCTCTTAACGCTTTAATCAGTAAACCTGAAATGAAATCCAGTTTAACCGCAAGTCGTACAACACCGTGAAACGTAAAGCGGTGTAGGAATCCACTTTCTGCGAAGAAGTTATTCGCTTTCTCGATATCTCTATAAACAAGTACGTTTTCCCATGGAATCAAGGCATTATCAAAAACGATAACTGTATCGTTTTCATCAAAGCGGCTACTTAATGGATAATCGAATGGACTTCCCGTTACCGCTGCATTCATTTCATAGGAAGGGCGGCTAATGAGTTTAACACCCGGTGTGGACATGTCAGCAATAAATACAAGTGCATACTCCTCACTTGGGATTGCAAGTGCCCCGTAATGAGCAACAAAGTTATAGTTTGTAAGAGCCGAACCCGTCGCAACCATCTTCGCACCACTGACCAAAATACCTTCTTCCGTTTCACCTACGCAGTGAATAAATACATCTTTCACTTCGTCAATCGGCTTGTCCCGATCAACCGGTGGATTAATGATGGCATGGTTGAAGTACCAGTTTTTCTCTTGCGCTTCTTTGTACCATCTCCTAGCATTGTCTGCATATTTTCCGTAGTATTCCGGATTTGCTCCAAGCGTTGCTAGAAAGGATGCTTTGTAATCTGGAGATCTCCCCATTTGACCGTATGTCAGCCTTGCCCATTGTGCGATGGCATCACGCGTTTTGAACAAATCCCCCGGAGTTGTATCCGGTTGGAAGAAGCGTTGTGTATAGCCGCCATTTCCTGTATCTGTTTCTCTCGTTAACACGTCTTTATATTTTGGATCATGCAAGGCGTCATACAATCTAGCAATGGAACGGGCACTATTTCGGAATGCAGGGTGCGTCGTAACGTCTTCAACTTTTTCCCCATGAAGCCATACTTCCCGACCGTCTCTCAAACTCTCCAAATACTCTGCACCTGTCAAAGGCGCTTTAACCGTTTCCTGTTGTTTAGTAGTCATCTTGTTCCTCCCTCTCTGTAATGTAACCGCTTACTAACCTAATAGTACCTCCTATTCTGATTATTGATAACTGTAAAAAAACATCAATAAAAGTGTCTTGACTAGCAGAAATTGCGGGTAGTTTAAAATTCAGAATCCCCACTCCGCTTTTACAATCAGTAAAGGACGAACCGCAAATGATTCGTCCTCCTTCAACATTCATTATTTCTTTATATTGCTCATGACTTGCAATGCAAAATATATTTTTGTAGCAAGCTGGCATTCAAATCTCCCGGCTCCCGTTTTTAAATCGATGCCACTTAACGATTCTATCCTTTCAATTCGGTAACGCAATCCAGCGATCGATAAATGTAATTCATCAGCCGTTTGCTGCAAATTTCCATTGTTGTCCAAATAGGTTTTAAGCGTAATAAGTAAATTCCCTTGATTTTCACAATCGTATTCCACTAATTCGCCGATCGTTTCAGAGTAAAACCTAATCAATTCTTGCGGATCAGACCCCTTCAAGAACATCATCATCGGTTCTAACTCTTTAAAAGCAGCATGTCGGCTGCCCATAGGGTACGTCAATTGGACAAAGTCACATAGACGAGTAGCGTCCAAATAACTTATACGCATCTTTTGAATCGTATCCGCCAATTGTCCTGAACCACTATAAACTTTTACATCGGGTAAACTTACGAGGATTTCCTCAAGTATACTGGACATATAGTCCTCAATATTCGGGTTGCTATTTTTCGGAACAATCATGACTATGTATCCGTCTTTCGTAAATACATCGAGACAAGAATACTTTTTCGTAAGGAAACCTAACACATCTCCTCTCTTTTCTTTCGGCAACACATTAATAGCGATCAGCCAATTTGGCTCGCCTGGTTTAAAACCAAAAATAGCAGCTTGCCTATTCAAAAGAGCATCATCTACTATTCTATTTTCGATCAGTTCACCGAAAAAATCTTCTCTTCTTTGCCATAGTGATTCTGTGATTTTCCGCTGATGATACATTTGAATCGTGAACACCATTAAAGCCCGATTTATGATTAACTGCTCTCTTTGATCAAGCTTTTCGTCACCGATTACAGTCAGCCTTCCCAATGAAACTTTATGACTTTTAATGCTGAATGACTCAAAAAACAAATCATCATACCGCTTCGTAACTACGCCGCTTTTTATCCATTTATCATATGTCTTCCGATCTTCCGCACACTTAAAATATGACGAGTATACTTCCGTTAAATGATCTATAACAATACTACGTCCGAGTATACTTCCAACCCTCGTCGTAATTTCATTAATATCTTTGTCCTCCAAAAAAAGCTCAGTTAATTCATTTTGCACCTTTTCCGACTCGACGATGTCTTTGTTAAGCTGCTCTATTTCCATATACATATCTTCCAAGACAGACTGCAAAGATTCTGCTTTGTAATAACGTAAATCCTTCAGGTGTTCTTCTTCAGAGTGAGCGACCGTTTTTGCAACAAAATAACACGCCGAGTCCCCTTTCCCTCGGCAGTATTTCTCATAAGCGACAACTTCTTTTCCAAAAACTTTTGTGAGATAACCACTTGCATAACCTATTAATGTCCAACATATTGCTTCACGATCTATACCTTGTTCATCAATATGATTTCCCACTTCAAATGAGTTTTTCCAGTGTCCTGTAAAATATAACTTGTCACCTTCAATTTCCAAAATGTCAGGCTCTACAGTAACAATTCCTTCTAATGTATGCATAGATGGTCCTGCCAGCACCAATTCTTTTATCGACTTCCATTCGTATTCTTCCCGAAGAGACTCTCCTGCCTTGTTGCCACATGCCCAGCCATAGCGCATAAGAAATCCTTTTGCGCGATCTTTACCGAGCGTATTTATTAAATCTGTGCGCAATATTCCCAATGCTTCTACGGAGATTAATGCCATTCGTTTGTCGTGTAATTTAATTATGCCTGTACGAGGATTGACATCAAGCAAATTTTGTAAAAGTAGCTCGTTAGCTTTCATTACCACTCCTACTCCCTTCTATTCATCAGCAAAACAATTGGACTTGCTTGTTTTTTCGAGGAATACGAATTCAATGTTTTCACGGATCATTTCTATTTGTTAGATTAGCGATAGCAAAGGGACTTATACAAACGAATGTTACTCAAACTTAAAGACCCTCTATACTCCACTGTATCAGATTGACCATAAGTACTATATTCAGAAAAAAATGATGATGTATATAGTCATTCATATACATCACCATTCCAATTATTTTGACAACGATTCCAACTTCGACAAAGCTAAACGACGATTTCCTATAGGTCTGCTGCACAACGAAATCCCATATGACCGGTTGAACTATCCACGGTGTTGTGTGACCGTGCCGCCACTCTATAGCGATTACAATAAGATTTATGACAGAGATAACTTCCGCCTTTTATAACTTTTTCATCTCCTGTTCGAGGACCTTTAGGATCGATTACGATTTCCTCTCCGAGATGACGATTTGTAAACCAATCTGAACACCATTCCCATACATTTCCCACCATATTATAAAGCCCATAATGATTAGGAGCGTATGCATCCACCGGGGCAGTGCCTATAAAGCCATCATTCCCCAAATCAAGAGTGGGAAAAACGCCTTGCCAAATATTACAGCTATGTTTCCCCATAGGGGTCAAGATATCTCCCCACGGATATTTTTTCTGAATAAGGCCTCCCCGTGCTGCATACTCCCATTCAGCCTCCGTAAGCAATCGTTTTCCACTCCAAGAACAGTATGCTTGTGCATCGTTCCACGAAACATGAACGACAGGATGTTCCATCCGATTGACGATCGAAGAATCACGACCTTCGGGATGTTTCCAACAAGCGCCGTCAACTTGGTACCACCACGGTGTTTGTTGTACGACATTTTGAATACTCCGCTTCATTTCATCTGATACAAATAAATGAAACACAAACGACCAACCATAGCGCTCAGCGTCTGTAATATAGCCCGTCTCCAAAATGAATTCTTGGAATTGTGCATTCGTAACAGCATACCGGTCGATGTAAAATGGTTTCAATTGAACCGGTCGTACCGGACCTTCACCGTCTTCTATAAAACTTTCAGGATCAGCCGTACCCATTAAAAATTCTCCACCTGCCATCTCAATCATATTCTCATGATGGCGGTAACCCGTTGAAGAAGTATTTTGTAGAACCGACACGGAAATCTCTTTCTTCTTAACTTGGTCTCTTTCTATCGGAGGGGGGCAACACTTTTTTATCATAAAGTTCTTGTCTCCTTTTCACCCCGTTATTTTTCAGTGGCTTCTACGTTGTTTTCCAGTTCCAAAACAACCTTTTCGATTGTACCGGTATAGGCAAATTCACCTTGATCCTCATAAGCAGGACTGACAGGATAAAGTAGATCTTTCCCAATGTCCATTCCCTCAAAAGAAGTTTTGTATGGCAATGTTGCTTCCATTTCAACTTCCCCAACCTTTTTGTCATTCACATAAAGCGACCCGATACCAGCATAATCACCTGTTTTATCGAACTCGAAGCGAATGGCTAACTCTCCTTCGTTCAAATCCTTTTCAGATATGGCTTTGTATCTCGCAAAGCCTGCATTGTATTCATAAATGAGACGATTATCTTTAATGTACAGGGTGTATCCACTCTTATGATTTCCTAAAGCGATCAGCACTCCCTCATCCCCGTTATGATAGGTGATTGGAACATCAATCTTATAGGAATGATTGATGATTGGCGGGGACGCAGATTCGCTCAAATGGCTCATCCCCGGGTAATACGTAAATGTTCTTCTCGCCCTTGGTGAATCATCCGCGACATTAGCAAACGCTTCCAAAAATAAATCTGATAGCGGCAAAACACCATTTTTCTCTGCTTCTTTTTGCCAAAGATCCTTCATCTCTAATAGTTTTTTGGGTTCTTTTTTAGCTAAATCGTGGATTTCTGAAAAGTCCTTTTCCACCTGGTAAAGTTCCCATACATCCTTTTCAAAAGGCTCACCCTTTTTATGCATTGTCACTGCTCTCCAACCATCATGATAAATAGCCCGATGGCCGCTCACCTCAAAATACTGTGTCTTCTTAACAGACTTAGCCCCACCGTCACCAAATGTATATGTGAAGCTTGTTCCATTTAACGGCAATTGCTCAATACCTTTTACTTTTTTAGGAACATCGATACCTAGCGCATCATAAATGGTCGCTGTTACATCGCTTACATGAACATATTGCGTCCTTATTCCGCCTTGATCTTTAATACCCTCTGGCCAATGAACAATCATCGGTGTATGTGTTCCACCAGCATACGTACTATTTTTATAAAACTTGAACGGGGTATTACTTACTTGCCCCCAACCTGCAGGATAATCAGTTCCAGCTCTTTCGCCACCCATAACTTCAATATTTCCAACAATATCTTCTATCTTTTCAGGTATAAAATTGTATGCAAGTGCCTGATTCACCGAGCCCAATTCCCCGCCGATCGCACTTGCTCCATTATCCGAAAGAAAGACAATGATTGTATTATCGAGCTCCCCTTTCTCTTCCAAGAAGTCAATGAACCTTCCAATTTGCTCGTCAGTATGCGTTAAAAATCCAGCGTAAGTTTGTTTCATACGAATAAAAGCTTTTTTGTGATCGTCAGATAAATCATCCCATTTCTCAACGCCTGGATTTGTTGGCGCAAGCTCTGTATTCTCCGGAATAATCCCCAATTCTTTTTGTTTTTCAAATCGTTGTTCTCGAATAACGTCCCATCCTTCATCATAGACGCCATCATACATATCAATATACTTTTCTGGCACTTGATGAGGTTGGTGCTGAGCTCCAAAAGCCATATACATAAAGAAAGGAGTATCTGGTGATGCAGTAATATTGTCTAGAGCGTATTGGATCGATTTATCAACAATGTCTTCCGAAAAATGATAATTATCCTTATCCGGCACTGGGACAGGATGATTATCTTCTGTTAATTCAGGACGATATTGGTCAGCTGAGTCCTCGAGAAACCCATAAAAACGGTTAAAACCTTTTCCAAGCGGCCAGTTATGATAAGGTCCCGCTGGTGTCACTTGTGAAGTCGGTGCAAGATGCCATTTCCCCAGTGCATATGTGTTGTATCCGCTTTCAGAAAGGACTTCCGCTACTGTTGCAGCCGCGGGTATGATTGAACCTCTTTTATTCGGAAATTCTGGACCATAATCGAAATTCGCTACACTTCCCATGCCTACTGCGTGATGATTTCTTCCCGTTAGCAAGGATGCGCGTGTTGGTGAACATAAAGGAGTCACGTGAAAATTGTTATACCTTAAACCATTTTCCGCTAGCTTGTCCAGGTGAGGGGTTTTGATTTCCGAGCCATAACTTCCAAGATCAGCAAAACCAGAATCATCAAGGACAATATAAGCAATATTCGTTTTAGATGGCGGTTCCCCACTTTCTGATTGATTTTCTCTAATAATACTTTTGGCTTTTACACTCTCTTCCAATGCTCTAGTACCTGATGCTTCCGGCCTGTAAGAACAACCAGCAAGCATTGTTAAAATGGAACAAATCGCAATTCCTTTAAAAATGATAGTGTCATTCCACTTAAGTTTCTGATTCAATATATGCCATCCCCCTTTAAATTCCCCTACGAAAATAAGGGCTATATAAAAGTAAATATAGCCCTCCTATCATTACATAAATTGAACGCACAAAAACGCACCGGCTACCGCATCGAAGGCACCTCTACCTGAAAATAGTATTGTGCCGTTCACATTAAGGATCGACCTTTAATTCTCCATTTTTTAAGCACTCTCACCCCAACTAAATCAACGATGTGATGTGGCTGTACTGTATTGTGCGTCCCTTGAATAATGGCGTACTTTTTCCTTATCAATCGTCATCCCGAATCCAGGTCCTTGTGGAATTTTGATCTCAAAGTTTTCATATTCGATGGCATTTGTTGTAATTGTATCTTTGAACAGCAACGGTCCGAATAGCTCCGTTCCGAAAGCGATTTCAGGAATCGTTGAGTATAGTTGGGCACAAATGGCCGTTCCGAGTGACGATTCGATCATCGTTCCTCCGTAAAGTGGGATACCCGCAGCTTCTGCGATGGCCGCCGTTTTCTTAGTGGCTATCAGTCCACCCGCCTTACCGACTTTAAGCGCAAAGACATTCCCGGCACGTTGCTTGGCAATATGGTGAGCTCCTTGAATATGACCGAGCCCTTCATCCACCATGATTGGCACCTTAAATCTTTCCGCAAGCCTTGCCATCCCTTCGTGGTTCCAGTGTATAAGCGGTTGTTCGATCAGATCGACTCCGCCAGCCTCCAACGCTTCAATACAGTATAGAGATGTTACTTCATCCCACGCCTGGTTCACATCTACACGGACACTAGCTTGATCTCCGACTGCTTCTTTTATTTTAAGTACATGCTGGACATTCTTTTTCGGGTCACCCATGCCGATTTTCAATTTGAAAATGTTGTGACGTTTTGCCGCCAGACATTCTTTTGCTTCTTCAATGTCTTTTCCTGTGTCTCCGCTCGCAAGCGTCCAAGCGACTGGCAACGATGTATGGACTTGTCCCCCAAACAGTTCATAACTTGGGACATTCAGTGCTTTTGCTGCCAAGTCGATAATGGCCGCTTCCACTAGCGCTTTCGCATAATAGTTCCCAACAACATGCTGACTGATTAGATAAGAAATAGCCCCAAAGTTTGCTGGATTTTCCCCAATGATAAGCGGCTCAATGTATTTCTCGGTATTAAACTTAATTGCTTCAGGGCTTTCCTCGGCATACGATGCGCCACCGATTGTTGCAACTTCAGCCCAACCTTCAATCCCATCTTCACTTTTTACGCAAGCAAGAACGATCGTCTGATTAACGATCGTATGCATTGCCAGGTGATGGGGTCGAATTGTCGGGAGATCTACGATATACACGTCTAACGAATGGATTTTCAATTTATATTCTTCCTTTCCTCGATAAATTCTGATGATTTTTTGATAGTATTCCTTCAGAAACAAGTGAACTCCCTAAGCTACATTTATAGCCTGTCAATCTACGTTTTCAACGACTATCGAAATACCGTGTCCTACGCCGATACACATTGTCGTTACTCTATTTCACCTCATACTGACACCTTCTTTATGTTTTGCAGTAAATCGAGAATGCTTTCCTGGACTTTCTCCTGCTTTTCAAACATTAGTGTGTAATGATTAGCAGGCACTTCGATGGTTACTAAATCTTTCGCTGTTGCAATCGTTTCGTTATAGGTTTCTTTCGTAAAAAGAGGTTCTTTCTTCCCTAAAGGTCCATACGCAATCACAAGTAACGTTGGACAAATGATTTTTTCAAATACAGGAATGGGATGAAAATCGTAAAAGCTATTAAAATCTTTCTCCATCGCACTCGCTTCTGATTTATGTCGCCATCCATCTGGCGTTTCTTTTACTTCATAGCGGGTAATTTCTTCAACAGCCGCATCCCATTCCACATTTAATGAGGCATAAATGTCCCTTGTTTGAGCGACATAGTCATCCGCGGAACGATACGATTTGTTCAATCGACTGAGAGAAGGGATGATCAATTCCCGCTGTCTTTCTTCCGTTGTACCGGCACCATCAAGTAAAATCAGCCCGGATACTTCTACTTCACTTGCAACAAGCGCACAAATATAGGCTCCCATGGAATAACCCATCAAAATCGGTTTCTCAATTTTCTTCATTTCAATAAATGTCTTTAGTTCTTCCGCATGTTTGAATAAGGATGTATTTTCATCTGCCGGACTGCTGTTTCCTCTCCCGCGAAGGTCATAGCTAATGAACGTATAATCCCCTTCCAACAACTTTCGGTAATGATAAAAGGTCTTATGATTACCCGTCAGCCCATGAACAGCTATAATTGTCCCTTTATGCCCCGGTGTTTCTTGAATCGCTAATTTCGTATGTGAATTGAGCATAAATTCCTTAACCATTTGATAACCCCTCTCTATTATTAGTCAACTTGATAGACGGAATATTTTACTCCAGTCGCCAATCGCTGTCCTGTTGAGACAAACGCTGTTTTATTCATCCAATCGTATTTTTCGGAAGCCGTTTCAAAGATTGGAACTGTACGGAAATAGTACTCTTCCGGATCGACATGTTCATTATTATCAAGGCGTGCCAATACTTCTTTCGGACCTGTACGAATTCCGCGGTAGGTCATCAAAATGAGTTCATTGTCGTCCGTGCGCAATAAGATACGAACATCCTGTATAATCGTCCCATCTTCCCGAACTGTAATCCAATCGTCTCCTCCTGGAATCACTTCTCCCTTGATAGACTCGCCATTGAAATGACCGCCTTCTACCCGGATGATTCGGCGATTACCGATAGGCGTTTTTCCGGGTAAATGAGCTTTTTCAACCTGTAATTCCAAATTAAATGTAAACGTCAGCTTTGGTGCTTCAAAATATGCCATAACTGATTACTCCCCCTTATTTATGAGTTGAACAATCTATTTTGTGAAAAGGTGTTTGCAAAATCCACCGTTAAATTGTACGCTTAACGTACAAAGAATTATATATCGTACAATCACATTATAGACACGGAGGTAGCAATATTGTCAAGGGAATATTCTAATAATTCTATTAAACAAGCAGATTTTGTCCAATCATTGGAACGCGGACTGGCCGTCATCCAAGCTTTTTCGCCAGAATATCCAACCCTTACGGTGAGTGAAGCCGCCAAAATTACGGAGCTAAGCCGACCCACAGTTCGCCGTATATTGCTTACGTTAGAGCATTTAGGCTATGTAACCTCAAAAAGTGGTCACTTTTCATTAACAGCTCGCGTGTTATCTCTCGGTTACGCTTATCTATCATCAAAAAATATTTGGGAAAGTGCGCATGACTATATGAAAGATTTAGTCAATCAAACAAATGAGTCAACATCCATATCCGTTTTGGATGACACGGATATCGTCTATGTGGCCCGAATTCCAACAAAACGAATTATGACAATTTCATTAGATGTAGGATCTCGTCTTCCCGCGTACGCAACGTCAATGGGTCAAATATTATTGGCTCATCTTTCACCATCTGAGCTTGAAGAATACTTTCAAAAAATAGAATTAAAGGCTTTTACAAAAAAGACCATTGTTGATAAATCGGAATTAATGAGCAGGCTTGAAGAAATTCGAAACAATGGATGGGTCTTTGTAGAACAACAACTAGAAGAAGGGCTTAGTTCAATTGCCTCAACGATTCGGAACGCGGAAGGAAAAGTAATCGCAGCCATTAATATATCTGCACAGGCTGGCAGGACAGACGAGAAAACGAGAAAAGAAGCTTTTATACCATTACTGCTACAAACTGCTAATCAAATTAGCATAGAAATTTCGAAGTCACACCATATATTTCATTTATAACTCTAAATGAGCATAGTCGAAAACATACTTTTCCACCTAAAAACCAATGACAGGTCTCACAAGCCACTTGGAGTTCATTTTTAAATAGAAAAGCGTGCTATTTCTTGATTCGAACAAGAAATAGCACGCTTCACACTTCTTTTGAGAACGCGCTTATGAAAATGAAGCTCAACAGGGAGCTGGAACTTGATGATAATGGGCCACGAAATTGTAATTTGTTAATGCCGATCCTGTCGCCACCATTCTAGTAATCGTTTGTATCATACCGTTCCCTCCAGTTTTATAGTTAGATAATCAGGCATCTAATAGAACCTTGCGATTATTCTAACAACTGTAGATATAAAATGGACCAGTCAATTGAGTCGGAGTTTACAATAAAATACCGTCTATTATAGGTTGATCGTCTGCTATCTCGATCGCTTTGATCTTCTCTTTGATTACATAAACTTTTCCTAAACGAAAAAAGGAGCCATCTCAGAAAGTCAATTTTCACTGACTTTCTGGACAGCCCCTTCACACATCAGTCGTCATCGCGGTCTTTTTCAAACTTCAATACTTCGCCTGTGAAAGCGTCGATCTCGAAGTCATATTCATACGTACCGTCCTCGATTTCGATTTCGTATATTTTACGATCGTCATCATCGTCCAATTCAAAGTCTGTGACAGTTCCTTTTGCTTGTTTCATGGCAATTGCAATCGCTTGGTCTTTCGTGAGCATCGTTTGTTTTGTACCAGCGACTTTGCTTGTAGCCGCTTGTTTGTTCACTTTTTTAACATCGTCATCGAGGTCTTTTTCGAATTCGAGAATTTTACCGGTGATGGCATCGATTTCAAAATCATATTCATATGTGCCATCTTTGATTTCGATATCATAGTGTTTGCGTCCATCGTCGCTATCCAATTCGACTTTGGTAACCGTGCCGTTCGCTTTTTTCTTAGCGATTGCAATCGCTTGATCCGACGTTAAAAGTTTCGCATCTGCTACACGTGGTTGAGCGGATTCCACTACTTTTAACGTGTTCGTCGTAGCTGCTTGTTGTGCAGTGTCATCGGAAACCACTTGTGCACTGCGCTTATCTGTCGATTGGGAATCAAGCACGATTTTCCCCGTTTTCGCATCGATGTCCAAATCATATTCGATGCCGTTTGACTTTACTTCTACGTCATATACATAGCCCGTTTTCTTTTTCTCAAGCTCGATTTCCGTCACTTTTCCACCATATTGTTGAAGCGCTAAATCTTTTGCTTCTTGCAACGTCATAAGCCCTTCCGTCGTGCTTACCTTATCCGTTGGCGTATCATTCGCCAAAGCTACCCCACCAATTGCTACTGCTCCCGCCAATGCAGGAATGAACATCCATTTTTTCATGTTTGAATTCCTCCTTTTCTTGTTATCTTTATCATACGACTCCATTCTGAGAAGAGAGGGAGAGGATTATTAGAAATTGATGAGAGAATATCAATTACGCCTCGGCGTAATTGTGAATCGAACAGCGTAGGGTTCGATTTGCCGTATTTCTGCGCTTTTTGCAGAAATTAAGGCTCTTTCAGGACGCAAGGCGTTGGACTCTCTCTGATTGAAATGTATTCTGGCATTCGTCCGACCACTTATGGCAGTGGAAGACTACTGCTGATTCAAGTCAATCAGTCCTCCCATGTTACATTCATGATTTTCCCGGTAATGGCATGAATTTTATAGACTGCCCCATCGACACCTTCGTCATTATCATCTTCGACTTCAATCTCGACTAAATAGTAACCGCCATCGTTTTCAGGGACAAATTCAACGTCATCCACTTCGCCTTTCAATTGGGCACGCGCAATTTTTATCGCTTGATTTTTTGAAATCAAAACCGTCTTAGCTTCTTTTTTAGGGGAAGTCGGCTTTTTTTCCTGCGCTGCTGAAGATGGCGTTTCAACTTTGCTTCTATCCGGCTCAGATTTCGGTGGTGTCACAGAAGGCTCTTTTTCCTTGGCTGGCTGCTCGACAACCTTCTCATTCGAAGTAGCTTCCTTTTCCCCGGCCGATGCAAGCGGTGTTTTTTCTTTCGTCTGGAAAAGAGATAGTACTTTTCCCGTCTCCGCATCCACTTCCGCTAAGTAAACCGCATTGCTTCTAGACAGTTCCACTTCATACATGGACCCTTTCAAAGAAAGCCGTTCCACTTCTCCTTCGTACATTTCTTCGAGCTGCTGGCGTATTTCATCTTCCGGTAAGGTCTCCGCTTTGGAAACCAATTGTTTAGTATAGAAATTGCCTATAATTAAAATTAAAATCGTCAACACGATCGGGATAAACCAAGGTTTTTTTAGTATTTTCAAAAGTCCTACCTCCTTTCATCCAGCATACGTCAAAAACATTAAAATACGATGAGAAATCATTTTTTCGGCATCAAAATTCGGATTGTCGTACCCATGCCAACAATGCTTTCGATTTTCAATTCAGCGCCTAATCCACCCGCGATTTCCTTAGCAATGGCAAGCCCCAATCCCGTCCCGCCGGTTTTCCGATTCCGATCTTTATCGATACGATAAAAGCGATCAAAAATATGCGGCAAATGTTCCTCGGCAATGCCATTGCCAAAATCCATCACGGAGATCGACACATTTTTCTCGTGTTCTTGAATAACGGTCTTGATGTCCCCATCGCTATACTTCCGTGCATTATCCAGCAATATGAACAGCAACTGTTTTAGTCGGTTTTCATCCGTCATTGCCTTGACTGGTAGATTGCCTTCCAAACTGAAATTTCTTGAATAAGCGTGCCGCATCGGCTGAATCACTTGCTCTACCAATGAATGGATTTCTGTTTCCGAGAACTCGAATGTCAACGGTCCGTTGCTTTTTGCAAGCTCCAACATTTGCGCAATCATCTCTTTCATGCGGACGGACTCACTAAGAATGGCCTCCACAGCTTCCTCCGCCACTTCACGATTTTCAAAGCCCCGGCGAGAAAGAAGACGGGAATAGCTTTCAATGACAGTAAGAGGTGTTTTCAATTCATGTGATGCATTTGAGACGAACTGTTCTTGTTTTTTGTAGTTTTGTTCCAGTTGTTCCATCATATCGTTGAATGTCCGCCCCATCTGTGCCAGCTCATCCTTCCCTTCTACAGAAACATTGATTTTTTCGTATGTTCCTGATTTTTGACTTTCCGACATCGTCTTCGTCAATTTTTCAATCGGCTGCGTGACGATTTGCCCCAATGTTATGCTGGACACCGTAATCGGTATCATGGCAACTACCGTTACACCAAATAGGATCAGCTTCAGCAGCTGCATACTCCTTTCTAACTCTTCCAACACTTGCACCATTTCAACTTGCACAACTTCTCCATTTGTCCAAATGGCAGGTACACGGATCGAGATGGTCTGCGTATCATTGAAATCCCCGATTGTATAACGCTCTTTCGGATTGATGTCGAAACTCTCCTTGCCCAATTCAAGTGCGGATTGAGACTTCACTTTCTCCTTGCCCTTCTCATCGACAATCCGAATGGCTCCATTCGACGGAAGATGTGCCCTTACAATTGTTTTAGCATCCATTTCCTCCGTCATTTTACTAAGTGACGTCGTGAGTTCTTTAGACCGAATTAACAATTGGTTATATTCCGTCTGATGCCCCATCTTTTCAAATAAAAAATAAATACCTACGTTCGTTAACGTCAGGATGACGAGCATCAGAAGTGTTGAAAATAAATGAATCTTCGTTTTAAGCTTCATGGACAGGTTCCTTCAACGCATAACCGACCCCGCGCACCGTTTGGATAAGGGATTGTTTATTGCCATTATCGATTTTTTTCCGCACATAACGGATATACACATCGACGACATTCGTATCACCGTAATAATCGAAGCCCCATACGGCATCCAGCAATTGTTCACGGGACAACACTTGGTTCGGGTGTTTCAACAAATGGAGGAGAAGATCATATTCCCTCGGTGTCAATTCAATCGCCACACCATCCCGTTTCACTTCCCGCGTTTGCTCATGGATGGACAAGCCTGCAAATTCATGAAGATGTTCATCTTTTTCTTCGGTTTTCGGCGTTGAAAAACGGAGTGCCGAACGGATTCTAGCAAGCAATTCTTCAATTTCAAATGGTTTTGTCACGTAATCATTGGCGCCGAGATCCAATCCGGTCACTTTATCCTCCACTTCCCCTTTCGCGGTCAATAAGATGACAGGCGTGCTCGTTTCCGTCGCCCGGATTCTGCGCAGAACGTCAAAGCCGTTCAAACCGGGTAGCATAAGGTCGAGAAGGACAAGATCCCATTGTTGTTCCCGATATTTGATCAGTCCATCCGGCCCTGTATGGGCAACGCCTGTTTCATAACCTTCAAATTCAAGTTCGAGCTGGAGTACGCGTGCAATATTTTCTTCATCCTCAATGATTAAAATCTTATTTTTCATTTGATTCACCCACCGTTTTTCTTTCATCTTAACAGAACTATGCAAAAAATGGAGACCCTCTACTATTTAGAAGGTCTCCTTACGTCATATCGATCAGTCTGCCATTGCGAGCTGATTTCCATTCGCGGCAAACATATTTTTCACCAATGTTTCCAACATGACCGGCATTTCCACAAATGCGCTGTCCACATGCAAGCGCTCTGTCCGTTGGTGTGCATCTTTCCCAAAAGGGCCTACGTTCAGCACAGGTGCTTTCAGCTGGGCCATCTCTTCAAAAGGAATGCTGTACGTAGCGCCCCAAACTGGCGTGTTGTTTTCAAATGCAAGCCAGCCGTTTGCATCGTCTTCGTAGTTCACATAGCTTAAATCGCAAATGCCATTGAAATAATGGATCTGCTCGACGGTATTATCAAATGTTTTTGCCACTTTCTTCATCAATTCAATGGACGCTTGTACAAGCGGGTCACCCGACGAATTGATAGCCGGGTAATAAGGCGGTGCGTATAGCAGAACTGTCGCTGGTGCAAGTTCTTGGCACTGAATCATTAAGTTATCGACAATACGCAGCGATTTTTCGCGATCATCCCACGCATCGTTTTGAAGTGCTTCTTGTTTCCAACGCTCCACTTCTGCGTGGCCCAATTTTTGGATAGCATGTTCAAGCAGCTGTTCATAACGCAATACTTTAACATCCCCCACCCCTTTCACCTGTTCCCTCTCGCAAATAGCTCTGTAATGTTCATTGCAAGCGCCCATCGCTTCCGTTGCGACCTGTTCGAACAGGTCCATCACTTCCGTCGCATTGCGCTTCAGTAAAAAGACATTGTACAGCGCCACTGCACGATAAGGTGTCTGCGTGGAATATTGCAATTTCAAATCCTTTTGTTGCAAGGAAACCGGCAGTGGTGTACTTTCACCGAGGTCCGTCTCACGAAAAAGCTCATTCCACTCCATCCGTTGCGTCAAGAATGAGGCAATATAATTTGCCGTCATCCCTTTCATCGGTTCGCCGACATGCGTTTCTTTTCCATAGAATAAGGCAGCAGGCATAATTTTCCCAACAGTGCCTGAGTAAACATATTCTTTAATATCTGCTGGATTTTGTGAAAATGACGGTTCACTATTGAAAAATAATTTATAAGTCAAATCATGTTCATCACGGAGTCGGACAAGTTCCGTCACGGCCGCACGCATACCTGCCGAGTTCACTTCTTCATCCGGTACCGTCGTCAAGACAAGGTTGATCGGCCACTGTTCGATACTTGCCTTTTCGATAAGTTGCATATGAAGGGCAAGCCCCATCTTCATATCCATCGTGCCTCGACCGAATAGATATTTCCCCGTCTCGAGATCAATCCGTGCATCCTCTGGAAGGTCCTTCTTAAAAGCGGGTTCCATCAATTTTTTCGTTAGTTCCTCCGGATGACAAGCAAGCGGCTCAAGCACCCCGTACTCCTCTGTCCATACTGTATCAAAATGACTGATCAGTACAACCGTCTCTGTCGCTTGCGGATGCTTATACAAAGCCGTAACAAGCTGTCTGCCTAAACCAGCATCATGCAATTCCAAGTGATCTGGATGGGCCTGAAAATAATCCAACCCTTTTAGCTTCTCGGCGACTTTCGGCGCAAATGTACGCTCCCCTTCTGTTAAAGTACGACTATCCCAGCTAACGAGCTCGCATAAAAGTGATCGAAGTTTATCTGGTGTCCCCCATCGATAGCTTCCCATTCCAACTCCTCCTTATCATCAAAAACACTTTATAATCTTTGTAAAAACTTTTCCAAACGATTCATTCCTTTTTCCAACACAGGCATTGCATATGCATAAGAAATCCTCAAATAACCTTCCCCGTAATCTGTGAAGGCACTTCCCGGAACGGCGGCCACTCCGCCTTCCTTGAGTAGCTTCGTTGCAAAGCTAAAGGAATCTATACCATATTTTTTAATGGACGGGAAAATATAAAATGCACCATTCGGTTTGACAACATCCAAGCCCATCTCCCTCAACCGATTGTAAACAAAATCACGTCTTTTCACGTACTCCATATTCATTTCTGCAGGAGTATGTCGACACTCATTTAAGGCTACGATTCCCGCATGCTGGCTTGGTACAGATGCACAGACCGAATTATATAAATGGACTTTCAACACATGCTCCATGAAATGGGCCGCCCCCAATACATAGCCGATTCTCCACCCAGTCATTGAATGCGACTTCGACAGACCATGTATCAGGAAAAGACGGTTCCGCAATACTCCATACTGAGCAAAAGAGACATGCTCTCCAGAAAATGTGTTTTCACTATAAATTTCATCGGAGATGATAAATAGTTGATACTTTTCGAGAACTGCTACCAGTTCGTCCATCTGCTCTTTTTCAATCGTCACACCCGTCGGATTGGATGGGAAATTAAACAAGATCGCCTTCGTCTTAGAGGTTATCAGTGACTCCAGTCTTTCTGGCGATGGACGGAATTCCGTGTCTGTCGTATCGAGGTAGACAACTTTCGCCCCGCATAAATTAATAATCGGCTCATAACCGAGATAGAGCGGCGTAGGTAGAATGACCTCATCACCAGGCGATAGTATTGTCCGGAAGACTGAGTCAATTGCTTCACTCGCACCATTCGTAATAACAATTTCTTTTTCAGGATCATAACTAAATCCATACTTCCATGTAAAAAAAGAAGATACTGCCTGCCTTAGTTCAAGTAAACCTGCATTATGGGAGTATCCTGTCTGATTGTTTTCAATCGCTGTTATCCCCGCTAGTTTCACAGCTTCTGGCGTCGGAAAATCCGGCTGGCCAATCGTTAGGTTCACAGCATCCGGATAATGGATAAGTTTGTTTGAAAATTGACGGATACCAGGAACTTGTAACATTTCCACATGTTCATTAATAGTTAATTTCATTCGTATTCACCTTTCAACAGTCATTGTGCTTATTTCCCAAGAAGATTTGGCAGCCATAAAGAAAGCGCCGGAATATATGTGATGACGAGCAAACAGATGATCATTGAAAGTAAGAATGGAAGGATTGAAACGACAATTTTTTCAAACCTTACATTCCCTACACTGGAAGCAACAAATAGATTGACACCTAACGGCGGTGTAATGAAGCCAATCGCCAAGTTAGCTACCAAAATGACCCCAAAATGGACTGGGTCTACTCCAACTGCCATAACAACTGGCAAAAGTATAGGTGTCAAAATAACTAGTGCTGAAATCGTATCTATAAACATACCAACGATTAAAAGCAACAGGTTTATTGCAAGCAATATCACAAAAGGATTGCTAGAAAAGTCCGTTAAAAATGCTGCGATTTGATTGGGAACTTGTTCAAGTGTCATGAAGTATGCAAATGAAACAGATAAGCCAATAATGATCATCGTTGTCGCATTGATAACTACAGCCTCACGGAAAGACTTAAAGGAATCCTCCCATGTTAGTTCTTTGTATACGAATTTCCCTATAATAAATGCATAAACAACTGCAACGACTGCTGCTTCTGTCGGCGAGAAAATACCGCCGTAAATTCCGCCCAATATGATAACAGGTATGAGTAAAGCCCATTTAGCATCATTCGTCGCTTTCAATACATCCATAAATTTAAATACTTCAGTTTCGGATGGTTTATATCCCCGTTTGTTGGCGATGAAATATGCTGTAATCATCAATCCGATTCCAATCAATACTCCAGGTATAATTCCCGCAAGAAACATGTTACCAACTGAAACACCACCAATAACGCCATACAAAACGAACGGAATACTCGGTGGAATAATTACACCGATCGATCCAGCTGACGCCGAGATAGCTGCAGCAAATCCACCATCATATTTACGCGCAACCATCGCCGGGATCATAAAACCACCAATTGCAGCAACCGTTGCAGGACCAGATCCGGAGATAGCCGCAAAGAACATACATGCAACAATTGTCACCATCGCTAACCCGCCCGTCATCCATCCAACTAGTGTGGTCGCTAGATCGAGCAAACGTTTGGAAACACCGCCTTTTCCCATTAAAATTCCTGCAAGCATAAAGAACGGAATTGCTAGTAATGGAAATGAATCGAGAGACGTAAATGCTTTCTGTGTAATAATAGAAAGTGGAAGCGTTGAACCAAAGTAAATTGCTACAAGTGATGAGACCCCCAAGGAAATTGCGATTGGAACACCAATCAGCAAACAAACAAACAGCGTTATGAACAGTAAGGCAATTGTCATGCGATGATTTCCTCACTTTCTTGCTTGTCGTAATTCCCTCGCCAAACCGCCACGATTTGTTGGATAAGTCTGAAGGCCATCCCAGCACCACCTAAAGGTAACGCAATGAATGGAATCCACATTGGAATTTGAAGAGCAGGTGAAACTTGACCATTCTGTAAGCTTGCCAATACAAGTTGTGTACCAAATACCGCCAAAAATAATGCAATGACAAACCAAATGATAATACCAACGGTTTCCAATATCTTCCGAGGTACCCCTTTAAATAATTCGATAAAAGCCTCAATCCGAATATGTTGACGAAATTTAACCGCATAGCTCGCCCCAATCCATACTTGGAAAATATGTATGTAGCGTGCCAATTCCTCTGTCCAACTAGGTGTGGATCCTAAAATATAGCGACCTACCACTTGCCCAAATATTAAAATGACCATGATCACGAGCGTTGCTACAAGTATACTTTCCTCAAATCGGTTAAACCTTTTCCCCATTCATCCCACTCCCTTTCAGAAAGGAAGGACCAAGGGTTTCCCCTCGGTTCCATTCTCAGTTATTGATTTGCCGCTTTTGCCTTTTCTACCAAGTCTTCACCGATTTCAGCAGTGAACTTGTCATAAACTACTTTTGCCGCCTCACGGAATGCATCCTTTTGCTCAGGTGTTATTTCATTCACCTTCATGCCATTCTCTTTTAACTTCTCCAAGAACTCTATGTCTTGCCCTTGTGCAATTTCACGCTGTTCTGTCCGATATTCTTCAGAAGCTTCAGTAACTAACGCTTGCAAGTCTTCAGGTAATTGATTGTAGAAGTCATTATTCATGAGCAGTATAGTAGCTGCATATACATGTCCAGTTAGCGTCAAGTACTCTTGTACCTCGTAAAACTTGTTCGTGTAATAAAGGGAGATAGGAGCCTCCATAGCATCGTAAGTGCCTTGTTGCAACGCTGTATACAACTCTCCGAAAGCAAATGGAGATGCGTTTGCTCCGAATGATTTAAATGTATCGGTGTGGACCGGATTCTCCAATGTTCTGAACTTCATCCCTTTCAAATCATCAGGTGAAGTAATTGCACCTTTGTGATTTGACATATGCCGGAAACCATTTTCTGCAAATACCAATCCTTTCAAACTATTTTTCTGAAGATCCTCCAGTAGACTTTCTCCAAGCTCACCGTCAAGCGCTTTATATGCCGCTTCATGATCATTAAAAATAAACGGAAGATCAAAGACCATAAACTTCTTGTTGAACGAAGCAAGCGGTGCCACTGCCGGAATTGTCATTTCCAAATTCCCGAGCTGGACAGCCTCAATTGCTTCCCGGTCAGAACCGAATAAAGCACCATTTGGATAAATTTCCACTTTTAGTCGACCATTTGATTCCTTCTCGAGTTTTTCTTTAAATGTGAGTGCTGCCAAATGTGAGGATTGTTCTTCAGGAACTAAGTGGGCAATCCGAATGGTATACACTGTATCCTTTCCATTTGTACTATCTGCAGATGGCCGTCCACATGCCGCCAAAATCAATACGGTAATCGATAATAATACGAGTAACTTCTTCATTGTTCTTCCTCCCTTTTAAAGTAAATTAAAAATCGGTCTTCTACTTTTTTCAAATGCATCATCATTTCTCTCTTGGAAAGCTCCAAATCTTTACTCTTGATTGCTTCAATAATCCGTAAATGCTCGTGATATGCTTCAATGGCACTCATCTCCACCGTATTGGATAGGATAAGAAATGCCCGATTGATGCCCGTGTTCATTTGGTGAATTAACTGCTTGATTTTCCTATTTTTGTTTTGTGAAGCAAGGATGAGATGGAATTCGCGGTCATAGTTCATAAAGTCCTGAAAATCATTACTTGAAATCGCTTTCATTTGTTCTTTTAAATTATTCTCTAATTCCTTAATGAGCTGTCCATCGTCATTTAGAACAATGTTTTCAATGTTATATATTTCAAGTACACGTCGTAATTCCAAGTAATCTAGAGAATCCTCTTTGGTAAAAGTAGCAACAGTTGCTGGTTTACCTTTGTTTAAATCGATCAAACCTTCCATCGCAAGTTTTCGTATGGCCTCCCTTAAAGGCGTGCGACTCACCCCCAGATCATTTGCCAATCTTTCTTCCGTCAGTTCCGTCTTCGGTGCAAGCTTTCCTGAAATGATCGATTGTTTTAATAATGAATAGGCTTGCTCTGCTAACGAAGTAGGCTTAATGACCTTCTCCATTTAACCACCTCCCCATGTCTGTCATCCTACTAAAAACTCTCTGTATACTGTATACTGTAACAATATATATTAAATTTAGATTTTTGTAAATGATAGTTTTCCGAATAATTAGAGTGATGAACACCAGACGGTTATCCCCTATTTTCAATCAACATTGCAAAATGATAAGAATAGGTGATATATTTTGTAATATCAATTTACTAGCTTAGAATCTAACCATCTACTTTTCAAAACAATATGAGGAGCTGAATATGTTGTTTATTTCCGAATTAAAAAAACGACTTGGAGCTGACAAAGTCACCCAAAATGAAACCGAATTATATCGCCATAGTAAAGATGAATCGCCACATCCACCCGTCGAGCCGGATGTCGTCTGTTTTCCGGAAAATACGAAAGATGTCATCGCCATCGTGGAAATCGCCGATCAGTTCGGGGTCAACGTCACACCATATGGGGCAGGTTCAGGTCTTGAAGGACAGGCAATTCCAATCAACAAAGGCATTTCCGTCGATTTTGAACGGATGAACAAAGTACTCGATTTCTCGCCTGAAGATTTGACAGTCACTGTTCAACCGGGCATCACGCGCATGCAGTTGAATGAGCTGATCAATAAACACGGACTCCAATTCCCGATTGATCCGGGTGCAGACGCTTCCATCGGCGGTATGGTCGCCACCAACGCCAGTGGAACGACTGCCGTAAAATACGGTTCGATGCGCGATCAACTATTGAATCTCGAAATCGTATTGGCCAACGGAAAAGTGATCCGAACAGGTACGAGAGCGAAAAAATCATCATCCGGCTATAATTTGACCGGATTGTTTACAGGTTCAGAAGGAACGCTTGGCATCGTGACGGAAATCACGTTACGACTTCACGGCATCCCCGAACACATCATTGCGGCACGCTGTACATTTGACGATATCGATACTTGTGCCGCAGCCGCAACAATGATCTTACAAAGTGGCATCCCAGTTTTACGCATGGAGCTTGTAGATGCCGAAAGTATTGCGACGGTCAATGCGTACGGAGATTATGATATACCAGTAGCCCACTCACTATTTTTTGAGTTTGCCGGAACAAGAGGTGGAACAGAGGAAGAAGCTGCGACTGCCAAAGAACTGATGCGCGAACTCGGATGCAATGACTGGGAAGCAGCAGGCACGTCGAAAGAACGCGCGCAACTGTGGAAAGCCCGTCACGAGATGTCCTATGCGTACAGCCATGCAGAGGGAGTCGTTGTTGCAGGCGGGGATGTTTGCGTCCCGATTTCCAAGTTGCCTGAAATGGTCCATTTAGCACGTGAATTAACCGACGCAAGCGGCTTGAAAAGCGGCGTGTTCGGCCATGTCGGCGATGGGAATTTCCATACCATCATCGCGTTTGACCCGAACAATCCTGACGAAAGAGCAAGAGCGGAGCAGGCAAACAAAGCACTGGCCCGGCGCGCTATCGAAGTAGGCGGCACTTGTACAGGTGAACACGGCGTCGGATTAGGCAAACGCCAATTGCAACAAGCCGAACACGGAGAAGCTTTAGAAATCATGAAGCAAATGAAACAAATGCTCGACCCGAAAAACCTATTCAATCCAGGGAAGATTTTCCCGTAAAGGATAAAAAAAATGACTCTTACACAAATGTGTAAGAGTCATTTTTCTTATAAAAAGACGATGACCGCTAAGACAGCCGCCAAAACCAGCCTGTAAATCGCAAATGGCATCAGTTTAATGCGTGAAATTAGCTTTAGGAAGAAGCGGATGGAAATTAGTGCAAAAACAAACGCACTTATGAATCCGACAATGTAAAATGACAAGTCATCCATGGATAAATGCTCCCAGTTTTTCAGCACAGACACAAGACTCGCGCCTGCCATGATCGGAACCGCCATGATGAATGTGAAATCGGCCGCAGTCTTATGATTCATCCCGAACAAGACACCGCCCGAAATCGTTGCCCCTGAACGTGAAAAGCCAGGCCATAAAGACAGACATTGCACAAGGCCGACAGCGAAAGCCTGCCTGTATGTAATTTGGTCCAATGAATTCACCCATGATTTTTTCGGACCGAATTTATCCGCAATAATCATTAAAATCGAGCCCGCTACTAATGCAAAAATCACTGTTTTTACGCCGGATAATTCTACATCAATAAAATCCTTAAGCGCAAATCCAATAATAACCGCTGGTAACATTCCGATTATGACATGTAATAAATTAAAGCTTTTATTCGCTTTTTGCCCATCAATCTTATACAGTCCTACTAAACTGAACAACCGTTTCCAAAAGACAACGACAACCGCTAAAATCGACCCCAACTGAATGACGATTTTAAAAGTGAAGGCCGATCGATCACCAAGAAACTCCGTCGTTTTCAACCACATATCATCGACGATGATCAAATGTCCCGTCGAAGAAACAGGCGCAAACTCCGTCATCCCTTCCACAAAGCCCAGTATCAACGCTTTCAATAACTCAAATAATTCCATAAGTCGTTACACTCTCTTTCTTCGGAAGCGAATGTACCATATAATAGCCGCTATTCCGCACAATCCGATAATCACATACGCAATGTTGGAGTAAATATCCATATACCCGACGATGGATTCCCAATTATCGCCGACTGCTGCTCCAACCGAAACAAGTGCCGCATTCCAGATAAGGCTTCCGATTGTCGTGAGCAATAGAAAAAGTGGGAAATTCATATTCGACATCCCCGCCGGAATCGAAATCAGACTCCGGATCAACGGAACCAGACGGCAAAAGAACACTGTCCAAGGACCATATTTGTCAAACCACGCGTCTGCACGATGGATATCTTTCCGGGTCAAACGCAAAAATTTCCCCCATCGATCCACGATTTTCTCCAGACGCTTCACATCGAGTAATAATCCGATACTATACAGGATCATCGCTCCAAGCACCGAACCAGCTGTCGCCGCAATGATGACACCCGTTCGCGTCATATCCGAAAACGAGGTCATATATCCTCCGAATGTCAAAATGACTTCTGACGGAATCGGTGGAAACACATTCTCAACCATGATTAAAAAAAACACACCAAAATAGCCGAATCGGCTCATAAATTCAATAATCCAATTTTCCACGTTATCCCTCCGTCATCCTCAACTTTACTAAATACGAAAACTAAGTGCAAATTGATTATGGAACTAATAGAGACGAATCTATAAATGACGAGGTTGCCTAACTACTCATTATTTTACGCAAGCTTAAGGTTGAATATGACGCGGCTTCATATGAACAACTATGCACATGTTGATACGTTGAAAACTTTCCAGTGGATAACTTTGTTTTTAACCGAAGTTATCCTCAAGTACAAGTGGATAACTTGATTGATTTGTTGATAATTTCTGAAAATTAACTGTTTTTATCCACAATCAGAGGGTTTTAGTTGTTTATCAAAATTAGTTATCCACAGCTCTATATCCGCTACTACTTATCCACAGGTTGAATTTAGAGCTTGCAAACTAGTTCCATTTCTTTCATTACGCACGCGCTACTCACATTTTGAGACTCATTCGACCTATTTCCTCAAGTGCCTAGGCGATCTCGGTCTCAAGTCTTAGATGGAAATCCGTTCTGCGCCTGTTTGGACAAGTCGGAAATCATTATAAGATTAGGCTACAAACGAAAGGAGGAACAACATATGAAAAAATTTGGTCTTCTCTTACTGGGAATTGTAGCGGGGATTGTCGCTGTTTCGAATCTTGGATCGCTTCTTGCACTCGCCGTTTCAGCCTTGATCGCTTACGCGGGTTTCCATTACTACAGAAAAAGCGATTCCACTTTTGCAAAAATCTTTTGGGGAATCGTTCTAGTCATCGGATTGTTGACAGCTATTTCAAATGTACCCGCGTTCATCGGTATCCTTGCTTTAGCGGGTGTGTACTACGCTTGGCGTAAATGGAAAGGTACAGAGAATAGCAACGTCATCCAAGCCCAATCAGATGATCCATTCGTAAACTTCGAACGTCAATGGAACGAACTTACAAAATAATGAGGAGGAAATGATGATGAACTCACTTTGGAACCGATTTAAATATTCTGTACAGGCGGATCTTCATACATTATTCGATAAAAAGGAAAGTAAAAACCCAATCGCCATGTTGAACCAATACATTCGCGAAGCGGAAAAACAGACGGAGTCAATCGGAAAATTGCTCGAACGTCAAAGTAAACTGAAAGAAGAAATGCAAAAAGAATTGACGGAATCAGAAAAAATGGCGGACAAACGCCGCCAACAACTTGAACTTGCCCAAACGGCGGGCGAAGAAGATTTGATCGCCTTTGCCGAAGAAGAAATTGCAGCTTACGACACACGCGCTGCCGAACTTTCCGAAAGCATTATGGAAACGGCCTACGAATTGATTTCGTTGGAGCGTAAATTCGAAGAAATGAAACATAAAGTGAAAGATATGAAAGTCCGACAACTGCAATTGATGGGCAAAGAAAATGTCACACGTGCCCATCGCCGGATGGACAAAGTCATCTCCCCCGAAAACGCGGACAGCAACATCGCATCTTTCGGTGAAATGAAAAAATACATTGAAAACCTCGGCGGCAAGATCGATCGGGAGTACGAAATCTCTTCCATGGAACGCAGGCTCGAAGCGCTTGAAAAAGGGAATGACTCGGAACCAAAAAATTCCGCAAAAGATGCTGAAATTGTGTAAACTATAAGAGGAAGGCATCCGCCTTCCTTTTAACCTGTTGACCAATGCCAAGTCAGACATCAAGAAGGGAGAATGATCAGTTGACACGCATCGATACAAGTAAAATCACCTTTTGGGGCTTCACTTTCCTTTTGCTCATTTTCATCGAAGCGGCTTTCTTCCATAACGGCAACATCGTTTTCGTCCTTCTTGGTGGCGGACTCGTCTATTATGGTTCACGGAAACGGGCGAAATGGACCGTCATCCTCGGACTGTTTTTCATCGCACTCGCACTTTTCACGTTATGGAGTTTACGTTTGCTCATCTTCATTGTGCTCGTATACGTTCTTATTAAGTTATGGAAAGGTACTCCTTCGGCAGAGATCATGCGACCGCTTAAAGAGTTTCAACGTGAAACGCCGAATGGCATTTGGAAAAACAAATTATTTTCCGTTCAATCCTCCCCTTTTTCATCTTACGAATGGGAAGACATCCATATCCAAGGCTTTTTCGGGGATATTCATATCGATGTGACGGATACGGTACTGCCAAAAGGGACTTCCCTCATTTCCATCCGGCAAGGCATCGGAAAAATCAAGATCGACTTGCCTTATGAGATACCCGTTCGCATCCATTACACGACATTGATCGGCGATGTGAAGTTATTCGGGATTCATCGAAAACGGCTCATTAACGAAACCCTTCATATGAAGGATAGTTACGAAGGAAAAACGGATGACTCACCTGAGCTGATCATCGCCCTTTCTACATGGGGCGGAGATGTAGAGGTGAACCGCAAATGAAATCCATTATTGCACGCGGGTTAACATTATCCTTGCTCTTTACGGGCATTGCAGCCGTTTATATTTATTTCCTCCTCGACTTGCCTTTGCAGGAGACTTGGTATGCATTTTACGATCTACAATTTGCGGAAGTCCCTCTTGGCTGGTGGATTTTGAACACCACTCTCCTACTCGGCTGGGGCATTGCCATTTGGACCGGTTCACTCGGCCGTTCGAAGGAAAAAGCGATCGAGCAAAGGTTAGTCGATTTAATCGACACGGAAAAAGAAATAGAAGTAAGGAAAAAATTCACCCCCCGGCTAGACCGGGCCATCGATACAGTATCGAATGTCATCGTCACGCAGCGAAAAAGTTTACAGCGCATTACGGATGAACGGGCAGAAGCGCAAGACCGCATGATCCAGGAACGGATCGTACAAGAACGGCAACGATTGGCCCGCGAATTGCACGACTCTGTTTCCCAACAGTTATTTGCAGCATCCATGCTACTCTCGGCCGTCAACGAACAGGCCGAAGACAAAGAGCAGCAAAAACCGTTACTCCAAGTCGAACGGATGGTCCAACAAGCGCAACTGGAAATGCGGGCCCTGCTGTTGCATTTGCGACCTGCCGCTTTGAATAACAAGTCACTTGCGCAAGGATTGGAAGAACTGTTAGCTGAATTACGGGAAAAAGTGTTGTTCGATATCCGTTTCCGCTTGGAAGAAGTGACTTTATCAAAGGGTGCGGAAGATCATTTATTCCGTATCGCACAAGAGACATTATCCAATACACTTCGCCACGCCCAAGCGACACAAGTGGATGTATTGTTCGTCGAACGTGATGGCCTGGCGATTCTTCGCGTTCAAGATAACGGCGTCGGCTTTAAAGAAAGCGATGGAAAAGGCGGATCGTACGGATTGCAAAACGTCAAAGAACGGGCGATTGAAATCGGCGGGACATGTAAAATCGTATCGGTCCCTTCACAAGGGACGATTGTAGAAGTGAAATTACCCGCACGGAAAGGAGTGGAGCCTAATGATCAAGATCCTATTAGTGGATGACCATGAAATGGTACGAATCGGCGTGTCTGCTTATTTGCAGACACAGCCAGATATGGAGGTAGTCGGTGAGGCAGTCAACGGCCGTGAAGCGATCGGAAAAGCGTTGGAATTGCGACCGGATATCATTTTGATGGATATGGTCATGCCAGAAATGAATGGTGCCGAAGCGACAGCCGCCATCATCAAAGAATGGCCAGAAGCCAAAATCGTCATCGTCACCAGTTTTCTGGACGACGACAAAGTATATCCTGCTCTCGAAGCCGGTGCCATCAGTTACATATTGAAAACATCCAACGCCAAGCGCATTGCAGAAGCAATCCGGGAAACGGTGAAAGGGCAAACTGTACTGGAGCCCGAAGTGACGACAAAAATGATGCAGAAGATGCGCGCGGGTACGGAGCGCCTTCCACATGACGACCTGACGGAACGCGAGCTCGAAATCTTGCTTCTTCTGGCTAAAGGCAAATCCAACCAAGAAATCGCAGACGAGTTGTTCATTGCACTCAAAACAGTAAAAACCCACGTCAGCAACCTGTTATCGAAACTCGAAGTACAAGACCGAACACAAGCGGTCATTTACGCATTCAAACATCATTTAGCGGAATGACAATGAACAAAAGTGAACGTGCGCAAGCCATTCCTTTCCTACTTGCTTGCACTTGTGAAGGGTTCGCTTGCATTCGAACTGCATTTGATTGCACTTATGGCTAGTTTGATTGCACACATCACCGTTTTGATTGCATCTCGTGACTTTTGAACTATGGTCATTCTTTTCTCCACAACAAAAAGTCGTCTACAATCGAATCTATCCGATTGTAGACGACTTTTTCATTATGAAATTATTTCCCTACCACGCGGTTCAACCCTTGAATCAGTCCAGCGTGCATCCCTTCGTGCCATACGATAAATTGGACAACAGCATCCACTGTCTCCATCGTATGAATATTTCCAATCCGTACAGGTTCCGCCAATGTCTGATCTAATTCCCCTTCAAGAAGAGCGACAATTCGTTCAGATTGTGCCTTCAATGCTGTTAGTAGCTCTTCATTGGTAGGCGGTTCACCTTCCCATTGAGATGTGCTAGATCCCGTAACAAAAAAAGGAATCCATTCTGGGTTCACAGGTGTATATTCAGGTATTGCTTTTTGAACGAATACTTCCATCGTTACAAAAATATGGCCTGCATTCCAACGGATCGTGTTGCTGAATCCTTCAGGCTGCGTATCCCATTTTTCTTCCGGCGCTTGTTCTAACTGTCTTAATGCGTGCATGCGCGTAAAGTTCAATTGCTTTAAAGTAGACATTTCCATCAGCCCTTTCCATTAGTCTCCCTCTTACTGTATCGCATATTAGTAGAATTAGGAAAGCGACCGCTCCGCAGTGGATGGGTCGCTAATCAGTTAAACCCTAGGTTTGAAAGGATCCTCATTCGGTTTTACCTCATTCCACTTATCATGTGATAACTGATTGAATTGGCGTTCATATTCCTTTCGATCGCCATAAGGAAAGCGTTCGCCCGGTTTCAGACCATTGTAGCTGGTGTCCGGTTTGTTCGCACCGTAAGCGGACTGAATGTGTACCCCCGCTTTTTCTTGCGCATTTTTTTGGAAGACGTCTGATGTATTCGAATCGGAAGGATCTGCAAGGGGGAGCTCGTCTGGATTGGTAACCCCTGGAACTTTTGGTTCAAGATCTTCTTTGTTTGGATACTTTCCGTCAGATTTCGTCATGTGTAATGCCCCCTTCTTCTGTTGTATGGTTTTGCTTCTCGCAAAAAATACTATTTGAAAGAATTATAGCACAACTCAGTCATCCATCCTAGTATTCTACCCCCTTTTAACAGAAACTTCACAAAACTTTCAAATTCGATGAAACCGAACTTCTCCCCTTAACGTCCCATTTAACAACGAAGCGGAGGGATTTTTTTGAGAACAGTTATCGGGATTCTATCGGCACTTGCCAGCATTGCTATTTTGATTTGGATTGAACAAGTGCTGGAAGTGACATACCTATTGAAGACAGTGGCAAAAGCTACTCTTTTCTTGCTTGTCCCATTCATTTTGTTCAGAAAAACCGGTTTCCCGTTTTTCCGCTTACGTCAGACCGATCGCAAAAGCATGAACATCGCCATCGTTTTCGGCATCGCGATTATGGGGACAATCCTCGCGACTTTCATCCTCTTACAGCCGTTCATCGACATCGATGCACTTGTCGATGACCTTGCTGATGCAGGCGTGACATCTATAGTATTCCCGTTTGTCGCATTCTATATCCTTTTTGGCAATTCTCTTTTGGAAGAGTTTTTCTTCCGCGGCTTATTACCGAGCTTTTTGGATAGGCCTCTATTGCGTCTATTGTTGCCTTCATTCTTTTTTGCGATTTACCACATCGCCATTTTTCTGCCTTGGTTTAGCACGCCCATCCTCTTGCTGGCTGTTGCGGGGCTTTGGATTGGCGGCATCATTTTCCAACTGGTCAATGAACGAAGCGGAACCATTTTGCCGTCTTGGATCATCCATATGTTTGCGGATGTAGGTGTTTTAATCGTTGGCGTATATATGATTTACTTCTATTGAAAAAAGCTGCACGCATTTGCGTACAGCTTTTTTCATGAGTAATCTATCAAATCGCCGCCACGACGACCGTCACTTTGAATAAATCCCCGTCCACTTCGATTTTCATATTCCCATTATGCATATCGACAATCGATTGGGCAATCGCAAGCCCTAGACCTGATCCATCCGTATGACGGGAAGTATCTGCCCGTTTGAACCGTTCAAACAATTCATCGGTATTGTCCCCAAGTTCATATTTCGTAATATTTTTCACGACAAACTCGGCGGTATCGCCCACTTTACGAAGCGTGATGTAAACACGTGTCCCCGGCAACGTATACTTGACGGCATTGACAATGAGATTGTCGAGTACCCGCCACCATCTTTGCCCATCGACATACGCAATGAGCGGAGAATCCGAGCTATTCACCCTGAAATCCAAGCCCGACTTTGTAATTTCTTCCTCATGTTCTGCAAGTGCTTGTTGGAGCAACTGGGTTAAATCGACACGCTGCTTGTGCAGCTCCAAGTTGCCGCTCGCCATTTTCGAGACTTCAAACAAATCCTCAATTAACGTCTTCAAACGCTGTGACTTCTTATCAAGAATGTCCACGTATTTTGAACGTTCCTCAGACGAAAGCTCTTCATTTTTCAATAAATCCGTATACGTAATGATTGACGTCAACGGTGTCCGGAGATCATGGCTCACATTCGTAATGAGCTCCGTTTTCAACCGTTCGCTTTTCGCTTGCTCGCTCATTGAAATACGGACCCCTTCGCGCAGGTTATTCAAGTTTTTCGCATGTTCCGCAAGCGGGGATTTCCCTGCCACTTTAATATCCTCATTCAGCTGTCCTTTCGCCATCGCTTCCGTCGCAACCAAAATACGGTTTAAATACGCAGCACGCCTCACAAAAATATAAAGGGCCGGCAACCCGAGGAACAGCACACATGGCGTGTACAAAACAATAAAGATCGGATCAATAAACATACAAACGAACCCGATGCCCGCAAGGAAAAAGCCGATTAGCAGAATGAATGTCTGAACACCCATCTTGCGATTCAAAAACATTCCCTGCAATGCTTTTAAAAATTTCACACTATAACTATCCCTAATTTCCTGTTCCAATGTTTCTACATTTTTCAAACGCTCCACGAGTAACACCAATTGAAACACCGTCGCCCATAGGAGGAATACTAAAGCGACAAATGATAGGAGCAAGAACAACCCGTTTTCGATACTGTACTGAAAAAAGAACCAAGTATAGCGATGAAGAATCGTAAAGGTGAACCCCCAAACGATCATAGCTGAAAGGATTAACAACGCCACTTTCAAATCCAACTTCAGCCGATCATAGCGTGAGGCAAAGCTGCTCTGTGTCACCCATTCCTTTTTAAAACGCACGACGGATGCTAACGCAAGTAGCGCAAGAAGGCCAAGCCCTCCAAGCATATAAATCCCAAGCAATCGGCGATTATACTGGTCTACATTTCTGCCAAGCAGTCCTTCTTTCATTGCACTCTTCGGCACAATCACCGTTCCCTCAAACTTCTTTACAGCTTGCGGTTGGCCCGATTCCAAAGCCGTATCGGTTGAATTGCTTTGAGTTGTTGCCACCGTCTCTTCTGTATGACTAAATACCGAATCGCCCCACTCGTAGACACTCTCCGACGGATAGCTGTCATAATCGAAGTCATTAATCGGATATGGAGTTGCTCGCAAATAACCTTCCTTTTGATTGAAGGTCTTTTTATAGCCTGCCACTACGCTTATATCCCCAGCCTTAAACGTCTCCCCCGATTGAATATCCGTCAACTCGTACGCCACAGGAAAATACAATTGCTCCTTCGCACTTCGAATTTGGTCCTGCCACTCTTGCTCCAGTTGCCGCTCTTTATCGGCACGGATTTTCGCCTCTACATGTGCATCCGACTCAAAATTTTTGCGAATATCGGCGATTTTGGCATCTCGCTCTTCCACCAATGTCTTTTTCAGATTTTCTTTTTTCGCAGCTTCCGCATCGGCTATCCGCTCTGCATATTGTTCTTCAATGTTGCCGACTTGCTCGGAAAGCGTGCCATAATAAGTACGATGCTCTTCGATTTCAGAGCTCGTCACAACAATGTTCTTTTTCGCCGCCTCTAAGTCAACTGGATTTAAAATAGCTGTGCTGAAACTTGTATAAAAATTCTCCATTTCCTGTTGAAAGTCTTCCGACTCGACATAACTTTTCCCAATATAGCGGTAGTTGCCATTTTCCACAAATGATTGCAATGCCATTAAAACAATAACGACTAATGAAGCCCATACAAGATAAGGTATGCTTGTATTCCTTTTCACCGTCATACACTTCCTTTCACTAGCCGTGTGAGATAGGCAATGGCCCGGCTTGAACGTTCCACACCATTACTAATCAAGTCAATAATATGAGAGAAACAATACCCGATGCTCAGTGCCGCAATGGTAAGTGCGACAATGGACCAAATAATACCTCGCTCACTTTTCGATTTTGTAGCCAATGCCCCACACCACCTTTACATAGCGCGGATTTTTCGGATCCGCCTCGATTTTTTCCCGGATTTTCCGGATATGGACCGCGACGATGTTTTCCGCGTTATACGCCTCTTCATTCCAGACACGTTCGTAGATTTCATTGATGGAAAAGACGCGTCCTGCATTTTTCATCAGCAATTCCGTAATTTTATACTCAATCGGCGTCAGCTTTACCGCATCGCCATCCAGTGTAATTTCCTTTGCTTCCTCATCCAGTACAAGTCCATCGACTTCGATTTTTTTCTGGCCATCATATGTACCAAGCTGGACGTAGCGCCGCAGTTGTGACTTCACGCGCGCCATCAATTCCATTGGGTGAAACGGCTTCGTCACATAATCATCCGCACCAACCGATAGCCCGTGAATCTTATCGGAATCCTCGGCCTTCGCGCTGAGCATGATGATTGGGATATTGCGCACTTCCCGTATTTTAAACGTCGCTGTAATGCCGTCCATATTTGGCATCATAATGTCGAGAATGAGCAGATGAACATCATTTGCCTCCAACAACGCAAGCGCCTCTTGCCCATCCGCAGCTTTCAGCACCTCATAACCTTCATTTTTCAAATAAATTTCAATCCCGTTACGGATATCTTGGTCGTCATCCGCCACGAGCACTTTGAACTTCGCCATCTTCCGCACCTCGCTTTGTTTCTATGATACCAATTGTAACCGTCAAATCTTAACATACACTAACTGGAATTATGAAGAAATTCTTAAGATCATTCTGCTCATTTTTCATCAATTAAACTTTGATGCATGTTTACTAGGAAGCGGACATATCAATAGGTTGCAAGGACAAACTACTAATAGGGGGATTGTGAATGTCAAATCGCGCTGTGGTATACAAAGAACCAGGAAAAGTAGCAATTGAAAATATCGGGTTTCCAGACTTGGTCTTACGGGATGGGCCTGGAGTCAATCCGTTGAATGTCGGACGGAAATGTGAACATGGGGTCATTTTGAAAGTGGTCGCTACAAACATCTGCGGCAGTGATCAGCATATGGTGCGCGGTCGGACAACTGCCCCAAGCGGCCTTGCATTAGGACATGAAATCACCGGTGAAGTCATTGAGGTAGGACGAGATGTGGAATTTATGAAAGTCGGAGATCTCGTCTCTGTACCTTTCAATATTGCTTGTGGTCGTTGTAGAAGCTGTAAATCACAAGACACCCATATCTGTGAAAATGTCAATCCAGATCGCCCTGGATCGGCTTATGGCTATGTCGATATGGGCGGTTGGGTCGGTGGTCAATCGGAGTATGTCATGGTTCCCTATGCCGATTTCCAACTATTGAAGTTTCCGGACAAAGCACAAGCGATGGAAAAGATCCTCGATTTGGCCATGTTATCGGATATTTTCCCGACAGGATTTCACGGTGCGTACAGTGCAGGAGTTACAATCGGTTCGACGGTCTATATTGCAGGTGCCGGACCTGTCGGCTTAGCGGCAGCCCATTCCGCACAATTGCTCGGTGCCTCCTGTGTCATTGTCGGCGATATGATCGAAGAACGATTGGCACAAGCGAGAAGTTTTGGTTGCGAAACGATCAACCTTCGTCATCATGACGATATCGGCGAACAAATTGCCCAAATCCTTGGAACGCCTGAAGTCGACTGTGCAGTAGACTGTGTAGGGTTTGAAGCGCATGGACATGGATCGGAACAAGGAGAGGCACCAGCAACCGTTCTGAACTCCATCATGCAAGTGACACGTGCGGGAGGAAAATTAGGAATCCCAGGTCTTTATGTAACAGGTGATCCAGGCGCTGTCGATGAGGACGCCAAAATCGGAACACTGAAAATCCGTATCGGGCTAGGTTGGGCAAAAGCGCATCATTTTGTCACAGGACAAACGCCTGTCATGAAATACCATGATTTTCTGATGAAATCAATCCTCAGCGGTAAAGCCCAAATTGCCAAGGCGGTCAATGCGACGCTTATTTCATTGGAAGAAGCACCGCAAGGCTACCAAACGTTTGACAAAGGCGCAGCGAAAAAGTTTGTCATCGATCCACATGGATTAGTAAAAAGATAACTTGAACGCTACTATCATGCCGGATGCATGTTGTTATGCCCGTCATGGTTAGGTTTATGACCGGCATGAGGTTCGTTATGACCGCCAAGGGCCATTTCAATAGTTTTTTCAATCCTGAATCGACAATTAGGGGGGACTTCCCATGTCGGCATTTTTAGGTGAATTGATCGGAACGATGATTTTAGTCACTTTGGGGTGTGGAGTTGTTGGCGGAGTTGTGCTCAATAAGTCCAAATCACAAGCTTCCGGCTGGATTGTCATTACGATGGGTTTCGGACTCGCAGTAGCGATCGCCGTCTATGCGGTTGGCGGAATAAGCGGCGCTCATATCAACCCCGCCGTCACGTTAGGGCTGGCTGCAATCGGCGCCTTCCCTTGGGCAGATGTTCCGGCATATATTGCAGCTCAACTCATCGGGGCCATCATCGGTGCAGCCATTGTGTTCTTGAATTATTTACCACACTGGGAAAAAACGAGTGATCCCGAACAAAAGCTGGTCATTTTTGCAACGACTCCAGCTATCAGAAAGCCCTTTTCCAATGTTGTGAGCGAAATGATTGGCACATTCGTTCTGGTCCTTGGGCTTCTAGCGATCGGCGCCAATCAATTTACCGAAGGATTAAATCCGCTGATCGTCGGGTTTCTTGTCATGTCCATCGGCTTATCATTGGGAGGCGCCACCGGTTTCGCCATTAATCCCGCACGTGACCTCGGTCCGAGAATCGCCCATTTTGTCTTGCCGATTCCCGGAAAAGGATCATCTGATTGGCGTTACGCATGGGTTCCCATTGTAGGACCATTATTAGGCGGCGTATTTGGCGCATTGTTCTATCAACAACTATTCAATGGGATTCATACATTGGCATTTTGGTTAGTAGGCACCCTTTGTCTCCTTGTCATTTTGAGTGCCTATTTTATGAACAGCACGTTAAAAACACGATAAAGTGAAACTTCAATCAGTGGGGGTTTTTCCCATCCCCCACTGATTGAGGGGAACACAAGCTAAAAGCGTCACGTCCTGTGACAACGCTTGTGTGACCAACATCGTGTTGACCCGAACCAATCGGGCTTTTACGGGCAGTTGATCTCCCACTTATCCTGATCATTTTACTTAAGTCTTGAAGTGGGAGTCTTACTGCCCGTTAAAGCGGGATAAACTGAAATGCAAAAACACCCCCTTCCGCCTATTTAAGCTAGGCGATCAAGCGGGGTGTTTTATGTTGGAATAACAATCCTGCTACCCCTTCCATTTGGTATACTTAGGAAATAGATAAGGAGGGGAAATATCATGAACGCCCGTTTTTTCTGGATAGCCTTAAGTCTGATCGGCATCAGTTGGATTGCCAATTCCATATACGCCTATTCCAAGCAATTGGATGAACCGATTTTCTTGGATCATTATATTGAAACATCATCACAGGATACCATTCAGATGACTTTTTACTATTTGGCGAACAAAAACGACAGAACAACCGTCACCTCTGTTTCAGCCGGAGAATGGGTCGGCTATCCACATAGCTATCATCTCCCTGGCGAACAAGTGTATAACGACCAGACATTCACTAATCACGTATTGCGCAAAATTGAAGTTCAGTTCGATACATACTTACCAGAATCAGATCATCTCGAGGAATTTTCTTTTACAGAAATGGACGTTTATTTTTCCGACGGCACACAAATCACCGCACCAATTGGAATGGTGAAATTCCGTCCTTTTCATTACGAAGAAAGTCCATTAAGACAATCCAGCTCGACGTCCAGTTCTTCTTACAAGCTGGCACATTATTCGGTCACTGAACCATTGACAGTTGAAGCGATTACAACTTCTTTTCAAGAAGTACTACAAGATCATTTTCGGATCAAGGTACACACACCCGATCAACCGCCATCATTTAGTACATTTAATGATTTCAAACAAGATGATTGGAACAAATTACCCGCACGAGACTTGAAGGATTTAACATTGCCGTTCACTATGGACACAAGCGACTTCCTTAACTTATACAGCGCCCTTGATCCCGATTTCAAAGCAGTATTGGACTTGCGGATCTCTATCTCTGGAACAAGTGCATCAGGCAAGAAATTCTCAACCGCCGAAGGCTACATTCATTATCCCTATTTAGAACAAAAAGACGTCAATGAAATCATAAAACGGAAAACAAAGGAGGGTTCCGATGAATAAAGCATTACAAATGATGTTCTGGGGATACCTCTTCGTTTTCTTCCGGATCCATTTCGGTTTTGATTGGCTCGCTGATCCGATCGGTTATTATTTGCTGTACGCAGGAAGTGCCAGGCTTGTTGAACAATATCCCCATGCTCAAAAAGCAAAAATTGCGGCTGGGCTCGGGATTGTCATTTCCTTCCCTTCGATTTTCATCAATCTATCGGAACCCAATCTAGCCGGCTGGGAAATGTATAGTTTCGCTTTACTCGCCTTAAAACTGATTGTCGCTTATTTTCTGTTTGCAGTGTTGAAAAGCATTGTCCATGATTTTGCAGACCGCGCACTAATCAGCCGCACGAATCGGGTCTTCAACTTTTACATCGGCATTCACTTACTAGCGCTTTTCCTTTCGTCATTCTCCATGAATGTATCCGGGGACTTGTGGATAGCATTCCCCTTCATCTTAGGACTAAGCGTCGTCATCATGGATATCGCCTTCCTCCTGCTGTTAGGAGCCATCCGTCGGAATGAACCGGCCCATCGCTATGATCTAAGTGTCTAAATTGAAAAATATAGATAAATAAAGCGACCTCACCTATTTGGGAAAACGAATAGGTGGGGTCCTTTGTTCTAGAATTACTGGGTCTGAAAGAGCTCTCCCCTTCATGCGAAGAGTCCACTCACTTAATCTTTCATCCTACGAATTATATCCAAAAGAAACTGAAAAAACTAATGCTCCTAAAGACAAACCAATTAGAATTGTACATAATACAATGATTACCCCAATTAAACCTTTGGGCATATTAGAACGACTTTTCCAAGAAGCATACACTAAAATTAAGCTCGCTAGTATAATGATTACAAATATAGAAAGAAACAGATAACGTTCCTGAACAACAGCCCATAAATCCATTTTGCTCACCTCTTGTAAAAGGATCTATTCTTCATTCTTTTTGATAGTTATCAATTTCGACATCACAAAGTGAACAACAGCAATAGTGATCAGTAAATCTCGATACGGTTCATGTGTTCCCATCAACAACGACGTAATAATATAAAAAAATCCAAATGAAATTAAGAGTAAGAATGTAACATAATGTTCAATGTATAACTTCATTTCATTTTTCTCCCCAATGTAGCTATTTATTTTTCTTTTTAAATAGAAAAAAAGGCTTTACCCCTTCATGAAGTAAAGCACTCGATAATGGAATACTAACTAATTCTGATTCCTTCTTTGTTTTGCTTTGAAAAAGAAAACGCCAGCTATTGTCAAAACAATAGCAACACCAGCTATAACTAAGGATGAAGTATCAAAGATAAAAAAATGCGAGTCATTAAGTTCGTACACAATGATCACCACCTATTTGGTTTATTGTCGTATAATTACTCAGTTAAATGGTCCGATTGTTGAGCATAGGTTAAACGCACTCTTCAACAAACCTGTCCCGTTACCTGAACAAGGAATCTTTCTAATTACGGATACGCCCAGTATGCCAGTAAAGTTTCATTAATTTGAAATAAGCAATGACTGCCCATTAAGAAAATCAACTTATCTCAAAAGGACTTTCCGAATATTCCCTTGGTTATTTCATCTAAAACTACCTCTGGAATATCCTCTTTAACAATTTTTTTTATAAAATCAACTATTTCCTCTTTAAGCAATCCTTTTTGATATATATTAGTCTTTCTAATAATAAAGTTCTCCATATCAACTAGATCAAACCTTGTGTTCATTTCACTTACAAATTTTTTTGTGTAACGGACAATATCCTGATAGTTTTTACCTTCATCTTCAATCAAATATATATAATTTATTTGTTCATCTCGTTGAAGATCTGAATAGATAACAAGGTACCCCAATACTTCAATTAGCCTGCCATCCCAGTATTCATTAAAATTTCCTGCTTCATTTACTCCACGAATAAAAAAGAATTCTACACTTGGCGTTCTCACTAAGCGTGTAAATGAGTATGTTTCAAAACTGTTCATTTTAAATTGTTCATAATCATCCATACTTAGCCCCTCCCATTCAGATGTTTCAACGTTCTTAAACTAAAGCGCCCGTTTTGCAGAATTATATAGCTTTCGTTTTTCTGTCCGAGAACCAAAAAAACACCGTCAACAACAGAAAAATAATAGAGGTAAGACCCACATATTTCACAGCACTATTTGCTCCGAAAAAATAGGATGCGATGGGTATAAAAGTAATTGTACTGATTAGCATCAAAAGCCAAGAACGCCTAAAAATTCCGAATGCTAATGTGATGATTGACGTGAGAAATGAAGCGTACCAAAGTAAAAGCATGCTAACCCCTCCCTTGCCCTTTCCTATTACTTACCTGCATTGTAACATATGTAAAATATTGGACATAAGTATTGTTGTCATTAACCTGCTCTTTGAAAAATAAAAATCCACCCGATGTCCACTTTCCCCTAAGAATTCTCTATATAAAGAGTGAGGCGACTGATCATAGGAATGGGGATCGCAATGGAAAAAGGTTGGAGCAAACTGCATCGGGAACTGGTGGAAAAACCGATGTGGACAGAGTTGACGCCGATGCAAAAAGTGCTTTTGGTTACGCCACTTACGATGGCCAATTACGGCAAAAAACATGGGGAAAATAGCAGCGCCCGGAAAATGCGGACGACACACAAAAAATTAACACAATACGAATTTCTAACAGACGAATCAACAAACAAAAATCGACTGCTAACCATTGTAAACTAGGGTGTTTATCAAGATTTGGAGGGTTCTTCAACAGTCCATGTAACAGACGAGTAACAGACAACTAACAGACGGTTAACACCTAACAAGAATGTAAAGAATGAAAAGAATGTAAAGAAAAATAATAGCCGCAAACAAGTTTACGACGAATCATCTGAATACAAATGAGCCAAATATTCAAGATTGCAATTGCAACTATACAACGCTTCTTAAACACTCCTGGCCAACTCATGCCCGATTGTTGCAGGCTCAGTAGGCGTTCATTCTTGGCGAGCTTTTTCATTTTGCCTAAAGATCAAATTGATCATGTAATCAATAATAAGACCATAGATGAACCATAGGAGAAAGTGAACCAAAAAGCCTAGAAAAAGGATTTTAAAATGTTCGTCATCATACAGAAAGCCGCCACTGTTAAGCATCCAAAATATTTTTGCTAGCAAGGGGTCGAAGGCAAACACGATGTCTTTAACCGGGTTCCACAACACTTCAAACATATAGTGAATGACTGTCAATACAGGCAACCAAAAAGCAAAACGTTTTAACAGTGACATGAATTCCCCCTTCACTTCTTGCTTAGTTTGCTCTATTGTCAATCAGAACAGAGGCTTGTCCCTGTGAATCTCCTCTAAATACGAGGAAAAAGTTGAATAGCGCCAGGATGCCTGCACTCAAAAGGCTTGCAACTTGTAATTGTGCATAGGAAGAATTAAAGTATTCTGCCCCGAGATGGCTTTTATAAATGAAGAGGTCGATAATAAATAACAAAAGAAATGTAAAGCCTATAATGACTCTTGGCTTATTACTTCTAAAAGAAATTGAAGCGAACAAAAGTAATAAAGTCGCTAAACTAAAAAGGACTTGAACGGTTATAGCTCCTGATTCCGAATATAAAACTGGTATATCTGATGTAATTACAAATCTAATAAAATGGGCGATTACTCTTGAAATAATTCCCAGAGAAAACAAAATAATTAGAAGTACGTTTTTCTTCAATACTTAATTCTCTCCCTTATCAGTAATGAAAATAAGAAGCCGATAATGGCTATTCCAAACTGAATTGATATTCCAAGCATATTTTTCGCAACCGATTACTTGCTTCTGATATTCATTTCTCGTCTAAAGGTTCTGTTTTATTAAAAGGTCCGATAATGAAAAACGGATGCTTCCTAATCCCGTTAAATCGCCCATTTGTTATAAGCAAATTAAACAAGAAAAAAAGAGGACTCTATGCAGTTAATCACCTTCAAATAAAGAACCTGTTAACTTAATAAGGACCAAGCAATTTAAGTTCGATAACAAGTATGATTGCCAATACAATCAAACACATTTCCGTCAAAGTCAAAATAGCTTGCTTCGGATGTTGTGTATATTTCCATTCAAAAAATGCTCTTACCAAGTAATCCAACACCATAAAAGTCATGATCGCAATTAAAAATAGGTACATGAAATCTGGATAAAAAACCACCAGTACACAAGTTAGAATCAATAAAGTAATCGTAGAAAAAGTTCTTAAACCTTTATCAATTTTCCGATGCAACTCGTTGACATGATTAAAAGAAAAAAACTCTTTTTTTACTTTCTCAATTTTGAGTAGGTGTCTCAGAAGAAACTTCACTATTGAAATAAGGACAAAAACAATTATCACGGTCAAACTGAATTTTATCCAGAACATATAACTCCTCCCAATCCTTATATTTATAAATTCTAGTGAGATAGTAATAGTCCTTTTAATATTCCCACTTCAGGAGGAATGGAATTGTTACTCCGAAAGGTTCTTTGTAAAGCATCTCAAAACTGGTTTTCATGTTTTTTGAAAAACTCATAGTATGTGCGGACATTTTCTAATTCTGTCCAGCGTCTCACAGTCACAGGATTTTCATCGAGATTATAAATTTTCGCTTCCCTCATGGAGAGTAGAAATGGAGAGTGTGTTGATATGATAAATTGACAGCCAAAAAACCGGGCAGAGTCTTCAAGGAATTTCACCAATTCCAGCTGCCGTTTTGGAGAAAGGCTGTTCTCCGGCTCATCCAAAATATAAAGTCCATTATCCTCAATTTTTTCGGTGAAATAGCGGAATGCACTTTCCCCATTCGAATATTCCCTCACATTATCGATCAGTTCATTTCTCACAAAACGGGATTGCGTTTTGCTTCTAGCTGTGTTCACCTTTTTTAATTGCTCGTAATCTGCCAGGGATCTCATCTGGAAATGGGAATATTTCGCGTCTAAGTATTCTTCAAAAAGCTCTTCCCGTTTTTGGTCAATTCCCTCGTTGAGATTCCGGATGTTCAACATATAATCAAATACATCATCGCTCGTAATGATCCTACTATTTTCAGGGATATCCGCTTTTAGTTGCATCTCACACATATTGACATAATCAGGATAGAAGTTGGATTTATTATAGATAGAATCGCGTTTGATTCCTGCTTTTTCTGCTATCACATTCAATGCAGTAGATTTTCCGGAACCATTTCCGCCATATAAAATCGTCACGGGTTCAAAATCAATTGTTTCAAAACCATTTCTTGATAAAATTTTAAACGGATAAAACGAGTCATAGCACGTTCTTTTTATTTTTATGATAAAGTCAAATTCCATATCCTCGTTCGGAAATGAAAAGGCACGTAAATAAACCACAATTTCTCCCCCTTATCGTTTGCTTCATCTTTTTTCCGAGGTTATCTTTACAAGAAAAAAAGAGATAACTAAGGAAATAAATCCAAAAATAGAGACTTTTAGCCGAGATATTTCTACATTGAAAGGAGACATTTCCTCCATATTAAAAGTATATAAGGACCACCACTCATCCCCTGTGGACAGGAAAACAGAAGCAAACAACCAAATACCAAATAACATAACAGCATTTACAAGACATAGGATTATATTTTTCAAGTTTCTCTCCTTAATTTAGCCACTTTGCTTTGAATTCATTTTATTGGTGGAGTTCCTTTTACTTAATAGAAATGCCCCTTTCATACATAAGTTCAACAAACTTCCCTATTACTTGAACAAAGGATCATTCTTCTACTAATACGTTCAGCATAATTGAGAAGTTTCTTTAATTCAAACTAAACATGGAAACCTTTAAAGTAATCAAACCCAAAAAGCACTTATGAAGTCAAAATTGATTTCACAAGTGCTTTTATTGAAGTTTGGATAGACGTTTGGCTGCATTTTTATAGACTTCGTTCTCCTCTCGCTTACCGACAGCAATAATTTCCGCTATTTCTGCTTTATCACCAATAATGCGGTAGACGATTCGGATTCCGATTTTCCTAAACTTAATTTTTCTGCATCCAACTAAATTGGAATGGCTCTTTTTTGTCAGTTCTTCTCCAAGTTCATCCGCCCGCAATTGCATTTTTGTAATTGCAATATCCACAAACTTTTTTATCGATCCATCTAATTTTCCATACTCTTCTTTTGCTTCTTCTAGAAACACAATTTCAAATTTCTTCATTATCAATCGAATAATTCATCATCGGATATAGCGTCTGGGTCAATCTTTTGAAACTCTTCATAATCCGCTTCTCCCATGACCTCTTTCAAATGATACCGATGACTCGGATTCAAATCAGCTGCTTCAATACGATTAGAAAGGTTCAATTCCCACGTCAATTCGCGAAGGTATTCCAATTCCATGAACATCTTTTCATAATCCTCATAACTTTGCACAACCGAATCAATCCGATTGTTTTCAGAAATGAATTGCGGAACAACTTTTGCATTTTTGCGCACTTCTCCAAAACGCCTAGCTGCGATTGATGCTGGGATGACCTGATCAACATTGAATTGGGGCTTTTCCATAACATCCACCTTCATTTCTCACATCTCCTTATATACTATGCATTTATTACTAAAATTATACAAAGCATCACGTCAAATGTACAGTGAATTACCACGTGAAATTATGCGTGATTTAGCAAACCTAAGTAGAATACAAATATAAGAAAAAAATCATCCCGCTGTATAACCACGAGATGATTTTTTAGTTTATTTCAGATTAGAATGTAATAACCCCTAGAACAATCGCTGTAATAATCATGACAAAACAGGATCCCAATGCCCATTTAAAGATGAACTTCTGGTGATCTCCCCATTCTACTCCAGCCATACCGACAAGTAGATAAGCGGAAGCCATTAACGGGCTCATCGCGTGAATAGGTTGTCCTAGGATGGACGCACGTGCAATCTCTACCGGGTCCACTCCATAAGCCGCCGCTGTTTCAGCCAAAATCGGCAACACCCCAAAATAGTAAGGGTCGTTGGCCATGAAATAAGTGAACGGAAGACTTGTTACAGCCACAATGACAGTAAAGTATGAGCCTAAAGATTCCGGAATGACCGAAACGAGGCTGTTCGCCATCGCGTCTACCATTTCAGTACCTGATAAAATTCCAGTGAAAATACCTGAAGCAAAAACTAATCCTACAACTGCAAGTACGTTTGCTGCGTGATTCGAAATTCTTGCTTTTTGATCATCCAAGTTCGGATAGTTCACCATTAAAGCAATGATTGTCGCAATCATGAACAAAGTGGCCAATGGCAATACGCCCACTATCAAACAAACAAGAAGTGCGATTGTTAAAGCAAGGTTAAACCATCTCAATTTCGGGCGTTTATAATCTTCCATCGTTGCAGTCGCGCCCGCCTGACTCATCGCAAGTAGCTCTGCTTCCGAGTATTGAATCTCAGCGATACCCAATCTTTTACGCTCTTTTTTCCCAAGTACAAACGCCGTGAATAGATTCCAGACAATCGCAGCTCCCATTACAGGAATCAGAGGTACAAACACATCCCCCATATCGAGTTGCAAAGCAGCTACAGCTCTAGCTGTCGGCCCTCCCCAAGGCGTCATGTTCATCACACCAAGTGAAAGCATTGCCATGCATGTTAAGATAAGTGGATTCATGCCAATACGCTTATAAAGCGGAAGCATGGCCGCAACTGTAATCATATACGTAGTCGTTCCATCACCATCAAGTGCTATGAGCATGGAAAGGACAGAGGTACCGATAACAATTTTTAAGGGATCTCCCTTAACGATTGACAGGATTTTTGAAACGAGCGGATCAAACAAACCAGAGTCTATCATAATCCCAAAATACAGGATGGCGAACATGAGCATGACGCCGGTCGGAGCCACTTGTTTAATCCCATCCATCATCATGTCACCGAGACCGGCATAAAAACCGCCGATCAATGCAAAAAGAATCGGAATCGAAACTAATGCAACCATTGCAGACATTCGTTTCGTAATGATTAAAAACATAAATACGACAATCATCGAAAACCCTAAAAACGCTAACATAACATGACCTCCCCATTTGCAATTGCCGTAAAACATCTATCTAATTTGACGAACAATTTAAGATTTTTTATATTATCTATTAATCTAAAGCAGCGAGGAGAAAATGTAAACGATTACAAAATATTATTATTAAAATTCTTAATAATTATTTTATACATTAAAACCATAATCAGTTTATTCGAACATTAAATGCAAAAAAAAACGCTTGAAAAAAACCAAGCGTTTTTCAACCAAATTATAGTGCTTTTGCTGCTTTTTCAAGAGCATCCTGTCTGCCAAAGATCCACCGTAGAAAAATGGGTACGATAAACAAGATGAAAAACACCCGAAACAATTGATAAGCCGCAACCATCGATACATCTGCTTGGACGGTATGTGCCGTCACTCCCATCTCCGGCAAGCCGCCGGGAGCTATACATAAAAACGCAGTTGTCATCGAAATCGGATAAACGATATGTAAGCCATAAGCTAAAACGAGTGAAAAACCGACAATGAGCAATCCAGAAACAATGGAAAACGGCAATAATCTTTTCCAATTTGCCAATCGATTTATTTTGATACCAAGTCCCAAATGCACGCCTAAGCAAAGTTGTGCAACAACGATCAAAATCGGAGGAAGTTGCGGTGTTTCAAAGCCACTGACCGTCATAATCGCCGCAGTGAGTAAAGGCCCTATAATCCATGGCGTTGGACATTTGAAGTGGACTGCACAGGCGGTGATGAATAGCACAATCGCCACAACTAGCAGGACATGAAAAAAGCCGCTGGATGCCGCTTGCGTCACCATTCCGCTGGCAGGTTCACTGTTTTGTATCCCGCCACCCGAAAAGGCATGGATGGATAGTGCAGGGACTATGAAAATGACCGTTAACATCCGAATTGTTTGCATGAATGTTACAACAGTTGTATCTGCCCCTTTGATCTCTTCACTCAATACGACCATTTGGGATAACCCTCCTGGCGTCGTTCCCATGACAGCACTTGGTAAATTCATACCTGTGAACTTTGCTACTAAAAAAGCGATGGCCAGCCCAAAAGCTACCATAAGGACCGTCACAATCGCCATTGATGGCAGCTGGTGGCCAATCTGTTTCGCACTTGCAATCGTAAACGATAGCCCCATACTATACCCTAATACCATCTGTCCCCCATTTTTGAAACTTTTCAACCAATGCAATTCCCGTTTGGCGATCAGCTTCCAAACAAAGACCGCTGTCAGGGGCCCCAACATCCAGGCTAATGGTAAATGTAACACTGTGAATACAGCACCACCAATAATGCCGCAAAGCAATGTTTCCAATAGCTGAAGAAGTTGCTGTTTACTACTGTTCACCGCATTTTTGCTTGATGAAAAAGTCATGATGTCTCACCCCTACCGCTCGCCTCTAGAGATCGAAAAAGCTGTGCCTTGTCTACCTTTTGAAAGGTTCCATAATCAATTCATTTTTCAACCTATAGAGGGATGATTCGTATTTGTCTTGCATGATTTTTCCATTATCATACAGTCATCATCTGCCGAAGTATACAATACGAAACATCTATCCATTAAGTTCATTAAAAACATTATATTCTTTTAATCCAAATTAACTATTCTGTATGGTCGACCTTCATGAGGGCCTCATACATCTTTCCTTGCTCTTCAAGAAATTTAACCGTTTCATTACTATTTTTATAAAAATCATTCCACATATACTTTTCAAGTATTTGTTGCCATGCTTCAGTCTGCACCATTTTTTCAAGCGTACGATCCCAAAATTGAATTTCTTCTTTCGTCATATGAGGAGGACCCATAATCCCGCGCCAATGTTCAAATACGACCGCCATGCCTTCCTCTGTCCATGTAGGGATTTCAGGCAGTTCTTGCAATCTTTCATCAGCGGAGATTACAAGCAGTTTCACTTGTCCCGCATCATAATATTTTTTGGCTTCGGCTAACGTCATCGTTGCCACATCAATTTGGTTTTTTAATAATGCATCCACTACTTGCGCACTGTTTTCATAGACGTAAAAATCCAGTTCTTCCGGTTTCAGCCCAACTTGTTTTCCGGCTAAAACAAAGGATAGTTGATCATCGTTGCCCAACCGCGGTGAAAGTCCGATTTTATAAGCATGCGGTGCTTTTTTCAAACTGTCCATTAAGCTTTTGGCGCTGCTAATAGTTGAATCCTCTGCAACGATGACCACTTCCCATTCCGTAGCCAAAGTGGCAATCGGTGTGAAATCTTTATAAGTCAGTTTGCTTTGCCCTAGCAAATGATTCGTAATGAGCAAACTCGAATTGATGGCTAGTACAGATTCTTTTTGCTGCTGCACGTACTTCCATCCTAATTCCCCGCCTGCTCCTACTTTGTTCAGTACATGGATATCCCCGTCAAACAACTTCTCACTTACTAAAATTTCCTGTATCGCGCGTGCCGTCGTATCCCACCCTCCTCCGACAGAGCTCGGTGCGACGATTGTCACTTCATCGGAAATCACTTTCCGTTCCTCTTTCGGTGAACAGCCACTAATGAACATGATCAACAGTGTCAAACCAACCATTATTTTTTTCCCCATTGTTCAGACCCCGCTTACTTCCTAATCAATTGCCGCTGTTAACTCGACGTCATTGCGTTCATCCCGCCACTTCTAGGGGTGGCGGGTCACAGCTTGCATTCTGTCGTTATTCGATAAGGTAATATTTCCGCTGTGGCCTTCCTACAATTCCATATTCATGCTTTGCCGTGCACACATCGATGGAAACGAGATATTCCAAATATCTTCTGGCAGTTGTTCGGGAGACGCCTAAGCTTTCTCCCATTTCCTCGATTGTAACGCCTCGCAGCTCCTCCACTACTTCTCTCACTTTTTTTAACGTATGGCGATCGACACCTGTAGGGAGATCTTTTTGATTGTTTGTTGACGGGTTAGAAGATCCAAAGAATTGATCGATCATTTTCTGATTCACTTCATCGCGATCTTGCAGGATTTCCTTCTTCTTTTTATACTCTTCAATCGTTTCAACGAATTTCTCCATCGACACTGGCTTCAACAAATAGTTGCTAACCCCGTATCGCATCGCCTTCTCGAGCATGACCTTTTCCATGGCAGCCGTCACCATGATAATATCCGTGTTCGGATAATCTTCCCTGATTCTGGCTAACAAATCCGTTCCGAGTTCATCAGGTAAATAGATGTCGAGCAACAGCAAATCCACTTCATGTTCATGCAATAGATTCATCGTTTCTTTGGCATTTAACGCTTTTCCAACGAGTTGGACACCCTGTATCTTTTCTAAAAATTGCTCTTGTACTTGAGCGATTCGAAAATCATCCTCGGCTATAACCACTTTAATCATTTTGCTCTCCTTTCACTTCTCCCGAAACTTTTTTTGGTAAGTATACTGTAAAAATAGCCCCTCCATTTTTTTCGTTTCCTACTTCAATCGTTCCACCCAATGATTCCACGATGTGCTTCACATTGAATAAGCCATATCCCCTGTTTCCGCCTTTGGAGGAGTAGCCTAAAGAAAACAAGGATTCCATCACGTCATCTGGTACGCCCTGTCCGCTATCTGTTACTTCTATAATAATGTCATTTCCAAAACCCGTAATTGAAAAGATTACGTTTTTTTCAGATTGCTGGGCAACGGCCTCAAAAGCATTATCGATCAAATTGCCGATAATGGTGATCATATCCGATACGCCTATGTGAGCCGGTAAGACGTCGACAAAACTATCGGGTTCAATTTCTAGGTTAATTTTCTTTTCGGATGCTCGGCCCAGTTTCCCTAACAAAATAGCTTGTACATTCGGATCATGGATCTGATTGAACAATATTTGACTGCGATGCTGATGATCCGTAGACTCTTGCTGGATGAACTTAAAAGCATCTTCATATCTTTCCAACTGTAATAAGCCGGATAACAAATAGAGTTTATTGGCATACTCATGCGTTTGAGCACGAAGCCCTTCCGAATATTCACGGACCTCCGAAAGTGTATGCATCAGTTTTTTCAATTCCGTTTTATCCTGAAAACTACAGACAACCCCTACCACACGCTCATTGTCAATAACTGGCGTTAAGTTGAAAATGAACGTTTTCTCTCCAATCCTGTTCTCAACATTATGAATTGCCCGCCCCGTTTGCAAAACATCTTCCAATTGGATTGTAGGCACGATCGGATGAATAGACTGACCAATCAAGTCGTCTTCCTTCAGATCCAACATCGTCTTTGCAGAATGATTGGCCAGCGTGATCCCCCCATTTCGATCCACTGCCACGATCCCCTCTTTGATCGATAATAGGATTGCACTTCTTTCCGTATACAACGAAGAAATTTCATGCGGCTCCAATCCCAATGTATCTTTTCGGATACTTTTCGTTAAAAAAATACTTCCGATAATCCCTAACACGAAAACGAACAATGACGCAATCGCAATGGTTTTTATTCTCGAGTAAATCTCTCCATAAATGTCCTTCTCCAAATACTCGATCGAAACCGTTCCAATCACCTGTGTATATTCACCATTATCTGCAATGATCGGAACTTTCCCGATCAAAACCGAACCATGTTCCCGTTCCACCTCAAAATTGTAGGAACCTCCGAATACGAACGCATGATAGTTTGTATCATCTAAACTCTTCCCCCCGACTTGGGCGGGATCGGTATGTGAGTAGACGATCTCCTCACGATTTTCGATAATGATGTTTGACGCATGGACTTGATCTTTCACTTGCTCCGCAATCGGTCGAAAATGGGATTCAATATCATTTGTTTCAATTGCTTCCCGTAGCTCTGGCATCAATGAAATCGTTTTTGCAGCTTGCAAAACGAGCTGCTTGACTTGATCTTTTTCATCGGCAAATTGTAAATAAGCAAAGATGCTTGCAAGCAAAATGACGATGAGAAGCACCAATGTACTTATAAGTCCTACTATTTTAGTTTGTAAGGGGATAAACTTTGATTTTTTCATTTTTTGACTCTTTTCTTATAAATGCATTCATTTTCATCATAGCATGTTCACATAAGCATTTATACCGGACGACTTCCTTTATAATTACAAGAAAACACTTGCTATATTTATTATTTTCCATTCAAACACAAAGTGAAAGCACTATGATACACTGGACTATGTATTTTTTAACACGTGGTTCGCAACCATCCCACGTAAAAAAACTAGGAGGAACTAAATAATGAAAGTAAAAACAATGGCCACAAGTGGAGTAATTGCCGCTTTGTATATAGCTGTTACATCTTTAATTGCCCCATTTGGTTTTACACTCGTCCAATTTCGAGTTTCTGAGATGTTCAATCATCTTGTCGTGTTCAATAAGAAATATATTTTTGGGATTGTCATCGGTGTCCTTGTCTCGAATTTCCTATTTTCACCGATTCTCGTTGATGTCATTTTTGGAGTGCTTCATTCCGCAATCGCTCTTTCCATCACCATTTTTTCCGCCAAATTCATCAACGGCATCTTCAAGCGAATGCTATTTAACACAATCGTCTTCACGGTTTTGATGATTATCATCGCTTATCAGCTTAAGATTTTTGCGGATCTTCCCGATTTTAATGGCATTCCGTTCCTCATCGTTTATTTAACACTTGCAGTTGGGGAATTTGTCGTCATGGCAGTCGGAATCCCGGTTATGATGGCTTTGAACAAACGCCTGAACTTCGAAAAGTTAATCTGACATACAAAAGCGCAGGGCGCCTGCTTAGATGCGACAGGCATAAGACAGATTGGCGAAGAGGCGATCTTTGCCTCATAGCCAAGATGGCTTATGACCCGAGCATCTGGCGCCCGGAGCCTAGACGATATAATAATCCTCGCCACCTCTTTGTCCGCAATTGAAATGGCGGGGATTTTTTAAGGAGAATCCGCATGTATATTACCATTCAAGAAGCTGCTGAGTATCTCGGCATGCCGGTCCAACAAGTGCAAAAATATGTACGCGAAGGTCGGATCCGCTCCGTTCACGATGGCGAACAGTTTCTGATCAATCAAGCGCAATTCAACCTTTACTTTGAGCAACTAGAAACATTGAAACGCCAAATCGATGAATGGCGCAACGAACCGATTCCGCCCGATCGCGATATTAAAGATGAAGATTGAAAAACGGCTACAGACAGACACGTCTTAGCCGTTTTTTGTTTAAAAGTTATTCAAAGCAGCTATTAATCCCCTGAAAGGAGCTTAATCGCTTCATCCAATGATTTCTCGATCGCGATGGGAGCATATGTAAACCATGGATCTTCACCAATATAATAAACATTGCCGTTTTTCACCGCATCGAGATTTTTCCACAATGAACTTTGTTCAATTTGAGCAAGCATGCCCCCCTCCTCTTTCGTTTCTTCCCCGTACGCCAGCATAATGATTTTATCTCCAGCGTATTCCGGTAACTTCTCCATCGAGATATCCTCGAAAACAAACTCTTCAAAGTTCGGATCATCAGCTAGCTTTTCTTGTATAAAAGTTGGTGGGGTTAATTGTAACGATCGATAAAATATTTGCCCAATATTCCTTGCACCGTAAAGCCTTAGATTATCTTTCCCATACGTCATAAAAATGGAGACAATTTCATCTTGCCCGATCTTATCAGCAATTTTTTCTCTACCTTGAGCAGCTTTTTCATCCAATTTGGCAATCCACTCATCAGCTTCCTGCTCTTTCCCTAAAATACTAGCCACTTCTTTCAATTGCGTAAAGACGTCTCCATACATCCAAGGAATGACAACAGTAGGTGCAATTTTGCTCAATTGCTCCACTTCCTCCGGATCGGCTGCAATAATTAAGTCAGGTGCTAATTCCAACACTTTTTCAACGCTGAAGGGACTTCCGAGATCGACGACTCCCTCCTGTAACTCACCCAAATATTGATTGTCTAAAACATGTGACGGTGCGCCCAGTGGCTTCACACCAAGCGCTAGCATAGCATCTAAATATTGAGTCGTCACGACACGTTCAGGGTTGGTAGGAATCTCAACCTCTCTACCTGTCACATCCGTGTATATTCTTGTAGTTGTGCTCGCTTCCTCTTCTTTTTCAGGCTGTTTTGTTGGAGTTTCCGCTATATTTGCTTCTTTTCCATTACAAGCAGCTAGTACGAGTAGTAGCATGGTCACAATCATACAGCGAACAATTATCGCTTTTTTCTTCACTGTGTTTTCCTCCATCTATTTCATCATAGACATGACTAGCTACCCAGCCACTCCACTAGATCGAATCGTTAGCTTTTTACAGCATATAAATGCTTCACCAATTCACGGTTTTTCTCTTTAAAGAGATCATTATGCGAGGATACCCGTCCATGTCCATACGCTTCGGGCTCAATGTATTGTTTCGCTTTATTCACTGCGTTCCCCGCATCTTGGAACGCTCCTGCGATGAGATGCAGTTTTCCTTCGTGATTCAAAATATCTCCTGCCGCATAGAGTCCAGGGACAGAAGTTTCACTCATCGGACTGCCTGCAACCGTATATTCATCCGCCATTTCGATATCTAATCCACTATTGGATGTCAGTGCTTTATCCCGATCATAGCCATGGTTAATGATTACTTCGTCCACTGCAAGCTGAATTTTCTGTCCATCTTCATTGTTGACGAGCTCCACTTTTTCAATGCTTTCACGATCATCTGCCGCAATCAATCTTTCAATCGATGTATTCAATAGACATTCAACAGAACTATTGAACAAGCGGGTCACTTCAGCCTCATGTCCTTTTAATAGCTCTTTCCGATAGGTTAAATATACTTTTTCCGCAATCGGCTCCAATTCATTGGCCCAGTCGATCGCTGCATTCCCTCCACCGGAGATCAACACCGTTTTCCCTTGGAAACGTTCAAATGATTTGACCGTATAATGTAAATTTGAAACTTCAAATCGCTCAGCGCCTTCAAGCTCCAATTTCGTCGGTTTTAAGATACCGTATCCGACAGCCAAAATGACTGTTTTGGAGTAGTGTTTTTGATTGCTTGCGGTTTGGACCACAAAGTTTCCGTCTTCACCTTTACTAATTGCTGTCACTTTTTCGCCCAGGACAACCTCTGGCTCAAAAGTCAATCCTTGCTGAATCATTTGCTCGATGAGTTGCCCGCCCGGAACAGGTGTCAGACCGCCTACATCCCAAATCATTTTCTCAGGATAGACATGCACTTTCCCGCCTAAGTAAGGCTGGAATTCAATGATTTTTGTTTTCATTTCCCGTAAACCACTATAAAAAGCAGAATAGAGTCCTGCCGGGCCCCCACCGATAATTGTTACATCATACAATTGTTCAGAATTCATCATGATTGCTCCTTTTCAATTAGTCATTTGGCTACAAACGAAATGTCCAAACCGTTTCTTATGATTATGCTTTTGACTTGGCCAATAAATACAAGAAATAGGGGGCTCCGATGACAGCAACGACAATCCCGGCAGGTACTTCGGATGGCTCAATGATCCACCTTCCGATCGTATCCGCCGTAATAAGTAGAAGACTCCCGACCAACGCGGCTGTCGGTATCAGATACTGATGCTTGGCGCCTACTAATTGACGCGCTAAATGAGGGGCGATCAGGCCGATAAAGCCGATGCCTCCACTGACTGATACACTGGCCCCCGCTAAACCGACTGCTACTGCAAGTAAAATCAGCCGCTCTCTTTCGATTGCCAATCCGAGCCCTGTCGCTGGCATTTCTCCTAGGTTCAACGTATTCAACACCCGGGATTTTGCAAAAGCGATCGGCAATAAAATAAGAATCCATGGCAATAATGCGATGACAAACTTCCAATTGGACCCCCAAATACTGCCCGCCATCCATACCGCTACAAATTGATAATTTTCAGGCGATAATCGCAATGTTAATACAATCATCGCTGCACTGATCCCGGCTGCAATCGCAACACCTGTCAACAACAAGCGAATCGGCGAAATGCCTTCGTCCCGTTTATATGAAAGCACATAGATGAGAACAGCCGTCACTCCTGCACCTACAAACGCTAAAAATGGCAGAAAAAAGACGGGCGTTGCCGTTGTCGATGGAAAGAACGAGATGAACAACATAACAGCTAGACCTGCACCCGCGTTAATCCCTAAAATGCCCGGATCCGCTAACGCATTCCTCGACACTCCTTGTAGGATGGCTCCCGATACGGCCAAGGCCATCCCCACTAAAATAGAAATGACGATTCGCGGCAACCGGAATTCAAACAAGATCAGTTGCTGCTTCTCTGTTCCCATTCCAAACAATGTACGGAACAGTTCCCCAGGCGTCAGTCGAATAAAACCTGTATTCATACTGATCATCAACATCAACAAAATAAGGACAACAATCGTTATGATAATGAAAACATTTTTACGATGTCTTTTTTGTTGATAGACCGAAACATATTTATTCTCACTCATAATTCCTTCCCTCCTTTACGCGCAAGGTAAAGGAAGAATGGGACACCCAATAACGCAATGAGCGCTCCAATAGGTGTTTCATAAGGCGGATTCACCATTCTGGCAGCAAAGTCCGCCAATACGACTAATAGGCTTCCTAAAATGGCAGAACAAGGAACAATCCATCGATAATCATTGCCGACAAGAAAGCGTGTCAAATGAGGAACGATCAAGCCGACAAACCCGACAGCCCCAACCACGGAAACAGCTGCACCTGCTAAGACTAAAACAATAAGCGCTCCAAAAAATTTAATGACGCCGGTTCGTTGGCCCAGTCCAATTGCCACTTCGTCCCCAAGACTGAGTAACGTAATCGATTTGGAAAGAACAATGGCACCTGCTATGGCAACAACTATCCATGGTGTCATGATTTGAAGGTGCTCCCACTTTGTGCCGGAAACACCGCCTGCATACCAAAACGCTAAATCTTGCCCGATGCGGAAATGGATGGCAATCCCTTCACTTAAAGCAGCAAGCAAAGCACTGACGGCCGCTCCTGCCAATACGAGGCGCATAGGCGTTAACCCGCCTTTCGCCACTGATCCTACGCCGTAAACCAAACCTGCACCTACCGCTGCACCTAAAAATGAAAACAGGATGATATACATATAAGGCAGACCTGGAAAGAATGCAAAACAGATAGCCAACATAAACGCGGCACCGGCATTTAAGCCTAAAAGACCTGAATCCGCCAGCGGGTTGCGCGTCATTCCTTGCATGATCGATCCTGCAACAGCAAAACAAGCGCCGACTAACGCCGCTCCTAAAACTCTTGGCAATCTGATTTCTTGAATGATCTGGTGAGATGTCAATTCGGGTTGGAAGTGGAAAACAGAAGACCAAACCGTCGCCAACTCAATATCCGCCGCACCAAATGAAATCGAAAGGCCTATCGCGAATAGTAACCCGATCATCCCGCCAATCATTATAAATGTCGCCATGATTGGTCGTGATCCTTTATATACTTTTTTCATCTCTACTGACTCTTTGACTGAAGCTGACATCTACTTGCTCCTTACGCATATTCGACGGCTTCCAATCAATTACGCCTTGGCGTAATTGCGTCCAGATTTTGAATTGAGCAAAGCTCAATTAACTCCTTTCAAAATCTGTGACATCCGCCGGAGGCTGTATCTTCGTTTAGCGGGCGTTTGAATACCCGCTAAACGAAGATAAGCAGTCCGTTTCTTTATTCAATTGATAAGATAAACAGATCGGATGCTGACTGAATGGACATTCCGCTAAAAATGCATTGATGTCGAACACCGCTTGCAAATTCGTATGGGTCATCACTTTTTCAGGTTTCCCTTCTGTAACGACTTCGCCGTCTTTCATCGCAATCATATAATGCGAGAAACGAGACGCATGATTTAAATCATGCAAGACCATGACAATCGTTTTTCCTTCTTCCTCGTTCAGCTTTTTGAGCAATAAGAGAATATCCAACTGATGGGCCAAGTCCAAATACGTTGTCGGTTCATCCAATACTAAAATATCCGTGTCTTGTGCAAGTGCCATCGCAATCCATACGCGCTGGCGCTGCCCCCCTGACAATGCTTCCACTGGACGGTCCTTCAACTCGCTTAACCCCGTCACTTCAATCGCCCAATGGATATGTTTCAAGTCTTCTTGTTTCAACGTGCCGAATCCACGTTGATGCGGAAACCTGCCGTATGAAACGAGCTCAAAAATCGTCAGCCCTGGTGGTGCTTCAGCACTTTGCGGTAAAATCGCCATCTTCTTGGCAACTTCCTTTGTCGAAAGTTGCTGAATGGCCCGCCCGTCAAGGAACACAGTCCCACTTTGCGTTTTCAAAATTCGAGCGACCGCTTTTAACAACGTAGACTTGCCACACCCATTTGGTCCAATGATCGTCGTAATTTTCCCTGCAGGGATCTCCACACTTAATCCATCTATAATTACAGCATTCGCATACCCTACCGCTACCTGATCGACAGTAAGAACTGACATATCCGTTTACCAACCTTTCTTTCTTCGATAATGAGAATCATTATCACTTTTCATTAGTATAAAGTATCTTTCAACGATTTACAATTCATAATTGAAAACGATTATCAATTTCACTATAATGTACAATAGCTTCAATCAATTACGCCTCGGCGTAATTGTGTCCAGATTTTGAATTGAGCAAGGCTCAATTAACTCCTTTCAAAATCTGTGACATCCGCGGGCCTACAGGATGTAGGTCATGCAACCGTTGCCAATCGAACAGCGAAGGGTTCGATTTGCCGTATTTCTGTGTTCTTTGCAGAAATTAAGGCACTTTCCTTCAGGACGCGGCGAACTTAGGTTGCCTTCCATTCTTCGTTCAGCGGGCGTTTGAACACCCGCTGACCAGGAAACAAAACTGCATTCATCTCGCCACCTACAGAGGTGGGAATCTTCTGCTGAATGAAGATAAAACATTTAAGCTGTAAAGTAAGAGGAGGAAAACTATTGAATACATCTATCAGAAACAAGTTGCTCGTTACGGCAATCTTTTTACTCTCCATATTTTTAGTAGCTTGCGGAAATCAGCAACAGAACAACGAGGAAAAACCAAAAAACGGTTCTGAGGAAGCTTCCCAAGAACGTGTACTGACAGACGCTTTAGGGCATGAAGTGACGATTCCCGCCAATCCTGAACGCGTCATCGCTTCTTATTTGGAAGACCACCTGATCGCATTAGGCATCACTCCTGTTGCACAGTGGTCCGTCAATAACGGTGCATCCATCCAAAACTACTTACAAGATTCGTTAAAGGACATACCGACTATTCCTTTCGACCTACCTTTTGAAGCGGTGACCAGTTTCAATCCCGATCTCATCATTGTGTCATCGGCTGAAACGGTAGAAGGCGGAAAATACGAACAGTACAATAAAATTGCCCCTACTTTTGTATTGGAGAATGAGGCAAATGCGTCTTGGCGTGAAAAACTGTTAAAAGTCGCAGAAATATTTGATAAGACCGAGAAAGCTGACGAAGTCTTGCAACAGTACGATCAATTGGTAGAAGAATCAAAAGAAAAAATCCACAACGCGGTTGGTACACAATCAGCGGCAGCGATCTGGATCGTCAATAATACGGTGTATATGGTCAGTGAAACAGCTTCAAGCGGCGCCGTATTATATGGTGAACTTGGTCTGACCGCTCCAAGCTTAGTGAAGGAAATATCCGAATCGGCAACAGGCGATTGGTCCCCTGTTTCTCTGGAAAAGTTGGCAGAGTTGGATGCTGATCACCTATTTCTCATTAACAGTGATGTAGGAAATGGCGCAGAAATGCTAAAAGATCCACTCTGGGCAAATATACCTGCCGTCAAAAACGGCAACGTTCATGAATTTGCAAAAGATACAAGCTGGCTCTATTCGGGTCCTATCGCCAATAGCCAAATCATTCATGACGTAGTCAAAAGTATTGTAAAATAAGTCGACTGAATCCATTTTGTTCTATCTAATTGGAATGAGAAAAAACCTGCTAAAGAGACGCATCTCTTTAGCAGGTTTTGTTCAATTCGATATCGTTTGTGGCAAATATCTTTCGACTTCCTCTTCCACCAGCAATCGGGAATCGGTCGGTTCAAATCGTTTGACGACTTCCCCATCTGCAGCGACGAGGAATTTTGTAAAATTCCACCGAATGTTACGCCCTTCCAAATACTCGGGATACTCTTCTTTCAATCTCGTCTTCAAAATGTTCTCCGCCATCACTTCCTTATCCAAATCACGGAATGGGACTTCATGTTTCAAATAAGAGAATAAAGGGTCCATCCCTTCCCCATTTACCATCACTAGATCGAACATTGGAAAACTGACGCCGTAATTTTTCTGACAAAATAATGCCGAATCATCCCCATCTTCTGGGTTCTGATTACCAAACTGATCACATGGAAAACCGAGTATGACAAAATTTCGATCCTTATACTGCTCATACATTTTCTGCAATTCTTCAAACTGATACGTGAACCTGCATTTGCTTGCTGTATTGACGATTAACATCGTTTTGCCACGATACGTTTCCATCGAAAGGATCTCGCCATTTGGCTTTCGCACCAAGTAGTTATAAATACTCATTTTCTAACCTCTTTCATTATGCTTATATACCTAATTTACGTGATAGACAAGCACAAGGAAAGTTTATTGCTTATAAGCCTGACACGACTTTTTTCCATATGGAAATAAAATTGAAAAGAACAATATGGTCACCTAAGTGCGGTTGCATTCAATGTCGTTTGCTAGTATAGTTGAAAATTGTTTATCGCTGTTCAGCGGATGTCACAGATTTTAAAAGGCGTTTGCAGTCAAAGTCTGGGCTCCATCACCAGTTCCAAAAGGGGGAAGCATGAAGAAAATTTCAAATGTCTTTTATATTACAATCGGTCTCATCATATTGGCCGTCGGGTTCGGCGCATTTTCACCCGGAAGTTTTGAAGCCATCACATCAAACATCAAAAACTTCGTTGCGTCAACGTTTGGCTGGTACTATATGTTACTCATGTCATTCATGCTAGTGCTCAGTATCTTTTTTACCTTAAGTCCATACGGGAGGATCCGACTGGGAAAGGACACCGATCGCCCACAGTTCTCAACTGTCACTTGGATTGCGATGCTCTTTTCTGCAGGAATGGGTATCGGGCTCGTCTTTTACGGTGCAGCTGAGCCATTGTCTCATTTTGCAATTAGTCCGGCTACAGAAGAGCCGAATACAGATGAAGCCTTCAAAGAGGCATTGCGTCAATCCTTTTTCCATTGGGGTCTCCATGTGTGGGCCATGTACGGAGTAATTGCGTTATCCCTTGCCTTCTTCCAGTTCCGTAAACAAGAACCGGGATTAATTTCAGCAACATTGAAGCCGATATTCGGCAATAAAATGAAAGGTCCGTGGGGCGTTCTCGTCGATGTACTCGCTGTCTTTGCGACGTCGTTCGGAGTCGCCACGTCACTCGGCTTCGGTGCTGTTCAAATTAATGCAGGCCTGAATTATCTCTTTGGTGTCAGCATCGGCATCTCCTCGCAATTCATCATCATTGCGATCGTCACAGTCTTGTTCATCCTGTCCGCTTGGTCGGGGCTCAGCAAAGGGATCAAGTATTTGTCCAATGCGAACATCGTCCTTGCGTTGGCACTACTCGGATTCATCCTCATTTTGGGTCCGACATTGCTTATTTTCAATATGTTTACCGATTCTTTTGGTGGTTATTTGGCGAATCTTGTGAATATGAGTATGCGCACGGCGCCTTTAAACGCAGACAATCGGGAGTGGCTCGATGGATGGACCATTTTTTACTGGGCTTGGTGGATTTCTTGGGCTCCGTTTGTCAGTATGTTCATCGCCCGCGTATCAAAAGGGCGTACGATTCGGGAATTCATGATCGGGGTGCTGGTTGCCCCTACACTGCTTGGCTCGTTCTGGTTCTCGGCATTCGGGACGACTGCCATCGATATGCAAAAACAAGGTTTGACCGATTTGACTGCGTCTTCTACGGAGCTGACTATTTTTGAAATGTTCAACGCGATGCCTTTATCGCTCTTCATTTCGATTTTCGCGATTTTACTCATCGCCTCCTTCTTCATCACTTCGGCGGATTCGGCCACTTTTGTATTGGGCATGCAATCGACGAATGGCTCGTTGACACCACCGAATAATGTGAAGCTCATCTGGGGTATCATCCAGTCGACAATCGCGGTCATTCTCCTATCCGTCAATGGACTGACCGCCTTGCAAAACACCATTATCATTGCAGCTTTGCCGTTTTCTTTTATCATGTTGCTCATGATCGTCGCTTTGATCAAAGCATTGAAAGCTGAAGCGAAAGCAATGAAATTGAAAAAATGAACCAATTAAAAAGGGTGCCAAAAAAGACTGAGTGGCTCCAAGGATCTCAGTCTTTCTTGGCATTCGTATTTTCTACATTTCTTCATAATGGATGATAACTGCCACTTATAGCATCTACGATTAGCGACTTTGGCTCATATGCTTCAAGTCTGTACTCTACCAACCAAAAAGGACGATAAAATAATGTACTCGTTAACAATTGAATATCCGGAACAGTTACAAACTTTGTTTTCGACATAGCATTTTCAAAAATAAACTGTCCCGCCGCTTCCCTTGCTTCATCCTCATCGATCTGAATTGCAGGGGCCTGTCCAGCCTCAATCTGGCGATGTGAAAATTCAGGTTGCACATCAATCAATGCCCCATACCCACTTAACGCATCTATCGTACAAGCTGTCTTTCCTTTTAACTTCAGTAAACTTCTAATGCCAAGTTCATATTCAAATAAGTAATACGGATAAAAAATCAATTTACGTACGTTCATCTTAGCTTGCTTTTCATACTGCTGCAACCCACGTAAAACATCCTGTTCACCATAAACCGGTTCTTGCATCAATACCCCACTCATGAGTATATCCCACTGTGGCGATCTGTTTCTTGCGACAAAAAACTCGATATATTTTTAGCTTCAGGAGCTAAACTACGAGCGATATTTTGATCAAACTCTTTTGAAAAGAAGCGTTTATTTGTTGATTGTTCAAAGATATTCAGGATGGGCTGGGAAGGCTTGCGACCAAAACGACTGCCAATAATCATCCCGATAAGGGAGACGGTCAGGCCTGCCAAAAACGGATGTACGGCCGTTATCGTTTCCAACTCCATCGAAGTCCAAATAATATTTGTCATAGCCCCACCAATCATTGCACATAGACAGCCAAGAGCATTAGCCTTTTTTGAATATACGGAAGCAACGTAAGGAACAAGAAAGCTATTCCCAAGCGTACCAAAAGCAAAAACAGCTAATCCAAAAATGGATGGTGGTTCATAAATCGCAACAGCGATTCCGACAAGTCCTCCTCCTAAAATACATAACCTAGAAACAAGGACTGTTGTTTTCTGGCTCGCGTTCTTATTGATAAACCGTTGATAGACGTCACGGGATAAAATGGTTCCTGCTTGCATGAGTAAAGAATCCGCAGTGGACATGACAGCGGACATAACCGCTGATAACAGAAGAGCCGCAAAAAATCCCGGGAAAAGCGTGTAAGCTAGTTCGGTAATGACCATCTCCGGATCAGCGAGATTAGGCAAAAGTATGATTCCGATAAGTCCTAAAATATAGGGAACATAGATAAAGAATTGGTTCCAGATTGCACTTATCAGAATTGCACCTTTTACCGTTTTGGTGCTTTGCATTGACATATGTCGTACGACCACATGTGGGAGCCCCATATACCCTATTCCAAAGATAAGAATAGCGCCTAGTACTACTCCCCACTGGCCGTAGAAGGCCAAATCTTTCCCCCAAATACTTAAATAAGTGGGATCGATTTGTGCCAAGGCAGTATTCAATCCGGATATTCCACCGACATGAAAATAAGCTAAAAAACCGATACCGACAACCCCGGTCACCATTATGATTCCTTGCACAAAAGAAGTGTAAGCAACAGCTAGATAGCCCCCTGCCACTGTATAGATAATAATGACACTGATCCCGATCACCAATGACAGCTCATATGGAAAACCGGTGAGTGTAGCCATCGCTTTTCCTGCCGCTATAAATTGAGCGCAAACATAAGCGAATAGAAAAACAATCGCTATAATTGAACCGATGACACGTACACTGGCACTTTCAAATCTTTTTTCCAAGTATTCTATTGGTGAAAGCGCTCCCAATAATTCAGACATTCTTCTCATCCGTTTCCCTAAAACGGAAAGATTAATGATGGAACCTCCCGCATCACCAATCGCATACCACAAAGCATACCAACCATATTTGAAGGCGAGCGCAGGCGCCCCCATGAACATATAACCGCTCATAGCAGTCGTCTGCATCGTCATTGCGGTAACAGCCGGACCAAGTGATCTTCCCCCAAGCAAATAATTTTCCGTGGATTCAGATGACTTACGCGAAAACCAGAGACCGATGACTAAGAGTACTGCTATATAAGTTATAAAAATAACGCCATCCATACTCATTGCTTTCCCCCCTAACGATCATTTTCTTTCTCATCTTCCCTTTTCAACTTTACATACAATACCAAGGCCAATCCTACCCATATGAATGGCCACGGAACAAGCCACCAAAACGTTTCCGCTGGTAAATTGAACATCTCAACACCTCCCATTGTTATAATTAAATCCGCGGGCCTACAGGATGTAGGTCATGCAACCGTTGCCAATCGAACAGCAAAGGGTTCGATTTGCCGTATTTCTGTGTTCTTTGCAGAAATTAAGGCACTTTCCTTCAGGACGCGGCGAACTTAGGTTGCCTTCCATTCTTCGTTCAGCGGGCGTTTGAACACCCGCTGATCAGGAAACAAAACCGCATTCATCTCGCCACCTACAGAGGTCGGAGTCTTCTGTACCTGACGCTTCGCTTACAGTACAAAAACATTTGCTGAAAGAAGATAGATATAGGAATAAGAGGTGTGCACACACCTCTATCCAGATCATTCATTCGTTTTCTTTAAACACTTTCTTTACAACCGCGATCATAAAATCTACATCTTCGTCGGTGCAGGATAGCGGTGGGCTAAGCGCTAAAATATTATTATAGCCGGCTACTGTATCACCATTCCTTCCGATGATAAGCCCATTCGCCTTGCATTCCCCGATAATTTTCGCGACACGTGCATTGGAAGCAGGTTGCTTCGTTTTCTTGTCTTCAACAAGTTCAATTCCTAGAAGGAAACCGAGACCACGGATATCGCCAACAAATGGATGGTCCTTCAAGCTTGCCAATTCTTTTTGAAGACGCTCCCCGAGATTCGCCGATCGTTCGACAAGACTTTCTTTTTCAATAATCTCAAGATTCTTCAACGCAACTGCACAAGCCGCAGGGTTCCCGCCGAATGTATTAATGTGGCGTAGATGGCTGTTCTGTTCACCCGTATCAAACTTTTCATAAATCTCTTTTCGAACTGCTGTAACTGATAACGGTAAATAGGCGCTCGTTAGTCCTTTCGCCATTGTAATAATATCCGGTTTCACATTAAAATGCTGATGACCGAATGCTTTTCCAGTTCTTCCGAATCCACAAATGACTTCATCGATAATAAGAAGGACACCGTGACGTTGGCAGATTTCTTGGACTTTTTCCAAGTAAACCGGATGAGGAATCAAGACACCTCCACCTGTAATAAGCGGTTCCAAAATAATGCCGGCAATCGTCTCTTTCTGCTCCCAAATAATTTTCTCCTCAAACTCTTGGGCGCGTTGGATATTATATTCTTCAATTGATTGCCCCGCAGGTCTGCGATAATTGTCAGGTGGTGCAACGTGCAGAAATCCCGGTACAAGCGGCTCGTACTTGTATTTACGAAGTGCTTGTCCTGTCGCTGAGAGCGCACCCATTGAACTTCCATGGTACGCGCGATAGCGGGAGATGAATTTGTAGCGGGATGATTCCCCGTTTTGCTGATGATATTGACGTGCTAGCTTGAACGCCACTTCATTTGCATCAGATCCGCTATTCGAATAGAAAAACACATACTCGTCACCAAGCATTTCATTCAACTTTTCAGCGAGCTCGATCGCTGGTTCGTGACTTTGTGTCAAAGGTGCATACGCCAGCTTCGTCATCTGTTCATATGCGGCTTTCGCCAGTTCCTCACGCCCATACCCAACATTTACGCACCACAGTCCGGACATGCCATCGAGGTACCTATTGCCATTATGATCTGTAATCCAAGCCCCTTTTCCTTCCGTTATAATCATCGGTGGATTCTTTTCATTATAGGCTGATATATGATGCCACACATGTTGACGATCCTTTTCAACTAACGATTCGGTTTCCTGTCCCACTTTTGTCATCTTCTTTCCCCCTCTTCCCTTATCAATCATAATGACCTATCTTCACTGACTGTTTCCGTCAATTGCGATTACTCGGAAAATCAAATGCAACATCATCGTTACCTTTCGATTCTGGCCATCTTTCAGATACTGTTTTTATTTTCGTGAAGAAGCGCACGGTGTCCGGTCCGAACATATGACTTTCGCCAAACTTCGAACGCTTCCATCCTCCAAAATTGTGATAGCCTACCGGAATCGGAATGGGGACATTAACCCCAACCATGCCAACCTCGATTTCCTCTGTGAATTTGCGGGCAGCAGGACCACTCTGTGTGAAGATTGTCACGCCATTGCCGTATTCATGTTCGTTTACCAGATTGATCGCTTCGTCCAAGCTATTAACGTGAACGACTATCCTTGCCGGACCAAACACTTCTTCCTGGTAAATTTCCATATCCGGTGTGACACGGTCAAGTAAAGTGGCCCCCAAGTAATAACCATTAGTAGTTCTCCCCACATCTGGATCACGGCCATCCACACAGAGCTTCGCACCTTCCCTCAAGCTTCCTTCAATTGACTTGAGTACCTGCTCTTTCGCTTGTTGCGTGATCACCGGTCCAAAGTCTGCTTCCTCATCGTCATATGAGCCCACTTTTAACTCCTCGACGCGCCTTTTCAACTTTTCAACAAATACCTTTGCTGTTTTTTCCCCTACTGGCATTGCAACAGAAAGAGCCATACAACGCTGGGAGGCAGCTCCATATGCAGCACCTATGAAAGAAGTGACTGCAAAATCGATATCAGCATCTGGCATGATGATCATATGGTTTTTTCCTCCACCAAATGCAGCGACTCGTTTATGATGCCGGCTTGCTTTTTCATAAATTGTTTCCGCCACTTTTGTTGAACCTACAAAACTAACAGCCATCACCTTGGGGTGGGTAATCAGTGCATCGACCGCTTCCTTGTCGCCATTTACTACACTCCATACCCCTGCAGGAAGCCCCGCCTTTTTCCACAGCTCCGAGATGAATAATGCAGAATTCGGTACACGCTCGGAAGGCTTTAAGATCACCGAATTACCGCATGCAAGTGCCATTGTCGACATTGCAACAGGTACCATGACAGGGAAATTAAACGGTGCAATACAGGTAACGACGCCAAGTGGTTGTTTAATAGAAAAGGCGTTAATGTCTCCGCCTACATCAGATGAGTGCTCCCCTTTTAACAAATGCGGTGCATTCATCGCAAAGTCGACCGCTTCGATTGCACGACTGATTTCCCCTTTGGCATCCGTGATTGTTTTTCCATTTTCTTGTCCAATCATAGTAGCCAGCTCATCTGTCGCCTTAACGAGTAATGATTTGAATTTGAAAAGAATCTCTACTCTTTTCGCAACAGGCGTGCTCTTCCATCCTTTAAAGGCTTGTTCTGCAGCTTCTACCGCAACGTCCACTTCCTCAGCTGTTGCATAAGGACAAACAGCCGTTTCCTCACCTGTGGATGGGTTATAAACATAACCATAACGTTCATTTTTACCTTCTGATCTTGCTCCATCTATAAAGTGGTAAAGTCTGTCTACCAATTTTTCTTCACCTACAACGTGATCGAGCTTATTCACAACCAATGAACCCCCTGTTTTCATTTTGATACGTTCATAACGCTTTACAGTAATCCTCTATCACACTTGCTAAACAGCTCTCCAGTCTGCCTTAACAGTATATTGATCGTATTTCCAACTCCTGATTAACACTTAGTAAGATTAAAAATGAATTTACTTTACACTTTGTCCAATAACAAAAATGTCCTTTTAAACGCCGAAGTCGTCTTCAACCCTCTATAAGCTTTGCAAACCACAAAAAGACTGTAAACATCGAGCGCTTTCACGCTTTTGTCTACAGTCTAAACCCTTACTTATTTGAAGCTTCGTTTGCAATGCCTCTCTTACTTAGTAATTTTTGAAACACTCTTTCCGATTGTGATTAGTACCTCATAGAGTATCGTAGCTAACCGCTTCGCCCATTCCTCTACTGTAATTTCTTCTTCGCTATCCCTCTTTTAATTTAAAATCCTCTTATTGTGTCACAGCCACTTTCGCAAAACGATCAAATCGTAATGGATCTGTTGGAATAATGGTGTCGGATACACCGCGAATCAATTCGTCAATTAACTTCCCAGTAACCGTCGCCAAACTGATGCCATCGCCTTCATGTCCGGCTGCGATGAAAAATCCTGGTATGCTATCGACTTCTGAAACAATCGGCAAATGATCGGACGTCCATGGTCTGAATCCGGTGTATGTGCGGATCATCGTGAAATCATTCATTTTCGGGTAGAATCGCATCGCCCTTCTCGCCATCGTTTCCACGACATTGATATCGATTCTTCCATCATACCCGACAAACTGGCGGCTGCTTCCTAGTAAGAAATTCTGGCTTTCCGTTGGCTCCAGCACCAATGCCACACCATGTTGCTCCGTTCTTTTATCGACAATACGCTCCCGGCCAAATTTGTTCATCAAATAACCGAACTCCATGACGTTGCGCATCATGATCGGTTTTTGTCGAGCACCAACCATGATATGCCCTTTTCTTGGGATGATCGGGATGTCGAGATCCAGCATTTTGCCGATGAAAGGTGCCCATACACCTGCTGCATTGACCACTTTCTTGGCGGTAAAGGTTCCGTTCGTCGTTTCAATGGTAAACGTTTCTTTTTTCGTAATGTTCGTCACTTCTGCCTGTGTTTGTAATTTCAGACCATACTGCTTGGCCTTTTCAATCAGTGAATAACAAAACAGATAAGGATTGATCAGCGAATCCGTTTCGCATTCCAAGCCGCCTGGAATATCATCTGCAAAATAAGGTGATTCTTGTCGCAGATCTTCCCGATCCAGTAAGTTGAATTTCAGACCAGCAGCTGTTTGAATGTCCACCCATTCTTTCGCTGCTTGCATTTCTCTATCATTTTCACAGACGAGCAAACTGCCGAGTGGTCGGTATTCGAATGGCAAATCCAATTCCTTATTCAACTCGATCGTCAATTCCTGACTTTTCCAGGACATTAGACTATCAAATCCAGGGTCTTTATCCACAATGGTCACGTTGCCGTCACAGCGTGAAGAAGTACCGCTTGCAATATCATTTTTCTCAATGAGTACACAGTCAATGCCCGATTTGGCAACATAATAAGCGATGGCACAGCCGACAATTCCCCCACCAATTATCGCGACTTCCGCATGATTTTTCATCGACATTCCACATCCTCCTTATTTCAAAGGTTTATTGTGCATTTTCATATTCTAGGAAAGATCTTTGGATCCTCTCCCGCCCTTCAACAATAGCAGGATGGAATTGGATGGATGCTGACTCACGGACTGCTTTTACATCTCTCATCGCTTGTTGTATTTTGGCATGGTTTTTCGCAATCGAGTATCCCGCAAGCGTTCCTTGTGCACGAGCGACTTTTGCACTTTCGATGCCTGTAATATTGCCCGCAACATATAAGCCTTTCAGTGGTGTTTCCATTTGTTCATTATGAACTGGGATATGACCACCCAACTCTTCGACATACTGGAATGGACAACCGATAACTGAGGCAAGTTCTGCAAGTGGATAAAGTCCTCCCGCTATACAGACAAAATCGACGTCAATTGTTTTTTCGCTGCCTGCAATCACTTCTCCGTCCGCAGTAATATCACACATCGTAACGGATTCCACCTTTTCCGTCCCGTTTATTTGAACGATGGCTTTGCGAATATGGATGGGCATTCCCCACATTTTCACGCCGCCTTTTGGATAAAATTTCACAGCAATATCACGTACCCACTCGGATTTGGCAAATTTACTTCCAAACCGCAGGAAAGCAGAAGGTGCCAAATGAGCAATTCGCACCAATCCATCCATGACATGTTTGGGATCGGCATGTTTTTTCGTGACGGTGTTGGCAATCGGTAGCGCCATACTGTGCAGTTCAATCCCAGCAATTTGAAGTTCACGGGCAATCGCTGCAGACAAAACGTTGACACCAACGACAATCCCTTTCTTCCCAACGCGAACGCGATGGACGTTTGTCATCACTTGTGCTGCACCAATGGACATTACACCAGGAAGTGTCCAACCCGGAATCGGGACCGCGGTTTCCGCGGCGCCTGTTGCGATTAACAGATTGGTCGTGTCAAAAACGCCTATATTTGTATGGATGGCATAGCCGTGTTCTACTTTTTCGATATGATGGGCAGAAACACCACATTTAATTTCTGTGTTCAGTTTTTCTGCCGTATCTAGTAATATTTGTGTTTCTTTTATGCCATTCCACCATTCCCCATTCGGCTCTTGGTGAAGTTGTCCTAGCAATCGTCCACCTGGTTTTGAAAATTCATCGATGACCATGACATGTAAATTTGATTCGCGGCATGCAATGGCAGCCGATAAGCCAGCGGGACCCGCACCAATGATGACGACATCATACATGTAACTCACCGACCTTTTTTCCTTTGTTCTTCTGTTCAAATTCGGCATATGTACGCGGCCATTCTTCTGGTGCAGATTCAAATGGTGTGGCCTGTAATTTGCCACTTTCGACGATCATATTTTTTTCGATTGGTGTCATACATGCCCGAACCCCTTGTGCATGATTGACCGTTACACGACATTCAAAGCAATGGCCAATATTACAGTAAATGGCTCGTGGTGCGCCGGTCTCTTCATGCACGCGCAGTTGTCTAATGCCATTTGCAAGCAGTGCCGATGCGATGGTATCTCCTTCAAAACCTTTATAAGTAACACCATCAAAAGTAAAATTGACTAGCTTTTGGTTCGTTAATTTCCCAAGAACCGGATGATCTACTATACGGTTTATCATTTTACTTCCCCTCCCAAAACGGACAATGATACAGGTCTGACAGGTGGTTGGACTTTCATCGGTATATCGTGTCCTGCTTTTTCCCCCGTAGCCGCTTCTAACACCGCATCTACAGCTGGTCTACATGTCCGCCCGCCACAGTACCCCATACCCGCACGTGTTCGTAATTTCACTTCACGGGCAGAGCAGTTATAGGTGGCTGCAGTATGTTGAATGTCATGTAAAGAAACTTCTTCACATCTACAGATGATTGTTTGATCCATAGTCAAGTCTCCTTTTACTTTGTGTCTATTTTACCCATTGTCCAACGGCAAGGATCATGGGCGTTTTCTTCTCTGCCGCTGTGATTGTCGTATGGATTCCTCTATTCAATTTCCCTTGCTAGTTAACGTGATTTTCGTTAGACTTCATACTATACTTTACTAATTTTTTTGACTATTGTAATTGGACAAATTGTAAAATCATACACTTATTTTTTTTACGTTTTGGAGGGCAACTATTAAATGAATGAATTGAGATTGACTGTTGGCGATGTTCTTTCCCGTAATCCGTTCAAATCTGCAAAAGTTGTGGCGGGAGAGGGTGGGTTGGATCGGCAAGTGAAATGGACACATGTACTGGAAGTTAATGAATTTGAGTCTTTGATCGATGGAGGGGAAATGATTCTTACGACAGGTGGAGGCCTACAACCCGATCTACCCAATCAACTAAAATATGTAGAGAAACTGATAGAAAAAAATGTTGCATGTATTTGTATAGAATTAGGATATTATTTCAAGGAAATGCCGCCTGAACTCCTTACACTGGCAAACGAGCATGATTTCCCAATCATCATATTTGAGAATCCAGTGAAATTTGTTGATATTACGCAAGACCTTCATACATTTATCATTAATCAACATCATCAAATGCTCTCACAGTTAGATACGCTTTCAAGGAAATTTAATGCTTTGTCCCTTACACCAAATGGTATTTTGAAAATTTTACAGGAATTACACCAGTTTTTTCAGAAAAGCATTCTATTTATGACCGATGATAGAAGGGCTTATTATTACCCGCCTGAAAGCAAAGAGATGGAATACACCATTCGGAATTATTTTGAAACCCTTCCTTCAAGCGATGTGGAACAGACTATTTTTACACTTGACAAGCAACTATTCGCCCTTATGCCTGTTAAAGGACTGGGACAAACCTGGGGGTATCTCTGCCTACAAGTGGGTCAGCCGATATCAGACGAATTCACCTTTCTTATTTTGGATCGCGCTGCGCTTGCGATTGCCCAAATTTTATTGCGCAATCGCACAATTGAAGAAAGGAAACAACATAATGAAGAGGAATTTGTCCGAAACTTATTAAACGGCAGAGATTTCGAACAAGACGATTTACAAAGTTATTTGCCCATTGCAAGTCGAAATATGCATTTTAGAATCTTTATCATACAAACCAATGGACAAGAAATAAACCTCAGCGAGGATGACTGGGAAGAAATTAAACTACAAAGGTCGGCAATGATCCGATCCCTTTTTAAAAGAGCAGGTTTTTTTCCTGCCGTGTCATCCACGAAAAGTGAGATTGCTATCATCGCTTCGTTCATCGCCGCTGATCATCTAAGAAATGAGACTACTCGTTTTTCACAAGTAATCCGACACATTGTTGAAATGAAGGATAATAGCTTCATCGCCGGGGACAAGTGCACGTTTGGAATAAGTATGGTCTATAAGGAGTTTTCAGATGTAAAAAGGGGTTATGAAGAAGCCCGGAAAGTTCTTGCTCTCCATGAATCAAGGATAACGGAAACAAACTTCTATGAAGAGCTAGGAATTTACAGACTCCTTCTTCTCTTAAAAAATAGCGATTATCTTGAAACCTACGTCCTAGACTACTTATCTGCTGTACTTGACTACGATAAAAAGACGGATAGTGCGCTTTTGGAAACACTTCGCGTCTATCTGGCATGCAACGGCTCTAAAAAGGACACTGCCGATTCTCTGTTTATCGTTAGGCAAACATTGTACCATCGACTTGAAAAGTTAGAAGCTCTCCTAGGTGCTGATTTTATGGAACCACCGAATCGCCTTGCGTTTGAAGTTGCGATCATGCTCCATCAACTGTTAAAGGACAACAAGAGCAGAGCTGACAACCTGCTCCACAATTGACCTAATTTGCAAATTTAAGAAACGTGAAGAACAGCTGAAATGGCTTAACCTTCAAGAAATAGTTGTGATAATCACCCCTAACAATAAAAAAGGCTTCCTCATTAGAATTCTGACGAGAAAGCCTTTTTTAACGTGTATAGACGACTTTTCCAATACGCTGTCTCCCCTTGACTACCAGCCCCTCCAAGTAACCTACACTAATTTTTATCTTTCCCTTAGAATTCACCGACAAGCAGTTATACGTGGTTGCCATATGTTGAATGTCATGCCACATTTACAGATAATAATTTGATTCATCATCAGATATCCATCTCATCACCCGGGATATTGGCGATGAGATGGGTATTCGAAATGTTTCCCAACTAGTTAAAATCATTGTTGATCAGAGCTATCTATTCATTTTCCTTAAATACTTTCTTAATGACCGCTACGATGAAATCAAAATCTTCATCTGTACAAGATAGTGGCGGGCTAAGCGCTAGGATATTGTTATATCCAGCAACCGTATCACCGTTTCTTCCAATGATGAGTCCATTGGCCTTACATTCCCCGATAATCTTTGCAACACGCGCATTGGAGGCAGGCTCTCTCGTTTCTTTGTCTTCTACAAGTTCAATGCCAAGAAGGAATCCAAGCCCGCGAATATCCCCGACAAACGGATGATCCTTTAATTCTGCCAACTCATTTAGAAGACGCTCGCCAAGCTCAGCCGATCGTTCGAAGAGATTTTCCCTCTCCATAATTTCAAGATTCTTCAACGCAACGGCACAAGCCGCTGGATTCCCACCGAATGTATTGACGTGACGGAAGTGGCTATTTTCTTCACCCGTATCGAATTTTTCATAGATATCTTTTCGGATAGCCGTTACCGACAACGGCAAGTATGAGCTCGTTAGTCCTTTCGCCATCGTGATGATATCCGGCTTCACTTTGAAATGCTGATGACCAAACGCTTTTCCAGTCCGTCCGAAACCGCAGATCACTTCATCTACGATCAGCAGGACATCGTGGCGGTTACAGATTTCCTGAACCTTTTCAAGATAAATCGGATGCGGAATTAAGATACCACCGCCTGTAATAACCGGTTCCATAATAATTCCCGCAATCGTTTCTTTCTGTTCCCAAATGATTTTTTCTTCGAATTCTTGTGCACGCTGAATATTGTATTCTTCAACCGATTGTCCTGCCGGTCTTCGGTAATTGTCCGGTGGTGCAACGTGTAAGAACCCCGGTGCAAGCGGCTCGTATTTATATTTGCGTAATGCTTGACCAGTCGCCGCCAATGCGCCCATCGAACTGCCGTGATAGGCACGATAACGGGAGATGAATTTGTAGCGTGACGGTTCCCCGTTTTGCTGATGGTATTGGCGTGCTAGCTTAAATGCTACTTCATTGGCATCAGATCCGCTATTCGAGTAAAAAATTTTATACTCTTCCCCAAGTAGTTCATTTAACTTTTCGGCCAATTCGATTGCAGGTTCATGACTTTGTGTCATCGGAACGTAAGGCAGCTTTTTCAGCTGTTCGAATGCGGCTTGCGCCAGTTCCTTGCGCCCATATCCCACATTCACGGACCAAAGTCCTGACATACCGTCTAGATAACGATTGCCCTGATGATCCGTAATCCAAGCCCCTTCTGCGCTTTCCCAAACCATTGGTGGATTCTTTTCGTTATAGGCGGAAATATGATGCCACACATTTTCACGGTCTTTTTCAACTAGTGACTTCGTCGTTTCTTTTGCTGTCGTCATTTTCCCCACTCCCTTTTCCCTTTTTTCACTTAATGGCGTGCTGTCAACATTTTCTTACGTGTGTAAAATTCGATTCCATCCCGGCCATTTGCATGCAAATCACCATAGAATGATTTTTTATAGCCCGAGAACGGGAAGAATGCCATCGGAGCCGGTACACCAAGATTCACGCCGAGCATCCCTGCATCAATCTCTTCTCTAAATTGTCGAATCGCTTTTGCGCTATCTGTGAATAAACAAGCCCCATTCGCAAACTCGGATTGGTTCGCGACCTCGATTGCTTCATCCAATGTATCCACTCGAACAATGGATAGCACAGGTGCAAAAATTTCTTCCTTCCAAATTTTCATCTCTTGCGTTACTTCATCGAAAATGGTCGGTCCAACAAAATAACCGCCTTCAGAAGTAGATTTATCCTTTCGTCCATCACGGATTAACTTAGCACCTTCCGTTACACCCGATTCAATGTAGCTTAGGGTCTTGTCTTTATGCGAATCCCGGATGACAGGTCCAAGGAAAATCCCTTCTTCCAGTCCATTACCGATCGTCAGCTTATTCGACTCATCGACTAAACGTTCAACAAGTTCATCCGCCACTTCACCAACCGCCACGACAACCGCACAAGCCATACATCTTTCCCCTGCCGATCCGAAAGCAGCGTTAATAATATTTGTAACCGTCAAATCCAAATCCGCGTCTGGCATAACGATGGTATGGTTTTTCGCTCCGGCAAGTGCTTGCACTCTTTTCCCATTTGCTGTTCCTGTCTTGTATACATACTCCGCAACCGGTTGGGAACCGACGAATGACACCGCTGGAATATCCGGGTGGCTCAAGATGCCGTTCACGATATCGTGCGCTCCATGAACGACATTGAATACGCCTTCCGGAAGACCCGCTTCTTGTAGCAATTCCGCAAGACGGTTTGCGAGAAGTGGCGTGCGCTCTGACGGTTTCAAAATAAATGTATTGCCACTCGCAATCGCTAACGGGAACATCCAGCACGGCACCATCATCGGGAAGTTGAACGGTGTAATTCCTCCCACTACACCTAATGGATAACGATACATACCGGACTCAATATTGGTCGCAATATCCGGAAGCTGAGTACCCATCATCAGAGTTGGTGCTCCCGCCGCAAACTCCACACACTCAATTCCGCGTTGCACTTCGCCATACGCTTCACTGTAATTTTTACCATTCTCAACCGTAATGAGTTTCGCAAGCTCATCCCAATTTTCAATCAAGAGCTGCTGATATTTGAATAGAATACGAGAACGTTGAGGAACAGCCACTTTCTTCCACTTGGCAAATGCTTTTTTGGCTGCTGCCACCGCGATGTCCAAATCCTCTTGTGTGGAAATCGGAACTTCCGCCAGAATTTCCCCCGTAGCCGGATTCGGCACTTCTTCGTATTTATCTGTCGTCGATTTTACCCATTGTCCATTGATGAAGTTTGCGAGCGTTTTCTTTTCTACTACTGTGATTGTCATATATACTCCTCCTTTTCATTTCCCCTTGCTAGTTAATGCGATTTTCGTTAGACTTCACCATATACTTTACTAATTTTTTAGACTATTGTAACTAGACACACTGTAAATTCACACACTTATTATTTTTACGTTATGGAGGGCTTCTGTTAAATGAATGAATTGAAATTGACTGTTGGTAATATTCTTTCCCGCGATTCATTTACATCTGCAAAAGTTGTGGCGGGCGAGGGCGGATTGGATCGGCAGGTGAAATGGACACATGTACTAGAAGTTAATGAATTTGAGTCACTGGTCGATGGTGGAGAAATGATTCTGACAACAGGTGGGGGCCTGCAATCCGATCTGCCCACCCAGCTGGAACATGTGAAGAAACTAGTCGAAAAAGCCGTCGCATGTCTTTGCATTGAGTTAGGAACTCATTTCACAGAAATTCCGGCGGACATCATCAGTCTCGCAAACGAACATGATTTCCCAATCATTGTATTTGAAAATACCGTGAAATTTGTTGACATCACGCAGGATCTTCATACATTTATCATCAATCAACACCATCAAATGCTTTCACAACTCGATATGCTATCAAGGAAATTCAATGCTTTGTCCTTGACGCCTAATGGAATTTTGAAAATTTTACAGGAATTACACCAGTTTTTCCAAAAAAGCATTCTATTTATGACAGATGATAGAAAAGCTTATTATTATCCTCCTGAAAGCAAAGAGATGGAATACACCATTCGGAATTATATCGAAACCCTTCCTTCCGGCGATGTGGAGCAGACAATTTTCTCACTGGAAGGTCAAGCATTCGCCCTTATGTCTGTTAAAGGACTCGGACAAACCTGGGGTTATCTCTGCCTACAAGTGGATCAGCCAATATCAGACGAATTCACCTTTCTTATTTTGGATCGTGCCTCGCTTGCGATTGCCCAAATTTTATTGCGCAATCGTACAATTGAAGAAAGGAAACAACATAATGAAGATGAATTTGTTCGAAACTTATTAAACGGTAGGGATTTCGAACAAGACGATTTACAAAGTTATTTGCCCACCATGAGTCGAAATATGCATTTTAGGATTTTTACCATTCAAACCAATGAACAAGAAATAAACCTTAGCGAAGATGATTGGGAAGAAATTAAACTACAGAGGTCGGCAATGATCCGATCCGTCTTTAAAAGAGCAGGTTTTTTTCCCGCTGTATCATCGACCAAAAATGAGATTACTGTCATTGCTCCCTTCATCGCCGTTGATCAGCTAATAAATGAGACTACTCGTTTTTCACAAGTAATCCAACACATTGCTGAAATGAAGGATAATAGCTTCATTGCCGGGGAAAAGTGTACGTTCGGAATAAGTATGGTTTATAAGGAGCTTGCAGATGTAAAAAGAGGTTATGAAGAAGCCAAGAAAATTCTTGCCCTCCATGAATCGAGGTTAGCGGAGACAAACTTCTATGAAGAGCTAGGAATTTATAGACTCCTTCTTCTTCTAAAAAACAGCAACCATCTTGAAACCTACGTCCGAGATTACTTATCGGCTATTCTTGACTACGATCAAAAGATGGGCAGTACGCTTTTTGAAACACTTCAAGTCTATCTGGCATGCAGCGGCTCTAAAAAAGAAACGGCCGATCGCCTATTTATTGTCAGACAAACATTATACCAGCGACTTGAAAAGCTGGAATCACTTTTAGGGGAAAACTTTATGGCACCATCCAATCGCCTTGCACTCGAAGTTGCAATCATGGCCCATCGGCTATTGACGGACAACAAGAGTAAGGCTGACGATCGTTCATTGTTGTTGTGACGCTAGAAAGCACCTCCTTTGATACATGATCAAGAGGTGCTATGTGTTCAATATGCTTTCTTTGAATGAAGGGCTTCTATGTTAAATACCAACTTTACTCGGGCGGAAGACAGGGTCAAGCTCTGTTTCGGCAGTGCCTTCTTTCGCTTCAAGCTCTTCCCAGAAATCAGCATTTTTAATCCCGACTTTACTCGGATGGAAAACAGGATTGAGCCCTGCTTTTTTCTGTTCATCGTAATCTTTAAGCGCTTTTATTGCAATTTTAGATAAGGTGAAAATAGTGATCACATTAATCCATCCGAGAAGACCAACACCTACATCCGTAATCCCCCAGATCAATGGAGCCGAGTTAACTGCACCGAAAATCACCATTCCGAGAAGACCAAAACGTGCGAGGTGATTAACAACGTTACCTGAACTTCTGAGGTTCAGCGTTTCTCTGACAAACGCGATGTTGGTATCCATTTTATAGAAATAAGTAATTAAAGTTGTAAAGCAGAATAAGAATAATGAGGCTGCCATGAAGTATTGACCGAAAGTCTGCGAAACTAAAGTTCCCATTGCCAATTGCGTATATAATTCTGGACCAGTACCTGATAAGTTGCTAACAATTGCATCCTTACCGCTAGGAACAACATTATACATCCCTGTAATTAAAATCATAAAAGCAGTGGCAGTACAAATTAAGAAAGTGTCAATATAAATTGAAAGTGCTTGTACCAAACCTTGTTTTGCAGGATGTGAGACACTTGTCGCACCGGACTCGAAAGTTTCGGTACCAAGACCTGCAGCACTTGCAAACACTCCGCGCTGTACGCCCATAGCAATTGCAGTCCCTAATAACCCGGCGAATGTAGCATTCAGATTTAAAGCACTTGTAACAATCAATGTAAACATAGCCGGGATTTCAGAAGCATTGAAAGCTAATAACGCGATACAGATCCCCACATAGCCAAGCGCCATGAATGGAACCAAGTATTCCGAAACAGTCGCAATACGCTTAACGCCACCGTAAATAATAACAGCGATTAACGACGCCAATAAAATCCCTGTGACCAAAGGTGGAATATGAAAAGAATCTTGTACGGTTAGCGCGATTGTATTCGCTTGTACAGTCGGCCACAAAATTCCGATGACTACTGTCAAAACAATTGCCGAACTAACAGCGAACCATTTTAAATTTAATCCCTTGTAAATATAGAACGGCGTTCCACCACGATACTCACCCTCTAATTTACTTTTATAAATTTGAGTTAATGTGATCTCGATAAAAGAAGTGGCACTTCCAAAAAATCCTGTAATCCACATCCAAAAGACTGCTCCTGGTCCTCCTAAACTGATAGCAACAGCTACCCCAACAATATTACCGGTTCCGATACGACTGCCCAAAGACATCGCTAATGCTTGAAAGGAAGAAATACCTGCATTATCATTATTCTTTTCAAATAGTAAAGTAATCATGTCTTTCAAACGCCTAACTTGTACAAATCTAGTTATGACGGTAAAGTATAGTCCGACAGCTAAGAATAGGAATACTAGGGCCTTACTCCAAATATACCCATTCAAGAAACTCACTATTTCTAACATAAAAAACCATCCCCTCCTTGGCATCGTTACTATCAGGTAATTCAGGATGCAAGATTCATTATCCACATCTCGAATTGTAGACGAGTCCATCTTTTCCACAGGATATATAAAAAGGAAGTGGATTGTCGCGATACCCCAGTTCCTTTTTACATATTTGAGCCGATTCCTGAATCGCACTACTCCCCTCTTCTAATATCCTTAAAATTCAGTATGTTGGGGAGATTTACTTTACCGAATAACCACCATCTACGAAGATTTGCGTTCCAGTTATAAATGACGATTCATCGGATGCTAAAAATAGTGCAGCTCCTATTAAATCATCCGGTTGTCCGATGCGTTTTAACATTGTCAGTTCCGCTTCTCTCGCGACGACTCCTTCAGCCTGTAAACGGGATCCTGTCAATTTAGTTTGTATGGTTCCTGGAGCGATGGCATTCACTCGAACGTTTTGCTCGCCTAAATCCAATGCCATATGGCGTGTCATCGCAGCGACAGCGCCTTTGGAGGCACCATACTGTACCGCATTTCCTTCTGCCAAAACGGAGGTCGTGGAAGACATATGAATAATGCTACCACCACCCTGTTCAACCATAATCCGAGCAGCTTCTTGACTGCAAAAGAAAACACCCTTTGCATTCACGTCCATTACACGATCATAATCTGCTTCCGACAACTCAAGAAATGGTTTTCTGATCGTAATTCCAGCGTTAGCCACCATAACATCTATTTTCGAAAACGCTTTCAAAGTTTCACGGATTAAATCTTCGACAGAACTCTGATTTGCAACATCCACTTCTACCGCAATCCAAGCATCTTTACCGTATTCTGATTGGATCGCTTCCTGTTCTGCCGCGCTGACATTAATGTCAGCAAACACCACTTTCGCTCCTGCTGCAAGAAATCCTTTAGCAATGGCAGCTCCATTTCCTGAGCCTGCGCCTGTTACGATAGCAACTTTATCCCTTAATCTCATAATCCGCCTCTTTTCTTTCGTTTTTCCAGTCAACTTCATTTCACAAGTGGCTGTACTTTACCGCTAGCAGGCCGGTCAAGTTTGCTTTTCTCAGGTGCAATTCCTTTCTCTAACCTACCCGTTTTAAACTCATTTTCCCAGAAGTCTGCGTTCTTTATCCCAAGCTTTACTGGATCGAATACTGGATCTTTTCCAGCCTTTCTCTGTTCTCGATAATCTTTTAATACTTTCAACGCCGGTTTTCTCAAAAGCAGGATGGCAATGATATTCAAATAAGCCATACTCCCTAGCCCAATATCTCCAAGCGTCCAAGCGGTACTTGCAGAAACAACACTACCTGTCAGTGCAAAAATGAGAACACCAAATTTCAAGAGAAACCCTAACCAAGCCCTGTTGCATTTTTGATTGCGATTAATAAAAGCCAAGCTCGTTTCGGATTTATAATAATAGGCAATCATCGTTGTAAAGCAGAAGAAAAATAAAGCAAGCGCGATAAAAATATGGCCGAATCCCGTAAATACAGAATCCACCGCTAGTTGGACATTCATAGCGCCGGCTTCTACCCCAGGAATATTGGTTGCAAGTGCTTTTGAGCCAGATGGTTGTACATTATACAGTCCCGTGATCAAGATCATAAAAGCTGTTGCCGAACAAATGACCCATGTATCGATATAGACGGCTAAGGCCTGCACGAGTCCTTGCTTCGCAGGATGTGTCACTTCTGCCGCGGAACCCTCGAAAGTCTCTCCACCTGAACCGGCAGCATTTGAGAAAAATCCACGCTGAACGCCCCATGCAATGGCAGATCCGACGATCCCTCCGAATGTCGCTTCAACACCAAAGGCGCTTGAAAAAATCAACGTAAAAACGGCTGGTATGGCCGTTGCATTTACACCAAGGATAATCACAGTAACAACCAAGTACCCAATGGCCATGATGGGTACAACCCATTCCGCAACCTTTGCAATTCGCTTGACTCCTCCAAATACAATCATTGCCAAGAGGACTACCATTACCAGGCCTGTAATAATCGGGCTTATGCCAAATGCACTTGCCATTGATCCAGCAACTGTATTCGACTGGATATTCATAAGCAAGAAACCATTCGCAACAATGGTTAACATCGCATATGCAAAAGCAAACTTCTTTAATCCGAGCCCCTTTTCAATATAATAAGAAGGACCACCGCGATATTCTCCATCAATTTTGCTTTTATAGACTTGACCCAATGTAATTTCGATAAAAGAAGTTGCTGCACCTAAGAATGCCATTACCCACATCCAAAAAACGGCACCGGGGCCCCCTAATGCAATCGCAGTCGCCACACCTGCAATATTGCCTGTTCCAACCCGACTTCCCAGTGACATTGAAATAGCTTGGAAGGAAGAGACACCACTTTCGGAACTCTTCCTTTGGAACATCAGCCTGATCATGTCTTTAAAATGCCTCACTTGAACAAACCCTGTTGTAATCGTAAAAAACAATCCGACTGCTAAAAAACAATAAATAAAATATTGGTTCCACACCATTCCACTCAGCCAATTGATAAAATCAGTCATAAGCGTCCCCCTCCGGACAATTAGGAATAATCTGAACAAATGAGTCATATTACTTTCCAACCTCGCCGTTAAACATGGTTCAAAATGGTCACATCTGTCACATATAAATGTTTCCGTGGCTTTAAATTTTCAATAATGATTTCAGCTACGTCATCTGGATTCATATAATTATTCAACTGACCCTCGGGATGTTCGTCCCCCCATAAATCCGTTTTCATATTCCCCATATAGACAGAGAAAATCTGTACACCGGAATTTTTCAATTCCAATGCAAGTGCATCTGAAAAACCCCGGACACCAAATTTACTTGCACTATAGACACTCTCCGTCTCTTTTGCTACTTTCCCGGACGCCGAAACGATATTGACGATAGTTCCCCTATTTTTTTCTTTCATCCCAGCCAATACTTCCTGCGTACAATAGATTGTTCCTTTTAAATTCGTATCTATCATTTGATCGATTTCTTTTGGCTTGAGATCCCCGAAGTACTTAAAAACCCCTACACCGGCATTATTGATTAAACAATCGATCGAACCACGCGCTTCCTGTATTTTTTTCATGACATGGTGAACACTTGTGAGTGAGGTGACATCCACTTCATAAACCGAATGGTCATTTTTGAGTTTCGAAGCTGTTCGGATAAGCTTGTCTTGCGTTCTTCCAAGTAAACATACATGATATCCGCATACTGAAAACTGCTTTGCCAGGGATGCGCCCAGACCGCTTCCTGCCCCCGTAATGACAACTGTTTTTTCTGTCATGACTTCCCCCTTCAGGTTAAAGGCCATGTTGTGACCCGATTCTCAATAAACGGTATAGCTTTGTCCCGTTTGGGCACCTAAAATGCTCTTTCTAAAAGCTAGTGCAACTCGTTGTGCCGGAACCGGCTCGTATCCTTCAAAAAACGGACCATACTTTTCTTTCGATTCCTCAAGCATATTCGGACTCACACTATTAATGCGAATACCTCTTGGCAATTCAATCGCCGACGATGTAACGAAGGCACGAACACCTCCGTTTGCCATCGCAGAGGAAGCCCCTTTCACAATGGGGTCATCCATGAGAATGCCTGTTATTAACGTAATGCTCCCCTTATCACGTATGTAGGGTAATCCAAGAAGCACCAAATTCACCTGACCAAGAAGCTTACTTTCCACGGCGATACGATTGAGTTCCGGGGTGAGCTCTTCAACAGTTCCAAAATGTGCCGCACCCGCCGTACAGACAAGTGCATCTATTTCTCCAACTTCCTCAAACATATGTTGAATACTAGCTGTCGACGTAATATCTACTTGGATGGTCGAATTACTTCTACTTGCTTGAATAATTTCAGCTGTATCCTTCATTTCTTCAACTACCGCTTTGCCAATTGTCCCATTGGCACCCACTATTAATAGCTTCAAATCCGCGCCTCCAATCCATTTTCTTATGAAACCGATTCTTTTCGTTTCATAGCCTGTTCTTCAAGCAGAAATTGGCGGTACACCATTTCTCGAGCTTCCGGTATGCCAGGTTGAAACTGCATGAGCGCCGTTGCCCTTGTTTTCCGAACTTCTTCAATGGCCACCTTTAGTAATAACTCTATTTCCTTACTTGTACTACCCGATTCCAAGGCGATTGATAGTCCTGCCACTTTCCCTTGAGCCATCGCAACTTTCGCACTTTCAACTCCCGTGATATTTCCCGCCACAAAGAGATTTGGGACGTTGGTTTGCATCCGTTCATTATGGACAGGCACGTGACCGCCAAGCTCCGGTACATACTTGAATGAACATCCAACGACTGAGGCAAGCTCTGACATTGGTGCCAGCCCTCCAGCTATACAGACAAAATCAGCTTCCGTGACCTTTTCACTTCCCGGAATTTCTTTTCCTTCCGATGAAATCGCAACTGTCCGCACACCCGTTGCATGCTCATCACCAACAATTTCGATGGCGGCCTTCTTAATCCGGATCGGAATATCAAATAGCTTAATACCTTTTTTAGGAAAGAACTTAATAGCGAAGCTTGGATTGACAAATTTCCCAAGTTTACCCGCCTGACGCAGAATAGCAGTTGGTGCCAGATGTGTTAACTTCATCAAAGATGCCAGCACTTTCTCCGGTCTGCCCGCGTCCTTGGAAATGGATCCCGCTGCCGGTAGAATAATTTCCTTCACTTTAATTCCACATAATCTCAATTCATTGGCAATTGCCATGGACAGTACATTTGCACCAATAATGACACATGTATTTCCCGGCTTTACCCGATGGACATTGCCCATCACTTGTGCAGCTCCAATGGACATTACCCCGGGGAGTGTCCATCCAGGTAGTGGAATAGGGATTTCCGATGCGCCGGTGGCCAATAGCAGTTTTCTTGTTTCCATCATTCCTTGCGAGGTGTACACCGTCCAACCTGTAGCGGATCGACTAATATCAAAGACAGATACCTCACATTGGATGTCAACTCCTACACGAAGCGCCTCTTGATGGAGCTTTTCCCCCATTGCGATCCCATTCCACCAATCGCCGTTTGGCTCTTGGTGAAGTTGTCCGAGCAGGCGTCCACCCGCTTTGGAAAACTCGTCAATCACTTTGACATCAAGGCCTTGCTCAGCCGCCGCAATTGCCGCACTTAAGCCCGCAGGTCCTGCCCCAATAATTAATAAGCTCACCAATGTGATCCATCTCCCTTCTTAAAGGCAGTCAGTGAATGAATTTCCATACCTTCTGAAACGGGTGTCAAACAAGCCCGTACGACTTTGCGCTCCCCCACTTGAACCCGGCATTCAAAACAATGACCTATATTGCAATAGATGCCCCGACCTTTCCCACTCTCCTCATGATGCCGTAGCGTCTTAATGCCTTCAGCCATCATGGCAGAAGCGATGGTGTCACCTTCATACACTTGATAGGATTGGTTGTTGAAATAGATTGTAATCTGATTCCGTTCCTGCAGTTTTCCTAGAACTGGATGATTAATAACTCTCATTGTCATGGCAGCACCCTCCTAACACGCCAAAAGTCATGGGACGAACCGGCGGACGATAACTCAGTTGTACCTCATCCGCAACAGCCTGCTGGTTTACATCTGAAACAATTGTATCGATAACATGTCGACAAGTTCTTCCACCGCAATACCCCATCCCCGCCCGTGTGCGCAATTTCACTTCACGGGAGGAACAGCTGAATTGCTGGACGGTGTCACGAATGGTCTTCAGCGATACTTCTTCACATCTGCATACAAGCGTCTTGTCATCGTTCATGATTAAAACCTCCCGCCTTAAATGAAACCATCATATGGTCTTTGTGTTGTTGCCATATGTGCCCATCGTATCATTGTGATAAAATCATAGACCGGTAGTCCAACTGCTCGTTGAATATCCGCTGCATATGGGGGTAGATCACTGCACTCCAATAGGATCGCTCCGATATCCGGGTTGTCACGGACAAGCTCTAGCGCTGCATTGACAACTTCCTCACGCACAATATCATTATCAAAGCTGCCTCTACTTTCAATGATTGCCGAAAACTCCGGCAATCTACCTAAATCCTTCACAACGACGTAATCCGGACTATCGATGCCGCAACTCTTATATAAAGCTGGTGTAATGCCATGACTATCAGCCGTCAACATACCCACACGTTGAGTTGATTTTAGCCCTGTTTTAATCCAAGGTAATTGCACAACACTTGATAGAAAAACAGGAATATCAACCGCATTCGCTACTTGCTTTTGGAAGTTACCGAAAAAACCACAAGCTCCACAAATGACCCGAGCCCCTTCAGCCTCAAATTGTTTGGCTGCACGAATGACATCATCGATAAGTGTTGGATCCCCTGCGTGAATTCTCTCTTGCGTGCAATTCGGTACGACTTTTAACACAACAGGAAAATCATAAGTGGTCAGATTGGCTACATTGCCCGGTAAAATCGGATACCAACATTCATCTAAAAACAGAATACCTACAGAAAAACCTGAGATATACTGCCCCTTCTTCATATGGACTTTCGATTTTATTCCTTTTTCAATAAAGCCATATTCTCTTTTTTCCGCAGTTATCATCGTCATGCTGTCCCCACCTTTAAGTAGATTAATAAGAGAGTAGGGAATAGTTTTTCGACTATTCCCCACAAGTTATCAGACCGGGCTTACCTCATAGCCAAGCTCAGAAAGTGTCACTTTCATTTTCTGTTTTAATTCTTCAGTAGCTGGAACGAGTGGGGAACGGACAGTTCCGCCTTTCAACCCGATGATGTCAAGACCCGCTTTTACCGGACCTGGGCTTGGCTCCGCTTCAACATAGTCATAGAGTGGAAGTAGTTGCTGGTTAAGCGCGATTGCCCCTTCAATATCCTTTTCTTTTGTGAATAAATCATAAAGCTTCACAATTTCTTTCGGAATCAGATTAGGGATAATTCCTGTTGCGCCATCCCCTCCGACAGCTAATGTTGGCAGTATCAAGTGCTCATACCCAGTTAGCACAGCGAAATCCTCCTGATCTTTTGTCAGACCGATTACTTTGCACGTATGCTCTTGATCTGTTGTATTTTTCACACCTACAATGCCTTCAATTTTACTTAACTGAGCGATTAGCTCCGGAGACAGCTCCACGCCTGTTGCAGATGGATAATGATAAATGACAATCCCGATGCCGGATTGCTCTGCAATTGTTTTAAAGTAGTCGATAATGCCCGCTTCACTCGTCTGCATATAATAAGGCGTAATCACAAGCGCACAATCTGCACCGATTTCTGCTGCATATTTCGTTAGTTCGAGCGTTTCTTCCGTTCGATGGGCACTCGTTCCGGCCATAATCGGAACACGTCCATTCGAAGCATCGACCGCTGCTTTTAAGACAGATTTCCGCTCTTCCAGTGACATCAGTGAATATTCTCCTGTGCTTCCACCTGCGAGAAGACAGTGGACGCCGCCGTCAATCAAGTGCTCGATCAATGCGTTAAACGCTGCAAAATCTACCTTTCCTTGTTGGTCAAAAGGTGTTGGCATTGCTGGGATCATTCCGAATGGTTTATACATAGTTCATTCCTCCAATTTACGATTTTTTTATGATTAATAGCTTGAAACCTTATCCAATTGCTTGTAACGCGAGAAGTTTAATCGATCTATATTAAAGTCTGTTTCTTGTCCAGCGATTAGCTGTGTAATCATTCTGCCGGTAATCGGTGCCATACTGATGCCATCACCTTCGTGACCACTAGCAATATAAAAGCCTGGCACCTCTTCGACTTCAGAGACGATTGGCAGATGGTCAGCCACCCATGGGCGAATACCCGCGTAGGCACGTATACAACTAATATCTTTGAGGATCGGCAGGAAGCGGATGGCCCTTTCCGCGATTCCCCGTATGACATCATTTTCCGAGCTGATATCGTACCCTTTAAATGCACGATGACCTCCTAGCAGAAAGTTATTCGCTTCTGTTGGCTCAATGGTAAAGGCTATATTATTCTCTTCTACAAGCTTACTGACATTGCGCTTGTACTGAATATCTTCAAATTTTGAAAGCATATAGCCGAATTCATGCACTTTTTGGCCGACGACTGGCTTTGTTTTCTCTGAGATGAGCACCATCCCTTTTCGCGGCTGAATCGGTATATCAATCCCCACCATTTCTCCGATTTTCGCCGCCCAGACACCCGCACAGTTTACAACCCGGTTTGTGTGAATCGTTGTCCTATCTGTGATGACCGACTGCACACGGCCATCCAATCGTTTTGTAATGTCCCTTACTTCATGGTTCGTGAATAATTTCAAGCCGTATTTTTTGGCTTCTTCCACGAATGCATAACAGACTAAATAAGGGTTCATTGTAGAATCGACTTCCGTCCAGATCCCACCTTCTAGATCCTTTGCCAAATAAGGCTCGATCTCTAGCAGCTCCTTGCGATCCACCATTTTCATGTCATATCCTGCAGCACTTTGTTCCGCGACGTACCCGTTTGCGATTTCAAGCTCTTGTTCGGTTTCACAAACGTACAAGCTCCCTCGGGTGGAAAATTCAAAGTCGAACGAGAATTCCTTCGCCAATTCTTTATAGAGTTGGATACTTTTAAATCCTATCTCCGTATCGATTCCGGGTTTCTTATCACAAATGAGCGCTACAGCATCACAGCGGCTGGATGTTCCGTTTGCGATGTCGCCTTTTTCAACAAGTGCCACGCTATAGCCTTCTTTGGATAAATGATAGGCGACACTAGAGCCTATAATGCCGGCACCAATGACGACAATATCAAAACTGTTCATGATGTAACCCCCTTATGTCGCATTACCAATTACCCCTTATACCACCCAGACGGTTGCACATGAAGAGCGATATTGACCTGTTTTGTCAGCAAATATTCTTCAAAACCGTATGTTCCTAGATCAGCACCAATTCCGCTTTGTTTATAGCCACTCCACGGCGCCTCGTTAAATGTCGGGTGATAGGCATTGATCCACGTAATACCTGCTTGCAGACCACGGATGACACGCTGCGCTTTCGCTCCATCATTGGTGAACACAGCAGCAGCTAGTCCAAAGTCCGTACCATTCGCCAACTCAAGGGCCTCTTCTTCTGTTTCAAATACTTGAATGACAAGAACAGGACCAAAGATCTCTTCTTGCACAATGCGCATATCTGGTTTGGTGTTAGTAAAAATCGTCGGCTCGACAAAGTTGCCTTTTGCAAGTTCGCCATCCGTTATTCGATTTCCACCACACAGAAGTTCCGCTCCCTCTTCCACTCCGATTTTCACGTAGTCCAATACGCTCTTCATATGAGCTTGTGAGATAAGTGGTCCCATTTCCGTCCCATCTTGCCAACCCGGTCCGATTTTGATTTTCTTCGCCCGTGCTACAAGCTTAGGGACAAATTTATCGTAAATACTTTTTTCAAGAAGAAGACGTGAGCCTGCGGAACAAACCTGTCCTTGCCCTGCGAATATCGCAAGTAATGCATAGTCGACCGCCGTCTCAAAGTCCGCATCCGCAAATACGATATTGGGCGATTTCCCGCCAAGCTCGAGGCCAACCTTTTTAATCGTATCCGCGGCATCCTTCATAATTTGCTTGCCTGTCGAAGTACCTCCAGTGAAAGAGATCTTATCAACATCCGGATGATTGACTAGCCTATCGCCAATAACCGAACCCGAACCGAGCACCAGATTCACAACACCTTCCGGAAAACCGACTTCATCCAAAATCTCAAACAAGCGAATGAGCGTGAGCGGTGTCTGTGAGGCAGGCTTGATAACGACCGTACAGCCGGCTGCCAACGCCGCTGACATTTTCTGTGCTGCCATGACAAGCGGGTAATTCCAAGGAACAATTTGCGCTACAACGCCAATCGGTTCGCGGACAACCATCGCTCGTATCTCATCCGGCACCTCATAGGTTTGCCCATGCGGCTTTGTGGCAAGACCCGCATAGTATTGAAATTGATGGATCGCATCTTCGACATCGGCTAGCGAGTCCTCATACACTTTTCCATTGTTTAATGTCTCGAGCATGGCAAACTCTTCTTTACGTTCTGCTAATTTACTTGCAACTTTCAAAAGTAGGTCTGCTCTTATGCGGGCATAGACTGTTTTCCAACCATTTTTATAAAATGCATCTTTGGCTGCTTTGACGGCTGCGTTCGCTTCTTCCTCTACACCTTCTGTCACCACCGCAATGACTTCATTATTTGCAGGGTTTAGGATTTCACGCGTCTTATTTGAAACACTCGTAACCCATTTTCCGTTAATATACATCCTTTGAACTGTTGTTTTTTCTCTGAGAACCGGTTCAAATTTCTCGATCGTAAGTGTCATGTTGATTTTTCCCCCTCCTAGCTAGAATGTTCTACCCGACTTCAAAAAGACAACGCTTTCACATCTATCATTACTAAGTAGACTACCCATCTATCATCCCCTATCCGATCGCGAATCGAGTTCCCTTAAAACCATTGTCGATTCAAATCTAATAGTTTCCCTTGACTTATTTTCAGTATAGTTGGACTATTAGAATTAGTAAAACGACTGTTTGTAATGTTTTGCATGACTTTTTTTCATGTTGATTAAGGAGGCCGTGTATAATGACCATTCAGAGGTATGAAATCTTCAATAAGGTTGTTCAACTACAGAGCATTACAAGGACAGGAATCGAATTAAATCTCACACAATCCGCGGTAAGTCGTGCCATTAAGAGTCTTGAAGACGAATTGGATTTGCAGTTATTACTTCGTAATCGATCGGGAATTAAGCTGACGAGAGAAGGGGAGAAAATATACGAACATACACTTACGATTATTCACGCGCATCATAACTTACAACAGGAAGCTCTCGCACTAAACGGATTAGAATCAGGGGTTATAAAAGTAGGAACCTTCGCAAGTGTAACGACGCATTGGCTTCCAACCATTCTAAAAGAGTTCAAGAGGAAGCACCCCGACATCATTGTTGAAATTTTTGAAGACGACTACGAAAGTCTAGAAAATGCCGTGCAATTAGGGGAATTAGATTGTTGCTTCACGACAGCGCCCATTAAAAAAGGGCTTGAATTTTTACCTTTACACAAGGACAAACTGTTTTGCATCGTTTCGAACAACAACCCTTTACATTTACAAACAGCAATGTGTATTCAGCAACTCGAGGAATTTCCGTTAATCAAGCCTAAAAAAGGATGGGATAGTGAGGTCATCACTTTTTTTAACAAACACAATATCGATCCCAATGTTAAATATGAAGTTTCAGATGATCAGTCCATCATCGCCTTAGTACAAGCAAATATAGGAATTAATATCCGACCTGAACTCGTCCTGAAGAATACTCCGGATGGCATCACAGCCCTTGAATTTGAAGAAGAGGCGTACAGGATTATCGGTTTAGGTATTACAAAGCAGGCATCGCATGCGACAAGAAGTTTTATCTCAATTGTTAAGGAAATGTATCAAACAATTTAATAGAAAGACCAAATTTAACACCCCGTCTAATTTAATCCCCTATCTATTTACAACTTGTCTACGAAAATTAGTTTCCAGTTGTGTATGATTTATATAAATAACTTAAGTGAATATTCACTCAAGTTTCGTGAAACCGTTTACAAATTTCGACGAAAGGAGCAAGATTGGAAATCTAACGAAAATTACACGTCTAGCAATTGAGCAACGGAATTGTACATTGTTAGCAGAGAATTATCACTTTCACAAGGGGGAATGTAGATAATGAATCAACAGGGTCAGTTAAAATCAGATTTGAAAATCAGACATATCAGCATGATCTCAATTGCTGGGGTTATCGGTGCAGGTCTGTTTATCGGAAGTGGTGCAGTGATTAATGCTTCAGGACCAGGGGCCATTCTTTCTTATGCTTTTGCAGGAACGATTGTCGTGTTGGTCATGAGAATGCTTGGTGAAATGGCGGCGGCTTATCCAACAAGTGGCTCTTTCTCCACATACGCCAGCGATGCAATTGGACCGTGGGCAGGTTTTACAATCGGTTGGTTGTATTGGTTTTTCTGGGTTGTCGTGATTGCAATCGAAGCAATTGCCGGTGCGGCCATCATGCAATACTGGATACCCGATTTCCCTCTTTGGTTAATGGCACTCATCTTAACTGTTTTGTTGACACTTACAAATCTTTTTTCAGTTAAATCCTTTGGAGAGTTTGAATATTGGTTTTCGCTTATCAAAGTCATTAGTATCGGTTTATTCCTTGTTGTTGGTCTGTGTGTCATTTTTGGCTGGTATCCCGGTGTGGGGGCGCCAGGAACCGCGAATCTTTTAGGAAATGGCGGTTTCATACCGACCGGATTCGGTTCCGTTCTACTCGGAATTACAGTTGTCATTTTTTCTTTTATGGGTACCGAAATCGTAGCGATTGCAGCTGGCGAATCAGATCATCCTGGAAAAGCAGTACGTATTGCAACCAATAGTGTCATTTGGCGTATTCTTATCTTCTACATTGGCTCCATTGCTATTGTCGTTACATTATTACCGTGGAACTCTGCTAACATTCTTGTCAGCCCGTTCGTTGCGGTACTCGATTATATCGGTATCCCAGCAGCGGCACAGCTTATGAACTTTGTCGTTTTGACTGCCGTTCTTTCTTGTTTAAACTCCGCATTATATGCGAATTCGCGCATGCTATACGGCATGGCAAAGAAAGGAGATGCACCTAAGGCATTTCTTAAATTGAGTAAAAAAGGGGTTCCTGTACGAGCAATACTTTTCAGTACAGTCTTTTCCTATATTGCGGTCATCTTCAGCTATACTTCACCCGATAAAATCTTTCTCTTTTTGGTGAATTCTTCAGGAGCCGTAGCATTACTGGTATATCTTGTGATTGCCTTTTCACAGTTACGGATGCGCAGAATACTTGAACAAGAAAAACCGGAAGCACTTCAACTTAAGATGTGGCTGTTCCCTTACTTGACGTATGCAACTATTCTCTGTATTGCAGGAATTTTTATCGCCATGCTCATCATCGAGTCATTAAGGATACAGGCTATCCTCACATTGTTAATAGCGAGTTTAACCATTACCTCTTATTTCATTTTCGTTCGTAAAAAAGAAGGTATGAGCGAATTGCAAAAAGGTATCTTATCATCATCCTCTAGAACCATTCGCTAATATGCTTAAATCAAAAGCTTCATCATTTCCTATGAAAGGAAAAATTAAAAAGGGACTCCTCATTAAATGATTAATGAGGAGTCCCTTTTTCAGCTTGTCAAGGCCACTGTTTCACGTTTGCCGATGATCTGTAGTAAGTCTCCCACCATCGCGCTGGCTGTCGGATACATGCCTGCTCCCGGACCGATCAACGTCAACGCACCTAGATGTTCCGTATCTACGATGACTGCATTATCGACGCCGTCCACTCCATAAAGCGGATGATCCGGCCCGATCAGTACCGGACCGACACTTCCGCGCAGTGTTCCGTCTGCTTCTATTGTAATATCTGCGACATGTCGATAACGAAGATTACCTTTTGACGCGTCCGCAATATCCGTAATCGTCAATCGATCGATGCCAACGATCGGAACGTCTTGCCAATCCGGCTGTTTGCCAAACGCAAGCGTGCTTAAAATCATCAATTTCCGGAAGGCGTCCATTCCACCTACATCATCTGTCGGGTCCGCTTCTGCAAACCCTCGTGCTTGCGCTTCCCGAAGTACCGCCTCAAATGAGAGGCCTTCTTCCCGCATTTTTGTCAGGATGAAATTGGACGTTCCATTCAGGATACCACGGACCCGTCTCACACGGTCTGCGGGCAATAAGCTGGAAATCGTCCGGATGATCGGAACGCCCCCTGCTGTCGTTGCTTCGTAACAGACTTTGACATCCCGGAATTGTCCATGTTTCAAAAGGGCGGGGCCATGCTTCGCAAACATGGCCTTATTTGCCGTAATGACGTGAAATCCTTTTTCGATCGTTTCCGAAAGATACGTATATGCCGGTTCTTCCCCGACAATCGCTTCAAAGACGACATCGATTTCCGGGTTTGACAAAATTTCCTGCACATCTTCCGTTATCTTCGTTCCAGGGGTTGCGAATCGTACTTTCCCCTTATTTCGAACAAGGATTGAATCGACGTCAATCGTATAGCCCGTTTCTTTCTGAATCGCTTCTTTCCGTTCTTGCAAAATCCTATAAATTCCTTCACCTACAGTGCCGAAGCCGAGTATAGCCACTTTAATTGTCGGCATTTCGCCACCTCCCTGGACTGCTCGATGAGGAGTCCCGTTTTTCAAATTTCAATTACAATTCGTTATGCTTTAACCGGTACCGCTTTTTCAATTGCCTGCGCAAGGTCTGCAATGATATCTTCAGGTGCTTCAAGACCGATCGATAATCTGATTAGTTCTTCTGTTACACCAGATTTTTTCAGATCTTCTGCGCTCAATTGCTGATGCGTTGTAGATGCCGGATGGATAATCAATGATTTCGCATCCCCCACGTTTGCCACATGCGACCAGATCGTAATATTATCAATCACTTTCCGACCTGCTTCACGTCCACCTTTAATGCCAAAGTTAACGATGGAGCCATAGCCGTTTTTCAAGTATTTCTTTGCATCTTGATGGGATGGATGATCCTCAAGACCGATATAATTTACCCATTCGACAGCTGGGTGATCTTTCAAGAATTGTGCAACTTTAAGTGCGTTTTCATTATGCTTCGGAACACGCAGGTGAAGTGTTTCAAGCCCTTGCAGGAAGTTGAACGCATTATCAGGGCTTAAGCACGGACCGAAGTCACGCAATAGTTGAACGCGCAGTTTCGTAGCGAACGCAGCAGCAGCCGTATCGATTCCGTAACGAAGACCATTGTATGTCTCATCTGGCTCTGTAAAGCCTGGGAATTTCCCTCTCGTCCAGTCGAACTTCCCTGCATCGACAACAACTCCGCCAATCGAAGTTCCATGTCCGCCGATCCATTTCGTTGCTGAATGAATGACGACGTCCGCTCCATACTCAATCGGATTTGTGCCGTACGGTGTTGAGAATGTGCTGTCTACAAGCAATGGAATTTCGTTGTCATGTGCAACTTTCGCAACCGCCTCGATGTCCAATACGTGTAGGCTTGGGTTGCCGATTGTTTCAGCGAATAATGCTTTTGTTTTATCGGTAATCGCTGCCCGGAAGTTTTCCGGATCTGTCGCATCAACAAATTTTACGTTAATGCCATAACGTGGAAGTGTAGCAGCGAACAAATTATATGTACCGCCATACAAGTTTTCAGCAGCGATGATTTCATCCCCCGCTTCAGCAATGTTCAGAATGGAGAATGCAATTGCCGCCATCCCTGATGAAAGTGCGACTGCAGCAGTTCCACCTTCAAGAAGTGCAATACGTTCTTCAAAAGCACCGGTTGTCGGATTGGTGATTCGTGTATAGATATTTCCAGCTACCTTAAGACCGAATACATTTTGTGCATGCTCCGTGTCAGGGAAAACGAAAGAAGTTGTACGATGAATCGGTAATGCGCGCGATCCTGTTACTGGATCTGGCTCTTGGCCGCCATGTAGTAGTAGTGTTTCGGGTTGAAATTTTGTCATTGTTAGTACCTCCTAGAGTTTTTTAATACCTACAATTCATAGTGGTGTTAAGGGTTATAAATGTAAAAAATAACCCCCTTCGCCTAAGAAGAGGGTTATGCTTTCGCTTATTCCTCCCCTTATCTTTCAGAACGTTTAACGGTTCTGTAGGAAGTAGCACCTTTGCAAGTTGGTCGCTTGCCGGTTGCCGGGCATCGCAGGGCCTATTCCCTCCGCCGCTCTTGATAAGAGTTCAATTAATTTAATTTTCCATCTTGTGAAATAAGTATACGAGTAATTTCATAGAATTGTCAAGCAACTAATTTAAAATATTTTTTAATTTGATTTTATAGAATGATATACTGTTCGTATGGCTGATTGGGGGAAGTAAGATGGAAGTATGGATTGTAGGAGTTCTCCTGATGGGATATGCAATCGGATGCCTGCACGGTTCCGTAATTGCCCAGAAAATATCCGGGGTAGACTTAAAAGAGACCGGAGTGAAAAATGCGGGCGCATCCAATGCGACGATTGTCCTCGGGAAAAAAATGGGGGCATTGGTAGCGGCGATTGACATTGGAAAAGGAGCGGTCGCCATATGGCTTGTCCGCTATTTTGCCCACCAAGCGGGTTGGCCGGAAGACACGGTCACTTTGTTGTTATTCATTGTCGGTGCGGCAGTAGTGACCGGCCATAATTTCCCGTTCCATATGCATTTCAACGGAGGAAAAGGAACAGCCACCATCATCGGGGTGCTGCTCACACTCGATTGGCGGCTCGGTCTTGCGGGTTTTCTATTGTTCGTCATCGTCGCACTGACAACCGATTTTCTCGTTGTCGGTGTATTGATGCTGTATATTACACTCATTGCCAAAGCGCTGTGGACGGAAGGCTATTGGCCGCTCTTCATTGCCGCCTCACTGTTCGGTATGGCTATCTGGAAACACCTCGAGAATTTCAGCCGGATGAAAGCAGGCACTGAGAAACGGATTTCAACAATTTTTAAAAAGAATGCCAAAAAAGACTGAGAAGCTCCAAGTTGGAAGTTCTCAGTCTTTCTTTTTTCTTCATTTCGCAATTTCCATAAACCCTTTACCAAAAACATCCCGGACATCGTGAATCGCAATAAAAGCGTCCTGATCTGCATTCTTCACGATTTTCTTCAATTTCACCACTTCACGGTTACTGATCACAATATACAGGATGTCCTTTTCTTCCTTTGTGTAATAGCCATGACCTGAATAAACCGTCACGCCCCTGCCCATCACCTCATTGATTTGCTTGGCGATTTGGTCTGCGTTGTTCGAAATGATTGTTACCGCTTTTCTTGTGTTCAATCCTTCAATGATGAACTCCATGACTTTTGTGGCGATATACAGCATCATAATCGTTAGCATCAGTTTTTCGGCACCGATAATAAAATAAGAGGAGAACACGACAATCAAGTCGAAAAACAGCAAGGCATAACTAATATTCCAACCAAGATACTTATTTGCAATACTGGCAAGAATGGCAGAGCCCGCGGTTGTACCCCCCACTCGAATGATGAGTCCAATCCCTACACCTATAAATACACCGCCAAAGATGGTATTCACTACGATTTCATCCGACGAAACGCTCCATCCCGCTGTCAAATGTAAAAATAAAGAATTGAATAGCGTGGCAATAATCGTATAAACCGTTGTACTTTTGCTCAAAAATTTATAGCCTACGATCAGTAAAAAACCGTTGAGCACTAAATTCACCAGTCCTGGTGACCATCCATAGAGATAGTAAGCGATGATGGTCAACCCGGTAACCCCGCCTTCCCCAAGTTCGTTCGGTATGACAAAAAGATTGACCGCCAATGCGAACATAAAAGATCCGACTAATATATAAAGAAAATCGACTGCTCTCTTTTTCATCACGCACCTCTTTCTGCGATTTAATTGTCTGAATTAATTTTATTTCCAATTTTCCGACGTGAATCACCATCATAAATTCAATGCAGTCTTTTATCATAGCACTCGACTCGAAGATGTGAAAGTGCAAAAAATCAATAGGCACATACATGCTCCCCAAACATGGCATCTGCAAAATTCATTAAATTATGGTATACTATAAATAGACAACTTGTGATAGATCATTTTCGTTAAGTTGTTTTCCGTTTTCATTTCCCGCTTAGGACTTTGCCTAAGCTTTTTTTATTATGCTTGTATGCGGGATACAGTTAACGAGAAAAAAACAATAGGGGGAATTCGAATGGCTTTTCCACGCAAGGAAAAAGAGGTTTCAGATTTTGTCTCAGAGCGCAAAATCGATGAAAAGATTTCGTTCGTCCGCAATGATCACGAGGTAAATGGCACCATTTATAAAATACTGGAGAACTCCGTTATCGTACAAATTTCATCGAGTGACGCCGAGCGTATTGGCGCCGCGTCAAATCTAACGGTCGTTTCACATAAGAACTATTCTGTTATTTAACGAATATGGAAAAGGCATCCGCGAAAAAATGCGATGCCTTTTTTATTTTTTCCGTATGAAACTCACACGACTTCATGTTCTTTTCATTACCGTTGAGATTGCAGGATGTTCTTTTAACAAATCAATAAATACTTCCATTGCTTTCGTTTTGAACGAAGTCCGTAATACGATTGAAAAATTCCGTTTGAAGGGTGTTTCTTTTAAAGGGATGACGTTTAACAACCCCATTGAAACTTCCTTCCGGATGGCCAAATGGGATAGGAATGTAAGACCGAGACCGGATTCCACCGATTCTTTTATGAGCTGGGTGCTACCGAATTCCATAATATCCGCCGGAGCAATCGACAAAGTTTGAAAAATGCTTTCTGTAGCCGCCCTTGTTCCGGAGCCCAGTTCACGAATGATCCATGTCTCTTGTTCCAAATCGGATAGTTCCACCTCATCAGTTTGCTGCACCAAACGATGTCGTGCCGATGCAACGACATACATTAAATCCTCCGCAAATGCTTCAATGGAAAGATGGGCGTTCTGCAGTTCACCCTCGATAATACCTACATCCAGTTGATGCCCCTCGACCAACTCCGCAATTTCCTTCGAATTTCCAATGACAATACTTGGCTTGATAAGTGGAAATTGTTCGTGCAATCTGGCAATGAAATGGGGTAGAACATACTCTCCAAACGTGTAACTTGCTCCGATTGATAGCTGGCCGGTCGCTCGGTTCGCCAAGTCATCCAATAAGCGTTGCATTTTCGTGTATAAACCCAATATTTCCTTCGCATGCACATACACAATTTCTCCCGCTTTATTTAAACGTACATATTTATTGTTTCGATCAAGAAGTTGCTCTCCATAAGTTTGTTCCAATACTTTGATGTACTGGCTTACTGCTGGCTGTGTCATATGTAATTCTTCCGCCGCCCGTGAAAAACTCCCTTTTTCCACGACCATGGCAAACACGCGTAAATGTTGATCCATCCGGAAACGCCTCCATTCATATGTATTCGCTTATGGTAAACATCACATATATTTATTTTACTTATCATTGAAACGGGAATATGGTAATTATACAGTACATGATAAGAGGTGTTCACATGAAAATAGAAAGCGGCAAAAAACGTCCATCCATTGGACCTACCGATGACACACCCACACTAAAACCAACGAAATGGCAACTCCCACCCTTCTCGTGGTATGGCGGCATTGCATTCACTTTTTTAATCGCATTGCTCGGCTATGTTCTTGCAAAAGTCCCCGGGTTTGACCATGTCGGACAGTTGGCCTGCGCCATTATACTCGCGGTCATCTATCGGCAAGTCTTTCATTACCCTGAGCTGATCCGTCCCGGCATCACTTTTTCGTCTAAAAGATTATTGCGCTTTGCCATTATTCTCTATGGTTTAAAGTTGAATATCGATATGGTCTTACATGATGGGATGGGCCTACTCATTCGCGATGCCGGTGTTATCCTCTTTGCGATTCTTTTAACGGTCTGGCTGGCCAAAATCATGAAAGCGGATATGACCATTTCACTGCTATTAGGTGTCGGCACCGGCGTTTGTGGAGCAGCTGCCATTGCCGCGATTGCCCCGATCGTCAAATCAAAAGATGAAGATACCGCGATCAGCGTCGGAATCATCGCGCTCGTCGGCACCGTTTTTGCAATCACATACACGATTTTACGTCCCGTTTTACCGTTATCGGCCGTCGATTACGGGATTTGGTCCGGGATCAGCTTACACGAAATCGCTCATGTGGCCCTCGCCACCGCACCTGGAGGCGAAGATGCCCTTGCAGTAGGCTTACTCGCCAAACTTGGCCGCGTATTCCTTCTTGTCCCACTCTGTTTCATTTTCTTATATTGGATGAAACGGAAAAGCAAAGGTAACGATTCAAATGGAAATAAAATCGAATTTCCATGGTTCTTGATCGGGTTCATCCTCATGAGCCTTTTCGGAAGCTATGTACTTGGCCAATCTATCCCCGTTTCAGAAAACTTACTGTCCGGCGTCTCCACCGTAACGACTTGGTGTTTGACCGCCGCCATGGTCGGTCTCGGTCTCAACGTAAATCTCCGCGAACTGCGGACAAAAGCGTTGAAGCCATTGATGGCGATGTTGATCACATCCATAGTCCTAAGTATTCTAACGTATTTGATTTTGTGAAAGTGAATCCTGTTCGCACCATAACAGGCCCCCTTTTTTCCTACTCAATTATTCCGTAAGTCTAAACAATCTGATAAGATGGAAAGACCGTAACTTTACTACTTAGGAGGAGTTTGGGCAATGAAAGAAAAACTGATCGAACGGCTTACGCGCTATGCAAAAATTGATACACAATCGGATGCAAATAGCTCATCCACCCCCTCGACACCAGGCCAGTGGGATCTGTTGCACGAATTGCAACGGGAACTGAACGATATTGGCATGGAAGAGATTACGTTAGACGAGAACGGTTATCTATTCGCCACGCTTCCTGCCAACACAGATCGGGATGTACCGGTGATCGGCTTTCTTGCACATGTCGATACGGCCACCGATTACACAGGGAAAAACGTCAATCCCCAACGGATCGACCAGTATGACGGCAACGATATTCAACTGAACGCGAATACCGTCATGAGCGTGAATGATTTCCCAGAGCTGAAAAATTATGTAGGTCATACCCTTCTTACAACGGACGGTACAACTCTTCTCGGCGCCGACAATAAAGCGGGCATCGCTGAAATTATGACCGCCATGGAGTACTTGATCGCGAATCCGGACATCCAGCACGGCAAGCTGCGCATCGCCTTCACACCAGACGAGGAAATCGGCCGGGGTCCGCATAAATTCAACGTTGAAAAATTTGGCGCCAAATATGCCTATACGATGGATGGCGGTCCACTCGGCGAACTGCAATATGAAAGTTTCAACGCGGCCGGGGCGAAAGTGACATTCCACGGCACGAATATCCATCCCGGTTCCGCAAAAGGGAAAATGGTGAATTCGATTCTAATCGCCAATCAATTCCAAGCAGCGATGCCTGCAGATGAAATTCCGCAAAAAACGGAGGACTATGAAGGGTTTATCCATTTGATGCAGTTCGATGGAACGATCGAAAAGACGACACTCGGCTATATTATCCGTTATTTCGATCGAGCAACATTCGAGGCAAGAAAACAGTTGATGGTGGAAACGGTTGAGCAGCTCAAAAAGGAATACGGTGAACACGCTGTGACGTTAGAAATGGAAGATCAATACTTCAATATGCGTGAGAAAATTGAACCGGTGATAGAAATCGTCGATATCATTTCCGACGCTTTCAAAGGACTCGATATTGAACCGAATATCGTGCCAATCCGTGGCGGCACAGACGGCTCCCAACTGTCCTATATGGGAATGCCGACGCCGAACATTTTTACCGGCGGCGAAAACTACCACGGCAAGTATGAATACATTTCAGTGGATAATATGGAGAGAGCGACGAACGTCATTATTGAAGCGGTGAAACTGTTCGAAGCGCGCGCATAAGTTAGGTGGGAAACATATGAAGGAAATTTGGATCGGAATCCTTGCCTCGTTGTTCTTTGCGGTCACTTTTATCTTAAATCGCACGATGGAACTGTCGGGAGGAAGCTGGCTTTGGAGCTCTTCCCTCCGCTATTTCTTCATGGTGCCCTTCTTGATAGCCATTGTCGCTTATCGTAAAGGACTGGGGCAAACGAAGAAAGAAATGTTCGCAAAGCCTGCTATGTTTTTCATTTGGAGCTCGGTGGCTTTTGTATTATTTTACGCGCCCCTTACTTATGCAGCTGCGTATAGCCCGGGCTGGCTTCTCGCCGGCACTTGGCAATTGACGATTGTGGCGGGTGTTTTATTGGCACCGTTTTTCACGATCATTGTAAAAACAAAGTCAGGTCAGCAGAAGTTCCGGCAAAAGATTCCTGCCGTTTCACTCGGCATTTCACTGATCATTCTAGCAGGCGTTGTGCTCATTCAGATCCCACACGCTCAAAGTGTTGATATGCAAACACTGTGGCTTGGCATTCTTCCCGTCATCATCGCGGCATTCGCCTACCCGCTCGGCAATCGGAAAATGATGGAGCTGCTTGGCGGACGGCTCGATACGTTTCAACGAGTGCTCGGCATGACGCTTATGACAATGCCCATTTGGATCGGTGTTGCTATCTATGCGCTTTTGACGGTCGGTCCCCCGTCCGTCGACCAGCTGACACAGTCGTTCATCGTAGCGGTCAGTTCAGGTGTCATCGCGACAACGCTCTTTTTCATGGCGACAGACCTTGCACGGGACAATCAAGGGAAACTGGCTGCAGTCGAAGCGACACAATCGACAGAGCTTATTTTTGCCATGATCGGCGAAATGATCCTCGTCGGCATTGCCCTGCCCGGTCCGATTTCACTTGTCGGGATTGGTGTCATCATCGTCGGAATGGGATTACACAGCTTCCAAACTGCCCTAGAGCAAAGAACAAAAGCGCAAGCGCCTGGTCAGGGGCGACAGGCATAAGACGAAATTAGGAAGGCAGTCTAAGTTCGCCGCGTCCTGCGGCAACGACTGCATGACCTACATCCTGTAGGCCCAAGAGGCGCTCTTTGCCTCACAGCCAAGTCGACTTTCAAAGATGCCAGCCTAAGTACGCCACGTCCTGTGGCAACGGCTGACTGACTCACTTCCAGTGAGCCTCCGAGCCCCTAGGCGCTGGAGTCTAGACGAAGAAAAAACAGCCGGTCGCTTCTTAAGCGACGGGCTGTTTTTCACTTATTCAGCGTTCATATTCCCCGATCGTTTCGACCGCTTTTTCTGTTATCGATGTATCGATCGCTTTATTTAAATCAACATCCCCACGGATAGCGCCATTCGCTTTGTACTGGTCATATTGCTTTTTGATATCGTCAATAAACATTTTGCCATCGGGATCCAGCCCTGTAACATGCACTTTCTCCCATAACTCTGGATCTTTCAGTGCCGTGTGCTGCACCATGATGTCGATCACTTCATCCTTCCCGATCCCTTTAATGAAGGCATCGTTGTAATCCCTAACGCCTTTCAAGTAAGCGGACATGAAGCGAAGCGAAATATCCTGTTCTTCTGACATGAATTGAGGAGAACCGAGCACCATTGCAATTTGCGATTCAGGCGCATAGTCGGTCGCATCCTTGAAACGGACATGGAACCCTTTATCGACCCCTTGTGCAATAAGCGGCTCGATATTGAGCGCTGCATCAATCGTTCCGGCGTCAATCGCGCCGAGCATGCTGCCAAAGTCGGCCATCAGCACAAACTCGACATCCTCTTCTGTCAAGCCGGCATGTTTAAGCATTTCTTGATAAATATAACCGTCTATCGAATTACGTGAGGAAACCGCAATTTTCTTCCCTGCAAAATCCGGGTAATCCTTTATCTCATCGACCATATGATTGCCGATCACGAATGTGAAATACGATTTACCGGGTACATTATGCCCTTTATCCGCAATAATTTTGACATCAATCCCTTGTGCAATTGCGTTGAAAAACGAGGCAGTAGAAACACCGCCGGCAATGTCCACTTCCCCTGCCGCTAATGCCGGTAGCATATCATCGCTGTTCGCAAAGTCGGCAAATGAAACCTCAATATTATAGTCTTCAAAATACCCTTTTTCCTTTGCGATGTAAAAACCGGCACCAGATGCCGCCCCATCCTCTGCAATGACCACTTTTGCCCGCTTTTCAAGTGGCGCTAAATCACCGGATGGATAATCTCCTGGTGTTTCACCAACAGGGGCCGGTTTCCCAGTCTCTTTCGGCGAGCAAGCCCCTATACTTAACGTCAATGCAATAAGCGCCACCAACCATCCGCTCTTTACCCACTTTGCCATCGCACTTCCCCTTTCACTCGTCTTCCAACCGTGATCGTTGCACTTCCTCTTGCAAATGCTGCCATATTTCAATAAATTTTCCCGCCATCACTGGATTTTCCCGGATATCTTCCATTTTTCGCGGTCGTGGCAAATCAATCGTAATTTCCCTAACAATCTTTCCAGGTTGCGAACTCATGAGTAAAATTCGATCGCTCAACAATAGCGCTTCATCGATACTATGTGTGATGAAGAGCACGGTTTTTCCTGTTTCCGCCCAGATGGACAACAACTCTTCCTGCAGAATGAAAGTATTCTGTTCATCGAGCGCAGCAAACGGCTCATCCATCAGCAATATTTCGGGGTCATTGGCAAATGCCCGTGCAATACTCACCCGCTGCTTCATCCCTCCCGATAATTCTTTCGGATAAAGGGAAGCAAACTTTTCCAACCCTGTCTTCTTTAAATAATAGTCGGTCCGCTCTTTTACGACGTTTCTCGGCATATGTCGCATTTTCAGTCCGAATGCGACGTTTTCCTCTACCGTCAGCCATGGAATGATGCCTCTTTCTTGAAACACCATGGACTGATGGGGACGTTCTTCCCCTGTGGTTTCGATGGTGAAATCACCGACACTCGGATGTTCCAAGCCCGCCAGTATCCGTAACAATGTCGTTTTTCCACAGCCACTCGGTCCGACAATGCAAACAAACTCTCCATCCGCAATGGTCAAATTAATGTCTTCGAGAGCTGCCACACTCCCCTGCTTTTTATAAAATGCTTTTGTCAAACTATGGATGGCAATTTTCGTTTGTCTGCTCATGTGCTCACCTCCACGGTAACAACTTTTTCTGGATTCCCCGTAACACCACCGAGAACAAATAGCCGAAAAATGAAATGAGAATGAGCCCGACGTACATCTCTTGCAGGAGGAAAGCTTTATACGAAGTCCAAATCAGATACCCGATTCCTGACGTCGCCCCCATCATTTCGGCTGCAACAATCGTCAGAAGCGCAATCGCCTGCCCCATCTGAATCCCTTCTAGCATGACCGGCAATGCTCCCGGCAAAGCGATTTTCCAAAAGAAATCCCACTTGCCTGCCCCGTAGTTTTTCGCGACGTCCAAATAGATCGAATCGATATTGATGACACCTGCCGCAGTATTGATGACAACTGGAAAAAAGACACTGCCCGCAATCGTCACCACTTTCGACAAATCCCCGATGCCAAATAAAATAATAATAATCGGCAACAAAGCAAGCGTTGGAATAGGCATTAACGCCATGACAATCGGCGACACAAAATGGCGGATGGGCGAGTACAAACCCATCAGGAGACCGATGATGACTCCCGGTATGACGCCAAGAAGGAAGCCCGCAAAAATCCGATACAAAGAAACACCGATATGGCTGGCCATTTCACCACTGGAAATCATCCCGAAAAACGTGCCAACAATGGCGGATGGTGGCGGAAAGAAACGAATATCAAGCGCTCCCGTCCTCGACATGAACTCCCATAATAAGAGTAGAAATACCGGGGAAGCGATCGTCAATAACTGTTTAAGTCGTTCCTTCGTTTGCCGCTGTTTCCATTCACGTTGTTCGATTTCAAATGGATCATGTCGGATAGCCCTCTCATCTTTTTTCAACGTTCACCACCTCTTCATACAAATAATATGTTTCTGCCTAGTAAAGTGTGTTGGGCGGGCGCCTTCCTGATTTGATTGCACTCAAAGGGTGGTTGATTGCACTCGGAAGCGATTTGATTGCAGATATCCATGTTTTGATTGCACTCACACAGTGTTTGATTACAACTCAGGACCTTTGACTCATCACCTTTCCAATTAATCCAAAGCAAAAATCCATAGAGCGTACTGACTCCATGGATTTCATCTCTTACTTATATCAGCAGCCCATTTTTCTTCGCATCAAACAACAATTCTTCGCGGAATGCCGGATGAGCGATGGCGATGAGTGCTTTTGCCCGTTCGGATAGCGATTTGCCGTAAAGATGGGCGATTCCGTATTCCGTTACGATATGATCTACATCATTTTTCGAAGTTGTAACGACCGAACCCGGCGTTAATTGCAACTGAATGCGTGAGATCGTGTCGTTTTTTGCTGTCGAATAAAGACAGATGAACCCTCTTCCGTGCTTCGCAAAACGGACGCCCCTTGCGAAGTCGGCTTGTCCGCCTGTTGACGAATAATAACATCCACCAATCGTTTCAGACGCACATTGCCCGTAAAGATCCACTTCGGTGGTGGCATTGATCGATACGAGCTGTTCTTCTTTAGCGATTTCACGCGGATCATTCACGACACTGACCGGTAGGAATTCAACTGATGGATTTTCATGAAGGAAATCATAAAGCCGTTGTGTCCCAAATGCAAATGTTGTGACGATTTTCCCTTTATTCGTAAACTTCCGGGTTCCATCGACTGCGCTGCTAGCGACGAGATCGACTACTCCGTCTGTCAGCATCTCCGTATGTATCCCAAGATGACGATGGTCTTTCAACATGCCCATGACGGCATTCGGAACAGCTCCGATCCCAATTTGCAGCGTATCTCCATCGTTAATTTCTTCAATAATCCGTTTAGCTATTTTAATGTCCTTTTCCCCAATCTTAGGCTGTTCTATCTCGGTCAAAGGCACATTATTTTCAATGTAACCAGCAATTTGGCTAATATGGATCTGGTTTTGTCCGTACGTTCTCGGCATCTGATCATTCACTTCCAAGACGAACGGGACATGCCCAATGAATTCCGCTATATAATCTGCTTGTGTTCCCAACGAAAAATAGCCGTGCGCATCCATCGGAGAAGCTGTCGCCATAATCAATGACATGTTAGTCGTTTTCTGCAAGATGCGCGGCACTTCATGGAACACGTTCGGAACCAATTCGATTGTCCCTTTCTGATACGCCCTGCGCGTCGCTCCGCTTAAAAAATAAGAAACATGCGACAGATGTCCGTTTGTTTCGCCTAACATATAGCCCCGCTCCCGCAATGCGAGCAGCTGATGAATTTTCACATTCCGTAATCTTGTATGATTCTCTTCTAATATATCCAGTAATTTATGGGGTTCTCCGTTCGCAATCGGAAGAATAATATCCGCTTCCTCTTCAATCAAATCAATAATTGCATCTACATCCAATCGCTTACTCACGCTGTTCAAAAGCCTCCCTAAAAAAAGTTCCCCTACCACCCTTAGTCTATATCAAATTAAAACCTCCCTCAACCTAGTCGTTTTCAGAATAGAGTGATACAATCAAAGCATGAAAAACTTAACGGCGGATCAAATTAGACAGCTGAATATGTATAGCATTTATACCGAACAGCCTGAACGACCATTGTTCACCTTACAGTCCCTTCTGGACCCCAAACAAACGGAACATGTATTGACCACTGTCCAGGCCATTAGCGATAGCCCGAACCGGACCGTTGCAGCCTCCTATTTTATGCGCCGCCTCGGGATGTTCATCGCCATGCAGTTCTCCAATTTAGCGATGTATGATGAAATTTGGAATGGGCAGCATAACCGGCTTGTTTTTGGCGCAAAAGAGGAATATGGAAAGTTAGCGGTCAGCATGTTTGCTGTTGAAGAAGATTGGCGTACTGTAGATGATGAGGAACGTCGGGATGTCTTCAGGCGCATTTTAGTTGAGGTATGCGGGGCTGTGATTCAACAAATTCGCACTGTCGCCTCCATTTCCCCTTTGACGTTGTGGGAAAATATCTTCGGCTTTCTACTCTGGCAATACCATGTACTGCTTGCCAATCCGGCAACGGAATACGAAGCTCGCGCTGATTTGGACATGTTAAAGGACGATGCGTTGTGGAATGGCATCGCCCCAAGTTCTTTATTCGCTACTTATCTTAAAGGAAATGAACCTTCCGCACTTCTGAATACCAAAGTCCGAACGACATGCTGCTTCTCGAAGGATGTACCCGGACTTATTCAATGCGGATTCTGCCCACTTCGATAAGTTGCCCATTCAACCTTGACGATAAGCGACAAATGAATTTCTTAATGAATAAATCAAACCGATGGCAGCTCCACCATAGAAAAAGCCCATGAAAATTCCTGCCGACAAATTCCCCGGATGGCTGATGAAAATGGAAATCAGCAAACCGAGGACCGTAGCAACGGTTGAAATCCAAGCCGTTGACAGTTTAAAAAATGCTTTCATAATAACTATAACCATAAGAATGACCGGAATCGCCCAAATGGCATCCCAAATGTTCGTATGGATAATCGGAAATTCAGTCAACATCGTATCAGTCCTTTTTACTGTAAGAATGCCCTGTATCCGACTCTCCATACGTCCACTAGCTGATTTTCAAGGAGGAAACCGTATGCTCATCAAAGGACAAGTCGTAGAAGGTTGCAAAATTGATGAAGAAACACGCTGTGCACATTATCACAAGGAAATCGACCGCATTGCGATCAAGTTTTATTGTTGCGATACATACTTTCCATGCTACGAATGCCATGCTGCAAAAGGCTGTGGCCATCCCGCCGTCTGGCCAAAAGAGGAATTTAATGCAAAAGCCATTCTATGCGGAGCATGTGGACATGAACTGACCATCGAGGAGTACTTGGATTGTAAATCGGAATGCCCTATATGCACTGCCGCTTTCAACCCCGGGTGTAACCTGCATCGACATCTCTATTTTCAAATATGAAAAGAAGCACATTCCATTTGGAGCGTGCTTCTTTTCTGTTGCAGGCTATACATTTTTTGTCGCGGCAAGTTTAATTTCCTTACGTCTATCATAGATATTTTTCACGATGACTTTCCCGACTGCGTAGGCTGGAATCGAAAGGAGAATGCCAAGGAAACCAGCAATATTTCCGGCTGCTAAAATAACCGTGATGACCGTGAGTGGGTGGATGTCGAGCGTTTTCCCCATAACATTTGGTGTGATCAAGTTGCTATCCGTTTGCTGTGCAACAAGCGTGACCAAACTGACCCAAATGACCATTTGCGGATCTTGCAGAAACCCGATAATGAGAGCAGGTGTAAACGCAATCCACGGACCGATGAACGGAATAACATTCATGAAAAAAGCAAAAATGACAAGCAATAACGCATAATCTAGACCAATGATCCAATAACCAAGTAACATGATAAGCGCTAGAAGAAAGCTGATCAGAAGCTGCCCTTGGATATATGTTCGCAACACTGTATTGATATCTTTCAATGTTTTCTTAACCCATTCTTGCTGTTTACCCGAAAAGAAATTGTAGATAAATGGCGCAAACTTCTCATGATCTTTCAGCAAAAATATGAAGAAAAATGGAACAAGAATAAGGGTGAATGCTGTTTGGAAAACGGATTGGAAAAATTGAACGACTAGTTTTCCGAATACAACGGCAATCGTTTGGATATAGTTGACAGCCTTGTCAATCCACTCATTTATTTGCGGTGGAAAGTCCTCGCGATGTTGCAATACATCGATAAGATTTTCGGTTTGAACGGTAACCTCTTTTGCTATGAATGGTGCATGTTTGACCAATTTATCCACTTGATTCACGACTGGCGGACCAATAATTGAAATGAAAATCCAGATAACCGCCGCCACACTGATGAGTATTGCCAAAATACTTCCCCAACGTGGCACTTTACGCTTTTCTAAAAAACGTTGCAAGGGCTCCGTTACATAAAAAAGGACTGCACCAAGTAACAACGGTACGAAAATTGTTTTTGCAATGATAAGAAGAGGTGCAAATATCCCTTTGATTTCCATAAAATATTTCAAAATCAGCAAAGCAAGTAAAATTCCAACACCTGCTTGAAACCATAATTTTTTCGTCATCTATTTCACTTCCTTTTCGGCATAATATCTCGATAGTATTAAGTATACGCTTTTATACGGATGGCGTCGAAAGAAGTTTCAATCTATTTGGACACAGTTACAACAAAAAAGCTGCCAAAGCACGGCAGCTTTTTCATGATCAGTTTCCGACACGAAGGACAATGCGGTTACCAGAAGGATCTTCTATTAAGTTTTCATTTCCAAGTGATTCCACTTCCACACCAAGTGCTTCGACTTTTGCGAGAGCTTCTTTCAACACGCTTTCCGTCGGATAGATGAGTGTAAACGATCGGAGACCAGCACTGTCTTCCGAAGGACGTGGTGCGCCGACACCGTTCCATGTATTCAGTCCGAGATGGTGATGATACTTACCGTTCGACATGAATAAGGCTTGTGGATAGGTCGTTACCACTTCGAAACCAAGTGCATTATAGAACGTTTTCGTTTCAGGCAAATGTGCAACATGCAAATGGACATGCCCCATGACAGTTCCTGCAGGGAGTCCATCCCATACACGTCCCGCGCTTTCTGCGATAATGCTTTCCCCATCGAGCGGGTCCGTACTCATCGCTACTTTCCCATCCTCCCAATGCCAAACGCTCGGATCACGGTCTATATAAACTTCAATGCCATTACCATCAGGATCTGACAAATAGAGCGCTTCGCTCACCAGGTGATCCGATGCCCCGAGACGTACGTTATGTTGGATGAAATGTTTAATGATGGCCCCTAAATCCGCTCTCTCCGGCAATAATAATGCAAAATGGTAAAGCCCGGAACGATGCGGCTCTTTCGGTGTAACATTTTCGGGTTGTTCAAGAATGAGCAACGGAGTCTTTCCATCAGCTGTTAACACCGCTTTATTCGCTTCCTCTTCCAGCACTTTAAATCCAATCACTTCTTTATAATAATTCACGGATTTCTCCAAGTCAGTCACGTTCAGATGCACTTCGCCTGTATAAATAAGGGGTTCTTTATGAAAATTCATTTCTGTTCCTCCAATTTTATTATATATAGTTAATTACTTTATGTAACTAACTTTATATGCTATAATAACTTTTGTCAACAATTATGAAAGGAGTCATCAGACAGCTATGAATGAATTTGAACTTTGTCCCCGTTTTGAGAAAGCCGTGTCGATTCTCAGCCAGCGTTGGACCGCGCTCATTCTCTATCAATTGATGGCAGGTCCGCAACGCTTCTGTACGATGACCGACAAGCTCGGTGTCAGCGGGAAAACATTGTCGGAAAGGTTAAAAGACTTAGAGCAGCAAGATTTTGTCGTCCGCAATGTCTATCCGGAAACACCAGTCCGCATTGAATATTCCCTAACAGAAAAAGGGATGGCACTTACACCGATTATGCAAGAAATTGAAAATTGGTCGAAAACATGGATTGAGCCAATTGCTGTGGAAGAATAAAAAGAGTGTCTAGAAATTCAGCGAACACTGACTTTCTAGACACCCCCTGTTATATTAACTTAATTCAGCAGAATTCCCCCACTTCTATAAGCAACGGGATGAATGTTAGACATTCATTCAATTCAGTGAGGATTCAAGCCCCGGCTGATTTGAGGAACTCAAGCTAAAGTCGCCGCGTCCTGCGGCAACGCCTGAGTGACCAACATCCTGTTGGCCCAAAGCCTCCGGCGGATGTCACGGATTTTGAAAGGAGTTAATTGCTAATCGAACGGCGAAGGGTTCGATTTGCCGTATTTCTGCGTTCTTTGCAGAAATTAAGGCACCAGCCATTAGATAGCGCAATTCAAAATCCGGACGTAATTACGCCAAGGCGTAATTGATTTGTCGAGAGAACTCTAATTATTATTTCTTTCTCAAACTTCCTGTGCAGCCGGCTTATGCTGGATAGCCACTTCAAATGTGGTCAGTTCAGATCCTAAAATTGGGCTATCTTCTGGCTTTTGCTCACTTTTTTGTGCATGCGCTTTTTGGGATGCCCGGCTTTCTAGCCATTTTTCAAAAAACGAGTGGTCTTCCCAAGTTGTACATACTTTTATCTCATCATAGTCAGGGCTATTTTCTTTTTTCAGCACCTCCATAAGAATGAAACCCTCAAACGTGTGAACGGATTTCGGTGTTTGGAAACGAGCAAGTATTTCATCAACTCTTCCCTTTTGAATACGTATTGTGTTTACTGCAGTCATCATCCTACAACTTCCTCCTTTTGAATGAATGTTTCTAAAAATTCATAGACAGGTCTTGACAGTTCGCCACCCATTTGCGCATGACGAATGAGCGGAATGCCGTGCGGTCCCTTCGCGTTGACAACAGTCGGTTGCAAGGTAACCATCGCGCGTACCAGCTCCAGTTCGCCTAGCATGGCCGCCGCAAAAATATCCATACGAGCCCCTTGCTCGAGCAACCATTCTGCAATCGCACGATTCCCGGTATGCGCTGCCGCTCCAATTCCACTTTCCCAATCATCGCCTCCCCAATTGATAACAGCATGGAGGAGTGCCGGCTCTATCGCCAGCAGTTTCTTCACCTCTTCCAAGTTTCCATGTGCTGCAATGATAAATGCTTTGACCAATTCATAATCCAATGGCTCTCTTAGCTCTTTTTTCATGCGTACACTTCCTTTCTTGACCTTATTGGAGTGAAAAATGGCGTCCCATTTTCTTCGTGAATATCCGCATCGATTTCAAAAATGGACTGAAACATTTCCTGGCATAGCACGCATTGCGGTATGCCGTCATATTGGATTTTCCCACGCTTTAACACAATTAATCGATCGCTATAACGGGCTGCCTGGTTAATATCATGTAGCACCATGACAACGGTCATGCCAAAATGCGCATTCAGCTCTTTGACGAGTTCCATCACATCCAATTGATGGGATATATCCAGAAAAGTGGTCGGTTCATCGAGCAATAATATCTTGGGCCGTTGAGCAACCGCCATGGCAATCCACGCCCGTTGCCTTTCCCCACCAGAAAGCGATTGTAACATCCGATTTTTAAATGGCATGAGTCTCGTCACTTCCATCGCCCAGTGAACAATCTCTTCATCCTCTTTTGTTAATTTGCCATATGCACCGCGGTGGGGGTATCTTCCGAATTCAACCAGTTCTCCTACCGTCAAATCAAGTTGATAATCTTGCATTTGAGGCAGCATCGCTAGCTTCTTCGCCACTTCTATGCTTTTCATTGTGCGGATCATTTCACCGTCCAAGATGATTTCCCCACTTTTCGGGGTAATCAAGCGTGAAATCAAACGAAGAAAAGTGGACTTACCCGACCCATTCGGTCCAATCAGGCTGACAATCTCCCCTTCCTGAATATGTAATTCGATTGCATCCAGTTGAAAGGAAGAAGAATGTTCAAAAGACACATCCTTAGTGAGAAGCAAGTGAATCCCTCCTTCTTTGGATCATATATAAGAAAAACGGTCCGCCCAAAAATGACAGTAAAATCCCTACCGGCAACTCGATCGGATCGAAAGCACTCCGGGCCACCGTATCGGCCAGCACAACAAGCAACCCTCCGCCAAGTGCAGAAGCGGGCAATAAATAACGGTAGTCGCCGCCGAGCATGATTCTCAAAATATGAGGCACCACCAGTCCGACAAATCCGATCAAACCAGCTACGCTCACTGCAATCCCGGCAAGCAATGTACTTAATACGATGAGAAAGAACCGACTCCTCTCCACGTTATGCCCCAATAGTTTTGCCACTTCATCACCTAGTCTCAAGATGCGGATATGCCTGATGGCGAACAGAGACAACACAAGCGCTACAATCGCATAATAAATGATCATTTCAAATTGAATCCACCCAACACCAGCAATTCCACCTGCTAACCAAGGGAGGACGGCTTGAACACGATCACTGTACAGAAGCATCAAGGCACTCATAAATGCACCGATCACAGCATTGATGGCCACCCCGACTAAAATGATTCGAACCGGTGAAGTCCCTCCTTTCCACGATAATGTGTAGATGACAAGTGCAGTGACGAGTGCCCCCAAGAAGGCGGCTAAAGGTAAAAACATAATATAGGCTGGAAATATGATCATAATGGTAGTTGCCGCAAGCCCAGCCCCTGAAGATACACCGATAATCCCTGGATCGGCTAATGGATTCTTCATGACGCCTTGTAAGATGGCACCTGATACAGCGAGACACATGCCAACAATCATGCCGATTAACACGCGTGGAAAACGAAGTTCCCATACGATTCTTCTTGAAAGTGAGTCTTCAGCGTGCACAAGCCCGCTCCACACTTCACTTAGCTGAAAAGAAACAGGTCCAATCATTAAACTGACCGTACAGGCAAGTACAAGAAGGACACTGAAAGAAGCAAGGACAATCGTTCTTTTTTTGGCCAATGGATGTGTGTTCTTCGCTACTTGGACCTCTACTGCTTCCATATCACTTAACCGCCGCCAGATTTTCAATCATCACATCAAGCGCATCCGTCACTTTTGTACCCGGATTTGTACCGAATAGATGAGATGGTAACACAACGACATTGCCATTTTTCACCGCATCAAGGTTTTTCCAAGCAGCATTTTTCTCCATTTCACCTTCAAATGCTTCTTTTACTGCTTCCGGATCGCCATGCGTAATGAGCATCACGACTTCGGGATTTCTTTCAATAATCTTTTCTACACTTAAGCTTGCATATTGTGGATAGCTTTCTTCTTGTGGGAAATCAGATGCAATATTTTCGCCGCCCGCTTTTTCCAGTAAATCGCCCGAAAGTGAATTCGGCAGAGCCGCTAAATATGTACCCGGAGCACCATAGACTAATAGTGTTTTCACTGGATCTGTTTCAGCCTTTTCAACTCCGTTCACTTTCTCAGTAATCGATTGATTGATCGTCTCGGCTTCTGATTCTTTTTGGAACAGTTGTCCGAATAATTGAATCGTCTCTTGAATATCCGCGATGGAATTCGCTTTCGTGTAGACGACTTTTGTCCCTTGTCTTTCTACGTTTTGCGCATGTTGTTTAAAACTCATAGAGGCGGCTAATACGGATGGATGAACTTCCGCTATCTTTTCAAAGTTCGGCTGATGAGGATTGCCGATTTCCGTAATCCCTTCAACCTCTTTGGCAACAGGCCCACTCGAAGTCGGACGCCCTGTTACATTCGCACCTAAAGCGAGTAAAATATCTAAATCCCCCGAATTCAATACGGCAATGGATTCGGGAATTTCTTCAAACACAACGGTTTCTCCCGTCGCATCTTTCACTTCGATGGCGGTAGAATCCTCTACTTTCGGTGTTTCTTCCGTCGCTTCCGCTTTATCTTTCTCTGAACCGCATGCCGCCAAAACAAACAGCAACAATACAGATAGTAAAAACAGTGACACTTTCCTCATTTCCCCGACTCCTATCCATGATTGATAATGATTCTCATTATAGTGATAACGATTCTCATTGTCAATTAATAGTTTGTAAATCAATCACGCCTCAGCGTGATTGCGTCTAGATTTTGAATTGCGCTTGCGCAATTGACTCCTTTCAAAATCTATGACATCCGCCGGAGGCTTTATTTTCATTCAGCAGGCGTTTGAACACCCTCTAAACAGGGGAACAAAACCGCATTCATTTCACTAACTACAGAGGTGGGAGTCTTTTGCTGAATGAAAATAAAAAAATCAGTTAAAGAAATTCCTTCAACTGATTTTTTATTTGAATCCTTTATTTATGAATCTGGACAGTTGTTCCAATCGGAACCTTCGACGCCAACTCCAAGACGTCTTTGTTGCGCATCCGGATACATCCGTGTGACACACTTCTTCCGATCGAAGCAGGATTATTCGTGCCGTGTATGCCATAGTGCGGCTTGGATAACCCCATCCAAAAAGCTCCAAAAGGTCCGCCCGGATTGCGCTGTTTATTGATGAGCCGGTACGTTCCTATCGGCGTCGCCGTCACCATCCTTCCAACCGCAATCGGATACGTTTTGACCAAGCGATGTCCATCGTACAATTTCAACTGATGCTTCTGTGTGGCTATATCGATCCATAACGCCATCTAATCCGCTCCCATACCAAATAGTTCTAGTTGCTGTATACTATGAAGGAGAAATGACGACGACCACTTACCGTTATATTTTCTCTGCCAATATTTCAAAATACATATTTAACCCGTTTAGTCTTTCTCAAATCGGGCATAGTAAGGTGAACCAAAATTTCAATGAGCGAGGAGATGTTGTTCTTGATGAACAAAATGGCCATGGCAGCACTTGGACTCGGCGCGGCGTATCTCATGCGAAATAAAAATGCTAGGGACAAACTGATGAAGCAGGTTGAATCGCTCACGGGTTCATTTACCGCGAAAAACGCAACACAGAACAACTCGTAACACGACCGAAAAGTCGGCATCCTGCTAAAGTGATGCCGACTTTTTGGCGAAGATTAACCTCAATGTATCTTCTTGTTTATCTTCAAGCAAACCGGGAAAACAATGGTTAAGCGAATACAATAAACGAGGAGGAAAAACATTGAATAAAAACAAAATGGCATTAACCGCACTTGGACTCGGAGCCGCCTATTTAATGCGTAACAAAGATGCTAGAGGCAAGTTAGCAAAGCAGTTCGATAATTTTGCAGGAACCCCTATGCGTGGGCAGAAATCAGATACTCATTCGGAAACTCGCTCCCCCCAGTCTACGGGACGGAAAAAAGGTCTTCTGCAAAATATTTTAGGCTGAAAAAAGCTGACGCCCTCCTCGGGTTGTCAGCTTTTTTAGTTTAATCTATCAATTACGCCTCGGCGTAATTGCGTCCAGATTTTGAATTGAGCAAGGCTCAATTAACTCCTTTCAAAATCTGTGCCATCCGCCGGAGGCTTGGGCCAACAGGACGTTGGTCACTCAGGCGTTGCCAATCAAACAGCGAAGGGTTTGATTGGCCGTATTTCTGCGCTTTTTGCAGAAATTAAGGCACTTTCAGGACGCGGCGACCTTAGCCTGAGTTCCTCTAATCAGCAAATCTTTTTGTACTGAAAGCGAAGCGTCAGCTACAGGGAGTTTGGACTCCCTCTGATTGAAATGCATTCTGGCATTCATCCCGCCACTTATGGAAGTGGGGGACTTCTGCTGAATCAAGTTATAGATTTCCGGAACCTCTAACAAAGAGGTCTCCAGCTTTATTCTGTAACAGCATTCCGCCGCTCTGCATACAGGACGATATAGATACTCGCTTCATACAACAAGGCCATCGGAATAAGCACAATCAGCTGGCTGACAAAATCCGGCGGCGTGATCAACGCTGAAATGATGGCAATCGCAAGATACGACCATTTCCGCACTTTGCGCATGGATTCTGCCGTAAGCAAGCCGATTGTCGCTAAGAACAATGTAACGATCGGCAACTCGAACAAGATCCCGATCGGCATCGTTGTCATCAGTAGAAATCGGATATATTCCTGTGCCGATACCATTACATTGAAATTGACAGCACCCAGTGAAATGAGAAAATGATAACTGAGCGGATTGACGACAAAATAACCAAAGGCAACACCGATGAGAAAAAGCAGCAACATCACAGGTGAATAAAGACTGAGAAATTTACTTTCCCGTTCATTTAATCCCGGTTTGACAAATTGCCACAGAAAATGGCAAAGAAACGGCAAGGAGAACCCAAGTGCTAGCGCCATGGAAATCGACATATAAAACTTCACGACTTCCAATGGTCCGAGAATGACGAGCTCATGGCCCCGGGTAATGTAAGGGAACCAAAAATTGATGGTCGAGAAAACGACGATAAAGAAGAGCAGGAAAGCAGCCGCACCTTTAACAAGCTGCTTTCGTAGATCTGTCAGATGTTCGACAAGTGTCGGATTCGTCTCCAACTCCTGTTCCTGCTCTGTTTGTTCTTCTTGCGCCTCCAACACTGTGTTGGTACTTTCCACAACTTCAATCTCCGCTTCAACTGCCTGTTCCACCATCTGTGCTTTATCGAGCGGACTTAGAATTTTACGATTCTGATCTCCGTATGGATCCATCCTATCACCTGCTTATAGTTGGTCCGTTTTCTTCGTTTCCTTAGCAGCCGGTTGTTCATCATCGTCTATAATATCTCGAGCAGACTTCTTGAATTCCGCAAGGGTCTTTCCGACCGCAGAACCGACTTCGGGCAATTTTCTTGGTCCGAATAGGATCAGGACAATGACAAGGATGATGATTAGACCAGGTACACCAATACTTGCTAAGCTCATCAGACAAGCCTCCTTCCGATTTTACACAAGTGACCCACCGTTTTTACTGTATTTCAAGATCCCTTCCGAAGCGCGATACGCAAGCGCACCAATCGTACCGGTTGGATTGTAGCCGCCATTATGCGTAAAATTCCCAGCTCCTATGACAAACAGATTTTCCGCATCCCAATGCTGTAATTGGGTGTTGACAACACTGTTCTCCGGACTGGTTCCCATAATGGTTCCACCAGTATTATGTGTCGTCTGATAAGGGACTATGTCATAATTCGTCAGCGGGTTTCCGGGCACGGCTGTTTTTGCACCCATTTCCTCTATGATTTCAACACATTTTTCAGTGAGATATTTGTGCAAGTTCCGATCCTGTTCCGTAAAATTGTACGTTAACCGCAGTAGCGGAACGCCGTACGCATCTTTATAAACAGGGTCAAGTGACAGGAAGTTCTCCTTATGTGGCATTGACGCCCCTTGGCCGCTTACACTGAGTGTGCGATTAAAATTATGAATGGACGCCTTCTTGAATTCCGGACCCCAAACAGGCGTATCAGGCGGCAGTGGATTAAAGGCGATCGGCCGTACTCCTGGTTGTGTAAGAGAGAGACTCGCCCCATGAATAAAATCTAAATCACTATGATCGAAATTATCCCCATTGAAATCATCAATCGTCATTCCAAGTGCACCCGCGCCCATAAAGGTATTCATCTTTTCTTCAAAGAACCCTGTCGCTCCAGGAAGGATCTGATAGCAATAGTTTTTTCCAAGTGTCCCTTTGCCAGTATCCGGATCATACACTTCACCAATGCCTGATACCATGAGCAGTTTCGCATTATTCATGACATAACTTGTAAGCACGACGACTTCAGCCGGCTGGATGAATTCCTCGCCTGTCTGTGTGTCAATATACTTCACACCTGTCACTTTATCGCCTTTTTTCAACACTTCGACAACATTCGCATGGAAACGGACATCGTAGTTTCCTGTTTTCCTTGCAGTCGGGATCACTGTGATTTCAGGTGATGTCTTCGCTCCATATTCGCAGCCAAAACGATCGCAAAACCCGCAATATTGACACGGAGCAATCGATTCACCGTCAGGATTGGTGTACGCTTCGGATAGATTGGCGGACGGCAGCATGAAAGGCGAATAACCAAGGTTGCTCGTTGCAGTCTCAAACTTTTTTAAGATGGGTGTCTTCTTCATCGGAGGCGTTGGAAAATCAGACGAACGTTTTCCCCAAAAAGGATTGGTATCCTCCCCTGATATGCCGGCGGTCTTTTCGAATTTATCGAAATAAGGTTCCAGCTCGTCATATGTAACTCCCCAATCTTGCAGCAAATAGTCACTTGAGAGCTTATCTTTTCCATACTTTTGATCTGTTATCGTTTTAATTTCAAAATCATATGGAAGGAAACGCCAGTTATGCCCATTCCAATGTGTTCCCGCGCCGCCGAGGCCTTCTCCAAGAAGAAAAGAGCCCATCTGTCGCATGGGAAGAGCACGCATTTTTCGATCGTTCCGAAATGTAATGGTCTCTTTCGAGAGATCCTGCATGAGATCATAGCGAATCCCATATCTGAATTCATCATGAATCATTAAATAATCTGCGGTACCACGTTCTTTCCCCCGCTCAAGCCCTAACACTTTCAAACCGGCTTTCGCACATTCGGCACCAATGATTCCACCCATCCATCCAACTCCAACTGTCACAACATCTACCTTATCTAACGTAGTCGCCATTGATCATTCCCCCTTTAATGTTCCATGTTGCTCAGCGAAACTGGATCGTATTTCATGAATTCCTCATTTTCAATTTGGGCCAAATAAGTCATCTGGTTCCCCGGGAATTCCTTCATGCGCCAAGCATCCATATTGATATTGCCGTTATAGATTGGATCTGCATAGGCGCCTTCTAGCGTCGCTTGTCGAAGAAGCTTAAAGAAGAATTCCGACGATGCACCTTTCATCTCCACTTCATTTTTTTGGAATGCAGTCAGTATTTCATCCATCTGCTCGCCTTCCAAGTCAACGAAATTTTTATCAAAACGACGTTGCGCTTCTTCATTCATTTTGTGGATCCCATGCATGAACATCTCAGCGCGGGTCAGTCTGCTTTGATATCCTTGTGTGGATTCGCCGGCAAAAAACGGTCCCTGCATATACTCCTTCACGTTGCTCCCGTAATTACCCGCCAGTTGATTGTCAATGAAAAACGGTACGCCTAATCCAATGGCACCAGGTCCGAGATCATCCTCTGGGAAAATTCGCTCAACTGCTTGGGACAGCACATTGAAATCCTCCATTTTTTGAAAGAACATAAGACCACGGTTGATGGCTGCATCATGTTGTTCGTTACCGCCTCCGGTTCCCTTCGTACCAGCCACTTGTCCTTCCTTGTTCACGTTGTAGCCGACAAGTCCTCCGATGAGCCCTCCACCAACGAGTGCACCTGTAGCGATACCGGTCGTTTTTAAGAAATCCCGTCTCGATAATCCTTTTTTTTCATCCGACATCTTTTATCCTCCTTCACTTTGCATCCATTTATAGACAGTTTCCTACATGCAAGCATGCCATTCTAATAATGATTTCATACCTTCACAGTGATTTATTAGCAGAGAAAAGAGGCTATCCGCTTTGGATAGCCTCTCGCAATTGTTTTCTGGATGCTTACGATTCGATTTCTTTCCAATCCCGAAGACGATTTCTCACTTCATCTTCCAATTCGTCAATAGAAATCTCATGATCTTCCTGGGAAGGTTGCATTTGAAACCAATTCACTTCATCGTTTTTATAATGACCTTGGTACTCTTTCCCATCTAACATCAACTCGAAATGTAAGGTTTCATGTTGTGTATCCTCGAACATTTCTTTTCGCACCTTAAAATCGGAAATCACTTTAACCCCTCCATCATGGATTGTCTGACCACTCATTTTCCTTACCCATCTTCCTCATTATTGCAAAGATCGCCCTATTTCATGCGTCCAGACTGTACAGAAATCCTTTTCTGGACAAACAATTCATTTCATTAGGCAAAGGCGTACATTTGCCGGAAGTTGGAATGCGCCCATTTTAAGGATAAGAACCTTCAAATCCAAGTATCGAAATCCGGTCCTCCTCAATTTTCAATTCATTTATCGAAATATCTATTATAAACTCATATTTTCCATGGGGGCGTACAGGGATCTTTTTTTGTACAAACGGATTGTTTGTGACAAGCGTAAGCATCCCTGTTTCCACATGATAACTTTCGATTGCAAATCGATATCCTGAAATGAATACGTAAGGAATGATTTCATACGCATCCTCCAAATCGGTTACCAAGATCGGTTTGAAAAATACTTCTTGACTGCCATTCATCACCTGAAATCCCCATTCACGATCTGACGGATCATTTGACTTTAAATAGTATTGCCGCCGATGTGAAACAATTTCAAATTCCCGATTATCCCAACGTGCAAATCTCCCCCTCCTTATCATTTCAGCCTCCCCCTTTTGTCGGTTTGTATCTAATTATACACAATTTTTAGATAAATGGAACGTATGATTTATTGAGTTCCCATTAAATTTAAAAAACCGTGGATTTTTCTGCAATAACCAATGCACCAACGCCCCAAGAATATTCAAAGGAGTTAGCCAGAATGCATAGAATTTCCGCTCATTTTACTCTTTATTGAATAGCATTATAAATTTTTCGTATCAATTCTTGGGACAGTTTCTGTATTTTCAATCAGCTGCTGCTCACGGTCTTGTCCGTCTAATTGCTCTCCGCTAAATCCCACTTCCGCCGAACTATCCATCTCTTCTTGCATACCATTTGAATCGGTGTGCTCATCTTCCACAAACAAAGCCACGCCTCCATCTTTCACTTCTTCGAAATAAGCTTCGGCTTGTTGCTCAGAAAAACCCATTCGCCTAAATATATCCCGCACACGCTCTTCCCCATTTCCTCCTTGGAGCATAATTTCCGTTTCCCCTTCTAACATTGCGATCATATCGTCAACACCCGAAACGCCATAAATTTGATTTTCCACGTAACCCTTTGACCCAAGTTCTGTAATTTTATAAAGAACCGTGTCAATTGAATGAAATGTGCCTACATGCTTTTTCATAGCCATGTTCGAAAGCTCCTCCTTTAAAAACAATCTTTTTGCTACTGTACCCCTTCATATTGTTTAGAAACAAATTGCCAATCATGTTTAGTGAGGTCCAAAAAAGTGAAAGATATAGTATAAAGGTGTCGAGATCATTCCACCTGATGAAAGGGGTGTATTTCCTTGGACAAGAAGAAAGTGTTCACTGAAAGGGACAGAAAAGACGCTGATGGTCCATACATGGATAATCCTGAATATCTTCGCACAGATAAAGAAAGCATTTATGATATGCATGAAGATATGCAAACGGTCGATCCCATTCCGCTTGAAGATTTAAAAATCGAAACCCGTGAAGAAAAGGTCCACCATGACACGAAAAGCAAATCTTCCAGTTCCGAGAAAGCTCCAGGTTCTTAACGATGCATCTACTAACCGAGGTTCATATATCACCAAACAGAAAAAGCTATGCAGGCTCCTCAATGGAATCTGCATAGCTTTTTATTAATATATCGGTAAACATAATACTTGTCGAGAAGTGTCGGCATTTCCCGGGAAATGATTATCTCTGTCACTTTCTCATCCTATTGGAAAATCCGATGGTTATACAGCGGGGTCTACTTTCGTTCAACCTTGCCTCTTCGATCTTAATGACCCAAATAAGCTTTCTGGATGGTATCGTCTTGCAATAATTCCTTTGCGTTTCCGCTGGCGACGACCCGTCCTGTTTCCAGAACATAACCATAATCCGCAACCTTCAAAGCCTGCCTTGCATTTTGCTCTACAAGCAAGACCGTCGTTCCGGCTTCGCTAATTTCTTTAATGATTTTAAAGATGTCCGCGACAATGAGGGGAGCCAGCCCCATGGAAGGTTCATCCAATAACAATAGCTTCGGTCTGGACATGATCACCCGCGCAATGGCCAGCATTTGTTGCTGTCCTCCGGATAAAGTTCCGCCCAATTGTGCTTTTCGCTCTTTCAAGATCGGGAATCGCTTCATCACCTTTTCTAAATCCGCACCCACTTCGGAGTCATTTCGGTGATAAGCGCCCATTTCCAAATTATCCATCACCGTCATGGAAGATAGGATGCCCCGACCTTCGGGAACAAGCGCAAGTCCTTTTCTTAGCAATTGATCCGGTCGCAATCCCGTCACGTCTTCACCTAAGTAATGGATACTTCCCTCTTTCGGTTTCAATAGACCTGCAATCGTGTTCATTGTTGTCGTCTTCCCGGCACCGTTCGCACCGAGAATTGTCACGACAGTTCCTTCTTCCACGGCAATATCGACATTTTTTATCGCTTGGATTTTATCGTAATACGTACTGACATTTTGTAGTTTAAGCAAGTTCCTCTTCCTCCTCTTCAACCCCGAGGTAGGCTTCAATGACTTCTTTATTAGTCTGAATACTGTCCGGCGTACCTTCTGCTATTCTCTCTCCAAAGTTCAAGACGACAAGTCGGCTGCATATCCGCATGACCAGCGGCATATCATGCTCGATCAATAACACGGTAATGCCTAGCGACTTTATTTTCATAATCAAATCAAATAAATCGTTCGTCTCTTTTTCATTCATCCCTGCAGCCGGCTCGTCAAGTAGCAATAACTTTGGCTCACTTGCCAATGCCCTCGCAATTTCCAATCGGCGTTGCTGTCCATAAGATAAATTTTTAGCGGTCGTTTGACTATGTTCCAATAAGCCAACAATTTCTAAAATCTCGTCCGCTTTCTCCAGCACTTTCTTCTCTTCCTGCTTTTGATACTTCGTGCGGAAAACACTTTGCCATACGCCTGTTGTCAATCGGCAATGATTGCCGACCATCACGTTTTCACGGACAGTCAAATCCGAAAACAACCGGATGTTCTGGAAAGTCCTGCAAATGCCGAGCTTCGTAATTTCATGTGGTTTCAAACCCGAAAGTGATTTCCCCATGAAAACAATCTCACCCGAACTCGGAGGGAACATCGCAGTAATCATGTTGAACATCGTTGTTTTCCCAGCACCATTCGGCCCGATCAGTCCGATGACTTCCCCTTGTTCGATCGAAAAAGAAACATCTGTCAGTGCCTGAATTCCACCGAAATTCTTACTGATTTTCTTTACTTCCAGTACCATGTTTTCCCTCCTTCTTCTTTGACTTCGAACGTTTCAGCCAATTCATGACATTCATATCAATAAGTCCTTGTGGACGGAATGCCATCATAAAGACAATCAATGCACCGTAAATCATGAAACGGTATTCACTGACTGAACGCAATACCTCCGGCAAAGATGACAGGAAGATGGCACCAAAAATCGGTCCCCAAATGACTTCACTTCCGCCGAATATTGCAAATATTAGAATCTCCACAGCTCGATGGTAATCGAAATCCGAGGGACTGATATATGCCGTCATATGTGCATACAAAGCACCGGCGAAACCGGCCAATAACGCTCCTTGACCAAATGCGAGAATCTTATAATATGTAATGTTAATACCCATCGCTTCCGATGCTTGCTCATCCATTTTTATGGACGCATAGGCCCGTCCGATTCTAGAATTATTTTGTCGGATAAAGAACCAAATGACAGCAATCGTAATAATCAATAACAATAGAAAAACGGCTAAACTGATAAATTGGTTATTTCTTAAACCTAAAGCAGCCGGTTCAAACCCGATATCCTTACTTAAAGTTAATATTTCTCTACCTAGATGAGGAATATTCGCAATTCCGATTGCACCATTCGTCAGATTTTCCCAGTTGACGAAAAGCACACGGATAACTTCCCCGAACCCTAATGTTGCAATGGCAAGGTAAACCCCATGTAACCTCAATGCAGGAAAACCGATAATGACACCGACCAGACCTGTGAAAACAGCTGCAATGACTATCCCTAACACAAGTGGGACATTATGATTGAGTGTTAAGATCGCCGAAGTATAAGCACCGATACTCATAAAACCTGCATGTCCTAACGACAATTGCCCCGTTGCGAGTGTTATGTAGATGCTGACGCCTAGAATAATGTTCAATAGAATAAACGATGCAATTTGTAAATAATATGGGTTTATTAGCTCGCTTAACATGTCCTCACCCCCTTGACCCTGATGTTGCTGTACCAAAAATTCCTTGTGGTCGAACAATCAAAATGACGATAATGGCGATAAACGCAATTGCATCACGATAACCTGAAGCACCGTAGGCCACTACGAATGTTTCCGCAAGACCTAAAATCAGACCGCCCGCCATCGCACCACGAACGTTCCCTAGCCCGCCAAGAATGATGATGGCCAACCCTTTCAAACCAAAGGAAAGACCCATTTGAGGGTTAACTGAGTTAAAAGCGAGTCCTACTAAAATCCCAGCAATACCACCCATTGCGGATGCTAAGATGACTGTTTGCGTAATCATCCTTTTCGTGTTCACGCCAAGTAAACTAGCAACAGACAAGTCTTCGGCGCTCGCACGCAACGCTTTTCCCGCTTTCGTTTTTGAAAGCCAAAACATTAGACCCGCCATCAACAGAATCGCGATGACAAAAATCAAAATTTGTACATAATAGACTGTCGTAGTCCCAACAGTAAAACTCATATCTGAAAAGCTCGTGCGGAATGGCTTATTCCCAGCACCGAATAGATGATGAGCCGCATTTTCAAGGAATATGGACACTCCAATCGTACTGATGAGCGGCGCCAAATGCGATACGCCGTCCTTCCCACGTAATGGCCGTAACGCAACGCGCTCAAGAAAATACCCTAAAATGGCTGTGACAACAATGGCAATGATAAATGCAACATATAACGGTAGTTCTAAACTATTCGTCACGACTACGCCCATGAACGCACCGAACATGAAGATTTCCCCATGTCCCATATTCACAATATTCAAGACACCAAATACAAGCGTATACCCGAGGGCAACAACGACATAGATGCTCCCTAATGTCAAACCGTTTATTAATTGTTCAATTAACAAAATGTACCCTCCTCTTCCACGTTCAATTCAATTTGCTGAAACAAAAATCCCTATCCGGTCGGATAAATAAGAATGCAACCAGGCTGAGATCACCCTCAACCTGATTGCTGATCAATCATTCAAATACGACGTATTCGTTACCTTCGATGATTAAGACTGTCGGCTCCATCACGATATCTCCGTCTTCGTCAAATGACATCGTGCCGAGCACACCTTCAAAGCCTTGAATTTCTGCAAGTGCATCGCGAATCGCGTCGCGGTCATTCGTTCCTGCGTTCTTTACCGCTTCAGCGATCAAATACAATCCATCGTACGCTTGTGCAGCGAACTGATCGGGTTCCATTCCATATGCTTCTTTATACTTTTCAACAAAATTCTTTACTTTTTCATCATCTTTTTGAGCAAACCAAGGAGTTGCAACAATCAGACCGTTAGAAGCATCTCCCGCAATTGTAATAACTTCTGGCGAGTTAAATCCATTACCACCTACAAACGGTACATCAATGCCCATTTTTCGTGCTTGGTCTAAAATGACCGCACCTTCGTTATACAATGCAGATGCCAAGATGAGATCCGGTTCCAAGTTTTTGATTTTTGTCAACAGTGGTTTATAGTCAGATTGGTTAAGTTGGAATGTTTCAGTTGTGACAACTTCCAAGTTCTTATCTTCGGCTACTTGTTTCATCACGTCATAACCCGCTTTAGTAAACACGTCGTCATTTCCGTACAAGATTGCGACTTTTTTCACATCATACTTCTCAAGCGCTTTTTCTACAGCTGCCGGAATTGCCATCGTCTCAGGGATTGAGTTTCTAAAAACATAATCTCCAAGTTGAGGAACCCCTTCCGCTGTATTAGACGTACCAAGAATTGTTACACCATTCAGCTCGGCTTCTGGACCTACAACAAACATTTCCGTACTAAGTGTTGGCCCGATGATTGCATCGACATTATCCGAGTTCATCAGCTTTTGTGCTGCATTCAATGCTTCTTCTTGTTTCCCAGCAGAGTCCTCAATCTTCAACTCAAGATCGACTTCCCCTGCTGCCTTTAATTCTTCATTGGCCAATTTAAGACCATTCGTGATCGCTTCACCATAACTTGCACCGCCCCCTGTCAAATAGGAAACAACGCCAATTGTAGCTTTGACCGGTCCATCGGAACCAGCTTCGTTAGCTTGTCCACCTGCGCCTTTTGTATCGTTTCCGCAAGCGGCTAAGATAACTAACAAACATACCATCATTGCTGAAAATAGCAGTTTGATATTCTTATTCATGCAATCTCCATCCTTTTCAAAAAATATTAGAATAACAATGATTCTAAATATACACTATTGGTCGAGTAATTGAAACAGCCTTTATTGCAAAATTGTAAAAATCCAACGTTTTTTTTGAAGATTAAAACATTTTGAAAACGCTTTCGTTAATAGATTCCATAATATGGGCACTAAGGTGGGCGTCGGCTTGCCAATACCAGTCATAATACCCAAAAAAATCCTCCCTATTTTCACGGGAGGATTTCATCATTTTATCAATCGCGCCTCGGCGTGATTGCGTCCAGATTTTGAATTGCGCTTGCGCAATTAACTCCTTTCAAAATCTGTGACATCCGCCGGAGGCTTAACTTGAATCAGCAGGAAGTTTGAACTCCCTCTGATTGAAGTGCTTTCTGGCATTCATCCCGCCACTTATGGAAGTGGGGGACTTCTGCTGAATCAAGTTAAATTTCTTCCAGTCGCGGCATAGCCGATAACGCGCCTTGCTTCGTTGCACAAAGAGCACCAAGCCTGTTCCCGAAGGATACATAGTCCAACCATTGCTCACGGGTAACGGGCAACCCTTTCAACTGGATTTGCCGCAGAATGCCTGCAACAAATGCATCACCGGCCCCTGTCGTATCGACCGGCTCCACCGGTTCGACACCTACTTGCGTCATCTCGTCATCGATCAATGCATATGTACCCAACTCACCAGCCGTGATGAGTACAATGGGAACACGATAAGACGCGATCTTTTCCATCCCTTCTTCAAGGGACGGCGTCTGCATCAAAAAGAACAGCTCTTCTTCCGTCAATTTCAGGAGATCGGCATGTTCAACAAAAGATAAAATCGTCTCGCGGCACAATTCCTCACTCTTCCATCGCAACGGTCGAATATTCGCGTCAACCGAAAAAAATGCTCCCGCTTCTTTCGCAAGTCGCATCGCTTCCTTTGTCGTTTGTAAGGCGGCTGGATGAAACATTGTACCGGAACAAATATGAAAAACGGAGGCCTGTTGAAACGCTCTTTCATCCAAGTCGAAGGATCCCACTTGAATATCAGGCGTCTCATCGATATACGTATGAAAAATCCGATCATTGTCTTCCGTCAAATGGACGTACACACCACTGATCCGCTTATCCGGCTCGAGTTTGGCATACGACAAGTCAACCCCTTCTTTGCGCAATTCTTCACGCACAAATTCGGACGTTTCATCATCCCCTGTAATGGTAATGAAACTCGACGCAGCCCCCAATCTTGAGACGCCAGCTGCTACATTGACCGTCGCACCACCAAGAAATGTCTTGAATGTCGAATTCGATTGGTCTTCTGCTATATAATCGACGAATGCATCGCCGTAAATTAGGACATGCTTTTTACTTACATCAATCATTGATAAACTCCCTACAATTTCATTTTCTATATCTTATCACGGAAGGTTACGACAAGGGAGGAGATTGAAGCTTGACAATAGTGCGAAATTACATATTATCCAAATATCCCCTTCAGCTCTGCAAGTTTCTTCCTTGCCGTGCTATACTGTTGTACGGGAATAAAGGAGGCGTATGCCATGAAACAATGGATCTATCCAATACTAATCGTCATTGCAGCAAGCAGTTACGGTATACTTTCAACGATTATTAAACTGGCGATTCAAGACGGCTTCACTGCGGCAGAGGCAGTGACAAGCCAATATTTTGTCGGTTTTTTCATAGCGTTGCTTATTTTTATCGTCATTAAACGTCAAATTCCAAAATTCGGTGGAGGTTATATCCTCATCTTAGCGGGTTTATTTACCGCGACAACAGGAACGGTGTACGGACAAGCTGTTCAGCATATGCCGGCTTCTCTTGCTGTCGTCATGCTCTTTCAATTCACTTGGGTCGGGATGCTCTTCGATTGCGTCGCTAATCGTCGGCTACCGAAACGAGTTGAGGTCATTTCCCTCATTTTCCTTCTTGGAGGGACCATTTTTGCGGCCGGTGTCATCGACGCTGATTTAAGTGGAATTCCATGGCAAGGGTGGGCATGGGGAATGGCATCAGCTGTCAGTTTCGCTTCCTTTGTCATGATCAACCAACGCCAAGTGGAAGGAATGGGGACAGAAACGCGGTTGCTTTTCACCTCTTTTTTCGCAGCAATCGCCATCTGTTTTTACCAAAACCCTGAAATCGTTTGGAACGGAACATTGTTCGCTGAAGGACTGTGGGTGTACGGTTTGATTCTCGGCTTATTCGGGATTGTCGTGCCCATTTATCTCTTTTCCATCGCCGTGCCGAAAGTCGGTACAGCAACCGCATCGATTTTAAGTGCGATGGAATTGCCTGTTGCCGTTACGGCATCGGTAATTCTCTTGAGTGAAAAACTTACAATCCTTCAAGTGATCGGAATCCTGATTATCTTATTCGGGATGACCTTACCAACCCTTGCCGAGCGTAAATTGAGAAGACGCACCAGCTAAGCTTTCAGACAACCCATTCCTCCAGCATTGGGTTGTTTTTTTGGATATAATCAATCACGCCTCGGCGTGAGTGCGTCCAGATTTTGAATTGAGCAAGGCTCACGTCTAGTCTTCGGGCGCCAGCGGCTCGGGACATAAGTCAAAGTTGCTCTGTGGCAAAAGACGCCACGCCGCATCTTCGCCTTATGCCTGTCGCCCCTAGGCAGGCGCCCTGCGCTTTTGGAGAATTAACTCCTTTCAAAAGCTGTGACATCCGCGGGCCTACAGGATGTAGGTCATGCAACCTTTGCCAATCGAACAGCGAAGGGTTCGATTTGCCGTATTTCTGTGTTCTTTGCAGAAATTAAGGCACTTTCCTTCAGGACGCGGCGAACTTAGGTTGCCATCCATTCTTCGTTCAGCGGGCGTTTGAACACCCGCTGAACAGGAAACAAAACCGCAAACACTCACCACCTATAGAGGTAGGAGTCTTCTGTAGCTGACGCTTCGCTTTCAGTACAAAAACATTTGCTGAATGAAGATAAAACAATAATAGTTAGAAGGAGATTTTTAAATTGAACGTTCATATACGTCCTGCACAACCGACAGATGCGGCCAAAGCGGTTCCGCTCATTATTGACGCAATCGGGGACATTGCCAATCGGCTAACCGGAGAATCCGAAAAAGAAAAAGTCACAGAAAGGTTGCGTGAGCTGTTCAAGCGAACTGACAACCGGCACTCCTACCTGTATACCTATATTGCGGAGTTGAACGACCAAATAGCGGGCATCATCGTTTTATATCCAGGGGAAGATGCTCCGATCCTTGATCGGAATTTATCGACTTGGCTGATGGAAAAAGGTGTTCCCACTCCTGAAATTGATGCGGAGTCGCTACCAGGGGAATTGTATATCGACACCATTTGTATCGATCCAGCTTTCCGCGGTAAAGGAATCGGAACTCAATTATTCACTTTCACGGAAGAACTCGCCAAGCAAAAAGGTTATGCCAAACTAGCCTTAAATGTCGAAACACAAAAAGAACCTGCCATCCGACTTTACAAACGACTCGGTTACGAAATCGTCTCTCCATGGACGATCATCGGCGAACCGTTTCATCATATGGTGAAGCATATTTGATTTTATCTAAATAGAAGACCGCCATTCGATTTCTGCGTTCGAAATCGAATGGCGGTCTTCTTTATTTACGGAAAGGATTATTTCGTTTCCTGCTCTTTGGCGAAAGCAACGAATTTCTCAATCACTTGGTCTAAAAATTGTAGCGTCGTCTCATCTGTCAACGTGCCGTCCGTAAATTTCTGCCCGGCTGCGCCAATGAAGATTTCATTACCCGCAGGCGGCATGAGTTTCGCGCCGACATTGCTCGTCAACACTTGGCGCAAATGCAATTGAGCCCTCACTGTTCCTAACGCCCCTTGTGAAACGCCCATCGGTAAAACAGGTTTGCCAACAAGCGGACGCTCCACTCTTGAAGTCCAATCCAATGCATTTTTTAAAGCTCCTGGGATGGACCAGTTGAATTCAGGCGTACTGATCATCACTGCATCTGCATCCGCGATTTGCTTCTTAAACTTTTTGACTTCTTCAGCAGGATTATGCTCATCATCCTCATTATAATGCGGAAGGATGCCGAGATCCGCGATTTCCACTTCAAAGAGATGACTGTATCGCTTTCCGATCGTTTCCACTAAATGCTTATTGAACGAGTCTTTCCGCAAGCTTCCGACAAGTGCTACAACCTTCATATGTATCTCTCCTCTATTCCTCTTTTTTCAAACCTGTTTCTACTTTACACCAATTCATCCAATTACATACGTTATGGTGCTTAAGCATTTCATTGGCCACCAAAAATTTTTACCCCTCGAAAACTTTTTCATGATCACGAGGGTAAGTATAGTAAGAGCAACAAAATGAAGTTGTTCTGAAAGGAGTGAAACTGAAGTGGAAACAAAAGATTGGATACATAACATTCAACAAGGTGATAAAGAAGCCTTCCGTGCTTTTTATGAAGCATATGCCGACTACGCCATCCGGACGGCTTCCGCTATTACACGCAATCGGGAAATGGCGAAGGACGCCGTACAAGAAACATTTATCCGCGTTTACCGGCAAATCGGCAGTTACAACTCGGAACTGCCATTCGAGCCTTGGTTTTATAGGATTTTGACAAATGAATGCTTGCGATTATTGAAGAAAGAATCTCCTCTTTCCAAATACGAACATCCTGACTTGGAAAATGAGCCTTCGCTCGCCGTGGAGTCTTTCGATCATTTATCCGATCTATACGATACGATTCAAACGCTCGATGACGGCCATCGCATCCCCCTCATTTTAAAGTATGTGAAAGGCTTTACTGAAAAGGAAATTGCCGACATTCTCGGATTGAATCATAACACCGTGAAGTCACGGTTGTTTAAAGCTAGGAAACGGCTAAAAGAACAGCTAGACCTGATCGATAAGGAGGAAAGATCCCAATGAATGAATTTGACAAACGGACAAAAGATGAATTGCAAAAACGAACTGAACAAGATACCTATGGCCTCCAAGATGAAATTTGGAATGCGTTAGAAAAAGAACTATTCAGCGAAGAACAACCGAAGAAAGGAGAAGTAAAAAAAATGAAAAAGAAAAATCGGGTGGTACCCATTATCCTGACAGCTGCCGCTGCCCTAGCCATCGTATTCAGCTTAACAACGGACACAGGCATGGCGTTTATTAAGGGAATCAAAGACATGTTCGTGCCAGAAAAAGAGATTATCCAAAGCATCGAAGGACAAGACGAACCGACCGACGTCCATTTAAACGAAGGAACCAATTCTGAATATGTCATCTATGTCGATGAAACACGGTACAAAATGATCAAAGGCGAAGAGGCAGATATCATAACAACGATTGAGCCACTGCCTGACAGATACCCCGAAGTATCGATGGAAATCAAACAAGTTGCAGACACAAAACCCGAAGACCTTGTGGGCAAAATTGAAGCAGATTTAAAGAAAGAGTTCCCTGACTTGCGTGCAGTTGAAACCGTAACCGAACCGGTCGAAGGCTACTGGTTACATGGCACAACAGGCAGTGAATGGGACAGCAAAGTCGTCACCGCCTACGTCATCAGTAACGGTAAAGAAGGTAGCTATGTCATTACCGAAAACTACTTCCTCGAAGCCGCAGAAGGTCACGGTGCCCGATTCCACCATATGTTGAAAAGCTTTGAGATTGTTGAATGAGCAAATGGCACTAACTAGCTAGACGATAGTTGCAATTATCTCAAACCTGAAAACAACGATGCATAATAATAGAGATGCAAGGGTATAGATTAAATAGTCTGTCTTTTTAATAGAATTAAAGAACTGATTATAGAAGGAGGTTCTGAAGAAAATGGATACATTCATACTCATTATCGACATACTCGTTGCCTTATTGTACATTGCGGTCATCGCGCTCGTATCACCTTATATGATGCACTTTCTTCAAAAAAGAAACTGCGACAAGTTTATACAACTGCTGCCCGTGCTCTCTTTGATTCTCATCACGAGTATCCTTATCGCAAACGGCTATGGCGGATTCCAGGAAACAATTTTCTTCCAGTTAACCAGTATCATTTCTTTCATCCTTCTGTTCAGCTTGCTCTTCTTGACGCTGTTCGTTAAAAAGCAATGGCAAGTGACGTACGATCAATTATTAACTTGGATTTCCTTTTCCAAGTTCAAAGAAACCATTTTTTCGAAAGCGAAGTAAAGGGAAAAGGTATGGCTATTATCCAGCCATACCTTTTTTCCTTTACCCATATATCGGCAAAGCCCAGACAACGATAATTTATTGGCGTTCGCGAGGCATATATTGGCGCAAACCGGTGGAATATTGGCGTTCATCCCTAAGTTATTGGCGCTCCCCGATCATTTATTGGCGAATCAAGAATTTCCACCTATACCGAGGCCCCTTCCCTTTTCATGTTAAAATAATAAGAAAACTAGTAGGAGCTGTAGTTATGTTAAAAGATCGATACTATTATGTAGATCCGTACCTTAAGTCATTTACAGCACGCATTATCAAAGTTTCACAAGATGAAAAGGGACAACCCTTTGTCGAATTGGACAATACGGCTTTTTATCCGGAAGGTGGTGGGCAGCCGTCGGATAGAGGCACATTGAACGGCATTCCGGTGCTCGATGTGGAGGAAGTCGACGGCGAAATCCGCCACACATTGGCTGAAAAGCTCGATAATGGTATTCAAGTGGAGGGTGCCATCGATTGGCAGCGCCGCTTCGATCATATGCAGCAACATGCAGGACAGCATATATTGACCGCCGCGTTTGTCGAGCTGTTCGGATTGCCGACGATCAGCTTTCATCTTGGGAAAGAACTGGTATCCATCGATTTGGATACAGAGGAAGTATCGCCTGAGCAATTAGAGGCAGCCGAGCAACGGGCAAATGCGATTATATTGGAAAATAGACCGATTGAGACGAAATGGGTGACGGAGGACGAACTCGAACAGTATTCCCTTCGCAAAGCGCTTGCCGTGACGGATGAAATCAGACTGGTCATCATCCCCGATTTTGACTACAACGGTTGCGGCGGGACGCATCCAAGTTCAACCGGACAAGTGAGTGCCATCAAAATTTTATCGACAGAAAAACACAGACAGAAAGTACGGGTGCATTTCGTCTGTGGCGGACGCGTATTGCAACAATTACATCGAAAAAACGAAGAATTGACGAAAGTATCCCGTCTGCTCAGCGCACCTGAAGAAGGTACGGCTGACGCAGTGGAAAAGTTACTCGCAATGAATCACTCGCTCGAAAAGGCACTAGCAAATGCAGAAGAAACATTATTGACGTTCGAAGCGAAAGAACTGGCAAACGCACAACAACAAGGCATTGTAAAAATGATCTTTCCAGAGCGTACCATCCAACAGTTACAAAAACTTGCCAAACTTCTCGTTACGGAAAATGAGCAGCTTATCGCCCTGCTTGTTGCAGACAATGCGGATAAATTACAGTTTGTCGCCGCACGTGGAAACACTGTGACAACCAGCATGAAACAAGTGTCAACAGCCGCACTTCCCCTTCTCAACGGAAAAGGCGGGGGCAATGACGCATTTGTCCAAGGTGGCGGAGAACGAAACATCTCGGCTGAGGAACTCTTACAAGCGTTGGAAGATTCACTTGTAGGGTCAAATTGACACTCTAGAGGCATATTGGTAAATGAATGAAACTTTAGGTAGGATTACTCGTAAGTACATGAAAGGATGGTGATGGCATTGAAAAAGTATTTGATCTTTATCATAAGCTTTATAGCATTGTATTCGCTGGCCCAAATTTCATCGGGACTGATTCTCACAGCTTTATACACACCTGATATCTATTCAACCGGACAGCTGATCCATCAGGAAGTTGTATTTACGGATCCAACTTATACACCTTTGTTGTTGATTTTCCTTTCAGCAACGGCGGCTTATTTCATTTCACAGAAATTTGGTGAAACCGCAAAGGTACAGCAACACTCGTAACACCTTGAAAACGCCAGAAATGATATATACCATTCCTGGCGTTTTCAAGGTTATTTTTGAGCTGTTGCAAGTATTTTTTCAGAAAAGAACTAGGTCCACTCCATTTGACAATTCATTGGAAGAGCTGTATGGTGGGTATGCTTTTAATAATTAAAGTAGGAATTCCTCGTTAGGTGAGGCTGCTACTAAAAACATAGAAAAACGTATAAGTTTTACTACGCTAGACATGTTCCTGCTTCTTCGTACCCCGCCTCATCACTTGCCCATTACTACGGTTGGTTTAGCACTCCACAGGCGTAAATTCGGATGTAGCCCACCCTATTGGTACACGATTTTCATTCTGTCAAAACTGTATATTTCTTCGTATATTGTAGATTTAAACTGGCATTGAAATCCCGATCCATTTCCAACCCACAATGTTCACAAGTGAAGATGCGATCAGCAAGTGACAAGCCCACATTTTTCTCGCCACAACTTGAACAGCATTTAGAAGAAGGGAACCAGCGATCAACGAGACGAATCTCAATCCCAATTTCCAAACATTTCACGGTGAGAAAATCCCTGAATTGCTTGAAGTTTTGACTAGCAATCGCGCGGGATAAATGGCGGTTTTTCATCATGCCTGTGACGTTTAAATCTTCGATGGCGATGTACGCTGGTTTGGTTTTCACCAGCACACCGACGACAAATCGAATGTACTCTTTACGCATATTGGCAAGTCTAGCGTGCAATTTTTGGACAACCAACAGTTGTTTTTGCCTGTTTCTAGCGCAGAATTCACCTCTCTTTCGGTTTTTATTTTGTTCAACACTTCTACTTAGTTTCCGTTGTTGTCGTTTCAAGCGCTTTTCCAGCTTGATGATTCGTTCTTGTTTGTTAACATTCTCAAAAATAAGTTGATTACTGCAAACCGCAAACTCTTTTAGCCCAAGGTCTACGCCTATTCCTTCTGTTTCATATTCATAAGTTGTTTGCCTTTTCGTCACTTCGCATAAAACAGAAATAAAGTAGCGACCTGCTTTTTTGGACAACGTACAATGTATGACTTTTGCATTCGACGGAATATACCGAAATTCTTTCAAACGCACCCACCCGAACGTTGGAATTTTAATTCGATGGCGTTCGACTGTGAGGTCTGTTGCATTATTTTTCGGGAAATAAGCTTTTACGTCTTCATTTTTCTTCTTTTTGAAGCGCGGAAATTTAGATACGCCTTTAAAGAAGTTTTTAAAAGCGCGATCCCCATTCATAATCGATTGTTTCACGGCTTTACTAGACACATCTTTAATCCATTTGTCGTTTTGTTGCGTATGCACATTGTTCAACCACTTTGAAAAATCAAAGCCAGACAAATGCTTTTTTGTTTCTTTGTAGTGGTTTTGTGCGGTCTCCAGATAAAGATTGTAAACATACCGGCAAACGCCGATGGTTTGATTGGCTTTTTGTTGTTGGGTAGCGGTGAGGAGAACTTCCGTTTTATAGGCTTTTTTCAAAACAGGCTTCCCCCCTTTAACTTTTCGCTTCCAATGACAGTTCTAACTTCAATAACAATCTTTACCCTTATTTAATGTACGGATAACCGTTGATAAGATTTTAAACGAATGGATCCTTTACTACTTTTTTCTATCGATTTATACGTTTTTGATAATAGTAGAGAACTCCTATATGGAGATACGCTACTGCCCAGAAATTCGAAAGACACCAATGGGTCAACAGGAACCATCGACTTAAGGTGGTTTTTAACGTAGCTGGATGCTAGTCATCCTATGCCATATAGTGCTAAAGCTCTACGAAGAGGGTTTATTCGATGATAGCGTCTTTCTGTTGAACACCCTTCTTTCGTAGAGGGGTGTTTTTTCAATTTTCTCGGCTTCAGTGGCAAGACACTATTCATGAAAGGAGGTGATGGGGATGTGTAGTTCGACGAGTTCAGAACCCCCTAGTTGGTCAAGGTCCCTAACAAAACAAATTACAAAGAGAACGTTCACTTCCCCTCACCTCGTGAAGAAGTGGACGTGCTAAGGAGGTCCACTTTATGAACAACATGACGAACGGCGTTTTCAAACATGAAACGACCGGAACACTTATGAAAAAAGGGTTTATCGCCCTTCAAGATACGTATACAGCCAAGGATGCCATTTCCTATCTCCGACAAAACGTACAAGGAAAAACGAATATTCACTACTTGTATATTCTAAACTCAGATAGCCAGCTAATAGGCGTTTTATCCATCCGTGAATTACTTGGCGCTTCAGATGATGAATGGATTACGGATATTACGAAAACAGACATCCTTTCGTTTCCAACCGATTTAGATCAAGAGGATGCAGCAAAAGTTTTTCGTGATAGTGACCTTGTATCGATTCCTGTCGTGAATCATAAAAATCAACTGATTGGTGTCATTCACGTCGAAGAGATTTTAGATGTGATCCAGCGAGAAGCTGATGAAGATATCGAAAAGCTTTCTGCATCCGGAAAAGAAATCGATTTTCGGACGAGACCTTTCGTTGCTGCTTGGAGAAGACTGCCGTGGCTTATTTTATTACTCTTCATCGGCCTCATTTCGGGTGGAATTATTGAGAAATTTGAAGCTACATTGGAGGCGGTTGTTGCACTGGCCTTTTTCATGCCGATGATTGCCGGAATGACTGGCAATACGGGAACTCAATCGCTCGCAGTTGTCGTCCGTGGGCTTGTTTCAGAGGATCTTACAGTTAAAAAGTCTCTGAAGCTTTTATTCCGTGAGTTGATTGTCGGAATTATTATAGGGATTACATGCGCGATTGTTATTGCAGTAATTGCCTTTGTATGGCGCGATAGTTTGACGCTTGGTCTCGTTGTCGGTTCATCGCTTCTTGCCACACTTATTATCGGGACACTGGCGGGAACGGTTATTCCGCTCCTTCTCTACAAATTCAAAGTGGATCCAGCCGTGTCATCAGGTCCGCTCATTACAACGATCAACGATATCTTATCCCTACTCATTTATTTTGGAATTGCGACCATGTTTATTTCAAAGTTGATGTGATAGAGTCATAGGAGAAAATAATACGTACTATTTACAGCTTATTCAATTGGCGGAAGTGAGGGATTTGGATGCATGAAATTCTATACATCGAGGACGATGTAGAAATTGGCAACATTGTCAAAGAGGATCTAGAGCAACGCGGCTATGTCATACGTTGGATGACCTCGGGAGAACAAGCGGTAGAAGAACTTGGAGATGCGGACTTAGTCATATTGGACGTCATGCTTCCAGGACTTGACGGGTTTACAGTGGGACAGCGATTGAAAAACAGTCGTCCAGCTATTCCGATTCTGATGTTATCGGCTCGGACCTCCGTCGATGATAAGTTGCAAGGGTTACAGTTCGCAGATGATTATGTGACGAAGCCATTTCATCCCGATGAGCTTGCAGCCCGAATTGAAGTGCTATTAAGAAGAACTCAACGGGACTTTCCTGAAGAAATGCAGATTGGTCATTTAAAGGTGAACATGACCGCGAATCGCATTATAACGGATGACGGTGAAGAAATCATGTTGACAGCCAAACAACATCAGATTTTCATGTACCTGTTGCAACATCCAAATCAAATCTTAACAAAAGAACAAATTTATGAAGCAATATGGAACGAACCTTACTTGGAAGGTGATAAAACATTGATGGTGCATATCCGTCATTTGCGTGAAAAGATTGAGGAAGAACCAAGTTCGCCGAAAATCATCGAAACGATTCGAGGACTGGGCTATCGGGTGAGACAGTGAAAAAACTAAGAAACTCTTTGCTGACCCAGTATTTGTTGATCATTCTTGTGGCAACCCTGATACTCCCCCTTTCCCTGCCTGTTGTATCGGTTATTTTTTACAATAGCTTGGAAAAAGTTGATGACCCCGTTCGCTACTATAACGGAACTGATTTAGAGAATATGTGGATTGAAACAGCAAAAGGATTATCAGGTGCCTCAGAAGCAGAAATCCATCAAAAGTTATTGGAAATGAATCATATCTATCAGGAAGCATCCATGTATTGGGTAGATGATTCGGGACAGACAAGAGATAAATTTCCAAGTTCATTAGCAGTCCCTGATACGTGGAGTGCATCTGATGCGGTTGAGTTTATGAAACAAAATCGAGGCTATACAGTCGATCCCTTTACCGTCGTTGCGTTTATAGGGCATGAACAGCAAGAGGGTTTTATGGTGCTACAAGTCCCTCGTACAGATATGGTAAGTCCAAGTGATCAACTTCGGGCAAAATACAATTATATGTTCCCAATCGCCCTGTTATCGATCTTCGCCTTATTCATACTCATTTCCATGCTCTTTTTTTATCGAATTCGTAAGAGACTGCTCCATTTACAAAAAGCGATGGCTACACCTGAAGCAACCGGCATCCCAGCGATGATCGAAGTGACAAAGGAGGATGAAATCGGACGCCTGGAACAATCATTCAATCGGATGGTTAAGAAACTGGAAACGAGTCGCAGTCGGGAGATTGAAGAAGAAGAACTTAGAAAAGAACTCATCGCGAATTTATCGCATGATTTACGTACACCTCTGACGACGATCCGTGGTCACGCCTATCGTTTACAGAAAGAGTCATTGAGTACCAAAGGTCAGGAATCATTGGATTTCATCGATGAAAAAGTGAATTATATGGGCGAACTGATTGAGAACTTACTTTCCTATACCTTGTTGACGACTGGAAAATACCCATATTATCCAGAAAAGGTAGATATGACTCGGTTAATCCGGAATTCCTTCTCGTCTTGGTATCCCGTATTTGAGAATCACCAATTTACGATTGAGGTGGACATTCCCGATCGGCAGTTGCTGTGGGAAGTCGATCCTCAGTGGATGCATCGTGTGTTGGATAACCTGTTTCAAAATATTGCTCGACATGCCAAAAGTGGACAATTTGTCGCAGTTCGAGTTGAAAATGAAGCAATTATCCTTGAAGATCATGGCCCTGGCATGAAAGGTAAGTCAAATCAGACGGGAATTGGAATCGGACTCTCGATCATTTCCCTCATGCTAAAAGAAATGAAGTTGGATTGGGATATTGAAACGAGTGAACGTGGTACAAAGATAAAAATCCAAAAACGTTAAGATAGGCGATCGTATGCCTATCTTTTTTTCTTTTCTTAAACAAAATTTAAACCTCCGCCCCCCGTTGTTTTAACCTTCAAACGGTAGGATAGTAAGCGAGGTGAGGAGAATGAGTGCGTTTATTATTGAAACGAAACATTTAACGAAAAAGTTTGGTTCAAAAAGAGTTGTGAATCATATTGATTTACAAGTGAAAAAAGGTGAAATTTATGGGTTCTTAGGTCCGAATGGTGCGGGTAAAACGACGACGATTCGAATGCTTCTCGGACTTGCCCGCCCAACAAAAGGGTCCATCCATATTTTCGGGAAGGATATCAAAAAAGAAAAGCTCTCCATTTTAAAAAAGGTAGGCTCGCTTGTTGAATATCCTTCTTACTATGGACATTTAACCGCGTATGAAAATTTAGAAGCTGTACGAATTTTATTGGATGCACCTAAATCTAGAATTGACGAAGTCCTGTCAATTGTCCGTCTGACCAAAGACGCGAAACGGCCTGTCAAGGGATTCTCTTTAGGAATGAAGCAGCGACTCGGCATTGCGACTGCCTTACTTGGCAATCCGGAGTTACTCATTTTGGATGAGCCAACGAATGGACTGGATCCGTCTGGCATTATTGAAATGCGTGAGCTCATTAAAAGCATGCCAAAGGAACACGGCATCACGATTGTCATATCAAGCCACTTGCTGTCGGAAATTGACCAAATGGCGACACAAGTGGGTATTATCTCAAAGGGGCAAATGATTTTTCAAGATTCGATTTCAAAGTTAAGGGAACGATCTACGAGCAAGATTAAGTTAACTGTCAATCATGCAGAAGCTGCATGGAAGACATTGTTGTCCCATGGATACACTACACAACGCATGCAAAATAACATTTTCGTTGAGAATAGTTCGAATGAGAAAATTGCTGAAATCGTAAAAGCACTCGTTCAACATGATTATTCCATTTATAGAGTAGAAGAAGAGAAAAAATCATTGGAAGATATCTTCTTAGAATTGACGGGTCAGGAAGGTGGTTTGTGATGGCACGGATCATGGCCTCTGAATTTCTGAAAATCAAGCGAAAAATGATTCTTTTTCTCGTATTTCTTGGGCCCATTGGTGTCATTGGACTGGAAGCCGTCAATTTTGGACTCCGATATGAGTGGCTTACAGGTGTTTATAAGGAAGATTTGTGGGGCGGTCTTATTGGTGAAGTTTCCATGCTATCCATTCCAACGATTCTTATCGGTTTGACTATACTAACATCGATGATTGCCAATATCGAACATCAGACCAATACATGGAAGCAACTTTTAGCTTTGCCGATTTCAAAATCACGAGTGTTTACGGGGAAAGTCTTGTTGGCAGTGCTCCTGTTACTCGTTGCGTGTTCACTACTGGCGGGCGGCACGATCATTCTTGGTCTTCTCTTAAAGTTCGGGAGCGATATTCCGTTTCTTTATGTAGTCAAAATGTGCTTTTTCCCTTGTCTTGCTTCCATGCCTTTTCTCGCATTGCAAATTTGGCTGGCCATTACGATCAAAAACCAGGCATTGCCCTTAACAATCGGGATTGTCGGGGCTATCGTTTCGATGTATGGCATGAATTTTCCTGATTGGGTTCCCTGGAAATGGCCTTTGTTGATGAATGAATGGGATAAACCGATCTATTCGGTGTTAGCGGGCCTCGGCTTAGGAATCCTTATCTACCTCATTAGTCTTGTTGAGTTTCACAGAAAGGACGTGCAATAAATGAGGAAGCTATTTCAATCCGAGTTTCTGAAGTTACGAAAATCCGCGATTTGGTTGCTTATTTTTGTAAGCCCTATTCTATCGTTGTTACTTGGTTTAGGCGCCGGTACAATGACTGATCTCGGAGAACAGCAATGGATCGAAACGCTCGGCATGATGACCATTAGTCATGCGATTTTATTCTTACCGCTATTAACAGGCGTCTTTTCAAGCTTTATTTGCCGATATGAACATGTCGGAGGAGGCTGGAAGCAACTGTTGACCATGCCCGTCTCCAGAAAAAATGTCTATATCGTAAAAGTGCTCATTGTGAGCTTTCTCATTGGTCTCACACAACTATTGTTTGTCTCGGGGCTTTTCTTGATTGGATGGTTAAAAGGATTTTCGACGGATCTCCCTTGGGAAGTCATTGCGACGAGTGTGTTGGGAGGATGGATCGCATGCCTGCCTTTAATCGCTTTGCAAATGTTCGTATCCATTGCGTGGTCGAGTTTCGCGGCACCTCTTGCGGTCAATGTCATTTTCACAATACCAAATATGCTCATTGTCAATTCTGAGAAGTTCGGCCCTTACTATCCTTGGGCGCAACCATTTTTATTGATGATGCCCAGTACAGGCGAAAGCTTTGGAGCGTTAAATGTTTCAGCTACTACGCTAATCATCGTAGTTTTTGGGAGTCTCATCCTATTTTTAGGTTCTGGATTGGGTTATTTTATTCGAAAAGAAATTTGACCTCCAACATCTAACATGCAGCTGAGAACAATCTTTAATCAACAGCACGTACATTGAACTATTGCATAATTTGATTTATAATGGACATATACTAAAAAAGAGAAGCGCGCTAACGCTTCCCTTTGCAGCCTTTACCGTCAGGGTGATGGTTGTCAAATTACGTTATTTGTTTTGAGAACCACCCTTTAGCTTGCGACGGTGTTGATGTGACCCCTAAAAGTTAGAGTTTATATTAGGCAGCTAATTGGCTGGTGTGAAGACGGTATTGAACCGGGCTCATGCCAGCCAATTTCTGTTTGATGCGTTTGTGATTGTAATAATGGATGTATGATTCGATGTCTCTTTTAAGTTCCTCGTACGTGCGAAGTGCTTCGCCATAATACATTTCCTGCTTTAAAAGCCCAAAGAAATTCTCCATCGGTGAATTATCTATGCAGTTTCCTTTACGCGACATACTCTGGAATACGTTATTATTTTTAAGGGTCTTAACCCATTTCTTATGCTGGTAATGCCATCCTTGATCAGAGTGTATAGTGGTCCTGTATCTTGCTTCCTTTACGATTTGAAGAGCCTCTTCCAATGGCTTCATCACAAAGTCCAACGTCGGATGCATACTGATGCCGTACGAAAGGATTTCGCCATTATACATATCCAAAATAGGACTGAGATAGAGTTTATGACCTTCCAAACACTTGAATTCCGTAATGTCCGTTGTCAGCTTCTGATGGGTAATATTCGTATAAAAGCGGCGGTTAATACGATTCTTCGCTACAGTGCCGACAGTTCCTTTATAGGAGCTGTAGCGACGAGATTTCCGCATGAACTTCTTTCCTTTCAATCCAAGTTTCGTCATGAT
>NZ_JAKRNU010000033.1 GCF_022346545.1 Sporosarcina sp. ACRSM | reverse complement strand
CGTTCGTTCACATCCTCACGTGCCAAAGCACGCTCCGGTGTTCACTCACTTGCTTCCTAGCACTGCTCGTGTCTCGAAACCCTTTCAGTGACTCTTTTACATATAGCGATATACATAAAATTGTCTTAAAAAGGTATTGCATAAACAAATCACAAAAAGGATTTGTTCGGTTGATTCTTGATTTGTTACTTTCAATGTCGTTTTATCCAGTTTTCAAAGAACAAGTCGGCTTCCGATAAGCGGCGCATTACGTTGTCAGCTTCACTTGCTCACATCCTCACGTGCATAAGCACGCTCCGGTGTTCACTCGTTCGCTTCCTAGTACTGCTTGCTTCTCGAAACCCTTCAGTTTGAAGCATCCATCAAAAGGATGAACCTTCAAAACTGAACGCAAAACGTTAACTTGCAGACCCCTTGGGTCTATATTCCGAAATATTCCTTAGAAAGGAGGTGATCCAGCCGCACCTTCCGATACGGCTACCTTGTTACGACTTCACCCCAATCATCTGTCCCACCTTCGGCGGCTGGCTCCCGTAAGGGTTACC
>NZ_JAKRNU010000032.1 GCF_022346545.1 Sporosarcina sp. ACRSM | reverse complement strand
CGTAACAAGGTAGCCGTATCGGAAGGTGCGGCTGGATCACCTCCTTTCTAAGGAATATTTCGGAATGTAGACCCAAGGGGTCTGCAAGTTAACGTTTTGCGTTCAGTTTTGAAGGTTCATTATGAAACTTCATCTTATTAAAAAATCCCGAAAGGGGCCTATAGCTCAGCTGGTTAGAGCGCACGCCTGATAAGCGTGAGGTCGGTGGTTCGAGTCCACTTAGGCCCACCATATAGACCTTTTAAGTAGAACGGCTGCTTAAAAACAATATTTATTGAGGGGCCTTAGCTCAGCTGGGAGAGCGCCTGCCTTGCACGCAGGAGGTCAGCGGTTCGATCCCGCTAGGCTCCACCAATTAATTGTTTCGGCAATTGGATTGCTGAATACCATTATTTTGTTCATTGAAAACTGGATAAAACGACATTGAAAGTAACAAATCAAGAATCAACCGAACAAATCCTTTTTGTGATTTGTTTATGCAATACCTTTTTAAGAGCACTTGTTTACATCGCTGTGAACAAGGACTCACCAAGATGGCTTATTGAAGCCGAAAGGTTAAGTTAGAAAGGGCGCACGGCGGAT
>NZ_JAKRNU010000031.1 GCF_022346545.1 Sporosarcina sp. ACRSM | reverse complement strand
CGAAGTCGGTGGGGTAACCCTTACGGGAGCCAGCCGCCGAAGGTGGGACAGATGATTGGGGTGAAGTCGTAACAAGGTAGCCGTATCGGAAGGTGCGGCTGGATCACCTCCTTTCTAAGGAATATTTCGGAATGTAGACCCAAGGGGTCTGCAAGTTAACGTTTTGCGTTCAGTTTTGAAGGTTCATCCTTTTGATGAATGCTTCAAACTTGTTCTTTGAAAACTGGATAAAACGACATTGAAAGTAACAAATCAAGAATCAACCGAACAAATCCTTTTGTGATTTGTTTATGCAATACCTTTTTAAGACGATTTTATGTATATCGCTATATGTAAAAGAGTCACTGAAAGGGTTTCGAGACACGAGCAGTGCTAGGAAGCAAGTGAGTGAACACCGGAGCGTGCTTTGGCACGTGAGGATGTGAACGAACGCAGCTGACAACGCAATGCGATGTGTATCGGAAGCCGAAGGTTAAGTTAGAAAGGGCGCACGGCGGATGCCTTGGCACTAGGAGCCTATGAAGGACGGCACTAACACCGATATGCTCCGGGGAGCTGTAAGTAAGCTTTGATCCGGAGATTTCCGAAT
>NZ_JAKRNU010000030.1 GCF_022346545.1 Sporosarcina sp. ACRSM | reverse complement strand
GTGTTAGTGCCGTCCTTCATAGGCTCCTAGTGCCAAGGCATCCGCCGTGCGCCCTTTCTAACTTAACCTTTCGGCTTCAATAAGCCATCTTGGTGAGTCCTTGTTCACAGCGATGTAAACAGGTGCTCTTAAAAAGGTATTGCATAAACAAATCACAAAAGGATTTGTTCGGTTGATTCTTGATTTGTTACTTTCAATGTCGTTTTATCCAGTTTTCAAAGAACAAAAATACTCCACTCGGAGTATGATGGTGGAGCCTAGCGGGATCGAACCGCTGACCTCCTGCGTGCAAGGCAGGCGCTCTCCCAGCTGAGCTAAGGCCCCGAAATATAAAGATTAAGTTCTCTAGCAATTAAAATGCTTGGAAATCTTAATGGTGGGCCTAAGTGGACTCGAACCACCGACCTCACGCTTATCAGGCGTGCGCTCTAACCAGCTGAGCTATAGGCCCCTTTCGGGATTGTATTATGAAGTTCAAAATGAACCTTCAAAACTGAACGCAAAACGTTAACTTGCAGACCCCTTGGGTCTACATTCCGAAATATTCCTTAGAAAGGAGGTGATCCAGCCGCACCTTCCGATACGGCTACCTTGTTACG